>WGMM01000049.1 GCA_016125085.1 bacterium
CCCAGGCGGCCTGCTGCAAGTTTCGCTCGATACGTTCGTCGGAGTTTTTGGCCAGTTGCAGCCGTGACATTCCGATTGCCGTTTTTGCGGGGATTCGTGGTGTCCGTACCACGACGTTTCTGCGCTCATCCGCCATTCCCGGACTCTTCAGAACAAAATCGAACTCAATTGAAGTCGTTCTGTGGGGCGTATCTTCGAACGCTCGACCGTATTTTTCCGCAACTTCGACATCCATTCGATATTTCGCGGAATCATCGAATCGCTTGACGTATTCCGGATCCTTCAAGTCATTGACGATATAGCCCAATTTACCCAACCGGTCCTCAAGAAGGGGTAAGACCCGGTCTTTCGCGTCATTCTCCGAGACGAACGTCCTGGCTTTCATGCGAAAACCGAACGTCAACCCGAAGCGACCCGCGATACGATCGACCGCGCGACCGATCTCGACACGAAAAGGGTCGGATCCAGATCCGTCGTCGAACTTTCGACCGAGAAACCCCTCCGCCGATTTCAGGGAATTCCAGGCGGACCGGCTTTCTCCCTTGTCGAAAGCCGCAGCGAATTGAGACATCGCCGCCCGGATGGTGTCGGCCCTGATTCTCGCCCAGGCTTCGACGGATTTTGGCGCCAGGTCAATCGAATCGGCGTCAGCCTTCGCCAGCCGAAACAAGTCCGACAAATCGGCGAATGCCTCATCAGGCGGCTTCTTCGTTGCGCCTTCAAGACGCCGCTCCCAATTAGCCCGGGCCGCCTTGCGCCTCATGCTGGCGACTTCCGATTCTTTCAGCCCCTGAGCGGCCGCCAGCTCCCTTGCGGGTTCGGATTTCAGAATTTCGATCAGACGGTCCGCTGCCTTGACGGTTTCGGCATCGTCCTTATCTGCCTGCGCCTTCTTCCAGGAAACCATAGCACGCAGGAACGCATCCGACGAACGCTGTTCATGTGCGGCCAGCCATGCTTGTATCAGTGCGGAAGTCAGCAGCATCACGAAACTTGTCGCCAGCACAAGATTCGTCCAGGCGGGCAGATGCGCACGCAGTCTCGGCCACCAGCCTGGCCCCTTCCGCACGCGCTTCCGGAACTCGGTAGAAGTCGAACCGGCGCGCACCTGGGGCACTTCGACCAGTTTGCCGCAGAAGGGGCACTGGGCGGCCCATACTCCAGCGGGAGGTTCGAACATGATGTCGCATTCCGGGCAATGAATCCGAAAGCTCATGATCGATCGCCTCGATTCCCGGAGTACCGGAGTGCTTGCGTGGCTCAGCCTGTTTCAGCGGATCAGCCGTTCGACTCTCTTTTCCTGTGCGACTTTGCGGCAACCATGGCCCAGCCGACAATCTGAAGCGTTCCGCCTATCGGCGTGATCGCGCCCAGCCATTTCGGCCCGCCGAGAACTATTCCGTAAAGCGTGCCGCTGAATATGAGCACACCGGCCACGATCGTCGTTGCCGCGCAAGAGACGCTCAGCCCCATGTGCTTCAGCCAGGCTGCCGCCGCCGTCAATCCCAGCGCACCATACATCTGGTAACGGACGCCGATTTCGAAGGTCACGAGCTTGTCGGCCGACACCTGATCCTTCAGCCCATGGGCACCGAAAGCCCCGGCCGCGATACCGGTCGCCAGAAGAACCACTCCCGCTCGAAACATCTTGTCAGGATTCATGTCAAGACTCATTTACCCGGGTTGAGTTGCTGATTCACTTCGACGTCGGTCCATCGATCCAGCGTTTCGCGAACTTCGGCAGCCAGAAACAGGCTTCCTGTCACTACGATTCGTCCTTCAGGCCCGGCAAGTTCCAGGGCAGCCTTCATCGCGGCATCAGGTTCTTCAGCGACCACACTCACACGATACCCGAGATCGGCCACCGCCTGACAGGTTTCGTCGATCGGCCGGGAGCGAGGGTTGGACAGATAACGCGTGACGATCAGTGCATCGAAGTTCGGGAGAAGTGCTCGCAACTGCCCCGGCATGTCCTTCTCGCGTGTCGTGCCGAAAACGAGCACTTGCCTGCCACTTGCCCTGGGGAAATTTCTGACGAGAGTGGCAGCGAGCGCTTCTGCGGAAGCCGGGCTGTGCGCTCCGTCCACGACGACCGTCGTCTGGCCCACCTTCCGCACTTCCACTCGGGCAGGCAGGCTGAGCGTTTTCCAGCCACGCTCGACATCGGCTCGCGTCACATCCGTACCGAGTTCCCGCATGCGATCGAACGTCGCCAGTGCCAGGGCCGCATTTTCCGCCTGATGAGGACCGAGAAAGGGTACAGCTACATTTTCCCAACGGCCGCACCATGTTCGGACATCGATCCTGGCACGTCGGCAGCCGTCTCTGGTTTCCGGTTCCAGGGTCTCCGTAAAACGATAATCACGATCGACTTCCTTCAGATCGGCGAGCCGTGAGGAGGCGACCTCGCGAATGCGCTGACGTGCGTCATGATCGCGCACACCGCTGACGGCATGGCCATTTCGTTTGATGATCCCGGCTTTTTCTCCGGCGATCAGGTATGTCGTCGCTCCGAGCTGGCGTGTGTGTTCCAGGGAGATGGACGTAATGACGCTCACCACGGGCCGTACGATATTCGTCGAATCGAGCCGGCCGCCCATACCGACTTCCAGGACGACAGCATCACACTTTCGCCGGGCAAAAAACACGATACCCATCGCGGTCGTGATTTCGAAAAACGTCAGAGGCACTCCGTCCGGGTCTTCCTGATCGATCCGTTCGACGAATGGCCGAATTTCCTGAGTCAATTCCAGAAAAGTACGTTCTTCGATCATCTCTCCGTCAATCCGGTAGCGTTCCCGGATCGTGTGCAGATGGGGCGAGCAAAAAAGCCCTGTGCGGTGCCCGGCTGCCGAAAGGCCTGCGGCCAGCAGCGTACATGTGGACCCTTTACCCTTGGAACCAGCCACATGAACGATTCTCAACGAGTTTTGAGGATCACCCAGGGCCCTCATCAGCCGTCGCATTCTGCGCAGGCCCAGGCCCTGCGATCCGCCAGGCAGGCCCTGACGTTCGTAATTCAGGCGTCCGTAAAGGAATGCCTCGGTTTCGGAACGTGCCGCGTCGTCGCCTCCGTTCGAATTCATGTCAGTACGGCGTTCCCCTTCGTTTGCGTCCTGGCCAGGCAGTCCGAACCGGTCCGAGGTCGGTCAGAATCGATCGAAGCATCGCTGGAAGCCGCACGATCTCTCGATTCTCTGTCTTCGAAACGTGATAAGAATAGTATAATGTCCAAAATGAATCGATACGGACGAACTCCCACATTCGAGCGTTACGAAAGGCATCGGCCATGAGTCTTTTCGCCTCCATTTTGAGTCTTCTGAAGTCTCGAGACACGAATGGCGAAGAGTTTTCGGAGCAGGAACGTGAAGCCTTGCGCCAGGCCTGGGGGCTCGATCCGTCCGACCCGGTTCTCGATTCGGCCGAAATGCACCGCGAAGCGACCGATCCGACCGGAACCTCCTACGACCAGCAAATGTGGCGAAAGAAGATTGTCCGGACCGTTGCGGACCCGGCGGAAATCAGCCGCGAGCGATTTTTCGAGCACGTATCCGAAATCTGGAAAGAATCTCACGCACTTGGGATATCGCCCGAAGTGGTTTACGAAACTGCCCGTGAAGCCTTTCGAAGCGCATTGCGGCACGTCGTCGCCGACAAGGAAATTACGAAGGCCGAGCACATCTATCTGGAAGAACTCAAGGAAGTCCTTGGCCTGCCGAACGATATGGCTGCGAAGATCACCCAGGAAATCGTGACGGAAGCCGAAACGATTTTCTCGTCCAAAATCAGGGGTGTCTGAATCGATCCTGCCGGATCGACACAGGACTTCCGCTCCGTCTCGCCCGCTGGTCTCGCTGAGCTTCAAGGGGCGACAGCTGGCCGGGTATCGTGCCCCTCGCGCGGCGGGCGATCTTCCGAAAGCGCTTCAGGCAGCCGTTTGGGCCGCATGTCGCGATCCACGCAGGCCACAGTGGAATGGCCGACAGCCAGAAGATCCGTCCCGCGATAGACTTCGTATCTGTGAACGATCTTCACGTGCGTCGTTCGTTCGACGATCGTCCTCAGCGTAAGCAGATCATCGTAAAACGCTGGCCTTTTGTACTTGCAGCCAAGGTCGGAGAGAACGATCAGGCTGCCTTCGTCTTCCATGTCCTTATACGAATAACCTTTATGCCGCAGAAACTCGACCCGGCCCATTTCGAAATAGACGAAATAGTTCGCATGGTGCAGAAGGCCCATGCGGTCCGTTTCGGCGTATCGCACGCGAATCTGCATGTCGAAATAGGGTTCGCCGCTGTTCAGCGGGGGTGGCGATATCGGCGGCTCACTCATTTGGTGGTCATTCCTCGTGGTTCGAGATGGCCGGTGACGGTCGTATCCGGGGGCGAACTCTTCACGACCAGCGGATACGGGTCATAAGGCCATTGCTCCCGACTCGGCCATTTTGGCGTAAAGTCGCTCGCCAGCCAATGCTCGAACGTTTCCGGCGAATGCGATTTCTTGTTCGTGGCAAGCCATTGGCGATATGCGTCGAACTGGGCGAAAGTCGTGACCCCGTCACCAAGACCGAAGTAAAGATATCGCCAGGAAAATTCCCCTCGGGCCGATTCGACGCTCTGCCCGGCCGTGAGCAAATGCGTCATCGCCGAGGCCAGGCCTGTCCGTTCCGAACCGTGATAGCAGTGAATGAGCAGTGGCCTGGGTGATTCCTTGATGACCCTTGCGAGAGCGACCGCCTGCTGACGGCTCATCCATTCGCTGCTGGAAAGCGACATATCGACGAGTTCGGCACCGGAACCGACCACGGCCGAACGTTCGGCATCGTACCAGGTTTCGCCCGGGTTCGGGCCACGCAGGTTCAGCACGGTCCGTATCCCCAGATCGCGGATCGTGCGGGCCAGGTCATCCGGCTGCATCTGGTCCGAACGATAGACCGCACCGTCCGGATTTTTGCCGGCAGGCAGAACGATGCCGAAATTGTCGACCGAACTGCGCCAGCCCCAGAACGTGCCGAAGCTAAGCGCCGACACGGCGAATATGGCCCGGACCACCCAGCGCATCGAGCGCCATCGGTTCATAGCCGACCTCCTTGTCGATGAATCGGGATTCGGAGAACTGCCGGATCAGGGCGAAATCCCGCTTGTCGCGAGCGGCGCTGGTCCAGCCATATTGAGCCACTTCCGTCCAGGCCTGATCGAACGACCAGCCATGGTGCCTCATCCGCCAGGCCGTATGAGCCTGAGTCGTCCGATGATGGCCAGCGACGCAATGAAAAAGCAAGGGCCGGGGCAGTGCCGCCACCCAGTCGGCTGCCTCGGCCATGCGATCGAGCGTCATGTAGGAACCGACGATCGGCATCAGGATCCAGTCGACCGAATTCGCTCGAACCACTTCCGCGTAGCTCTTGAACTTCTCGTCGTGCTGCCCCATGACCGAAAGGCTCAGAATCGATCGAATTCCGTAATGATCGACGATGGCCCGAATCTGTCTCGGCCGCTGCCAGGCTCCCCGGTAAAGCTCGCCCGGCAGAATCTCGGCGAACCGCTTCGGGACGAAATCGTCTCGATACTGCACGGCCGCGGTCGTCGCCGCACCGAAGCCGATCATGCCAAGCAAAACCCTGCGGCGATTCGCCTTGCGCCGATCGGCAGTTGCCCCGTCACTTTTCTCGATCTCTCGATACGATCGCGACGGCCGATCGACTGACGTTGGCTCTTTCAATTCCATGGCGCTTGATCTTCCTTGATCCTGACGATTCCGTTCGATCGTTCGCAGGGTATCCGAAATCGAAAGCCGGTCAAGGTGGATCGTCTTTCCGAACCGAAAGGATCGCATCGCCAAACCCGCGAATCTCTTCCGAAATTGACAAAGAACGAAAACCGGGAGTGACCAGTCATGCGCCATTTGGCTCACCCCTTTTAACTATCTCCCGAATCTCGGGAAATTCGTCGACAAGGTTCGAAAATGGGACATGGGACTGCCGGCCTCCGTTTCGCAAAATGCACTTGAGCGAATGATCTACAAAGACTTACGCAAATCAGGAGTTTCCATGTCGCAGTTTTTTTCCACATGGTTTCCCAGTTCCGCCGGAATTACGACGAACCGGTTCGATCACACCCGGCCGATCCGTTTCGCAAAACGAACGTACGTTCCTGAAAAGCAATCTTTTGCGCCGATTCCGTACAGAAATCGATTCCAGTGACGTGCGATTCGATTCCGTTTCGCAAAATGGATGTGAGCGAAACAATCCCATGGCTTTACGTCAAAATCGCGACTACGGATCACAGGTTCTCGAACCGGCCGGTGATCGCTTGCGAAAAGACAATCCGACATCGCAGCGATCCTGGCTCGAAACCCCTTCGGAATTCCGTTTCGCAAAACGAACTTAACATGTTGCTAGAATATGTATTGCGGCGGTTCCGCAAGCGATTGCCTTTCAGATTCGGCCAAGTTCGAATCCGTTTCACAAAACGAGCTTAACTTATTGAAATCACGAGTTTTACTAAATTTCGGACCTTCACGGGATCGCTTCTGACGAAACAGGTTACGGGGCAGTCCACCCAGGCAATCTGGGGGCTTTATCCATGCTGAGAAAGATCAATCGATCGGAACATCGATCAGGGCTGTAGCAATCGTGCATTCGGCATCGCCGTTATGGATTGCAACGGATGTGCAATAATTCGAGCTTTCGAAACCTGTCGCTTGTCTGACTTCAAGCTCGGAGGCCCCTATTTGCCCAGATGCCGTTTCAGGAAGCGATCCATGACGGCCAGGGCTGCCGCCGCTTCGGTCGTTTCGGGAAGTTTGTTCTGAAAGACGTGGGGCATACCTTCGTAAAGGTCCAGCACGGCATGACATCCGGCGGCATCCATCGCCCGGTACAGACGCACGAAGTTGCTCAGAAAGATCTCGCGCGTACCGCCCTGAATCAGGGTTGGGGCGAACCCGCCGGAAAAGTCGCCGTAAACCGGGGAAACATAAGGGTGTTTCTGATCGGCCGGATCGGCATATGTCGCGGCGGCGGGTCCGAGGAGGCGGTCGTAAGTATAAGCTGGTTCGGCATGTTTGAGGGTGTGATAGGTTTCGCCCGTTTCCGTGATATCGGCCCAGGGCGACCAGAGAACCAGGGCCGCGGGCAGAGGGCGGCCCGCATCGCGCAATTTGAGCATCGATCCGGCTACGAGGGCCGCACCGGCGGAGTCACCGAAAGCCGCGATCCGCCTGGATTCGTATCCCTGCCTGTCGAGCGTATCGAAGACGGTGACGACTTCGTCCGTCACTTCCGGCCATCGAGCCTTCGGCGGGTTGGTGTAGTCGATCGAAAGGACGCGCATACCTGTCGCCGCGGCAGCCGTGGCGCTTGAAGTGAGTGTCGACCGGGCCGTGAAAAACGTGTAAGCCCCGCCGTGGCAATAGACGAGCACTTTACCGTCGTCGGTCCAGTCTTTCGGAACGATCTCCAGAACTGGCACGCCGCCGAGTTTCATCGGCGTGAGCTTCACGCCCGTCCGCTCGACGGCTCTGTCGCACATCTCCTTCCGCTGATTTCCGAAATCGGCGTGAAGCGCGGCCCAGCCGGCATGGTCGGCAGGCGCGGGCCGGGCCGGTTCGGCTTCCGGATCGGCCAATGCGGCGAAGTATTCGCGCCACTCCGGAGAAACGGTATCGGCCACATATTTGCGAGGGTGGGCGAAGCTCAATGTTCACTCCAGTCATCGGCATTGCGTGAAGTCATCAGGAACATTGTACGTTTTCGAATCACTCGATGCCCAATAACCCGAGGATTCTCCAGAGCCGATGCCGCAAAGCGATCCGCTTCGAAGTCATACGACATTCAGAGCCTTGCCTGTCGGCGTGTCTCGTCCTTTCGAATCCGCCGGCCGGCCCTGAAAAATGACATTCCCACCCGCATCGCCCGCTCCTGGGCCAAGTTCGATAAGCCAGTCGGCATGGCGGATGATATCCAGATCATTTTCGACGACGACGAGCGTATGGCCACGGTCGACAAGGCTGTCGAGCGCCTGGCGGAGCGTCGCGATGTCGCTCGGATGAAGCCCGGCCGTCGGTTCGTCCATGAGGATCAGCTGGCCAGCTTTGGCCGAACCAGGCACCGCTTCACCGGCTGATGCCAGCCGAGCGGCCAGCTTCAGCCGCTGGGCCTCACCACCCGAGAGCGTGCTCGTCGACTGCCCGAGCCGCAGGTAGTCCAAGCCGACATCCATCAGCTGCCGTAACCGATTCTGCACGTTCGACTTCGTACGGAAGAAGCTCCATGCCTCGCGGCCGGTCATGTTCAGGACGTCGGCGATCGACTTGCCCCGGTAGGTCACCTCGAGCACTTCCGGCTTGAACCTGGCTCCGTGGCAGTCCGGGCAAGTGAGGGTGACATCGGCCAGAAACTGCATTTCGACCGTCGTAAAGCCGTTGCCCTCGCAGGTGGAGCATCGGCCTTCCTCGTTATTGAAGCTGAAGCGCCCAGCGCCGAACTTGCGGGCTTTGGCGTCCGGGGTCTCGGCGAAAACCTTGCGGATTTCGTCCATGATCTTCAGAAACGTGGCCGGATTCGAGCGGCTGGACCGGCCGATCGCGGAAGAATCGACCAGAACGGCCTCGCGCGGCTTCGGGCCTTCGAATTCGAGCCGGTCGAAGGGCTCGGGCCGGTCACACTCCTGGCCGAGGTCCTGGGCGACGGCAGGATAGATCGTGTCTCGAAGAAGCGTCGTCTTACCTGCCCCGCTGACACCGGCGATCACGGTGAACGCGCCTGACGGTAACGAGACATCGACATTTTTCAGGTGTATGCCGCTTGCTCCGATGAGCCTTATCGAGCCTTTGTCGACCGGGCGAACGCGGCGCGGCATTTCAGCCTGATTGCGGGAGTGAGCGGGCTGCAGCAAAGGCAAAGTGCGGGAACGATCGACCTGGGTCGCAACGATCGCTTCGGCGATCGGCCCCTGAAACAGGACTTCGCCGCCATTCTCACCCGCTCCAGGGCCGAGATCGACCAGATAATCGGTTTTCCGGACGAAATCGAGATCATGTTCGACAGCGATGACGGTGTTGCCCCGGTCGCGCAGGGCATGCACCAGGGCGATCAGCCGATCGACATCCTGAGGATGCAGGCCCGCCGTCGGTTCGTCCAGCACGTAGAGCATGTTGACGAGTCCAGACCCGAGGGCGGTCGTGAGCCCGACTCGCTGGGCCTCGCCGCCTGAAAGCGTCCTGGCAGGTCGAGCGAGAGTCAGGTAACCCAACCCGACATCGATGAGATAGCCAAGCCGTGCGAGAATCGGCCGGATCGCACGTTCGGCGGCCGGATGACCGACATGGTCCGCCGCTACCGATTCGATACGCTCTTTCGCTTGATCGAGCGTCAAGTTCGACATTTCGGCGAATGTCGAACCGCCGAGACGAACAGCCAGAGACTCCGGCCTGAGGCGGTCGCCACCGCACGTTTCGCAAGGCCGATAGGCCCGCCAGCGTGACAGAAAAACCCGGACGTGCATTTTGTAGGACTTCTTCTCGAGCCAGGCGAAAAGATCCCTGATGCCGTAAAGGCCCTTGGATTTACGGCCTTCGATCGCCAGAGCCCGCTCCGTATCGGTCAATTCCCGCCAGGGCACATCGATCCGAAGCCCCAATGCGGGGCCGTGTTTTTCGAGCGATTCCTGCATTTCCTGATAAGCCGGCGTGCGAAAAGGCGCGATGGCTCCCTGTGAGAGCGTCAGTCCAGGGTCGGGAATGACCCGGTCGTAATCGATGTCGATCACCCGCCCGAACCCTTCGCAGGCAGGGCACGCGCCCACAGGGCTGTTGGTCCGAAACAGGGCAGGTTCAGGGGCGATATGTGGGGTGGAGCAATGAGGGCAGACCCAGTCCTGATGAAACAGGGGCGAAGCTTCGTCGGTCAGGATCCGGCAGCGGCCGAAACCACGTTCGAAGGCGGTGCGGATCGAGTCCTCACGCCGTTCGATGGCATCCGAGCCGCGCACCAGGCGGTCGACGATCACGTCCGCCTCCGGGGACTCACCGGGATCGGGGATCGGTCCGTCTTCGAGAACGTGCATCGAAGAGCCGATCCGAAGCCGCAGGAAGCCGCTCTCCCGAAGGCTGTCAGCAAGCAGCGCAAGGTTTGTCCCAGGTAGGAGTTCGAGCGGGAAGGCGATCATATAGCGCGTCCGCTCGGGCAGTTCATCGACCCAGGCCGATACGTTACTGACGGATGCCGGCTCGATCGGGGCAGAGCATTTCCGGCAGTTCACCTTGCCGAGACGAGCGAAAAGAACGGCCAGATGGTCGTCGATTTCGGTCATGCTTCCGACGGTCGTACGCGACGATCGCCTGGGAGCGGTCTGGGCAACGGCCACCGATGCCGGGATGCCTTCGATTCGATCGGCGTCGGGTTTTTCCATCCGCTCGAGAAACTGGCGGGAATAGGCCGTGAACGTTTCCAGATAACGCCGCTGGCCTTCGGCATAGAGCGTGTCGAACGCCAGCGAGCTTTTGCCGGAACCGCTCACGCCAGTGATGGCCGTGAGGCGGCCGACGGGAACGTCGACGTCGACGTTCTTCAGGTTATGAACTCGGGCGCCGCGGACGCGGATGCTCTTTCCGGCTGGCACTTCGGGACGATCCTTCGCTCTCGGGTGCAAAAAAAGACCCGGCGGGAACGATCCTGCCGGGTTCTTGTCGATTCGTGACGGAAACGGGCAGGTCAGATAGTGACCGGCTTACCAGCGGCGCGGCGGACGGGCACGAATTGACCAGCGTGCATCAGGTAATGCTGGCCGATCAGGTTCAGAACCGCGCCCACGGTCGGGGCGATCTGGGCCATGTTTTCCGGGCCTGGCTTGTCGAGATCGGCATCGGCGAGGGCGTCGATGACGGCCTTGGTCACGGCTCGCTGAGCGGCGTAGAACTTGAGATAGTCGTCCTTGGAGTAGAACTGGCCAGGCTCGGTGCCTTTCGTTTCGGCCTTCGTGGAATGCACGCCATCGAAACCGGCGGGCAGCTCGGGGCAACTACCTGGCTTGATGCCTTCGATGAACGAACGCTCGGATGAGATCAGGTGACCGAGTTGCCATGCGATATGGTTCATACCCGGGACCGGGATCGCCAGGATGTCGGCATCGGTCAGGTCGCCGACATAAGAGTTCATGATCATCTCGGCCAAGTCCAGGTTATGCTTGATCGGGTCTTTGGCGTTCATGGGCGGTATCGTCTCGATTCTCTGGTTTCAGAATTCGCGTGGCCGGAAGGTGGAACCTTCACTGTCGACTGGATTCATTCGCGGACCGCAGTGGCGTCGGCTTCTTTGACTCCATCGCCGAGTTCGAAGTCGGCGATGAAAAGCTGGCTCGTATTTTCCGGGTTGCGGCCCTTGCTCGTCCACATCATTTTCTTGCCGTCCGGGCTGAATACGGGCAGGCCGTCGAATCCTTCGGCATACGTAATCCGTTTCTGTTTGCCGGTTTCGGTGTCCATCAGATAGATTTCGTAATTGGCGTGGCCATGAAGCGACGTCGAATAAACGATATGGCGGCTGTCGGGCAGGAACCAGGGGCCCCAGTTCACGGCATCGTTGTTCGTCAGCTGTCGCTCGGATTTGCCTTCAGGGTCATTGATGAAGACCTGAAGCAGGTCGTTGCCCTTGCGGTCGCTGCGATAGATGATCTTCTTGCCGTCCGGGCTGAAGAACGGGCCGCCGTCATAGCCCTTGGAATGGGTGATCCGCTTCGCGCCGCTGCCGTCGGCCTTCATGATGTAGATTTCGGCGTCGCCGTCGCGGAACGATGTGAAGATGATCTGCTTGCCGTCTCTCGAATAGCTGCCTTCCGCATCATATCCAGGCGTGTCGGTCAGCCGGGTCAGGTTCGATCCGTCCGGATTCGCGATGAAAATGTCCATGTGCGGGTCGAAATCCCAGCGGTAACGCTCGCTGCGACTATAGGCCGGGCTTTTTGCCTTGGGATCGGCCGGCTTGCCGGAAACGATGGCCGGGTCGAGGTGGCTCGAACCGAAGAGGATCGATTTGCCGTTCGGGTGGAAATAGGCGCACGTGCACTTGCCCTTGCCCGTCGAAACCATCTTCGGCTTCGCCGCCGGATCGGCATCCTGGACGTAAATCTGATATTCGGACTCACCTTCAGGCACTGCCTGATAGATGATCTTCTTGCCGTCCGGGCTGAAGTAACCTTCGCCGGCACGCGAGAAGCCCGAGGTAAGTTGCCGGATGTTCTTGAGGTGCACACTCTCAAGCTTTGCGATCTCAGCGGCCGATCGCTTCGGCTCGTTCGAATTTCCCGGAGGCTGGCTCAAAAGGGCCGCTGCGACAAGTACGGGAATCATCATGACGAGATGCACCTTCGGAGAGAAAATACGGAATGGGCTGTCAGGAGTGGGTGACGTTCAGCACTGTCCGCCGATACGTTTACGGATAGTATAGTGACGAGCGGTCTGACCGCCAAGGCAGCGGAACCGGCTCGGCCCGGGAAGGCGAGATCACGTTCCGTCCTCCCGCGATACCGCACAACTCGATCCATTCCCGCATATCTCCAGCACGGATTCGGAAACTTTGGAAACCAAGATCTACACACGCACCGGCGACGAAGGCATGACAGGCATGCTCGGCCCCCGCCGGGTATTCAAGGACAATGCCCGAATCGACGCCTACGGCACGGTCGACGAGCTGAATGCCGCCGTCGGAGTGATTCGCGCCGAAGGGCTCGATACCCAGCTGGACGATTATCTCAAGATCGTGCAGGACGACCTGTTCGTCCTCGGTTCGGCCCTGGCGGACCCTGACCCCAAAGGCCCCTTCTTTCACGCCATTCACGCTGAGCACGTGGCGCACCTGGAACGCGCCATCGACACGATGCAGGCGGAACTCAAACCGCTCACGACCTTCATTCTGCCGGGCGGCTCCAAGGCGGCATCGGCGGCACACCTGGCACGTACGATCTGCCGCCGGGCCGAACGGGATGTCGTCAGCCTGTCTCATGTCGAACACGAACCGGTCGACCCCGTCGCGATCGTCTTCCTGAACCGGCTGAGCGACTTCCTGTTCGTCCTCTCCCGGCTCATCAATCACCGCGCTGGCGTGGCCGACGTGCCATGGCATCCGAAGTGATCTTCGTGTCGATGAGGTGACGGTTCCGTTCGATTCTGGCCCCAGCGCATACGGAATTCTCGATATGAGCGAAGCACTCGACGATCCACCGATGTGCGTTCTGATCACAGGCGGCCGCCGGGTCGGGGCCGACCTGGCGATGCGCCTGGGTGCCAGAAACGCCCGTATTGCGATGACGTACCGGACGAGCAGGGAGGAAATCGAAGCGACTCTCCAGGAAGCGAGTGCCCGCTGGCAGGTCCGTACGCTGGCCATTCCCGCGGATCTTGCGGACGCCACTCAGGCCGCCCGGGCCGTGGAAGCCACGATCGAAGCCTTCGGCCGGATCGACGCCCTGGTGAATATGGCCTCGATCTTTCCCCGTACACCGTTCGAATCGCTGAAGCCCGAAGATTTCGACCGAAACATCGCCGCGAACCTGGCAGGGCCGTATCACACTGCCGTCGCAGCCGGTCAGGCGATGCTCGGGCAAGCCGACGGCCCCGAAGGACTCAAGGGCCGGATCGTGAACATCGGCGACTGGGCCATCGACCGCCCTTACCGCGATTATCTGCCCTATCTCGTCGCCAAAGGCGGGCTGAAGACCATGACCCTGGCACTGGCCGCCGAACTGGCGCCACACGTGACGGTGAACATGATTCAACCAGCCATGATC
Source organism: bacterium (assembly GCA_016125085.1). Lineage (GTDB taxonomy): Bacteria > Planctomycetota > Planctomycetia > Isosphaerales > Isosphaeraceae > QWQI01. Next base: position 13,785 of record WGMM01000049.1, read on the forward strand.
GATCCACCCCCGCATATGTCGGCCGCCGATATCGACGAAGTCATCGCGGCGACTCCGTTGCGGCGAGTCGGCAATCCAGGCGACGTGAATCGACTGATCGAATATCTCCTGACCGGAACGGCATTCGTGACAGGAACCTGTATCCGTGTCGACGGCGGCCGGTTCCTGAACGACGGCGGGCCGACGGAACGGGTCTGATCCCCATCGCCTGGCACGTGCTCGAAACCCCTTATTTCCCAGAACTCTCGAATATCCGATGCGACCTCCGTGCCGCATCTTCCAGTGACTGTCCGCGCATCCTGGAATCGACATTCATTGATGTTTGACTTGACAGACCACCTATCGAAGTGATATCACATCGATATCTCAAGAACTTCAAATGGTTCTTGAAAGAACGGTCGCCTTTTTCGACCGGTTTCGACAGGAAAGGTCAGCCCCGATGATCGCGAAGAAGTGCTTCCGCCTGTTTCTCAGCGCGACTCTCATGATGGTCGTCGCCCCGATCTTATCCCCGGTAAGAGCCAGTGACGAAGCGGCGAAAAAAGCCACGGCGTCGCCAGGCAAGTTCGCGGGAAGCTGGAGCGGCAAAATCGCCGGTCAGCTCGAACTGATCGTCAAAATCCAGCCTGAAAAGGAACATCCGGAACTCCTGACAGGCTCGTTCGACGTGCCCGCCCAGAACGTATCCGGATTCGAACTCGGTAATATCGAAGCGAAGGGCGATGCCATTTCGTTCAAGCTCAAAGGCGTGCCTGGCGATGCCCGCTTTGAAGGAAAACTCAGCGGCGACGGCAAGTCGATCGCCGGAACGTTCCATCAAGGCCCTTCGAAAATCGACCTGACTTTGGCGATGGTTCCGAATTCGGTCGAGAAACAGATGACGAAACCAGCGCTGGCCGCACCTGAAGGCCCCGACGGCAACGCGAAACCCGCGAAAACCGCCGAAGCGAAAGAAGCACCTGCATCGCCCCTGGCGGGGACCTGGCGTGGCAAGGTCGGCGGCCAGCTCGAAATCATCTTCAAGTTCGCACCACCGGCGAAAGATGGCGAAAAGTGGTCAGGCACTTTTGACGTACCGGTTCAGAACGTCAAAGACTTCTCTCTCGAAAAAATCGAAATCGCCGATAAATCGCTCAAATTCGGCCTTGGCGGCGTACCCGGTGATGCCCGATACGAAGGAACGATCGCCGAGGACGGCAAGTCGGCCAAAGGCCGATACCGGCAGGGGCCGGTCGATGTCGAACTGGAGCTGACCAAAGACGCTGTCAAGGCTTCGAAAATCGACGCGAAAACGATCGACGACATCGCCAATAAAATGCTGGCCGACTGGAAAGCCCCGGGGCTGGCACTGGCGGTCGTGAAGGACGGCCAGATCGTCCACGCCGCTGGTTACGGATTCAAGGACGTCGACCAGAAACTGCCGATGACGGCCGACACGCTCCTGGCCATCGGCAGCTGCACCAAGGCGTTCACGACGGCCACGATCGCGTCGCTGGTGGAGCAGGGGCTGCTCGACTGGGATCGCCCTGTGCATCAGTATTGGCCTGATTTCCGGATCGTCGATCCGGCGACCACTCAGTTCGTCACCCTGCGGGACATGGTCTCGCACCGCACCGGCCTGCCAAGGCATGACCTCATGTGGTTCGCCGGCGAATTGCCGAGGGCGGAAATCCTCAAACGGGTCGAATTCCTCCAGCCGGCCGCGCCGATTCGGCAGAAGTGGATCTACAACAACATCATGTTCGTCACGGCCGCCGCAGCCGCGGAACGTGCGACCGGCAAGAGCTGGGAAGAACTTGTCCGAACTACGATTCTCGACCCCCTCGCCATGAAGCGGACGAATTTCCACATCGCCGAAATGACCGCCGACCCTGATCACGCCGTCGGATATCACGACAAGGGCAAGTCGAAGGACGGTTTCAAGGTGAAGCCCTATCGCGAAATCGCGGGGATGGCTCCCGCCGGGTCGATCAATTCGTCAGCCAGAGAGATGGCGGCCTGGATGAACCTGCACCTGGGGCATACCACTAAAGCCTCTGACGGCAAAGAGATCCTGCGCAAGTCGACGATCGCCGAACTGCATAATCCGGTGATGATCGCGGGCGGAAACGTGGCGCAGAACGAAAGAAAAGACGTGCACGACCTGGGCTATGCCCTGGGCTGGGGTGCCGAAAGCGATCGCGGCAGGCGAGTCGTGAAGCACGGCGGTGCGATCGACGGGTTCGTCGCTCTGGTTTCGCTCTGGCCGGATGACGATCTGGGGATTGTGGCTCTGGTGAACCAGTCGGGCTCGGCACTGCCCGGAATCGTCTCCAGGACGGTCGCCGACAAGATCCTGGGCAATGCGGAAGTGGACTGGTCCGCACTCGCGCTTGCCAGGGTCGCCGCCGCTGAAGCGGCCACCGCCACCGCGAAGGCCGACAAGGCAAAAGCTCGGATCGCCGACACGAAGCCGTCGCATCCGACGAAAGACTATGTAGGGACTTACGAAAACCCTGCGTTCGGCAAACTTGTCGTCACCAGCGAAGGCGACGTCCTGAAGCTCGCTTACGGGGTCATCAAATTCCCCCTGAAACACTGGCATTACGACGTTTTCGCGGCCGATGGCCTGAAACCGGAAGACGACGCCTTCGAGGGCAAGCTCTTCCGATTCGTCACGGAAACCGACGGTACGATCGGATCCGTCTCTTCCGACTTCGAAATGATGATTCCGCCGGCGGTCTTCAAGCGGATCGCCGATGATCGGACGTCCGATCCGGCCTTCCTGGACACGCTCGCGGGCGAATACGAACTTGCGACACAGGTGTTACGCATCGAAAGAACCGGATCGACGCTTCAGGCCGTTCTGCCAGGCCAGCCGATCTATCGGCTTAAGCCTTCGAAGGAGCTGACGTTCGAATTCGACGGCCTGACGGGATTTCGGATCCGGTTCGAAACCGACGCCGAGGGCAAAGCCACCGGCATCGCCGTGGAACAGCCCAATGGCACTTTCGCAGGCAAAAAGAAGACGAAATGAATTCGACAGAAACCATGACGCGAAGCCGCGTTTGCGTCCCGCCCCGGCACTTCGCCGGGGCGTTTTTCGATTCGCCTTATTCCGCGATTTCAGCAGAATTCCTTGCCCTGTTTCTGCGCCTCACGACCCATGCCGTGATTCCGGCTGAAGCTATCGCCATCAGGAACGAGGACGGTTCCGGCACTGCCGTGACTTGCATGATGAACGGAGCGATGTTCGATTGAACTGGCGGTGCGAAAGACCAAGTCGCGCCACTTGTGTTCGAACCGGCGTAAAACTCATTCGAATAATTTGTCCCCACGGCCTTATTGTTCTGGGAATCCCCCCAGGCCAGCCCAGGTGTGATGTTACTGTTGCTGGCGACGACGTAATATCGTTTCGAAGGCTCCAGCGTCAGGTCGTTGACCGGGAAAAGAACGTCGGCTCCCGTGAAGGTGACTCCCGTGGGAAACCCTTCGAATATGACGCTGGAAAACAATGATGAACTCGGAGCATTGGTGGCAGTGTCGAATCCGTAGATCGACACCCGGAAACTTCCGGTCGTGGCATTCGAGGAGAGCCTCAGCGTCACTCCGGTCAGAACGTAACTTTCCGCCGAGGTCGAAAACGATTGTGCGTACGCGATGGTCGTATTGCTTAACGATCCATACCCCAGATTCGTGTCTGCCAATGGGGTCGGCAGAGTATTGAACAATTCGATCGCCGGGCACGTCGTTGCGAAGCACAATGTCAGTGCGAGAGCGATCGATACGGGAATCAGTCGAACCGCATACCGCCGAAATGCGAATGTTTCGCACATGGATCGCCCCCGGATTTCGATTCCGTTCGATGCAGAATCTGTCCCGGACATTCATCGAACGGCACAGCCAGGGAACATCGCTGAGACGATGCTCGCCGCCCGGCTTGCGAACGCAAACTCACATATGTGCTCATAAAATTACGAGCATTTCAAGCGAATTCAAAACGAATGTTGACGGAAGCGAACATCCGATTGCCGTTACTTTTCATAACCCTTCGCCCATCGGCGCACCCAATTCAGAGCGTGCTTGGCGGCTCGTTCCTGAATGATTTCTCGGGGTTGTTCTTCACCGAGCCGCAGGGCCTTGGTTTTGACGCCCTCGGGCGTCGCGAGGCCCAGCCAGACGAGGCCAACCGGTTTTTCCGCCGTACCGCCACCGGGCCCGGCGACTCCGGTCGTGGAAACGGCGACATGGGCCCCGAACTTGAGCCTGGCACCCGCGGCCATGGCGGCGGCGACTTCGGCGGAAACGGCTCCGAAGTGAGCCAGGAGCCCCTCCGGAACACCCAGAAGCTCCTGCTTGGCCGCGTTCGAATAACTCACGACTCCGCCGAGAAATACCGAACTGACGCCTGCCACACGCGTGATCTTGTGGGCGATCGTGCCACCCGTGCAGCTTTCGGCGCAGGCCAGGGTAAGCGACCTTTCCGACAAAGCGTCGTAGACGGCTTCTTCCAGGTCGGCTTCGTCTTCGCCGATGATGAGGTCCGCAAAGCGTTCGTAGATCGTATCGACGGTGGGCCGGGCGATTTCGTCCGCGATTTCGGCCGTCGAACCGCGGGAGAAGACGCGAAACGAAATCGTCGCCTGATGAGCCGTGATGCCGACTTCCGGAATCCGGCCTCGGGCGGTCAGGTCGAGCGCATCGGCCTCGATCTCAGACTCGCCTCTTCCGAACATGTTGATCTTGCGAATGCGTGTGACCTGCTGGGCCAGCCCTCGGGCGGAAAGCCGTGGCACGACCTGTTCCCTGTACATGATTTTCATCTCGGAGGGCACTCCCGGCAGGCACGCGATCGTCGCCCGCCCGAGGCCCATCCAGATTCCGGGGGCAGTTCCGACGCGATTCGCCAGCGGTTCGGCCCCCTCGGGCAATGTGGCCTGGATCCGGTTGCGGGCGACGAGGTCGGGAAAGGCTTTTTCCAGCTCGGCGACGACTTTTTCGGGGTCGGTCGTAGTGCCGCGCCGGCTGGCGAAGAGGGTGCAGATGGCGACGAGACTGGGCTCGTCCAGCACAAGCTTGCGGCCAGCGACAGCCGCGATGGCGTCGCGTGTGATGTCGTCCTGAGTCGGCCCGAGCCCACCGGTCATGACGATCAGATCGGCCCGCTGAGAAGCCAGTGCCAGGGCCGTGACATATTCGACCATGTCATCGCCGATGGTCGTGTGGTACGCACACGCGATCCCTAATTCCGCAAGCGCCGAGGCGAGCCAGGCGGAGTTCGTGTCGATCCGCTGGCCTGTGATCAGCTCCGTGCCCGCTGCGATGATTTCGGCTTTCATGGAATCTTCTTCATGAGGTTTCGCCCGGCTCGGGGGACAGGGCATCCGCCCGTGGGCGAGCTTAGTCGGAATGGCAGGCAGGCGGCCTCAACGCGTGATGCGATTTCGAACGCGATCGAGGCGTTTCGAGGCCGGTTTCGTTGTCCCGCCACATCATACCCGCATGGCCCGGTTGCGAAAATCCGCAGGGGTCGTATATTTTAGCGTAGTCGACGATCCGTATCGGGATCGATCACCCGATCACATCACTAGCGAATGCACCTGAGAAGTCATGAAATATCTGGTCACCGGCGGTTCGGGATTCGTTGGCAGTCACCTGTGCGAGAGATTGCTTGCCGACGGTAACCAGGTGCTGGTTCTCGATAATCTGAGCACCGGCAGGTACGGCAACATCGCGAATCTCGAAGGCCGGCCCGGCTTCGAACTGCGCGTCGGTTCCGTGAACGACTATCAACTCGTCGAAGAGTGCGTGCGTGAATGCAATGCTGTGTTTCACCTTGCCAGTGCCGTCGGCGTGCGGCTGATCGTCGACCAGCCGGTGCTGACTATCGAGAGCATCGTGAACGGTACGGACAATGTCCTCCGTGCCTGCTCCCGCTATCGCCGCCGCACGCTGATCACCTCGACCAGCGAAGTTTACGGCAAAAGCGATCAGCTCCCGTTTCGTGAAGACGGCGACAGCGTCATCGGCGCCACGACCACCCGCCGCTGGGCTTATGCCTGTGCCAAGGCTCTCGACGAATTTCTCGGGCTGGCCCACTGGCACGAAACCCGGCTGCCTGTCGTGATCGTCCGACTGTTCAATACCGTCGGGCCGCGCCAGACCGGCCAATACGGCATGGTGATTCCCCGATTCGTGCGTCAGGCCCTCGCCGGCGAACCGATCACAGTGTACGGCGACGGCTCGCAGGCCCGCTGCTTCGGCCACGTGAAGGACGTCATCGAGGGTATCGTGGGCCTCATGAACCACACCGACGCCCCTGGCAAGGTCTTCAACATCGGCAACGACGAAGAGACCACGATCATGGAACTCGCGAAGCGTATTCTCGCCATGACCGGCTCGAAATCGGAAATCGAGATCATCCCCTTCAGCCAGGCCTATCCGGCAGGCTTCGAAGATATGCACCGCCGGATCCCCGACCTGACCAAAATCCGCAACCTGCTCGGATATGAGCCGAAGCGGAATCTCGATGCGATCCTGAAGGACGTCATCGACGAATTCCGGGCCGGGCAGTCGATCTGACCGGCCGTCGCGGATTTCGATTTCGCGAATTCGTCAGCGAACCGGAATTCGCTTCTCGACATGATCCTTGCCGTTGACCCGGCCTGAGACGACTTCGATCTCGGCGCTGGCTGGGTCGGCGGTGTTGGCTTTGAGGTTCACGACGGTTCCGCTCGCGTCCAGCGTGCCGGGGTCGCCGATCCTCAGGGCCGTTCCCGCGGAGCTTGCCCCGAAGGCGTTGCCTTTCAAGTCGGCGGAGAAATAGGTTCGCCCCGCGCTTGATTTGATCGTCGGTCCCTGGTCGGTCGCGACTCTGGCCGGCAGAGCCGATCCCGAGATGCGATTGTCGCGGATCACCAGATTCGCCATGGGGGCATGAGACCAGCCCCAGACGTTCGGCGATTCGGTCGGAAACGCCGTGATACGCAGGCTCTCGCCGCCGCCGGTCAGGACGTTCTCCGCGACGATCGTGCCGAAATGGTTGCCGGCAAGGCAGAGATTGAACGCGTTTTCGGAACCGGTCGCGTCGATGGAGTTCCGTTCGATGCGGGTTTCGCGAAATCCGCTGGCGACGCTGATCACAGGCCTGGATGCGGACCTGCCGGACGAAGCAACCGGCGGATTCACCCGGATCGCACCATTGCCGAGGTTCTGAACGACGGTGACGAATTCGCCCGCCTGTTCGCCGGTAAGGATCGTGACGGCATCGCCGGGAGCGGCAGGGCCACCTGGCGTTTCGCTCATGACGACGACCGTGCCGTCCGACGAAACGGCCGAAGGAACGCCTTCGAACTTCAGGCGATACGACTCCGTCAGCAGGATTTCGTTCGCGTTCATATCGCCGATCGTGTCGTCCTTGCGGGGCCCGACATTACGCACGATATTGCCCTCCACACGCACGCCATAAGCCTGCTGAGTCAGATTCGCGAACCGCCAGAGCTTGCCTGAACCTTTCGTGGGCTCGACTCGGTTCGACAGGATCTCAAGATCGAGCGGCCGCGTCACGGCGAACGCATCGTAGGAAAACGTGCCGGGCAGGGGGCCGTCGTGCCGGTTCTGGGCAATCTTCCAGGGCCCGCCCGCAAGGTGCACCGTGCCACCTTTGAGCACGCAGCCCTCGATCCGGCCTAAGGCTCCATTGAGTACTTTGACGAGCTTGACGGCCTCTGGCGGCTGGGCCGAGCCTCTCGATCCCGGCGGTCCAGTTATTTCGACTTTTTCGAGAACGACCCCCCAGTGCGTGGCGTCGTGATCGAACCCTCGATCGTCAGGGTCGGTCGTGCTGATCACGGCCGGCCCATAAGCGACGTCCTCCTTCCAGTCGATCGATTCGCCGCAGCGGATCGAAATACCCGAAAGGCTGACGCCGCCGCTGCGGATCTTGACCGCCGATCGCCAGGGCTCGTTCGAACGCCCTGAGAAATTCAGCTCGGGCCGGGCGTTCGGGGCCGCTTCGATCCGCACAGGGCGATCGAGAGTGAGCGTCGCCGAAAGGTCATATTCGCCATCCGCCAGAACGACGGTGCCGCCTCGATTCACGGCGGCCTGAAGATCCTGACCGGGGCGAACTTGCGTACGGCTCGACGACACCTGCGGAATCCTGCGATCGATGTCCGTCGCACCTGCCTGAACGTCGACGAATCCGAACGAACCGTCGGCGTACGTCAGAGCTATCGAAAGCGATTGTCCTTCAAGGTCGCGAGCCGGCAGAAATTCCAGTGTGGCTTTGTCCGTTCCGCTGCGTTCGACGAGCAGCGGCTGAAACGGCAGTTCGGATTTCGCGTTCTGAGTCGCATAAATGAATCCGGCGGGATCGGTCAGAACCGCCGACATGACACGCGGGTCACTGGCCATGCCGGAAAGCTCGAGCCTCACAGCCCCGGCACCGGCTTTGGACCGGGTCGCCGGCCCGAGCCATTTCGCCTTGATCTTCGAAGCCGTTACTTTCGGCAGTGGCAAGCTCGGCATCGGCTTGTCGGCGACTCCGCCGCCAGCCACGAGATCCGCTTCGGTCACGGCTTCGGAGGCGTATCTCAGACGCACTTCCAGCTTGCGGTCATCGAGACTTCCCGAGTTTTTCGGCGGCAAGGCCAGAACGAGCCTTGCGGTCGGCGAATTTTTCGGTTCGCGAACCAGCTCGGCGTTCCAGGCCCCTTTCGGGTTGACTCCGAACGACCAGTGATACTTGTCGTCCTCGGAGCGGACCTCTACGGCGGCCACCTCGTCACGATCCGAAAGCCCCGACAGCTCGATTACGGCATCTTCCAGACCGTCCGGGCCGACTGCGGGCGAAGGGTTCGTGATGTCGACGGGCTTGCCGTTTTCCTGTCCGATCCAGCGGGCCGCGATCCTGGCCGAAGCGACCGGCCTGGTCGGATCCGCCTTGCCGCCAGGGAAGTAGACGCTCCGTTCCGGCTGCCCGGGCACGGTCCATTTCAGTTCGAACTCTCGGCCGTTCTCTTCCTGGCCGCTTTCGAAGAAGAGTTGGGCCGTCTGATTCGCCGCGTCCGGGATCATGTGAATGGCCCATCCACCTGGCGGCATGCCGTTCGGGGCCCATTGCCATTCGCCGCCGCCGTGGCCTTTGAGGACGATGCTCGATACCTGGCCGACCGGAATTCCGACGACGTCGATACGTATATCCTGAATGCCGTTAGCGCCGAGCGTGGTCGCCTTGCCCGCGAAGTCTTCGCCGGTCTGGCCCATCCATCTGGCGGTCGCCGAACCTCGCGGGGCCGAGGAACGGGACTTCGCGGGTGCCGCGGCACGTCGACGAGACTGTGCCGAAGCGGAATCGACCGGCAGGATCGTCAGCGGGACGAGGCACATCAGCGGCAAGTAATACAGGCGTAATTGCATCGGTCGTCTCCATCCCTGACTATCAGGCCAGCGAACCGGCGATTCGTTCACGCAACGACTTGCGATTCATGAACCGACCGACGGATAGCTTCGGATTCCATCTTTTGTCATAGTAATGCGACGAATCATGATCGCGAAGCCCAGTTCTTCACCTGAACGCTCAGGTCAAGGCCCGGGTCGAATCGGATCGGCCGGCTCGGGAGCGGGCATCGTCCTGATTTTCGCCGGATTTCGCCTCACTCACCACGCAAAAGAACGACCAGGATCGCTGACATGAGTTCCAAGATCGCCGTTTTCTGGCCTGGCGACTATCGTGCCAAACCGAACGAATGGGCACTCGATCAATCGAAGGAGGCGACGACCCAGATCTTCGCCGCCCTCAAGAAACTCGGCAAAAGCCCCTACCTGATCGACGGATACCTGACTCGGCCCGGCGAATCGATCCGCAAGCTCGGGCCCGTCACCGACCCTGCTGTAGGCCTCTTCGTGCACTGGACTTACGCACCGCACACCGTCGACGGCGTCGTGGGTAAGGACACCCCTCTGCTGCTGGCGTCGAACTTTTCGGGCACCTGGCCGGGTCTGGTGGCCCTGCTCAACACGGCCGCCAGCCTGGAGATCGTCGGCCGATCTGCCAGCCGCGTATGGACACGCGCCGCCGACTGGACGACCGACGAGTTCTTCATGGAACACCTGCGTGAGTGGGCCGAGACGGGCGTGACCACTTACCCCGATGACGAAATTCACAAAACCGCCCCGGTTTCCGCCGCGGCGAAGGGCGTTGCCCAGGGCGTGCTCGACGCGATTTCGGCCAAGCGCATCCTGGCGCTGATGCTGGGCGATACGTCCATGGGCATGATCAACGGCTATTTCGGCCCGAGGGTGCTCACGAAGATCGGCTTTACGGAACACAAAGTCGACCAGGCGTGGATTCTCGAACGCCGGGGCTCGGTCTCGGCGGAGCGGGTCGAAGCGGCCTTCAAGTTCGTCGTGGACAAAGGTGTGACCTTTCACTGGGGCGAAACCGACGCCGAAGACTTCACGCCTGATTCGACCCGCGAACAGCTCCGCGATTATCTCACCGTTCTGGACATGATCGAGGAGTTCGAGGCCGACTGCCTCGGCTGGCAGTATCAGCTCGGCCTTCTGAAGCTGACGCCCCCCAGCGATTTCGCCGAAGGTCTTTTCAATTCTCACGCTCGGCCGGAAGGCAATGGCCATCCGATCATCACTTCCACCGAGGCCGATCAGGGCAACCTGATCCCGATGGAGCTGATGAAGCGAATTCTTGAGGCGAAGGGACAGCCCGGGGCGGTCATGTTCCACGACGTGCGCTGGGGTGCCGAGCACGACGGCCGCTTCCTCTGGATCCTGCTCAACAGCGGCTCATGCGGCGCGTACGCCTTCAACCACGACGTGACGAGCCTGAAGGGTGCGCACAGCTATCGCCAGCCGGCCGGTTACTTCCCGGTTCCGGGCGGCACGTTCGCCGGATCGAGCCTGCCCGGAGAGATCACCTGGGCCCGCGCCTGGCTGGACCGCTCGGGAGACCTCGTCATGGATCTCGGCCGCGGCGAATCGGTCGATCTGCCGGAAGAAGTACGTGAATCCTGGTGGCAGGGCACTACGCGGCAATGGCCCTTCATGGCGGCCGATCTCGGCTGTGACTGGAACGCCGTGATGGCCCATTACATGTCGAATCACGTGGCAGTCGCCTATGGCGATATCCTCGGCGAACTCGTCGCGGTGTGCGGCGGTCTCGGCATCCGCACCCGTGTCTGGGGCAAGGGCACTCAGGGCTGATTTTTCTCCTTCATCTGCTGGCTGCCGCGAATCGTTCACCGGAACGAAGCGTATCGATCCGATAGACTTGCGGCAGTCAAGCTTTGACGGTTCTGGCCGGTATCCGTTTCTGGCGACCTTTTCGGTCGTAGCGTTCGGGACGGAACCGGGGCGATCCGAGCCGCCGAACGCCTGATACGCGGGCTTGGCGGCCCGGGTCACGATTCGATATGATAATCAGAATCCCGGGCGACATCGTCGCTTCGGCGTCATCATCCCATTCGTCCAAGGTCCGCAGGAACCGCACAATCACATGAAGACCCTCGTCATCGCCAGGGCGACATTCAAGGAGGCCGTGCGCCAGCCCGCCTTCTTCGTCCTGATCTTCCTTGCCTCGTTCTACCTGTTCTGGTCCATCTTCGTGTCCTATTTCACCTTCGGTGAAGACATCAAGATGTATAAGGACACGGGTCTCACGACGATTTCGTTCGTCTCGCTGCTCCTGGCGCTGCTCACGGCAAGCTCGACGGTGGCCGACGAAATCGAAGGCAAAACGGCGATCACGCTGCTCTCGAAACCGATCAATCGCCGCCAGTTTCTGCTGGGCAAGTACTTCGGTATCGAAGCCGCCGTGCTCCTGATGATCCTGATCCTCGGGGCCGCGTTCTGCGCCGGCGTCTGGTACAAGTACGCCTATGACCTGCGTGAATCGGCCGGTGGTGCGGCCGAGCTGGAAAAGCGGATCAGTCAGGTCTTGCAGGTGCTGCCGGGCCTGGCGCTGGTGTTCTTCGAAGTGAGCCTGCTGACGGCAATCAGCGTGGCGATTTCGACCCGGCTGCCGATTCTTGTGAACATGGTGCTGTGCATCACCGTATTCTTTCTTGGACACCTCACGCCGGTGCTCGTCAGCGCGACCGGTGGCGAAGGGGCCAACGACCTCGTTCAGTTCATGGCCCGGCTCTTCGAATTCGTGCTGCCATCGCTCGAATTCTTCAACGCCGGCCCGTCGATCGCGACTGGCTCGCTGATCCCCTGGACCGAATACGTGCTGCCTGCGTTCATCTACTGCGCCATGTATTCGGCTGTCGCGCTCTGCTTCGCGTTCATCCTGTTCGAGGATCGGGACCTGGCTTGACCCAGGCCCCAGGCAGTCACGGATGAGGTTTCGACGGCCTTTGCCCTTCGGCTCGGAGACCTCCAGCGATGCAATCCGATTCGCAGACGAATCTCATCCGTGGCCTGAAAAAAGTCGCGTCACATCATCGTCGATCGATGGCCGCCTGGCTCATGGCGGCCGTTTTCGTCGAAATGCTGCTTTACGATATCGCCACCCAGTTCATTCAGTTCGCGGTCATCGGCCAATATCCGCGACACCTCATCGCTCCAGCGCAATGGCTGGGGCTCGAGACGGGCACATCGTTTTTCGGGTCACATTTTTTCCGGGCATGCCTGTTCGCCGTCATACTTCTGGCACTTCGTACTCTTTGCCTCAGCTTTCGTGACCGGGCCGCCGACGCCACGGCTCTCTCCATCGTGGGCGAGATTCGCTCACGGCTTTTTCGCGAAACGCACCGGACAAGCGGTACCCTGATCGCCCCGGAAGTGGCCGAAGAGACGATCGACCTTGTCGAAAATCAGGCTGCGGCTTACGGTCAGGCAGTCGCTGACGAACACAGGATTCGCGACAACGCGATCGTTCGGCTGATTTTCGCTTTTCTGATATTCGCTTCGATTCGTATCGATTTCGCGGCCATACTCGCATGTGCGACGATTCTGTTCGGGTTGCTCAATCGAGCTGTGCGCCGAGCGGTCGAACAGGAACGCACTGCCCAGGCCCATGAATCGGACCAGCTTCGTCACTCTCTGCGTGAAGAACTTCGCGAAGCCTATCAGGGACGTGCCATCGGTTCCGAGATGGGCCAGGACCGGCCTTCTGAAGAGTGCCTGGACCTCCTGACGCAGCGCGACGAAGAATTCGCTCGTAACCTGAGATCGATCGAAGCCACGCGCCGATGGGGACAAGTCGCGATCGTCGCCCTGACTCTGTTGTGCATCGCGACCCGTTCGGCCAGCGAGAGCCCGACTCCCTTACAGGCGATCGCACTGCTGACTTTAGGCACATTCGTCGCGATCTTCACGCTTCTCGATCGGACGTCGAGGCATCGGCAGCCGAAGCGCCAGCCTGTCGCCGGCGAGGCCTCGATCGAAAAGCTCCATCAGGCTCTGACGAGTTCCGCCAGAATCTGGGACGTCAGCAGCCCGCGGATTCTCCAGCCGTGCCGCAACCAGATCGTGGTCGACAAAATCCCGCTGGCGGTTCGTCCCCAGGATCCGGAATTTCTCCGGACGCTCGATTTCGTCATGCCTGCTCGCAGAATCACTGCGATCGTCTGTCCTGACGCGGTCTATCGCGCGAAACTCATGCGGCTGCTGGCCCGATGGGAAGATCCGGACTCGGGTCGAATCGAAATCGACGGAGTCGACCTGCGTGAATTTTCGATCGCCTCCACGCGACTTCAGATCGGAACGATTCGGCCCGAGGCGTACGTCAACGACGGCAGCGTCATCGAAAACATCGTCCTGAACGACCCAAGGGCGAACCTTTCGAACATCATCGATGCGGCCAAGGCCGTCCACGCCCACCGCATGATCCAGCGCCTGCCGGCCGGATACGAAACCATCATCGATTCCGACAAACCCGCCGGTGAACAGGCGTATCTGCGTTATCTGATCGCCCTGGCACGCGGCAAATGGCATGACCCTTCGATCCTGATCGTCGAAGAACCTTCCGCGCCGATGACCCGGGGCATGAAAGAACTTCTGCGCGACGCTTACAGCAGGCTCAGCCAGGACCGAACCGTCATCCTTTTCACACGGCATGCCGCGAGCGTCCTGGCGGCGGATCAGGTGATCATGATCGGGAAGAGTCGAGTCATCGCTGGCGATCCACGGCAGCTCATGACCAGCCACAAGGGCTTTCGCCGCGCGATGGCCGAAATGGGCCTGGGGCTGAAAGCGAAATCCCGGTCGAAATCGAAATCCAGGCAAAGAGCAGCGAAACGTATCATCGAAGGGGCGACAATGCAGGAGCCTCCTGCCGATCTTCGCCAGATCGACAGGAAGCTGACTTAACGGATTTCATTCATGTCGAATCGAAGGCGAACGGCAGGGTCGATCGCCTTTCGAAACGTCCATTTTCCGGAACTCAGGCGTAGTCGTCGACTGTCGGCTTGATCAGAAGTTCCAGCACATTGGCCCGTGCCGGGAGCTTGACGACGAATCGCACAGCCTCAGCCACATCTTCCGGCTGAAGAATTACAGGCCGGCGGTGATCCGGCACCGGCTGCGGCCGCTTTTCCAGGATCGGCGTGTTGACTTCGCCGGGATAAATCACGGTCGAGCGGATGTTGTTGGCGGCTTCCTCGCGTGCCAGGCAGATTCCGAAGGCCGATTGCCCGAACTTCGCCGCCGAATAGCCGATACCGCCAAGCGTGCTCGCCCGTTTGCCCGAGATGGAGCAGATCTGGACGATCGTGCCGCCCTTGGCCTGGCGCATGTGGGGCAGAACGGCCCGGGCGATGTTGAACGCACCGTTGAGATTGACGTCGATGAGCGTATCCCAGTCCTCTGGCGTGAGTTCTTTCATCGTGCGCCGGGGCAGGTTCGTGCCGGCGTTCGAAACGAGCACGTCGAACCGGGTCCAGCGGCTTTCGAGGATCCGCATCGCCTCGGCGACAGAGTCCCGGTTGACGACATCGCAGGGAACGACGATGGCCTTCCCGCCATCAGCAAGAATTTCGGCCGCGGTCACTTCAAGAACGTCCGCGCGACGGCCCAGCAGGGCGACTTCGAATCCTTCGGCCGCAAGGGCCTTCGCTGTGGCATGACCGATTCCGGTACCGGCTCCCGTGACGATGGCCGTGGGAGTGGAAGAAGCTGACATGGTGAAATTGTTCTCGTCTGTCGAAATGAGGCGGGGTGGAGAATGACCGTGGGCCCCCGATTATAGCGACACAGGTCAATTCCGTAAAAGCCGCTCGAACGTACGGGCTGAGTTGCCCATTCAGAGGGGGAGGTCATCCCCGACAAATTTCGCATTTCGAAAATGCATGGGATCGTAAATGAGATCGAAACCCGGGAAAGGATGCCTGAAGCTTTTTTCGATTCGTTCTTTAATGAATTCCTGCAAATATGCCTCGAAAGGCCGTCAATTCTTGACATTGCGCTCCGATATCCTCAAGAATACGGAAACGGAGTTCCCGCCGATTTGCGTACTCAGAGCGATCACCCCGGTATCCGCGAAACGCATCGAATCAGCGCTGTCATTTCCTCAGTGAACAGCATCTCGATCTCTTTATCCAGAAGCGCTGAACCGCGCAAAGTCGCTGAGCATACGAAACGGGCAATTTTCGCATCTGGAATTCGAATCCGACGAGGAAATCACAATGCGACCTATTACTACAGTTGCGCTTGAATCAAGGGGATTGTCCCCGGTTCTTGTAGTGGCACATCCGCGCCACGGCCTGATGTCTGCGACGCCATGTCGACCAGGCCAGCCAGTGTGTCGGCGTCGTGGCCAGCGGCCAGACGAGCCGAA
>WGMM01000005.1 GCA_016125085.1 bacterium
ATGTCGCGAGCAACCTCTTGCGATTCGCACCAAGATGGTCCCATGGGTCGAAAAGGTCGCCGGTTCGGTGATCGCGAATCGTAATCATGCGACCATCGTAGCGCCAGCACGAAAATTCGCCAGACTTTTTGCCGCCCCGTCAAATCTCGTGTTCCAGGATTTCTGTCAAGCGGCGGCCTGCTGGATTCCGTCCACGAACTTCTTGCCCTCCAAAAGCAGCGTGATCTGCTGATGGCCGTTGAGCCTCCGCCAGCGGCCCTAAGCCGACTGGCCCAGCTTGAACATCATCGCCAGGCTCGTGCGGCGTGAGCCGCTGCCCTTCGTCCGGCGATGCCGCAGCCGGATCGTCGCGAACGCCGATTCGATCGGGTTCGTCGTCCGCAAGTGCTTCCAGTGCTCCGCCGGGAAGTCGTAGAACGTCAAGAGCACGTCCTGGTCCTTCCCAGGCATTCGCACGCCGCCTGGTATTTCCGG
Source organism: bacterium (assembly GCA_016125085.1). Taxonomy (GTDB): domain Bacteria; phylum Planctomycetota; class Planctomycetia; order Isosphaerales; family Isosphaeraceae; genus QWQI01. The sequence continues at coordinate 475 of WGMM01000005.1, forward strand.
CCATATTTCTCCAGGAAGGTTTCGAATGCCTTCTCCGCGGCCGCCCGCGTGTCCGACATCCAGATCTCGTGAATGTCCGCCTTTGCCTTCGGCTGCACGCTTTTCGGCAGTTTGTTCAGCACGTTGGCCGTCTTGTGCACCTGTTCCGTTGCTCGCGTGTCTCCGGGAACACCTTCCGCAACGCCGCCCAAAAGCCCAGCGCGCCGTCGCCGATGGCCAGCAGCGGCGCCGTCGTCATCCCACGGTCCTTCAGGTCGACCAGCACTTCGTACCAGCTCTGCTCGCTTTCCCGGAAGCCGTCTAACACGGCGATCAACTCTTTCGTTCCCTCGGCCGTGGCACCCATCAGCACCAGAATGCATTGACGAGACGAGGCCTCGTCCTCCAGCCGCACATTGACGTAAATGCCGTCGGCCCAAAGATAAACGTAGCGTTCGCCGCTCAGGTCACGACGGCACCACCCGTCATATTCGGCCGACCATTGCTCCTTGAGCCGGACGATCGTGCTGGGGCTCAGCCCGCTCGCATGCTCGCCGACAAGGGCCTTGAGAGCCTCGCCGAAGTCCTTGGTGGAGATGCCCTTGAGGTACAGCCACGGGATCAGCTCATCGACGCTGGGGCTGCGTCTCAGGTACGGCGGCAGGATCGATGGCGAGAACACGGCACGGCCCTCAGCGTCGGGCGATTTGTCGCGGACGCGAGGCTGGCTGACCTCGATTTTACCGGCCCCTGTGAGGATCGACCGAGCGGGCAGGCGGCCATTGCGGACGACGACGCGATTGCCGCGGGGGTCACGCTTTTCGGCATGAGCGGCGAGAAAGTCTTCGACTTCGGCCTCGATGGCGGCCTGGAGCATCTGCTGAGCCCCGTTGCGGATGATCAGATCAAGCTGACTGCGGAATTCGTCAGGATTCTGGAAGGCCAGAACAGGCGACTGGCTGGAGTCGCTGGCAAGATTTTCGACGCTCGCTGGTTGCCCGGCCTGGAATTTCGTACTCTGACGCATGGCGTATCCTCGTGCCCTCGTTGGGCCGCTGATGGAACATTGCTGTACCGACCAGCAGGATACGCCGCTTTTCTCTCATTCTCCAGAACACGACTTCTGACAATAGCTCGATGACTGATCAGAGTATTCATAGAAAAAACATGAGAATTGAGAAGAGAATTAAACAGCCCTGTCTAAGGCTGGGATAATACCCCACTTACAGAATTGAGGCTTTCGCGTAACTTCTATCACTTTATAACCAGCTTTTCGTAAATGTCTCTCAATTGGCAGGGGATATTTCGACTTCGGCATGAAAAAGCCGATCTTCGTAACGGCTCAGGCAACGAGCGGTATCTGGAGTATGAGGACCGGTTTCCATGACGATTCGGAAGTTTTCGGCAAGAATGGCTTCCCGCATCGATGGATCTTCGAGAGATGCAAAATACGCCAGAACTCGTGGATCGTAATACCTGCAAATCATTTTTTGCCCTTCCGGTCCCTCGACTATGATGAGGGAACGCAGATGGCTGGCCATCTCATGAAATGGTTTCGTCGAGATACAATAAATTCCCCAGGCTTTTCCCCAACCGAATTCGAGCAGGTTTTTGAGTAGCTCAGGACGTTTGGTGACATCCACTAAAAATGGCCCATAGGCTTTCCATCGTGAGGCAGTCAAGGAAGGTAGCAAAGAAACATAATTTCCGGGTGCGTATTTGGCGAGCAATCCAAGAATCGCCGCATCTCTGGCAGAATCGAGCACTGCATAAACAGATTCGCCGAATGAATGCACTATTTTTCCCATATTTGACAGTTGACTTGGCAATTCATGAATGGCAATCGTGGCGATAAATTCGTCATGAGACGAATTCGCTCGGTTTGATGAACTCCCTGGAGCAAATGGGGCAGGTGGTCTTTGAGCGTGAGGATTTGACGATATGCCTTTGTCTGATGCAGCTTCTGAGATGACAGCCAGGTGGATTTTCGTGGAGCCTGCGGTCATCGTGGCATGCTCAGGCAGAGGCAACTTTCCTTCAAGGCGAATGCCGTCGATCCAAGTCCCGACAGTACTCCCAAGATCCATCACATGGATCGATTGTCCATCGAACTCGATCCGAAGATGTCGGCGAGAAAGAGATGCATCCTGCAAAAGAACGATATCGCATTGACTATGACGGCCTATCGTGAGGTTGCATGGACTGTCGAAAGTAGCCACGAATGGCGAATTCAGGCCTCTCGGAATTTTGATAACAAGGCGTTTTTGTGTCGGTGGCATTTGAAGGTGCCTGTCTTTCCGAAATTCCTGAATGGCCTGTGGAAGATCGTATCCACTTGCGATTCGGAATCATTTCGATGAGTTTTGCTGTCCGATCGTCTTTTTTTCGCTGGAAAGGGCTCCGAAAGGAAATCATGAATATGGGCAATATTCGGCAAAAGGTTTCCCAGCCGCGGAAGCAGCCTGGAGAGCACCCCCCTGCCCTGACACCGTCGAATCACCGATCATCACAGTGGGGGCTCCTGATGTAATGGAGTTCGGTGGCCCCAGGGCTTCTATGATGGTGTCGCCCATGCGGCATGCAGGCATGCCATTGATCAGGACAGTAACACTTCCCGTAGTCACCATTCCAAGTGCATGAGGCGGCTCGGGGGTCGGCGGTGGTGGAGTTGTGCACATATGCTTGTCAGCATTCGGACCAGCGGATTGGAGGGCATTCGTCATGGCGAGAGCCGAGTCAATTTTCAGTTTCTTCTCAGCAGCGATCGCCGCAGGAGCGCCCGGAGTTCCAGAGGCAGCAAGGGAGGCGGCTTCCGCCGCCAAAATTAAAGCATCGTTCGTAGCCTTCAATGCCATGATTGCGGCGACAGCCGCTAATGGTATCCCCCGCCATGCCGGCTGAGTTTCGATGAAAACATCCATGCTTCCCACCCCTGGCCCCAAAGTCGGCGGAAAAGGGTGAGCAACGGAATCTCCCAAGCGTGCGGCTGGGCCTAGAGGCATGATCGATCGCTCCTCTCTCAAGCGTGAAATGCAGCACCGATTGAGTTATGTCATTTTCGATTTCTTGCCCGATTTCGCATCGTCAGTTTGAGCCGGTTTCGCTTTCGCCGGCTTTTTCGGGCGTGCCGATTTCGTCTGTGTCGCCGGACTTCCTTTGCAGTTGATTTTGACCATCGTTCCCTCAATAGTGATCCCGTCAGGTCCGATCGAAATGAACCCTCCGGAACTTTTGATCAGAAGTGTCTGTCCCGATTCGACACAAAGCACCATCCCGGCCTTCATGTGAAGTTCCTGACCGGCTTCTGTATGAGCGAACGTCGCGACTTTTTCGTGCCGTTCGTTACCCACTGATATGTGCAGGTCAGACCCGGTCTCTATCAGCTGAGAACCGTCGATAAGCATCTCATAATTGTTGGGGCCTTTTCCTCCACCGACCCGCTGGACAATGTTACCTTCGACTTGTTCCGTCCGGTCACCTTTGACGAGATTGTGCTCATTACGTTCGATTTCGCTTCGATAATCGTTTTTGACCCTCAGGTCCATATCCTTTTGTGCATGCATGAAGACCTGTTCGGAGTCCTTCTGGTCGAAAAATCGTATTTCGTTGAACCCATCGCCTCCAAGTGAAGAATTCGTTTTGATACCTGAAACCAGATTGTCGTTTTTGTGTTTGTCGTCGGGACCTTCCCCGAGATAGTGCGGCATCTGTTCGGGATTGTAGACAGAACCGATGATCAGTGGACAATCCGGATCCCCTTCCATAAACGTAACGACGACTTCCTGGCCTATCCGGGGCCAGAACGATGCGCCCCATCGATTTCCGGCAACCGGCTGCGCGACCCGTATCCAGCAGCTCGTCGCTTTTTCCTCTTCACGGTCCCAGTGAAAGCGGACCTTGACTCTTCCGTATTTGTCCGTATGAACTTCCTGACCTCTGGGACCGACTACGGTCGCGGTCTGGACTCCTTGAATCGTTGGACGTCGAGTCGAAGCTGGAGGTCGAAATGGCACCGAGATAGGTATGCACGAGAAGATACAGTCATGCGAGATCGTCGCGTCTTCGCCAGACATATAGTTCGCACCCATCGTCGCCCAGTGTTGTGCCGAAGTGATGAGATAGCCCCCTTCTACTCCGGAATCCTCGGATGAGTTCGACCGAAGTTGGAATTTATGCCCAGGGACGATTTGCCGAAGACTGCCGGCCGCTTCGGTCCGAACAGAAGAAGTTACGGCTCGCTCAGCAAGAATGGATGCGGACTTCTCGTTCGATGTATAGATTTTGTTCAGCCTGTCTGGCTGTTCTCCTCCTGAAGAATTGATACCGTCGAACATCCGGGCGTAACCGCCAGGCCAATCGTAAACTTCCAGCCAATCAGGATTGACCGTAAGAAGATTATGGGTGACCTTGCCGAACTTGACCTCGGAATTCAATTTTTTTTCGGCTTCGAGATTTTGTCCGGGTTTCTCGAAATTATGATCCCAAAGCCGGAAGTTCGTGGATGCGACACTCTGGGCCTTTTGCCATTGGAGCAGGAAATTCTCTCCCTGTCCAGGCGTTTCGGAAGGCGAATAGGTGATGACGTTACCGAAGGGGACCTGGGGATGCGTCTCCGGAGAGTCCCCCAACACAAGATCATCACCTTTTTCGGAATGCCGAAAGAAAAAATAGATTCCTTCCTCTTCCATGAGCCTCGCTGCGAAATCCCAATCCGACTCGCGGTATTGGACACAGTAGTTCCGCTTCTCGTATTGCTTCTTGAGTTCGAACTCGACTGACCCAATGTCACGGAAGACCGTTCCGAGAATTTCTTTGACACTCTTGTCCTGAAAAATGCGGCTACGGAACCTAAGGGTCAGAAACCATACTTCTGGCACAACTTCGACATCATATTTCCGAAACTTCAAATTCCCGGCATTCTCAATGACTTCGCGGACAATTCCGCAAAAATGGCGTTTTTTCCCGTCTGGCGTAAGCAGTTCCGCCTTGATCCTCGTGCCTACGAGCTGGTCCATCGCTACTTTCTTGGACTTTTCCACGATCGCCGTGAAGCGAAAGCGGAAAAGTTGCGAGAGTCCTTCCTGAGAGGCAAGCCCGACAAGCAGCATGACATCGTCGCCCAGGCACGTATCGACTTTGAGGATCCTTTTCGCCTGAACGAAATCGCCAGTAGACATGTCGGAAACCTCATACAGAAACCAAAGCCATGAACGATCGGCAACGGGTGATACGATCGGATATCTTGCTTCTCACGCGTATCGCAAGTTCAGCTCGAATCGTACAGGATCGAACCGCCGCAATCAACGAAGTCGTTGAGCGTCGGATTCCTCTGATTCGGCAGTATTGACGAATGTCGGTGTTCCTGGGTATCGAGCGCAATTCGCTACTTTTTCGTCGGGCCGAAGATTTTTTGGATCAGGAATGCAAGTCGGAGTGGCTTGATTCGTCGTCCTGATGAGGGGCTCGGGACAACCGCGAAGTTCCGGAAAATTTCCGGTGTCTGGTTATAGCACTCGCAGAAGGTACACGCTATGCTGAAATCATTCTTGAGCGATTCTGATCTCGAAGCTCGACACCTGCTACTGCAAGAAGATAAGTGGAAAGATTCGGTCGCCCTCGAATTCCGGTATTCAGCGAGCCCATTGCGCCGCTGAAATGATCGCTTCGATTGAGAGTTGGTACGACGATTAGCGAAAAGACAGAAAGCGAGGTTTCGCCATGGCTCGTGGACTGAATAGAGGTACCCAGCACAAATTGACTCGTGTTCGGCCACCACGTGTCAGAATGACGACCGACGTCGAGACGCGGGATTCTGAAGAAGCTAAAGAGCTGCTTTGCAATATCGCCGTCACAGCGAATCTGACAGGTAAAATTAATGAAGAAGACCCGATCAAAGACTACAGAGATCGAAGGTTCGAGGAAATCGACAAGGAGAACTTCGGAGCCATCTTCGCAAGATGTAAGCCTCGTGTTCAAATGCAGGTCCCGGACCGGATCAGCCGCGGCCCTGATGGCAAACCGGTAGCTGGTCAGTCTCTCGGCGTCACGATAGATTTTAAGACGTACGAAGATTTCGAGCCGGCACGTGTTGCCGAAAAGGTCCCGGCACTTCAGAAGCTTCTGGAAGCCAGAAAGGCACTTGAGGCCGCCAAAACCTATATCGGGGTCAATGGAGGCCTGGAAAGAACGATGCGGAAGTCTATGAGCCTGCTCGATGAAATGATCGCTGCTCGGACGGTCTCACCAAATGCCGCTATTTCCGGGCCAGGTTCTTCGTCATCTGAGGCTTCCGCGACTCCAGACGATTCGAACCAAACGCCACCCGCTCCTGAACAATCCGATCGATAACGAATCTTCCAAAGGAGTTAAGTAAACATGAGCACCGATTCGACAGCTCCGCTGACCGCACAAGGCACTGCCAATTCGTCAGTAGTCATACGAGAGCAATCACCCGAACTTGACAAGCTCGTACGAGACACGCTCGAGAATGTCGCAACACAGGTCCGTGGCAATTCGGAAGAGAAGATATACGTCACAGGTCTGATGGAACAGGTCCTGAACGGAATTATGGAAGGCCAGATCCGCATCAGCGACGACCTTATCACTTCGATCGACGAGGAAATCGCCAGGCTGGATCGCTTGATGAGCGATCAACTGGCCGAGATCATGCATCATGATGAGTTCCAGAAATTGGAAGCTTCATGGAGCGGATTGCATCACATGGTGCAAACGGCCGAAACCGGCACAATGCTCAAGATCAAAGTTCTGAATGCATCGAAACGAGAACTCTCCGATGACCTGAAACGTGCTAAGGATTTCGACCAGAGTCAGTTTTTCCTGAAAATCTACGGGGATGAGTATGACAAGCTAGGTGGCGATCCATATTCCGTCATCATTGGTGATTACCAGTTCGACGTGAAGAATTCTCAGGAAGTCGACTTCCTTCAGAAGATCGCGAGCGTAGCTTCCGCAGCTCACGCCCCATTCATCGCTGCTGCTTCGCCCAGCAGCTTCGGTCTCGAAAGTTTCTCGGAACTGAACGAGATCTACGATCTGGCAAGCGTTTTCGACCATCGCAGGAATCCTTTTTACACTAGATGGAACTCGTTTCGAGAGTCGGTCGATTCCCGCTATGTCGCCTTGACGGTTCCGGGCTATCTTGGCCGGTTGCCGTACGGTAAAGGCGACTGCGAAGCGATCATTCCTGAATTCGCGTTCGACGAAAAAGTCGACGGAACGACTCACGAAGACTATCTGTGGGTCAATTCAGCTTACCTGCTAGGCGAAAAGGTAGCAGAGGCTTTCGTAGACACCGGCTGGTATGCCGCCATAGCAGGGGTGGAAAATGGTGGGCTTGCCGAAAACTTGCCTGTGCATGTCGTCAAGACTGCGGAAGGCGACGCGGCGACCAAGTGCCCGATCGAAGTGAGTATCGGCGAACGTCGCGAAAACGAACTCGCTCAACTCGGATTCGTTCCTGTCGTACATTACAAGAACACGGATCGTGCCGTATTCATGAGTGTTCAGAGCTGTCAGAAACCGAAAGTATACGCCAGCAACGAGGCGACCGCGAGTGCGGAACTGACGGCGAATCTGTCATACCTTCTGATCGTCAGCCGGATCGCACACTACATTCACGCGATCTGTCGTGACAAAATCATGGCTTACAAGAGTAAGGAGGATATGCAGAAGCTCCTGCACAACTGGCTGCATATGTATGTGGTCGAAGACCCGGGTGGCGAGGAACAGAAGCGGAAATATCCTCTAAAATCTGCGCAGGTCGAGGTAGAAGAAGATCCGGCTCGACCTGGTTGTTATCGAGCGGTCGCACATATCGTACCGCATATCGTACTCAAAGAAATCAGCGTCAGCCTGCGACTGGTCGCGAACCTTCCCGACAAGGGATGATTCGTGGGCATCTGCGATCTGACCAAGGCGGGCGAACCTTAACCGCCTGACAGTAGAAACGTTCGATCACGACCCGGCTCGAGATCGGACGGATCGGTGCCGGGAGTGATTCGGTATCGGTTTCCGTCACGGAGCAATGGAGAGTTGTGCGTTGGTCATCCCGGCACGGTGCCGGGAAGATCTTTGCTGTTAGCGAATTGAGATTGAAGGAGATTTGCGATGCCAGCCACGATGTTTCTGGAAATCGACGGGATCAAGGGCGAATCCACGGATTCGAAGCACAAGGACAAGATCGACATTCTCGATTACTTCTGGAGCGAGAGCCAAAGGGGCGACTGGGGGCAGTCCGGCAAAGGCTGCGTAGCGAGCATGGTTACGATGCAGGAAATCACGTTCAACTTCGAAATGTGCAAAGCATCGCCAAAGCTCATGGAATACTGCGCAACAGGCAAGATTGCTTCGAAGGCGACTTTCACAGCCCGGAAGGCCGGTGGCGACCAGCCGATCGACTTTCTGACGGTCAAGATGGAAAATGTCCTGGTTTCGTCCTACTCGACACGAGGAGTCAACGACGCGAAGCCGATCGATACCATCACGCTTCGGTTCGACTCAATCGTCATCGAATACACTTCCACGGATAAGGACAAAGCCGGCGGCAAGGAAATTGGCGGGTACAGCCTCAAGGAGAGCAAGAAGAAGGCTTGAATCGGAAACTTTTCAACGCCGAATACAGGGCGGGGTGATCTTTTCGACCACTCCCGCCCTGATGCATACTTCGACAGCGTTCAGCCGAACTACGATCTGATGAATCGTGAACGTCCGTGACGAACTGATTAGAGATGTCTCCGAGGAGTTTTATGGGAAGGCCAGCTTTTCGACGAACACTTTGGGATCGCTTGGTCACTCCTGAACTCGATCCCGAAACGACCGAGACAAAAGTTTTGATGAGGGATCTGGAGAACATGCTATCGACTCGTGCCGCATATCCGATTTACAAGGAATTCGAGCCCGACGATCCTCTCTGTGCGACTCTTCCATGTTATGGATTGAAGGACGTTCGTGATCCGGAATCGATATCTGCACTCGACCCTTTACTTGTGGCTCAGGAAATAAGAGACGCATTGGTGAATTTCGAACCACGGCTTCAAGACATCAGGGTAGAGTATATCGAGGAAGAGAAGAATCGCAGAAAGTTCACGTTGATGTTCACTGTTACTGCACATGTTCGCGACTCCCAGAATTCGGTCTCTGAGCGCATCGCACTGGATGTGTCGACAGGATTCTGCAAATTCGAAGAGAACAAGAAATAGAAGCGTAGAGCTATTCGGAGCAGGTACAGAGTACAACTGTCACAAGATGCATGCATCTTCGATCGAATCGGCAGCGACCACGCAACATGAACACGACACCAGCGTTCCTGCGAAACTATTTCGAACCAGAAAAGAAATACCTGAAGGAGTATTTTCAGAACGTCTTCGCCTCGGATTATCCCGAATCGGCGAACGAACTCGGATTGAATCTCGAGAAAATCGGCGACCCTTCCGTCCAGATGATCGTAGACTCCTTTGCTCTTCTCGCAGGGCGAATACGAAAAAAGCTGGACGATTCCCTGCCGGAAATTTACGAGAGCCTTCTGGATCTGGTCTACCCGGATTTTCAATGCCCGATGCCTTCGATTGCAACGGTACGATTTCGGCTCAAGGATGGCTCTGCGTTACCGCCTACCGGCCGTCTCGTAGAAGCTCGTTCGCTTCTCGAATCGACAGATGAACTGGGCTGCAAGTTTCAAACTTGCCAACCGGTGAAGGTGTGGCCGATCAAAGTTTCTTCCTTGAATGCGCGCTGGGAACAAGTCTCAGGGTCTGAAAAGCCACGCGAGGCAAAAGAGGCTAACGCCGTAATCGATCTTGAGCTGGAATGTATGAACGCACAACGTTTTTCGACGTTGTCAGGTCTGGAATCCCTGAGGTTTTTCCTGGGTATTTCGGAATCGTTGAACGATGCGTTGATTCTGCATGAGATGATGTTCAACGATTTGATCGCGGTCCGATACGAAGGCGTCAATTCAGCTGGTGCCAGGGTCGAATGGACGGAAAGTAGCGATGATGCAGTTTCGGCAGCCGGATTCGGATTCGACGAATCGATTCTGCCCAGTTCGGATCGAACATTCCCGGGGTACGCGCTGATTCGTGAATTGTTCGCTTATCCCGCGAAATTCCTTTATTTCGACCTGCATTGTCTGGATAAGGCCGGGAAACTCGGAATCACCGATAAACTCAAGGTTCGCTTTTTCTTGAAGCGTGGCCCTCGTTCGAAAATCATCCTCCGTGCTGATTCGCACTTCCATTTGTTCTGCACGCCCATCGTCAATCTGTTCGAAGTCGATTCGACTGATCCGATTGACCTGGACATGAAGCGATTGAGGTATGAGGTCATCCCGCGCCGCGATGCCGACGTCGATCGATTCGAGGTCTATCGCGTTCTCAGAGTCCGAATGAATGATTACTTCAAACGGGGGGGAACGACGGAATACCGGCCATTCCTCAAACCCGACCATGAATTCGAAGGGAAAAGCGATTTTTTCTGGCGAATGTCGCGTGAATTTTCGGAAACTGGCCAGGGAGAACCTCGAAGCATGCCGACAGGCAAAAAGCGTGTTCCGACGACTGGAACTCGTTGTTTTCTCTCATTCCACCATGGATCCGGAAAGCCAGCAGTTTTGGCCGGAAGTACTCTTACCGTCGAGGCTTTGTGCACGAATCGAAACACGCCATCGAAAATGCGTCGAAGTCAGGATAGAGGAACTACGGGATCCGCTGTAGGGAAGTCCGACTTCAGTACTCTCCAGGAAGAAGCGTTCGTGGTACAGCTCCTGGATGCGCCGACCTCTCCGGTTTACGCAGCCGTGGGTGGCGATTTGGAATGGGACATGATTTCGCTGTTTTCGGCGAATTACACGAGTCTTGTCGATTCGCATCTTGGTGCAGATCGCCTGCGTCAGTTGCTGAATACATTGAGCATTCGCCGGAGCGATTCGAACAAGTCCTGGATTGCATCGCTGGCACACGTATCGCATCGCCGCGTTTCCGCACGTGCTCCGCTTTTCCATTTGAGCGAGCAGGAAAGAAGAGAAGTCGTCAAGAGGCCTGTGATACAAGGCATCGGTATCGAACTGGAATTTCAGAATCGAGATCAGATCGCAACTTCTTTCCTACTGGCAAGCGTGCTGAACGTGTTCTTCGGCATGTTCTCGTCAGCCAATTCATTCACTCGATTGAGTGCCAGGCACCCAGATCCGGAAGGTTACGGAAAAACATGGCGACCAAGAACCGGGATCAGGCAGTTTTCCTGATCGATAAAGCGCGCGAGGAGCCATATCGATTCGACTTTTTCCGCCTGGTTCAGGTCTTGGAGACGCTGCGTCCCGACCGCGAGCCGATCGGCTATGACGGTCCGTACATAGCGGAGACTATTCATTTCGAAGAAGATATATCAAGGTCATTCCCACCTGGTGATGTCATCGCGGTTTCGGGACTGGATACGAATGACTATCTCGATCGATCGATCGGAGTAAGACAGACCTTTTTTGGATTCCTCGGGCAAGGCGTTCTTCCGGAGCATTACACCGAAGACGTGGTGCAAGATCTCCGGAACGGGAAATTCGGACGAAAATCCCCAAGAAAAGACTTTCTTGCCATTTTTCAACACAGGTTGCTGTCTCTCTTTTACCGGGCCTGGCGAAAATACGATTATCTGTCGAGCTACACCGCGGCACGAGCCAGAACCTGGAGTGGAGAGGGCGAAAAACCTTTCGACGAAATCAGCACGAAGGTTTTCGCGCTTGCGGGATTCGGCAGTCGATCGATTCGTGAAGCGAACGGTATCGATCCGGATTTTCTTCTCTATAATTCCGGCGCTTTCGCATCGCAGAGCCGAAATGGCCTGATGCTGGAAAAGATGCTTCGGAATCATTTCGGAGTTCCAGTGAACGTCATTCCTTTCATCGGAAAATGGCTTTATCTCGAGACGCAAGATCGATCCCGAATCGGCCGATACAAGGGCAAGAACCAAAGGATCGGCGAATCTCTGATCGTCGGTCAGAAAGTTTGGGACATGCAAAGTCTGATCCGGATCCGGATCGGCCCTCTTTCGTTCGACGAGTTCCGAAGTTTTTTGCCGGATCAGCCGTCCTTCCTGGAGCTGAGCAGGATCGTCAGAGCCTACATCGGTTCGGATAATGATTTTCAGATACAACTGGTACTGAAAGCGAAAGAAACGCCATGCTTCAGGCTTTCCAGAACTGGAGTCACGCGAATCGGCTATACCTCCTGGGTGGGTAAACTCCCTCGCGTACTTGATGCCGATGACCCGCTTTTCGACTCAAGGAATTGACGGAATGTGGGCTCAAGTTTCAAGTGTTCCGAAATTCGCAATGGCGTCACAATTGCTTGCAGGATAGAATCCGATCGGATCGATTCCGGTGTGCGATTCTCATGGGAATCTCCAACGCACAGGGCAGTTACGGCGAATGGTCTTCGTGGCAAAGGGGTAAATTCAAGTGTCGAAAAGGTCTGTTCATTGGGAAGAAGGCGGATTCGTCACCCCACATCATTTCCAGGCTTCGGAACGCTATCTGCAGGATCGCTTGCGCGAAACCGAGGACTGGCTGATACCGAACTGCTATGGTGTGTCCTCGATTCGCTTCGACCAGTCCGCACTCATGACCGGCGTTCTGAAAATTCTGGAATGTAAGATACGCCTCAAGGAAGGGACCACGATCGAGATCCCCGAAGAGAGCCAGATTATCGAAATCTCTGTCGATGAAATCCGAAAAGTGATGGGCCAGGATAGAAGAGTCAGGGTCTGGATCGGAGTCCCACATCTGAAAGAAGGTCAAAAGAACATTTATGATTCGGACAATCGAGATGCACGTTACGAAATGAGGATGTTGGCGGCGATCGACGAAAATACCGGAGAAAAAGAAGATATCGCATTCCGATTTCTTCGTCCAAGTCTTCAGCCAGACGGATCTTCGAAAGGGCTTGAGTTGCTTCCGGTCTGTCAGCTGAAATTGTCGGACAAATACGAAGGCCAGTTCGAAATCGAACCCAGCTACGTACCACCTTTACTGGACCTCAATTCATGGGGTTGGCTCAAAGAAAGCGTTAAGTGGATTCATGACCGGATCGAAGCCTCCATCGAAACGGAATCGCAGTCGTTGGCTGGTGTGAATCTTACATTCGAAAGCTCGATCGAAGGCCGTGGAATAAGAATCCTGAGGCTTAACCATCTCAGCTCCGGCTGGACTACGCTCCAATCGATGCTCAACGGCAGAATGGTTCATCCGCAGAATATCTATACCGAACTTTGCCGGCTTCTCGGTCAATTGAGCATCTTCGGTGAAACACGCAAGCCCCCGAAACTGAGGTCTTACGACCACGACGACATCGGCCCTATCTTTCAATCCGTGCTTTCCGAAATCCGTAAGCTTCTGGAAGGAATCGGTTTGCCTGAATATGAGCGTCATCCTTTCGTATTCCTGCAAAAGGACGGTAAACTCAAGCGGCCTTATCGAGTCAGTCTCGATCCGAAATGGGAGGCATCGACCTACAGCTTGTATTTGGGATTAGAAACGACGGGTGTTCCACACAATGAAGTCGACGAAATCATTCGAAAAACGAATTACAAGATGGGAGAAACCAGCAGAGTTTCAGAACTCTTTCGTCTCGGTCTTCCTGGATTGGTGGTAAAGCCACTGGATCGTATCCCTCGTGAGTTAGGAGGGATCAAAAATACGACTTTGTTCTCGATCGAACGGAGCGGTAGTGAATGGATCGAAGTGCAAAGGACTCATGATCTCGGCTTCTGGTTTGAAAACAGGTCATTGAAACTTGGTGAAGGGAGAAAACTCGTTCTGGAACATCCTCAAACGAAAAAGGATGTGCCTCTCGAGTTCGCTCTTTACGTAACGCATGATCGCGGGGGAACACGGTCATGACGCCAGTGGAGATCGTGGAAACAATCAAAAACTCTCAGTCGGATCGACTAAAGATTGCAGGTCGATCGGCTCCGAGATGCTCTGGAGCAGTGTAATGACAAGAACTTTCGAATCGAAAATGCTTCCGCTCTTGAAGAAGGTGCTCGACGTCGTTGACGAGACGAAATATCGCAGTGATCTCATACGAGTGGAAGTCATTGACAAGTTTTTCAAAATCATTGACGAGGCTCGCACGGATTTGTCGCGCGTATACGGTAGAGATCCCCTTGAATCCGTCGAATATGCGATTATCGCACTGATCGATGATTTGATGGTAGAATCTCCCTGGGGCCGCACGGTCGACTGGGCAAAAGAAGAGAACTGTCTTGAATATCACCTGGTAGAGACGAATAAGCGAGCGACTAAATTTTTCGAACTCGCCGAGGAAGCAATCGAGGAGACTCGTAACGTCGAAGTCGTACTGGTGTTTCTCGCTTGTGTGGCACTGGGTTTTCGCGGTATTTACAGAGGCAAACCGGAAGATTTGAAGCGATGGTCAATACGTGCGAGGGAGTTCGTCGAGTTGCAACTCGAGCCATTACCAGAACCCTATCGGCAGGAAAAGAACATTCCATCGAACAGGCTCGTAAAGTTCGCGGAACCAATGCTTTTCGTTCGAGCAGGCTTCATGTGCTGCGTTTCGATCTTTCTGACATTGCTCGCATACTTCCATTCCGTAGCGATCTCACTGAAATGAGAGCTGATTTCCACGCAAGACTCTATCAAGAAAGCCTGAATCATGGATTCTTCTAAATACCAACTTATGATGCTGGCGGCCCTTTTCGTCTCGGCCGTCGTAAGCACGATCGGAATGTGGCGATCGAGCCGGCCTGTTCTCTGGTTCCTTATCATGGCCACGTCATTTATCATGTTGGCGGGCTTCTATTTCGGCAAGACCGGTTATTTCAAGGACTACCTTGGAAACCTGGACGAGAATCTGCCTGATCTTTTTCAACCGACACCTTCCTCGTATGCCTGGTATGCATGGGTCACATTCTTCGCACTAAGTGTGTTGTATCTGACGACCTGGATCGTTCGAAGCATTTACGGATCGGAAGAAGTCGTTGCCGAGAATTCGACTTCGACTGATATTGCGGATCTGGAGTTGACTTGGGAAGAAATTGTGTCACGAATGGACTCAGAGGATGAGAATTGGCGCTCTAAGCCCCTTTTTCTCGTCCTCTCGCCTTTTGAAGATCTGACTCGATCTTTGCTCAATTACCGGGAACTGGTGGTCGATCGCGTCATTCCGGATGACTTGAAAGCTCCGATGCATGCCTTCGGAACTCCTTACAGCGTTTTCATCTCGCTTGCTGACGCTGGATCTTACGGATCGGGTGGCAAAGGATCGAAGAAACGCTTCGCCTGGGTGTGCAAAAGGCTTCGGGAGTTGTCCGAGACGCTTCCTTCGGTCCGAGGCATTGTCATTCTCGTCCCTTATGATTCTGTCCGATCGGGTGAATCACTGAGAGATTTAGGGGCCGTCCGATCCGACCTTGCCGCCGTAGCGGAAATCCTAGGACTGAGTTGCCCAATCCTCATGACTTTTTGCTTCGAACCGGATTCGACATTTCATGAATATGCAGAACGTTCGAAGAAGGCAGGTTTAGTCGGTCGAATCGGATTTTCTTATCCTGAATCCTTATGCTCGGAACCCGAAAAGATCCGGCCTGGTTTCGAATGGCTCGCGGCCGTTCTCGGGCGCAGTGGCATGGGGTTAATGTGCGACGACATTTCCAACGCAGAGGGGAACCAGAAGCTCCTTCGATTCCATTGGGAAATGAAGAGGTACGCCAAAGAATTCGGCAACGTCATAGTTTCGGCCATGACACGCTTATCCGATCGCTACCGACCGATGTTGTCCGGATGCTATTTCGCTTCGCTCACGGACAACGGAGTCGGCACTTTTGTCATTCCGCTGTTCAAGGGTGAAAAATGCAAGGTTATGACCGAGAAAGACAGGACGACATGGTCTCAAGCGGAATTGATGAAAGCCAGACGATATCGATTATGGAGTTTCGGACTTCTGCTGGGTACCATCCTGCTTCTATCGCCCTTCTGGTACTTAGCGATCTGCCAACGCGCATTCGACAGTGGACATATCGCGATTCTCGCGGTTCTCGGCATCGGCTGGATTCTGGTTTTTCTCTGGAAAGATCGTCAGCGCGGGGGGTAAGCCGGCCCCGCTTCGGGATTCTCACGAACGCTAACGAATGAAGGAAAGATCATGCCCATCGAATTGCTCGCCGAACTGGTTTCGAAACTGAACGATCAATGCAGGAACACGCTCCAGAGCGCGGCCGCGCTATGTATGACGAGGACGAACTCCGTCGTCGAAATTGAACATTGGCTTTTCGAATTGGTCAAGGCACCCGACAACGACGTCAAACGGATCGCTCAGGTCTTCGGAATCAACGATCAACAGTGGGCGAGAGAACTCAACCTCGTCATCGACGGATTCCGTACCGGTAACGATCGCAGCCCAACCATCAGCCGGTCGATCGATCGCCTCATCCGCCAGGCATGGGTCATCAACAGCCTGAAGCTTGGTTCGGGGAAAATTCGCAGCGGCTCCTTGATTCTCGCGATGTTCGACGACGACGAACTACGGCGAATTCTTCAGGACAGCAAAGAGTTCAAGAAAATCCAGCCTGACCGACTGCTTAAGGAATTCGCCACCATCGTCGGAGACTCACCTGAGTCGAACGCGGCTGTCCAACAGGAGGAACCTGCTCAATCGGGCAAACCGGGGCCAGGGCAAAAAGTTCATTCGGAGGCACTTGATCTCTATACGATCAATCTGACGCAGCTCGCTCGGGATGGCCGACTCGACCCCGTTTCCGGACGAGACGACGAGATCCGCCAGATGATCGATATCCTGATTCGGAGACGACAGAACAACC
This sequence comes from bacterium, assembly GCA_016125085.1. Classification (GTDB taxonomy): domain Bacteria; phylum Planctomycetota; class Planctomycetia; order Isosphaerales; family Isosphaeraceae; genus QWQI01. The sequence continues at coordinate 17,302 of WGMM01000005.1, forward strand.
CCATTCTCACGGGTGAAGCCGGTGTGGGCAAGACGGCCGTGGTCGAAGGGCTCGCACTCAAAATCGCCGAAGACGACGTTCCCGAAGTGCTCAAGAACGTCGAGATCAGAACGCTCGATCTCGGATTGCTCCAGGCGGGGGCCGGCGTCAAAGGCGAATTCGAAAACCGGCTCAAACAGATCATCAATGAAGTCAAGGCTTCACCGACACCTCTGATCATTTTCATCGACGAAGCACATACGCTCATCGGCGCCGGAGGCGCGGCAGGTCAAGGCGATGCGGCGAACCTTCTCAAACCAGCTCTGGCCCGTGGCGAACTTCGCACGATCGCGGCCACGACCTGGGCCGAATACAAGAAATATTTCGAAAAAGACGCGGCACTTACACGCAGGTTTCAAGTCGTGAAGGTCGAAGAACCGACCGAAGATTCCGCTGTACGCATGGTTCGAGGACTCGCCGACAAACTCGAACAGCATCATAAAGTGACCATCCTGGACGAAGCGATCGAAAGCTGCGTAAAGCTATCTCATCGCTACCTTACGAGTCGACAATTGCCCGACAAGGCCGTGAGCCTCCTCGACACGGCCTGCGCCCGTGTCGCGATCGGCCAGCGAGCACGACCTTCGATCATCGAAACACTGCGGCAAAGGCTCAGGCACGTTGAGATCGAAACCCGTATCATCACTCGGGAAAACGCCTCTATGGGCGATAAGACCGTGCGACTGGCAGAACTCGACAAGGAAAAGACCGAAACGGAAACCGAGCTGAAAGCGCTGGAAGAACGCTGGAACGTCGAGTCAAAATTGGTCAGCGAGATTCTGGATCAGCTCAGGGTCGTGCAGAACCCACCCGCCGATAGCTCCGACACCACAATCGAAGCCGCTCGCCAAAAACTACGGGATCAGCTGTCCCGCCTGCGAGAGGTCCAGGGCGAAACGCCCCTCATCCAGCCACAGGTCGACAGCCAGACCGTCGCCGAGGTCGTCGCCGGCTGGACCGGCATTCCCGTCGGACGGATGCTGACCGACGAAATCCAGAAAGTGATGACACTGAAAGAGCAGCTGGAAAAGCGAGTTCTGGGCCAATCCCATGCCCTCGAAATGATCGCTCAGCGAATCCGCACCTCACGCGCGGGCCTTGCGGATCCGAAGCGTCCGATCGCGGTTTTCATGCTCGTCGGCCCTTCCGGCGTCGGCAAGACCGAAACGGCCCTTGCCCTGTCGGAGGCCCTCTATGGCGGCGAACACAACCTCGTCACGATCAACATGACCGAGTATCAGGAGAAACATACCGTTTCTTCACTGAAGGGTTCACCCCCCGGCTATGTCGGATACGGCGAAGGCGGCGTGCTGACCGAGGCCATTCGGCGCAAACCTTATTCGGTACTTCTGCTTGACGAAGTCGAAAAAGCCCACCCGGATGTTCTGGAACTCTTCTTCCAGGTCTTCGACAAAGGCATGCTCGAAGACGGTGAAGGTCGAGTCATCGACTTCAAAAACACGGTCATCCTTCTGACTTCGAATGTCGGCACCGACACGATCATGGATCTCTGCCACCAGGAAGGCGGCCCGCCCGACCCGATCACGATGCAGGACATGGTGCGGCCGGACCTGCTGGAAGCCACCAAGAGCGACGGCACGATCGTCTTCAAGCAGGCCTTTCTCGGCCGACTCGTCACCATTCCCTATTACGCCATAAGTGACGAAGTCATGAAAAAGATCATCCAGCTCCAGCTCAATCGCTTCGCCAACCGACTCAGGGATGGCCATAACGCCGTACTGGAATACCCGGAAACGCTCATCGACAATATCGCCGCTCGCTGCACCGAAGTCGATTCAGGCGCCCGGAACGTGGACCACATCCTGACGCGGACGATCATGCCGGCCGTTTCGGAACAGGTGCTCAGTCACATGGCGAAAGGTTCGCCGATCAAATCGGTCAAGATCGGCGTAGACGAAACGGGTGAGCTGTCCTATGAGGTGAATTGAACGAGCGCACGTGGCACAATTGGCGACGGCGACAAGGCGTCGTCGTCAATTGTACATATCGCGAGAGGGTTGAGGCGTCAGAATCATCGCTGATTGAGGCCCCGGATATTTGGACGGAATGAATCGGATGGCCGATTCGAGTTTGGGGACGCCAGAACCTTTCAGCCAGTCCCAGTCGGCCCCGTGCTGGATCATTTCGACACCCAGCTTTCGGTTAAGCAGATCGATCGTCGCTCTCGTACGGAATTTGCGTTCGCCTTCCGATGCGTACATGGTGATTCTGCCACTCGAATCGAGCGGGAAAATCCCGAAGAGATCGTAATCGCTATAAATCGGGCACCCTCTCGATTTGACGATCCCGGCATCGAAGCCCTTGTCTACGATTTCGAACCTGCCACGGTTGCCGAAAGTCATTTCACGCATGAAGCTTGCCCAAGATTTCAGCGCTGCGGGTATGGAACCGGGCATGAAAGCGCTGGGCAGGCGGATCGGATCGACCACAAGCCCGCCGCAAGGGTGCCCCTCGTTGTCAGCGGTTTTGGCTTTGCATTCAAGCGGTTTAGGCACATAGCCGTTCCTCCCGAACCACCGCCCCATCAGCGGATTCGTCGGTCTCAGGTCAATCTCGACATCCAGCTCATCCGCAACTTGCTGGAAGATCTTCCGGTGGGATTCGATCATCGGTCATTCTCCATGCTGCCTGATTCTGAGCGTTCTCGAATAAGACGAGAAGATATCGAAGAAGCGATTATGCGCTGGGATGTGTTTTGTCTGACTATGGGAAGATTGGAGACATAATCCCCTCCGAAGCTCCGTTCAATTTGATTATACATGAAGCCGGAATCGTATCGTCACGATCGGTTATTCTCCCGGGCATTGGTCTTTCCCCTCCGCGATCGCCACGCCGATGGCGAGGAGTTCTTCGAACCGAGCGTTGATCCGATCGACATCCTTGATCATTTCGCCATTCGCATCGATGACAACGCTCAGCAGCAAGGCCTTAGCGACCATTCCGGGCAAGCGATTTCCCTTGGGGGGAAATCCGGGCATTTCCATGGGTGCCCCTTCGGATTCGCTCCAGAGCGCGATTCCCAGACACCCGGCCGGCCGATCAAGCCCGGCTTTTTCAGCCGCCGCGAAAGCTGCAGCCTGATACGCGGGGTTCGCGTCATTCAGCCATCGCTCAGCCAGATCGATCACGGCCTTGGCGTCTTCGGCCATGTCCCTCCCACCAAATCTCGACAAGCCTCGGCAAGCCCACCAGAGGGTATGTCTTTGGGGAAGTGCGTGAGCGAGGAATGTCACAGCGTCGCGAAACGCTTTTTTTCGGTTCAGTTCGACGAGAAAGTCGTGCGGATTCTGGAAATCGTTTGCGACTGTCATGGATTCTCGTCCGAAATCCGGGATATCTGCACAGATGGGGGGTGATTTTCGGTCTAGGAGTTTCGATAGGTCGGAATTCATCGACATCAGTTCGTACTCTTCAATTCGATAGGAGGAATCGCAAGCTCAACTTGAAACGACATTTCTGTCAGCGAATCAAGTGGAACGAAAATCGGATTTTCATTGATGATGGGGGGGCTGTTTGGACAATTTTCTTAGGATGCGTGCAGCATAGCACATCGCATCGGAGAGTTTCTGAAATGTCGGTTCCAGATTCCTAGTTGCATGGATCGAAAGGGCGGTGTCAATCTGGTCCGCAAATTCGGGGGGCCATGATTCCTGTACGCGACCTTTCGCCTTTTCGATGAGTTCTAATGTAAATGGCTTGAGTTCGCCCAGCCGGTCGGGTATTTCTGAAGCGAGCGTTATGGCTTGGTTCAAATACGCAAGGCATTGCGCTTGATCGGTGTTGTCACTCATTGCGATGTGGCTCCGTTGGGATCAGTTGCCGCTGTCAGATTCGTTACGACTACTATTCGATGCATGCCAACCGGCAGGTATAACATTGCTTTGAACAATCCCAGGTGCCCCAGTTGGGAGTTCGGAAATCGGGATTTGAGTTGCATTGTCTGTCCAACTTGGCGGCATGAAATTCTGGGGGCCTCCCCCTTTGGTTCCTCCGTATCCTGCAACAGACCCTTTGGACCCTGGGAAAAAGCCGGCGGGGATTTCGGCTGCAGTGCTAGAGAGAACTTCCATTGGCTGGTCCACTCTGAATACTGCAGGTTCACGGTTGATTGGTATTAAGCCAACTTCTTGAGTTGATACCCCGGGACTTGTTGTCCACTTACCTATATCACCATCTACTTGATACTGGACTATGATGTCTCCAGGTTCCAGCGTTTTCAATCCGTAAGGCTCTTTCATGCCACTCAGGAATTCATCGATCTTTTCTTCGGGAAGGCCTCGATATTTATTCTTAAGCCAAGCTCTCGCTTGATCCCTCGATATGACGATCGCTGGTCTTACTGTTGTCTTCACTCCAGGTGGTTTGACTCCAAGCTCTTCGAGATCATCGAGGATTTTTTGGAAATCCTCCGGTGGCATATTTTTCCGAGCATCTTCAAGGAATTTCTTAAGTTGTTCCGGACTCATCGCCTTGAGATCTTCGAGAAGCTTTCCGGAAGCTTTCATAGCTTTCCAGCTTTTCAGAAGACTGGCACCTTTTTTGAGGACGGCAACTCCACCTGGACCCATGTCATACAAGAAACCGAGAACACCGCCTCCTAAAAGCTGGCTTCCATAAGACTGAACTGCATCACCTCCGAAAAGTCCTGCCCAAACGGTTCGGCTGCCAGCCTGGATCTGATCCGCCGACCACGCCGCGCCTGCGACACCTGCGGCCGTCGTCAAAGGTTCTGGTGCAAGGATACCAATGACAGACGGAATACCTGTGATTACTCCACCAACTGCTTGCATTCCACCGAAGGCGATATTCCCAGCCGCTTGCCAGCTCGGATTGAATCCGTTGGGACCGAAGAGACCGTTACTCGGCGGAGAATTGACAGGATCGCTTGACATATCGCAGCCTGTTCATCTATTTCATGTTTTTTAATTGAGAAAACTCCTGAAATTCAGGAAGTCCGATGATTTGACCATGTTCGTTGATTTCAAGAGGTTCGTTCGAACCGAAACTCATATTGTGATGTATGAACATCAAAGTGTTTGCGAATCGTTCCTGAGGCGTTTCAGGCATGATCGCGCCATCCGTGTCTCCCCTGATGATGCCATTGCTTCGAATCACGCGTTTCGCGACCTTTTGATCCGGCACGAATGGAGAGGATCTCCAGAGTCGACGCACGCATAGCAATGTCTTCTCATCAACCCGAATCACTTCGAATTCTCCTAAAAGCAAACGATTCCAGGGGGAAAGTCCTTTGGAGAACTTCCTGAACTTCGGATCGCATCTCCGTCAGGTTGTCCTTTCATGGCGGAGCCTATCATAGGCCCCGCCATATTCATGACCGCCCCCATGGCTGCCCCTGGATTTGACCAATCGGCTGTAGCAAGCGAATAGGCCTGCTGTGCGATCTGGGCGGCTTGGGCAATGTCTCCAAAGCCAGACATCCCGGCTACCCCTGCTATTGCTCCCAAGACCGCGCCGGGATTGCTCCAGTCCGTTGTCGCTAGCCCATAGGCCTTTTGGGCCATTCCGACAATATCACCTAAACCGCCGAGGTCGCTTCCTGGCATATCGAGTTTCGGCATGCATCCGCCCTCTGCGAATGACTCGGCCTGAACTGGGGGATTCGAACCCGGAGGGATGGTTCCATCGGGGCCGACGTCCGCGAAGAACATCGGACCAAGAAACAAAACCTGGCCGATCGTATTGAATGGACCTTCAGGACTTGCACCGTTCATCAGCATGTAACACAAATCATTGTGATTGGCGAAATTTTGATTGATTCTTACGGTTGTAACCGGAACGATCGGTTTGCAAAAGCCTTTGATGACTTGCGAGGCGACTCCACCGCCGACACCTGCCTCGTCTCCCGTCACCATCGCAACTCGTGAACCAAGGTGGAAAACGGGTTTCCCAAGCGATCTGACATTGGGGCTCAACAATATGGATTTGTCCAGCTGTCCCACGATCGGGTACGGAACCGGTACGACAGGAGATTTGCAGACGTCGGGGCAAATGCTCATCACGATGAACTGGGAGTCCAACCTTGTGCCTTCTTTATCGGCCATGTTCCGTAATCCTTAAGCTGGCTGAGAAATGGGTGGCATCGAACGATCGATGACGTCTTCGGGGACTCGCATTCTGACTTCAAGCACACGAATCGGCGGAGAAAGCGGATGTACACCACGCCAAGTCAAAAAGACACGATTCGAATCGAGATCGATATGAACCGTGTCGAGATTGATGGGAGCAGGCACAATTCTGCCGTCCTGAAACCTCAATAGAGTCGCCAATTCGAACCGAGGTAGATGAAAAGTAACCTTATGATCCGGTGTCAGATTCGTCAGCTGCACGGTTTCCGTACCATCGGCGAATCCGGGTAGCGTCAAGCCCGGCGACGCCGTGTTGTAGAATGCGAACGAAAAATCCTCAGGCAAATCAGGCCAGCGGGTTTTTTCCCAGATCGCGTTGAAAGTTCCGGCTTTGTCGCGGCGCGGTCGCCAGGCGGGTGCAATCACTCCAAGGCCTTCGACCGGTATCGGTTTGCCGAATTCCGGATCGCCATAATCGGCCGGCAGAATCTGGGGACATCGAACGGATGCGGAGGTGTTCGGATCGGCGAAGCCGACACCGACGTAATTTTCATCGCACAATTCGGACTTGTCACCCTTTCGATAAGAACCTCCGTAAGCGTATTCGTATCGGATCGGTAGAGATTTGATCGGTTCGATCGGCGTCAATTTCCACCGGCCCATTGTCTTTTCCCATCGTCGCGGGCCCGTAACCTGAATCAGCTTCTTGACGTTACCGAACTGAATACCGGCAAGCCATTTGCTTTCGGGTTTGCCGCTAGGTGAGTAAGTCGTCGCGTTGACCAGCACGTCGGTTTTGGGTTTGTAGGGCGCAATGCTGCTTTCGAAACGAATGCTCGAGATGCCGGGCTCACCGTAATGGTCATCGGCCATGACCAGAGGTTCCTGCTTCTGCACGAGCCTGAGACGCTTGCCTTCCTCAATACTGAAGGTCCCCCGTAAGACGATGACGCCAAAATCCTGGCATTTCTCGTCCCTGCTTTCGAATTGAAGAGGAGGAAATGGAGTGTAATTTCGGAAGAGCATTTTTCAGTCCCATGACGGATTCAGTTGAGGTCGATGATCGCGCCGTTAATTTTGACCGGGCCGCTGGCACTGAAATTGAAGGCCGTGCCGGTGATCGTCACTTTGCCTCCCGCATCCATTGTCAATTTGCTTGCGCCGCAAGTGATTTCGATCATGCTTCCGGCGGATATCTTGAGCGTGCTGCCGACGGTCACAGATTTGTTGACGCCGACTTGTTCGGTGGACGATACACCGACTGCTGTGTTCATTGCGACACCCACCGTCACCGCGTAGAGAACTCCTGAAGTCAATGTTTTGGCGACACCCAGATTTTCCGCGGAAACGATGCCCACGCTGGCCGACTGCATAAGCCCGACCATGAGATTTTGCATCATGCCGATGGTTTCGCTTTGCGTCGAACCGACATTGATCGACTGACTCGAACCCACTTTCACGGATTGGTTCGATCCGACCGTTTCCGAATGATTCGATCCGACGGTTACGGTTTTGTTCACGCCGACGTCGATCAACTGGTTGTTGCCGATTTTCGATGTCTCGTCCACATCGATGGTTTTCTTGCGATTGTTTTTGACATGGTTGGTCTGATCGTTGCCGACCACCGTATCCTGATTGTACTGCGAGTGGATATACATCCGCTCACTTCCTTTGGAGTCGTCGACCGAGATTTCGTTGTCGCCGCCGCCGCCGGGGTAGGTGTTCGACTTCAGGCCGCTGAGCATCTTCTTCTTGGGCAATTCGAAGGGCGGCATCTTGTTCGGGTTGTACACGCTGCCCGTGATCAGGGGGCGGTCCGGGTCCCCTTCCAGGAACGACACCACCACCTCCTGGTCGACTCGCGGAATGTGAATCGCGCCGAAGCCTGTGCCGGCCGCGGCCTGGGCCACGCGGATCCAGCAACTGCTGCGATGGTCGTTGCGGCCCTGGCGGTCCCAGTGGAACTGGACTTTCACCCGGCCGAATTTGTCGGTGAAAATCTCTTCGCCGGGCGGGCCGACGACGGTCGCCGTCTGGGTGCCCTGGATCGTGGGCCGGGGGGTCACCGCGGGCGGGCGAAACGGGATCTTCGCGGGGATGCACGAAAACTCGTTGGCGTATTCGATTTCGCCGTCAGCGCCGGCGAGGTAGTTGGCCTGTGACCGGGCGGAATGGCGGGACAAAACGATCAGATAACGGCCTTCGTATTTCTTGTCCTTGTCCGAACGGGACTTGATTTCGAAGGTATGCCCTGAGGACATTTGCCGTAACTTGCCCGAGCCTTCGGCCCGGACAGCCGCCGCTGCGGCACGTTCGGAAAGCAACTGGACCGTTTTTCGATTTTGTCGATGGAGTTTGGATAGCTCCTCCGGTCGCTCGCCGCCACCGGGATCGATGCCGTCGAACATGCGGCCGTAACCGCCTGGATAGTCGTAGATTTCGAAGGCCGATTCGGCGCCGAGTTTGAGATGGTGGGTGACCGCCCCGAACTCGACGGATTCCGTGATGGGCAACTCGGCTTCCAGGCGATCTTTAGGCATCTCGAAGTTGTGATCCCGAAGGCTGAATCGCGACGGCTGAAGATTTTGGGATTTCCGCCAGTTCAGAAGGACGTTCTCTTCGGACTTTTCGTCTGCATCAGGTGCGTATGTGATCAGGGGCGAAAACGGCACGGGCTCGTGATCTTCAGGGGTATCGACGATCACGCAGGAATGCCTGTTCCGCGTATGTTTGAAATAGTAGCAGATGCCCTCCTCTTCCATGAGACGGCTGGCAAAATCCCAGTCAGTTTCACGATATTGCACGCAGAAGTTGCGTTTTTCGTAATCTTTCTTCAACCGAATTTCGACCGAAGCGATGTGTTGAAAGACTTCCCGCAGAATCTCTCTCACGCTTTTCTGCTGAAAGATTCGGCACTGGGCCCGGCGGGTCAGAAACCAGACCTCCGGAACGACGACGAGATCATAAGGGCGAAAGACGGTTCGAGAGGAATGTTCGACGACTTCACGAACATGTCCGTGGAAGTAACGTTTACTGCCGCTCTTAGCCACGAGTTCAGCACACACGGGGCGACCGATCAGCTGATCGAACGGGATGTCCTGGTCACGATTCGCGATCGTCGTAAACCGGTACTCGTACAGTTGCGAAATCGCATCCTCAGATTCCAGCCCAACCAGCAGAAGGACGTCTGGTCCAAGAGGCGTCGTGAGTTTCAGAAGACGTCTGGTTTGCTCGAAACCTGTGATCGGCATGGAAGAACTCGAACCTGAAACCGAACGATCTGGTTTGACGATCCCGCGATTCTATACGAACGTCTCGAATAGCGATGACTTGCGCATCGACATGAATAACTTAATCGTAATTCTCTGCTTGTCAATCCTCGGGCAAGATCGCCCGGTAATGTTGCGCGTGATACGCGCTATCTGAGGACACCGGAAGCTTGTTGCGTGCGGTGTTCGAGGAAATTGGTCAGATCTAGCTGAAACGAAATGATGGGATCGGTTCTCAGCCTGGATTCGCCTATGACTCGTAAGCCCGCTTGCCCAGGGACAAATCCCCGAAGGCGCCTGCCACAGAGCCGGCGACGGCTTCGCGGCGGGGCGGGGATTCGGAGAGATCGATCTGATAAAGTTCCTGGCCTGCTGCCGTCGGGTACTCCCCTGTCACGCATGCCTGGCAGAGTCTCTCCGGAGGGAGACCGACCGACCTGGCCAACGCATCGACCGGCAGATAACGCAAAGAATCCGCACCAAGATCGGCCGCCATTTCGGCTTGCGCTTCGGCCGTGATGTCTTCGTACGATGATTCCAGGAACCGGGTCGCGAAAAGCTCGGACCTGCGGGACATGTCGATACCGTAGTAGCACGGAGCGATGATCGGCGGGCAGGCGATACGCAGGTGGATTTCCCTTGCGCCGCCCCGGTTCCGAATTTCATGCACCAGAGCCCGCATGGTGGTCGATCGGACGATCGAATCTTCGACCAGGAGAACTCGCTTACCTGAAAGCACGTCCGGCAAAGGCGTATACTTGAGCCGTGCCTTGGAGGCCCTGTCCGCGGTACCCTCGATGAAAGTCCGGCCCAGGTAACGGTTTCGCATCAGGCCTTCGACCGACGGCACACCCAGCGAATAGGCCATGGCGTCGGCCGCGGCTTTGGCGGTATCGGGCACCGGCACCACGATCGTGTCCGCGTCAAGGGTGACATCCTCCAGCCGGGCCAGTTCACGGCCAAGCATGGCCCTGCTCATGTAGACCGACCGTTCGTCGAGCGTACTGGCGACATTCGCGAAATAAATCCATTCGAAAAAGCAGTGAGCATGCTTATTGGATTCCGCGAACCGCTCGTAACGGATTGACGTGGGGGTCACGATGACCATTTGCCCCGGTTCGAGCGAACGAATCCGATGAAAACCCAGGTTCGCAAGCGGCACGCTTTCGCTGGCGGCGGCGAACAGCGGACCTTCTTCCGCGACGCACAGCGGGCGAATCCCGAGCGGGTCACGAGCGACGATCATCTCGCCGGAGGCCGTCAGAAGGACGACGTTGTAAGCTCCGTCGAATTTCTTCGCAAGGTTTCGAAAGACCTGTACCCAGTCGATCGGCGGCTCGGAATGCTGCAGTTCGTGACTGATCGAATGCAGAATGATTTCCGTATCGAGATCCCGCTTCAGGTGATAATCACCGTCGGCCAGCATCGCCTTTTTCAGTTGCGGATAATTCGTCAACTGGCCGTTGAATGCAAAAGAGAACCACTTGAACTTGCGGCCGTGATCCCGCTCGAATGGCTGAGCGGCTTCCCGGTCATCGGTACCGCAAGTCGCGTAGCGAACATGGCCGATCGCACCGGGCCCACCCAAATGCCGCATGAGCGATTCGAACTCAGGCTTGGCATTCAGCTTGAACGCCTCGGCAACCGTGCCTAGATCCTTATGTGTAGAAAGGATCGATGAACGATCAGAATTGAAGCTCGACATGCCGGCGGCCAATTGCCCTCGATTCTGCATATCCAGCAGCATTCGGGGAATCAGGCGGGCGACATGATCGGGAGATTTGAGCCCGAGAGGGGCGGGAGAGACTGGATCTTCCGTCGATCTCAAATAGGCCGCAGCAATACCGCATTCATGATGAAGTTCGGCCATCGGACGAAGGAATCTCCTTCAGGGAAATTGGCACAGACACGAAGCGACGAAGTTCGACGAATCGAACCTGAGCCGCATTTTTCACGCTGCGCACCAGGCTGGACAAAACCGTGGACGACGCCTTTGACCGATTGCACATGAAGTATAATCCCGACTCTCGTGAGACGGCAAGCCAGCGGCGGATGGATTCTTGTATGACCATGAATTTCAATTACTTGCGACGCACAAAATTCCTTCCGCGGCTACTGCCGCCGAACCCGGAACCGCAGATTATCGAAGTGTCCGATCGTCGAATTCGACTCAGGGGCAAGTCCGACGAACGAACTCCCCTCCTCCTCCTGTGTCGATTCGCTGACACTGCGAACGATCGAACCGTCGGTGGTCGATGATCCGAAAAACAGGTTCTCCCCGATTCCCGCAGACATCCCCTCTTTCGGCGGGTAAGATATTGGATGACAGGGGTATTTCGCATCGTGCCAAAGATCGCTTCAGATGGCCAGTCCAGTCCACCTGAACGTGATCTGCCTGCCGCACAGCCCACCGACGCGATGTATTCCTCTTAGTTGATCGCCCCTGCGGAGCCGGTCGAACGCACGCATTCCCCCATCGATCCGGAACGAATCGGATGAATCAGACACATCGGCATGCTATCGGCGTACTTCGACGGGAGTTCCTGCAGGTCGGATTCTCCGGACTTCTGGGCCTTTCCGCGTCTGAAATCGCCGCCGGAGCGGACATCCGCAAACGGATCGACCTCGGTGGCGTCGACACGTTTCGTAAGGCACCGGTCAAGCACGTGATTCTCGTGTTCCTCACTGGGGCACCGAGCCATGTGGACACGTTCGACCTGAAGCCGGAAGCCCCGGAAGGTATTCGCGGCTCGTTCCGCCCGATTTCGACCGACGTCCCGGGCATGTTCGTCTCCGAGCACCTTCCCAGGCTCAGCCGCCATTTTCAAAAGCTGGCGGTCGTTCGAAGCATGCAGCACCGGTACAACAACCACCTGAACGCCACCCACGAAATGCTGACCGGGCATAGCCAGCCGGGGGCGTTTTTCGACAAGATCGCCTCACGGGACGACTACCCCTGCTACGCCGGCACGCTCGAATATGTCCGGCCCAGCAGTGAGGGCGTGCCCAGTGGAGTGACTCTTCCGACATTCCTGATGGAAGGGCCGCTCGTCTGGCCGGGGCAGCATGCCGGGTTTCTCGGACCGAAATACGACCCATGGTTGATCAAGTCAGACCCCAACGGGCGGGATTTTCGCGTTGAGGAAGTCGAGCTGCCGCAGGGCCTGGCCGTCGAACGGCTGACCGATCGCCGCAGCCTTTCACGCTCTCTTGACTCGATCGCGGCGACACTCGACCGCTCGCCGTTCGAAGGTCTGGAAGGATTCGACGAGAAACGCCGGCAGGCTTATTCGATGCTGCTTTCTCGCAAGGTCGCGCAAGCCTTCGATATCGGTTCGGAGCCCGCCGCGATGCGCGACCGTTACGGCCGGCACATGTTCGGGCAGAGCCTGCTGCTGGCCCGGCGGCTGATCGAATCGGGCGTGCCGATCGTTCAGGCCAACATGGGCAGAGTCCAGAATTGGGACAGCCACCAGGACATCTTCCGCCGCTTGTCCAAAGACCTGCTGCCGCCGCTGGATCAGGGTGTCACGGCTCTGCTGGAAGACCTGGATGCACGTGGCTTACTTGACGAAACGCTCGTGATCGTCACCGGCGAATTCGGCCGGAATCCGAAAATCGGGACCGAGGGCGGCGTCAATCCAGGGCGCGATCACTGGAGCCCCTGCTTCACCAGCGTGTTCGCCGGAGGCGGTGTCCGCGGCGGCCAGTATATCGGCGCATCCGACAAAAATGGGGCATATCCCGCGACCCGGCCGATCACGCCCAACGATTTCGGTGCGACTGTCTATCGTGCGCTCGGCATCGATCCGGATCTGGAGCTGCGAGACAAGCTGGACAGGCCGATCAGAATCGTCCGTGGCGAACTGATCCCTGGTCTGTTCGCCTGATTCGAAGTCAGCCCGTCAGGAACGTTTCATCGGACGGGCCGTGACGTTGGCGATCACGAAATCGATCAGCTCTTCGCACTCGAAAAAGCCCTTCCACATGTTATGGCCCTGCCCCGGCGGGACGATCAGCTTCATCGTTCCTCCCAAGGCGTGGTAACGACTGGCGACTTTCCCGGAATTCTCCGACAACGGTACGACGACATCCGCGTCTCCGTGAATGTGGAGAATCGGCACCCGGGCCCTGGCCAGGGGCGCCAGGTTGTCGACAGGTCTGTATTTCGAAAGATCGGATCGAAGCTGATCCGCCGACATCCCATACGCCGGTGCGGCCTTTTCGATTCCAGGCCAGCTCGAGGGATCGCAAACCGGATAGATGCCCGCGATGCAGGAAACCTGATCCGGGTGCTTCGAGGCCCAGTTATAGAGCATCAATCCGCCTCGACTGCGAGCGAGCAGTGCCGGTCTGGGATCGAATCCGAACTTCGTCACCATAATGTCATGGAATTTCTCGAACAGGGCGACCCCTGCCGGGCTGCCGTACGACTCGCCGACATCGATGCCCGCGATCGCGATACCCGCTTCGAGAAATCGCTCGATCATCAGCTTCTCTTCCGGCCCGGGGTATGGCTTGAGTGTCGGCGCGTACCAGACCCATGGCTTCTTCCCCGGCGCAGTGGTCCTGGCGGGTTCGATCAGAAACGCCTCACACCCAGCCACTTCGAATACACGGCCCTTGACCGGCAGGACTTTTTCTTTCGGCTTGTCCGATTGACCGGCCGCCGGCTTCGAAGCGACGACGGCCAAATTCAGTCCGAGACTTGCTGTGAGGAGGAATCTGCGTCGGCGCATAAGAGAAACCCGTCGTTTTCGAGGTGGGTTGGATTCCGATCGATGATAACGGGAATCGCCTTTGGGATCGAATCGAAAAAGTTGCTGGAATTTACGAATCGATCCGACGGGTACGCCATGGATTAACCTCCAGTCTGGCCCTTCCCTGCACTCTTTCGCGTACTGGCCGATTTGCATTCGATCGCACGCCAGATGACGAATCCGGCAATGAGGCCGAGAACGATACTCGCCGGCTCTGGTGCGTGGGCAATGCTGTCGATCCAGGCGATATGTGGCTGAATCGAGACGAAACCGGCGATATTGCCATAAGTCGAATTCGCCTGCCCGGCAAACGAGGCGACGAACGAATTGACGCCGACGAGAATCGTGGAGCCGCCGACTGTCATGAAGACACCGCCGCCAGAATCTCCCGGGGCCAGAACCGATTCGAATTCTGTCGGCGTCGATGTGCCGAGCGAATTGTCCGATGAGCTGCCGCTGTCGAAGTCGGACATATAGATATAGGGGCTCATGCCCAGGATCGAACCATCCGTATCGAGCATATTCGTGCCGGCTCGTTTGACTCCCGCTGAATCGGGGATCGTTCCAGAATCCCCCGTGCCGCCTTGCCCATAACCGAGAAAAGTGATCGATTGGCCAGTCAATTGGGCCGGGGCATCTCTGAAAGAAGCTGGTGTGATCGAAGCCGAAGGCGCCGCCAGTTTCACCAGAGCGAGATCGAATCCGGATCCGAGATCTCCGTTCCAGTTCGGATGAACTTCGGCATACGAGGCGACCATCGGCTGCCCCCCGACATTGAATGTCGCGGACGCCAGGTCAAAATGCCCGGCCGAGTTCGAAATCACGTGGGCCGCGGTCAATACCCAGTCGGACCGGATCAGCGTACCTGAAGCCGTGTTCCCATTGATCGAAAGCATCCCGACCGGATCGTAATTCGATGTGGCGGCCAACTGAGTCGCGGCATCGGAACTGACGAACGTGCCACGCACGACGGTCGGGCGGATGTCGACGATTTCCAGCGCCTGGCTCGCTCCAGAGAAATGAAGGATCAGAAAGAAAACGATCAGGAGCGATCGCCCCTGACGCGCGGTTTTCGCAATTCGGTGATTCGTAGCGAAGCGCTCATCGGCGTCGGACATCTGGCTCCTCCGATCGGACCGAAAAGATAAAAACACGCCATGGCCACGATCCCGCCACCGAGATCGCACCTTGCAAGGGAACTTAAGACATCAGGAATCGAACCGAGAACGGCGGCACGCGATCGCACGCGGTTTTCGATATCGCCGATTCGGGCTGTTGCGCGAACCTGTTCGGATTTCAGGAGATTCGATCAAGGATCAGCCATGCCTTCTCAGGCGACACTGGGCGTTGGCGATCGAATCGCATTGGGTTAAGATGGACCGAGCGAACGACAGCGACCGGACAGGATCATTCCCGTTCGGTTTCGCCGACGTGCGGCTTCGTGTGCCGGGCGGCTTCGGGCTTGCCGTCGTTCGTCATTGCGAGAGCTTCCGGTTCGAATCGATGCGTACCGAACTCGAAGGGTGGATGCCCGGGCGAGAACGAGACTGTCGATCCGGCCCCTGCTCTCACGGAAAGAATTCAGGAATCAAGATGATCAGCGTTCGTTTGCCCGACGGTTCGGAAAAGTCGTACGAATCGGACATTTCGCCGCGTAAGATCGCCGAGTCGATCGGAGCCAGACTGGCTCAGGCTGCCGTCGCGGCTGTGGCCGATGGCCGAGTCGTCGATCTGGACAGGAACCTGGGCGAATCGGTCGAGCCGAAAGACGGGCCGATCGAACTTCGCCTGCTGACGCCGAAAGACCGTGAAGCCCTCGATGTGCTCAGGCACAGCACGGCTCACATCATGGCCAGGGCGATTATGCGGCTTCATCCCGGCGTACGCCTGGCCTTCGGCCCGACGACGACGAACGGGTTCTATTACGACGTCGAAATTCCCGGCCGCCAGCTTTCCGACGACGACTTCCCCGCGATCGAAGCCGAAATGGCCAGGATCGTCGCCGCAGGCGAACCCTTCGAACGCTTCGCCCTGCCTGCGGAAGAGGCCGTGAAGTTCTGCGAAGGACTCGGCCAGGAGTACAAGGTCGAGCACATCAACGAGGAACTCGCCAAGTACGGCATTCTGTCGTTCTACCGTCAGGGTGAGTTCGTCGATCTCTGCCGGGGTCCGCACATTCCTCATGCCGGCAAACTCGGTGCATTCAAACTCGTTTCGATCGCCGGTTCGTACTGGAAGGGCCGAACCGACCGGCCGATGCTCCAGCGAGTCTACGGCACGGCATTTTTCGACAAGAAGGACCTGGACGCGCACCTGGCCCAGATTGAGGAAGCCAAGAAACGGGATCACCGCAAGCTGGGCAAAGAGCTTGGCCTGTTCACGATCAGCCCCCTTGTCGGCTCCGGCCTGATCCTGTGGATGCCCAAGGGTGCGACGGTGCGCGGCATCCTCGAGAACTTCCTCAAGGACGAACTCATCAAGCGCGGCTATCAGCCGGTCTATACGCCCCACATCGGCAAGGTCGACCTGTATCGCACGTCAGGGCACTATCCTTACTACAAGGAAAGCCAGTTCCCGACGATCAAGATGCTTAACGACTCCGCGATGACTCTCGTCAACGGCCTGGAAAAAGGCACGCTCGACGATGCCGAACAAAAGAAGCTGCTCGAGGAAAGCCACATCGAGACTGGCCCTTACTGGGATCTCGACGTCCCGGCCCGGATCGGCTACGTCGAAGAGCATGCCGTTTCGGAGGAGTATCTGCTCAAGCCGATGAACTGCCCGCACCACATCCAGATCTTCGGTGCCCAGCCCCGGAGCTATCGGGATCTGCCGGTGCGGCTGGCCGAATTCGGTACGGTGTATCGCTATGAACAGTCGGGCGAACTTTCGGGGATGACGCGTGTGCGCGGCTTCACCCAGGACGACGCCCACCTCTTCTGCACCGTCGAACAGGTCCGCGACGAATTCCGGGCCACCATGGAACTGACCCAGTTCGTCCTCAAAAGCCTCGGCCTGGACGACTACAAGCTCCGCCTTTCGAAGCACGACCCCGAAGACCCGAAATACGCCGGTGCCGCAGGTGACCAATGGCGACGTGCTGAAGAAGATATTCGCGCCGTGCTCATCGACATGAATCTGCCGTTCGAAGAAGCCCCGGGCGAAGCGGCCTTCTATGGTCCCAAGGCCGATTTCATCGTGCGCGACTGCCTGGGCCGGCAATGGCAGCTCGGTACGGTTCAGCTCGATTACGTTCTTCCCGAACGCTTCGGTCTGAGCTACACCGGTGCCGACAACGCACCGCACCGCCCCGTGATGATCCACCGCGCCCCGTTCGGCAGCATGGAGCGGTTCATGGGTATCCTGATCGAGCACTTCGCCGGGGCTTTCCCGCTCTGGCTCGCTCCGGTTCAGGTGCGCGTTCTGCCGATTTCGGAACGGTTCAACGACTACGCTTCACAGGTACTCGGCAAGCTGACTCAGGCCGGCTTGCGGGCCGAAGCGGACGTTCGGGCCGAAAAGATCGGGGCCAAAATCCGTGTGGCCCAGCTCGAAAAAGTCCCGGTCATGCTGGTCGTCGGTGCCAAGGAAGCGGAAGAGGGAACGGTGAGCTATCGCGACCGGATCGATGGCGATCAAGGTGCCCTGCCCCTGGCCGACGCCATCGCCCGAATTAAGGCCGAGAGCGAATCGCGGGCGATCCGCGGATCCGTCGAGGCGCTGAAACCCATCTCCCTGGGCGACGACCACACGACCGAAGATCACACTTATTGATCGATCGGCCGCTCCGAATCAGTCCGATTCTTCGGCCCATGCACCCGCTTCGGAAGTTTCATCCGGAGCGGACGTTGCCGGATCGTCGACGACTCGCACAGTCAGCCGCAGCGCTTCGAGGAATCGGTCCATGCTCGACCGGGTCACCGTCGAAGGTGCTCGCAGGCGGATACGTTTGCCCTGATCCGAATCCCACAATGTCAGATCAAGCCTGACTTCGTTCTCCGCCCTGGGCCTGGCCGATTCCGAGCGTCGAGCCTGCGAAGACGGATTGGCCGATGCTTTCGCGACCGGTGCGATCGCGGCAATGTCCCGAACGGGTGTGACTGGCGGCACAGAACCGGAGGCACGCGACTCCGCCAGGGCGAAACCCGACTCATGCCCGGAAGGGCTCGCTTCGACGAGCCGCTGATCGTTCATGAGTCCGACGAAACGAAGCGAGTCCAGAAACGCGTCCGCCGCGGCCGATTTCGCCGAAGCCGTGATCTGATATTTGTGCATCATCAGATTGCCGAGGATTTCGGCCTCGGGCAGCCGCTTGCCCGAATAGTGGCGAATCAGTTCCGCATAAAGATGCGGCGCCAGGCAGGCCTGCCTCAAAAGCTGCGAAACTTCGGCCGGATCGATCGGGTGGATGATCCGCAGCGCCAGTTCCGTCAGCGAATAATTCTGGTCATTCAGCACGATCAACTGAAACTGCCGAGCCGAACTCAGCCGGCCGGAGAAGGTGTTCGTCTTGACGTTCCGGTAGCCCATGGCCGTCGCGATCTGGGCAGCGCCCAGGCCGTCGATTCCCAGCTCGTCGATCTGCCTGCAGAACGCGATCGCCTCCTGAAGCGACACGGAGGGATAACGGGCACTACGTTCGCGCCGGGAAGCCGGGGTTTCCTTGGGATCCGTCATGAACCGGGAGCCTTGATGCATGCGTCGAAGTCGAGTGAATTCCGATCACGAGTCTATTCGATTTGCGAAGTGCGTGCGATAGGCGGCAGCGACATTCAGGGCTTTCGAGTCGACTCCTTGACCGGGACGACCCCCGAAAGGTACGAACCCCCTGCCCCTGAATCGTCCGAGTGCGCCGCAGTCCTTCGAACGCCGTGACTGACATTGCGGAGCAGGACGGGCGGGCCGTCCAGGCGTGAGATCAGAATGTCGGGTCTCCGGTCGCGGTCGAAATCCGCGACGACGAGTCCGCGACCGTGCATGGCACGCTCAGCGACCGGAAAAATCTCTCCGCCGGCATTTCGGTATTTCTTGTCCGTTCCCTGTCGCAACAACACCGGAGGCATCGCGAACGGAGTGCCCAGTCGCTCCCGGCTCAGTACGTGCCCGTTCGCCTGAACGATTTCTTCGATCCCGTCGCCGTCGAAATCGGTCACAGCGATACCGAACCCGTTGCTTCGGAGTGTCGCCTGTCGGAGTCCGGTCTCGGCGGAAACGTCGCGAAACACCTGGCCTGCTCCTCGACGAAACTGAACCGTGCCGCGCCCGAAGAAATTCGTAACGAACAGATCGGTCTGCCCTTTCTTTCGCGAGATGGCGACCCCCATGGCTGCGAGGGCGTTGCCGCCAGCATCGAAGGCGACGCCGCTTTGAGAAGCCGCATCCCGAAATGTGCCGTCCGAGTCGCGAATCAATAGCTCGCAGGCTGTACCGTCGTTGGCGACGAACAGATCGTCATCGCCATCGGCATCGAAATCGGCGGCGATCGCACCGAGGGTGCGCCCGGTCTTGCGTGTCGGTCCAAGGCGTCCGGAAACGTCGGTGAACGCCCCCTTCCCGTCACCTGAAAAAAGCCGGTTCGCGACGGCCGGGAAATCCTCCGGGCCGCAGTAATCGCGCCGCCCGTCCGGCGCCGCACAATAAGGTGCCTTCGCAGGGTCGTATTCCAGATACCCGCCCACGAACAGATCCAGGCGATCGTCGCCGTCGAAATCCCGCCAGACTGCTGCCGTCGACCACGCAGGCGTATCGCGCCCCAGTGCCCCGGTCAGGTCTTCGAATTTCCAGTCGCCCAGGTTTCGCAGCAAGGCCCAGCCTCGCCAGCCGGTGACGAACAAGTCGACCAGACCGTCTCCGTCGAAATCCGCCGGCCAGGCTCCCATCGCCCAGGAAGGCCCGGCTTGCTCGACTTCCATCCTGCGGAATCGCATATCGCCCAGATTGCGATACCAGACGCATGGCGATCCGGCCGATTCGGGACGATCCTGATTCTCCTTCGCTGAATTTTCGATCGGCCCGCCCTGGCAGAAGAACAAATCCGGAAGACCATCGGAATCGAAATCGGCGACTGCGAATCCTCCGCCCATGATCTCCGGGAGGTCGAACCGGCCACGCGAGCCGCTCTCGAAGCGGAAGTCGATCCCGGAACGCTCGGCCGGAATCTCGACGAACCAGGGCTGACCACCGTCTTGAGCCGCGACTGCCGTTGCCCAAAAGATCACGAGCGCGGCCAAGGCTTTCGCCCGGTCAGGACACGACGATCTCCAATTGACCTGCCCTGACTGAATGTAGATCATTCGAAGTGTGAACCTGCTGGAACTGCGAATCGGTGCCGAATGCTCGGCGGCAGATCTCGAAATTACCCGGTCAGAGACTCGCGGACAATCCGGCTCGATAAGGGCAACAAGGGATGAAGATTCCGATCCGACACGAATTTCCGAGGCTGATTTCGACCCTCGCGGCTCTCTTGGTCGCCTGCGATGAGGCCCCACCCGCTTCGACCCCGGCCCCGAGCGTCGTGGCTCGACCGGCTGAAATCCAGGCCCTGCCGGAAAGCGAATCCAACAAGGGATCTCGGCTGACTCAGCTTCGCGCGGAACGTCTCGCAGTCGTCGATCAGGTCGCTCTCTGGAAATGGAAGAACGCCAGACCGATCGAGGACCCGGCGCGCGAGGCCAAAGTGTTGGACTCCGTCGAGCAGCTCGCAGCCGATCGCGGGCTCGATCGAGCTGAGGCCCGCAAGTTCTTCGAATCGTTGATGGCTGAAGCCAGGCAAAGACAACACGCGTTGCATGACGGCTGGCGGAAATCCGGTCCGCCTGCTGATGCCAGCGCGATCGAGATCGATCAGCTGCGGCAGAAGATCGACCGACTCACACCCCAGTTGCTCGACGCCTGGGGCCATTCGGTAAGGCGACCCTAATGGGGTTTCGCAAGCCTGGGCGCGCGTCACGGCTCGATCCAGATCAATCCCGTCGCCGGCAACTTATCGCCCAATGCGACTCCCGGGGCCATATCCAGAATCGTAATCAATCCGCGATGAGCACGGTTCCTCTCGACACTGCTTTCCACGATCTTTTCGAGAGTTTCACGTGGAACACCGGTAAGCAAGACTGAATCCTCTGGACCGATCAGGCTGAGGTCGATGAGGATCGGCCCGTTGCGGGCTTGCCAGTTCCCAAGATTTTCGACGACGGCAAGCCGCCCGGGCCCGGATGGCCTGACCCCCAGTTCGAATGCCAGCGCCCGTCGGCCGGTGGGATTCATCAGTAGATGAACGGTCTTGCCCCGTGCGCTGGCCTGGCGAATCTTCTCCGCATGGGTCGCAATCTCATGACGCAAGTCCGTTCGATTCGACCAAACCGTCGGCATGCCCCGCATCCCACCCCATGCGGCAAGGTCGACGCTCCAGGACGTCAACGCGACGAAAGCCAGAACCGCCACACCGAACGCGAACCACGTATGCTTGCTCGACAAGGCACCCGCCTGCCTCGATTCGGCTTGATGCTCGATGCCGAAAACCCAATTCGCGGAAAGGACCAGACTCGCAAGATAGAACGGCAGCCAGAGCCTGGCATAGGGATGATACAAAGGCGTGAGCAGAAACATCGTCACCCACCAGACGACGACCATCCGCCTGGCGATGTCGCCCTTCGACCAGGTTCGAGGTATCGAACAGGCCGAGGCGAAAACAGGTGCGTTCGGCAGAACGATAAGGCCGAGCAGTTTCGCCAAGCTCGAAAGAGATCTGCTCTGACCAGAGACCCTGCAAACAGCGATCGAGAAAACCGCTCCGAAGATTACGGAAATCATCTGTGCCTGCAAGACCCAGCCCTGGGCGAGCTGGAGCCTCAGGTTCGAAATCCATCGGCCGACGCCGCTCACGTAACTGCCGTGATGCCGCATGAGTGACCGGTATCCGCCGTGATCTTCCACGAAAAGAAACCACGGGGCGAAGACTGCGGCCGCGATCACGGCAGCGAAGATGCCCCATTGGATTCTGAGTTGGAACGAACGGAAATCCCGCGGCGTTCCACGTGAAACGAAGATCATGTCGACCACTGCCGTCAGCGCGACGATCACGCCGGTGAGCGCACCGTTGTATTTCGTCAGTTGCGCCAGGCCGACGCCCAGGCCAAGCAGAGTGGCAGTCATGAAGCCGGGTCTGACCAGAAACCGGGCCCCGGCCTGCATCGCCATAAGCCAGGTCACGATGAACATCGCCTCCGTCATCGCGGAGCGGCCGAAGGCGATCGCCATGCCTGAAACCGCCATCAGCATCGCCGCCACGAATGCAGGCTGCTGGCCGAAGATCGTTCGCGTCAGGCGAAACGCCAGATAGACCGCAAGCGTCCCGCCCAGAATCCCGGGAAGGATCGCTGCGAAATCGGAAGGACCGCCAAGCAGGAAATTGCTTAGAGCGATCCCGACGACCGTGAGTGGCGGCCCGTACGGGACGATCCCCGGATCGATCGAAAGCCTGGGCAAGTTCGCGAATAAGGCCTCGCCGGCTGACGCGTAGACACCCTCGTCAAAATGATCGATGCCCAGCGTGCCCGGAGCCCCCAGGCGCAACAGAAACGCACAAACGAGAATCGCCGGCATCCACCAGACGCGCGAATCGGGAATTGGAGGGCTCAACCTTCGAAGACTCCCGAAATTGCGATTCGGCGAAACGTGTGCATTGCAGTATGATACCAGACGCGTCGCACCGCCTGACCAGGCAGATCGAAACTCGCCCCAGTCAATTCGATTCACGGATTTTCCCATGATCCCGATTCATACGGATCCCCGGATGATCGAACATCGAACGCCTTCCGGCCACCCGGAAAAGCCGGAGAGATTGTCCGCAATACTCGACCATTGGCGAAAAACCGGCAGGTTGACCGAAACGAATGCCGTGGCGGTGAAGGAGGTCGACAGGTCAGATCTGGCTCGAGTGCATACTGAGGCTTATCTGAAAAACCTGGAAGAAAAGTCAGCCGATGCGACGGATGAGCATCTCCAGATGCTCGACCCCGACACCAGCATGGGCCGTTCGTCGCTCCGGGCCGCGAAACTGGCAGCCGGAGCCGCCGTGGCCGCCGTCCGGCAAGTGACAGCCCCTGACGCCAAGCACCGCATCGCGTTCTGCGCCGTTCGACCGCCGGGTCACCACGCCAGGCCACATGCGGCCATGGGCTTCTGCCTGTACGGAACGATCGCCGCCGCAGCTGCACACGCCCGGGACGTTCTCCAGCTCGATCGCATCCTGATCGTCGACTTCGATGTCCATCACGGCAACGGAACGCAGGAGATCTTCTACGAAGACGATAGCGTCGGCTTCCTTTCGATCCACAGGTTCCCGTTCTATCCGGGATCGGGCAGGGCGGACGAAACCGGTTCTGGCCCGGGCCTGGGTTTCACGTGGAACGTGCCCCTGGGAGCGGACACCTCACCCAAAAACTACCACGCCGCCTTCGAGGCCTCACTCGAGAAAGCCGCTGCGAAAACGAAACCTCAACTGGTACTGATCTCAGCCGGGTTCGACGCTCACCGGGAAGATCCCGTCGGCGGCCTCGGCCTGGAATCGGACGACTTCCGGCGTATCACCCGGGCCATTCGCCAGGTCGCGGACACGCACGCGGAAGGGCGAATCGTCAGTATGCTCGAGGGCGGGTATCACATCGAAAGGCTCGTCGAATCGGCGACGATCCACCTCGACGCACTGCAATGATCGGATGCCCTCAAGCCAGGCACCGATTGACGAGAGCGCAGGCTCAATAGTCCCACACAAGATTGCCCCAGGACGGAACGATGCACCAGGAAAGCCGAGCCGCCAGCACGCTGTCGCCGGAAATGAAGGCGATCGGCCTGATCATCGCCGCAATGATCGCCGGCGTCATTTGCGGCTCGATCCTCGGCCCTCGTGCAAAGGAACTGGGCCTGGTCGGAACGACTGTGATCGGCATGATCAAGGCACTCGCCGGGCCGTTGATACTTTTCGCGATCCTCGATGCTTTCCTGATGTCGCCGATGTCGTGGAAGCAGGGCCGGCGGATGGTGGCCATCGCCTTGTTCAATGCGACGATCGCCATCGCGATCGGCCTGTTCCTGGCGAATTTTCTCCGGCCAGGTGAAGGCTGGAAATCGCCGGAGCCCGTCGCGATCGGGAAAAAGGCCGAGACAGGTTCAGCCCGCACGATCGACCCGATTCGGGACTTGCTGCATTTCGTCCCGCAGAACTTCGTTCAGCCGTTTCTCGAGAACCAGGTCATTTCCATCGTCATCCTTGCGGTGGTGACAGGAGCGGCTCTGAGGAGAGTCCGGCATCAACAGATCGAACAGGGTCGAAATCAATTTCATGGCATCGAGAATGCGGTCGTCAGCGGCTTCGAAGTCGTCCAGCAGATCATGTCGTGGATCGTGAAGCTGGTGCCGATCGCGGTTTTCAGCGTCGTGGCCAAAGCGGTCGGTGAAGGGGGCATCGCCAGACTGGCGATCCTCGGCCCATATCTGGCCGTCATCATTGTGGGATTAGCGCTGCAGATCCTGATCGTTTACCAGTCGTGGGTCCGTTTCGTTTCCCGATATACTCTCAAGCGATTCTGGGCAGCTGCGCAGCATCCGCTCAGCGTTGCATTAGGAACTTCCAGCAGCCTTGCGACCATGCGCGATACGCTGATCGCGCTGGAGCGAAAGCTTGGCGTTTCACCCGCGTCCGCCAGGCTCGCGACCTGCGTCGGTACGAATCTGAACAACGACGGAATTCTGCTTTACGAAGCGATGGCCGTCCTTTTCGTCGCACAGTACGAAGGGATCACTCTGAGCCTCGGGCAACAGGGTATCGCGGCCTTAAGCTGCGTGATCGCCGGCATCGGTATCGGTGGCGTGCCTGACGCTGGCCTGATCAGCCTGACGATCGTTCTGGCGACGGTCGGACTGCCGCAGGAGATCGTGCCGCTCCTGTTGTCCGTGGACTGGATTCTGTCACGCTGCCGCGCCATGACGAACGTCCTGAGCGATATGACACTCGCAGTCGTCATAGATGCATTCGAACCTGAAAAAGAGCTTGATTCGAATTTGGCAGGCGATTGATTCGAAATTGACCTGTGATCCGGGATCGTAAAATAAAAAAAGGACGCTCACCAGCGTGAGCGTCCTTCAAGTGACCCCAACGGGATTCGAACCCGTGCTGCCGCCGTGAAAGGGCGGTGTCCTGAACCGCTAGACGATGGGGCCAGCGATAGGATAATACTACATTTCGAATGATGTCGTGTCAAGCACCGGGAGCCGGAGTTCGCCAAGATTCCGCATGAAATCTGGCGTTTCACGTGAAACGCCAGAGGGTTCAATACGTGGGCAAAGTGGAATCGACATCGGAGATCCAGGCGAGAATCCCGCCCGTCAGGTTGTGAAGGTCGCGGAATCCGGCCTCCTGTAGAATCTCGATCGCTTTCAGGCTGCGCCGGCCGCTCTTGCAATGAACGACGATCTCGCGGCTCTTGTCAAGCTCGCCGAGTCGGCGAGGCAACTCCGGCAAGGGGATGACGGTCGAACCGTCCAGGCGGCAGATTTCGATCTCTTCCGGGTTCCGGACGTCAAGCACAAGGAGCGAATCACCACGGCCAAGCCGATCGGACAGCTCTTTGGGTGACATTTCACGAACCGGGGGCTGTTCGGCAGGTGCGGCGTGCGATGCGGAAGACAGATTGCCGCCCGAGCAGAACGCTTCGTAGTCGATCAGTGCGGTGATCGACTTGTTCGGCCCGCAGATCGGGCACTTCGGATTCTTGCGGACTTTCATCTCACGGAACGACATATCCAAGGCGTCGTAGAGCATCAGCCGGCCCTGAAGCGTTCTGCCACGGCCAAGGATGATCTTCACGGTTTCCGTCGCCTGAATCACGCCGATGATGCCGGGAAGAATTCCCAGCACGCCACCTTCGGCACAATTCGGCACGAGTTCCGCCGGCGGAGGTTCCGGGTAGAGACAGCGGTAACATGGGCCATGCGGCGGGAAGAACACCGTCGCCTGGCCGTCGAATCGGAAGATCGATCCATAGACGTTCGGCTTGCCAAGAAGCACGCAGGCGTCGTTGACCAGGTAACGTGTCGCGAAATTGTCCGTACCGTCGACGATCACGTCATAATCGGCGAACAGCTGCAGGGCATTGTCCGAAGTGATCCTGTCCGTGATCTGGATCACGTTCAGATCAGGATTGAGTGCCGTGAGCTTTTCCGTAGCGCTCACCACCTTCGGCCGGCCGATGTCTTTCGTGCTGTGGAGAATCTGGCGCTGCAGATTCGATTCGTCGACCGTATCGAAATCGACCAGCCCGAGCGTGCCGATGCCGGCCGCCGCGAGATAAAAGGCCAGGGGGCTGCCAAGACCGCCCGTACCGACGCAGAGCACTTTCGACGCCTTGAGTCGCTTCTGGCCTTCGACGCCCACTTCAGGCATGATCAAATGGCGCGAGTAGCGTTTGATCTCATGTGGCGTCAAAACGGTCGAATCGGCCCTGGAGCCGAGGATATCGATTGCCGGCGTAGTCATGTGGGTGAATCCGAAAACCGGAAATGATCGCAGGACGAACGAAGTTCCGACGAAGCGCCGGTTCCGTGCGTCCTGCTCGGTGATCAGGCTTGAAAGCGGCCGAAAATCAGGCTGGCATTATGCCCGCCGAAGCCGAAGCTGTTCGACATGGCATAGGAGATTCGCGATTTCCGGGCGACGTTAGGGATGTAATCCAGATCGCACTCGGGATCGGGGTTCTCGAGATTGATCGTGGGAGGCAGCATGTCGTGACGCATCGCCAGAGCACAGACGATCGCTTCGACCCCGCCGGAAGCACCCAGGAGGTGCCCCAACTGGCTCTTGGTCGATGATATCTGGAGCTTGCCGGCATGTTCCGCGAAGACCGTTTTCATCGCCCGAGTCTCGGCAAGATCGCCCAGACTCGTACTCGTGCCGTGAGCGTTCACGTAATCGATCAACGCAGGAGCCAGATCGGCGTCCGTCAGAGCATTGCTCATCGCGCGGGCTGCGCCACGACCATGCTCATCCGGTGCGGTGATGTGCGTACCGTCGGCCGACATTCCGTAACCGAGAATTTCGGCGTAAATCGGCGCGTTCCGTTTGACCGCCAATTCGGCATCTTCGAGAAGGAGCACCCCGGCACCTTCGGACAGAACGAATCCATCACGATCCCGGTCGAAAGGCCGGCTGGCTTTTTCGGGTGCGTCGTTACGCGTCGACAAAGCCCGCATCGCAGCGAATCCGCCCATCCCCATATTGGTGAGGGCCGCTTCGCTGCCTCCCGTGATCATGACGTCCGTCAGCCCGGATTTGATCATCCGGTATGCGTCACCGATGGCATTCGCCGCGGAGGCACATGCCGTGGCGATCGCCGAAACCGGTCCCGTCAAACCATAACGAATGGACAAGTGGCCGCTGCCGGCGTTGACCATGAGTTTCGGAATGGTGAAAGGACTGATTCGCGACGGACCACGCTCGATGAAAATTTTGTGCTGGGCTTCGAATTCGTTCAGACCCCCGATGCCGGAGCCCAGAATGACCCCGCAGCGATGCGAGGGCAGGGCACCGAAATCGATCCCTGAATCCTTCACGGCCTGATCGCCAGCTGCCAGTGCGAACTGGACGAAACGATCCAGGTGACGCGATTCTTTCGGGCCGAACAGCTGATCCGGGTGGAAATCCCGGACTTGTCCGGCAAATCGCACCTTGAAATCCGACACGTCGATCAGGTCGACCGGACCGACGCCACTTTTGCCTTCGTTCAGACCCGACCAGAAGGTGTCGACATCATGCCCCAGGCCCGTGATGACGCCGACACCCGTAATGACGACTCTTCGGCTCATTTTTCAGGCACTTTGATGTTCGACGATGTAGTCGATCGCCTGTCCGACCGTCGTGATTTTTTCGGCTGCATCGTCAGGAATCGTGATACCGAACTCTTCCTCAAGCTCCATCACGAGTTCCACCTGATCGAGAGAATCCGCACCCAGATCGGTGGTGAAAGAAGCCTCGAGCGTGATCTGATCCTTCGCCACGTTCATCTGCTCGCTCACGATCTCTTTCACTCGAGCCGTGATTTGTTCGACGTTCGCCACTGTGAAACTCCTCTTGAGTCGGATCCGGTCGTGATTTCTGCAATAGCGGCTTCAGGCCTCGCCGCGATTTCCTGTGCGATCGTGACGGCATTTCGCGAGAGCGATGACGGTTTTCACGGGCTCGCTGGCCGCCAGGGTTCGGACAAAATATCAGTCTTCAGGCAAAATGTCCAGACTACACGATGCACCGAAACCGCGTTCCGGTGCACCGTTCGCTGCGTCAGTAAGACATACCCCCGTCCACGGCGATCACCTGACCGTTCAAATAGCTCGAACCGGGCGAAGCCACCCAGGCGACAGCGTCCGCGATTTCTTCCGGCTTCCCGAAACGCTTCAGAGGAATCAGCATCATGGCCTTTTCCTTGATGTCGTCCTTCAGAACGGCCGTCATGTCCGTTTCGATGAACCCGGGCGCGACGGCATTGGACGTCACGTTGCGCCCAGCCAGTTCCTTCGCGAAAACACGCGTCAGTGCGATCACGCCGGCCTTCGCCGCCGAATAATTCGCCTGGCCGAAGTTGCCCATGATCCCGGAAACGCTCGCAATGTTCACGATCCGGCCATAACGCTGACGCATCATGATCCGGGCCGCGGCGCGGCAGCAATAGAAGACCCCGTTCAGGTTCGTCTGGATCACGTCGTGCCACTTGTCGTCTTCCATCGCGAAGCCGATGTCGTCGCGCGTGATGCCCGCGTTATTCACGAGGATGTGAATCTTGCCGAAGGCCTGTTCCACTTCTCCCATGATCCGATTGACTTCCTCGACCTTCGAAAGGTCGCCCGCGAACGCCTCGGACGTGCCTCCAGCCGCACGGATCTCGGCCACCGTACCGGCTTCGAGCTTCTCCTTGTTCGTCGCGACGCAGCCGACCGCAGCACCGCACGAAGCCAGATGCAGGGCGATTGCCCTGCCGATGCCCCGCGATGCGCCAGTGACCACCGCCACCTGGCCGGTCAGGTCCACTTTCGTAGGTTTGTAGCCGATCGTTTCCTTCGCCATCGTGTTTCCTTCGCTGTCTCTGGTCGTTAACCGAAACCTCTACCTGCCCTATGCCCTTATCGAGCCGGAATCGCTTCGCAAGGCGTTTTTCTGTCGATCCGCTTCATCAGCCCCGTGAGTACACGCCCCGGGCCGATTTCGTAGTAGCTGTCGAACCCGTCGGCCATCATCTTCCGTACGCATCCTTCCCAGAGGACGCTGCCGGTCACCTGGTCGACCAGTCGCTGACGAATCCCGTCAGGATCGGAATGCACGGTGGTGTCGACGTTGGCATAGACCGGAATCCGTGAAGGTACGATCGTCGCACCGGCCAGCACTTCAGCCAGGCGCTCGTCAGCCGGTTTCATCAGCGGGCTGTGAAACGCACCTGCCACTGCGAGCGGGATGACCTTCATGGCACCGGCTTCGAGGGCAGGGGCTTCCAGGGACGCAAGTGCCGGCTTCTCACCCGAGACGACGATATTGCCTGGCCCGAGCATATTGGCTTTCCAGAGTCGGCCGATCGGTGCCAGGCTGGCGATCACCGCGTCCACCTTCGCTTCATCGAGCCCGAGAATGCTCGACATTCCGCTGGGTGTCGCCACGGCGGCGGCCTGCATCAGCTGGCCCCGCTTGCGAACGACGCGCAGAGCCGTTTCGAAGTCGATCGAGCCCGCGAACACAAGGGCCGTGTATTCGCCGAGACTCAATCCCGCGGCCCCGGCGGCGGATTCGACCAGTTCCGGGCGCGTCGCCTTCAAGCTTTCCAGGGCGGCCAGGCTGGCCACGAAAATCGCTGGCTGACTGATATCCGTGGCTTCCAGCGTCTCGGCAGGCCCCTCGAAGCAGACCGTTTTCAGGTCGAATCCCAGAACGGCCTCTGCCCGGTCGAAAAGATCGCGTACGGCGGGCAGTTCGGCATGAAGTTCCTTGCACATGCCGACGAACTGAGCGCCCTGGCCAGGGAACAGAAATGCCACTTTTTTCGTTTCGGATGGTCCGGACATCGGATCGATGAGCCTCGTTCGTGTTACGGCGAATCAGCGGTTCGAAAGAGCGATACTCAGGAGAGTGCGCAGGCAGCCCGAATCATGACGGATGCGGCCCCGGAACCTCGGGAGAGAAGGCGGAATCCGAATCAGGGATTTTCGCCACGCGGGGCAGAATGTGACAGTATCTGAAGGATTTCGTCGTTCAGGCCGGAACGGCCGAAATTCACGGCCACCCGCAGCGCGTTTCGGATCGCTCGATCGTCCGAGCTGCCGTGACAGATGATACACGCACCCCTGATGCCCAGCAGCGGGGCACCGCCGAATTCCCGGTATTCGTACCTGCGCTTGAGTTCGCCCAGCCCCTGGGCGACTTTGGCGGCGGATTCCGGCGGCAGCTCGACCATCAGCCGGGCCATGGATTCCTTCAGCGCCGAGAACAGGAACTCGACAGCCCCTTCGCCACCTTTCAGCAGGATGTTGCCCGTGAAGCCTTCGCAGACGATCACCCGGGCATGACCTTCGTAAACGTCGCGACCTTCGACATTGCCGTAGAACATTCCGGCATGCGGCCCGTTCAGGAACAGTTCCCTTGTCGCACGAACCAGGTCGTTGCCTTTGTCGTCCTCGGAGCCGACGTTCAGAAGGCCGATTTTCGGATCCGTCACGCCCAGAATCTTGCGGGCGTAGACCGAACCCATCAGACCATATTGATAAAGGTCTTCGGGCTTGGGTGCCATGTTCGCGCCGACGTCGACCAGCACGACAGGCCCGGCGTTCGAAGGAAAAATCGCGGCAATACCAGGCCGGCGCACGCCAGGAATGAACATCTTGGCGTTGAAAAGCCCTGATGCGACCATCGCCCCGGTGTTACCGGCGGAAACGACGGCCTCGACCTGCCCGGCGGCAAGCAGCCCCCAGCATTTGGAAATCGAATTGTCTCGCTTCGACCGCAGGGCTTCGACAGGCTTGTCTTCCATACCGACGACATCCGCGGCATGAACGATCGTCAGCCGGTCGCGATGCACCATGACGCCCGAATCCGCCAGCGCGTCCAGTTCTTCCTGAACACGGGCTTCCTGACCTACGAGAAAGACCACCAGTTCCGGCATGTCTGCGACGGCCTGCACCGCTCCTGACACGATCGGTCCGGGAGCGAAATCGCCACCCATGGCGTCCAGCGCGATTCTCATGATGGAGGTTCTCTCGATGCGGCTTCGTTCGCGGAATCGCGAAACCCTTACGGAACAGGTACGAGTTGAGGATTATCCTAGGGAACGAAGTCGAAGCGTGTCAATGATACCGGCTTCGACAGTGCGGAGGCGAAGCCGGATTGTCGTTGTCTGCCCCTCGCCGGCGTTCCGAATCTTCTGTTTCGAGCGATGCTTCCATGGCTCCGGTCGGAGTCTCGCTCTTACGCGACGCGATCCTTCGATGCCGAATTCTTTCGCATGAACTGAGCCCGCCAGGCCAATTGCTTGGGCTGAAGGTTCGGGCGGAACATCATCATCAGGAGCAGCGGCTGATAGAGCAGAATCAGCGTACCGCCTTTTTCGAGATACCAGAACTGGCTTGCGATCAGCATGGCCGACGAGATCGAAATCAATTCGCCGAGATGTTTTTCGAGTGGCCAGATCATGGCTCCGAAAGCGAGAAGTACATAAGCGACGACGATCGGCAGGCGATAACTGGGGTCGACGCCGTTCCATAAGCTCGAACTGACAGGCGTTTCCCGGTCGAAGAGCAGGCCGGTCTCCGTAAGGCTGCGAGCGCCCAGGGAACGTGCCCAGGTCGCGAAATCAGGTATGTCCATCCCGATCAGTGCCGAAATGAGCACGAGCGTCAACGAAGCGAGCACGAACCGCCAGCGCTTTCGCCCTTTGTAGTAGCCGACCCAGACCGGAAGAATGCCCAGGCATGCCGGCATCCAGCCCGCTGCCAGGCCGATCAGCAGGCCGGTGATCCAGGGCAGCTTGTGCAGCGCGACCGCCGCCGTGATCAGCGCCGCGGGGAAAGCCTGACCGCTGTCGACCAGCGCAATGCGAGTGTAGGGCAGGATCACGTAGGCGACCGCTGCGGAAATGCCTGTCACCGGCCTCAGGAAATGACGCCAGCCGATGAGGATCAGACACGTCACGATCGAAATGTGACTCAACGTCGCCAGGATCCTCGACAGGATCACGGTCGTGGAGTTCGATTTGAGCTGGGAAGGCAGGGGGGTCGCGTCGATCACGGCCTTGCCGACGTCGTCCAGTGGCTTGACGGCGATGTTTCTCGATGCTTCCTCCGCCTGTTTCTCGGAAGGCTTCATACCGCTTTCCGCAGGGTTTCGGTCAACCCCGGCACCGACCGGAAGGCTCACGGTCTCGACCGCCAGGAGAATCAGTACGCCGATCCCGAGGAACGAAAGCCCGGCAGGGTTCAGGTTCGGCTCCAGAAGTGGCCGACGGCCCAGGCCGATATCGGCCAGGCACCGGATCAGCCAGAGCAGGGAACCGCCCATCAGTAGGCAATAGGGGACGAACGAGTTCGAAGTCTGGTCGGAATTGGCCACCAGGATCATGATTCCAGGGGCCAGTGCGAACAGCAGGAACAGGTCAAGATTGCGAAGACTGAAAACACGACTGAACTTGAAGAACAGCGTCATCAACGACAACAGCGACAGGATCATCCAGATCTCACCGCTGAGTCCGAGATCGCCGACCAGTGAGCCTGTCACGAACCTGACCTTTCTATCACGGACCCGAGATCCGTCGATCTGGCCATGACACCGGATGGAGCCGATCCGCCTGAACCGGTTCAGGACATGGCTGTTTCCAGCGAAATTGCTTCGAGCGCGTTTTTCGCGGCCAGCTGTTCCGCATCTTTCTTGTTGGCACCCCACGCGGGTTCGTACTGCCGTGCACCGATTCGCGCCGCGACGAGAAATGACTTCAGGTGATCCGGCCCCTTCTCCTCGATGAGGACATATGTCGGGGTGCGGCCGAACTGCTTCTGGGAAAGCTGCTGAAGCATGCTCTTGTAGTTCGCGCCGACATGCCCGGAAACCGTGGCCTCGACTTCCTTTTCCATATGAAGCACGACGACTTCCCGGGCGGCGTCGAAACCCGCGTCCAGAAACACCGCGGCCACCAGGCTTTCGAACATGTCCGCCAGCACGGATTCCGGCGCGCTGTCCGCCGGGCCCATACCCTTGCCCAGCACAAGAAACCGATCCAGCCCCAGCTTGCGCGAGATTCGCGCGCATGTCCGGCGCGAGACGACGGCGGATTTGACGCGCGTCAGATCTCCCTCGAGATATTCCGGATACCGGTCATAGAGCAGGGAGCAGATCACGGCTCCCAGGATCGCGTCGCCGAGAAACTCGAGCCGCTCGTTCGAAGCCAGGCGGCTGTCCGCACCGGACGCATGGATCAGGGCAGCCCGAAGGATCGAGACGTCGCGGAATCGATGCCCGAACGATCGTTGACATTCGTCCAGAAGCGGATCCGCTTCGGTTTCGAAATGGGGGCTCGTTGATTCCTCTTCGGGAACGACCATGTCCGGCAATGTCTCGGAAATCGCTTGACAATCGGGTCCGGCTATCACTTAGACTGGCCAGATGATACGTTATCGGCGCGGCACGAATCAAGCGGATTCGTCGCAAACGGAAACCTGACGGATCCGGGTTTTCCCTGGCGAGTTCGGCCGTCCTGAGAATTCCCGCAAGTCAAGAGATCAGCACAAGTGGTCCCAGCAAAAGATTTCGTCAAGCGTATGGTCGTCGAGATCGACGGTCACCCCCATATCATCGAGCATATCACCGTTCAGACTCCCTCCGCACGGGGTGCCGCGACACTTTACAAGATCGCCGCGCGGAATCTCAAAACGAGATCGCGTGTCGAAAAGTCCTTCCGCGGTACCGACTCGCTGCCTGAAAGCCGCTTCGAAAAACGCCCGATTCAGTATCTTTATCGAGACGGCGACCAGATCATTTTCATGGACGAAACGACTTACGACCAGTTCACCCTGCCGGCCGCCGATCTGTCCGAGCAACTGCCCTACATGACCGAAAACATGGCCGGGCTCGAAGCCTTGCTCGTGGACGAGCAGCCCATCGCGATCTCGATCCCCGATACCGTCGATCTGCTGATCGTCGAAACGGCACCGGGCGTGCGCGGCAATTCCGCGACGGGCCGCACCAAGCCCGCGACTCTTTCGACCGGTCATACGATTCAGGTGCCTGAGCACCTCGAAAACGAAACGCTCGTCAAAATCGACACCCGGACAGGCGAATACCTCGGCCGAGTGACGAGCTGAACCGCCACGCTCCAGGTTCGCGAAGCCGCCGATCACTCCGGGTTCACTCTCAGCGCGAGGACATCTTCGGCCTGAGGTATCCCGGATTCGGCAGGGGCCCGCTCCACCGGTTCAGGAGCCAATAGCCGCATGGTACGAGCACGGGCCGAACCAGAATGGCGTCGATCGTGATGCCGATGACCAGCGCCAGGCCAAGCTGCCTGAGCGACGACAGCGGGCTCGAAAGAAACGACGAAAAGCTGCAGACCGTGATCGCCGCGGCGGAAGAGATCAATCCGCCCGTCGATCCGACGGCCCGGGCGATGCCGTTGCGTAGCCCGTGAATTCGTGTTTCTTCTTTCACACGGCTCATCAGGAAAATGTTGTAATCGACGCCGACGGCCACGACGAGAACGAAGAGGAAGTAGGGCACCTTCCAGTCCAGCCCCTCAGAGCCCAGGAAATTCACGAACACGATGTGCGTGATCGCCAGGGCGAACGTGTAGGTCAGGATCATCGAAAGCACCAGGGCGATGCACGTCAATGGCTGCCGAAGTGCGAGCACCAGAACGATCAGCACACCGGTCGGCACGACGACCCACGTTTTCGCCTGATCCTGCTGTGTCACGGCCCAGATATCGGCGTTCGCGGCCGCGGAACCGGTAAAATGCGCTTTCGCCTGAATCCATTCCAGCTCGGCGAGAAAATCGCCGACCCGCTTTCGTAACCCTGCCACGCGTGTCATCGCCGTCACCGAGAACATCGGGTCTTCCGGCTCGATATCCAGGCGTGTGAGACGTCCGTCAGCCGAAATATAAACGTCCAGGGCCTCTTTCAGCCGAGGTTCGTCACGGATATTCTCGGGCGTGATCAACAGCCTGTCCAGCGCGCGTCGCCCCACAGGGCTTTCGATGATCGTTTTGAGTTCCTTGCTCGCAAGCGCCGAACCCTGATTGATCCGGGAAGCGCCGTCGGCTGCCCGCGTGATTTCCTTCAGCATCGATTCGGTCGGATCGGGCTTCGGCGGCTCTGGTTTTTTTGCGGCCTCACCTTTCGGCTGGGCATTCGCCCGGCCTTTTCCGATCCCGAGATTCATGAGGTTCAGACCGGTCTGCGATTCCACGAAGCGAGCGGCCCGAATTTTCGCACCGCCATCGATCAGCCCTTTTTCGAGTTCCGCGGCACCATCGTTCAGCTTGACGAGCCCTTCATGGATCGTGCTCAACCGGCTCGAAAGACGCGCCTGATTGAGAGGCCCGGTGCTGCCCAGCGGCTGAGTCGCAGAACGCACCGCACCGATTTTCCGCTGATGGGTGACGAAACGGCTCAGGTCATCGATCAACTCAAGTCCGTCCGGGTCGCGCAAATCCTTGTCGGACTGGATCACCAACGTGATCGGCGCGACGACTCCCTCACCGTAAGCTTTCGCGATCGTTTTCAGATTCCTGCCAGGCAGGTTACTTGCCGGCATTTCGGAAAGAATGTCCATGACGAAATCCATCCGCAGACCGGCCAGAATCGGCAGGGCCATGAGGAACAGTGTCGCGGCCAGTGTGGTTCGGGGCCGGGCCAGCACTTTTCGTGCGACGATCAGCCAGAACGAGCCCGATTCCTGCGAGATTCCGTCGAAGCATCCGGGCCTCCAGCGCGCCAGCATCACCAGCAGGGCGGGGGTGAGCGTCATCGCCGCGATGAGCGTGATGCCCAGGCCCAGGCCCACACTCGGCCCGGTGCTGGAAAACAGCTTGAACTCCGTCGTTCCCATCAGCATCAGGCCGATGATCACCGTACCGGCACTGGTGACGAGCGGTTCGATCGATCGCCGCAGAGCCACGCGCATCGACCGTTCCGGATAATCGGGGTTGAAGTGTTCGCCGTAACGCCACGAGAGAAGCAGGCAGAAGTCCGTCCCCGCCCCGAACAGAATCACGACCAGGAAAAGCTCCACGAGCGGCGAAATTTCCCAGCCTGATACGGTCATCCAGGCCAGCACGCTGCGCGATACCAGCAGGCCGATCGTGATCGAAATCAGCGGAATCATGGCCAGCAGAAACGACCGATAGACGGCCATCAGTACGCCGAGCAGAAGGAACACCGTCAGCACCGCAGCGCGGTCGAGCGATCGCTGAACGTCGTTCATATATTCGCGGCCGATCAGGGCATCGCCGGTCCAGAGCGTCTGAAGCTCGTCCGGCGGACGGCCCACGACCGTGCTGACTGTCCCTTGAATCCAGGCGATCAGTTCGTTGGTCCGAGGGGCTACGAACGACGTATCCAAAGGAATGACGATGAGTTGCATCGTGCCGTCGACGGAAATAAGCCGCGACGAAATCTCAGGCCGTGACTGCGGGCCCATCACGCGGAGAATTTCTTTCGGCCGTTCAGGATGATCCTGAATCGCCGCGGCCACTCGTCCCGCGAAGGCCTTGTCTTCTTCGGTGAGCCCTTCGTCCCGCTTCAGCCCCAGTACCATCGTGCACTGATAGGACTGGTCAGGCCAGGTTTCGCGGACCAGTGCCGAGGCGACGGCGCTTTCGGAAAACTTGGGCAGGAGATTCGCCTGGCCTTCGGCGGCCAGGCGAGTCAAGTCTGGCGAGACGACCACCAGCCAGACCGTCAGCACGGCCCAGAAGATCACGACCGGCAGCGGATGCCGCGATACGAACCAGCGGAGGCGCCGGAGTGTCATCAGGTTCGGTTCCTCGATCGACGGGAACGATTCCCTACTGTTGCCGGGAACGGCATCGTCGTAAATTCGTTCGCTCAGAATGGTCTTCGTCCGGCATTATCTTCGGAAGCGCGATTCCGCTCAACCCCGATCGCAGTTCGATCCGCATGGCGGTATGTCAAATGTCAATTCATTCGACGGAATCGAAACCGTATCGTCCTTTTCCGCCATCGGCCCAGGGGCGATAGCCGTTGGCGAATCCGATCCGTTCGCCGATACTCGGATGCGTCGCTCTCCACGTCCTGTAGAACCAGTTGGGAAAAGGCACGGAGAGATTCTCATGCTGCAGAGTGGCGAAGGCCCGAGCGACCGACGCGGGATCGCGCGTCAGCTCGATCGCGAACACGTCCGCCTGATGCTCCATCGTTCGGCTGATCGCGTTCGACACAGGGGCCATGGCGATTTCTCCGATCGTCGCCAGGATCATCAGCAGAACCAGTGCCGTCGGGTCAGCCAGATCCTTCACATGCAGCGATTCACCCCAGTGACTGATCGTCCAGCGTAATGCCCGGTCAAGCAAGAACATTCCCCCGAACGCCGAAATTCCGCCGATCAGAACGCCCCACCGAACGTGCCCGAGCACGTAATGACCCAGCTCGTGCGCCACGACAGCCCGCACTTCGCGTGGCGGGAGCTTGCCGATCAGCGTGTCCCAGAGGACGATCCGTTTCGAACCGAGAAGCCCCGTGACATAGGCATTGACGGCCTTCGTCTGCCGGCTTTTGTCCACTTCGAACACGTCGGCATCCGCCACGTTCGCCCGCGCGGCCAGCTTCAGAATGTCCGACTCCAGGGTTTCGTCTTTCAGGGCTTCGAAGCGATTGAAAAGGGGATCGATCACCAGCGGCGTCAGATATACGCCGGCGACCAGAAACGGCAGCGTACCCGCGGCAGTCCAAAGCCACCAGGTCTTCGGGAACCTCACGACAAGAAATCCCCAGACGATGGACGCCAGGATGCACTGAATCACCACATTCACGCACAGGGCCTTCAAGGCATCGACGAACCAGTCGCCGGCTCCCTGTTCGGAAAGGCCATAAGCCTTCATGCGCAAATGCCCCGCCGTGAAATTCCAGGGCAACCGCATGCCGAAAGCGATCACGGAAACGAGAACCACGAAACAGATGACCGTACCGACACGGCCGTAGGCATGCCGGCCAGCGAATTCCTGAACACTTGAACCGATCGATGTCCGGAGGATGATCATAGGAATCGCCAGGGACAACGCCACCGATCCAGCCCAGATCCATTGTCCGGTACGATGAAACTGAATGGCTTCCGGCGAAGGTTCGGGGATCGGAACGATCTCCGAAGGCGGGTAATCGCTTGCGTGTAGCGGTGTCGTTGAGGAAGAGGTGAACCACGCCATGGTCGTCAGGATGAATATCCAGGTTGTGCGTTTCGCGATTTCCTTGCCTTTCATGCGTTCGTTCATCCCTGATTCGTTATGTCGAGCTTGCCGGACCGATGCTGGATGCGCCTCGCTGCATGGGCGGATCAGGCGCAATTCGATCATCCCAAAATCGATCGACTCTTAGAATACGGAAATCGTGCCGATGCTTCAGGACATGATTGAACTTGCGGTGTTCGACTATGGAACGCCTCCCGGTCGTGCAGTCAATTCGAATGGACCTCACGAGTCAGGTCCTTATGAGTTTCGAACGTTCGGATGACGTTTCAGGACACAGGAAGTCTTACGGAATGGACAGGAAACCGTTTATAAAGGACGATCGACCGGAACGGGGCGTTCGGGGCCGTACCGCGGAAAAAGCGACGGCATTCGGGACGCCATTGCGACAAGACGAATCGAAAGGTGCGGCATGGGTTCGCGAAGCATCGCCAGCGACGGCAGACTCTGGATTCTCCTGGCCGCCGTGCTCTGGAGCCTGTCCGGGATCTGGACGAAGTCCCTGCCCGACGACGCCATGACGATCGCCGTGTGGCGCAGCATCTTCGCTGGCCTCGTCCTTCTGCCGCTGGTCAGAACCCGGACCCCGTCACGCCTCACGCCCCGGCATTTCCTCGTCGCTGTGGCTTTCGCTTCGATGATCGGCCTTTATATCGGTGCGATCAAAAACACGACGGCCGCAAATGCGATTTTTCTGCAGTGTTCGGCGACGGCCTGGGTTGTGCCGTTCGGATGGCTGTTTCTCGGCGAACGCGCCGATCGTCGCACGCTTCTGGGCGTCGGGCTCGCGATCGTCGGTATCTGCTGGATCGTCGCACCCGAAGTCCTCGGCTCGGCGGTCACGGGGCACCGGTTCGGAATCATCCTCGGCCTCACCAGCGGCATCGCTTACGCATGCGTCGTGATCGGCCTGAGGGCGTCTCGAACGGACGATTCGATCTGGCTCTCATGCTGGAATAATCTGGCCGGTGCGATCCTGCTCGGGCTTGTGCTGACGCTCGCCGGGATCGACATTCGCCCCACGCGATCCAGCATCCTGAGCCTGGCTGCTTTCGGGACGCTTCAAATGGCCTTGCCTTACGCCTTCTTCTCGCGAGGTTTGAGGACCGTCTCGCCAGCCCAGGCGACACTTATCGCCCTGGCAGAACCGATCCTGAACCCGATCTGGGTCTGGATCGGCCACGGCGAAAGCCCGCACAGGGAAACGGTCATCGGCGGCGGGCTGATGCTTGTGGGTGTGCTCGTGGCGAACATACGAACGGGGAAGAGGGCCGAACCCGCTTCCCCGCCGATGGACGAAACATCAATATCCGGCTGATTCGCCGGCGCCGTATTTCATTCACTGGCTTTCACGCAGCGACAGCCCGGCATCGACATACTGACCGCCGGTCGTCTGCTTCACGTGAATCGCGATCACGTTACGGCCTGCATGAAGCGCCTTCAAGGCTTTCTCAGGAAGTTCTACGTCTTCGTATCCCGAGGAAAATCCCTTCAGGTTCGCCACCTGAATGCCGTTGAGATAGACCTCCGCGTCTTCGTCGTGGTGAATGCGCAGAACGAGCTGGCCGGATGCCGGCCTGGCGTTCATCTCGAACGACTTGCGGATCCAGATCTCGGGCGTATTCCACTCCGTGCGGACGACCGTCCCCGGCGTCGACTTCGTTCCGAAGCCGCCCGGACCGCTGACCCAGCCGTTGCCTTCCGCGTCGAACCCGTTGGTGTACCAGAGGTCAGACCAGCCCTTTTTCGAGATGAAGAGCCACTGCTGAGGATCCTTTTCGCTGGTTTCGACCAGAGTCGTCGACCGGATGGGAGCCATCGGCAGCCGCAGAACGCTGTGGGCACTGCGAAGCTCGGCTTCGTCGAACTTCACGACCGAGCGATCGTACGACATGAGGCCGTTGACTTCGATCTCGACGTCGGTCGTCTGCGTATAAACCGCCGCCGCCAGCCCCTGGGCGACCAGCGGGCGGAGCTTGCGGATCAACTCGAGGTAGGCCGAACTGAGTGCCGGAGTCTCCGTGAAGCTGCGATAGCCCCAGTTTTTCTCGGATTGCCAGGTGTGCCCCTTGATCGGCAGACCAAGGCCGCCGAATTCACCGAGAACGACGGCCCGTTTTTCTTCCAGCGGCGGCATTCCAGGCCCCGGGTAGCGGTGCATGTCGTTCAGGTCGCCAGTGCCCCGGTCCGTCCAGCCGCTGGGGCCGTCGACCAGGCGGGTGGCATCATGGGCCTTCGTTTCGGCCAGGATGGCGTCCGTCTCGAACTGACCCCAGCCTTCGTTGAAGGGCACCCAGACCGTGA
Organism: bacterium; assembly: GCA_016125085.1. Taxonomy (GTDB): domain Bacteria; phylum Planctomycetota; class Planctomycetia; order Isosphaerales; family Isosphaeraceae; genus QWQI01. Next base: position 58,272 of record WGMM01000005.1, read on the forward strand.
TGCTCGGGTGGTTGTACAGGCTGTCCATGATCGCCCGCCACTCCTTGCGGAAATTGGCGGCCGATTCGGGCGATCGAACGATATCGCCGTCCTTCGGGCCGATGTACTTGTCGCCGCTGGGCATGTCCTGCCAGACGATCAGCCCCAGCCTGTCCGCATGGTAATACCAGCGCGCCGGCTCGACTTTCACGTGCTTGCGGGCCATGTTGAAGCCCAGCTGGCGCGTCTTTTCCACGTCGAATCGCAGGGCCTCATCGGTCGGTGCGGTGTAAAGCCCATCGGGCCACCAGCCCTGGTCCAGCGGCCCGAACATGAAGTAGGGCTTGCCGTTGAGCAGAATCCGGTTGAATCCATTTTCGTCCTTGCCGACGGCCACGGAACGCATGCCGGCGTAGCTCGTGACGTCGTCCACGACGGCCCCGTTCTGCAGGAGACGCACGCGAATGTCGTACAGGAATGGATCTTCGGGCGACCATGGCCGTACGTTCGGAATGTTCAGGACGACATCCTGGCCGACTTCAGCCGTCGCAGCCGCCACGAGCTGCTGGCCCGAGAACACCGAGACTTCGACCGCAGGCTTCACCCCGGCACGGCCGGAAGTATCCGAGACGGGCCGAACCGTCAGCTTGCTCGCCGCGAGATCCGGCGTGATCTTGAGCGAATCGACCGCCTGTTCGGGCCGAAGCTCCAGCCAGACCGTCTGCCAGATCCCCGTCACGGGCGTGTACCAGATCCCCTCGGGCTTGCGCACCTGCTTGCCGCGCGGCTGCCAGTGAGCGTCGGAAGGGTCCCACACGGCGACCGTCAATTCCTGCGGGCCAGCCTGCTTCACGGCTGCGGTCACGTCGATCGAAAACGGGTCGTAACCGCCCGAGTGGGAACCGACTTTGACCCCATTCAAGTGAACGTCGCACTGCCAGTCAACGGCCCCGAAGTTCAGGATCACCCGGTCGCCCGGCTTGCGATCCATATTCAGTTCGAGCGTTCGGCGATACCAGAGCCGCTCTTCCGGCGACACCGTTTTGCCGACGCCGGAAAGGGAACTTTCCGCCGGGAATGGCACGAGAATCTTGCCGGCCCAGGTTTCGGGCGGCTTTTCCTGCGATTTCGGCGCGACGGCGTAATCCCACAGTCCGTTCAGGTTCATCCACGGGCGTGAGAATCGCACGAGCTGAGGCCTGGGATATTCCGGCAGAACGCTATCCGGCCGAACATCAGCGGACCATTTCGTCGCGATGGGAACAGGGGCCGGCTTCCAGCCTTCCTGCGCCCATCCCGAGGCGGCCATGCAACCGCAGGCGATCGCCGGCAGCAATCGATTCAGGTGCCATCTCATCGTTATCGTTCTCCCTGCGGTTTGGCTCGTTTTTCTGGTTGTGCGGTCGCCGTTCATGCGAACGAGGGCCACGCCGAAGGATACGAAACGCAACGGCGCAGCCCTGTTTCGTTCGTCGCTCAGCCTCAATCGATCGGCCGAGGTCCTGCAGGATTCCCGGTGGCCGATACCGTCGCCAGCACCTTCACCGTCAGGTCGCCATTCACGCGCACCTGGCAACTCAGCCTGCGGTTCGAGGGCCAGTCGGCCTCACGACCGATTCGCTCGGCTTCAAGGGCTTCGATCGGCCCGGCATCGCCTTCGATCACCTCCACGCGGCACGTCGTGCAGCGCGAATTCCCGCCGCACCGGTGAAGAATGTCGCAGCCGGCGTCTTCGATCGCCAGGACGAGCTTCGTTCCGTCCGCAACTTCCACGGATGGGCCATTTTCGATCGTAACCTTGGGCATTGACACGATACTCCAGATAAGTCCGGCTGCATTCCGAATGGCAGACAGCCTTGATTCCGCTTTCATCGACGATTCGATGGACGAACCGGATTATACACACACACCTCCCTGGAAGATCAGGTCGTTCCCGGCTTGCCGTGGCTGCGCACGACGGTCGAAGAACTCGCAGCACTGTTTCCGATTCCGGAACCATTCGCATGGCCGGATACCCCCGGCACGGCATCAGCGGGTTGAACGTGCTCCGGCTGAGCCGTTATAAGTGATTTCCGGAACCGATGGTTTCGGGCGCGATGACGTCAACGCACCGCAACCGATGCATCGGATATTCAGACAGTCTCGCAGATCCGAACCAGGGAGATGATCGACCATGCGTGGAATACTCGTTCGACTGATTGTGCTCGTCGCCATGACGTCCGTAACGGCTTCGGCCGCCGACGCTCCCGGCAAAGTCTTCGAAATGCGGACGTATTACACAGCCCCTGGCAAAATGGACGACCTGCACAAGCGATTCCGCGAACACACGTGCGAACTGTTCAAGAAGCACGGCATGGAACTGGTCGGCTTCTGGGAACCGGTCGACGAGAAATCGGGCAAGGGCGAAAAGATGGTCTATATCCTCGCCTACCCCAGCCGTGAAGCGGCCACGGCTTCCTGGAAGGCCTTCGGCGCCGATCCTGTCTGGCAGAAAGCACGCGAGGCCAGCGAGAAGAACGGCAAGATCGTCACCAAAGTCGAAAGCGTCTTCCTCAACAGCCTCGACTACAGCCCGATCAAATGACGCCAGGATCGAAAGACGTCGCCCCTGAAATTCCGGTGACGCTCGAGACGATCCAGGCCGCGGCCGAACGGATCGGGCCTTATATCGAGCGCACACCGGTGCTTTCGAGCCGTTCTCTCAACGAACCGGCCGGGGCCGAAGTTTTCCTCAAATGCGAGAACTTCCAGAAAGTCGGGGCATTCAAGTTCCGCGGGGCCATGAATGCCGTGCTTTCGTTGGACGAAGCCGCCCGCAAAGCCGGCGTCGTCACGCACAGTTCAGGCAACCATGGTCAGGCACTGGCCAGGGCAGGGCAACTGGCCGGAGTGCCCGTGTGCGTCATCATGCCGCGCACCGCACCACTGGTGAAACTGCGAGCCACCGAAGCTTTCGGGGCCCGGGTCGTGCTCTGTGAGCCGACCCTGGCCGCACGCGAAGCCGCCGTGGCTGCGGAAATCGACAAGCACGGTTATGAGCTGGTTCATCCGTTCGACGATTGGCGCGTGATCGCCGGGCAGGGCACCGCGGCACTGGAGCTGCTCGAACAGGCCGGGCCGCTCGATGTCGTCGTCGTGCCCATCGGCGGTGGCGGCCTGGCTAGCGGCACGGCGATCGCAGTGAAGGCCCTTTCGCCGTCGACGAAAGTCATCGGCGTGGAGCCCGCAGCCGCAGACGATGCCGCACGATCGATCGAAGCCGGCCGGATTCTCCCTTCCGGCGATCCGAAGACGATGGCCGATGGCCTGCGCACGAGCCTGGCCCCGAAGACATTCACCGTGCTCAGCCGGTTCGTGGATCAAGTCGTTTCGGCGACCGAGGCGGAAACGCTGGCCTCAATGCGGCTCGTCTGGGAACGGTTCAAGATCATCATCGAGCCTTCCTGCGCCGTGCCCGTCGCCCCGATTCACCACAGGAAGATCGTCGTCGCCGGCAAACGTGTCGGCATCGTCATCACCGGCGGCAACGTCGATCTTGACGCGATCTTCGACGCCTTGAGAACGAAATTCGTGGACCCGGCCCCCGAGGCTTCGAATGGCTGAGCCGAAGCTGATTCTTGTCGACGCCTTCTGTCATCGCCCGTTTTCCGGCAATCCAGCCGCTGTCTGTCTGATGGACACCCATCGCGACGCCGCATGGATGCAGGCCGTCGCGGCGGAAATGAACCTCTCGGAAACGGCCTTCGTGTGCCCCCGGGGTGAGGATTACGACCTTCGCTGGTTCACGCCCATGGTCGAAGTCGACTTGTGCGGCCACGCTACGCTGGCCACCGCGAAAGCGCTTTGGCACACCGGAGCGGCCGAACCGGAGCGGACGCTGACTTTTCATACCCGTAGCGGCGAGCTGACGGCCAGATGGTCGAAGGCCGAGGACCGGATCACCCTTGATTTCCCGCAAACGCTCGTCGAACCTGTTTCACCACCCGAGGGGCTCGTCGAAACGCTTGGCCTCAAGCCCGAAGCGATCCGGTTCGTCGGCCGAAACAAGTTCGATTATCTCGTGGAACTGGCCGACGAAGCCCTCGTCCGGTCCCTCTCGCCCGATTTCGTGAATATGGCCAGGATCAAGGCCAGGGGCGTGATCGTCACCGCTTCGGCGACACCAGGGCGAGACTCGTCCGTAACTTACGACTTCGTTTCCCGGTTTTTCGCACCAGCATCCGGCATCGACGAAGATCCGGTGACCGGTTCGGCTCACTGCGCCCTGTCACCATTCTGGTCCGATCGATTCAGCCGCGATCGCCTCACCGGCTATCAGGCTTCGCGACGTGGCGGGCTCGTGCACGTCGAACGCAAGGGGAATCGAGTCGAACTCGGCGGGAAGGCGATCGTCATTTGCGAAGGTCGCCTGTCGAGCGAAGCCTGGAACGAATCCGGCGAACGAGCATCGACAGCATGAACTTACCTGAGGTACGGGAAATCGATCATTCCCCCGCCGGTTTCGCCTGGGCTCTTGAAGTACGTCAGACGCTCAAGCTGGCTCTGCCGGTGATCATCGCCGAAATCGGCTGGATGGCGATGGGCGTGGCCGACACGCTCCTCGTTTCGCATCTTGGGCCCGAAGCGATCGGTGCAACAGGTATAGGCGGCAACGTCTATTTCACTTTCGGCATTTTCGGCATGGGCCTGATGCTCGGGCTGGACACGCTGGTTTCGCAAGCGTTCGGCTCGGGCGATACGAAGGCCGCAAGACACTGGCTGCGCACGGGTCTTGTGATGTCGATCATCCTCACGCCACTGCTCATGGTTGCGTTCGCCGTATTTCTTTTGTCGATCGATCGCTGGGGCCTGAATCCTGAAGTCGGCGAACTCGCCGAATCGTACATGAATGTCGTCACCTGGGGCACAGGACCGCTACTGATTTACGCGGCATTTCGCCGATTTCTTCAGTCCGTCGGCTCTGTCAGACCTGTCATGGCCGTGATTCTGGCCGCCAATCTCATCAACGTCTTCGGGAACTGGGTTCTCATCAACGGCAAATTCGGTATGCCGGCCCTCGGCGTCGTCGGATCGGCCTGGTCCACCGTAATTTCACGGACGTTCCTGGCCGCGGGGCTGTTCAATGTCGTCCGCATTTCGCACACATCGACATTCGATTCCGGCTGGTGGAAATCCGTGAGCCGAAGCGATCTTTCGAACCTGTTTCGGCTCGGATTCCCGGCCGCGGCCCAGATCACGCTCGAAGTCGGTATTTTCAGCCTCTCGGGTGCCCTCGTCGGCCGGATGTCGCCCATTTCCCTGGCGGCTCATCAGATCGTGCTCAACATCTCGAGCCTGACGTTCATGATTCCGCTGGGGATCGCCACCGCGGCGGCCGTGCGTGTCGGCCATGCCGTCGGTGCGCGCGAACGCCTGGCGGCGACTCGGGCAGGATGGTCGGCGATCATTCTGGCGGTGGGAATCATGATCGCCCTGGCGATCACGTTCGTGACCATCCCCGAAACGCTCGTGGATATCTTCACCGACGATGCCCGCATCATCGCGGCAGGTGTCTCGCTGCTGGCACTCGCGGCCGTTTTTCAGATCTGCGATGGCCTTCAGGCCGTCACCACCGGCGCGCTTCGAGGCCTGGGCGATACCCGCACTCCTGCCGTCTGCAACCTCGTCGCACACTGGCTGATCGGCTTGCCCGTCGGGATCTGGCTGGCATTTTCGGCCAAAATGGAAGTACGCGGGATCTGGATCGGCCTTTCGACCGGCCTGATCGTCGCGGGCTCGGTGCTGCTCGTCGCCTGGACGCGGGCTTCGAAACGAATCCGAACGGCCCCTTGCGACTCCGCGGCCGCAGCTTAGCCGATCAATTCGGGAACGACATTGCCGTGAACGTCCGTCAGACGGAAGTCGCGACCGGCGTAGCGATACGTGAACTTCTCGTGATCGAAGCCCAGAAGCTTCAGCAGCGTGGCATGCAGGTCATGCACGTGCACAGGCTTGTCGACTGCCTGGAAGCCGAATTCGTCGGTCGATCCATGCACGTAGCCCTTGCGGATTCCACCGCCGGCGACCCACATCGTGAAGCCGTGGTGGTTGTGGTCGCGCCCGTTCATCTTGCCGGCGTTGGCGCCTGGCGTGGGCAGTTCGACAGTCGGCGTCCGGCCGAATTCGCCGCCCCAGACGACCAGCGTGTCTTCCAGCATGCCGCGCTGCTTCAGATCGACGATCAGCGCCGCCAGGCCCTGGTCCGACTCCTTCGCCAGCCGCCTGTGGCCTGACTCCAGGTCGTCGTGGTTGTCCCACGGCTGGCCCTCACCATGCCACACCTGCACATAGCGCACGCCCCGTTCGAGCAGCCGCCGGGCCGTGAGATATTGCCGGGCCTGGGTGCCAGGGCCGTACATTTCCTGAATATGCTTCGGCTCGCGGGTCGTGTCGAACGCCTCGGCGGCTTCCGTCTGCATCCGGAAGGCCAGCTCGAAGGACTGGATCCGGGCTTCCAGGGCCGCTTCATGCGCCCGCTTGTCGGCATGGTCGGCGTTGAAAGCACGTAAAAGTTCGAGCTGTTCGGCCTGCTGCTTCTGCGAAACGCTCTTGTTACGGATGTTGGCGATGAGTTTATCGATCGCCGTGTTTTTCGTGTCGATGTAAGTGCCCTGGTAGATACCAGGCAGGAACGCCGACTGCCAGTTCTGGCTCTCCTGAATCGGGTAACCGCCCGGGCACATCACCACGAAACCGGGCAGGTTCTGATTTTCCGTGCCAAGGCCATAAAGCAGCCACGAGCCCATGCTCGGGCGGGGCAGGCGGGCCTCGCCGCAGTTCATGAGCAAGAGCGACGGTTCGTGATTCGGCACATCGGCCCGCATGGACCGGATGACGCACAGCTCATCGGCACATTTTTTGCCGAGATTTTCGAACAGCTCGCTGATCTCCATCCCGCTTTCGCCATAGCGGGCCCATTTGAAGGGCGAACCCAGCGCCGCACCAGTACGCCGTTCCGTCGGCAGGTTCGGGTTCGGCAGGGCCTGGCCGGCATATTCCTGCAGTTTCTGCTTGCGATCGAACGTGTCCACATGGCTCGGGCCGCCGTTGGCGAAGATGTGGATCATCCGCCTTGCACGTGGTGCGAACTGCGGCGATTTCGGAGCGAGCGGGTTGATGCCCGAGGAAAGAGCGTCTCCGCCGCCGAGATCCAGCCCCTTTTTCGCAGCCGTGCCACCGGTGGATTCGGCCGCGAGCAGGCCCTGTTCCTGAAACATCATTCCCAGAGCCAGCGAACCGAGCCCCGTGCCCGTCCGGTTCAGCCATTCGCGCCGGGTCGATGGAATGCGTGTCGGGTCGATTGCGTGATCGTAAATGGACATGGCCAGTCGTTCCCCTCTTTCAATCGACGTACAGAAACGCATTGGACAAAAGCAGCGCCTGCGCCAGCCGGGCCCGGGCGTTCATCGGCACGAAACCGGCCAGGTCGCCGAAATCGCTGGCGGCGTTCCAGGCGATGCCCGGCTCATCCTGCCGCTGGATCGTCGGGCTCCAGCCGAAACTGTCGAACGACTGATCGCCCGCTGGCCCGCAATCGACGACGAAGTCGATCGTCTCGCCCGGTTCGACCTTGATCCCCTTCAGTTCGATCTTAGATCCGCCGTTCTTCGCCGAGACCGTCGCCAGAATGCCCTGACGGCTGCTCACCACGAACCCGCGGACACCGTCGCCTTGATCCGAAGCATGTCGCAGTTCGCCCGAGATGGCGACAGGCATGGCTTCAGGTGCCGTCCAGCGCCGGATCGCGGCCGTTTTCGGCGTCGGGCCGACATGGCCTCCGTCCGCCGTCAGGTGGTTGAACGAACCGATCGGGTGGGGGATCGCATCGCCGAACTGCCACGCCGTACCGGTGAACTTGGGATATTTGAGGAAGTTGACGACCTTGCCCGATTTGGTGTCGACCTCGCCGAAGCCGTATGTCCAGGGCCGGGAAACCGTAGAGGCGATCTCAGAGGCCCCGGACTGGAGAAACGCCAGGGCCGCAGTCTTCTCCGCGGGAGTCATGCCCCGACCCCAGGCCGCGATCGCCATGGCATCGAGCCCCTCGGCCGGAGACTTCGCCAGATCGCCCTCGAAGCGTTCCGCGAACCGCCGTGCTTCGTCCTGAACGAACGGATGGTTCATCAAAAACAGGGCCTGCTGCGGCACAGTCGTCACGAACCGGCGCGGGCTCGTCGCGTCCGGGCCGGCGAAGTCGAACGTGCGGAAGAACGAGTCCAGATTCTGCCGCTCGATCATGGCATAAATCGACCGCTTCGGCGAATAGGGGGGCACGGTCACATCGACGCTCGGGCCGTAAACGGTCTCGTCCAACCGGCCTGAGACGGCCAGGATGGCATCCCGCATGGGCTCCAGTTCCAGCCTTTTGCGGTTCGCACGGTGCACCAGGCGGTTTTCCGGATCTTTCGCCTCGGCATCGGCGCGCGGGGCCGAGCTTTGCCGGTAGGTGCGCGACATCACGATCCGCTTGATCGCCGCTTTCGAGCGCCAGCCGTCGTCGTGCATGAAGGCGTATGCCAGCCAGTCGAGAAGCTCCGGATGGCTCGGCGGATCGCTGCGCGTGCCGAAATCCGAGGGCGATTCCACCAGCGGCTTGCCGATCATGTACATCCACAGCCGGTTGGCCCAAACCCGGGCCGTCAGCGGGTTGTCGGTCGAAGCGATCGATCGGGCCAGTTCCAGCCGCCCGCTGCCGTCCGTAAACGGCTTGCGATCCGGCCCCGCCACCACTTCAATAAATTGCCGGGGCACCTTTTTGCCCGGGCGGCCCGGGTTGCCTCTCAGAAAGACGACCGGCTCCGCCGGGGTCGGATTGTCGTTGAGCACCATTGCCCGCACCGGCGCGCCCGGATGAGTGGCGTTGATCGAGTCGACTTTTTTCTGCAAATCCCGCAGCTTGTTCCGCTCGGCCCGGTCGATGATGCGCTCCATCGTGGCCGTATCGAACTTCAGCAGCCCGGTTTCGCCCTCGAAAAGTGCAATCAGGGGCTTGTCTTTTTCCGCAGGTTCGCCCTGAGCCGGTTTGGACGCGGCGAACGCAACGAAATACGCTTCCGCGAGTTCCTCACGCGATTTCGGAGTCTTATCCGCCAGAGTTTTCGCCAGAGCAGGGGGAACGTTGCCCGACGCGTAAGCCGCGATCTTCTCACCTGCGACTTTCGCGAATTCTTCCGGCTTGAGGTTCGCCAGATCGCGCCAGGGGATCAGCGCGGCAGCCACTTCAGGCTTATTGTCCTTCAGCGCCGCAGCCCAGCGCCCGCCGATCACGCGGATCAGCGTCGGCTTCAGCTTCAGCTTCTGGGCCGTTTCGTCGACCTTGCCGCCCCGGCCCATGATTTCGAAGTTCAAGTCGGCCGCGGCAGCCAGGTAGCGGGCTCCGCTTGCGCGTGCATCTTTTCCGTATTCTTCGACTTTATTGGCCAGGAAGCCGTCGACTTCCGCCTTGGCCTTGCCGATCGCCTTCTCGAATTCGACACGCTTCGCGGATTGGCCCGGCGATTCCAGAATCGGCCCTTCCTTCGGCTCGGAACTCGAGGCGAAAACGCCGTAAAGGGAGTAATAGTCAGCCGATGGAACAGGATCATACTTATGGTCATGGCAGCGGGCACAGGCGATCGTCAGGCCCATGAGACTCCGCCCGACCAGGTCGATCCGGTCATCGATGATATCGTGCTGGTTATTGAGGAACCGCCGGCCGACCGTCAGATATCCCATCGCGGCAAGGTTCGAATTATCTGGTCCCGGGGGCAGCTTGTCGGCTGCGAGCTGGTCGGTCACGAACCGGTCGTAAGGCAGGTCTCCGTTGAAAGACCGGATGACGTAATCCCTGTAAGTGTAAGCGAATGGATAGCGCCGATCTTCCTGAAACACATAGCCCTTCGTGTCGGAATAGCGGGCCAGGTCAAGCCAGTGCCGGCCGATACGCTCGCCGAAGTGAGGGCTGGCCAGAAGACGGTCGACGACCGCTTCTGTCGCGATTTCGTCGGAAGCCGGATCATTCACGAAGCTGCGAATCTCATCGGCCTTCGGCGGCAGGCCTGTCAGGTCGAACGTCAATCGCCGGATGAGCGTCTGCCGATCCGCAAGTGCCGATGGAGTCACGCCAGCTTTCGCGAGCCGTTCGACGATGAAGGCATCGATGGGGTTCGCCTGCCAGGCAGGGTCCGATACGACCGGCACAGCCGGCTTCTCGATTTTCCGGAACGCCCAGTGCTTTTTCGCAGGATCTTCGCCCGCGTGATCCGCGGCACTGGCAGGTTTTGTCGCTGGCCAGTGCGCGCCTTGATCGATCCACTGCCCAAGGGCAGCCACTTCGTCCGCCGTCATCGGCTCGGTTTTGGAGTTCTTGGGCGGCATCTTCGAAGCGTCGCCCGTGTGCGATGCCGCCTGATAAACAAGGCTTTCGGCCTTCTTGCCCGGTTCAAGCACGGGGCCGGCATCGCCGCCGGCGATCATCGCCTCGCGGCTGTCCAGTCTCAGGCCTGATGTCTGCTTCGCAGGGCCGTGGCAGCCATAACATTTCGCCGCGAGCACGGGACGGATTTTCGTTTCGAAGAACGTATCGTCGTTCGCCTGGATCATACCGGGCTGGTTCGCCAGCAATGTCACGGATACGATCGCTGCGATCCGGATCGGGCGGCGAAAAATGGTTCGAAGATCGGAAATCTGTCGTCGGTTCGTCATATCTGGGGCCTGATCGGTTCGAACCTGAGGCGGGGGCGTCGTTTGGAGGCAGGTGTCAGTGAACGACAATCGATTCCGCCGCCCGACGCCGAATCATCGCGGCCTATCGTCCTGACGATTCTATTATGTACGTCATTCGTGTTCCGGACAACCCGGTTCGGTTTCCTGAACCACGGTTCCGACATCCGAATCGACGACTGTCTGGGCAAACGATCGAATGTGCGGATAAACTGAGCGAATCCAGAAGAGAAATCCCATCACCCAGGATCTCTTTCCAATTCGCCCATCGACCTCATAACGCTCTATCCGCAGGAGGGTTCGATATGATGCAATCACGTACTGGACGGTTCGGTTCGGGCCGATCGCTCACTGCCGCTGCCATGACGGCCGCTGCCAGCCTGGCGATCGCCTCAGCCCTGCCGCTGTCGGCCGAAGACGGACCTAAGATGACATACCCTGAGACTCGCAAATCGGACGTCGTTCACGAATACCACGGCACGAAGGTGCCCGACCCCTATTCCTGGCTCGAAGACGACAACTCGGCCGAAACCAGGGCCTGGGTCGAAGCCCAGAACAAGGTCACGTTCGGCTACCTCGAATCGATCCCCGAGCGTGAGAAGATCAAGGCCCGCCTGACCGAACTGTGGAACTACGAACGCTTCGGAGTTCCTTCCGAAGAGGGTGGCCGATACTTCTTCAGCCGCAATAATGGCCTCCAGAATCAGTCGGTGCTTTATTGGGCCGATTCGCTCGACGCCGAGCCGAAAGTCCTGATCGACCCGAACACGATGTCCAAGGACGGAACCGTCGCCCTGGCAGGAATTTCCGTGAGCAAGGACGGCAAATACGCCGCCTATGGCATCGCAGAGGCCGGCAGCGACTGGAACCGCTGGAAAATCCGCGAAGTCGAAACCGGCAAGGATCTCAACGACGAACTGAAGTGGATCAAGTTCTCCTCCGCCGCCTGGGACAAGACGGGCATGGGCTTCTACTACGGCCGCTATCCCGAACCGAAGCCGGGCCAGAGCCTGACCGAGTCGAACTTCTTTCAGAAAGTGTACTTTCACCGTGTCGGGACGCCCCAAAGCCAGGACATCCTTGTATGGGAAGACTCCGAGAACAAGGACTGGCGTGCCAGCGCAGGTCAGACCGATGACGGCCGATTCCTCGTCGTGACCATCGGGAAGGGAACCGACGACAAATACCGCATTCTTTTCAAGGATCTTCTGAAACGCGATCTTCATCCGCCGCAGCACCTCGTCGGTGAATTCGAGGCCGAATACACCTTCATCGACAACGACGGCCCCGTTTTCTTCTTCAAGACGAACAAGGACGCCCCCAAAGGCCGCCTCATCGCCATCGACGTCTTCGACCCGGCCCCCGAAAAGTGGAAGGTCATCATTCCTGAAGCCGCCGAAACGCTCGACGGCGTCAGCCTCGTCGGCGATAAGTTCATCGCCCAGTATCTGAAAGACGCCCACAGCCAGGTGAAGCTCTTCGCGATGGACGGCAAGCCCCTCGGCGAAGTCGAATTCCCGGGCCTGGGCACGGCCTCCGGCTTCGGTGGCCGCCGCGTGGACAAAGAGACCTTCTATTCCTTCACATCTTTCACATCGCCGGCCCGGATCTTCCGCTACGACGTCGCCACGGGCAAGAGCACGCTCTACAAGTCGCCCAAGCTCGCGTTCAACCCCGATGACTTCGTCGCCGAGCAGGTCTTTTACACCTCGAAGGACGGCACGAAGGTGCCGATGTTCCTGTCGTACAAGAAGGGCCTGAAGAAGGACGGCGCTGTGCCGACCTATCTCTACGGCTACGGTGGATTCAACATCTCGCTCACGCCCGCCTTCAGCCCGGCCAATCTCGCCTGGATGGAAGCCGGCGGCCTTTACGCCCAGCCCAACCTGCGCGGCGGCGGCGAATACGGCGAAGCCTGGCACCAGGGCGGCACGAAGCTGAACAAGCAGAACGTGTTCGACGACTTCATCGGCGCGGCCGAATGGCTCATCAAGGAAGGCTACACCAAGCCTGAGAAGCTGGCCATCGGCGGCGGTTCGAACGGCGGCCTGCTCGTCGGTGCCTGCATCACCCAGCGGCCTGAGCTTTACGGCGCCGCCCTGCCGGCCGTGGGCGTGATGGACATGCTCCGGTTCCACAAGTTCACCATCGGCTGGGCCTGGATCGACGACTACGGCAGCTCCGACGACGCAGCCCAGTTCAAGGCCATCTACGCCTATTCGCCGCTCCATAACCTGAAGCCCGGCACGAAATATCCGGCGACGATGGTGACCACGGCCGACCACGACGACCGCGTCGTCCCGGCCCACTCGTTCAAGTTCGCGGCCGCCCTGCAGGCCGCCCACAAGGGCGCAACGCCGACGCTCATCCGGATCGAAACCCGCGCCGGCCACGGCGCCGGCAAGCCGACTTCGAAAATGATCGAAGAAGCCGCCGACCGCTGGGCCTTCGTGATGAAGAATCTGGGGATGAGCTGGGAGTGACGGCCTCAGGCGAGTCATCTACCGCAGCCATAAATTCTTATCGATCGGCCGGGCAGGGGGCTCCCGCTCGGCCGATCGTGTCTTAATGACGTTCGATTCGCATGAAGGCGAAAAACGCGATCGCGGATTTTTGACGATTTTCGAATGACTCGAGCACGCTGAACTGACAAAATCAGGAAAGAGATCCTCCATCGAAAAAGCCGTATCACCCCCTGCTTGCCTGCGATCGCCAGGTGGCCCTGTGTCGAGATATGCCATGCCTTCCGAAAACTTCTTCTCCCGCCGCTCGGCTTTGAAATCCCTCGCCGCCGCTGGTTCGGCTTTCGCCATGCCGGCGTTCGTTCCGGCCCGCGTGCTCGGCCGTGAACCCGGGATCGCCGCGGCCAGCGAGCGCATCACCCTCGGCGTGATCGGCATCGGTCCGCGCTGCACGTATGACCTCAAAGGCATGATGGCCCTGGGCGACATTCAGTGCGTGGCCATCAGCGACGTGCAGAAAAGCCGCCGCGATGCCGGCAAGGCCCTCGTCGACGGCCATTACGGCAATGCCGACTGCAAGCTCTATCCCGACTTCCGCGAGCTGCTCGCCCGCGACGACATCGACACCGTCATCGTCGCCACCGGCGACCGCTGGCATGCCGAAGCCGCCATCCTCTCGGCCCAGGCCGGCAAGGACGTCTACTGCGAAAAACCGTGCGGCATCACCATCCGTGATTGCCAGCGTCTGGCCGACACCTTCCAGGAAACCGGCCGGATCTTCCAGGCCGGCACGCAGCGCCGCAGCGTGACCAACTTCCGCCAGGCGGTCGAGATCGCCCGATCCGGCAAGCTCGGCAAAGTGCACACGATGTACGCTTCCGTCTATGTGCCCGAGATCAAGACCGAATGGCTTCCCGGCGAGCAGACGCCGCCCCGCGACGTCGTGGACTGGGATCTCTGGCTCGGCCCCGCGCCCTGGCGGCCCTACAACGCCAAATACGTCGCGGGCCAATGGCGGGGCTATTACGACTTCGACTCCGGCGCTCGCCTGCTGGACTGGGGCGCGCACACTGTCGACATCTGCCAGTGGGCCAACGGCTCCGATGGTTCGATGCCGCTGACCTATGAGCCGAACCCGACGAACGTCACGGCCATGTACGCCAATGGCGTGAAGCTCATCATCGACTTCCTCAAAACCCCGTTCGGCGAACGCACGGGCTGGAATACCTCGCTGGGCACCTGCCCGGTGCGGTTCGTAGGTGAGGAAGGCTCCGTCGAGACCGGCGACAATGGCGGTATGGACATCAAGCCCGAGTCGCTCAAGGCCTCGATCGCGCTGGAGCAGGGCAAGACGGCCAATGGCCTGGATGTCGGCACGCATGCCCGCGACTTCTTCGACTGCGTCAAGTCGCGCAAGCCCACGGCGGCCAACCCCACCGTCATGAGGTCAAGCCACATCGCGTGCCATGCCGCGGCGCTGGCGTGGATGCTCCAGCGGAAGCTGACGATCGATCCGAAAACCGAGACTTTCGTGGGTGATGACGAAGCCAACAGCTTGAAATCACGCCCGCAGCGGCCTTATCGGGCGAAGGCCTGAGGATGTCGGAGACGACCTAGCATGACGCCTGGCTGACCTGGCCGTTGACATTCGGCCCGGTCGATCAGGCGGGCAGCATTTGCAGTTTTCGACTTGCCGTTACCCGAGGGAACTCGCCCGATCGCGGGGTTCCTGGCGTGGCCAGGACGGACACCGTCGTCAGCGTGTAGATCGTCGCGATGGTGACGAGCGCCATTCCGCTGACCTGGCTGACGCTGAGCGTCAGGATGAGAATGCCCGACGAGATCGAAATCAGCCAGATTTTGTTCTTCGTGCGAATGAAGCGGCCGTTCGTCCAGTCCTCGCCGAGAGAGCCGAAGAGCGGCGTACGGCGAAACGCCCTGTGCACCGTGTCGGACGATTTCGAAAGGTGATAGCTGGTCAGCAGTACGAATGGCACCGTCGGAACGCCTGGAATCACGATCCCCACGATGGCACACGACATCGAGACGGTCGCCAGGCCCAGGTGCATCAATCGGGAAACCTGCGAAGTCGCGAGGACCGCGTGGCTGGCTTCGGCAGTGTCCCGCACGGCCAGGATACGACACAACTCGTCGATCGAATCGATGATACGAATCAGACTCGATCGATCGGAGTCGATCCGCAGGGTTACGCCGCGCTTCAGGCGCGCAGGCCGCGAGGAGCGGATCCCCGGGATCACGTCCGACCAGATTCGGGGATCGACACTTCGGACGCTCAGCCCCGTACCGTCAAGACGCACGCGGCCTTCGTCGGTTTCGGTCCACCACCAGCTTGTGGCACCGTTGCGTTCGTCCCGGAAAAACGCGAAAGCATTCCAGCCCTGTCCGAAAGGTATCGCATCGAAACTGCCGCCGGTGCCGACCGGCATCGTGGCCAGACGAATCGATTCGGAAAGGATTCTCGCCGCTTCGGACCGGCTTGTCGAACGATCCGCGAATTCGATCGAGAGCTGATTCTTCGAAAAATCGAGCACGGCCGACCGGGCTTTGCAGGAACGGATCAGGACATCGACGAGCCGCACGCAGAACCCGCGATTCGCGCGCGTCACGACCCGGTCGTCCTGCATCAGAAACCGTGATTCGGACTCGATCCAGCGCGTCGTGCTTCGTTCTTCCGTATCGTGCGCGATCGGGGGCATCGAAAATCCACCAGGAGGCGAAAAGACGGGATATTCACCGAACACTCGCTTCGGCCTGGATTTCTCGTGAAACCCGTTCCGGAAATGCCCGTTTCGATCGTTCGGCTTTTTGTCGGGACCAGGCATGGAGGATTTTCGGATTCGGATTACGGCGGAGAGACGGCGGATCAGACCGCGGCCGCCTGGTTCGTCGATTCGGTCGCCAGCGACTCTTCCTTGCGCCGGGAGGAAACCTGATCGATCTTGATGTTGAGCAGTTCCACGAAGAGACTGAAGCCCATGCCGAAATAGACATAGCCCTTGGGAATTTCGATTTCGAACGACTCGGCCACGAGCACCACGCCGATCGTCATGAGAAACGCCAGGGCCAGCACCTTCACGGACGGATATCTTTCGACGAATTCGGCGATCGGCCGCGAAGCGAGCAGCATCACGCCCAGAGCGATGACGTTCGCCACCACCATGACCGGAACGGCTCTGGCCATGCCCACCGCCGTGACGACCGAATCGAGCGAAAAGATGATGTCAAGCAGCATGATCTGCCAGACGACCCGTGTGATCGACGAATGGCGAACCAGCCCCGAAGCGTGCTCGTGATCGTGCTTCAGGTCGATCTTCTCATGAATCTCTTTCGTCGCTTTCCAGATCAGGAACATACCGCCGACCAGAAGCAGCAGCGATTTGCCCGTGACGTGCCATGGGCCGACGTGGAAAAGCGGCTTCGTCAGTTTCGCCAGATAGCTGACGACGGAAAGCAGACCGAGCCGGGTGAAAAGCGCCCCCATCAAACCCAGTTTACGAGCTTTCTCTCTTTGCTCTTCAGGAAGCCGGCCCGCCAGAATCGAAATCAGGAGGATGTTGTCGATCCCCAGGACCACTTCCAGGAGGGTCAGAGTCGCGAGCGATATGTAGGTTTCCGGCGACGTCAGCAGGTCGATCACGGGGGGCAGGGCTCCGGGCTTAGTGTGGACCTTATCGCGATTCGGCTGATTCTTCCGGCATTTCGCCTGAATCAGGCGGTTGGATAACGTAAATCAGTTTAACCGTTTGCGGCGCGGACATAAAAGTCCCTCAGCCGGGGAAGGCAAACATCCAGGGAATAGTTCTCATCGACGACTTCTCGCGCCCGCTGGCCGAGCGAGCGGAATTCGCCGGGTGAGTCGAGCACCCGCTCGATCGCGTCAGCCATGGCATCGACATCGAAGAAATCGGTCAAGAGCCCCGTCTGACCGGGAACGATCATGTCCCGCACCGGGCCGGTGTCCGAAGCCAGGATCGTCGCTTCGCACGCCATCGCATTCACGAGCGACCAGCTCAGCACGAACGGCACCGTCAGATAGACATGCACATCGGCGATACCGAACAACCGTGCCAATTCCGCGGGAGGCAGAAGCCCGCAGAAATAAAACCGGGATAGGTCGTACCGGTCTTTCGCCAGAACCCATTCCTTGAACGATTTGCCCCCCGTGTGGCGCGAATCGCCGCCATAGCAGACCCTGTCCTGACCGGCGACCACGAAAAGCACGTCCGATCGCCGCTTCGCAACGACGTTCGCGGCCTTCATGAAGATGTCGAAGCCACGCATCGACTCCATCCCGCGGGTCGCGTAACTGACGATCTTCAGCTCATCCGGAATCGTCTTGCCTGCGATCATGCGGGGCTCGTCCCGCCGCGGTTTCCAGATGCGCGTGTCGACTCCGTCGAAGTGCACTTCCACCTTGTTCCGGTAGACTTCCGGCAGCCGGTCCCGCTGCCAGCGAGTCGGCGAATAGCCGGCGTCGCAATTGTCCAGGTCCAGCAGGAGCGTCGCATTGCGGGCACGCGCACGCAGCCTGTCAATCGGCAAATTCGGGAAGTCCTTCCGGAAGTCCATGTCCGAATCTTGCGTGCGATAAAAATATTCGAAGTAGTTGACGATCGGTGTGTCGGGATACAGCTCACGCAGAAACAGCGTCGAACCGAAGCCCGAGTGACCGACGATCAGATCGGGCCTGATCCCGGGCCGGGCCGCCAAAGCCTCATAAACGGCATGCGTGTGCCAGATCGCGTTTTCGAAAGTGCGCGAGCAGTAGTGATTGGTGTCTTTCGCCCCGCCCTTGATCGCATAGGTGACTCGATCGACCCCGCCCGTTTTGACCGAGCCGGCCGGCGGCAGAGTCTGGCTGACGAAAGTCGCCTGCCAGCCGTCGTTGCGCACGAGTTCGGCCGCGAGATGACCGAACTGGGCAGGGAAATTCTGATGGACGAAGAGAACGTGCACGGTGGAACGGAACTCCCGAAATTGCCGGCGTTTCGACGCGCACGAATTCGTGCGTTGCGATCAGCGCGAGGCGCCGACCGGTTTGCGATCCCCGTTGCCGTTCGGTTCGGCGGCAGCGGGCGAACCGCCTTCAGGCTTCGAGGCCGGGCCTGGATCCTGCCGATAAACCAGGATGCGGTCATGCGCGATCAACACAAGGTCGTCGAGACCGTCGCGATCGACATCGCCGGCGGCCACGTCGCGCGGTTCACCCAGGCTTCTCACGTCGCGAAACGATTTCTCTTCGAAGACCTTGAAATGCCCGGCCGGCTTCAGATCGATCTCCGTGCCTGACACGACCACTGGCTGCGTGATATGCACCGAATGTTCGCCGATGTCGATCCAGGCGACATCCGGCCCGGCGGAGCCTCCAAAATCCGCGGCGATCACGTCGCCCAAACGGCTGCGGCGTTCCGTCGTTTCGTACGATCCCAGCTTGTCGATCGAATAATTGCGGGCCCCCGTCACCAGGACGCTGAACCGGCCGCCACCTTCCACAAGCAGATCCGGGCGGCCATCGCCACCGAAATTGCCGGAGCGAAGGCCCTGAAAGTCGAAATTGCCCATCGGGATCTTACCCAGCGAGCGGGTGCCGTTATCGTCCCGCATGAGAACCTCCAGCTCGCGGGAATTCTGGTCGTAGAGCACAAGATCGGACTGGCGGTTGCCGTCCAGATTCAGTGTCGCCACGCCCCGGATCGAGGCCGAGGCCCCGGATGCGTTGAACTGGTCCAGAATCTGCCAGCGGTTTTCGCTGTCCAGCGCGATGACCCGGGCGAAATTGTTCTGGGTGACCATCAGCACCTTGCGGCCGTCCAGCATGACCATTCGTGCCGAGGTGCGATCCGCTGTCGCCAGAGGGCCGAGATTCGAAAGCTCCAGCGGGGCCGCGGCTTTCCGGCTCAGGATCACGCCCGGATTGCCGTAGGGCCCCGTCAGCAGCAGATCCTCGGCTCCGTCGGAATTGACGTCGATGGCCTGAATTCGCTCAGGCGAACTGCCTGAATCACGCAGCGTCACGTCGGCGACACCGCCAGGCCATGCGCTTGCCGAAAACTGACCCTTCGCATCGCACTTGAGTGCGTGGAGCTGGATTCTGTCCTTGCCGTCGACTTTCGATTTCACGGCATAGACAAGCTCCTGCTTGCCGTCGCCGTCGAAGTCGGCCAGCTCGAACGCGATCGGCTCGCCCCCCGCGATGGGCAGGGGGCTCGGGAACGAAATCCGGCCGTCTTTCCAGAGACCTCGCCCGATCTGCTTCTCTTTTTCCGAGAGCATGTAGACTTCGGCCCGGCCGTCACCGTCGAGGTCACCGACACGGATCGATCGCACTCCGATCAGACTCGGCGAAAGCCGGACCGTTTCGAAGCTCTCGGCACTGGCCTGGGGACGCCGGAACGTAATCACCTGGGCCGCTTCCGGGTCGGAAACGACCACTTCGGCCATGCCGTCACCATCCAGGTCGCCGGTGTCGATGGACCGGCCTCGCCCTTCGGTCGAAGGTAGCGGGTAATCGAAAATCGCCCCGATTCCGGCAAGCTTATCGGAATCGTCGGCTGCGGCTTCCTTCGAAGTTGCGGAAGCGGTCAGCCGCAGCAGATTGCCCCGGCCCGTGGCGTTGTCCACCACCATCCATTCCTGGCCTGGCTTGCCGTCGAGATCCGCGAACCCGATCGCGCGGATCTGGTCAAGCTTCAGCCGACGCTCGGGCCCGAGAGCCAGGAATTCTTTCGCGGGTGCGCCTTCTTCCTTGCCACGCGAAAGCCGCACGTGGACCGGCTGATCGTCCGTGGATCCGAGCACGATCAAGTCCTCGCCGCCATCGCCGTCGATGTCGACGACCTTGAGCATTCGAGGCCGCTGCGCGGAATGCCCCAGCCTTATCGGATCGCCCAGTTTGCCATCCTGCGTCTGCTTGAGGACGACGATCTCGGTGTCACGCAGCAAGACCAGGTCCGCACGGCCGTCGCGGTCCAGGTCGCCCGCCGTGAGACTCGTCTGAGCGGAAACCGCTTCGCCGAGGTCTCGGATCTGGGGGGTCGCGAATCTGCCACGGCCCTCGTTCAGCAGGATCACGACGCCCGCGGGGCGGCCGTAATAGGCTATGTCCGTCTTGCCGTCGCCGTTGAAGTCGGCGGCGACGAGGCTCACGATTTCCTTGCTGACCGGGTAGCGTCTCGAACGCATGCGTTTGTCGTATTCGGGCGTGTTCACGCCCTTTTCCGTCTCCGCCTTGTCAGGCTCGATTTTCGGGTCGCTGAAGAGGATATCGAAACGGGACCGGCCGTTGTTCGAGACGATGACGTCTTTCGATCCGTCGCCGTCGATGTCGGCCAGAACCAGGTTCGAGATCCGGTTCTCGAGCTTGTAGATTTCGACGGGCAGGAACCCGTAAAGCTCCGCCAGATCTCGGCCTTCCTGAGCCGTGGCGACATTTCCGCTCATGGCCGAAACGAAACAGGCCAGGAATGAAGACACAAGCAACTTACCTGGCGAACGCTTGCGATCGAAAACATTCCGGCTGCGAAGAGTCGATCGAATCGCACGAATCGTCATGGAGCATCCTTTCGGACGGAAATCGATCGTCTCGCGACCTGGGCCTGTCGATAACGATTCGAAGAGGGCTGATTATGAAATCAAGCATAAGTCAGATCCGCCCCGGCGGGCAAGACATCGGCACGTCTTGTCCGCCAGAGGTGTCAGATTTTCAGGCGCGGTTCACGATCGGCTTCGTCTGCGTAATCCGATCGCCGCGGCGGTCAACACTCCGATCGAAGCCAGGACGACAGAGCCCGGCTCAGGTGCCACGGTCAGGCTGCCCAGGGCAAAATAGGCCGGCGTGTTCATGCCGTAAATGCCGTTGTCGGAGCTGGTCAGCTCGAAACCGAGACTCAGCGTTCCGGTAGGAAGCGAAGTCAGGTCGATCGAGGTCCACTGGTTGAGAATGTTCGTGCCTGTCGCCAGGAAGAAGTCGACCGAACCTGTCGGAACTCCCTGAGCATTCGAAGAGGAAAAGCTGCGGATCGTCAGTTTGAACCAGTCATCCGGTCCGAATTTTCTGGCGAACGCGTCTCCGTTCTTCATCGAGTAATACGCATAAGCCGTATTGGTCACTCTCATCGAAAGCACATGTTCGCCACCAAGATTGACGTATGCCGCGTTCGGATCACCTGTATAAGAGACCGCATAGATCGAACCCGTGCCGGAAACGCCGCTGCCCGTGATCGATGCGTATTGGTTGCCGAATCCGCCCACGGAAGAATTGGAGACGTTCGAATAAGCCCAGCCGGACCAGGACAAATAATCCGCGTCGTACGAATTATTGAAGAACAATCCGCCTGATTCGAAGCCTCCGGCCAAGTCCGAACCGTTCCAGTACGTGTTCGAATCGAGGGTCAGGTCCGAAAAATCGACCTCTGCCCCATGTGATGAGCCGCATGCCATCCAGGTGACGGCAATCGTCATGATCCAGGTGATCGAACCACGCATAGAGTCTCTCCGTTGCGCGCCGATCACGAATCATGCGATTGCGATGCGGCGCTGCGTCTGGATAATGAGTCCGTCAGTTCAATGATCGGCTTTCGACGCCTGTATCACTTGAACCGATATTTTCCGTTCGGCAGAATCGGGCTTACGAACCCGCGGGTTCGTACTGTGCGATTTCAATACGCATCGTCACCGAACGCTTCACGGCCAGCTCGTGTACACAGTGCGGCCAGAATTTTGACGTCGATCGTCTGCTTGATGAACCTTGCGGAGCCATCGGCCATGGCGCACTGGGCACCGCCGGAATGGGCGCTTCGCATGTCGTTTTCGAATTTCGGGCCCTGGTTGATCGGGAACGCCTGATCGAATACGTTCAGCCCGTTGATCCACTGGCCGTCCGGATTGATCGAATCTTCCGCGATCATGATCGTCCGGCTCGTGCCGTCCGGGATCATGGCGATGCTCACGCATTTGTCCGTAAGCATGACTCCCTTCGGCGGATTGTTCGGCGACGTGATCCGCTCGCCGTTCATGCCGCCGTAGTCGATGCGGCCCCGCCCCTGGCTCCGTGGAGTCGGGCGGACCGCCGTCGGGCAGACGTAACTCGTCAGCACCGTCGATGCCGCGCTGGTGTTCCGGGGCGAATCGTACTCCGCGAACAGATTCAGCGATTGATACAGATTCTGCTGCTCCAGTTGCGGCAAAATGAACACCGACCAGGCAAGCTGACGATTCCGGGGCTTCGACTTAAGCCTGAATTCCACGCAGCCGGGAGGAAAGAAGTGCCACTGTTCGTGATACGTGTGCATCGCGATGCCGATCTGCCGCAAATTGTTCAGGCAGAGCGACCTTCTGGCAGATTCGCGCGCCGATGACAACGCCGGCAAGGCCAGTGCGACGAGCACGCCGATGATCGCGATGGCCACAAGCAGCTCGATCAGCGTGAAGCCCCGGATTCCGCCGGGCGAAGCATGGTTTTTTCGACCATGCACGATGCATGGCTTACATGTACGAAGACTCATATTCACGAAGTTCCTCTCCCGGAACCGCCGGTTCGTCGATCGGTCGTAACGATCGTGCCTCAGACGGACCGGTTCTGGCGGCTCCAGAAGCGGTGGAGCCTGCGGCGAACTTCGTGAACATGGAGCGACAGCCTTCCCTGGCGGAAGACCGATCCCGCATCGAATTCTGCAAAGTCCACCGTCAAACCGGTCGTTGCCGTTGACGAACCACGTCGTAATACCCGCCCTCGCGAGTGGATTTCGACAAAAGGCGCGGGTCGGTCTTCTGACTCCTCGACTCGGGCGGCAGGCCTTCTCGTCCTCGCGGAATCGCTCGGACAATGGCACGGAACGGCTCAGGTCGAGCCAGGCCACCTGTCATCATCGAGTTACAGCGGCGGGGCCGTACCGGAATCGCACCGGTTTCCCTGAATTCCGAATCCATGCGACGCTTCGCATTGCGATTCGGGATCACCACGCACCCATGTGGACAGTCCCGATTCTGATCGGTCCGAACGAATCGGTCAAGCCTGTCACCTTCGACCGGCCATGCGACTTTAGACATCCACTCGAGGCCGGAAACGCAACCCGGTGACTGTCGAACGAATCGGATCCCGGATATGATACGAATGAGACGTGCGCCGCTCGATCCATACGCATCCAGTTTTCAGGGCAGGCGATATGCCGAAGCGATTTCGATACTTGTGGATTCTCCTGCTGGCGACATCTCCGGCCGCCGGTGAGGAAAAAGCCACCGTCACGGGCAAGGATCTGTTCGAAAAGGTCGACCCCTCGATCCGAGACCAGATTCCGCCCATGCTCAAGCAGGGACTGGATGAGGTCGTCGTCCAGACGGACGTCACCTTCGCCCAGCGATCCTCCGGGCCCCTGAAGCTCGACATTTACCGGACCCGAGAAGCCGCATCTTCGAACACCAGCGCCAAACCCGGGCCCGCGATCCTGGTCATCCACGGCGGCTCCTGGAAAAGTGGCGACCGCAAACAGCTCGGCCTTTACGCAGCCTCACTCGCCAGAAGAGGTTACGTCACTTATGCCGTTGAGTACCGGCTTGCCCCGAAACACCCCTGGCCAGCCCAGTGGGAAGACGTTCGCGATGCCGTGCTCTGGCTCAAGAAACATGCGGGCAAGCAGGGTATCGATCCAGAACGAATTGGTGCCGTGGGATATTCGGCGGGCGGCCATCTCGCGACGATGCTGGCCACCAAAGGCCACCTGGAAGCGGATCCGGATCAGCCGAAACTGACCGCCGCCGTGCGCTGCGTGGCCGCGGGCGGTGCGCCTTGCGACTTTTCGCAAATGCCTCTGGACAATAAATTTCTGGCTTACTGGCTGGGGGCGACTCGCAAGGAGAAACCGGAAGTCTACGTGCAGGCCTCGCCACTGCAACTTGTCTCGGCTTCGACTTCCCCGATTTTCTTTTTTAACGGAACGCTGGATCTTGTGGTCCGCCCCAACTCCGCGAAGATCCTCTCGGACAAGCTCGTCACTCTGGGCATCGATTCGGCTCTCCACCTGGTTCCCGGGGCAGGCCACATCACCGCGGCGCTTGATGACAAGGCCCTGGAGATCGCCTGGAATTTTCTCGACAAGCATCTCAAAACCGCGGCCGATGCTTCGGAATCGTCCAGGAAACAGCCTCGAGCCGAAGCCGGTGCGAAATGAACGCAAGCACTGAAAATAACCGTCCATCCGCTCCGGGCATCGTCTTGTCCGTCGGCCAGTGCGGCTTCGATAACGGCCAGATGCGCGAACTGATTCGATCGCTCGATCCGGCACTTGAGCTGCGCGTCGCCGACGACGTCGAAGAAACGATCGACCAGCTCGCGAGCGCTCAGGGCCTGATCCGACTCGTGCTCGTCAACCGCGTTCTCGATGTCGACGGTTCCAGCGGCATCGACCTGATCCGAAAGATCAGGGCAAGCGCCGACCGGTTCGGAAACATCCCCCTGATGCTCGTCTCGGACAGGGAGCCCGCCCAGGCCCAGGCCATCGCCGAAGGTGCAATGCCCGGGTTCGGCAAATCGGCCCTTCGTTCTGCCCAAACACGCGACCGCGTCCGGCAGGCGATCGAATCAGGCGGCTGATTTTGGCCTTCAGCGTCGTCGCTCAAGTTCGCGGTAAAGTGCCTCGAAGCGATCCGCCATGTGGCGGACCGTGAATTTTTCGAGGATCATCGTCCGCCCCGCGGCACCCAGCTTTCGGCCCAATTCCGGGTCGGAAATCAGCCTTTCGAGCTGGCGGGCGAATTCCGTCGAGTCGCCGACCGGAAACCTCAGCCCCGTCACTTCGTGTTCGACCAGTTCGACCGTCCCCGGCGCGGCCGACGCGACCACCGGGATCGCCCGTAACTGTGCCTCAAGCAACAGGTTCGGCAGTCCTTCATAGCTCGATGGCAGCACGACGGCATCCGCCGCTTCGTAAAGCGTGGGCATATCTTCGCGAAGGCCCAGAAATTTCGCCTTGTCGCCCAGGTCCACGTCTCTGGCGAAGGCTTCGAGTTCTCGTCGCAGTGGGCCGTCACCCGCGATCAGAACGCGAATTTTCGGGTAAAGATGCTGCAGGATATCCGCGGCTTTCAGCAGGTCGATCACGCGCTTCTGTTCGGCCAGCCGACCCGCGAAAACCAGTACGGGGCCTTCTTCAGCCAAGATGCCGAGAGAGCGGCGCGCTTCGCTGCGAGCCGCATCGTCCACCGGCCGGGCTTCGTCCGGATCGATGCCCGAATGGATCATGCTGAGCAGGTCAGGTGTGATGCCGACTGTGTCTCGATAGAAATCGACGACCGCCTGACTGTTCCCGACCACTGTGTCGCACCAGGTCTGCAGGCCCCGGTCGATCCGGAAATGCCAGGAGCTCTTCCATAGATCGACGGCCATCTCCGACGCCAGGACGACCGGCCGACCAAGCTTTCGGTTCCCGAACGCAAGCCTTGCCGCTGCACGTGCATAGGCGTTGCCCGCGAACAGCCAGCTTTGGACGACTTCGAATCGATTCGTCTTCAACCAGCGCT
Source organism: bacterium (assembly GCA_016125085.1). Taxonomy (GTDB): domain Bacteria; phylum Planctomycetota; class Planctomycetia; order Isosphaerales; family Isosphaeraceae; genus QWQI01. The sequence goes on from WGMM01000005.1 coordinate 83,987, forward strand.
TCAATCTCATCAGGGCGAACGGGTCGACCTTGAGCGGCTTGCCGATCGTGGTGACGGGGATGCCGCTCGCGTGGAATTCCGGTTCGAGCGGCCCAGATCGCGTCAGCACCGCGACCTGAACGTCGTGGCCCCGGCTCTTGAGTTCCCTGCAGAGAAGCAGAAGCTGTTTCTCGGCACCCGACCGGTCCAGCGTCGGTATGATTTGGGCAATCTTCATCGATTTTCCGTCAGATTCCGGGCAGCCCGTCCTCACGCAGCCATCGCGCGGCATCGAGCGCGTGATACGTGATGATCATATCGGCCCCGGCCCGCTTGAACCCCAACATGGTTTCCAGGACGATCCGCCGCTCGTCGATCCAGCCGTTCGCCGCCGCCGCTTTCACCATCGCGTATTCGCCAGAGACGTTGTAAACCGCCATCGGCAGGCCGAACCGGTCCTTCGCCCGGGCGAGCACATCCAGATACGGCAGCCCCGGCTTCACCATCAGCATGTCGGCCCCCTCGGCGACATCCAGCTCCGCTTCGCGCATCGCTTCCCGCACGTTCGCAGGGTCCATCTGATACGTCCGCCGGTCGCCGAACGAGGGCGTACTTTCGGCCGCTTCACGGAAAGGCCCGTAATAGCCGCTGGCGAACTTGATCGCATACGACATGATCGGAACCAGTTCGAAAGAAGCGGCGTCCAGCCCGCGCCGGATCGCGCGGATCATGCCGTCCATCATCCCCGAAGGCGCAATGATGTCCGCCCCGGCCCGCGCGTGGCTCACGGCCTGCGCCGCCAGGAGTTCCAGGGTCGCGTCGTTATCCACTTCCTGCCCGCGCGGCGTTTCCGTCAGTGGCCCGCAGTGGCCGTGACTCGTATATTCGCAAAAACACAGGTCCGTGATCACCAGCGTCTTCGGGCTTAACCGCTTGATCTTTCGCACGGCTTCCTGAACGATTCCGTCCGCGTTGCATGCGACTTTGCCCGTGTCGTCCTTGGCGGCCGGTATGCCGAACAGAATGACGGCCGGTATCCCGAGCGATTCGACCGTGCCGACGATCTCCTCCAGCCGATCCACGGACCATTGGAATTGCCCGGGCATGGAGCCGATTTCGTTCTTCACGTTCGAGCCGTGGCGGACGAAAATGGGATAGATCAGATCATCGATCCGCAAATGCGTTTCCCGCACCATCGCACGAAGCGTTTCGCTCGTACGCAGTCGTCGCATGCGTGTCGTGGGAAAAAGGGGCTGATTCGGCATCGTTCTCGCTCATCGCATAAGGGGGCTCTGACAGGCATCTTGATCATTCGAGATACCGTACCGTCTGGTCGATTTCGCCAGCCCGGAGTTTTCATTTCGCCACGGTTTCGGCTGACTTCAGCCCCGCGGTGTTGATCGACCTGACCGCGTATTTCGGCTTCCCGGCTTTTGTCACCCGATCGACGAAAGTCATCTCGGCCAGCGGCTCGCGCGGAGTATCATGATAACTCATGCCCTGAAACAGCGGCTTTCCGAAAGGATTCGCCGGTTTTTCGGGCAACCGGGCGATCACTTCATCGCCGTTGCGAATTTCGAATCCGGCCAGGCCGCTTTCCAGGTCGGCTTCCGCGGACCACTTCAATTTCCGATGGCCGTCAGCGTCTTGTTCGACCGTCACTTCCACAGGTGCAGGAGGGGGAGTATCGTCGGCAACGCTGCCCGTCTTGACGTACGAAGCCCAGATCGCGGCGAACCGACCATCCGGCAGCCAGATCGCATTTTTCCCATGATCTTTCGATTCCCCAGCAGGCAAGGGGGGCGACTCCCAGGTTTCGGCGAACCGTGCATCGGTCAGGTTCACGGGCTTCAGTTCATTTCCAGCTGCGCCCAGCCGCATCTTCAGGCATGCATCGAAGAACGGGATGGCCATATAGCGTGAATCGCCGCATTCGTGGCTGGTTTTCGGGTCGGGCGCGAAGCCGATCGGGGCACCTTTCGCCCGATATGCCTGGAACATGGCCTCGGAACCGGTCCAAGCTCCGGCGAATCGCTTGTCGTCGCGCTCCTTCAGCCCCGGGTTGCACATCGTCGGAATGCCGTAAGCCGCTTGCGGAATTTCGGGTTTGGGAATTTCGCCTTTCTCCCACGCCGCGAAAGCCGTGCCGCTGCGCAGCCAGACGGCCACGATCCGCTCCGGATCCGAAGCCATCATCAGGCTCGACCAGAACGCACCGCCGGAATGGCCCCATAAGCACCAGGGAACGCTCGCCAGTTCCGGATGCCCCGATTTTTCGGCAAGGTCCTTGAGCGCCTGCAGGAATCGATCCCGCGATCCGTTCCGCGGATCGCACCACTGGCGGCAATCCTGCCCGTCCGCCTGTTCGAACGACGGGCCAAGCAAGGCGCAGTTCCACTTTTTCGCCAGTGCCTGCCAGTGCAGGTCATCGGCCGCCGTCCTGCCGCCTTCGCAGGCGCCTTTGCCGCAGCCGTGCTGATGCACGATCACGCCCCGGAGCTGTTCGACACCGGAGGGTATCCAGACTCGATACGTCACGCCATAAACGAGTTCGCCAGGCTTCTGCGATGGCTCATACCGTACCGAATGGATCGCACCCCGATCCCCGGCCCGGGCTCCGGCCTGGAAAATTCCGAACGTACCGAGAATTCCGCAAATCAAAATCGGCGTGAGGCGACACATGGCAGCTTCCTGAGTTTCCAGGTCCGGGCGAATCGGCGATTCGGATCCGAATTATCGCCGTTCACCATCCCAGGGGCAACCTCGTCACGGAATTCAGGGGCAAAAGGAAAGCGACCAGCGATTCCGTAGCCCGGGGACTCGACGAAGCCGTATCGATCCGGCCCTGGCCGCCTGAATTCCGGCCCAGATCGATCGACTTCGAAATTCGACACCTGGGCAAAGATTGCGGGTCCGGGCGGTTCTCATCGACTCCTTTCAGCCTGATTTCGCTTTTCGAAGAGCAGATCCGCATTTTTACGGGAAAGTAATCCCTGATACAGGATCACCTCCTTCGCAATATCCTATTGATCAAGGAACCTCGCGTCATGCAACCCCGGCCCGAATCGACCGATTCCGACTTCGACAAGCCCGCTGCCCCGAACCCTGCGGCGAATGCTCTCAAGCATGGCTTTTGTGCCTCGAAAATCCTTTCGCCCGAGACGCTCGCCCGGGCCGATGCCATTCGCGACGAACTCGCCAAAATCCACGAACCCTGGTCCGCTGAAGAAGATGACGCCATCGCCCAGCTTGCCCTGGCCAGGGCCCAGCAATTCGATCTCGAACTTGCCATGCACCGCAAAGCCACCGACGAAAAGGCCCGTGCCGCCGAGCTTTACGAGCGAACCGCCCAGGATCGGTTCCATGCCGATCTCGCCCGGTTCCGTGAAAATCCCGCACTTTTTGGCAGCCTTCCCGGCATGACCTGGCACGGGGCCGACTGGCTCGAAAAGCTCTGGCGGCAGATCGCGGGCGAACTTGCCCCCGACCCGGCCGGGAACTCCGCCTGCCTTCCGTTCGCTCTCGCTTGCGAGGCGGCCGCCGCCCTCGGCAGTCCATGGCAGGTCGATCTCGCCGACGCTGAAGCCGGCTGGTTCATGGCCCGCTGGATCCGAATCGCTCCTGACCCCGATGCCGCGCTTGAACTTTGGGTCGATCGATCGAAGGCCCTCGACGGCCTGAAGTTCGCCCGGTCAAGAGCGAAAAAGTTCCTCGACCAGGCACCGGCCGACCCGGGTGAGGCCGCCACCGAACTCGCCGCAAGAACGAACCGCGAATACGAACGCTGGTCATTGCAGGCCAGGGCTTTACGTACGAATTACGAAACGGCCCGCGACACCGCCGCCGAAGCCGCCGTCGGCACAGGCTCAGGCGATGCCCGGCTCGAAAAGGAATTCCGCCTTCTTTCACGGTATCTGACCAGCGCGCGGAACCGGGCGGACCGTCTGCAGCGCCGGCTCGACGGCTTGAAAAAGGACCGCAAGGCATTGGCATACCGGGCCCAGCGCGACGCCGAACGGGAGGCTCGCAAATTGAAAAAGGCCAGCGAAAAGGCCATGCGGCAGTTCGAGTGCGAATCCGCCCGGATCGAGCGTGAACGCGCCGCATTCTACGCTTCGCCGGAATCTCCCGAATACGAAAACGATGAGCTGGATTCCCGGGCTGGGGAATTCGCCGCTTGTGCTTACGATCCAGGTATGAAGTCGATGAACACGTCGTCCGAAGGGACCGGCATCTACGACCCGCCCGGGCCAGGAGTCGCGATGCAAGATTTCGAAAAATCGCATGATACGTGCGAATTACGAAACGACATTCCGGCCGACGATGGTGCCGACGATAGTGCGGCCGATAACGGGAATCGCACGGCGAAACCGGCTGCGGAAGAGGAACGTGGCGGGGCGGCCTGGCTCGAAAGGACCACGCCGCTCAAGGATCGCGTCCGGATGATGCGATATCGCGACTGGTCCGATCCGCGTGAGGTGTTCGATGACGAGGCCGATCTTCTGAAGCAGATCGTCGCCCTGCCCGAATCATTCGAGCGGGAATTCACTATTCAGGCCTTTTTCGGCTCAGCGAAAGTGATGCGGCGATGCTGGAAGGCGTATTGCTCCTGGGCCATGCCTGAATCGCAGGCCCGGTGATCGGCACGGGGTGAGCCATTCGCCCCGCCGATTCGCCGGCCGGGAGATTGTCCCGAATTTCTGGCGCTCTTTGACAATCCGGTCGAATCTGGGTGTTCGAACGTGCCCGGCGGCTTGCGCGGCATTCAGGCGAATCGGCTGGCGAGCCGTTTCATCGTGTCCTCGAACCGGTCGGCGGCGGCTTCGAAATCGACTTTCATCGGTTTGACTGTCGCCGGGCTTTCGACTTTCGGGGATTTCCGGGCCCTGGCGGATACCGGAATCTGGCCGCTGGGGCCTTCCGAGAGCCTCGTCTCTGTATCCGGGCGATAGAGCCAGTCGATCGCTCTTCTGGCGGCTTGGGGATTCGGCGAATTTTTCACGATCGCCAGTGTGTTCGGCAGAAACAGGGTCCCAAAGCCTTCGCCGGTCGTGTCGGGATAAACGATATCGACGGGATGCCCCTGGGCGGCCATGACGAGGGCGTCGTCGGTATCGGTCAGGCCGAAGGCGAGATGTCCGGCGGCGACGGCTTCGGCGACCGGCTTGTTGCCCGCCAGAACCTGAACCTGATTCGCGACAAGACCGTCGAAATAACGGTCCGCACGATCCGAACCCCACTGAGCATACAGACAGGCCGCGTGTGTGGCCGTCGTTCCGAAAAACGGCTTGGCGATACCGCACTTGCCGCGCCATCGCGGATCGGCCAGGTCTCTGATCGAAGATGGCTTGCGGTCGTTCGGGAACGCACGGCGATCGAGGATGAGCACCCGTGCTCGTGCGGCGAACCCGAACCAGAAACCTTGAGGATCCCGATACTCCGGCGGAAAGTCCCCGGCGTGTTCAGGCCGATAGCTCGCCAGCAGGCCGGCCCGCTTGAGCCGGATCGTGTTGATGATCTCATTGTTCCAGAAAATGTCGGCCCGAGGCCTGGACGCTTCGGATCGAATCAGGTTCGTCAGGCCGATCGTCTTGGTGCTTTCCACGTCGAACTTCGAGCGGACACGCACCCCCGACTCCCGTTCGAAGTCGTTCAGAACCGGCTCGGAGAATTCGCGATCGAGCGCCACGTAAGCTGTGAGCGACGAATCGAAGGCGGCCTTTGCGACTCGAGAGGCTGAAACGGCGATCGCGAGTGACGAGACCGTGCCAATGAATTTTCGGCGCGTGTTCTTCATGATGAAGTCTGCCCTGCGGTCATCAGGATTCGATTCGGAGCCTCCCGAACTCCTCAAGCCCGAAAGATGAACCAGACGGCACCCATCATACAAAAACCGGCGTAAAGATAGTTCCAGCTCAAATTCTCTCGCAGATAAAACACGGCGAAAGGAACGAAAACGGAAAGGCTGATGACTTCCTGCAATATCTTCAACTGACCCACCGAGAGGGTCTTATGACCGATCCTGTTGGCAGGGACCTGGATCAGGTATTCGAACAGGGCCACGCCCCAGCTTGCCAATGCCGCGATCCACCATCGCGTGTCCTTGAACGACTTGAGATGTCCGTACCAGGCATAAGTCATGAACATGTTGGAAATCGTCAGCAGGACGATCGTCTTGAAGACTGAATTCATGGCATGGCAATCGATGGAGGTCGGAAAAAAATGTGCGGCCCCCTTCCGGGAAGCCGCAATCATGACTGAGTCGATGACGGATTCGAACGCTTGACGCGATCGCGTGACATGGAGATCGCCGTCAGTTCGATTCCGGATCGAACTCGTAATCCTCATCCTCGTCGTCGTCGTCTTCGTCGTAGTCCGATTCCATCATTTCCTGGACTTCCTCAGCACAGTTCTTCAGCGCCTTGAGGATCCGGTCGAACGCACCGCGGAATGTGTCGAAAGGTTCGAAGAACTGCTCGACAGCGACGACGATGTGACGGCTCGGCAAGGTGATGACCTTCACGCCGCTATGTTTCGCCATGCAGTCATTGGCGACCTGAAGCGCCAGGATCAGTTCCGAGTCGTCTTCTTCTTCATGATCGGAGCGCCAGGCGAACCCGAACAGCTTGAGAACCTGAGGATCTTCTTCGTCAGGATGAATGAAGAGAGGATAGCCGTCGAACTCGAACATGATATCGCCCTCCTCGTCGATCGAGGGATCGTACCCTGAGTTCCGGAGGTGGCTGGCGATGATTTCGGTTTTCGATGCAGACATGGTCGAGTCGCAGTCCTGTGCCTGGCTTCGGATCGAAATGGAGCAGTTCATCGTATCGACAGGACTGGTTCGAAAATCACGGTCGAACCGGTACGTCTTGAACGATGTCTGCGATGTTCACCAGATTTTACGGAGAATCCCACGTATGGCAAGCATCGAATCCCCGTCGCCGCACTCGAATCGAACTGGATCGGATCGAGCGACTTCCGATACGCTCGCTCGAGGCTTCTTTTTCCATCGATTTCACGCTCGAACCGGTACTTTCCGGAATCGTGCCGCAAACGCGTGCACTTCCTGTATCTTGAAATCGGAGCCTGAAATACGTTAAATTCAGGTCTCATGAATCACGCTTTCGGCAAGTTTTCGTTCAATCGAACGAGCCTGTCGTGTCGATGCCTGAATCTGACCGACGTCGAACGCGTTCGTCTGACTTTTCCCAGAGATTCGGAGTCCAACGTATCCATGGCTGCCGGCGAAACCAGTACGAAAAGCGCTACCCTTCTGACCTCCTATGGTTTGACCCCCGGCAAGCTGCGTGGTCTTCAGCGGATCAGCAACGCCAACGGCACGCTGACGATGCTGGCCCTTGACCAGAACAGTTCGATGATCGAAATGGCCCACAAGGCGCTGAAAACCGCCGGCCACGATCGCGAACCGAGCTTCGCCGAGATCGTCGAAGCCAAAGTCGACATGGCCCGCGAAATGTCGGGCGCGGCCTCCGCACTTTTGATCGACGGCTATTACGGTGCCTTTTCGGTCGTCGCCAGTGGCGCGATCGCCCCGGAAAAAGGCCTGCTGATCCGTGTCGAAAAATCGGGCAGCCCCAAGAACGCCGCCGGTGCTCCTCTGGGCGAAATCGAAGCCGGCTGGTCGGTTCAGAAGATCAAGTACATGGGCGCGGACGCCGTCAAGCTTCTCGCCCCGTTCGAACCGGCCGAACCTGATTCGGCCGAGCATCAGCTGCAACTCGTGAAGCACATTTACGAAGAATGCCGCAAATACGACATTCTCATGCTGCTCGAACCGGTCGCCTTCCCGTTCGGCGGCGAAAAGAAGACGGACGAAGCCTATCGCCGTCGCAAGGCCAACACGGTCCTCGAATCCGCCCGGCTCCTGTCTCGCTGGTGCGACGTTTACAAGGCCGAATTTCCTGGCGACATGGAATTCGACGACGAATCCAAGCTGCGCGACAACCTGCAGGCTTTGACCGAAGCCTCCGTCACGCCCTGGGTTCTGCTCTCCGCCGGTGTCGATTATCCGGCTTACAAACGTCAGGTCGAACTTGCGGTCGAGTGTGGCGCTTCCGGCGTCCTCGGCGGCCGTGCGTTCTGGAAGGAATACTTCCAGCAGCCTGACGCCAAGGCCCGCACGAAGTTCGCCGCTGGCGAAGCTCGCGGCCGCGTCGCCGAAATCGATGAGATCGTCCGCTCCGCGGCGACCCCCTGGTGGGACAAGATCGGCCTGAACCGCGATTCGATGTCCGATATCCGCGCCGCGGAAGGCTGGCACGCCCGCTACCTGGCCGGTGTCGGTGAGTCGGCCGGTGGCGGCCACGTCGTTCGCCCTGGTGAAGTTTACTGACCCATCCGGTCTCGCCTGAACGAGAATCGAATCTTGCCGCCCCTGCACACAGTTGCAGGGGCTTTTCGTTAGATTGACGGAAATTTCCGGATCCGTTCGAAGGCCGAAGCGAATCGGTCGTTCGCCGCGAACGAAACCGATCCATCTTGTACGAATATTCCCGCCAAGGGATGATGATACGGAATTGCCCTGAGCTGACCCGGCAGGATCGGACCGAACAGGAGGCTCGCCTTGATTTCCACCTGGATGGGAAGAAACGCACTATCCATCATCCTGGCCGGTGGGAGAGGCACGCGACTCGATCCGCTTACGCGTGACCGGGCCAAACCCGCTGTCCCGTTCGGCGGTCCTTACCGAATCATCGACTTCGCACTTTCGAACTGCATCAATTCCGGCCTCAGGCGCATTCTGGTCCTCACTCAATACAAAGCGCTTTCGCTTTCGCGGCATATCGATCAGGGCTGGAGATTCCTCTGCCGTGAACTCGACGAATTCGTCGACGTGATCCCGCCCCAGCAGATGTACGGCGAACATTGGTATGCCGGCACGGCCGACGCCGTGTATCAGAACGTGTTCGCCATCGAGCGCACGAAGGCCGAGGTCGCCCTGATCCTGGCCGGCGATCATATCTACAAGATGAACTATGCCTTGATGATCCAGGATCATATGGACAGCAAGGCTGACCTCACGATCGCGTGCCTCACCGTGCCTGTCAGCCAGGCCAGCCAGTTCGGTGTCATGGCGGTCGATCGCCAACGCAGAATCGTCGAATTCGTCGAGAAACCGGCAAAACCCCCGGAAATCCCCGATAACCCAGGGCTTTCTCTTGTCAGCATGGGCATTTATGTCTTCTCGACCCGGCTGATGTTCGATGTCCTCATGCAGGATGTCGCCATGCGGCGCGACCAGACTACGCGTGATTTCGGACGCGACATCATCCCCGAAATGATTCGCCAGGGTTATCACGTGAAAGCCCACCCGTTTCAGGACGAAAATCGCAAGGAACAGGCTTATTGGCGCGATGTGGGCACCCTCGATGCCTATTACGAAGCCAGTATGGACCTGATCGCGCCCGACCCGCTTCTCAACATTTACGACCGAAACTGGCCGATCCAGACGTTCTCTCCGCCAATTCCGCCGCCGAAATTCGTTCTGGACATGCCAGGCCGGCGAGGCCTCGCGACCAATTCGATCGTTTGCCCCGGCGTGATCGTTTCAGGGGGGGAAGTCCACCGATCGATCATCGGCACCCACTCGCGCATCCGGTCCTATTCGCTCGTCGAGGATTCGATCCTGTTCGACGAAGTGGTGATCGGCCGCAACGCTCGCGTCCGTCGAGCCATACTCGACAAGAACGTTTTCGTTCCCGATGGCTTTACGATCGGGCATGATCAGGAACTGGACCGAAGCCGAGGGCTGACGATCTCGCCCGAGGGCCTGACCGTCGTCGCGAAGGACGAAGACCTGCGACGATTCGCCATCAGCGGCTAGCGGTCAGGCATGGGCCCATCCCGTACGAAGATCGGGCTCAGGAACGCTTCGTGGCGTTGGAAGTCGTTTTCGATCGGGGCTTTACGGTTTTCTCGACCGGAAACAGGTTCGAGATTACTTCGTCGATCGTCTCGACGAATTCGAACGACATATCCGCCTTCACTTCTTTCGGAAGGTCGACGAGATCGTTCCGGTTATGAACAGGCAGCAGGACGTGATGAATGCCCGCGCGCCGGGCTGCCAGAACTTTCTCGCGAATGCCACCGACCGGCAGAACGCGGCCGGAAAGAGTCACTTCACCGGTCATGGCGACGTCGCCCCTCAGGGGCTTTTCGTTCAACAGGCTGACAAGGCTCGCCGCGATCGCGACACCTGCCGACGGGCCGTCCTTGGGCACAGCCCCAGCGGGCACGTGCACGTGCAAGTCACTGTCGCTCAGAGGCTTGGTGTTGATCCCCAGCTTTTCGGCACGACTCCGGATATACCCGGCCGCCGCCTGAACGCTTTCGCGCATCGATTCGCCGAGCAACCCGGTCAGCGTCATACCACCCTTGCCGCCAGGAAGCAGAGTGGACTCGATGAACAGGATCTCGCCGCCAGTCGGTGTCCAGGCCAGCCCTGTCGAAACGCCCGGCGAAGGCTTTCGCATGGCCGATTCCTTGAAGAACCGCGGGGGACCGAGGTAAACCGTGACATCCTTATCGGTTACGACGATTTTCCGCCGATTGCCTTCGGCTCGTTTCCGCGCGATTTTGCGGCAGATCGTGCCGATTTCGCGCTCCAGGTTACGCAGACCCGCTTCACGAGTGTAGTCGGAAACGATTCTGCGAACGGCATCGTCGGGAATCGTCACTGTGTCCGATTTCAGGCCATGGGCTTCCAACTGTTTGGGAATCAAATGCTTACGAGCGATCGCCAGCTTCTGTTCCTCGCTATAGCCTGGCAGTTCCAGGATTTCCATCCGGTCCAGCAGCGCATGGGGGATGGTTTCCGAAGTGTTCGCCGTCGCCAGGAACAAGACCTTGGAAAGGTCGAACTCGACATCCAGATAATGGTCGTGGAAGGTCGTATTCTGTTCCGGATCGAGCACTTCCAGAAGAGCCGAAGCCGGATCGCCCCGGAAATCGTTGCCCAGCTTGTCGACTTCGTCCAGGACGAAGACCGGGTTGTTCGATCCGGCCTTGCGCAGGCCCTGAATCACCCGACCGGGCAGGGCAGCGATGTAAGTTCTTCTGTGACCACGAATTTCTGCTTCATCGTGAACGCCGCCGAGACTCATTCGCACGAACTTTCGACCGAGGGCGTCGGCGATCGATCGGCCAAGGCTCGTCTTGCCTGTGCCGGGAGGCCCCACCAGGCACAAGATCGGCCCCTTGAGGTCGTTCTTGAGCTTCCGGACCGCAAGATATTCGATGATCCGTTCCTTGATCTTCTCCAGATCGTAGTGGTCTTTATCGAGCACTCGTCGGGCCTGGCGAAGATCGAGACGATCTCGAGTCGATTCGTTCCAGGGCAGGTGGATAATCCAGTCCAGGTATGTCCGGACGATCGAATATTCGGCTGAACTCGGGTGCATGTTCGAAAGCCGTTCGAGTTCTCGTCTGGCTTCCGTCATGACACCGACGGGCGGATTCGCGGATTCGAGCTTCGCCGTCATCTGAACGATCTCGGACGATTCGTCCCCCGCTTCGCCAAGCTCTTCCTGCATCGCCTTGATCTGCTGGCGGATGAAGTGCTCCCGCTGGGCCTTGGTGATCTCGGACCCGACCTGAGCCTGAATCCGACCAGCCAGCTCGATCACTTCGAGATGCCGAGTCCAGTACCTGAGCAGGATCTTCAGACGTTTCTTGACGTCCGGCTCGGCCAGCATCGTCAACTTTTCTTCGACGAGAAACGGCAGGCTCGAAGCGAACAGGTCGACAAGCCGGGCCGGTTCATGCGTATTCATGGCCGCGACCTGAAGCTCTTCCGGAACCTGCTGGGTCTGTTTGACCATGCGGGCCAGGAGCTTGCGCGCCTGATGAACGAGGGCCTCGATCTCCAGCCCCTTGTGTTCCTTGTCGTTGACGGAATGGGCGGTGACGAGCGGGAAGGGCTCCTGTCTCAGGATCTTGCCGATCCTGGCCCGGCTCACGCCCTGAAACACGATCCGAGTCGTTCCGTCAGGGAACTTGAGCATCTGGAGAATCTGCCCGACACACCCGAAATCCGCCAGATCGCTGCGGGTCGGTACGTCGGTCTCCACCTCGATTTGCGTCGCCAGAACGATCGTTCGGTCGGTCGAGGCCGAAACGGCGTCGACCAGAGCGATACCGGCATTCCGGTTGATCACGATCGGCACGATCGTGTTCGGGAATACCACTTCTCCCCGAAGCGGAAGCAGCGGCAGATCCTGCGACTTTTTCGTGGAGCCGCGTGTGCCGCCGGCCATGAGTTCTCGAAAAGCGGGAGATGACTCGATCTCCTTGCGTAGCTCTTCGATCGGTTCTGGCGTAACTTTTTTGATGGATCGACGCTTCGTCATGTTGTCCGTCTGGCGCAGCAGGCTTGGTGGCACGCGGGATTCGCTCCAGCGCTCGTCACTTTCATTACTATTGTGCCAAAACCCATTCGGCAAGGGAATCAGACGGAATGGGTCCGCAATTCTTCGGCGAGCTCCAAAACCACGAATTCAGCCCAATCCGCAAAACACGCAGAATCGGCCAGATCGACTTCGAATTCCGTAAGCATGAGTCCCTTCGCTGGTCCGAAAGGAGTGCGGGCCAGCTGGCAATTCCAGGCTCAGGATTATTTTCGCCACCAGACTTCGGATTCGTCCGCGTCTTGCCATTGGCGATGATGAAGGACCTGGAGCATCTGGAAGTTGTTCATCGCGAACATGCTCAAGAGCAGGATGTTGTAAAGCGATCCGTTCTGGCGATAGAGCCAGAACGCAAGCAGTGCGGAGAGCACCAGGGATAGGCCGTGAGTCAGCTCCTGGCCTCGGCGCTTGGCGATTCCCTGCAGAACGACACCCGCGATCTGGCCGCCGTCGAGGGGCCAGATCGGAATGAGGTTCAGAATGCTCCAGACAAGATTGATGAAGGCGAGCTGCGACAAGGCTTCCCGCAGGTAAGGGTCCTCGACTTGCGTACTTCGGATTACGAGGAGAACGATGCCGTAGAGGATCAGACCAGCGAGCGGGCCGTTGAAAATGACGAGAATTCTCTTCCAGCGCGAAACAGGCGGTCCTTCCGAAAGGCAAAGCCCACCCATTCCATGAAGCAGAATCGCGGGATACCGGCCGAACACGCGATTCGTCATCGCGTGGCCCATCTCGTGAACGATGATCGAAACCAGTACGCAGCCGATCCAGATGAAGACTCGCTGATAATCGCCATCGCCCCACCCCAGAGCCGCGGAGATGATCCAGAACCACGGCGTGATACGGACAGGGATGCCGAGGATTCGGAAGTTCAGATCCCAAGGGCTGGGTTGTGGCACTCCGAGCATTTGCCGTCCGTTCCGTTCGAAGAAGGAAATCAGTCGATTCGAGGGATGACTATGGGGAATGAAGGCCCGGAAACTCCTGCCGAAACGGGATCCGGCCCGATCAAGTATGCCTTATCATAAGCATCGGGTGCGAATTTTGTCGCGGGTGCAGGAATTCGATCCTGATCCGATCGGCCCTGGCAGGAAAAGTCATCGGCCATCGATTATGATGTGGATTCGCGAAAATCGGTCCAGGTGCGATCTCGCGAACCTTACCTACGACACGAAGGACAGGAAAGCGCTCCGACGATGCGATTCACGAAAATGCACGGCCTCGGCAACGATTACGTCTACGTCAGCGGGTTCGGGCAATCGCTGCCGGACGATATCCCGGCTCTTGCCGTCGCGGTGAGTGACCGTCACTTCGGAATCGGCGGCGACGGCTTGATCCTGATCTTGCCGAGCGACAAGGCCGACGCCCGCATGCGCATGTTCAACGCCGACGGTTCCGAAGGCGAAATGTGCGGCAACGGGGTGCGCTGCGTCGCAAAATACGTGCACGATCACGGCATCGCGGCCAAGCCCCGAATCGCCATCGAAACGGGCCGGGGCGTCCTGACGCTGGACGTATCCGCGGATGCCGACGGCAAAGCCGAATGGATCACGGTCGATATGGGCGAGCCGATCCTCGAAGCCGCGAGGATACCGACGACGTTGACTGGCGATCCGGTCGTCGAACAGCCGGTGGAAGCTGGCGGAACGACATGGAAGGGCACGGCCGTCAGCATGGGAAATCCCCACTTCGTGATCTTCGTCGATGATCTTTCGAAGGTCGATCTTGCGAACGTCGGCCCATTGCTGGAACGTCATGCGGCATTCCCGAAGCGCGTCAACGTGCACTTCGCCGAAGTCGTCGATCGCTCGACCGTGAAAATGGCCACCTGGGAACGGGGTTCCGGCATCACGCTCGCCTGCGGAACAGGAGCCTGTTCGGTGTGCGTGGCTGGTGTTCTCACTGGCAGAACGGACCGGGCCATCACGGCTCACCTGCCCGGCGGCCCGTTGAAGCTTTCGTGGCCAACGGACCAGGGCAGCGTGTTCATGACCGGGCCCGCGACGGAAGTCTTTTCCGGCGATTGGGAAACGGACTGAATGACCGGAGGCGGGCAGGCCATTCTCAAGTGCACGGCCGGGCCAATTTCGGATTCTCCGAAAAAAGAAAAACCTCGCTCGAAAGGGCGAGGTTTTTCGTAAGTATCGTCGTCAGCCGAAGCGCTGGAATTACCAGGCGAAGTGGGCGAAAGCCTTGTTGGCGTCGGCCATCTTGTGCACGTTTTCACGCTTGGTGACAGCGGCACCTTCGCGGTTGTAGGCGGCGACGAGTTCGTCAGCCAGACGCATGTGCATCGGGCGGCCCTTCTTGTCGCGAGCGGCGGCCAGGATCCAGCGGATAGCCAGCGTCTGTTGACGGGCCGGCTTCACTTGCATCGGAACCTGATAAGTGGCACCGCCGACACGCTTCGAACGGACTTCGACGACGGGCTTGACGTTGTCGACGGCGCGATGGAAGACGTCGATGACGTTATCGGCCTGCACGCGCTTCTGGATCAGTTCCATGGCGTCGTAGAAGACCTTGCGAGCGGCCGACTTCTTGCCGTCGAACATGAGATTGTTGATGAACTTGGAGGCCAGGAGCGAGTTGTAACGCGAATCCGGCCGGAGTTGCGATTTGCTAGCCGTGAATTTTCGAGCCATATTGCTGATTCGATCCCATGCGATGTTGAACGAAACGTGACTCTGCGACTCGACCCGGGTCGGCAGTCAAACGTTCCGGTACGAACTGGCGACGTTACTTCTTCTTGCCCTTGGCCGCGGCGGCCTTCTTCGCGGAGGCACCGTACTTCGAACGGGCCTGCTTACGATCGGCGACACCGGAGCTGTCCAGCACGCCACGAACGATGTGGTACCGCACGCCCGGCAAATCGCGGACCCGGCCGCCACGAACCAGCACGATCGAGTGTTCCTGCAGGTTGTGACCTTCGCCACCGATGTAGGCCGTGATTTCCTTCTGGTTCGAAAGACGGACCCGGGCGACCTTCCGCAGAGCGGAGTTCGGCTTCTTGGGGGTCATCGTCTTGACCTGAAGGCACACACCACGCTTGAACGGGCAAGAGTCGAGCACCGGGGACTTGCTGCGGTACACTTTCTTCGTTCGCGGACTTCGGATCAACTGATTGATGGTAGGCATGGAAACTGGAGTTCCTCAAGAGTCCTGATAGCATCGACTCCGGGCGAAATTGACTTCGACCGGCAAGACCCGATCATCTGCCCATGCCGCACTTCGCAAGGGACGACGATCCAAGCGGAAAAGTACGAACACGTCAATTCGACGTGTTCTTGGTCTTGAACCAATCCGCGATAAGACAGACATTTTGACGTATCCCTGACCACGAGTCAAGGTGTCGTCGGGCAATTCCGGCAAGATTCCGGCGCCTGGTTCGTCAATTTCCGACCCGATCGATCCCGTCGAGACCTCGACGAATCGTCATCCGATGACAGGCAGAGCCGACTTCTTCGCCTCTTTCTGTTGCTGCTTCGCCACATAGCTTTCCAGGGGCGGGGTGTCCTCTTCGAACCGCATGACTTCTTCCCAGAGCGCGTCGACCATGTCCGCTTCAAGGACATTTCGGATCGGAACGCCCCGCTTGAAGATCACGCCCTTGCCGCTGCCCGCGGCGATCCCCAGATCGGCTTCCTTGGCTTCGCCGAAGCCGTTCACAAGGCAGCCCAGGATGCTGATCCGCAGCGGGTTCGAAAGCCCCTTCATGCGTTCTTCGACTTCGGCCACGATCCGTTCCAGGTCGATATCGAGCCGGCCGCACGTCGGGCACGCGACGACCTCAGGCCGGGTCACTCGACGGTCACAGGCTCGCAGGATGTCGAAACCGGCGGCGATTTCGGGAACCGGGTCGCCCAGCAGGCTCACGCGGATCGTGTCGCCGATGCCACGCAGCAGGATCGCCCCGATGCCGGCGGCCGATTTCAGAGTGCCGTATTCCCGGCTGCCCGCTTCGGTGATGCCCACGTGGGTGGGATAGTCGCTCTTTTGAGCGAACAGGGTGTAGCACTCCAGCGCCGTGGGCACGTGGCTGGCCTTCAGGCTGATGATCATGTCATGAAAGCCAAGGCCTTCCGCGATTTCGATATGGCGGAGGGCCGATTCCACCATCGCCTCAGGGCAGGGGAATCCGTATTTATCGATCAGGTCCTCTTCGAGCGAGCCGGAATTCACGCCGACCCGAACCGGAGTGCCGGTATCGCGGGCCTTGCGGATCACTTCCTCATAACGTTTCCGGCCGCCGATGTTCCCGGGATTGATCCGGACCTTGTCGACGGCACGCTTGCCGTCGGGGGTCTTCGCATCCATGCACGCAAGTGCCATTCGATAGTCGAAATGAATATCGGCGATGAGGGGAATCCGGATCTTCTGGCGAATGTAGCCGATGGCGGCGACGTCTTCCTTTTTCGGAACCGTCACCCGGACGATCTCGCAGCCGGCCTCTTCCAGCCTGAGAATCTGGGCAAGCGTGGCCTCCGCATCGAACGTGTCCGTCGTGGTCATCGACTGAACCCAGATCGGGTTGTCGCCACCGACCACGTGGTCGCCGACGCCCACCTCACGAGTTTTGTGACGCTGAACGGTCGTCGAATAAGCCATGAGCGTTTCGGGTCCTTCGTTCGATATTGCCGTCGTCTCGAATATCGGCGAGCGGAAGGCCGAAGTTCATCGAGATCATGTGCCAATCCGTAATCCTTCGGAGCACAGGTCATTTTAGAACCTTGCCCGGAGAAGGGTCAAGGCGATACAACACGGTTCGAACATCGGCCATGTCCTCCGTTCCCTCGAAAAGCCCAAATTGAGCCCTTCACTCAAATCCCTGCTGCTGGCCGTTTACAATCCGGTCGTTCACGGCCTGAGGAAATCGTCGCGCTGGGCTCGGGCGTTCGCACGGGTCCCATGGTCATCTTGCTCGATCTGCGGCCGAAAAGGGCCGAAACTGTTCGTGCCCGAGGCCGTCAGCGACGAACTGGTCACTATGTGGGGCCTGAACGAGGCCGAAGCGTTCGAACTGAGACTCAAGGAATCGCTCATCTGCCCCTGGTGCGGTTCGAAACACAGGGCACGTCGGCTGGTGGCCGTCTTCGCCGACGAAGTCGGGAACTCGACGATCTCCGATCGTCATTCATCGGATTCGGGCTCACCCGTTCATGGCCGAAATGGCACGAATTCCGTTCTTATCCTCAACCGGATCGATGGCCTGGAGCGGATGCGCATGCCCGCATCGATCACCGAATTCGTTCAGACGGACTTTGCCGAAGGAGCCCGGCCAGGGGAGACGGTAAATGGCGTACGCCATGAAGATGCGCAATGCCTTACCTTCGACGACGGCATGTTCGCGGCGGTCATCGACTCGGAAACGCTGGAACACGTGCCGGATACGAATCAGGCCCTGAGCGAGATCGGACGTGTCTTGCGGCCAGGCGGTTCGCACATTTTCACCATACCGATGAAGCCTGGAACCGAACGGACCGAACCACGCATCGTATGCGATGCATCAGGAGCCTGGAGGGATCGAATCCTGCCGCGACTGCACCATCCTGGCGGCAGCTGGGGGTGGGAAGTTCACACGGAATTCGGCGCGGATTTCGCCGAAAAGCTGGAGTCGATGGGATGGGAAGTCCGCATCGACAGAGCAAGTTCCGATGATCTCCTGATTTACGGTAAGACCTGTGTGTGCGATGTTTACGTGACGCGAAAGTCTGACGGAAGTCGTATCGGCACTGGACGGAGTCGCTAGAATCTCTTGCGGAACACGAGATACACGGAAGCGTTCGAATGAGCAGACTCGACAAATACCGGAAAGCGTTCGACAAATCGAAGGCCGAGCAAGCTCGCGACCTGAGCAGGCTGCATCGGCAGATCGCCACCGAGGCCGCCCGCAGGCTGACGGTGATTCTCGAATCGGACCGTGGCAAGCGCGAACCAGTGTCGGCAGACTTTCACGCCGCGAAGATGCAGGCTGTGGCCGTTCTCGGGCTCGTCGTTCGACCGGGGGAATTGCCGCCCGATTCGCTGGTTCGTGAGATTTACGAAAACGAGACGGAAATTGCGGCCAAAGAGGAACTTGACGTCGCGCAACACACTGAGCCGGCGACGGCCGATCTCCAGGCGGGGTCGACTTATGCCGACCGGTTCGATCATTTCCTCTCCCTCCTGAAGATACTGGAACGGGTGAAGCAGGATCCGAAGACCCATCCGGAAGGGGATGCCCTCTATCACAGCCTCCAGGTTTTCGACCTGGTTCTGAACAAGAATCCTTATGACGAAGAACTGCTGACCGCCGCTTTACTGCACGATGTCGGCAAGGCGACGGACCCCTTCGGCGATTCGTATGCCGCCAGTGTGAAGGCCCTTCATGGGCGTATTACGCCGCGCACAGCGCGACTGATCGAGCGGCTGCCGGCTGCCAAGGCTCAACTGGCTGGTGCGCTTGGGTATCGGGCACGCCGGGCGCTGGACCGGGACGAAGATTCCGAAGCTCTTGCACTGCTGGCGGAAGCGGACAGGGAAGGACGCAAATCGGGTGTCGAAGTGCCGACGCCTGAAGAAGCGGTCGAGACATTGAGGCAGCTGTCCGAAGACTTTGGGATCGAGTCGGAACTCGAGAATTCGTAAGCAGAGGAAAACCGAGAACCCCGGAGCCAGCGCTGCCGGGGTTCGAGTCGAATCATCGGCGCAAACCGAAGCTATTACGTTTACGTTGCCGACCGATCATTCGGAGAGGCCGAGACTCTTGATCTTGGAGGCCAGGTCCGCCCCGGCTTCGGTCGTCCGGATCTTTTTGTCGATTTCCTTGATCGTGCCCGACTTGTCGATGTAGAAAGTCCAGCGTTCCGGGTTGGCCCGGCCTTCATGCACGACACCGTATGCCTTGGCGGTCGATTTTTCGGGGTCGCACAGGATCGGATAATCCAGGTCGAGCGATTTGGCGAATTTCGCGTTTTCTTCGGGCGTATCGCAAGAAGCCGTGAAATACGCGACGCCGGTGGGTTTGAGCTTCTCGCTGGAAGCCCTCAGGCTCTTGCATTCGGCCGTGCAGCCGCCTGTGAACGCCTTGGGGAACCAGGCGACGACGACGGCCTGTTTGCCGGCAAAGTCGGAGAGTTTGTACGTCTTGCCGTCAGAGCCTTTCAGCGTGAAGTCAGGGGCTTTGTCGCCGACTTTGAGTTCGGCGCGGGCCGATGCGGTCAAGCCAAGGATCACGGTGCAAACCGTGGCGAGTCGTCGAAATGCGGATGCGGAAATCATGGCGATTGGATCGTTCCCTTTACCCGGATTGGAGTTGCGTCGGACCAAGCATGTCCGCCGTCACTTTTCAGATTAACCGAGCCGGGATGCTGGCTCAATGGCGCAGAAAAACGCTCCAGGCCGGCGATGGACCGGCTGGAGCCTTCGAACGGACGATTCCGACTCGGCCAGCGATTATTTGCTCTGGCGTTTCTCGCGGACCCGCGCGCTCAAGTCATCTCTCAATGCATTGCTGACACCCATAGGCGTCGGGGCGTAAGCCATGATATCGGCTTCTTTAATGGTCCAGCTTCTTGCCATCTGCCGGGATTCGAGCGTGGCGCCGAGGAAGATGAACTCCCAGGAGTAGACGGTGCTTTGATGCTCGATCATCTGGGCGACTTTTGCGTTCGAATAGACCCTGGAAGAGTTTTCGTAGCCGTCGGTCATGCAGGCGACGATGACTTTCGAAGGGCGCTGGTGCTCGGGAGTCGCCGCGAGCCGCTTGCCAATCTCGTCGATCGTCCGGCCCATGGCGTCCAGCAAAGCCGTGCTGGCCCTCGGCTGATAAGTCCCGTCGTTCAGGTATGGCACCTGGGCAAGAGGCATGTGGTCGAAGGGTTTGAGATATTCGTTGTCGAAAAGAACGAGAGTGAAGCGAACTTCGCCAGGCTCCTTCTTCTGCTCATCGAGAAAGTGGTTGAAACCGCCGATCGCCTCACTCTTCATGGTCTCCATGGATCCGGATCGATCCATGACGAACGCGATTTCCGTAAGATCAGGATTCATACGACAATAGCTCCTTCGATCAGCCTGTGCGAACACGGACCTTGACCCCGCAGGACAGGGTGCTTGCGAGAAGGGAAGGTCTTGGGGATGCAAAACTCAACGCACCGGAGAATACTGAACCCTATCGATTTCGATACGATTCAAGAATATTCAGGGGTGGCTGGCAAGTCAAGAAAGTCGGACGTCGCGCCGCTGGGGCGCAACGTCCGTGATTTATGGGCGAATTTTGACGAACGCAACCGGAAGAACCGGTTCGACCGGCAGATTCAGAAAGAATTGACGAGCTTGCGTTCGCCGGTGACGAAAGACTTGACCATGCGATGCACGTGCCAGTGGATCATGGCCTTGACGACATAATAGAACCTGACGCCACCTTCCTTGCGGAGCCGGAACAGGTTGTCGATCCGTTTTTCGTACACGGCAAGGAGCGCCGGGTCGGTCACTTTCTTTTTCAATCTGCGATAGGCATAGTGTGCCGCGGCCTGGTCATAGACCTGGCACTTCAGCCAGCTCAGTGGGTGGCTGCGCCAGTAGTCCTTATATTGCGGCTGGCGGTTGCCGATGTAGATGCGCTCATGAATGAAGAGTTCGTCGAGCCGGTCGAAGAAGGCGTTGACGTCGTGGACTTCGCGGAGCACTTCGAGGTAGCCGTCGCGCAGCTCCTCACGCGTCATCTGGAGCGGAATGACGTTCGTGCCGAATTCCGGCTCATCGGCGTAATCCAGGCGGCCTTCTTCCGCCAGGCGTTTATGGAGCGGCGTTTTCGGGATGGCATGGAGCATGCCGATCATCGAACTTGTGATGCGGCTTTCCTTGAGGAACAGTTTCTGCCGTTCGAAGATCGTGCGGTCGTCCGAATCGAACCCGACGATCATGCCGCACCAGACGTCGATCCCGGCGCGCTGGATGGTATGGACACGGCCGAGGATCGAATCGCCGGCCCGCACGTTCTGGAATTTTTTGGTTTCTTTCAGGGCTTCTTCGTTCGGGCTTTCGATGCCGACGAAAACGGCGACGAAATTGGCCTGGGTCATCAGCGAAAGAAGTTCAGGGTCGTCGGCCAGGTCGAGCGAGGCCTCCGTGAACATCGACATGGGGAACCCATGCCGCCGTTGCCAGGCGACGACCTCGCGGAGAACTTCCTTGATGGCTTTTTTGTTGCCGATGAGATTGTCGTCGACGACGAACACGGAACGCATGCCGGATTTGCGCATGGCATCGAGTTCGCGGATCACCTGAGCCGAGGTTTTCAGCCTGGGCCGACGGCCGAAGGTGACGATGATATCGCAGAACTCGCACTGAAACGGGCATCCGCGTGAGAACTGCAGGCTGCCGAAGGCGTACTGGTTCATTTTCAGAAGGTCGAACCGGGGCACGGGGACCTTCGTCATGTCCGATTTTTCGAGCTGTTCGTAGCGGGCGGAATGATTGCCTTCGGCCCATTCGGCCAGGAAGGCGGGCCATGTTTCTTCGGCCTCGCCAACGAAAATGACATCCACGAGATTTTCGAAATAGTCTTCCTGAACCGTGATCCAGGGGCCGCCGACGACAGTGAAGCAGCCGAGGTTTTTCAGCTGGGTGAGAATCTCGGTCATCCGGAACCGTTGAACGGACATGCCGGTGACGCCGACGATGTCGGCCCGGCGGCAGCGTTCCCAGTCGATCGGTTCGACATTTTCGTCCATCAGGGTGACGGTATGACCCTCTGGCGTGAGAGCGGCCAGAAGCGGCAGACATGCGACCGGCAGATTGGCCTTTTTGCCGAGCATTTCCAGCGCATGTTCCATGCCCCAGTACGAGACTTCGAACCTGGGGTTGATGAGGACGATGTCCGCCATGATCCGAAGCTCCTTCTTGTCAGGGTTCAATTGATTTCGACCGAATCCGGATCGCTTCTGAAATCCGATCCTGTGCGATGTTGGCTTCCGTGCCGACGCTCACGTGTGAAATTGCGAGAGAATCGATCGAGACACCGCCTGGGGAAACTCATCTTCCGTGAACCCGGGGGCTTCGAACAGACCAAGTCTGGCGGATTCTCGAAACGAAAACGCACGAAGCATGGGGGGATGCTCCGTGCGGAGGGGGGAGAGACATGTGCCGCCGAGGTTCGCCGTCACACGTCCGATTCGATTGCTTCGTCGCCGGCTGACCGATCAGAATCTCGGCAGCCGCAGCCCGGTGGGCAGGATCATATTCACGATCCTGTTCGCGAGCGATGTGTCGTTTCGGCTCGTTTGAACCGTGTAAGCCAGACCCTTGGGCAACTGACCGACGATCCGGGTGGAAGTCAGGTCGTTCACGGCCTGGGACTGAGTCGGGTTTCCGGCCACATCGGTCAGGCTTTCCCGCTCCAGAGTGACACGGACCTTGCGGGATCTCGGGCCGGCCTTGCGGTCGAGCACCATGTTGTAGGTGCCTTCCGCGGAACCGGTCGTCGCGACGTTCCGCAGCTTGCCGGCACTGATAGTCTGACCCACCTGGCGGCCGGACATGTTCACGATTCGATAGTTCAGAGGGCTGGTCCAGTACGATTCGGCGAGACCCGATCCGCTGTCCGCGGCGTTGATCCGCACCTGGCCACTGAACTTGTTATAGCCGATCTGGGTCACGATCGGGCCGACCGTGTCGATCACCAGCGGCGAACCGCTACCGGCCTCGGTGCCCATGAGCTGTTTCGTGATCGATTCCGAGCCACGGGTGACAACCATCGATACGCTGTAGCGGCCGTCCGCAAGGGCATCGTTCACCGTCACGAACCAGCGGCCGTCTTCGCCTGCCGTTGCCGATCCGAGTTCGATCGCCGAACTTCCCGCCTGATCGAGCCGCTGAGCGATGAGCTTGACGGTCGCTCCCGGAGCGGTCTGGCCTTCGAACAGCGGTTTGCTGTTGCGGGTGATGCTGTCCTTGCTCGAGACGCCCGTGTCGGACACCGCGGCCAGTCGACCGCCGGATTGTGCGGCCAGATCGCCATCGGTAGTCGGTGGTGCCGTCGGTTCCGGAGGCAAGGTCGGTGCCGGTTCCGTGGGTGTCGGAGTCGGCGTCACCGGCGGGTCGACAGGCGAAGGCTGAGGTGTAATCCCGCCTGGGGCACTGATTTGAATGGGCGTCGTCGCGGTCGTCGCGGACGTGCCCTTGTCGCGGATCAGGACCATCGCATTACGCCGGCCGGCCTTGGCATAGGTGTGCTGGCCATAGACTTCGATCGTCCCGGATGCGTTCTTGACGATCTGGGTGGCGTTTTCGATCGCACCGTCGCCCCAGCGGATCAGGGCGGTGTAGTCGCTGACGGGCGACTTCGGGTTCGTGTCGGTGAACGTCGCCACGATCCCGTTCCAGGATTGGCCGGCGACGACTCCTGCCGGAGTGGTTCCGCGGGCCGCCAGCGGTGCGTCGGCCACGTTGTACTGGGATGTCACCTGACCCTTGACGTTCTCGGGGGTCAATTCGGTGGCGTAATCGCCCACGAATGCCTTCGTCGAATAGGTGCCTTCGTTCAGGAAGGTATGACTGCCGACGATTTCGAAACCGCCGCCCAGCCGGGATCTGACTTTGCCAGCGGATGTCGTGCCGTCGCCCCAGTCGATCGTCGTGACGTAGACGTCCGGCGAATTCGTCGTATTTTCGGCGTCCGTGAACCAGCCCACGACTCGGTCGCCAGTCGCCTGACCTTCCATGATCGTTTGCGTGACGCCCGTCATCGCGATCGGCGGCGGGTTGACGATCAGGCGGAAGTTCTGTTTGTCCCATGCGTCGGTCGTCGAGCCGCGAGCCGTCGCCCCGACTTGACGGACGCCAGCGGCAAGCTGCACGACACCGGAGAAATCGGCCTTCGGCGTGATCGTCACGACCGAACCTTCCACCTTGATATCGACCTTGTCAGCATTCGTGACGGCGACGACGGTCGATTCCAGCGGATCGTTTTCCAGGTCGGTCGCCGTCAGGTTGAAGCTGACGGGCTTGCCGATGCCAGTGGCCAGATCCTTCACAGGGCCGAGGATCGGCGGGCTGTTGGTCGCGTCGGGCGTGACGACGATCGGCACGGCCTGCTGGGTCTTCGAACCATCGGCTGAAGTCGCGGTGATGACGAGCTGCGACGTGTAATTTCCGGCCGGCGGCTGGATCACCAGAACGGCGTCCGAGTTGTCGGTGACGACTTCGGCCTTCGTGATGACGACAGGGGTCAGCGGGAGGTCGGAGCTTGTCGTGGATACGGACTGGATCTTGTCCAGTACGTCGAACCCGCGAACCAGCTGGCCGAAGATCGTGTGATTGAAATCGAGGCCCCGCTGCGGGGTGCTCGTGATGAAGAACTGCGAGCCGTTGGTGTCCTTACCGGAGTTGGCCATGGCAAGTTGGCCGACACCCGTGAACATGGCTTTCGGGTCGAATTCGTCCGAGAACGTGAAACCCGGGCCGCCCGTGCCGTTACCGTTCGGATCGCCGCCCTGGATCATGAAATTCTTGATGACCCGGTGGAACGTCAGGCCGTCGTAGAAGCCCTGTTGAACCAGTGTCTTGATCTTGCTGACCGTCTCGGGAGCGAGGTCGTCGAAAAGCTTGAACGTGAGCTGGCCATAGCCGCCGACGTTCATTTTGATGAACGTGCCGCCGCTGAGGACGGACGTCTTGACGGCTTCGTTATCGCTGGTGACGGAATAGCTGACAGCCGTCGCATCGCTCGTCGTGCTGGTCAGGGGCACGATCAGGCTCTTGCCGCCAGGCACGCTCAATTGCGAAAGCGCGTCCATCGCCGGAGCGGCCATCAATTCCCTGCGTTCGAACGTCTCGATCGAAACGGCGGCCTTGCGCGGCTGGCGATGCGAAACCGAACGGTTACGATTCAGCGAAGTCTCGCGATTCTGGCTTTTCATGACGAATCCTTCCCCCTTTGCAGAAATCCCGCCACAGTTTTGATAAGCGGCTGGCCCCCCGGCACATCCGCCTTGCGGCTGGAATTCTTCATCCTTCATCAGTAAGATCGGCAACCGGATTTCCGAATCTGGAGTCATTTTCGACAAAATTCGGAAAATCCGAACAAACCTCCCATCTTCACACGCGAAGCCCGATTCGAAATCGCAGTGCCCGGATCGGTTCGAATCGGTTCGGATCACTCGATTCGCGAATTCCGCACTCCCTGGAAGATTCGTATGCCTTCGGACCTGGTGCCCCTCTGGCTGAACTGGCATGGACGTCATGTTCTCGTCGTGGGGATGGGCGCGGTCGGGCAGCGCAGGGCGCTGACGTTTCAGCGTGCCGGCGCGACGGTGATCGGCATCGATCCTGTGCCCGCCATTCAGGGTTCGGAATGGGGCGAGCTGATCCGCGCAGGCCTGGACCTCAAGGCCGAGCCATACGCGCCGGAGATCTTCGACGAACTGGAACTGTCGCACGGCCGGCCTGACCTCGTCCTCGCCTGCGCGACTCGGGCCGTCAACGCCCGTGTCGTCGCGGATGCCATCGCCCGTGGCCTCTGGGTCGCTTCGGCGACGTCCGAGCCTGACCGAACCGAAGACCCTTCCACAGCCCCGAACGCACATCTGGGCGCAGTCCGCGCAGGTGATTACCTGAAAGTCGCAGTCCACTCGGGCAACGTCGCCCCAGCGCTCGCTGCGGCCGTCGGCGACCATATCGCCCGGGCCTTGCTGCCTGCGGCCGACAGGCTCGCGCAGGAAGCAGCCCGATGGAGACAGCGGATCGTATCGGACCAGTCACTTGCTCCAGAGTTACGTAAACGATGTTTGTCAGCAGCCGGCGATCCGGATCGATTGCGAAGGGAAGTCGAAATGTCCGGAGCGGGGGTCGAAGATCTGCGACGATTTCTCACGGAGTTGCTCGGACCGCTACCGACCGGCGAATCCGCCACGGATGCGGAGACCATGCCGTGACGCAAGCCGATCGAAACGAACCGCGGCGGCGTAATGCATCGAAGCTGTTCTACGGCACCGAGCCGTTCGTCGACGACTTGCCAGCCCAGGGCGACTGGCATGGCGGAACCGTCCGTTCCAGGATCGCGCATGGCCGGCTGATCCGTCTCAAGTTCAGTCCCGAATTCGACTGGTCCCAGGTCGTCGTCGTCACCGCGGCGGATATTCCCGGCAAGAATCTTGTCGTCTGCCATGAAGAAGATCAGCCAAGCCTTTGCGACGGCACGATCCGCCATTACGGCGAACCTCTGGCCCTGATCGCGGCCCCGGATGGTGAATTACTGCACAAAGCTCTGCGAGCCGTCGAACCGGTCGTCGAGCCGCTTCCTGCCGTGTTCGACCCATTCGAAAGCCTCAAGGGCGAGACCCGGATCTTCGGCAAGGACAACCTGTTTCTGGAGATTCCGATAAGCAAGGGCCATGCGGCGAAGCAGTTCGCAAGCTGCGATGTCGTCGTCGAGACGAACCACTTCACCCCGGCCCAGGAGCACGCCTATCTGGAAACCCAGGGCATGCGTGCCACCCTTGAGGGTAACGGCGTTCGGATCGAAGGTTCCATGCAATGCCCCTATTATCTGGTGGCCGGCGTTGCGCGATTGCTGGGAATTCCTGAAACCGATGTGCGTGTGAGCGCCATGCAGACAGGTGGCGGCTTCGGGGGCAAAGAAGACTTTCCCACAATGCTCGCTGGCCACGCGGCACTGTTGGCCCGAAAATGCGGCCGGCCCGTGCGGATGATTTATTCCCGTAGCGAAGACATGGCCGCGACCACCAAACGCCACCCGGCATGGATCCGCCGTAAAACCGGCCTCAGCCGGGCAGGGCAGTTCCTGGCGATGGAGCTGGACGTGGTCCTCGACGGCGGTGCCTACGCCACGTTGAGCCCGTTCGTGCTGTCGCGGGCCGCACTTCATGCCGTCGGCCCGTACCGATGCGATCACGTTTCGATCTGTGCACGAGCCGTCGCGACCAATCATCCGCCGAATGGCGGATTTCGCGGCTTCGGCTGCCCCCAGGTCCATTTCGCGACCGAGACGCATATCGAGGCCTGCGCTGAGAAGCTTGGCGTCGATCCTGTCGAACTGCGCCGGATGAATCTGATGAAGCCGGGCGATGCGATGCCGTTCGGGCAGCTATTGGGGCCGGGAACGTATCCTGGGGTCGTACTGGATGAGGCATTGCATCGTTCCCGTTTCGAAGAGCGCCGAGCCGAGATCGAAGCGAAAAACCGGACGAGCGAACGCCGGACCGATTCCGGCGATTTCGAAAAACGTGGCATCGGCCTTGCGATGTTCATGCACGGAACGGGGCTGAATGCCTATTGGGAGAAATCCGTCCGCAGCCGCGTGCGACTTGCAGCCACGGCCGAAGGCCAGGTGTGTGTTCTGACGGCTCAGGCGGAATTCGGCCAGGGCACTTTGACGGCCCTCGCAAAAATTGCGGCCGAGTCTATCGGTCTCGCGGATTCGGACATCCTGATCGATCACCCGGACACAGCCTTAGTACCCGACTCGGGACCGACCGTGGCTTCCCGCACGGTTTCGATCGTCGGTTCGCTGATCCACGAAGCCGCGAGCCGTCTTCGCCAGCATATCGAGGAACGTGCGGGATTAGCGGCGATCTATGATCCGCGAAGGCTCAAAGCCGCGATCGCCAGCTGCGTTTCGGGCGGCGATTCGATGGTTTTCGAAGCGGAGTATTCCCCGACCGATGACACGGACGACGCAAACACGTGGGCTCCGCCGAATGCTTATCCGGCTTATGCCCTGGGTTGCTGTGTGGCGGAAGTCAAAATAGACACGCTGACGGGCGAAATCGGTGTCGTCGATGTCCACATGATTTGCGATGCCGGCGCCGTGGTGTGTCATCGCCTGGCGACGAATCAGGTCTTCGGCGGTGCCGTTCAGGGAATCGGCTGGGCGCTGACCGAAAAACTGGCCTGGAACGAATCGGGCGGCATGCGTAACGCAAGTCTTTCGGATTATGCGATTCCGTCCGCCGCGGACGTTCCGGAGATTCATGCACACTTTCTCGATGATCAGCACTCGGAGCGTTACCGATACCCGATAGGATTGGGCGAATTGCCGATGGAAGGGCCGGGGCCCGCGATCGCCAATGCTGTCGCGATGGCGACGGGGCGGCGGCCCCGGCGATTGCCGATCAGCCCGGAGTGGATCGTTTGCAGTCAAGGTCCGGAAGAATCATGAAGATTCAGATGAACGTCAACGGTCAGGAGCGAATCCTCGACGTTCCGCCGCTGCGGAGGCTGATCGACATACTCCGCGAAGACATGGGGCTCGTCGCCGCCAAAATCGGTTGCGGCGAAGGCGAATGCGGGGCCTGTAACGTTCTGGTCGACGGCGAGGCCGTCAGTGCGTGCCTGATTCCGGCGGTTCAGATCGACGGCTGCCGGATCGTCACGCTCGAAGGGCTGGCCACTTCGAACGACGACGCCCTGGCGGCACTCCACGGCGCATTTCTCGAACACGACGCATCGCAATGCGGCGCATGCATTCCCGGTATCGTCATGACATGCCGCGGCATGTTCGATGACCTTCGGAACAGGCGGCCATCGGAGGCCGAAGTACGTGGCCTGCTGGCCGGTCATCTCTGCCGCTGCACCGGTTATGAAGCGATCGTGCGCGGCATCCTGAAGTGGCTGGAAATGAAATCCGAACCATGAGCCGAACTTTCGCCGACGCCAAAGTGCATACGCCTGCGAATCTCGAGGAAGCGCTCGATTTCCTGGCGAATCATGCGAACGAAGGCTGGAAGCCTCTCGCCGGCGGCACCGATGCTCTCGTTCCGATCTATCGTGACGGGGCCGAACCGACGACACCCTGGCTGAATCTTCAGAAATTACGCCCGGAATTGCGATTCGTGCGCCGGACTTCGAACGGATTCGAAATCGGCGCGCTGGCGACCATTTCCGACCTGATGGCCAATCGCGATTTGTGCGAGACCTATCCGATCGTCCGCCAATGCTGCCAGCACTTCGCCAGCCCGGCGATACGTCATCGCGCGACGGTCGCGGGCAATCTGGCCAATGCATCGCCGGCATCGGACATCGCCCCTGTCCTCTTGGCGCTCGAAGCCGAAATCGAATCGGCGAATCATGCCGGCCGACGATTCGTGACGCTCGATGCGTTCTGGACGGGATATAAGGCAACCGTTCTCGCGCCCGATGAGCTGATCGTTTCGGTTCGGATCCCGCATCGCGATCTTGCGGCGAATGCCTCTATGTTCCGGAAAGTGGCGCCACGGGCGAGCAATTCGATCGCCCTGCTGAATTGCGCCGCGATCGGCACGAGAGATTCTGCGGGAACCTGGACGAATGTCAGGATCGCGCTGGGCTGCATGGGGCCAGTTCCTATGAGGGCCAGAAAGGTCGAATCCGCCGTGGAAGACCATCGCTTCGATGACACCTGCCGCGAAGAAGCGAAAGCCCTATTGCAATCGACACTCAGGCCTATCACGGACTATCGTGCGACAGCCGAATATCGCATGCTCGCCGCGACGAACCTGGTTTCGGCATTCCTGGATCGCACCGCCGGCAACTGGCATAGTTAACTATTATTCATATTATTATATCTGGTTATATAAATATATGGATTTTTGCACACCTGTCCTGTCTCTTACGCTGGCGAGGATGCCCTGAAGCCAGCTTCGAACATCACGAAGAAGCTTACCGGAGATCGCTCAGGATCGAACTGCCGAAACCTCTCAGATATGCGATAGTCTATGTATAAACATGTAATCACTTAAAATTTCGTCAAAAAGTATCCGATGACCGCTTTTCGTGCGGGCGATTCGTGATTCCGTACGGACTCGAAGAATACGTTCGGGGTCAGTCGTGCGAACTCTCGGGCAGCACGGCGACATGGGGCAGGTGGCGATAGTCGTCGTCGAAATCGAGCCCGTAGCCGATCACGAACCGGTTGGGAATTTCGAAACCGATGTAATCCGGATCGATCGCGACGACCTGACGGCCGGTTTTCCGAAGCAGAACGAGCGTCTTGACGGATGAAGGGCCGCGCTGGGCGATCAGGTCGACGAGGGCCGAAAGCGTATGCCCGGTATCGAGGATGTCGTCCAGAATGATGACGTCGCGACCCGCCACTTCGGGAACGAAGGCGTCATTGATGACGAGCGCACCGGCCTCGGTGACCGCGCCTTTGTAACTGCCGGCCTGGATGACAGCGATTCGGGCCGGGATTCGGATCGACCGGGCAAGGTCGGCCAGCAGCATCATACTGCCGGTCATCACGCCGATCAGGGTGAGCGGACGGTTTTCGTAATCCCGCTCGATCATCTTGGCGAGTTCGGCCACGCGGGACTGGATCTTTTCGCTGTCGATCAGAACTTCCACTTCTATCGTGCTCCGGATGAAAGAACTGGGCAATTCGCAAATCTTATCAGAAACAGGCCTGCCGTTGCGAACGGACATCACGCCGGAACCGTCGGAAGTTCCGAAAAAAAATCCGGATGCGACGCACTTCGTCACATCCGGCGAATGTTCTGTCGAAGCGAATCCGATCACGATCGCGACAGTCGCCAGGCGAGGGGACCTCGACCCGGCCAGGTTCGATCAGGCGGTGACGGCTTCCGGACGGCGATTGCGATATCGGATCGCACGGGCCGTGCCGAAGCTGATCCCGACGAGCCAGATCGCGATCGAATAGGGCTCGGGTACTTGAGTCGTCGGGAGGTTGACCGGAGGCGTTTCGGGCGTGCTCGGCGTTTCGGGAGAACTCGGGCTTGTCGGCGGAAGCGTCAGAGCCGTCAGGTCGAACGAGTTCGCGGATGTCGTCGTCGGCAGGAGGTTCAGCGTACCCTTGAAGTTCGGATCCAGATCGAGCGAAAACCGGACCTTGCCGTCGGCGGCCAGGCCGGGATCAGGGTTGCCGTTGGAGTCCAGGATCGGCACGAAGCCGGAGAGTTTGCCATCGGCATCGCGGCTCGGCTCGACGCCGAACAGCATGACGAGCTGCTGAACGCCGTCGCCGTCGCCCAGAAGGACGGTCATGTTCTGCTTGTTGAATCCGGTCGATCCGTCAAGCACTTTCAAAGGGCTCGAACTGGGGTCGGAGGGAACGACCGAAAATGCCGGCTGAACGTCGGCCTGAAAAATTGTGAGTCCACCCATCCCGGGTTTCGGCGTCAGTTCGAAAGTCGCGACTTGACCGGCATCCACCTGCTGCGAAGCGCAGGCGAGGGCAAGCGAAGTCACGACCAGCCGAAACGGGTTTCCAAGATTACCGATGCGACGGAACATTATGTGGGCTCCTCCTTGAAATCCTGGTATCCGCGCTCTTCAGCGGACAACCTGGGAACCGAGAGCTGCAGATGGCCTCGAATTCCCCATGTCCGTCACTGTGTCTTCACCGATCGAATCGATCCATCATCTGAGCGTTCGTGCCTTGAGCCCGTTCGATCATGCCGCTGGTCTGGTCGTATCCATACGATTTCGACGGGACACCCGGATTCATTCCGGGGTTCGACATGTTCGGACGAGCACAAGGAGTCGATAGCACGACTCCCGGCAAGCGGTGGGAATTCTGACAGGTCGCCAATTTTCGTCAAGATCAAATCGAAATCTCACGACACGATCGTTGAGAGGCAACAGGAAATGCACACTTATCTTTTGACGAAATAAGATATTGCATCCGCTCGAAACGTTCATGTGCGACCGTTCGAAAAGTGCTGGCCGGATCGGT
Organism: bacterium; assembly: GCA_016125085.1. Classification (GTDB taxonomy): domain Bacteria; phylum Planctomycetota; class Planctomycetia; order Isosphaerales; family Isosphaeraceae; genus QWQI01. The sequence continues at coordinate 116,063 of WGMM01000005.1, forward strand.
CGACTTGCCGGACAGGCACGATGGATTTCACGATTCGATAGAATAGTTTCGTGAGCTTTTTCGTCCAATCTGTCGGAAGGTCGATTCGGTGCCGCCTGGCCAGTCATGCCTGCGGTTCGTCGAAAAGCGGATGCCGTTCATGAGCGACGATCGTACGAACCTCCGGACCGCGATGCCTGAGCAAGGCGGGCCGGTCGATGATCTCGTGCGGCGTGCCCAGAATGGAGATGCGGCCGCGTCCGAAACGATCTTTGCAGAGCATTGGGGAATTTGCCTGCGAGTGGCCCGGCGGATGACTGGTTCGGATGCGGACGCGGAAGACGTCGTTCAGGAAGCCTACGTGAAGGCGATCATGAATTTCCAGCGTTTCGACCATCGATGCGCGTTCCGAACGTGGCTCCTGCGGATCGTCACGAACGCCGCGACGGATCATCTTCGGAGGCGTCGGCGGAAAACGATGCTGCTCGATTTTTCGTCCTGGTTCTCAGGCGGACCGCTCGAAAACGCCGAACCCTCCAGGTCGGACGATCCTTCCCTGCCCCTGCAGAACGCCGAACTACGCGTCAGACTCGACCAGGCCCTGGGCGAACTGAGCCAGACGACCAGAGGGGCCTTCGTCCTCTACGCCGAAGCCGGCATGACCTATCAGGAAGTCTCCGAGGCCCTCGAAATCCCCCTGGGCACGGTCATGAGCCGTATTCACAGTGCACGCAAGAAGTTGCGTTCGATCATCGAAGCTCTCGACGACGAAACTCCGGCGGGCGGTCCGAGGCAGGTGCCGGTATCGCCTGAGACACTGGGCACGAACGACCCGATACGTCACATTCTGCCGAACACGGGCAACGGTCCTCTCTCGCACAACTTGACCTGGTGAGGTTTACGATGACGGGGCACGATCGAGAAAACTTGAGATTCGGCCAGGACCCGGCGGATTCGGATCGACTGCTGCGTTCCTGGAACGAGACCCGCCCGGAACCGGTCGAAGCCGATTGGAGTTCGTTCTGGGCAAGTGCCCAAAACGAAGCCGCTCGGCGGAACCTGCAACCCGGTCAGGTATCGGGAGGCATCCGTCTGAAGCTCGCGCTCGCGGCCAGCTTGCTCATCGGCCTGAGCATCGCCGGATTCCGGAATTTCCCGCGGACCGACGAACTGACCGGAGGGCCTGTGACGATAGTCGCCGGCACGCAGGAATCATCAGTCATCGGCGATTCGATACGAGATCCGCAAGTGTCGATCGACCTGGGTGAGAACGACTCGCTGGCGGTCATCCGGGTCGGCTATGAGGAATGCCCGATGCCGAACCCGTGCGTGGAGTCGGTCGAAACCTATGCATCGTCCGGCTCCGAAAACGGCGCGCTTGCGTCGAACTTCCAGCTGCTCAACGAGTTCGAGTCGATCGCGTCGGAATGATCAGGATTGCCCTCAGGAGTCAGACCGTGATGACTCGCCTCGAATTTGTCCGGCTCGCTTCGTGCGCCCTGATCTCTCCGGCACTTCTTGCCCCTGGCGCTTGTGCCGCTGAAGCATACGCTCAACCGGCGGCGAACGATGAGCCGCCTTCCCGCCAATTGACGGTGATGGCGATCCATGCGCTCAAGGGCGAGGAATCGGTCGACCCGAAGCTGGCTTCCGTCGAGTCGCGGCTGTCCCGGTTGCTGCCGAATCACGCGTTCTCGCTTTGGGAAGGCAAAAGCCGCCGGGTCGCGGAAAGCGAAACGATCGTCCTGGATTTGAAGAACAGGATGAAGCTGACGATCCGGCTGATCGAAGCGGAAGATGCCGACGGCAAGGTTCAGATCGAGGCTCGCCTGGAAACCGACGACAAGGTCCATCTGAAGTCGACGATCCGTACTCCGCCGAACCAGCTTTTCTTCCTGGATCACAAGATCGATGAGCCGGAGCATCTACTCATCGCCGTCGGAGCGAGATGACGTTTCGTCATGCCGGAGGGCCTGTCTTGCGATCCGATTCCGGGGGTGTGCCACAATTTTCTGGGGGATTTGGCGGAGACGGGCAACTTGCAGAGGTTGCCAGGCTTGCGATGCATGCTCTTCTTCTGCCCTGAAGGGGCATTCGGAATCCAGCCCCGGGTGTAGCGAAGCGGAACCAGGGGTATCGGGAAAAATCGGATCTCGATGTGAAGGATTACCATTCGCGGGCCGGGACCGTGGTCCCGGCCCGCGAATGGTAATCTATGAGGAAAATCGGGCGCTCGATCCGTTTCGGCACCCGGGGCGTCGCTGCGCTTTGCCTCGGGCTATGTGCCGAATGCCCCTTCAGGGCAAGGCTTTCAGTTGCGAAGTCCAGTTCGGACGATCAAGTCCAGAGCGTCATCGCTTAGGGAACCATGGGAAGTCGTAGATTCGCACAAGAAAATCTGGGCACACCCCGATTCCGGAACCGGCTGAGGACCGGAGTTGGCAAGATTCCTGAATTGATTAGAATGCCGGAAACGACGTTTTAGCTTCATCGGCCGGATTTCCGTACGGAGTGAAGCTCAAAAAATCGTCACGCGGATTCAAGGCCTCAGGGAAGGGGTTCGGATCGATGTCGAAAAGAGTTCGCACCTGGTTTCGCCCGCTTTTCTGTCTGCTGATCGCTTTGGCGGTCTGCGGGCCGATCGCTCGATCACGAACGCATGCACAGGCAGAAGCGAAGAAAGCCCACGACCGGCCGACAGAAGTTCCGCAGAATGGCCCCAGCAAGTCGCAGCTGATCGCAGAGTTGCGAAGCCAGATCGATTCGGATCAGGCTCAGCTGGAGCAGCTCCGGAAAGATCTCACCGATTCTTCGGCGAATCCGGAAAGCGCGTTTTCCAAGGCGGAAACCAGGTTCAAGTCGATCGAGAACTCGCTGAAGGAAGCGCGAAAGAAGGTCGCCGACCTGCGTTCGCAGGACACGCTCGATACCGAAGCGGTATCGGCCGGTGAGCATGAAGTCGAGGAACTCGAAGTGAAGCGGAAAGAAGCGCTTTCCGACTTCGAGCTGGAGATCGATCAGAACAAGGTCCTGCAGGAAAAGATCGTCACGATCGAGCTGAAGATCGACTCGGGCAAAGTGGCTCTCGATCGTCTGATGAACCCGGGCGTCACGGAAAAAAAGCAGACGACGGAAAAGGAATCCCCGAAAACGGCACAAAATCCTCCCGCATCAGGGCAGGAAGCTGCGAAATCCGGGGAATCGAAAGCGGTTTCGGAATCGAAACAAGCAAAAGTCGCGGGCATCGACGTCAAAACCGCCAGCGGAATCGCCACAGGCAATCCTGCCTTAATCAGTGGCATGAATACGGAATCGAAAGACCCGTCCGCGAGAAGCGAAGGCGAGTCGGATTCCGTGATCGCCAGGCGCATCCGCGAACAGATCCGCGAACAGCGGAAGATCATCGAAGATTCCCAGGCCAGGCTCATCGAGGCCGAGAAGGACGAAGAAATCCTGACGGCGATGGTGGCCAATCTGGAACGCCAGGTTCAGCTCGAATCGAAGCTCAGGGATAACGCACGCAAGAAGGCCGATCTCGCGAACGGGAAGCTATCCAAAGCTCAGGAAGAATTCCGGGTCAAGTCGATCGCCGACGCACCTCAGGACCTTCTTCAGGAGATGGCTGACAAGCTGCTGGAGATGGATAAGGATTTCCAGTCGGCGCGCGACGAATCTCGGCTCCACTCCAACCGCCTGGAAGACATTCAGAACGAACGTGCTGCCAAGCAGGAACTTCTTCGGCTCGCTCAGGTGAAAAGAGCTGCGCTGCAGAAGAGCATCGACGATGCCGAGAAACAGATTTCGGAGCTGAAAGACCCGACATCGCTGCTGAACCTGATCGACTGGTTCGCCACGCGCGGCGTTCGGATCTTCTTCGTCCTTCTGATTATGCTCGGTTCTCGATCGGTTCTCCGCTCGCTGGGTTCGAGGGCCATTCGCATGATGGTCCATTCCCGCGAGAAAATGGATAAGGAAGATCGAAACGATCGCGCGGAGACGCTCGTCAGCGTCTACTCGAACGCGGTATCGGTGAGCGTGATCGGCGGCGGCCTGGTGATCATGGCTCAAGAGGCCGGTATTCCGGTCGGCCCGCTCCTCGGCGGTGTCGCGATCTTCGGTCTCGCGATCGCGTTCGGAGCCCAGAATCTGATCAAGGACTATTTTTACGGATTCGTCGTTCTGCTCGAGAATCAGTTCTCGGTGAACGACGTCATCCAGGTCGGAACGATCACGGGTCTTGTGGAACGGATCACGCTCCGCATGACGGTCATCCGCGACGGAGCCGGCACGGTGCACTTCGTTCCCAACGGTTCGATGACGACCGTATCGAATTTTTCGTATGACTGGTCACGCGCGGTTTTCGAGATTCCCGTCTCGTACCATACGCCCGTGGACGAAGTCATTCAGCACATTCAGAACATCGGCAAAGGGTTACGGCAGGACAAGGAATTCGGTCCGCTTTGTCTCGACGATCTCACCATGCTCGGGGTGGACAACCTGAGCGAAAACTCGGTGACGATCAAGTTCTTCATCAAGACCAGGCCGTTGAAGCAGTGGCCGGTCAAGCGCGAGATGCTCAGACGGCTGCTGAACCGTTTCGAAGAGGCCGGAATCGACCTTCAGACCACGACGCGCGTTCGCACCATGATGGTTCGGGCGGATTCAGGACACGAAAAGTCATCGCACCTGGAAGATCGCAATCGGGAAGGGATCGAATCGTTCTCTTCGCGATGAATGTCGAATTCGTCCCGGGCATTCGTATCGAATTGACCGGGGAGTTCCCGAGCGAAAGCGAAAGGAGCCGGCCATGAGTGGCCACATCTGGCCGGCATCCGAAGTCAAAAGTTCGCGTCATCCTTGACGCGTATTTCCGAAATCGCGCATGGGCGGGCGAAATCGAAAACGATCGACGGATCTCGCGAAGATCCGTCCTGGATCGTCAGGCGAAGATCGCAGCGACGTAATACATCGAGCCGCGGGCCGAGACGCCGATGCCGACGCGGGTCGCGCCGGAGAACATGTTGGCGCGGTGGCCGGGTGAGTTGATCCACATGGGGACGGCCTGTGCCGGGGTTCCGCCCATGGCCAGGTTTTCCATACCGAGATTGGAATGGACAAGGGCTCCGCGGGCTGCGCAATTGGCAGCGACACCTTGAGCGGAGGCCGAGAGATTGCCGTCATAAGCCAGAGCATGCAGGCCCGCGGAAGCGCGAGCGGCGTTCATGGCGGCGAGCACGCCACCGTCGCCGTAGTCATAGGAGAGTTGTTGTTGCACCGGCTGTTGGTAATAGACCGGCTGCACCTGGTTGTCGACCGGAACGTACTGAGGCGCAACCGGAACAGGTTGAGCGGCATAGACGTAGCCGGCCGGAGCCTGCGTGTACGTGTAGGTCGGGGCGGCGGTGACGACGTCTTGTCCGAGCAGGCGCTTGGCGAAGAGCGGCAGCAGAGCCAGTTGACCGATCAGGGCACGACGAGGCATCGAATCTGACATATTGAAACTACTCCTGAACTGAGGCAAGAAGAGACCCAGAGGCGCAGGCGTCTACGCAACGCCTACGGGCCAGCGAAATCACACGAATGCGTGCATTCATGCGAAAATGCCTTGGCTCATCGATTCGCGCAATGTCCTTGCGTACCGGCCGTTTCGGAACGGACGGCAAAGCGAACATGAATTCCGGCCGCGGTTCGGAAAACGCGGAAAGAATCCCTGACGAAGCTGTCGAAGGCCGGCGTACCGGTTCTTCAGCCTCAGAGGCTTGAATCGATCATGTTTCGAGACTCCCACAGGAAACACGTGATCCGGGACGAGTCTTCCTTGAATTAAGACGATACGAAACGTTTCGGACCGTTCGTATGCCTGGATGAGCAATCCTAGCTGCAAATCCATCACGTCAAGTAATCGAGGGGGTCAAGTCTCCTCTTCCAGAGCCATAGTTGCGGGTATCTATCGGCGGAATTGCCGATCGATTCGAGCCGTCACGACGAGTGTCGCACGACTAAGTCGAAAAATCTAATCAGCCATTATGAGGATTACAACCCCCAATTTTGTCATTTTCGGTTCGACCGGCACCTCCGGATCGATCGGAACCCTTGAAATACAGGCTCGCACGCATTTCGAAAAAAATTCGGAATTCGGATTTTCCGAAGAATCAGGAGGTACGAAATCGTCGATTCCGGACCCTGGAATTCGAGATCGCGTTTCACGGATAAACTTCCGTTAATGCGTTGGCCATGTCGCGGTGCCTGTTTTTCAGGCATCCCGTGTGCGAAACGAGAATCCGTCGTTGCGATTGCGGATCCCGTATAAGCCATCGCAGATATGTAAGAATCGTCGCCGATCGGTCAAAACACTTGATTTCCCTGCGATTCCGGAAAGTCCGAACACGGTTGCGTAAACGGAACCGCCTCCGATTCGCCCGCCTCATCGGGATCGACCACCGTAATCCATGAATCCGGAGAGTTTTTGTAAACATGTCAATATATAATTAGTTTAACATGTTATTATATTCATTGTTGTATTGTTTTCAATTTTTCTAAATGAAACGGGTCGCGTTTCGGACCTGGCCTTGCATCTCGCCGGCCGGTTCATTGCAATCCCTGTCCGTTCCGCAACGACCCGGTTACGGAAACGTCCGTCGGGATCGACTTTTCGACACCGTATCCGATTTCGGGTATCATTCATAACAGAGCTTTCGATCGACCGCTTCGGGTGGCCAGCGTGACGGGCCCGCCGCCTTGAGCTGGACAGGCTCGTCGCGTCGCAATGGCCACGCGAACGTTCCGAAGCACCAATCGTCGACGATGGAGACTCCTCTTCTATGAATATCAGGCAGCTTGACCGCAGAACCTGGATGTCGGGCATGGTGAGCACATTCTGCGTAGCGGATCTCGCCCGCGGACAGAACCCTCAAGCGGATTCCTCCGTCAAACTCAGGCCCGTGAAAGACCAGCTGCGAGCCGGCGTCGATTTCCTCAAGTCACGCCAGGGGACCGACGGCGGATGGTCCACGCAGCGAGAGCCGGGCATCACGGCCCTGGTGGCGACGGCTTTGCTCAGGTCCCGCCTGGTTTCGCCAGGCGAGCCGGTCATCGAATCGGCCTTCAAGTATCTGGACAAGTTCGTCGATGACGCGGCCGGCGGATTCCCGTCTGCGGCCCATGCCAATTACACGACCTGCATCGCCCTGCTGGCTTACCGCGAAGCCAACAGGGACGGCCGGTTCGACGAGCGTATCCGCAAGGCCCAGGGGTTCCTCAAGTCCCGGCAGTGGGACGAATCGGAAAACCGGCCGCGGACGGACGCCTATTTCGGCGGCGCTGGCTATGGCGGCAGCAACGATCGCCCGGATATGTCCAACACGGCATTCTTTATGGAAGCCCTGCGCGAAACCGGTCTGCCGGCCGACGACCCCGCATTGCAAAAAGCCCTGGTTTTCGTCTCACGCTGTCAGAACCTCAAGAGCGAGTTCAACGATCAGCCATGGGCCGGGCTCGTCAACGACGGCGGCTTCGTCTACACGGCGGCCAAGGGCGGGTCGAGCATGGCCGGTGGTGATGTGAAGACCGGCCTGCGGAGTTATGCCGGCATGACCTACGCTGGCCTGAAAAGCATGATCTATGCAGGCCTGACGAAGGACGACCCCCGCGTGGAAGCGGCCCTGAAGTACATCCGCGAGAATTACACGCTGGACGAAAACCCGGGCCTGGGCCAGCAGGGGCTGTTCTACTACTACCAGACCTTCGCCAAAACGCTTTACGCCCTGAAGGTCGATTCTCTCGTCGACAGCAAGGGCAAAGCCCATGACTGGCGGAAGGACCTGATCGAAGCCCTGGCCAAACGCCAGGCGAAGGACGGTTCCTGGGTCAATCCCGCGGACCGGTTCATGGAAGGCGATCCGAACCTCGTCACGGCTTATTCGCTGATCGCGCTGAGCTATGCGAAGGCCTGACGGTTCGTAATGCGTTACGTCTGGCGGAGAGGCCGAACCCTGCTTCGGCCTCCCGTTCCAGCGGGCAAATCGGCCCAGCCGACGATTTACCGGACCCCGCCATGCGATTCGACCGACTCTCCCGCCTCATCGCACCAGTATTCCTGACCTTGACGATCGCAGCATGCGGGCCGTTCGACGTCCGTGGCGACGAGGCGGCCGACTTCTTCGAAGCCCGCATCCGCCCCGTTCTCGTCAAGGAATGCCAGGGATGTCATGGTGCGGAAGATCCTGAGGCTGGCCTGAGCCTGTTGACCCGAGAATCGCTTTTGAAGGGCGGCGAGCAGGGCCCGGCTGCCGTGCCCGGGCAACCTGGGGAAAGCCTGATTCTGACGGCGATCGAACATCGTGACGGCATGAAGATGCCGCCCAAGGGCAAGCGGCTCGATCAGCACACGATCGACGATTTTCGCCGCTGGATCGCCTCTGGATTGGCATTCCCGGCATCGAACCGACCGGCGGCTGGTCTTGAGGCTAAAGCGGCTGTGGCCGATCACTGGGCTTTTCTGCCATTGAAAAAGGCTGAGCCAGGGTTCGCCCAGGACGATCCTGCGATGATCGATCACTGGATCGAACGGGAAATCCGTAAGCAGGGGCTCCGGCCGACGCCCGCTGCAGAAAGGTTCAAGCTCATTCGCCGGGCGACACTGGCTCTGCACGGCCTGCCGCCGACTCCGGATGAAGTGGATCGTTTCGTCGCCGACACCGGCACGGACGAAGCGGCTTTCGATCGCCTCGTCACTCGACTTCTGGCATCGCCCCGTTTCGGCGAAAGGTGGGCCCGGCACTGGCTCGACCTGGCCCGCTACTCCGACACGAAGGGTTACGTGTTCTTCGAGGAGAGCGACTTTCCGTGGTCGTACACCTATCGCGACTACGTGATCCGGTCGTTTTCGGAGGACAAGCCCTATGACCGGTTCGTGAAGGAGCAGATCGCGGCGGACAGGCTGACGGACGGGCCTGGCGGCCGTGAGAATCTGGCAGCTCTGGGCTTTCTGACGCTCGGCAACCGGTACATGAACAACCCGCACGACATCATCGACGACCGTATCGATGTCGTCACGCGGCCACTGCTGGGGCTGAGCGTCACCTGTGCGCGGTGCCACGACCACAAGTTCGATCCGATCGCCAGCGAAGATTATTACGCCCTCTATGGAATATTCGCGAATTCCGTGGAACCGCTGCTGCCGCCGGAACTCGGACCTGCCGGGACGGACGAAGCCGCTCGCAAAATCGCCGGAGAGATCGCGGCAGCTCAGGCAAATCTGCGGAATTTCGTCGAATCGAAATACGACGAACTGGTGGAGAAGGCCCGTCGGCGAGCCGGCGATTACCTGCTCGCCGCAGAGACTTCGCGCCGTGCCCCGAAGACCGACGACTTCATGCTGATCGCCGACGGCGATGACTTGAATCCGACGCTGATTACCCAATGGCGGGCGTTCCTCGAAAAATCCCGCAAAAAAGAGATGCGGGTAATGCGTACCTGGAACGCTTGTGCGGATGCCGCAGAGGCCGAATTTTCCCAGACCCTTGCCAGGCACCTGGGTGAAGAGACCAACCCCATCCTGAAAGCCGCCATCGTCGACCGCAGCCCCGCGAATCTGGCGGAACTGGCCCAGGCTTATGGCGAGTCGATGCGTAAAGCCTATTTCGTCTGGCGTGAATTTCGGGAACGTGGTTTCGCCGCAGGATCAGGCGAGCCGATTCGGCATGAAGATCCGTTCGTCGAAGAGCTTCGTCAGGTGCTCGACGGGCCAGACTCACCGGTGCGGGTCGTGCGGAACCCGATGGGCGATTTGACGCTGCTGCCTGACCGGGCATCTCAGGCGGAGCTGAAGAAGCGGATCGATGCCTTCGAAAAGGCCCGGCGGGCGAAAGGCGCGCCGGTCCGGGCCCAAATGCTGACCGATCGGCCCACGGCGGTGGAAACACGACTGTTCGTCCGCGGCAATCCGCAGAACGAAGGCAAGGAAGTCGAGCGACGTTTCCTGTCGATGTTCGAAGGCACTTTGCCGAAAGTCGAAGTTCCGCCGGGGCAAAGCGGCCGACTGCAGATCGCCGAAGCGGTCGCGAATCCGGCGAACCCCCTGACAGCAAGAGTTTACGTCAATCGAGTCTGGCACATCCTGTTCGGCCGGGGTCTGGTGGCCACGCCGGGCGATTTCGGCATACGTGGCGAACCGCCGAGCCATCCCGAGCTGCTCGATGCCCTGGCTTTGGACTTCATGAAGTCCGGCTGGTCGACCAAGCAGCTCATCCGGCGCATCATGCTCAGCCAGACTTATCGTCGATCGACCTTACCGCCCGGTTCCTCCGAGGCATTGGCGAACGACCCACGCGACCAATATCTGGCCTGGTCCCCGATCCGGCGGTCCGATTACGAAACCATGCGGGATTCGGCGCTGTACGTTTCCGGGCTCCTGGACATGACCGTCGGCGGCCCTTCCTCGGGCTCGGCCATCGATGCGTCGTTCCGGCGGCGGGCGATCTATGGTCGCATTGACCGGCTGAATTTGCCCGAACAGCTTCGCACGTTCGACTTTCCGGAAGCGAATGCCCTGGCCGTGGAGCGAGCTTCGACATCGACGCCGGGGCAGGCCCTGTTCCTCATGAACCATCCGTTGTTGAGAGTCTGCGCGGAAGGGCTCGTCCAACGTTCCGCGGGCGAAGGGTCGGCGGACGACTCCGCCATGGCGTCGCGGATGGCCAGGCTTGCGTGGCAAAGATCGCCATCGAGTGCGGAACTCGCTGAAATCAGCGAATTTCTGACCACGATTCCGGGCGACGGGCGGGAGCGGCTGATCGCCCTGGCGCAGCTGTTCCTGATGTCCAACGAATTCCACTTCACCGACTGAATCCGACCATGAACGAGCTGAACCTCTCCCGAAGAGACTTGCTGCGTCGCACTGGCATGGGCATGCCGATGCTGGCCATGGCGGCGCTGGAAGCGGCCGAAACGCCGGCCGGCATCAAGGCCGTGAACCCGCTGGCGCCGAAGCCGCCCCATTTTCCGGCGAAGGCGAAGCACGTCGTCCACCTGTTCATGAACGGCGGTCCGTCGCATGTGGACACGTTCGACCCGAAGCCCCTGCTCGACAAATACCACGGCAAGCCTCTCCCTACAAGCAACTTGCGCACGGAGCGCAAAACCGGTGCGGCGATGCGTTCGCCGTTTTCGTTCGCGAAGTACGGTGAATCGGGCCTGGAAGTCAGCGATCTGTTCAAGCGTACGGCATCCTGGCACGCCGACAAGCTTTGCGTGATCCGTTCGATCCACGCGGACGTGCCCAATCACGAACCGTCGCTGATGCTCATGAATTGCGGCGATTCGCGACTGCCGCGCCCAAGCTTCGGATCATGGGCGACTTACGGACTGGGTACCGAAAACCAGAACCTCCCTGGTTTCGTGGCGATGTGTCCGGGCGGATATCCGATCGTGGCCGCCCAGAACTGGCGGTCGGCATTTCTGCCCGGAGCGTATCAGGGTACTTACCTGAATACGGAACTCAAAGATCCTGAGAAGCTTGTGGAGAATCTCCGCAACGGCAAACTCGGGCCGGCTGAGCAGCGCAAGCAGCTCGACCTGCTTCAGAGATGGAATCGCAGGCATCGCGAGAGCCAGGGCGACGACGCACTTCTGGAAGCCCGGATTCAGTCGTTCGAGCTGGCCTATCGGATGCAGTCGGAAGCGGCCGACGTTTTCGATCTTTCACGCGAACCTGCCTGGCTGCGGGAACTTTATGGCGATACGACGATCGGCCGCCAGTTGCTGATGACGCGCAGGATGATTGAACGGGGCGTCCGGTTCGTCCAGGTCTGGTCCGGCGCCGGTCAGCCGTGGGACAATCACGACAATCTGGAAAAGCAGCATCGCGACCTTTCCAATCAATGGGATGGGCCGATCGCGGCATTTCTGCTCGACCTCGATCAGCGCGGGCTTCTGTCAGAAACTCTCGTGCTCTGGGGCGGCGAATTCGGGCGCACGCCCGTGGCCGAGCTGCCCGCGCTGAACGGGCGTGACCACAACCATTACGGGTTCTCGGTCTGGCTGGCGGGCGGCGGCGTGAAGGGCGGCCAGGCTTACGGAGCGACCGACGAATTCGGATTCGCCGCCCAGGAAAAGCCGGTGCACGTGCATGACCTGCATGCGACGATGCTGCACCTGCTCGGCATCGATCACGAGCGGCTGACGTATCGCTACGCGGGCCGCGACTTCCGCCTGACCGACATCCACGGGCGTGTCGTGCATGACTGGATCACCTGATCCGGCAGACTCAGGGTTGCCGTATCCCGTCACGCCAGCGCCGATTGCCTGCGCTGGCGGATTGCGGATATTATGATGCACAGAATTCAAGACGCGAACACAGGAATCCGCGGTTTCGACCGGCGGTTCCGCCTTTGAGCCGAGCGACTTTCTGCCATGGAATCCGACGACAGCACCGGTACTTATCACTCGATCGTCGCACCTGCTCCGGCCGGGCTTTCCGCGATTCGCAACATAGGCATCATCGCCCACATCGACGCCGGCAAAACGACGACGACTGAGCGCATCCTGTATTACACCCGCACCATTCACAAGATGGGCGACGTGGACCGTGGCAGCACGACGACCGACTACCTGCCGGAAGAGAGGGAGCGGGGCATCACGATCATCGCCGCGGCGATCACGTGCAAGTGGAAGGACTACACGGTCAACATCATCGACACGCCCGGCCACGTCGATTTCACGGCCGAAGTCGAGCGGAGCCTGCGGGTTCTGGACGGCGCAGTGGTCGTCTTTTCGGCCGTCGAAGGGGTCGAGGCCCAGAGCGAAACAGTCTGGCGTCAGGCGACGAAGTACGGCGTTCCCCGAATCTGCTTCATCAACAAGATGGACCGCATCGGGGCGGAATACGACCGCGTGTTCGAAGAAATCCGCGAGCGTCTCGAATCGAACCCCGTGCCGATCGTCATGCCGATCGGTGCCGGGCCTGAAGGCAGCATCGGCGAATTCCGCGGCCTGATCGACCTGATCCGCATGCGGGCTTTTTATTCGCATGCCGACGACATGGGCGACAAGGTGGCCGAGACCGACATCCCCGAAGACATGGCCGCCGAAGCCGACCTGTGGCGTGAGCGGCTGCTCAATTCGCTTTCCGAAGCCGATGAGGAATTCACCGAAAACTATATGGCCCACCTGGAAGGGGCCGAACTGACGGAAGAGATGATCCACGCTGCGCTCAGGCGTGCGACTCTGGCCGCCCGGATTCAGCCGGTGCTGTGCGGTTCGAGTTTCAAGTACGTCGGCGTGCAGCGGCTGCTCGATGCCGTTCTGCAGTATCTGCCGAGCCCGCTCGACAAGCCGCCCGTCGTCGGCCTGCACCCGAAGAAGGGCACGGAGCTGACGCGCAAGCCCAAGGCCGATGAGCCTTTCTGTGGACTGGTCTTCAAGATCACGAGCGACCAGCACGGCGACCTCTCGTTCGTCCGGATCTATTCCGGCGTGCTCAAGGCCGGCGATCGGCCGATGAATCCGGCACGCGACAAAAAAGAAGTCTGCTCAAGACTTTATCACATCGCGGCGGATGAGCGGATCAAGATCGACGAAGCCTCGGCTGGCGATATCGTGGGTGTCGTGGGCCTGAAAGAGGCTCGCACCGGCGACACGCTCTGCGACGCGCCCCACCCGATTCTGCTGGAGCAGATCGAATTCCCCGAGACGGTCATGAGCATGTCGATCGAGCCGGTCAGCTCGGCGGACAAAGGCAAACTGGCTGACACTCTGGCTTCGTTGGCACGCGAAGACCCGACATTCACTTACAAGGTGAACGAAGAGACCGGGCAGACGATCATCTCGGGCATGGGTGAACTGCACCTGGAAATTCTCAAGCACCGGATGACGCGCGACTTCAACATGAAGGTGCACGTCGGCCGGCCGCGGGTAAGCTATCGGGAGACGATCAAGAAGGCCGTCAAGCGTGTCACCGGCGTATGCCAGCGCGTGACGGGCAATCAGGAGCTGTACGCCAAGGTGACGATCGACCTCGAACCGGAGTCTCAGCCCAAGGGCGCGCCGGTCGTCAAGTTCGTCAACAAGTGCAAGGCGGGCGATATCCCGGCCGAATTCGTGCCCGTGATCGAACAGACCCTGCGTGAAGAAGCCAAATCAGGCGGCAAGACGGGCTATCCTCTGGTGGACCTGAAAATTACGCTGGTGGATGGCTCTTACGACGACGACTCTTCGAACGACGTCGCCTTCCGCTTCGCCGCCGCTGACGCCATGACGAAAGCCCTGGAAGAGGCCGGGCCGGTTCTGCTGGAACCGATCATGAAGCTGGAAGTGGTCACGCCCGACGAAAGCCTGGGCAACATCACGGCCGACCTGACGGCAAGGCGTGCGATCATCACCGGCACGAATCAGCGTGGGCGGTTGCAAGTGATCGAGGCCGAAGCCCCGCTGGAGAAGATGTTCGGCTATTCGACGGCCGTTCGGTCCCTCAGCCAGGGGCGTGCGAGCTATTCGATGGAACCGCTGCAGTATTCGGCCGCGCCCGATTCGCTGCTGGAGGCGATTCTGGGCACGTGATCGCGGCCCTGGACCGGCCTGACCGCGTTCAGGGCGATGGATTCCGAAACGGGACCGGCCGGAATTCGCGAAAACCGTCCTGAAGACGGCTCCGAACGTGCACCGAACATTGTGCGCAAGAGCGAGATTCGATAAAATAAGCCATCCGACGAAAAGCGGGATTCCGGCCATCGGGCGCTCGTCCTTGCCGATGATTCCGGCGCTTTCCGAACTTCAGGGAAATTTCCACCGTGAGCGACGACGAATTGGAACGTACCGAGGGGAATGATCCGAACGCGAACGGCCCCGAAAAGGAAAAGCAGGAACAGGAAAAGCCCGCTCCGAAGACGAAAGGCAAGGGCGACGATCGTGGCCTGCCCGCGGCTCCGATTCTGCAGGCCACGCCCCTGAACATCGAAGACGAGCTGAAGGAAAGCTATCTCACGTACGCGATGTCGGTCATCGTCAGCCGGGCGCTGCCGGATGTGCGCGACGGCCTGAAGCCCTCGCAGCGGCGGATCCTCACGGCCATGCTCGACCTCGGGCTGACGCCCGGCTCCTCGACGAGCAAGTGCGCGGGTATCGTCGGCGAGACGATGAAACGCTACCACCCGCACGGCGACAATTCGATCTATCCCACGCTTGCCCGGATGGCGCAGTGGTGGAACATGCGGTCGACGCTGATCACGGGGCAGGGGAACTTCGGCTCGATCCACGGCCTGCCGCCGGCGGCCATGCGTTATACCGAGGCCAAGCTCTCGCCCGTCGCCGCGGAAATGCTGCAGGACATCAAGGAAGACACCGTCGACTTCCAGCCGAATTACGACGAAAAATATCAGGAACCGCGCGTCCTGCCGGCGAAGTTTCCGAACCTGCTCGTCAACGGCTCGGGCGGTATCGCCGTCGGCATGGCCACGAACATTCCGCCGCATAATCTGGGCGAAGTGTGCGATGCCCTGATCGCCCTGATCGACAACCCCCGCATCACGCTCGACGAGATTATGGAACGGCTGCCGGCGCCGGACTTTCCGACCGGCGGTATCCTCTGCGGCCGGCTCGGGATCAAGCAGGCTTATCTGACAGGCCGCGGCCGGGTGGTGATTCAGGCCCGGCACGCGATCGAGGTGCAGAAAGACGGCCGCGAGCACCTCGTATTCACCGAGATTCCGTATCAGCAGACGAAAGAGCCGCTGCTCAAAAAGCTGGCCGAGCTGGTCAACACAGGCCGGATCACGGGCGTTTCGGACATCGTCGACGAGTCGGACCGTAAGCAGCCCGTGCGGATCGTGGTGAAGATCAAGAAGGGCGAGAACACGCAGGTCATCCTCAACCAGCTATTCAAGTTTTCGCCGCTTCAGGACAGTTTTTCGATCATCAACCTTGCGCTCGTCGACGGTCGTCCGAAGCTGCTTCCGATCAAGGAAATGCTGCGGCTGTTCGTCGAGCATCGCCAGGTCGTCATCCGGCGGCGCACGACTTTTCTGCTCAAGCAGGCGCGCCAGCGGGCCCATATCGTCGAAGGGCTCCTGATCGCCCTGAACTACATCGACGAAATCATCGCCATCATCCGGTCCAGCCGCGACCCTGACACCGCGCGCCGGCGCTTGATGGAAGTCCAGGTGTCGGCCGACATTCTGCAGCGTGCGCTGGACGACCCTGAAGCCCGACCGACCGGCCCGCTCACGCGGCAGCAGGCCGACGCGATCCTGGTCATGCAGCTTCAGCGGCTTACGGGGCTTGAAGCCGACAAGCTTTCGGCCGAGTACAAGGCTCTGCGTGAAGACATCGGCAAGCTCGAAGCCATTCTGGCCGACGAAGGCGAAATCCTCGCCCTGATTCGCAAGGATCTCGAAGACCTCAAGGACAAATACGCCGACGCCCGGCGCAGCACGATCTCCGACATCGAAGTGGGCGACTACGACAAGGAAGCCCTGATCCGCGAAGAGTATATGGTCGTGACCGTGACCAACGGCGGCTATATCAAGCGGATCGCGCCGGCCGTCTATCGGGCCCAGGGGCGTGGCGGCCGCGGCGTTTCGGCGACTTCGACGAAGGAAGACGACTTCCTGGCTCACATGTTCGTCGCTCTCACGCACGACTACATGCTTTTCTTCACGACAGCCGGCAAAGTCTACTGGCTCAAGGTTTATGATATCCCCGAAGGCTCACGGACCAGTGGCGGCCGGGCTCTCGTGAACTTGCTTCAGCTCGGTGAAGGCGAACGTGTGACGGGCATGGTCCCGGTGCGGCACTTCCGTGAAGACGAGAGCCTGTTCATGGTCACCCGTCGCGGCACCGTGAAGAAGACCCGGCTGGCGGCGTTCAAACGGCCATTGGGCCGGGGCATCATCGCCCTGGGGCTTGATGAGGGCGACGAACTGATCGGTGTCGCGCGTGTCCGTACGGGTCAGCAGGTGATTCTGGCCACGCGGGAGGGCATGTCGATCCGGTTCGACGAATCCGACGTGCGCACGATGGGCCGTGGGGCCTATGGCGTTCGCGGGATTCGGCTGGACGAAGGCGACGAAGTGGTGGGCATGGTCATCGCCGACGGTCCTGAGGACGACGCCCAGCTGCTGACGATTTGCGCGCTCGGGCAGGGCAAACGGACGAATTTGACCGAATACCGCAGCCAGTCGCGCGGCGGCAAGGGTGTGATCGACATCAAGACCGGCGGCAGGAACGGCAATGTCGTGGCCGTCGCCAAAGTCATCGGCGACGACGAAATCATGGTCACCACCTCCGGCGGGATCATGATCCGGACCCGTGTCGAGGAAATCCGCGAAACCGGGCGTAACACGCTTGGCGTCCGCATCATCCGGCTGGACGAAGGTGACTCGGTCGGTTCGCTGGCACTCGTGCCCGAAGAGGCCATCGAAGCGGCGGAAGCCAAGGCCGCTGCGGAAGACGCCGAAAACGCGAACCGGGCCGATGACGTTGACATTCCGGACGACGCGGATGACATCGTCGAAATCGACGAAGAACCGGCTGAGGAAACGGCCGAACCTTCGGACGAGTGACCCACGGCCAAGCGCGATCTGTGTCGTGACTGTATGACGGGATAGCCCTGCGTTAGTATGGGTCGAATGCCGAAACGTTCGATCCCGCGGTAAACATCACGCGACGGCGATATCCATGACGAATTCAGGACATCACCAACCAGGTGAAGACGAGCCGATCGACGTCGAATTCCTCAGCGAATCGACGTCGGCCTCTGCGCCCCGGCCCCCGGCTCAAGGTCAAGGAATTACGCAGGTTCCGTTCGATGCACCGCCGCCGGAAGAAGATCTCTTCGCGGCGGTCGAATTCGCGGACAATCCTGAGCCCCGGTGCCCGTGCGTTCTCGTGCTGGATATCTCCGGCTCGATGGCCGGTACTCCGATCGACCAGCTCAACCAGGCCCTGAACCAGTTCGTGCAGGAAGTCTCGACGGACGCTCTGGCGGCGAAGCGGCTGGAACTGGCCGTCGTCAGTTGCGGCGGCGATGTGCGCGTCGCGCACGACTTCGCGACCGTGAGCCACTTCGTCCCGCCGATTCTTATGGCGGGCGGCGATACGCCCCTGGGTGCGGCGATCGAAAAGGGCATCGAACTGATCGACCGCCGCAAGCGCAACTACCGGCTCGGCGGCGTCTCTTATTTCCGCCCCTGGCTGGTCGTGCTGACTGACGGCGCGCCGACGGATGACGTCGGCCAGGCCGCTCGGCTGCTGCATCAGGAAGAGGCCGGCAAGAGCCTCGTGGCGTTCTGTTTCGGCACGGACACGTTCGACAAGGCGACCATGGCACGTGTCTTCCCGCGGCAGCCGCTGACGATGCGCGGGGCCCGGTTTCAGGAATTCTTCCGCTGGTTGTCGGCCTCGATGGCCAGCGTTTCGCACTCACGCCCGGGTGACCGGCTCAAACTCAACAAACCATCCGACGACTGGGTCATCGATTGACCGGCCTGCCCGAACCGTTCCTGACGAGCGAATCCCCTTCACGTAATGAGCGATATGAGCATCGACTGGCAATCCTGCTTCGACCGAGCCCACGATTACGACAGCTTTCTCCGCAAGTATGCATCGCAAGTGCATCGCGATCGATGGTCGGATAATGATCGGAAAATCGAACTTTCGCCCGAATCCCTTGCGACTTTCGGTCAATTCGGTCGCAAAATGAACGTGCTTTGCCTGGCTGGAACGTGGTGCGGCGATTGTGCCTTTCAATGCCCGATCTTTCGCAAGCTCGCGCAAGCATCGCCCGCGGGCCTGATCGACCTTCGATTTCTGGACCGTGACGACGCTCCGGAGGAAGCACGCGAGGCGCTGCGAATCAACGGCGGTCAGCGCGTACCTGCCGTGATCTTTCTCAGTGAGGACGGTTTCGAAGCCGCCCGTTACGGCGAAAAGACTCTGGCCCAATACCGGCAGGAAGTCGAATCGCTCCACGGTGCAAGTTGCAGCCTGGGCATTGCGGGATCAGGCGATGCCCGATACCGGGAATCGGTGATCTCGGAATGGGCGGATCAGTTCGAGCGTGCTCAACTGATACTCAGGCTCTCGGCCCGTTTGCGAAGCAAATACGGCGATTGAGACGGATGGCGACCCGGCGTCTGCCCGGGATCTACGCCTTATGCCAGAATCCCGAGCCTGCTCAAGCCAGGTTCACTCGTTGAATTTGCTGATCCATGCCGCGAAGGTTTTGGCCTCTTCGTCCGAGAGTTCCGTCGTGGGAAACTCCATCGGATTGGTCACTTTGAGCGATCGCTGGGGTGGTACGGGCACCGTTCGGCCGCAATCGGGGCAGCGCCCGTGCGAAGGAAGAGGAATCTGGGAAATCACTTTCAGCCGGCGGCCGCAGGGGCAGAAGAAGCGGATGAAGCCATCCTGGCGACGTTCGGCTTCTTCTTTTCGATAATCAGGCTGCCGAACCTTGACGCGGATTTTCGAACCGCAACGGTGACACAACACCTTGACGGATTCCGAGCCGGGGGCCGGTTCGAAAAGCACGTAGTTGCCGCACCGGCACTTCACGCGAGACATCGGTATTCCCCTCATCGGCGCTCCACCAAAAAAGACGCGGAATTTCTCTCTCTGGTGGCCGAATCTAGTACCGATTATCCCATATTTCTGGCCGCCGGACAAAATGTGGCGAGAAAGCGACACGTCGCCCTGTTTTGCCAATCGCGGGCGAATCTGGAATAATGAATGACCCGAGGTATTCGAACCGGTCCGAAGTCAGAACATTGCCAGCCGAATTCAGGAACCGAACTGATGCACGAACGAATTTGGGCTGATGCCTCGCTGCAAAAAAAGCGTGAGGAACTCGTCGAGAAGATCAGGTCGTTCGGGCAAGTCGCCGTCGCCTTCTCGGGCGGCGTGGACAGCACCGTCGTCGCCCAGGCGGCATTCGAAGCCCTGGGAGATGGCGCGATCGCCGTCACCGCCGTGTCGGACAGTCTCGCTTCGGGCGAGCTGGAAGAGTGCCTCGAACTTGTCCGCAAGATCGGCATCCGGCATCGCATCATCCGCACCGAGGAATTCGCGGACCCGAACTATCTGCGGAACAATCCTGACCGCTGCTATTTCTGCAAGAGCGAACTCTACGGCCGCCTTTCCGACATGCTGCCGCACCTCGCCGTCGAAGTGATCCTCTCCGGCGCGAACATGGACGACGCTGGCGACCACCGCCCCGGCATGAAGGCCGCCGCGGAAAACGGCGTTCGGCACCCCCTTCAGGAGTGCGGGCTCAGCAAAGCCGACGTCCGCGAACTGGCAAAAGGCTGGGATCTGCCGACCTGGGACAAACCTGCGACTCCGTGCCTTTCCAGCCGTATCGCCTACGGCGAGGAAGTGACCCCGGAACGGGTCCGCATGATCGACGAAGCCGAGCATTGGCTCCGCGAAAAAGGCCTGAGGATTTGCCGGGTGCGTTACCACAAGGGCGACCTCGCCCGGGTGGAAGTGCCGCTGGATGAGTTGCCCGGCTTCGCGGCGCCCGGGGTTCGCGACGAACTCGTCAGCGTTTTCCGCAAACTCGGGTTCAAGTACGTCACGCTCGACCTTGAAGGCTTCCGCTCCGGCTCGAACAATGCCGTCGTTCCCGGCGATCTGCTGCAGATCCCGAGCCGAATCCTGAACGTCAACAGGTAATGCCAGTGTCCCAGCCGGGATCTGGCCCGCTTCGACACTCCGTAAGATCGATAGCCCTCCGGCGTTTTCGCGTCAGGACATGTTCCTGCCGCACCGTCTGACTCACGCTCTCCAAGAAGTTCCATGCACGAAAAAACCGCTCCGACACCGGCGATAAGCAGGCCCGATTATCGGCTCGATGCCAGCGAAGCCGCCTTCGAAAAGGCCTGCAAAGTCATTCCCGGCGGCGTGAACAGCCCGGCGCGGGCGTTCGGAGCCGTCGGCGGCAAACCGCCCTTCATGAAACGTGCCGAAGGGGCGTATCTCTGGGACATCGACGGTCACCAGTACATCGATTACATCGGCTCCTGGGGCCCGATGATCCTGGGTCACAGGCACCCGCGCGTGATCGCCGCCGTGACCGACGCCATGAACGACGGCACCTCCTTCGGCGCACCGACCGAGCGTGAAGCCGAAATCGCCGAACTGGTCGCCGAAGTCGTTCCGTCCGTGCAAATGTGCCGGTTCGTTTCGAGCGGCACCGAAGCTGCCATGTCGGCCGTGCGTCTGGCTCGTGGAATCACGGGCCGCGACAAAATCGTGAAGATGACGGGCCATTATCATGGCCACGTTGACGCTCTCCTGGTGCAGGCCGGGTCAGCGGCGACGACGCTCGGCACACCCAACAGCCCTGGCGTCACGCCCGGTGCAGTCGCCGACACGCTCCTGTGTCCGTTCAACGACATCGAAGCCCTGCGAACGCTTTTCCAGCAACATCCGGGGCAGATCGCGGCCGTGCTCCTCGAACCGGTCGCCGGAAATATGGGCCTGGTGCCGCCCCGGCCTGGTTATCTTGAAGCGATCCGCGAACTGACGGAAAAGTCGGGCACCGTTCTGCTTTTTGACGAAGTCATGACCGGTTTTCGACTTGCCCTGGGCGGTGCTCAGGCGCTTTACGGCATCACGCCCGATCTTTCGGCTTTCGGCAAAATCATCGGCGGGGGCCTGCCCGCGGCGGCTTATGGCGGATCACGCCCGGCCATGGAGCATGTCAGCCCCGCAGGCAAGATCTTTCAGGCCGGCACCCTTTCCGGCAATCCGCTGGCGATGGCCGCCGGCATGGAAACGATCCGCGTTCTGCGCGACGATTCACCCTACGAGTATCTGGAATCGATCACCGCGCGGCTGGAAGACGGCCTGCGCCGCGTCTGTTCCGACCGCCGCGTTCCAGCCCAGGTTCAGCGGGTCGGCAGCATGATCACGCTGTTCTTCAACAATGCTCCGGTGTGGAATTACGAAGACGCCAAGCGATCCGACCTCGCCCTGTTCGCCCGGTTTTTCTGGGAGATGCTGGCCCGGGGCGTCTATCTGCCATGCTCCCAGTTCGAAGCCGCTTTCGTCTCGGCAGCGCACACCGAATCGGATATCGATGCGACCATCGACGCCGCCGACGATGCCCTTAAGGCAATCCTCGCCTGAGACCGGTGCGCGAAAAATCATCGATCGACGCGATATCGAATCGATTTCGATATTGGCGCAAATGTTGCTATATTTCAGAATAGGGGGACGCGCGACTCTCTGCCTGACCGTTTTCGACATCACCACGGATACGACACTTGTCCTGAACCGCTACTGACTCGTCATGGCCAGATCCGTACACAAGACGATTCTGATTACCGACGTGGACGAAAGCTCCCGCGAACAGCTGCGTGAAGTTTTCGAGCCCGCGGGGTTTCGGACGCTGCTCGCGGGCAGCGGCGAGGAAGCCCTGCATTTGAGCAGCCAGCATGAAGTGCATGTCGCGGTTTTCGACATGTACCTGCCCCGTCTCAGCGGGCTGGAGACTGTCGAACTTGCCCGCAAAACTCGCGGGCTCTGGATTCCGACGATCCTCGTCACTTCCCAGCACAGCGACCGCCTCCTGAGCCTGGCCCTGAAAGCCCGGGTTCAGTGCGTACTCAACAAACCGGTCGACAAGCCGCTGGCAATTCGCACCGTGAACCGAATCCTCGAAAAATTTTACCGATGAAGCCCGGGCCGCTCCTTTGCGGCATCGTATCGCTCGTATTCGTAGCTTTCGCTCCGGTCGTTGCGTTTTCGCACGACCTGCCGAAGCAGCGTGTCGACAGAACCGTTCAGCTTCGATTCGCGCCTGGCCGCCTGATCGTCGATTACACGCTCGAACTTGACGACACGACGATCGCCCGCGACTTGAAACGGCTGCGTAACGCTGAAGAACTGCCGCCCGACCCGGACGAGTGGCTGGACCAGTACGGGCGCCTGGTCGCTCCGCAGATCGCTTCGGCACTGAAGATTGACTTTCCCGAAGGCCAGCCCGCGCCTGAATGGAAAGTCGATGCGATCGAACGCCGCCGCGAAATCCATACGATCTACGCGTTCCGTTTCCGGATCGATCCGAACCTGCCTGGCAGATATCGCTTTCGGGACACCAATTTCGGCACCAGCGACGGCGTCAGCCGTCTGGGAGTCGAAGCCGAACCGGGCACGATTCTGAAAAGCGATGGCGAATATCCCGCCTCAGCCGCTTCCGAACCTTACCGGCCTGTCTGGATGCTCGACGAACCGGCCCTGCGCAAAACCGTGGAATGGACCGGCACCGTCGAATGGCCGAAATCGAGGCCCGACGAAATCGCCCGGCCCTCAGACGAAATTGATCCGTCCTCAATCGCCGAATCTCAGCCAGAAGGTCGATTTCGGGGGATGCGTCTCGGGATCTTCAGCGCGATCATCCTGGGCATGCTGCACACGCTTCAACCTGGCCATGGAAAGACTCTTCTCGCTGCTGCTGCGCTCACGGGAGACCGGCGCAAACGTCAGGGCCTGGCGATCGTCGCAGGCTGGGTGGGCAGCCATTTCGCCGTGATTTTCTTACTGGCGGCACTCTCGCTCATATTGTCCGACACATCACTTCTGACCATTTCGGCATCGCTGAAAAAAATCGCCGGTTTTCTCATCGCATGCCCCGCGGCCTACAGGCTCGGAGAGCGTATCCGGTCGTTCACAGCAAGTTCGAACCGGAGCGAGGCTGAGAACGTCCGGGAAACCACGAATTCGGCCCCGGCTCCGCATGCCGCGCCATCGAGCGGCCTGATCACCGGAATCACCGCGGGGCTGATCCCGTGCTGGGAAGCGATCGGCCTGCTGCTGCTGGGAATCGCCGCCGGACACGTCATCACAGGCCTGGGTCTTGTGGCGGCCTTCATGGCAGGCAGCCTGGTCGTGGTGGCCGTATCGATGCGTGCTATTCGCCTGATTTCTCCGATTCTCGACCCGAATCTGCGGTCTGGGCAATTTCTCATGATAGGCTTGGATATGGTCGTGCTCGCGACAGGTGCGAACCTGCTTCTGGCCAGCGCGTTTTGGCAGCCGTTTCGCTCATGAGATTTCACCGTGGCTCGAATCGTCAAACTTGAGATCCGGCACATCCGTCTGGCTCTCAAGAAGAAAATCAAGCATGCTTCGCACGAGCGGAACGACAGTGAGAATGTCGTGACCGTCGTCCATCTCGATAACGGCTCGACAGGCTTAGGCGAAGGCGTTCCGCGGCCTTACGTCACCGGCGAAACCGTCGATTCGGCACTCGAAGCACTGCAAAGCTGGCCACTTGCCTCGATCGTCGGCGATCCGGTCGATTTCGCCGGCGTGGTGCGTGCGCTCGACGCCTGGATGCCACAGGCAAGCCCAGATGACCCGCGAGCCATCGGCTCGAACGCAGCACGCTGCTCGGCCGAAATCGCCATCCTCGATGCCTATGCCCGACACTTCGGCGTTCCGATCGGCGATGCCCTGAATTTCAGTGCTGTTGCGGCCGACGTTCCGATCGGTGAGCCGGTGCCCGTCCGCTATTCCGGAGCGATCACGGCCGAAAATCCCTGGAAGGAACGCATTTCGGCGACGAAAATGCGGATCTGGGGCTTCAGGCAAGTGAAGGTGAAAGTCGGCATCCCCGGCGCCGATGAAGTCGCCCGCCTGCGCCGCATTCGCCGCAGGCTGGGCAGCAAGTGCGATATTCGCCTGGATGCCAACGAAGCCTGGACACCCGCCGAATTCCGGGCGTGGTCCGAACGCCTTGCATTCTCGCAGCCTTCGGCCTATGAACAACCCGTGCCGCATGAAGCCATCGACGAACTCGGCAAGCCGGAATTCCGGCAGCCGTTTCCCGTGATTCTCGACGAATCCCTGTGCGGGCCGATCGACGCCGAAACCGCGATTCAGGGCGGATTCGGCGAAATCTTCAACATCAGGCTTTCGAAATGCGGTGGCGTGTTGCCGAGCCTCAGGCTTATCGCCACGGCGATACGCAACGGACGACGCTATGGGCTGGGTTGCCACCCGGGCGAATCGCCGATCCTGTCCGCCGCGGGAAGAGCTGTGGCGACTCGAGTCCGGGATCTCGTATTTCTCGAAGGTTCCTATGACCGGCACGTGCTGGCAGAACCTTTCGCAAAACAGGACATCACTTTCGGTTACGGTGGCAAGGCCAACCCGCTGGGCGGATCGGGCCTCGGGATCGAAATCGACATGGCCAAGCTCGACTCCGTGACGGTCCGCCGCAAGGACATCACCTATGCCTGATTGGATCGAGGAAACCCGGACGCTCACGGCATCGGACGGTTATCCTCTTCATTGCCGTTTCTGGCGGCCGTCGAATGCGGCCATACAGGCCCGGATTCTCATCCTGCACGGGATTCAGTCACACGCCGGCTGGTACGAATCGCTTGGCCGTACTCTGGCGGAACACGGTATCGAAACCGCTATGCCCGACCGTCGCGGTTCAGGCGCGAACGCGAGCGATCGCGGGCACGCGCGTTCGCCTGGGCAGTTGCTCGAAGATATCGATATCGTCTACCGCTCATGGCGTGAATCGAGCGGAGATTCGAAGTTTAAGCCTTATCTGGGCGGGATCAGCTGGGGCGGCAAGCTGGCGGTCGCCTCGGCCGCGACACGCCCGGGCCAGTGGGCCGGGCTGTCGCTGATCGCACCGGGCCTGTTCGCGAAAGTGCGTCCTCCATTCTCCATGCAGATTCGAATCGCTCTGGCCGCCTTGATCCGGCCGCGGAAGCAATTCCCGATCCCACTGGCAGATCCGGCCTTATTCACGTCCGACCCGCACTGGCAGAATTTCATCGCCACGGACGAACGGACCCTGCACAAAGCGAGTGCCCGGTTCTTCGTGACGAGTCGAATCTTCGACCTGCGGTTGCGGCGCTACGCCCGACGCCTCGGCTGCCCCGTCCTGCTGCAGCTCGCGGGCGCAGACCGAATCGTAAACAATGACAGAACCAAAGATTACATAAATAGTGCGAAAACCGCGAAGCCCACGATTCTCGAATACCCAGGCGCGCATCACACGCTGGAATTCGAAGCGGGCGAGGTTTCACGGCGTTATGCCGAGGATCTGGCCAGGTGGATCAAGGAGAAAGCCATCACTTCGGCAGGATGACGAGATTATCCCGGTGCACGACTTCGTCATACACGGCCGAGGATTCGAGCGCCTTGCGCAGCTGTTCCTTCTTGAGACCTTTGACGCGGCGGGCATCTGCGGAACCGTAATTGGCCAGGCCGCGGGCGAATTCTTCGCCAGCGAAGTCGGAAATAGCGACGACATCGCCCTTTTCGAAATCGCCTTCGATCTCGACGATGCCGATCGCCAGCAGGCTCCCGCCCTTGTTCACGAGAGCCGAAACCGCCCCGGAATCGACTCGAATGCGTCCCTTCGGTCGGGCGGTCAGACCGATCCAGCGCTGCCGAGCACCACGTGTCTGACCCTCGGCCAGGATCAGCGTGCCGATCGGCTGGCATTCGAGAATCGATGTGAGTGGCCGTTCCCGCTTGCCGCTGGCGATAATGACCGAACCGCCGGAATGAGTCACGAGCCGGGCCGAAGCCAGTTTGCTGCCCATTCCGCCAGTGCCCAGGCTGCTGCGGCTGTCAGTCACGAGGGCAAGAGCTTCCTCGTCGAGACTCGTCAGCACGGGGACGGGATCGCCGAAGCCGCCGCCGTCGGGCAACGGCTGGCAGAGGCCGTCGACGCTGGAAAGGATCACCAGCAATTCGGCCTGAACGAGGTTCGCGACCATCGCGGCTAGACGGTCATTGTCGCCGAACTTGATCTCGTCGACGCTGACCGTGTCGTTTTCGTTGATGATCGGCACGGCCTGATATTCGAACAGGGTCGAAATCGTATTGCGGACGTTCAGATATCGCGCACGGCTGTCGAAGTCGGAATGGGTCAGCAGAATCTGGGCGGCGTGATACCCCTTCGGCTTGAACGCTTCCTCATAGGCACGCATGAGATACGTCTGGCCGATCGCGGCGGCGGCCTGAATACCGGGCAAATCCTGCGGCCGCTTCTTGAGGCCCATCTGGCCCATGCCTGCACCGACCGCTCCGGAACTGACGAGGATAACGCGTCGGCCCGTACGTTTGATCTCAACGATCTCTTCCGCGAGACTTTCGATGCGCCGATTGTCCAGCGTGCCGTCCGGGCTGGCGAGCACGTTCGAACCGACCTTCACGACCCAGGTGCGCGAACTGTGAATCACTTCGGCTCGCAGCAGACTCTCACACATCGTGTGCAGTACCCGAGAGAACTTCGTCCGTATCCATGCGGCGGCCCACCGCCGTCGAGGCGTTCAATATAGCAGTTCCGCGAAGCGTGAGAATGCGAATCGGAAAGGTCGAGCGAGTCGGCCGTGTGCGAAATCGGTCGGTGAGCCGACGAAAGCCCGCAGGCAGTGCGAACCCGAATGTCACCTGCCGACTTAGCGTGGATTCGATGGAGACGATGCGGCGGCGGTCGCTGTCGGTCCGCCACCCTGCAAGGTCTGCTTGATCAGGGGCAACCGAACCGCCGAAAAGGCTGAGCGTTGCGCCGGTTGCGAAATGATCGCCGGAAACAGGCCGATGAGCAGCGTGCCGACCAGGCAGCCCGTTACTGCAGCCTTGAGTGGCCACGGATCGTTCGCGGACACCCGTTCTCCTTCCAGCGCACCCAGTTCGCTTTCTTTCAAGTACATCGTCACGACGACTCGCAAGTAGTAAACCACACCGATCGCGGCACAGACAGCGGCGAAAATCGCCAGCCAGGTCAGCATGCGGTCCGATTCACGGCTGGCCACGCTGAACAGGGCCGAGAAGACATAGAACTTGCCCCAGAAGCCGACGAGCGGCGGAATGCCCGCCATACTGAAGAAGAAGATGGCAAGGAACAGGGCCTTCACAGGTTGACGACGCCCAAGGCCCGTGATGTCGTCGAGTGTCTCGACCGGCGTCCCGCCCCGGTTCAGGGAAATCAGCACACCGACGGCCCCCAGAGTCATGAAGCCGTAAGCTGCAAGATAGTAAAGGATTCCGAAAACGCCAAGGAGCGGGTCGGCCGCAGCGGAACCGACTGGCCCTTCTTGACGCAGTGAAGCGATCAGGCCGAGCATGAGGAAGCCGCTGTGCGAAATCGACGAGTAAGCCAGCAGACGGCGCAGGTTCGTCTGCAACAATGCCATGGTGTTCCCGACCAGCAGCGTGGCGGCTGCGACGATCGCGAAGCCGACGAGGAACCGGTCGACGACGAAGTCGTTCACGGCATCGGGCCGACGGCCGTAAATCGGAGCGAGCACACGGGCCAGCGCAATGAAACCGACAGCCTTGGGATACCATGAAAGCAGCGCCGTCATCGTGTAAGGGCTGCCTTCGTAGACGTCCGGAGCGTAGAAGTGCATGGGCACAGCCGCGATACGGTATGCCAGGCCCGCGAAGATCAGGAACCCGGCGATCAGGGCGAATTTGTTGTCCGGCACGTTCACCACGTCGGCATGGAAGATCGTGGCGATGCCCTTGATCTGCGTGATACCCAGTTGGCCGTACAGAAATGCCAGCCCGTAAAGGAACAGGGCCGAGGCGAAGATGCTCAGGAAGAAATACTTGGTAGCCGCTTCGAGAGTCGTGGCGTTGCGGCGGGCCAGATAGAGCATCAGATACGTCGGAAGGCTGACCAGTTCGAGCCCGAGAAACAGCAGCACGAGATCGTTCGCCCCTGCGACGATCATCGCACCGGCCTGAACGAAAAGTAGCGAACCAAAAAATTCCGGTGCCCGAGCCGCATCGACCTGATCATGCAGAAGGCCCAGAACGATCAAACCTACGATAAGAAGGCCGAACCGGACATTGACCGAAAACGTGTCGTTGACGAAGACGGCGACAATTTCGTCAGGAACCACGCCGTAAGTCAACACCCAGACAACGAGCGACGCGAGGAATGCCCCTGCGCAGCAACGGGCCCAGAACCGGCATGACTTCGAAACGAAAGCACCGGCCGTCATGACCGCGACCGCGGCAGCCATCAGTACGATTTCAGGAGCCATCGCTTTCAGCGATGCGGCCGTGGCGTTGTAGGTCTCGACGTTCAACATGTTTCGATCGATCTCGAGTGTGAGCTTCCGCAGGCTTGAATGGTTACGGTCGAACGCAATGGACTGCGAACGTTGGCGTCATTCCGATGCCGATGCCGACCCCAGTAGAATTTCCGTAGACTTCGCTGATTGAGTGGCCACCTTGGCGCCAGTGAATCCACCCGCCATCTTTTCGATCGGCTCGTTCAGCGGCCGCGTGAAATAGCCGGGCCGGATGCCGATCAGCACGATGAACACGATCAGGGGCGTCAGGCCCAGGATTTCGTACCACGCGAGCGGATCGATCCGAACCGGCTTGTGGTCATGGTGGTGGTCGTCGCCATGATGTTCCGAATGATCCGCGGCATGATCATGATGATGTTCGGAATGGCCCGATTCCAGATGCGTTCCATGGCCATGGCCAGGCTCGCGAAGAGGGCCGAAGATCACCCGCTGGATCATCCAGAACGTATAGAAGGCACCCAGAACCATACTGGTGGCTGCCAGCGACCCGGCCACTGGCGAAGTCTTGTACATTCCCACCAGGATCGGGAATTCGCCGATGAAGCCGTTCAGACCCGGCAGAGCGACCGAGCCCAATGAGGCAATGATCAGGAAGAACGCCAGCTTGGGCATGCGGTTCCACAACCCGCCCAGGGCCGACATGTCACGCGTGTGGTAGCGTTCGTAAACCACGCCCACACATGCGAACAGAGCACCCGTCGTGAGGCCGTGATTGATCATTTGAATCGCCGCGCCGGAGATACCGGTCGAGTTCATGGCGAAAAGGCCCAGGCAGATGATGCCCATGTGGCTCACCGAACTGTAGGCCACAAGCCGCTTGATGTCCTTCTGGGCCAATGCCGCCAGAGCACCGTAAATGGCGCCGGCTACGGCCAGCGTCGCCAGAAGGGGGAACAGCACCTTCGCCCCGATCGGCGTCATGCCAAGATTGAACCGGATCAGACCATAGCCGCCGACTTTCAGCAGGACGCCGGCCAGCAGAATCGACCCGGCCGTCGGTGCTTCCACGTGTGCCAGGGGCAGCCAGGAGTGAAACGGAAACAGCGGCACCTTGATGGCGAAGCCAGCGAAAAGCAAGAGGAAGATGAGTGTCTGCCAGCCCCAAATCGACTCCGAAAGCCAGGGGTCCCACTTCATCGCCCGCAGGCCTTCGGTGAGTTCAGGAATCGAGAAGGTCAGCTTCTGGCCGGGTCCATGCTGGGCATGCAGAGCGACGAGCAGGAGGACACCCATTAGCGTCAGCATACCGCCGACGATCGTGTAGACGAAAAGCGTTACCGATGCCTTGCGCCGATCCGGTCCGCCGTAAATCCCGACGAGGAAGAACAGCGGAATCAGCGTGAATTCGAAGAAGATGTAGAACAGGACGACGTCGAGGGCCGCGAACAGCCCGAGCAACCCGCTGTGCAGCAGCAGAAGCAGGGCATAGTGCAGGGGGGCCCGTTCCTTGATCGACTCCCAGGAGGCACACACGGCCGAGATCATCAGCACGTTCGTAAGAGAAAACAGGCCCAGGCTCAGACCATCGAGCCCGAACGAGAGGCGAATGTCCGGCGAGCCGATCCAGGGCAGGCCCCAGGCTCCGGCTTTGCCGAACGCGAATTGGGGGCCGGAGATCGAAGGATCGAAAGCGAGGTGCAGCGGCAAACCGACGAAAAGCGTCGCGAGAACCGTTCCCAGAGCCAGCTTGCGGGCCGTATTCCGATCGAGTGCCTTTTGGCCGGCCAGGAGAGCTACACCCCCGGCCAGAGGCAGAAGAATCGTCAGAATCAGAAGTGCTGCCATGAGGAGTTGGATCCGTTCGATGAAGTGAACCATTTCGCGTTCGCCGGGTCAGCCCATGCGGCACGTCCCGCGGCGATCGCCGGAGAATTCCCCGAAATCAGGTGAACACCAGGAGCGTCAGAATGCCCACGACCAGAAGAGCCGCAAGAGACGCATACGCCTGAACCGCTCCGTTCTGGAACCGCTGAAGCTGGGCCCTTGCCAGCTCGGACGGAAACTTCGCGACGGTCCGCACGACACCATCCACGCCGTAGATGTCGAAATACCGGCAGAACTGGGCCAGTACGAGAATCGGGGACACGAAGAGAGTCTTGTAGACCTCGTCGACCCAGAGCTTGTTGAGAGACGCCGAATAGAGTGGCTTGAGCGACCCGGCCAGTTTCTCAGGCAAAGCCGAGGGCTGACCGTACATGACGTAGGCCAGACCGATGCCGAGACCGCCAGCGATGGTGCCCAGAAGTGCCGTAGCCCAGTCGAACCCGTGCGGTTCCGCGTGAGGCAGGCGGTCGTGGTAGCCGACTGAATTTTCCACGAGATGGGCGAACCAGCCGGTCGTCGGCTCGGCGAAAACCAGTCCGACAAGCACGGCACATACGGCGAGGATCTGCAACGGCCGAGTCATCACTGCCGGCGACTCCTTGCCGAAGAACGGGTCATCGCCATGATCGTGGTGATGGTCATGCGGATCGGCTTCGGGGTCGTGCGGGCTCGGCAGTTTTTCCGGGCCGTGGAATGTCTTGAACAGGGCCCTGAAGGTGTAGAAAGCCGTCATGCCCGCGGTGATCAGGGCGATCCAGTAGATCGAATGATAGAGAGTTGCCGCGCCGTGAAGCTCGAGGTGCTCGGCCTCGTGCGATGCCTGCTTCAAAGCGGCAAGCACTTCGTCCTTGCTCCAGAACCCGGCCAGAGGAAAGATCCCGGCCAGGGCCAGCGATCCGATGAGAAACGTGCCGTAGGTAATCGGCATGCGATGCCGCAGGCCCGAAAACCGCCGCATATCGATCACATGCCCCATGGCGTGCATCACGCTGCCCGAGCCGAGAAAGAGCAGAGCCTTGAAAAATGCGTGCGTGAACAGGTGGAACATGCCCGCGACGACCGCGAACTGGGCCACCGAGCCGATACCGCTGCCCAGTCCCATGAACATGAAGCCGATCTGGCTGATCGTCGAATAAGCCAGCACCCGCTTCAGGTCATTTTGCGTCAGAGCATAGAAGCCGGCCATCAGGGCCGTCAGGCAGCCGATCGTGGCGATCAGCGGGGCGACCGCCTCCAGACCGACGATCAGTGGCGCCGAACGGGCAATCAGATACACCCCGGCGGTGACCATCGTGGCGGCGTGAATCAGGGCCGAAACCGGCGTCGGGCCTTCCATCGCGTCCGGCAACCAGACATACAGCGGGATCTGTGCTGATTTCGCCGTCGCGGCCCAGAAGAAGAGAATGGCGATACCCACACGGTCCGCGTCAGGAATGTTGTTCAGGGCTGCGAAGACCGATTCGTACGAAAGATCTCCGCCAGGAACCAGTGTCCAGAGCCAGAACAGGCCGATCGCGAAGCCCAGGTCGCCGACCCGGTTCACCAGGAAGGCCTTCTTCGCGGCGGCCGCGGCCGAAGGTTTCTCGTGCCAGAAACCGATCAGCAAATAGCTGCACGCACCCACGCATTCCCAGAAGCCGTAGGTCAGCACAAAATTGTTCGAAAGCACCAGGCCCGTCATCGAGAAGACGAAAAGCCCGACGCAGGCGAAGAATCGGGTATAGCCCGGGTCGCCCGTCATATAGCCCGACGCGAAGAGTGCGACGAGAGTTGCGATGAAAGTGACCATGCACAGCATCATCGAAGTGAGGCCGTCGACCTGAAACGCCAGCGGCACTTTCAGGGCACCGACGTCGAGCCAGTCGCAGATCTTGTGCGATTCCGGATGATCGAACGAAAAGAGCACTCCGAGCGAAACCACGAAAGCCGCGCCGATGCCGAACACGACAGGCAGGTGGGCCTTCTCTCCGAGCCGACGACCCGCCAGAGCGGTCACGAGGCTCGCGAACAGGGGAAGTGCCGGTACGATCCAAGCGAGATGTGTCATTGGAGGAAACAGGATCCTTACTGGGCTCGTTGTCCGGAGGCGATCACGGAAATCTCCGGTTCGATACCGGCCGGTGTCAGGTGAGGATACGATTCGGCTCCCGGGCCGACGAGCAGCGGTTCGGCCTCGGTCACGTCTTCGACCTCAGGCGGCAAACCTGGCTCACGGATGCTCTGCCATTTCGAAACGTCCAGCGAATTGGCCCGGTTGAAAAGCTGCACGACGAGAGCCAGTGCGACGGCCGCTTCGCAGGCGGCGATGGTCAGGATCATGATAGTCATGATCTGCCCATTGAAATTGCCGTGAAACCTGCCGAATGCGACGAACGTGAGACCCACGCCCTGAAGCATCAGCTCCGCGGAAAGGAACATGATGATCAGGTTCCTGCGCGTGAGGAAACCGATCGTCCCCAGGCCGAACAGGAACGCGCCGATCGCCAGGTAAGTCGTCAGATTTCCCGCCGTGAAGGTTGTTTCGACCATCTTCTCGTTGTCCTGGACCTTGATTGCTCGAACGCGCCGAACGGAACCACCGGGAAACCTGTTTCGTCAGGCGGCGGAATTGGACTTTCTCGGAGTCGCGATCACCACCGCACCGGCCAATGCCACGAACAGAATCGCTCCGACGACTTCCGAAGAGATCAGGTGAGTCGTGTAAAGAGCGGAGCCCAAGCCTGCCACCTGAGGTGCGGGCACGCCCGCGGGGAGCCCCTTGCCAAGATGATCGGGCGTCGAAAGCTGGGGCGTCAGAGTCTTGCCCAGAACGATCGCTCCAGGGTGCTCAGGCATCAGCTTGCGAACCGTGACAAGGTCACTGGCTGGAATCAGCCGCGAATTGACCACAACCGGCTCGACGGAGCCCTCGAGACCGCCATGATAGTTCGGATCGCTCAGAATCACGATCAGCAGCGACCAGATCAGGATAAAGCCCGTCAGGCTCGCCTGTGCCGGCTGGCGGGCCAGGCGGTCGTAATCGGCCTTGCCGCCGCTCTGGGCCAGCATGATCACGAACAGGAAAGTGACGATGATCGCACCCGCGTAAACGATGACCGTTCCGGCCGCCAGAAAGCCCGCACCGGCCATCATGAACAGACCCGACGTGGCCAGAACCACGACCGCGAACCAAAGCGCGGAATGGACAGGGTCACGCGCCGTGATCATGAGCGTTCCGCCCAGGACGCTGGCAATGCCGAATACATAGAAGAACATCCGCGAAACGATCGGTGCCGGCCCCGCACCCAACCCGATGAGGTTAAGAGCCGCGAACGCGACCAGCCCCGTTCCCAGAGCGAACACGACGGCGGGCTTCGCGAATTGCCGGCGGGTCGGCATCATGAGAAACGTGCCCAGACCGCCACAGAGGCAGATCAGAAGGCATCTGGTGAGAACGGAAGGCGGAAAGTCGTGCACGGATGTCAGTCCTGAATGGAGATCGTACTTGCGTCCGCAAGGCCGGGTACGGTCAGACGAGCTGCTGGCGTTCGATCACGGGGCCCGTCGTCGGAGTGGTCACGAGTTCCCGGCTGCGATTCGACGAAGCCGGCGGAACGATACCCGACTTCATCGGCTCGCCTTCCTTCGTCAGATCGAACACCGAAAGGAGCTTGGTTTTGTCGAAGATCATCTCTTCGCGGCTCAGCCCGGAAAGGTCGTACATGCTCGTCAGTTCGATCGCGTCGACAGGGCAGGCTTCCTCGCACATGCCACAGTAGATGCACCGAAGCTCGTCGATGACGAAACTCTGGCAGTACTTTTCCCTGTCCGTCCACGATTCCGGAGCCGTCGCACCAACGATGTCAATGCAGTGGACAGGGCAGGCCGTGGCGCACAGCATGCAGGCGACGCACTTCACCCGCCCCTGTTCGTCCTTGTTCAGCCGGTGCACGCCCCGGTAATTGGGCGAAGGCTGGTGCTGAACTTCGGGATATTCCATCGTCACAGCGCCGTCACCCAGCGCGGCTTTCACGATGTGCCGCCCCGTCACCACCAGACCGCCGAGGATCTGCGGCAAATACGACTGCTCGAGAAGCGTCAGCTTCGGCGGCGTCATTTTCTTGAGGGCTGGATCGTCACTTCGCATTCGGGTCTCTCTCCGCTTCGTTCGCCCAGGCGGATGTTATTGGCCGCTCGATCAGCGGCGAATCAGTTGAAGGATCAGAGCGGTCACGACCGTATTGCCGATGGCCAGCGGAATCATCCGCTTCCAGGCAAGTTCCATCAGCCGGTCGTAACGGAACCGCGGCAATGTCCAGCGAATCCACATCACGAACACGATCATGGCCAGAACTTTCGTGATCAGCGTACCCACTTTGAGGATCGCCATCAGCCAGCCGGAATCGCCCAGGCTCACGAACGGCGGATCCCAGCCACCCAGGTAAAGGATGACGACCAGGAAACTCACCGTGATGACGTGCAGATATTCGCCCAGGAAGAACATGCCGAACTTCATCGACGAGTACTCGGTATGGAACCCGCCGACCAGCTCCTGCTCCGACTCCGGAAGGTCGAAAGGCAGCCGGTTCGTCTCCGCGAAGGCACAGATCAGGAAGATGAAGAAGCCGAGCGGCTGCACGAAAATGCCCCAGGCGTTCTTATCCTGCCACTGGATGATCGTGTTCAGGTCGAGCGAACTTGCCAACAGCACGATCCCCAGTACGGAAAGTCCCATCGGAATTTCGTAGCTGATGATCTGGGCACTCGAACGCAGGCCGCCAAGAAACGAATACTTGTTGTTCGACGAATACCCGGCGAGGATCACGCCGTATACGGCCAGGCTACCCACGGCGAAGATGTAAAGCAGACCGATGTCGATGCCCGGAGCGATCTGGAACTGAATCGGGCCGTCGAAAAGCCCCGGACCGTTCGGCCCGACGGGACCGAAAGGAACGACGGCGAAGCCGATCATGGCCGTCACGATGCTCAGAAACGGCGCCAGGATGAAAATCGGCTTGTTCACATAGTTCGGCGTGACGTCCTCTTTCAGGAACATCTTCACACCGTCCACGATCGGTTGCAGAAGCCCCAGCGGGCCGACCCGGTTCGGGCCGATCCGGTCCTGAGAGAACGCGGCGATCTTCCGCTCGACGAGAATCAGATATGCGACCGCGCCCTGCGTGACGCCGACGACGATCGAAATCTTGATGATCAGTCCGATGATTTCCAACATGCTTCAGATGCTCTCGCCTTTTCGGGATCCTGTCGGGGTGATCCGCAACTTCAGACGGTCGAAACGTTCGCCAGAGTCCAGTCATCCTGGAATCCAGCGTCGGGAATCGGCTGATCTTTCGAATCGAGGTTCAGGCCCAATTCAGGCACCAGCCCGTCTTCGACCTTCGCAAGCCCCGGTACGACCCGGGCCGCGGCCTTGAGAATCTCCTGCGAACGGATCGGGGCCTTGCCATCGCCACTCACGATCGCGATCAGATCCAGCAGGGGCCAGACGCCCTCACGCGGAGGCAGGGCCGCTTCGAAGCGCTGGAGACGACGGTCGCGATTGACGTAAGTGCCCGATTTCTCGGCGAAGCTCGCAATCCCGGCGACGAAATCGGCAACGTCCGCCAGCGGGTTGATTGTCGTGTCGAACAGGACCAGCACTTCAGCCTTGCGAAGTGCGGCGACCTGATCGGCCTCGATCCACGACTCATCCGGAGAACCGCCGAAGACGATCACGATCGGGTGCGAAGCGACCGATTCCAGCGCCTTTTCGAACGGAACCGCTCCCTTGCCGAAGTGGTCGAGCATCATCTCGACACCCGCCCGGTTCGGAGCTTTTTCCGCCGAGATCGTGAACGGCCGGGGCACGATGAACGACGTATCGCCCGATCGGCCCTTCGTTTTGTCCGGGGCGAAGGTAAGGTCTTCGCCTCGCACCGGAACCGGCCCCAGGGCCAGTTCCACGCGATTCGTCAGACTGGCCAGCCACTGCGCCGCCGCGAAAGCTTCTTCGACACTCAAATAGGGCGACAGAATGCCAAGGACCGACTGCTTGTCCAGGATTCGGGTCGTCAAAGTCTCGTTGAGCCGCTTCACGAACCGGTCGGTCGGTACGCCGTGGTGATCCTTGCCTTCCAGAACGTAATTGCCGCCCAGAAGCGTCGGAGAATTGGCGGCCTTGTAGCCATACCGGCCCTCGTCGCAGATCCAGTAATCGTTGACGTAGGGATTATGCCGCGGCTTGTGTCGCCAGACCTTGCCGGCGTTCTCTTCGACACTGATGTTGCAGCCCGTCGAACAGCCCGTGCACACGCCGTCGTGCTTGGACAGGAACCACACCCGCTGATTATGCAGGAAGTCCTTGTCGAGCAGAGCACCCACGGGGCACAGGTCGACGACGTTGCCGGCCAGGGGATTATCGACTGGCTGATCGGGGAAAATCGCGATCTCGCCGTGATCGCCCCGACGCATCACATGCAGCTCGGCAGTGCCAGGGATCTCGCGGGTGAACCGAACGCACCGGGTGCACATGATGCACCGGTCCTGATTGAGCACGATCAGGTCCGATACTTCCTTCTTCGGCTTGACGTTGCGTTCTTCCACGAACCGGTGCGCGGCCCGGCCGTGCTCATAGCTGTAATCCTGCAGGCCACATTCGCCCGCCTGATCGCACACCGGGCAATCGAGCGGGTGATTGATCAGCAGCAATTCCATAATGTTCTTGCGGTGTTCTAGCACCTTGGCGCTCTCGGTGACGAGCACCGTGCCGTCGCGGGCGGGCGTCTGACAGCCCGGCACGAGCCTCGGCAACATCTTGATCTCGCCCGTGGCCGGATCTTTGGTGCCGACTTCGATCTCGCACATCCGGCAATTCGCGACGACGGAAAGCGCCGGGTGCCAGCAATAGTACGGGATGTCGATCCCGAAATGCTTGGCGGCCTGGATCGCGTTGAACTTCGCCCCTTCCGGGAGTTCGAAACTCTGTCCGTCGATGATGATGGTAGCCATGAATGATTCCGTCAGTGAACGCCGATGACCTGTTGCGTACGAATCCCGCCGAACGCGTCAGCTCGTCGCTGATTTCGCGATCCCGATGCCCGGCACGAACATCGACGTGTTGCTCGGCAGCGGTGAACGCCCCGCGGAGATCGCCTCCTGGACCGGAGCGATCCGGGCCGCCGGATTGACGTTCTCCCGAATGAACTGTTCCAGCTCGGGCCGATACTTGGCGATCGCGTTCTTGATCGGCCAGGCGGCGCCGTCGGCCAGACCGCAGATCGTCGTACCGGGCGTGATCCCCATGTTGTTCGCCAGGTGGTTCATCAGATCGAGATCCTCGATCCGGCCGCCACCGTCCCGAATCCGCTTGATCGTCTTGTAGAGCCAGCCGGTACCTTCACGGCACGGCGTGCACTGGCCGCATGATTCGTGAGCGAAGAACCGCGAGGTGTTGTAGAGATAATCGATGATCCGGGTCGTCTCGTCCAGAACCGTCACGGCCGCCGTGCCCAGGCCCAGGCAGCCGGTCTTGCGGATTTCCTCGAAATCGAGCGGAACGTCGAATTCGTCTTTCGTCAGCAAGCCCATGCTGATGCCGCCCGGAATGGCGGCCTTGGCCTTCCGACCCTTCCAGACACCGCCGCCATGCTCTTCGATCAACTGGTTCGTGGTCACACCCAGGGGCAGCTCGACACAGACCTGTTTGTTGACCTGACCGGAAATCGTGTAGAGCTTCGGGCCGTAGCTCTTCGGCGTGCCCATCGACTTGAACCAGTCCGCACCACGCTCCACGATATGCGGAACGCAGGCCAGCGTTTCGATGTTGTTCACGACCGTCGGCTTGCGGAAGGCCCCTTCGATCGCCGGGAAGGGGGGTTTGATCCGGGGCCAGCCCCGCTTGCCTTCGAGCGATTCGATCAGGCCTGTCTCTTCACCGCAGATGTAGGCACCCGCGCCCCGGTGGCACCAGATTTCGAGGTCGAAGCCGCTGCCGTAGATGTTCTTGCCCAGGTGCCCCGCGGCACGCGCTTCGGCGATCGCCTGCTCCAGGATCTTGATCGCCTTGATGTACTCGAAGCGAAGATAGACATAAGCCGTGCTGGCCCGGGTGGCGAAGCACCCGATGAGAATCCCCTCGATGAATTGATGGGGATCCTTTTCGACCAGGTAACGATTATTGAACGTCGCCGGCTCGCTTTCGTCGCCGTTGACGCACATGAAGGTCTCTTTGCGATCCTTCGGCAGGAACGACCACTTGAGACCTGTCGGAAACCCTGCACCGCCACGACCACGCAACTCCGATGCCTTCACCAGATCCACGACCTGGTCAGGGCTCATGGTCGTCAGCGCCTTGCGGGACGCCGCGTAGCCACCCTTCGATTCGTACCGCTTCACGGACAGAATCTCAGGGTCGTTCCAGTTTCGGCTCAGGACGGGTTCGAACTTGGGCACGGTCAGTTCCTCGGCGGCGTGGCATTCCGGGCGGATCGGCGGCAATCCGGTTGGAGCTTACGGAATCAGGTCACAGTTCCTCAAGCGGAATCGGACCCTTTCGCAGATCGTCCAGCATTTTCTGAAGGCTCGATTCGTCCAGCGGGCCGAACACCCGGCCGTCGTCGGACAACGCAGCAGGAGCGTGATCGCAGATCCCCAGACATTCCGCGAACTCGACTGTCAGCTTACCGTCGGCAGTCGTCTGCCCGGGTTCGATGTTCAGGTTCTTGCAGGCATGCTCCAGAAGTTCGTCGCCGCCGCGCAGCATGCACGAGATGGACCGGCAGATCCAGACCCGGACATCGCCAAGAGGCGCTTGCGGAAAGAAGCCGTAGAAGCTCATCGTATCCGCGACTTCCGCCGGCGTGATCTCCAGGATCTCGGCGATTTCCTTCATCGCCTGATACGGCACGCAGCGGAAGTGCGAATGCACCATATGAAGAGCCGGTAACGTGACCGCTTTCTTGTTCGGATAGCGGGGCACGTACGATTCGATCTTCTGACGAAGCGAATCGGGAATCATCCGGGGCGTTGGTAGAGTCGTCGGAGTCATGATTGCGAATTCCGGTATGCCTTCAGCGACGGATCAGCGATCGAGTTCGGCGGCGATGATATTGAGCGATCCGAGCACCGCGACGACGTCGGCGATCATGTGGTTGCGGATCAGATGCGGGAAGAGCTGGAAGTGAATGAACGAAGGCGGCCGCGTTCGGGTACGCCAGGCCACTTGCGTTCCGTCGGTCACCAGGTAATAGCCCAGTTCGCCGTTCGGGCCTTCGACAGCCGCGTAGATTTCGTTCTTCGGTGTTTCGAAGCCCCGGTTCGGCATGATCAGCTCGAAGTGCTGGATCAGGCCTTCCATGCTGCCGTAAGTCGTGCCCTTGTCCGGCAGGGGGAATTTTTCGGCGATCGGCACGTTCACAGGCCCAGATGGCAGCTTGTCGACAGCCTGGCGAAGAATGTTCAACGACTGAACCATCTCCTCCATCCGCACCAGGAAGCGTGCGTAGCAGTCGCCTTCGGTCATGTAGGGCACTTCGAACTGAAAGTCCGGGTATGCCAGATAAGGCTCGTCCTTACGGAGGTCATACGTCACGCCGCTGGCTCGGGCGATCGGCCCTGAAGCACAGAACGAAATCGCATCGGCCTTCGTGAGAACCCCGACACCCGTCATCCGCTCGAGGAAGATCTTGTTGCGGAACAACAATTTCTGCATGTCGGACAACACTTTGGGCAACGTGGCGAGCAACTTCTCGATCCGCTGGATAACACGGTCGGAGAAGTCGTACATCACACCGCCGACCCGCGTGTAACCCGGGTGGAACCGGTAGCCCGACATCTCTTCGTAGATGTCGTAAATCAGCTCGCGTGTGTTGAATGCGTAAAGAAATGCCGTGAACGCACCCAGGTCAAGGGCCGAAGCCCCGGTGCAGAGCAGATGATCGCAAATCCGGGCCAATTCGCCGATGATCACCCGCACGTACTGGCAGCGCGGGGTCAATTCGATGCCCAGCAACTTTTCCACCGCGTTGTGCCACGCCACTTCGTTCATGGGCGGGCTGATGTAGTTCTTCCGGTCGACGACCGTCACGTACTGATTCAGGTTCAGGTGCTCACCCAGCTTTTCGAAGCCGGAATGGAGATAGCCGATATCGGGCGTCGCGCCGATGATCGTTTCGCCGTCCAGCTCGAGAATCAGTCGCAGCGTCGTATGTGTCGCCGGGTGTTGCGGACCGAAGTTCAGGGTCCAGTGGCAATCGGCAGTACCGCTGCTGACTTCTTCTTCGTCCAACAAGTTGATCGGCATGGGAACTCAGATCCTGTGTGTTTCTCGGAGGAAGGAACCGGACGTGTCCGAATCGTCGACGGTCACGAATCCTCGCGAGTGACCCTTTCGAAATTGTGCCGTTCGCCACGACCGCGCAGAGGATAATCCTTACGCAGAGGGAATGACCGGAAGTTATCGGGCATCAGGATGCGCCGCAGATCGGGGTGCCCCTCGAAGACGATGCCGTACATGTCGAAGACTTCCCGCTCCATCCACTCCGCACCCTTCCAGAGCCCCACCACACTCGGCACCGAAGGGTCAGGGTCGTTCGCGAAGGTCTTCACGATCAGCCGTGTCGATGTTTCGTAGTTGAGCAGGACATAGTGCACTTCGAACCGGGGCCGGGCCGCGGACCTGCCAGGATAGCCCAGATAATCGATGCCGCCGAGTTCGGTCAGGTGGTAGCCGAAACCGTCGCGAAGCTCCGTCAGCAGCTCGATCGCACGGGCGGCGGGCACCAGAAGCCGAAGGTTGTCCAGATGTTCGGAGACCGAGAAAACACCCTCTCCCAACTTGCCGCGCAGATCACGCAGAAGGGTCGGAGCGGTTTTCGTCGCGTTGGGCATTCCTGTGGTCCTGATCGACACCGATGAAGAAGTACGCGGGCTCGAAACGGTCCCGTATCAGAGGATTTCCTTGCGACCGACCTGCGATTCGCCACCCGGAAGCCGGTAGCCGAAGCGCGATTCGTCGGCCCGTTCCGTCGCAACGCCCGGCAGCGAAGCCCGGCTGCGAATCTGAACGAGCTGCTCTTCCATCCGGCGAAGTTCCGGAAGGCCCTGGTTGCCGAAGGCGCTGCCGCTGTGCTGGACTTTCGACTGCAAGTCCATGACCGCACGCAGGAT
The DNA here is from genome assembly GCA_016125085.1 of bacterium. Classification (GTDB taxonomy): domain Bacteria; phylum Planctomycetota; class Planctomycetia; order Isosphaerales; family Isosphaeraceae; genus QWQI01. Next base: position 158,089 of record WGMM01000005.1, read on the forward strand.
CTGTTCAGGCCGGGGAGGGCAGCCGGGGATGTACACGTCGATCGGAATGAACCGGTCGACACCCTGAACGACGGCGTAGGTATCGAAAATCCCGCCCGAAGAGGCACATGCCCCCATACTGATGGCGTACTTGGGTTCCGGCATCTGCAGCCAGATCCGCTGCAGAACGGGCATCATCTTCATGACGACGCGCCCGGCCACGATCATCAGATCGCACTGCCTGGGGCTGAACCGCATGACTTCGGCCCCGAACCGGGCGATGTCGAACCGGCTCGAGCCGACGGCCATCAGTTCGATGCCGCAGCAGGCGGTCGCGAACGGCATGGGCCAGAGGCTGTTCTTGCGGCACCAGCTCACGACGGCGTCGAGCGTCGTCACGATCGTGCCCTCGGGCGCGAACACACCACTGCCTGATTTGCCGCTGCGCCCTGGAAGTTCGACCCCTCTGGGATTCACCGCCATTGAAAGACCCCTTTTTTCCAGGCGTAGGCGTAGGCCGCCAGCAGCACGATGACGAACACCATGATTTCGCCGAAGACGAGATCACGGAACATGGGCGGAAGTCCGATTTCAGCGAACGGCGGATTCGTCGCGCCAGCGGCGACAGGCTCCATAGGAGCCGTCACGGCCGTTGCAGCCTGCGAACCGACTCGCCAGTGCGTCACGGCCCAGGGATAGAGGAAGAGCAACTCGACGTCGAACAGCAGGAAGGCGATGGCGATCAGGTAGTAACGCACATCGAACCGCTGGCGGGCATCGCCCACCGGATCCATGCCCGACTCATAAGGCATCAGCTTGACGGACGTGTTCTTTCTCGGACCGATCAGCTGGCTCGCCACGATCATGCCCACACCCGTGATGATCGCGATCACCAGAAATATCAGCAGCGGGTCGATTTCGCTCAGCATCGAGTGTCCGGATCCATGGCCTGGGGATTGTGAATGGATTCACAATCCTGGACGCGAAAAGATTCTGGAGAATCCCACAATTCGGTGCTAGTGTAATCAAATCGCCCTCGATTACAAGACTTCGCTCACAAGACTTCCTTCGAATTCTCGTGATCGCCAGATGCACCAACGTTACTTACCGTGGCTTTCCTGGCAATCCATCGCTCCTTACGCCAGCGAAAGCCGTCCGATGCATCGGACGGGAATGAATACGGTTAAGGCGTGAGGACCCCAGCGCCTCGATCCTGCTTCCTGTCGATATCGGTGCGTCCCGGCAAGCCCGGGATCTCGGCTGGCGAACTCTCTTCGAAAGTCTTCGCAGCCGACCGAGCCGAAATCGAAAGCCGGCCCAGGTAGGTCTGCCAGTCATCAGGAACGGGCGGTTCGAGAACCCAGCGCCCCTGGCCATCGAAACAAATCTGGCCCAGGTTTCGCGATTCGCCCGAACCGAGAGCTTCGAGAATGAGCATCCCTTCATGCACTTTCCCCGCTGCCACGTTCAACTGTGCGGACACGGCATAGAGCCGGGCCCTTCGATCCGGTTCGAGACCGTCCGGGGGGATCCGGACGAGGCAATCCCGGGCCGCGTCGTAACGCCGGGTCAGGGCGAAGAAGAGGCAGGCCGCCTCGAGATGAGCGGGCGAAAGTTTGTCCAGACGTGCCATGTCCGGCTTTTTCGGATCGAACCCGAGCGAAGCGAGGCCGACGTTTCCGATGCGCTTGAGCCGGTTGGCCGGAGGATTGTCGCCCGTGGTCTCTTCGATCAAAGGCAGGACGGAGACCCGGGTTGCGGCCGCGATCGCCGGGGCGAGGGCAGGATCGGCCGCTCCCGCTTGCCGATTCCGCATCACGGTACGTACGAGGAAGTCGATCCAACGATCGACACTGGCATCGTCAGGAACCAGCGGGAACAGCATTTCGGTACGCGGGTCGCAGATCGCCGCGGGAAGGTTTGTCGACTCGAGAAGCGATTCGGGCGTGCCAAGCCTCAGACCCAGCTTTTCGTCGGCCGACAAAGCCAGATTCGTGGCGTTGGTGACGACATCAAGCGGAGGGAAGCGTTTGTAGGTCGCTGCGGTCTTGGGCTGAAACCAGGAGATTTCGGCTGGCCGATCGCGAATCGCAGCTGCGCAGAGAAGCATCTCTTCATCGACGTCGAGGGCGACCGAAAATCCCGCAAGTTTCTCATCCGGAACGATCGGAGTCGCGATCGGCCTCTGGTAACGCTCGGGTTTGAAGGTTTTCAGATCGATACGGGCGATGTCGGGCCAGTCCGATCCTCGCGGAGCCGAAAGTCCTTCAGGAGGTTTCTGATGTCGCCCTGCATAAACATAATTCCCGTCAGAAGAAAAGACCGGGATCGCATCCGCCAGGAAATTTTCGAGCACTTTGCTGTTACCGCTGGCGATATTCGTGATGACGAGTTCGGAAGCGGGCGGCGGCCAGAGATCCTTGTTCCGCAGCCAGGCGACGACTTGCCCCCCCAGGCCGATGCGAGCATTGTAACCATGAGGAAAACGAGCCCGGACTTCCTGAGAAATCGAATCGTAAAGCACCGGTTCGAAGGTTTTCGGATCGCCGTAGATGATCAGTCCCGCACCGCCGGTATGGATCTGCCGCAGGACCACGGACGATTTGTCTCCGGGAGACGGTTCCTTCCAGTCTTTCGGCAGTTCCAGCCTCCGGATCGTACGTGCTTTCGCACCTGCCTGCGAGAGTTCGTAAACTTCCTTTAGGGTCCAGAGATACGTACCGTTCGACAATCGCTCGACGTGCGTGTAGACAATCGCCCTGCCGTCGATCGCCCAGCACGGGTCGCTGAGAAAGACATCCGAACGATCCAGTTCGATCCGGAATTTGCCGTCCGCCCGGACGACCCAGATCCGCTTGAGGCCGGTCCCTGGTTTTTCGGATGGGCCGGTTCGGCTCTCGAACGATTCGGGACGGAACAACCAGCCCGGCCGAACTCGGGCTTGGGTGTCAGGAGAGGAATCCTGCCCGAAAATCAGCCATTTTCCGTCGGGAGACCAGCGAATTTCCCCGGCGTTCGATCGGCCGGGGAGAGCCGTTACGACGATCGTGACGATCAGGGCAGTAAAAAAGGATAAACGCATCTTATCGGTGACGATGGTTCCCCGGATCGCGGCGAATGGCGAATTTCGATCGGGATCGGGCCGGTCAGTCATCGATACATTCCTTCGTTAGCGTCTCACCGACAGGATCGTTCGGGACGGAAACAGGACCGACGAATCGAAGCGATCGATTGCAGCGACGAACATCCCGAAGATTCGGACCGTGAGAATCGAGAAGTCCCCCTCGACACATTTTTCCTATTGTATATTTCAGGAAGGTGAAGTGGAATAACGAAGACAGGATGCGTGGAAACCGACTTGAGACGTTAGTCGCGACCGACATCGCACACCGAGAACCCGAATTTTCGAGACCATCTTCCATGCGATTCGTGCTGATCGATCGGATTCAGGAAATCGAACCAGGCAAAAGCCTTGTGGCCGTGAAGAATCTGTCGCTGGCTGAGGAATATCTCGCGGATCACTTTCCGGGCTTTCCGGTAATGCCGGGCGTTCTGATGCTGGAAGCGATGACCCAGTCGGCAGCCTGGCTGATTCGTGCGACGGAAGATTTCCGGCACAGCACGGTTCTTCTCCGATCGGTCAAAATGATCAAGTACGGAAGCTTCGTCGAGCCAGGTCGCCAATTGAGCATTCAGGTGGAACTGGCGGGAGATTTGAGCGACCCGAAAAATATTCCGATGAAAGGTAAGGGCGTGATCGACGGTCAGGTCATGGTTCAGGGACGCTTCAGCCTGACTTGCGGCAACCTGCGAGACCGGGATCCCGATCTGGCGGGTGCCGACGCGGCACTCGTCGAACACCTGCGCGATCTGTACTCGACTCTGCTGAAAGGCTCCGTCGGTTCGAAGGCCCAGTCCAAGGTGGGCTGATCCGACGGCGTTCTTCGTGGTGCGTCATGAATTCGGGAAGATGAGCTTGCACAAATTCCTCATGACCATCATATTTTGACGTACTTCGACGGATTCTCCAAACCGCCGGCGCCGTGCTATGCTTCGGTATCGGTGCGGTTCGGAAACCGCAGGTCGACCAGGCACGAAAGCGATTCCGCCGGTACGACTGTCGAAAACGAAACAGGTCCATCTTGAGAAGAGGTGAGTGATGGCGACGTACGAAGAGATTTTCAAGAAGGTTCAGTCGACTCTCGTCGACGCTCTGGGCGTGGACGAAGAACAGGTCGAGCCGAAGGCAACGCTTCAGGGCGATCTGGAAGCCGAGTCGATCGACTTTCTGGATATCGTCTTCCGTCTCGAGCGCAACTTCGGCATCACGATTCCTCGAGGCGAACTGTTCCCGGAAAACCTGACCAGCGACCCGAGCATGATCGCCGACGGCAAGCTGACGGAAAAGGGTTTGAACGAACTCAAAGAACGCATGCCTTACGCCGACTTCACGGATTTCGCCAAGAATCCGGAAGTGGAACGTCTCGGTGATCTTTATACCGTCGAAATGCTCGTCAAGTACGTCGCCGACAAATTGGCCGCGGCCGGAAAATGATTCGTCGCCCGACCGTTCCTGGCGAGTCGGGCTCACTCCGAACGTAACCGGTCCGGAATTGACGATGACGGGCGAAAGGCCCTTCGAAGGCTGGTCGGACTGGGGGAAATGCTGGCATGCGATGGATTTGGATCGACAAGTTCCTTGAATTCCGCAGCGGTTCCTTCGCCAGGGCAGTCAAGAACCTGACCCTGGCTGAAGAGCATCTGCACGACCATTATCCCGGTTTCCCGGTCATGCCAGCGTCCCTCATTATTGAGGGCATGGCTCAAACTGGCGGTATTCTGGTCGGCGAAGCCAAGAATTTCGAAGAGAAAGTCGTCCTCGCCAAAATCCCCAAGGCCGAGTTTCACGGGTTCGCATGTGCCGGCGATCAGCTGGTTTACGAGGTCAGGATCCTCGATCTTCGGGCCGAGGGCGCCGTCGTCCAGTGCCAGGCTTTCGTCAACGGCTCGTCCGAGCCGATGGCGGATGTCGAGATCGTCTTCGCCCACCTCGACAATTCGCGTGCGAACCAGATTTTCGGCCCCAAGAATTTCGTGTTCACCCGGCAGCTGCTTGGCGTCCTCGATCTGGCGAAAGCACAGCAGGCTTCGGTGGAGAAATCCGGTGAGGCGTCTCCTGGAAGCTGAATGATCCGTTCTTTCGTCGCCCCCGGATCGACACGGTCGTCGAATCCCGGACGCGGACTCACTTGTCGATAAGGGACAAAGGCTCGGGTATGAATCCATCCGCCGCAAGAGTCGTCGTCACGGGCCTGGGCGTAAGCTGCCCGATGGCCACGGGACAAGCGGAACTGACGCTCGCCATGCGCGAGGGCCGGAGTGGGATCGCTCCGATCGTCAGCTTTCCGGTACCCGACATGGTTACACCGGCTGTCGGTGAGATTCTCGAGTTCGATCCGAAAGCCTACGTCATTCCCAGGCTCAAAAAGACGCTCACCAAGAGCCTCAAGTACATGGCCCGCGACATCCAGCTCGCAGTCGCCATGGCTCAGGTCGCACTTCTCGACGCCGGCCTCGCCGACGGCGGTGTCGATCCGACCCGGATCGGCCTCGATCTCGGCGCAGGCATCATCTCGACGGAGCTTCAGGAACTCTCCGGAGCGATCGAAGAGTCCTACCGCAACCACGACACCTTCGATTACAAAATCTGGGGCGAGGACGGCATCAAGAAGATTCAGCCGATCTGGCTGCTGAAATATCTTCCGAACATGCTCGCCTGCCATATCTCCATCCTGTCCGACTGCCAGGGGCCGTCGAACACCATCACCGCGGGCGATGCCTCCTCAGGTCTCGCGATCGGAGAGGCCTACCGGATCCTCAGCAAGGGCCGGGCAGACGTGATGATCTCCGGCGGTGCCGATTCGAAAATTCACCCGCTGAGCTATTGCCGGGCCGATATCCTTGGCCTGCTCTCGAAGTGGAACGGCGATCCGCATCTCGCCTCCCGGCCTTTTGACCGGAAGGCTTCAGGCCTGGTTCTCGGTGAGGGCTCCGGCATTCTGATCATGGAATCGCTCGGACACGCCGAAAAACGGTCTGCGAAAATCTACGGCGAAATCCTCGGCATCGGAGCGGGCACGGACGCCGTGACGATCCTCAAGCCCCTTACCGGCAAGGGTATGGAGATCGCCATTCGGGCCGCACTTGCAGACGCGGGCCTGAAGCCGACCGATCCGGCGATCAGCCACATCTGCGCGCACGGGATCGGCGTTCCTGAACTCGATGCAGCAGAAGCACATGCGATTCGCCAGGTATTCGCCGATCGTCCTGACGTTCCGGTCACGAGTCTCAAGGGCGGCACCGGTAACATGGGTGCCGGCAACGGTGGCGTCGAGGTCATCGCGAACCTGCTGGCCCTTCGTGAAGGGTTCGTGCCGCCCACGCTTCACTGTGACGAACCTGTCTCCGAATATGGCCTGAACGTGGTTCGCGGCACGCCCAGGAGTACCGATTCGGACATCTTCCTGAGCCTGAATCTGACGCGTTACGGGCAAGCCTCATGCGTGATTGCGAAAGCCTGGCCAAAATCCCAATGACGCCTCCCTGTCGATCGTCGGGTACGCTATCGCCTGAATCGGCCGAAGCGTTCCCGGCTCGATCCTGAATCGGTCGGAACCGTAAGGACAGGGGCAGAAGTGAACGCAAAATCGGGGGTAACGAAGATGGGTCGACGAGTTGTCGTGACCGGGATCGGGATGGTGACTCCGGTCGGAAAGAACGTCGATGAAACCTGGGATTCGCTGCTTCATGGCCGAAGCGGCGTCGGTTACATCTCGCTTTTCGACGCTTCGACGTTCGCAACTCAAATTGCGGCGGAAGTGCGCGACTTCGACCTGAAGCGATATATCTCTGACACGAGCGACTTTCCGCCACTCTCCCGCAATTCGGTGTTCGCCCTGGCCGCTGGTCAGATGGCGCTCGAAGACGCCGGTATCGACAAGGCAACTCCGCAGATCGATCGTACCCGCTTCGGCGTCTATTTCGGGGCGGGCGAAGGACAGCAGGACTTTCCGCACTTCTGCGCCTGCGTGCACAAGGCGACAAAAGATCAGGAAGTCCAGAAAGATGACTTCATCGGCCACGGTCTGAAGATTCTGGACAAATGGGCCGAATCCGAGCAGGATCCTGGCACTCCGACGGCACACGTGGCAGCATTGGCCAATGCGCAAGGCCCGAACTACACATGCCTTACGGCCTGTGCTGCGAGTTCGCAGGCGATCGGCGAGGCATTCGAACAGATTCGTCGCGGCGATGCCGACCTGATCCTGTCCGGCGGCACGCACAGCATGATTCACCCGTTCGGGGTCACGGGCTTCATCCTGTTGACGGCTCTTTCCACGACGAACGACGAACCTCAGAAGGCCAGCCGCCCGTTCGACAAGGACCGCAACGGATTCATCCTCGGTGAGGGTGCCGGAGTGCTCGTGCTCGAAGAGCTTGAGCATGCGAAGAAGCGTGGCGCAAAGATTTACGGCGAGATCATCGGTTACGGTTCGACGGCTGACGCATTCCGGATCACGGACAGTCACGATGAGGGCCGGGGCGCGATCGCGTGTCTGAAAGAAGCGATGGAAGACGCCGGAATCGCCCCCACGGACGTCAATTACATCAACGCTCACGGTACGAGCACGGAAGTCAACGACAAGATCGAAACGCTTGCCATCAAGAAAGCCCTTGGGGAAGCGGCTTACCGCATTCCCGTTTCGAGCACGAAGAGCATGATGGGCCACCTGATCGCCGCGGCCGGAGCGGTAGAGGCGATCATTTCCCTGCTGGCCATTCGCGACGGCATCATGCCGCCGACGATCAATCTCGATCAGCCTTCGGAAGATTGCGACCTGGATTACATTCCCAATGTCGCCCGAACGGGCAATGTGGATGTCGTCATTTCCAACAGCTTCGGATTCGGCGGTCAGAACGTGAGCTTGATCCTCCGTCGCTTCGTCGACTGAACATGATTTTCGACAGGACTTTCCGGAAACAGGTGCGGAAGGTCCATCCGTATGTTATGATCGTTTGCAGATGATGGTTCGATCCGAAATGTTGACGCAAACCAACCGGATTGCCCATTGCACCATGTCTAAGCTCCGGAGCCTTTCGAAGTGGATTTGACCCTGCTGGGAGAGATAGCGATCGGCATCTCCCTTTTCGGACTTATTTTGGCGATTTGGTCCGATCAGCGCTACAGCCGAACTCTTCTGTTGCCGAAGATTTCGGAAAAACCGATGTTCGTCGCTCTGCGCGTTCCGCCTTGCGAGGATGTGGAGCGAATGCGATTCAGCACGCGTGACGGCAAGATGCTGGAAGGCGTCTATGCCCGCAACACATCGGGTTACCGCAAGGGGGTCGTCGTCTTCTGCCACGAGTTCCTGGCGGACCGCTGGAGCTTTCAGGTCTATGCCGATGGCCTGCGTGAATCGGGCTTTGACGTATTCTCGTTCGATTTCCGGAATCATGGTGAGAGCGAAACCGACCCGCAGCACCCAAGTCTGCCGTGGTTGACGAATCTTGAGTTCCTCGATCTCGAAGCCGCGCTCGATTATCTCCAGTGCCGGGCCGACAAAGATCCTCGCGGCGTCGCTTTGTTCGGGATCAGCCGGGGCGGATCCACGGCTCTCGCGATGGCCGCTCGCCGCAAGGATATCTGGGCCGTCGTGACGGACGGAGCGTTCCCGACCGTAGGGACCCTGATTCCGTTCATGTCCAGGTTCGCGGCTCTCTACGTCAATCTGCCATATCTGGTGGATCATCTGCCGCGGCCGTTCCTGAAATTCGTCGGTTATCGTGGTATCGCCAAGGCGGAACGAAAGTTCGGCTGCCGGTTCCTTCATCTGGAATCGCTGGTCGCCAGGATTTCGCCCCGACCCTGGTTCTCGATTCACGGTGAGTCGGACAGTTATATCGGCATCGAAGTCGCCCGCGAGCTTTTCGATACGGCACGCGAACCGAAGCAGATGTGGTCCGTTCCGAAGGCCAAGCACAATCGTTCGCAGCAGATGCATCCGGAAGAATATCGCAATCGCATCCTCGACTTTCTGACCACGCACATGCCGGTACCCGTCGAACCCGAACCTATCGCGAAGATCTCACGGCAAACCAGCGAAGTCACGGGATAATCCGTCTTCGGATCGGTCCGCCCGATCGTTCGAGACAGCACAAAGCGCAAGTCCGCCATAAAAGGCGTGGGTCCGTCATCGACACGATTGACGGACTTCATGCTAGATGGATACATTCGAGTTTCGATTCGCACGCGATGCCGAAGGCGTGCGAATCGCCATTGACTTGCTCCGACTTGCGCCTTCATTCGAAGAACCGGACGTGCCATGATCTCCGTGGTCATTCCCATTTATAATGAAGGCGAACTGATCCACAGGCTGCATCGCGAGGTCGCCGATGTCATGAACGGCACAGGCCGTTCGTGGGAAGTGATTTATGTGAACGATGGCAGCCGCGACAATTCGCTGGATTTGCTGCGTTCGAAGCACGAGACCGACCCGAAGCACGTCGTCGTGGTCGACCTTTCGCGAAACTGGGGGCATCAGGCCGCACTGACTTCTGGCCTTTCGGTGGCCAGGGGCGAAGCGATCGTGATGATGGACGGTGACCTTCAGGATCCGCCGCGGGTGATTCTCGACATGCTGTCCGAATGGGACAAAGGCTGGCAGGTCGTCGTCGCCGAGCGATCGAGCCGGGCTGAGGGTGGATTTCGCGCCCTGATGTTCCCCTTGTTCTACAAAATGCTCGGATTCATGTCGGACTATCCGATTCCGCTCAACGCCGGGATATTCGGACTGCTGGACCGCAAACCGCTCGATTCGATCCTGAACCTGACCGAGACGAACCGATATCTGCCCGGGCTGCGATCCTGGGTCGGTTACCGCACCACGGTGGTCTATTACGACCGGGCAGACCGTGCTGAAGGAGAGCCGAAGCAGACCTTCTGGAAGCTGCTCAAATACGGCCTCGACGCGATCTTCAGCTTCAGCTACAAACCGCTGCGGCTGACTCTGTTCGTCGGTTTGATCTCGGCTTCGTTCCTTATGATGTTCTGTTTCATCCTGGTCGTCTGTCGATTGCTGGATATAGGGCTATTCGGCCAGCCGGTCGTATTCGGATATACCAGCACACTCATCAGCATTCTGTTTCTGGGTTCCGCACAATTGATCGGAATCGGTATTCTGGGTGAATACATCGGTCGGATCTACGATGAAGTCAAACGAAGGCCCTTGTTCATCATCGACAAGGTCTACAGAGCCCCAGCGGACAGTGCATGAATCCTGAAGAATATGCGAAACTCGACCAGCTGGATGGCCAGCATTGGTTCTATATAGCTAAAAGACGCATCGTACGGCACTGGATCGAACGGTATCTGGATTTGAGATCCACGGATCTTCTTGTCGATGCCGGTATGGGCACGGGCACGTGGCTCGTGGAAATGAGCGAAAAATGCAAAGTGGTCGGAATCGATGATTTTCAGGAGAGCCTGGAGATTGCAGTGCCTCGGCTCGAAAAAGTCGGCGGCCGGGTGCTGAAATCGAAGCTGGACCAGGTCGATCTTGCGGACGGAGAAGCTCGTGTGGTCACGATGCTCGATGTGATCGAACATGTCGATGACGACCGGGCGGCCGTCCGTGAAATGGTGCGCATCACAGCCCCGGGCGGCCTGATCGTCATCACGGTTCCGGCGCTGATGCTGCTCTGGAGCGATTGGGACGTCACTCTGCACCATCGCAGAAGATACACGACAGCACAGTTGAAAGCTCTATTCGACAAAGAGAAGGTCGAAGTGCTGCACTGTACCTACTTCAACTCCCTGGTCCTGCCGCTGGTCTGGACGATCCGGTTTTTTCGCAGGTTCCTGCCGGAAAAGACCGGAAGAATTCGTGCTGAGGAACGGATCCCGCCCTGGCCGCTGAACGGATTACTCCTTCGGCTCATGGTGTGGCCCGCATGCCGATCCTGGTTCCGCCCGCCCGCTGGCGTCTCCGCGATCGCTGTCCTGCGACGCAAACCGAATTGATCGAACGGCTTTCAGGTACCGAATCGAACGGAAGTCCGATGAACTTCGACATTCAAGACACCAGGCGATTCGGAAGTCAGGCTTTCCAGGCCCTGCAATACGTCGTTGTCGGATTGATCGCCATTCTTACGGCCACATGGCTGCCGCATTATCTCACCTGGCCGTTGTGGCCGGACGCTCACGCTTACGCGTCGCTGGCCATTGGCTGGGATCAGGGAATCGAGCCGTATCGAGACGTCGCGACTTTCAATTTCCCTGGCCAGATCTATCTGTTCTGGATCCTGGGCAAAATATTCGGCTGGGGTGTCACCTGGCCATTTTACGCCGCTGATGCCGCACTGATCGCGATCGTCGGTGCATTCATGATCGTCTGGAGCCGCCGCGTCTTCGGGGAACGGCTTTCAGGCCTGATCGGGCTGCTGGCGCTTGCGGTCGTGCTGTTGGACCTGGACATTTCCCAGGCGGGCCAGCGGGACTGGCACTCCACGGCGTTCGTCATGATTTCCCTGATGGTTCTTCAATGCGGTCAGTCTCGCTTCCGTTTCGTCTGGTCGGCGGTTTTCTTCGCTGCCGGCTTCGTTTTCAGGCCTCACGTCGTGCTGTTCGGCCCCGCGATCATCGCGGCGATCGCCCTCGAAAAGTACGACCCGAAACAGCGCGCGCTGAAGCCATTCGTCAGCACGTGCATCTTGTGGGGTTTCGTTTTCGCCGCGTGCCTCGTCGCCGGGTTTCTGCCGTTGATCTCGCACGGTCTCTTCGGTGCATTTCTGGACGATCTGAAAATTGCCAGACACGGTGGCTCATATGCTGCAATGACACTGAAAACCGCCCTCGTTCTGTTCCTGGCGAAGTTCGTCATGCGCGAGTATCTCCTGATGATCGTCGCGACGCTCACACTCGCGTTCCGATCCGGGCGAAACTCGACGCGGGTCGTTCTGCCCTGGACTGTCGCACTGATCTTCGCACTGGCGTATCAGTCCGTGCACCCGATTTCGCACGATTATCTGATGCTGCCGATGAAAACGATCTATGCGGTGAATCTTGCGATACTTGCAGCCCTGGTTCGCGAATCGCTCGGCCGGGAAACCCTCCAGGCCGCGGGAATCAGCGCTGCCGTGGTCCTTCTCGCCATGAACAAGTGGCCGGACGAATGTTCGCCTCAGGCTGCCTTACGATCGACACGCGCATTCCTGACAGGATCCGGGGACGTGGACGTACCCCACGGAGCCCGGCGCTATTTTCAGCCCGGTGAAGTCGATGTCAGCGAGAGACGCTCCGGATATCCCTGGGCCGATTATGTCGCCACGATCGAATACCTGAAAGCGAAGACGACGCCGCATACGTATGTCGCGGGTGCGTTCAAACGCATGCCTTTCCCATCACTCAATGGTCCGACGGGCCGCCCGAGTCCATGGCCGGGTGAGGGTGGCACGACTTTCCTGCTCGTCCTGGGGCTGGAGAAGGAAGAGCGTTTCATCAAAGCGCTTCTGAACGCGCCCGAAGATACCGTCGTCGTCTGGGTACCGGGCGAACGGGCCGAAGCGGATCGAGTCAACTTCGAACGGCTCGACAGGACAATTGCCGAAAATTTCGCTCCGGAAGCAAGCTTCGGCATTTTTCAGATTTATCGCCGGATTCCCGCCGGCAAAAAGAACCCTTGACCGAAGCATTGTGCGATTCTCTGAATCTTCGCGCCGAACGCGAATCGTCGCGATGGCAATCGAATCGACACGTCCCTCGAATTTTCGTCAAACGGAATCTTCGGCATCGCTTATCGTTCCGAATCGAATTTCTGAGGGTCGAGGACGGCCGCGCTCTCTTTCGCAGGTTATTTTCAATCTGCAGGAAGGAATCGATCCCGTCTCGTTTCGTGGATCTTTTCGGGACCTCCTAGTTTACCCAATCCCCGTCGTGTTACGATTCCCGCCTGGAATCGGCAGCACGCTCAATCGATTGGGTCGTCACGATCCGATAGCCGGTCAAGTGATCGGAATGTGATGGTGCGAAGGGGCAGGAACGTAATGCGACAATCCCGAAAGTCCAAAAAGAACTTGCATGTGGGTGAAGCGATGCCGAATCGATACCGGGCGAATGTCGATCGGGCGAAAAGAAGGCAGGGCTCGATGGCTTCACTTCAGCACGCTTTCGGGCGGAATTTTTCGTTCCTCGCTTCGCTTTTCGGCAGTACGTCTTTATTGATGACGTTCGGGACGACTCAGCCGACCCAGGCACAGTCCGCGAGAGCCGTTCAACAGCCACGGCAACGTGCGCTTGGTCAAGCTCCCGGGCTGGAAAGTTTCGCGGTTCAGCCGAAGACACCTGACGAATTGATCAAGGCGATCGATTATCTGGTTCGAGTCGGTCTGGAAAACCAGGCGGTACCTCTGGCGAGCAAGCTTGCGGCGATCGAGGCCGACGACGAGACACTGGACACACTGCGGCAAAGCTACGGATCCGCGAAGCTGTTGGCGTTGAGTTCCACGAACGACGCGAATCTGAATGACGCCATGGGTCGATTCGTCGACAAACTCAACGTAGCGTCGAGCCGTCTCGCACACGATCCCGATCGCATTCGCAGGCTGATCGATCAACTGTCAGCGACTGCCGAAGAGCGGGAAATCGCAGTCGAACGGCTGGCCCGCCTTGGTCCGGCGTCGATCGACAGCTTCGTCAAGGAGCTTTCGGCGCCCGAACTCGATGCACGCAAACGATCACAGCTTCAATTCGCCCTGGATCATCTGGAAAGTTCCGCAGTGCCAGCGCTCGTGGGCGCGTTGCGGCACCCCGACGCGACGGTTCGCACCGCGATTCTTCAGGCCCTCGCGAACATCGGCGATGCCAGGGCATTGCCTTGGGCCGTGTTCGAATCGGCACGACCGGAAGGTGCGAAATCCGCTGCTGCGGAAGCGGTCGCGACTCTCAATGGCGGCCAGTACGTCGACGATCCCGTGCGGTTCCTGATCTCGGAGTCTGCCCGATATCTCGACCGAGACGTCTATTTCGGCGATCCGAGCGTGGAGACCTGGTTCTGGGATGACCGGGACAAGTCTCTCAAAGCGATCTCGATGCCGGCCGAATCCGCACGAGGCGCGATCGGATATCGGCTGGCCCGCATGGCTCTGGAGCTTGAGCCGACCAGTGAAGCGGCTCACACACTGATCGTTTCGCTACTGATCGACGAAGAGTCTCGCCGCATCGGTGCCGCCTTTCCGGATGAAAAAGATCCGCTGGGAGCCTGGCCGATGATTCTGGCCAGCGGACCACGAACTCTGAACTACGTTCTCAAGCGTGCACTGATCACTGGCCGGCATGAGAACATCGCGATTCTCGCGGCCAGGGCGTTGGGCGAAGTCACCAGACAATCGGACATTTCGTCGGCTTCGGGACGCCCGAATGTACTGATCGAAGCGATCGATTCTCCGGATCGACGAGTTCAGTTCGAAGCCGCAAAGGCGATCGCGAAACTCGATCCCCGGGCTCCGTTCCCCGGATCGAGCCGCGTCGTTCCCTCGCTTGCCAGATTCCTGCGTTCGAACCCGGTCGCGCCACGAGCCGTCGTGATCAATGACAATGTCGGCAAAGGCAGCGAATGGGTAAGCGATTTGCGTTCGATGGGCTATGACGCCGTGCTGGAAACCTCTTCGAGCCTGGCGTTCGAAGAGATCGCGAGCCGCGGCGACGTCGAGCTGATTCTCGTTTCGACATTCCTTGACCCGGCGGGATGGGCACTTCACGAAACGGTCGCCAATTTCTCGGCCGATTCCCGAACGGCCGGTATTCCGTTGATTGTCGTCGGACGTCTTGATGCCCGCTCACGTTTGTCGACACTTCTTGGCGGCAATCCGAAAGTTGGGTTCATGGTTGACCCGGCGAACGAATCCTGGGCGAAACGCCAGATCGAAAGCCAGCTCGCCAGAATGTCACGGACCGAGCTGACCGCTGACGAACGAAAGGCATTTTCAGCGGAAGCCGCCCAAATCCTCGGCGAAATCTCAAAACCTGAATCGGGCTCGATTTTCGCTGCGGCCGTGAAATCTCTCGAACCACTGCTCAAGTCAAGGATCACCGCGGCGGCCGTTTCGCGAACTCCCGAGGCCGATATCGACCCGAATTCATGGGTCGAGACGATTCTCGGCGAAACGAGTTCCAAAGAGGATCGGATTCGTGCCGGCGAAGCTCTGGCTGAATCGATGCGTCAATCCCGCTTCGACCTTGACGCGAGCCAGCGGGACAAGATTCTTGAATTGTTCCTGAAGAAAGAAAACGGCAAGGAACTTGACCTGGAAAGTGTCATTGGCCGCCTTGCGGGTCTGTGCGATCCGAGTCCCCAGGATGTCGGCAGATTCTTTTCGAAATACGCTCCCGCCGTGAATTTCTATGAGACGCTGCGCGATTCCGCCGATTCGAAAGCCCCGTGAATCGTGCACTTCCTCTGAACACACCAATGTGGCGAGAATCGCCGCATACTCCGTAACTCTTGCCTCCCGCCGCTTCGAAACAGGATCGAAGTCGTGCGGGAGGCACATTTTTGATTACCAGGAACGAGAGCGATTCTCATCGTATTTCGACGGGTTCGGTTAGATGGCATCCCGAGTGCGGTTCTGTTAAGATCCTGAACGATTCGTTCCCCCCGTGAAAAGATCCTCCGCGATCGATCTCCAATAAAGGAGTCCGTCGGATGCTCGGCTCAAGCAGGCAAGCCTTCGTGAAATGGTCACTGGTGCTCGTATCTCTGGGCATGGCGGCTGCCGATCAGCCCAGGGCTTTCGTCGATGGCGAAGGGCCAGGGTGGAAATCCCTTGGCAAAGAAGACTTCCGCCGCGTCAACGACAACGAGGACACCTGGCAATTCGTGGATGGCGAAATTCACTGCACGGGCAAGCCCGTCGGCGTGATCCGCACAGCTGAGGAATTCGGCAATTTCGAAATGGTGCTCGAATGGAAGCATCTCGAACCGGGCGGCAATTCCGGAGTTTTCGTCTGGACTGTTCCCGCGTCGCTGGAAAACCTGCCACCCAATCGTCTGCCGAAAGGGATCGAAGTCCAGATTCTGGACAACGACTTCCGCACGCAATACGAAAAAAGCTCGGGCAAAAAGGGGGACTGGTTTACGACACACGGCGACGTGTTCGCCGTAGGCGTGAAACTCAACCCCTTCGAACCCCGTTCGCCGGACGGCAGTCGCAGCTTCCCTCGGAAGGAACTCAGCAAAAGCTCGGGGCAATGGAATCATTATTACATTCGCGCGATCAATGGCGAAGTTCGCCTCTGGGTCAACGGCGAAGAAGTTTCTGGCGGAAACGGTGCGGACCCCGCTAAGGGTTACATCTGCCTGGAGAGCGAGGGCAAACCTGTGCGGTTCCGAAACGTCAAAATCCGCCGTCTGCCCTGAGAGAGTTCACGACCCGGTCCATGTCTGTGCCCGAGCGTCAGATCGTCGTACTTTGCCTGATCGGAACCCGGCCTGAAGCCATCAAGATGGCGTCAGTCATCAGGGAGCTGAAGGCCCGTCCACAGGCCAGGGTTGTTGTCTGCGCAACGGGTCAGCACCGGGAGATGATCGC
The DNA here is from genome assembly GCA_016125085.1 of bacterium. Classification (GTDB taxonomy): domain Bacteria; phylum Planctomycetota; class Planctomycetia; order Isosphaerales; family Isosphaeraceae; genus QWQI01. The sequence continues at coordinate 174,712 of WGMM01000005.1, forward strand.
TCCGATTCTGTCGTTCTTCGAAATTGAGCCGGAGATCGACCTGGATCTCATGAAGCCCGACCAGACTCTGGTGGCCCTGACTTCACGTCTGCTCGAAGGGATCGACGATGCGATAAGCCAGGTTTCACCGGACTGGGTCGTCGCACAGGGCGACACAACTTCGGTCATGGCGGGTGCTCTGGCGGCTTTCTATCGAAAAGTCCCCTTCGCACATGTCGAAGCCGGCCTGAGGACCGGCAGCCTCGATGCTCCGTTTCCGGAAGAATTTCACAGGCGCGTCGCCGACATGGTCGCCAGCCTTCATTTCGCACCGACGGCCCAGGCAGTCGAAACCTTACGACGCGAAAACGTGCCTGAGGAGCGAATCCTGCTGACTGGCAATACCGTCGTGGATGCTCTCGTCGAGACCGCGAAGCATGATCCGGAGTGGTCCGCTGGACCTCTTGAGAATCTGGACCGGGATGCGCCGATCGTGATGATCACGGCCCATCGCCGCGAAAATTTCGGTCGGCCGTTACGCGAAATTTGCGAAGCCGTGGCCGATCTGGCCCGGCATTACGCCGATCGACACTTCCAGTGGGTCTTCCCCGTCCACCTCAATCCGAATGTCCGCTGCACAGTAAGGGAAATTCTGGCGGACGTGCCAGGCGTCAAGCTGATGGAACCGCTGGACTATTTCTGGAATGTTCAGCTCATGAAGCGTTGCCGCCTGATTCTGACCGATTCCGGAGGTATTCAGGAAGAAGCTCCGAGCCTTGGCGTGCCTGTCCTTGTCTTGCGGACGACGACAGAACGCCGGGAGGGCGTGGAACTCGGAACAGCGCGACTGATCGGATGGAGCCGAGAGACCATTATCCAGGAAACGATCCGTGTGATTCGGGAAACCGATGGGCGAACGAAACCCACGATTCCCGAGCCGAACCCATACGGAGACGGATTCGCCGGAAAACGAATCGCAGATGCCCTGATCGGGCGAATACCTGCGAAATTACCCGTGCTTACGGACTGATCGCCCGAATCGGTCCGGCATCACTGTTTCAATTCGGTAAGTCAGGCGGAGGAGCCAAAGGCGCGGACGAATATCCTGCTGGTTCCCGGCCGGGCGAAACTGGCCTGGGAACGGCAAGTGCGTTGGCCGGCGGGATTCGGCCTGGTTTCGAATCCGATGCGATCGATGAATCCGCAGCACCCGCCGCAGGGTTAACTGCAGCTTTGCGCGCTGCGTGAAACAGGACGATTCGTTTCAGCGCAAACTGAGCTGCCTGAGTGACATCTTCACTTTCGGCTTCGAACTTCGGAGCCCCGGCGATATCGATTTCGCATCGAAACTTCTTCTTCGCCCCGGGGCTTCCCAGGATTTCATATCGCACGACGCCCAGAGCATCCATCCTCGCTTCGATTTCTCTCCATGTCGCAAATGCCACCGAAGACGTTCCGGCTCCAGATTTTGACGAAACCGGCTCGACGCTCGAAGCCCGATCGATACGATCGTCCCTGACAGGTGGCGGTTGATTGATCGTCTGTTGAATTTGAGGTGGAGGCACATGAGGTATCGTCGAACCCTGAGCCAGAGCCGCAATCGGTGCGGATTCGGCCAGGGGAGGAGGCAAAGTCTCCTGCATTTGACTTTGAGAAGCAGGCGGAACTGCTGAAACCGAGGCCGTATTCTCGGGTGCGTTCGGACTCGTTCGAAACGTGCTGACGGATTCGTCTGGCCAGCGGATCGAAATCGGCGGTGGGGCTGTCCCGGGAACGGAAGTCGCTGCATCAGGGCCGGCAGCACCTTGAATTCGATTAGCAGCTCCGGCGGAAGCAAGTGGTGCGGGGCCAGTTCCGCCAGCGGCAGGGGGGCTTACAGTAGATTTCGAAGGTTCCGCAGGATCCGCGAGTGAAGCTTGTAGCGGTTGCGATGCGGATGATGGCGTTTCGCCCTTCGGTACCGCGCCAGGAGTGGCAGGCAAAGTCGGCGGCAAATCCGAAGGCGGAGTATCGGCGATCGTGCCAAGATTGATGACGTTGCCGACCTGCTGTTTGTGATAGAGGTAATTGACGGCTGTGGTCAGATTGTGTTCGTTCATCAGTCCACCGCCGGCGAACGCGGCAAGACCGAGAAACATCAACGTCATCAGTTTTTTCATCGATTCGGCTCCGCCGAGATCAAGGAATCGTTCCGGCGATCGCTCGGAATGTTCTGGCCGATCAGTCCATTGCAGCCGACACATTCCTGCGGACATAGCTATAACGGAATTCCGAAAAAAACTCAACCTGAATCCGTGAGGTCAAAACGACTGAAAAACTGGATGCCAGCTACTGAGTCCTTTGCTATCCATCGACTTCTGAACATATCGACCGTTCCGAAACACACGGGCCGCGAAAACCACGTTCGATACAGGTGACTCCATGCCATTCGAAGTAATCGCGAGCATTTTACGACAAGCCGAAGAAACGACACGCAAGGATACGCTCGAATTGAGTTCCATCTGAAAACCCATGAGGTTCCGAGTGCTGTCCGACAACTTCGGATTTTCCGCAAGATGTTCGGAAGTAAAGACTTTGAGAGGTCATCCGGACGCTTTTCCGATTGCGATGAAAACCCGTATCTGGACGAGTTACGGTTGCGGCGCATAGCGGAACCCCTGGTCGGTTTCAACGCTCATGGTGAAATTCGGTCCGGGCAGAATCGAAGAAATTGACATTGCTGGAAACCACGAGAGATCCGAATCCTTGACATCGCAAAACGCAGAAAGCGAAATGCGCCTTGTTGCGACAAACGCGAAAACCGACATGACCGGGACATCGGAATGTCATCGAAACATCTGCGTTCGCAGGATTCCAGGGGTGAGAACATCAAAGGCAGGGGTGACATTCGAATGGCTTTTCGATGGTTTCTTGAGCATCGGTTAGGGGAGTTTTTCGGGATTTGCGATGCGCATTTCCAAAAGCGGAGAGGCCGAAGTTCGAGGATCATGAAAATTCCGCGAATTTCCCGCTTGCATTCTGTCCCGGAAATAATTAAATAAGAGAGTGTCGTGTTCTCCGATGGATGGCATTCCGACTTTTGATGAGACATTCACATGGCTAGAGTTCAATCACGCCGCAAATCAGCGGCAGAAGCGCCTCCGAAGTCCACACGTAAATCGCGTGGCAAGCGGTATGGTCATCAGGAAAAGCAGGCGATCCTTGAGAAAGCGATTGCCGAACTCAGCACAGGCGGACAGATCACGAAAGTCGCTGACAAGCTGGGCGTGACATTTTTTACGCTGAAGGCCTGGTTGAAAGAAAAGGGCGTGACGGACTTTTCCGAAAAGGCGAAGCCGAAGCGAGGCCGCCCTGCAGGCAAGAAGAAACTGGCGACCGCTGCCGAACCGAGCGCTCCGAAAGTTGCCGTCGTCGCGGCGAAGAAAGGCCCTAAAGTCACCGTTTCCGCGAAAGACAAGCCGGATTACGTCAAAGAACTCGAACGCAAGATCGAGGAATTGATACAGAAAACGAAAAAGCTCTCGCACCTTTATGGCGAACTGCGTTCCGAAGTCGGCAACGACTGACGAACTCCAGGGATTCGGTGCAGGAATTCAGGTACGAAGACCGGGATTCCTTCGATATCGAGTTACCGGACTCCATGATAATTCAAGATTCCGGTAACTTCGGTTCATCGCTGCCCGAAGTCCATTTCCAGATGTTATCTGGATAGATCCCGATCGAATTCATCGGTCAGGATTTCCGATAACGTCTCAGGAGCCCTGATTCCATTCCGCATTCCCCCAGCTCGACTGATGATCCAGTCGCGATGAGGCGCCCGTCGGCGAAAATCATGGAATCCGGGAGAATCAGGCGAGCTGTTTTGAATTTCGTCTCATCGTTCGGCTTGACGATCGTAACGTTTCTGACAGCCTTCTTTTCGTCACGGCTCGTCATTCGCTACATCGGAGACGAAAGGTTCGGGGCGTTTCGGTCTTTGTTCGAACTGTTCGGATATTTGAGCCTCCTGGAAGGGGGTCTGGCGCTCGCCGTTCGGCCTTTGTTCGCACAATCGCTGGCAAAGGATCGAGGCGACGAAGTTTCGGAATTGATGCAAGCCGCGGTAATCTCATTTCGACTGGGAATGCTGATCGCAATGACTGTCGGCGCGATCCTTTCTCTTGTCGTACGACGCCTGGTACCCGTTTCTCCCGAGCTTTCGAACGATCTGCATGTCGCATCGTTCGTCATGGCTTTCGGGCTCGTGAATATCGGCTTCGGACCGCACAGAACTTTGTGCGAGGCGATGCAGCGATCGTTTCTGACGAATCTGCTGCTGATCGGTCAGTCGGTCTGCGTCACGATTACGTCCACATTGCTCTGTTTTCAGTACCCGCAGTGGGGAATTTCGATCCAGGCACTAAGCATTACACTATGGGTCACGGCGTTCAATCTGATCTTACGCAAGATTGCGATCGGACTCCGGAATTCGATCGCCGGTGCGGACATTCGCACACCGAAATTGAAGACGAGCATTCGCGAACTTGTCAGGAACAGCCGTGATTCGTTCGTGTTCATGCTGGCCGGACGCGCTTCGATTCAGTCAAACAGCCTGATTCTCGGTCTTTTCGTCGGTCAGGCCGATGTCACCAAGCTCTACGCGACACAGCGCCTGTTCGACGTGATTCAGTCGCAACTCTTCAGCGTCGGCAACGCATCGTGGGCCGCGATGGCGGAAATTTATCACCAGGGGCGACTTGACCTCTTCGTCAAACGTATCAAACAGCTGATACAGCTCATCCTCGTCATGGGTATTGCGACGGTCGTACCAGTGTGTCTGTTCAATCGTAATTTCGTGACGCTTTATGTCGGGGCCGAGCGTTACGGCGGCGACAAACTCTCGGTCGTCATGGCGATCAATGTGATCGCTCTGGCCTTTACCGTATTCAGCACCTGGTGCCTTACCGGCACGGGAATGTTGAAATCGGTGATGCGGCTGACGATCGTCACCAGCACGCTCGATGTCGCCTGTACGCTGACTTTTACGGCACTTCTGGGCAGGATCGGACCTGTGCTTGGCTCCTGCGTCGTCCTCTGCCTGATTTCCATCCCCTGGCATTTCCGACTGCTCTCGGAGCACTTCGGACTTCCGTTTCGTCAAGTGATCGATTCGAATGCTCGCCTCGCAATTTTTGCCTGCTTTTACGTTGCGATACTCGCCTGGATGTCCAGCGTTCTGACAATCGACACATGGCTGAAACTCGCTCTTGTCATGGGGTCTCCCTCTCTCTTTTTTCTGGTGAGTTCCGTGCTTTTCATTCTCGACGAAGACCAGAAGACGATTCTCAAACAAAAATTCGGCATCAAACGATAACCTTGCGAAGAAAGAAAAAATCGAAATACAGCAAAAGGAAAGATACCGGAGTGGCTCCGGTATCTCGCAAATCAAACCGTGGCGACGATCTGCTGTGTTTCGAGCACGAACCTGAGGTCGTAAACGCCCAGGCCTTCGTGCGTCATGCTTGTGCCGATGATCTTCGACCTTGAGGGTACGCAGATCGCTCCGAAGTCGTTGCCAGTGAGTTCCTGAAAGGTCCTGGATATGACGAGCCCGATATCTTCGGGTTTGTCGTTCGGAGATTTTGTCCGGATGCGAATTTCGGATTTCATCACAAGAACGAAATCGAAGTCGGCGGAGTCGGTGAACGGATTGGAGTCAAGCGATTTGACCCCGATCTCGACCGTGGTTCCCAGATAAGGCTCATTGATCGTGAAATCGTTCGGATCGATGAAGATCCTCACGGATGAGTTGCCGTAAATGCTTCTCAGCGATAGAGCGATTTCTTCGAGTACTTCGAACATCCAGTTCGGCATCGGTGAAGGTCCCGGGGTCGGTGAGCCGGTGGCTCCATAGGTGACGAAAGAAAAGTAAGCAGGCGGAAAATATGCTGTAGACATTCTGAATGATCCTCGATGTGGCTGTAGGTTCTGAACTGGTCTTTTGCGATCAGCTCATCACCAGGCTGGTGATATCGATACCGGCCATGCGAACCAGGGCTGATTCGCATGACCGGGAATCGAATATCCGGAAACTTCCTGTATCAGACAGGAAGGCTCAGAATCACGTTGGATCGATTTCCGTTGACGTCCGCGGTCGCCTGAATTCGGGTCACCGTCGAATTGCCGCCACGTATGGTGAACTGGCCATTCGAATTGCTCACGATGACGCCTGCCGACGCAGCCAGGATAGGTGACAATGCCTGACGAACGTTGATTCCGGTTTCGACCATGACCTGATCGAGGCCCGAGGCGCTGAGCGAATAGCCGCTCTTGTCCTGATTGACCCCGACCGTCACCGGGTTCGTTACCGAAGCCACTGCTCCGCCCGAGAAGGTCGAACGGGTGCTCACCTTCGCGTCAAGGTTATCCTTCATCAGCAGACCGAGCGAACCGCTTACCGTCGCTGAGTTCGCCGCGTAATCCCAGACATCTTTCGCGAGCGTCGAGCCCGCGACCGTC
>WGMM01000039.1 GCA_016125085.1 bacterium
GCCAGGAGAAGGGTGAAGCTGGTCAGGACAAGGGCGATCAGTCGAAGTCAGGTGGCCAGGAGAAGGGTGAAGCTGGTCAGGACAAGGGCGATCAGTCGAAGTCTGGCGGCCAGGAGAAGGGTGAAGCTGGTCAGGACAAGGGCGATCAGTCGAAGTCAGGCGGCCAGGAGAAGGGTGAAGCTGGCCAGCAGAAGGGTGATCAGTCGAAGTCTGGCGGCCAGGAGAAGGGTGAAGCTGGCCAGCAGAAGGGCGATCAGTCGAAGTCGGGTGGTCAGGAAAAAGGCGAGTCCGGTCAGGACAAGGGTGATCAGTCGAAGTCAGGCGGCCAGGAGAAGGGTGAGTCTGGTAAGGAAAAAGGCGAGGCTGGCAAAGAGTCTGGTAAGGAGAAGTCCGAGGCAGGCAAGGAAGCATCGAAGCAAAAGGGTGAAGAGGGCAAGCAGGGAGGTCAGCCGAGTGAGGGTGGCGAGCCTAAAGGCAAGGGCGAATCGAAAGAAGGCGAAGATTCGAAATCCAAAGACGAAGGTGACGAAAAGGGAAAGCCTGGCGGACTTCCTGATGGTGCCCCGAAGAACGGCGGCATGAGGGAAGGCACGGACGGCCCGGCCGAAAAGCCCGATCGATCGCAGCCTTCGCCTCGGACAGCCGAGCCTGAAAACCAAGTGCGTGAGGACCTTTCGCCTCAACAGAAGGCGGATCAGAGGCTCCTGAACCGGCTGAAGCAGATGGTCGAAAAAGACGAGATCACGAAAGAGATCGAGCAGGCCACAGGGCTTTCGAGAGAAGAGATCGACCAGTTCGTACGCAAATACGAGGCCCCGACGGAAGAACGGCGTTCACGCCAGCCGCAGGAATCTGGCGAGATCGTGACAGGCCCGGGCGGTGACGATCGCGAACGGCGTGTCACCCTTCCGGGTGAAACGCCTGACGGCAAAGTGCTCAGCCGGACTGGTCGTGGCTCCGGTATGGTGAAAGACGATGAAATGCGAGGTAATCTCGAAGGGGCCCGGTCACGTGTGCCGGCGGCTCTTCGAGCCAGGGTCGAGGCCTATCAGAAGGCGCTCTCACGCACGCCTGGAAGTGGCGGTTCCGCTTCGTCTTCAGGTGCGCCGGATGCTTCCGGCGGCAGCTCTGGAACCGGATCGGGGACGAATCGCTGATGACGACCGAAGTGTTCGCGGACGCGGGGAAGGGATTGCTCGAGCCTCTGAAGAAAATCGCGCCGGCACATCCACGCCGATATCTGGCCGGCTTCGACCCTCGCGATCTTCCTAACCATTTCACGGACGTGCTGGTGATCGGTGGCGGCCTGGCCGGTTTCCGGGTCGCCATGGGCATTCCCGATGACTTCCGTGTGCTAGTGCTTACGAAAGAAGAAGTCGGCGAGAGCAATTCGACGTATGCCCAGGGCGGGATTGCCGGCGTGCTCGACCCGGAGGACGCCTTTACCGATCACATCGCTGATACGCTAATGGCTGGTAAGGGTTTGTGTCATCTGGACGTTGTCCGTGGCGTGGTGGAAGAAGCTCCGCAGCGGATCATCGAACTGATGAAATGGGGCACGAAGTTCGACCTGGAGAACGGTGAAGTGGCCCTGGGCCGAGAAGGCGGCCACTCGCATGCCCGGATCGTGCATGCCCTGGGCGATGCCACAGGCCGCGAGGTCATGCGGGCCATTGTCGAGCGGGCCACGCGGCAAGAGAATTTGCGCATCTGGCAGAACAGCTTCACGGTCGATCTGATCACTTACGAAGGCCGCTGTCGGGGGGCTCTTGTCTGGGATCGCAAGCGGGGCATGTCGATCGTCTGGGCCCGGGCCGTTGTGCTGGCCACGGGCGGCGCGGGGCAGTTATACCGGGAATCGACCAACCCCTCGATCGCCACGGGCGATGGCCATTCGCTGGCATTCCGTGCCGGGGCGAACCTGCGTGACCTGGAATTCATGCAGTTTCACCCGACGGTGCTCTATATCGCCGGTTCGAGCCGACATCTGATCACCGAGGCGATCCGGGGCGAAGGGGCATATCTGCGAGACCGCGACGGCGTCCGATTCATGCCCGATGCGCATCCGCTGGCGGAACTTGCGCCGCGGGACGATGTCTCGCGCGCCATCTGGGACCGCATGGCCGCCACGCAGCATCCGTGCGTCTATCTGGATCTTTCGCACCTTGACCCCGTTCAGATCCGCAAGCGCTTCCCGAGCATCGACAAGCTCTGTGCCGGCTTTGACCTGGACATCACGCGCGACATGATTCCCGTGCGGCCCGGGGCTCACTATTACATGGGCGGGATCGAAGTCGACCCGCATGGCCGCAGTTCCGTCGAAGGGCTATGGGCTGCAGGAGAAGTGACGTCCAGCGGGTTGCACGGGGCCAACCGGCTCGCATCGAACAGCCTGCTCGAAGGGCTCGTCTTCGGTGCCCGCGCGGCTGACGATATCGTGGCGATGTTGCGGACCAGGCCGGACGAACCCTTGACGGTTCCGCCTGTTCGCTGCGGGGCCCCGCCGACTCCGCCTGGATTGCGTCTGGATATCGCTGACGTGAAACACGCGCTCAAGGCCCTGATGGTGCGGTCGGTCGGGCTCTCTCGAGAATCGGAAAAGCTTGAGGAAGCCGCTGAACAGGTCGACTTCTGGAGCCGATATGCGCTTGACCAGGTCTTCGTCGACCCGGATGGCTGGGTGCTGCAGAATATGCTCACGCTGGCCCGGGTGATGATCGATGCCGCTCTGACCCGCAACGAATCACGGGGCGTCCATTTCCGGCAGGACTTCCCTCTTTCGACCGATGCCTGGCGGCGACACATCCGTTACACGCTCGAAGAATCGTCCTGATCGGCGTCATCGAAGCTTTTCAGAATGGCCTGCTTCTCGTAGCCCAGGGAACGCAGCACTTCCAGAACTTCGCTCCAGGTCGGGAAGGCCCGGCCACTCGTCTTTTTGTAAAGCGACATGGCGTTCATGAACTCGATTTCGTCCTGGGAATAATCCCGCTCGCACGTGGTCGGGTCAATGTGGCGACGGCGGCCGCTGGCGTGACGTGCGTGCGCGGCCTTCGTGGCTTTTTCCGAAGCACGTTTGTCGATCCACTGGGCGTGCTCGGATCCAGCTTGCTCAACGGGATTTGCGATTTTGGCTTTCGCCGCGGCAGAACGTGGCATGGTTTGGGTGACCTCCGTTGTAGAGTCGAAATCAGGGCTCATGCGGCAGCGTTTCGCCAGATCGATTCGTTCGAAGAACGCATCACGAAGATAAGTGAGACATTCCGGCAAATCGAATCGCCCGGGAATTTCGCCCGGAACAGCCATACGAACGACGAAGACGCTATTGCCTGCCGGGGAACCGATAAATTCCCGTCGGCATGTCCGTTCAAGAGGAAATTACGAAACGAACCGGCGAATCGAGAACCCGAAAACGAGAAACTGTCCTAAAATCGGTCTCTTCTTTCGTTAGGGGTTCATGTGTATAGATTCAGGTCGCGTGTGAATTGATCCGTTCGTTACGAGATCGATCCTTCGCCTGGCGTCCGCTCTCAGGCAAGAATTCCCTTCACCACATGACCATGAATGTCGGTCAGGCGGAACGGGCGGCCCTGGAAGGTGTATGTCAGCCGTTCGTGGTCCATGCCCAGAGTGTGCAGGATCGTCGCCTGAATGTCGTGCACGTGCACCGGGTTTTCGACGATATTGAACCCGAGTTCGTCCGTCTGACCATAGCTGATGCCCGGCTTGATCCCGCCGCCGGCCATCCACATCGAGAATGCCTGCGGGTGGTGGTCGCGGCCCAGTGCGCGACCCAGCGCAGGATTGGTTTCGACCATCGGCGTGCGGCCGAATTCGCCACCCCAGACGACGAGCGTTTCGTCGAGAAGCCCGCGGCGCTTGAGGTCGATCACGAGAGCCGCCGCAGCCTGGTCGGTCGCTTTGGCGTTATTGGTATGATTACCGAGCACGTCGGAATGGGCGTCCCAGCCTTCGTGATAGATATTGATGAACCGCACGCCCCGCTCGACCATCCGGCGGGCCAGCAGGCAGGCCCGGGCGAACGAAGGTTTGTCCGGATCAGCGCCGTAAAGCGAGAGTGTCTCGGCCGATTCGCTGCGCAGGTTCATCAGCTCCGGCGCTGAGGTTTGCAGGCGGAAAGCCATTTCGTAGCTGGCGATCCGGGTGCGGATCTCCGGATCGCCGATCGTTTCCAGCGAATGTCGGTTCATGCGGGCGATCAGGTCGACCGTCGCCGACTGCACTTCGCTGTCCACACCCGCCGGATTGCTGACGTTCAGGATCGGGTCGCCACTGTTCCGCAGACGCGTGCCCGTGTAGACGGTGGGCAGGAAGCCCGATGACCAGTTGGCCGAGCCGCCGCTGATGCCGGCACCTGTACTCATGACGACAAATGCCGGCAAGTCCTTCGATTCGCTGCCCAGGCCATAGACCACCCACGAGCCCATGCTGGGCCGCCCTGGCTGGGGAAACCCGGTGTTGAAGAAAATCTGGGCCGGGGCGTGGTTGAACTGATCGGTTTTCACGGACCGGATCAGGCAGATATCGTCGGCCACGCGGCCGAGATGGGGCAGGATTTTGGCGATCTGCAGGCCTGACTGGCCGAACTTCTCGAATTCGAAGCGAGGCGCCATGGCGGCGGCGTCGCTACGGATGAATGCGTAACGCTGGCCGCCGATGACTTCCGGCGGGATCGGTTTGCCGTCGTGCTTGACCAGAGCCGGCTTGTAATCGAACAGGTCGAGATGGCTGGGCGCGCCAGCCATGAACAGGTGAATGACCGCCTTCGCCTTGCCCGCAAAATGGGTCGGGCGAACGGCCAGCGGGTCGAATCCGCCTGCTCCGGGAGCGGCCGCGTGAAGTGGACTGCGTGTGGCGTTATCGGCCAGCAGGCCCGCCAGGGCCATTTTCCCCAGGCCAACGCCGCAATCGGCGAAAAAGTGTCGTCGGGTCCGTTCGAGCTGCGGTGCGGCGTTTTCAGGGTTCATGGTCGGATGGCTTTCAGGTGTGGGGGAGTTCGTTCCGAAAGCGACTTCAACGGGGCACGACGAATTCGTCGGTATTGAGCAGGGCTCGGACGAGCACCGTCCAGGCTGCGGCTTCGGCCTGATCGGCGGCGGCGGTCTCTCCGTTCAGGGCTTTCGCGGCTTCGGGCCGGGTGCGGTAGTGATTTCGCTGGGCTTCGAGAAACTGGCGAAGCTGGCCCGCAAGCTGCATTTCGGGCGGGCGCTGGAAAAGCCGCATGTTCAAGTCGGTGATCCGCTCGGCGTCCGGCCGGGAATCGGCCGCGAACTGGCGGCCGATGGCCTGAGCGGCTTCAAGGAAGACTGGGTCGTTCATGAGCGTGAGCGACTGCAGGGCCGAATTGGAAACGTCGCGGCGCACGACGCAAGCCTCGCCGCTGGGGGCGTCAAACGTGTTCAGCATGGCGAATGGGGCCGTGCGTTTGGCGAAGGTGTAAAGGCTGCGGCGGTAGCGGTCTTCGCCGGTTGAGGTCTTCCAGTCGAGCTTGCCGTAGGCACCTTCGGTCGTCACGCTGGCGGGCTGGGGCGGGAACACGCTCGGCCCGCCGATCTTGTGCGACAGCAGCCCGGCCAAGGCCAGGGCGGAGTCGCGGATCGACTCGCCGTCGAGCCGGAATCTCGGGCCGCGGCTGAGGAATCGATTTTCCGGGTCCTTTTCGAGTGCCTGGGGCGTCACGACGCTCGATTGCTTCCAGGTCTCGCTGGTGACGATCCGCCGATGCAGCCGCTTGAGCGACCAGGCGTCGTCGGTCACGAACGTACGGGCGAGCCAATCCAATAATGCGGGATGCGTCGGCAATTCGCCCTGGTAACCGAAATCTTCCTGCGTGCGGACGATGCCACGGCCGAAAAGGGCCGCCCAGTGGCGGTTGACGGTGACTCGCGATGTCAGCGGATGCTCCGGCGATACCAGCCAGCGGGCCAGTTCCAGCCGGTTCGTCGGGGCGGGATTGCCGGAAGTGGTCAGAAAGGCCGGCGCGCCGGGGGTGACTTCGGCCGTCGGCTGCAGCCATTCGCCCCGTTTGTGCAGGAATGTCGGGCGAACGAAGCCGGGCGGGCGCTCTTTCATGATGAGAGCCGTGGTCGCGGCAGGGCGATTTTTCTCGGCGCTGTCGATCGCCTTGCGGGCTTCGGCCAGTTCGGTGGCTTCATGCCGCAGCCACCAGCGTTTGAGAGCTTCGGTCTGGGCCGCCGTGCGTTTGCCCGGCTCGATGCGCATTGTCGACTCAATCGGCGTGGGCCAGGGCCTGGCGGTCGGTTCGGGGGCGGATGTCGCCCACAGGCGGAAGCGCCCGAGGGGTGCCGAATAGTGGCGTTCGAAGATCATCGTCAGCCTGACGTCGGCCGGTTTGTCCAGCGGGGAGTCGAAAACGAACACGGCTTGTTCCTCATGCCCCTGGCGGCCGTTGGTCGACCAGCCTGTCTGCATGTTGCCGTCGAACGCGAGCGCAGCGCCCGATTCGCCGCCGCCGATGCCGAGCTTGCCGAAGCTTTCGCTGGCCGATGCGAACCGCAGCGGAGCAGGCGATTCGCTCGTGATCGCTTCGGCCTTAAGCTCGCTGAGGAAGAAGTCGCCAAGAGGGCCTTCGTAATCGGTGCGCCCGGGTCCGCCGGCAGGCAATGCCGGGTCGGGGAGAACTTCCAGGCGAATCGCACGCGTCCCTGCCGGCAAGGCGGCAAGCGTCAGTTCATATTCGTCGTGCTTGGTGGCATCGCCTTCGGCGAAGATCGAGCCATCGGGGCGCAGCGTTAGCCGTGCCAGATTGGCCTTCATCGCTTTCGGTTCGATGAGGTTCCAGTCGACTGCCTTCTCGGCTGATTTCGTGGCCCAGGCGGAGAAGGCTTTTTCGAGTGCGGCCTGGCGGCGTTCGTTTTCGGGGCGGCGATCGTCCGGGCCAGTCGGCGGCCCGGGCGGGAATTTACCGGGCAGGGCTTCGACCATAGCCGCGATCTCACGTGCATGGGCCGCTTGCCTGAGCTTCGTCGATTCGTCCGCAAGGTCATACAGAGGCGGCTCTTCCGTGTTGTTCATCGACGCCATCAGGCGATAGTATTCGGTCTGGGCAATCGGGTCGTACTTGTGCGTATGGCACTGGGCGCACCCGACGGACATGCCCAGCCAGACATTGCCCGTGGTGTTCACGCGGTCGACCATGGCATAGAAGCGGAATTCGAGGGGGTCGATCCCCCCTTCCTCGTTGAGCATCGTGTTACGGTGAAAACCTGTCGCCACGATGTCGTCGCGTGTCGCTCCGGGAAGCATGTCGCCCGCGATCTGGCGGATCGTGAACTGGTCGAAAGGCATGTCGGCGTTGATGGCCTGGATGACCCAGTCCCGCCACGGCCAGACGGACCTGTACCTGTCTTTCTCGTAACCGTTCGTGTCGGCATAACGTGCCAGGTCCAGCCATTTACGGGCCCAGCGTTCGCCATATCGGGGCGAAGCGAGGAGCCGGTCGACGAGCCGGTCGTAGGCGTCCGGGCGAGCGTCGGCGATGAATCGGGCCGTTTCGTCAGGGGTCGGCGGCAGGCCTGTCAGGGCCAGCGACACACGGCGGATCAGTTCTGCTTTTTCGGCCTGGGGGCGAGGTGTCAGGCCAAGCCGGTTCAATTCGGCCAGAACGAATTTGTCGATCGGATTTCGGTTCCACTCGGGCGATCCGGCGGCTGGCGGCTGCGTGACTTCCGCTACTGGCGCGAACGACCAGTGAGGCTTGTAGTCGGCCCCCTGCTCCACCCATTTGGCCAGGATCTCGATCTGGGCCGGAGTCAGCGGGTCTTTGGTCGAGGGGGGCGGCATGACGTCCTCCTCGTCCTCGGACCTGATCCGTGCGATCACTTCGCTTTCGTCGAGCTTGCCGGGGACGATCGCACGGTTGCCGGCCTTCGTTTCGGCCAGGGCGGCTTCGCGCACGTCCAGCCGCAAGCCCGCAGCCCTCTTGGCGTCATCAGGGCCATGGCACTTGAAGCAGTGGCGAGCCAGGATCGGCCGCACGTCACGCGAGAAATCGATCGTTTCTTCCGCTCGTATCGCTGCGGATGACGAGATCGAAAAAATCACGATGCATGCCAGCGCGAGCATGCGGAACCGGTCTGGCATACGGCGTTTCAGAATATCGGATAGCATCGGATCAGTCCGGTGGGGAACCGTCGGCGAGTTTCGCGGATTAACCAATTATATCAGATTCCGAATGCGAACGTGAATCGGTCCGCAAACCGGACATCAGACCTGACAGTAAAGCAATTCAAGCACCTTAAGTAATTGATTCCAGGCTCATGAGGCCGAAGCTTTCGCACTGGCCTGGCCAAGCCGGGCCGCCGCGATGGTTTCGTAATTCGGGCCAGTCGGCGTCAGCACAGAACGGATCAGGGCCAGTTCGGACACAGGCCAGGGGCCGAAATCCCAATCGGCATGCTTTTCCATCCAGCCGGCGAGCTTCGGCGGCTGCGGGCCAGGCACCCGGGCCAGGGTGATATGCGGATGAAACGGGCGATCTTCCGGCTTCGGCCTGGGTTTGATCGGTGCGATGCGTGACCAGAGCCGATCATGCATTTCCGAAAAGACCGGGACCGAGTCACCCGTGACGCCCGCCCAGATCACTCGCGGGCGCTGGGCACGCGGAAAGCCGCCGATCGATCGCACCTGCACTTCGAAAGGAACGAAACCGCTGGCGACTTCGCTGACGATCGCAGCAAGTTCGCCCAGATGTTCCACGGGAACGTCGCCGAGGAACGCCAGCGTCATATGGGCCTGTTCGGGGCGAGTCCAGCGCAATCCCCGCGGCAATTCGATTCGGGCCCGCCCATGAATTCGCCGCACAGCCACGACGATGCTCTCCGGCACCGTCACAGCGACGAAAGTGCGGACCAGGTCATCGACATAGTCTTGATTCATCATCCGTGGAGGGCAGCGGAGCGGTGGGGTGGCCGGGACCTGTGCCGATTCGATTCGGATCAGGTGTCCCGGCCGGTGGGAAAGCGGACGCGGGCCTCAGCCCTTCAGCGTGGCGAGTTCCGGGCAGTCGCCGAAATTCTCGCGATAACGGGCCTTGAACTCGTCCGTGGTGTACGAGTGTTCTTGCGTGCCCGCGTGTTCGATGGCGTAGACGGCCGTGAGGGCCGCGATCCGGCCGGTGACTTCCCAAGGCAGGCCGAGCGAATATCCGGCGACGAGCCCGGCGCGGAAGGCGTCGCCGGCACCGGTCGGGTCCTTGACTTCCTTCGGTTTGGCAGGCGGGATTTCGTATTCGGTGCCTTCGACCGTGATCAGGGCACCAGCTTCCCCGCGGGTCATGACCGTGATCGGCACCCGGCGCCGCAGGGCATCTTCGGTAATGCCGAGCTTCTCGGCCATCATGCCGAATTCGTAGTCGTTGCCGGTGAGCATCTTCGCGCCGCGGAAGCCGGCGTTCAGCTCGTCGGCCGTCATGCGGGGTGCCTGCATCGAGGGATCGTATAGATAAGGAACGCCCAGCTCGACGCATTCGTCCACGTGCTTCGCCATGGCCTGGGGGTCGTTGGGGGCGACGATGACGAGGTCGTCCTTCGTCACATGGTGATTCTTGAGCAGGAGCGTCGAAGCGTGGGACATCGCGCCCGGGTAGAAGGCCGTGATCTGGTTGTCCTGCAGGTCGGTATTGATGAAGCAGGAGGCCGTGAACAGGTTGGCGATTTCCTTGATGCCCGAGGTGTCGACGCCGCGGCTTTCGAGCCAGGCGCGGTATTCGGCGAAGTCTTCGCCCACGGTGCCCACCACGACGGGCTTAAGGCCCTGCAGGGCCAGGTTATAGGCGATGTTCGGGGCTGTGCCGCCGCGCATCCGGCGGAGCGAATCGACCAGGAACGAAACGCTCAGAATGTGCATCTTCTCAGGCAGAATGTGGTCCCGGAATCGGCCGGGAAACACCATGATGTAGTCGAAGGCGATCGAACCGGTGACGAAGATGCGCATGGAACGGTTTCTCTTGGAAAGTCAGGATCTGTCAGTGGACGGAAAGGTCGGTCAGCCGCGGATCAGCATCGCCTGGACCAGGGCCATGCGCTGAAGCGTCTTCTCACGACCGACGATTTCGATGGCTTCGTAGACGCCCGGGCCGATGCCCTGCCCCGTCACGGCAACGCGCAGGGCGTTGACCACAAGGCCCATGCCCAGGCCGCTGGCGGCGACGTAGTCGTGCACGGCCTTGTCGAGCGTCGGCGTGTCGAAGGGCTCGAGTTTCTCGAAGATTTCGGTGACTTCCGTCAGGATTCGCGGAACGTCGGGCTTCGTGAGCCGCTTCTTGAAAGCATCAGGATCGTATTCGACATTGTCCTGGAAGAAGAATTTGCCGAGCTTGACGATATCGGAATAGATCTTGAGCCGGTCGCCCAGGGCGGCGACGACTTTCTTCGTCAGAGCCTTGACCTCATCGCCAGGCTCGGCCGGAACGAGCCCGGCCTCGTGCAGGAACGGCAGGCAGGCCGCCGCCTTAGCGTCGTCCGAAAGGGTCTTCATCCATTCGCCCTGAAGCCAGAAAAGCTTGTCGGGGTCGTGGCTGGCGGGGGAGCTGGTTACCCGTTCGAGCGAGAAATTCTCTTTGAGCTGCTGCGGCGTGAAGAATTCGGTTTCGGCATCGAGGCTCCAGCCCAGCCGGGCCAGGTAGTTCATCATGGCTTCGGGCATGTAGCCCTGACGCATGTATTCGTCGAGACCGACGGCACCGTCGCGTTTCGAAAGCTTCTTCTTCGACCCGGGCGCGGCGACGTACGGCACATGCGCGAACTGGGGCATCGGGTAGCCAAGAGCCTCGAACACAAGGGCTTGCGAGTAGGTGTTCGTCAGGTGTTCTTCGGCCCGTACGACGTGGGTGATGCCCATTTGGGCGTCGTCCACAACGCTGGCGAAATTATAGAGCGGGCTGCCGTCGGGGCGGACGATCACGAAATCTCCGATGTCCTCGGTCTTCGCTTCGACGCGGCCCTTGATCAGGTCGTCGACCACGATCGTCCGGCCCAGGGGTACCTGAAACCGGAGTGCGAATGACCGGCCTTCTTCGAGATACTTCGCCTCGGTGGCTTCGTCCAGCGGGAATCGGCGGAACCGGTAAGCGACTTTCGCGGCCTCGGCCGCAGCCTTGTCGGCCGATCGCTGTTCCTCTGTCGTGAAGTCCCGATAGGCATAGCCCGAAGCCAGAAGTTTTTCGGCGGCTTCCTTGTAAAGATGCCCGCGCTGGCTCTGGAAATAGGGGCCGCACGGGCCGCCGATTTCCGGGCCTTCGTCCCAGTCCATGTTCATCCAGCGGAAGCCTTCGAGGATTTTGGCCACGGCTTCTTCGACGTGCCTCTGCTGGTCGGTGTCGTCGATGCGCAGGATGAACTGGCCGCCATGGCGACGCGCCATCAGCCAGTTGAAAAGGGCTGTGCGTACGCCGCCGATGTGCAGATAACCGGTCGGGCTGGGTGCGAATCGGGTACGAACGGTCATTCAGGTCCGTCAATCGTCAAAGATGTGGGAATCGCAATGTCACGTCCCGGAAACCGCGAAGTGCTGATTTGGCGATTTCCCCGGCGATACTCATGGAATCGACGCTGCCTCGCGTCGTCCGAAGCACACAAAATAGGGCAGGCTGACGGTTATTGTCAAGCGGCCGGCCTGTTTCTCGCCGTTCGAACCTGTTCGGTCGCAAAGCTTTGCGGCGAATCAGCCGAGCATGCGCGCGGCCGTTTCCCGGGCCTTCTGCAGGGCTTCGGCGATCTTTTCGGGGTTCTTGCCGCCAGCGGTGGCCATGTCGGGCTTGCCGCCGCCGCCGCCTTCGACCACCGGGGCGACTTCCTTCACCCAGTTGCCGGCCGAGGCTTTCTTCGCGACGAGGTCAGGCGTAAGCCCTGCAACAATCGAGACTTTGCCGTCCTCAAGCTTCGATATCAGGAGGACCGCCAGGTTGGCTCCGTCGGCCTTGCGGCGGAGCACGTCGACGAGCTGCTTCAGGTCGTCCGTCGACATGCCCGGGATCTCGGCCACGACGACTTTCGCCGTGCCGACCGAAGGCGCATCGGCCAGAAGCTTGTCGGGCGGAACCTTGCCGCCGCCCTCGGCCTTGCGGGTCTGTGCCTGCTTTTTGAGGGTCTTGATTTCGTCCATGAGCGTGCCGATGCGGCTGACGAGCTGCCCCGGGGCGACCTTCAGAAGCGTCGTCGCTTCAGCAAGGGTTTCGGCCTCGTGCGAGACGACGTCCATCGCGGCCAGGCCCGTCACCGCCGAGATCCGCCGCGTGCCGGCCGAAACCGACTCTTCGGCCACGATCCGTACCAGGCCGATCTCGCCGACGTTGTCCAGGTGCGTGCCGCCACAGAGTTCTTTGGAAAATTCGCCCATTTCGACGACACGGACGTTTTCGGGATACTTTTCGCCGAACAGGGCCATGGCACCCCTGGCCCGGGCGTCGGCGATCGGCATGATCGACCACTTGATCGGCTCGGCCTTCAGGATTCGTTCGTTGACGGTCCGTTCGATCTGCTTGAGCCGCTCGCGGCCGACGGCTTCGGGGTTCGAAAAGTCGAAGCGCAGCCGGTCGGGCTCGACCTTCGAACCGGCCTGCTGTGCGTGCTTGCCCAGGTGCGTGTGCAGGGCATGGTGCAGCACGTGCGTGGCGGAGTGGGCGCGGCGGATCGCCTGCCGGCGGTCGAAGTCCACCTCGGCCTGAACCTTTTGACCGGTGCGGATTTCGCCTTCCAGCAACCGGCCGATGTGGAGGATCAGGTCAGCTTCCTTCTGCGTGTCGTCCACTTGCAGCACGAAGCCGGGGCCCGTGACCTTGCCGGTGTCGCCCACCTGGCCGCCGCTTTCGGCGTAAAACGGCGAACGGTCGAGAATGACGATCAACTTCTTGTAAGCCTGATCGGCATGGGCTTTATCGAGAACACTGTCGCCCGCGATCAGTCCGACGACTTGCGACTCGGACGTCACGCCCTGATAAGCCAGGAACTCGGTCGACTTGCCGCCGAGCGCTTTTTTGATCTCGTCGACCGGCCCCAGGGTGAACACGGCCGCGGCTTCGGTCGTGCCGCGTGAGACGGCCGAGTGTGCCGCCCGGGCCTTTTCGAAGCCCTCCATGTCGACACCCAGGTTTTGCTCCGAGGCCAGCGACTGAGTCACTTCGACCGGAATGCCGTAGGTGGCATGCAGTTCGAATGCGTCGTCGCCCGAGACAAGCTCATTGCCGCCGGCCGTGGTTTTGCGGAACGTGTCCGAAAGCACCTTCAGGCCATTTTCGAGATTCCGCAGGAATTGCTCTTCTTCGAGCTTGATGAGGTTCTGGACACGGACAACGCTCTCGGCCACGTCCGGATAAGCGGCCTTCATGACCTCGGCCACGACGGGCGGAATCTGATACAGGAACGGCTCGCGACGGCCCATGCGGTAAGCGTCGAGCACTGCCCGGCGCAGCAGTCGGCGAACCACATAGCCCTGCTTTTCAGGCCCGGGACGGACGTTTTCGTGAATTGTGAAGGTCAAGGCCCGGGCGTGGTCTGCCATGCGGCGGATGCGCACGCCGTCGTCCGAGTCAGCCACATATTTGACGCCGACGGCCTCCGATGCGGCGGCCACGAGAGGCTTGAAGATGTCGATCTCGAAGTTCGAACGCACGCCCTGCATGGCGGCGGCCATACGTTCCAGGCCCATGCCGGTGTCGATATTCTTGGCCGGCAGAGGTTCGAGTTCCTGGAACCCGACCCGGTTGAACTGGGTGAAGACGAGGTTCCAGATCTCGACGGGTTCCAGGCCGTCGCCCTGATAGAAAATCTCCGAACAAGGGCCGCAAACGCCGTTGGGGCCCTGGCTGGGCGCGCCGGCGGGCCAGAAGTTGTCGTCCTCACCCATCCGGGTGATCCGGTCAGGGGCGAGTCCGATTTCCTTGTTCCAGATGTCGAAGGCTTCGTCGTCGTCCTGGTAAACGGTCACGGTCAGGCGCTTCGCTTCGACCTTCAGCTCCTTGGTCAGCAGCTCCCAGGCCCAGTGGATGGCTTCGCGCTTGAAGTAATCGCCGAACGAAAAGTTCCCCAGCATTTCGAAAAACGTCATGTGCCGGGGCGTGCGGCCGACGTTGTCGATGTCACCGGTGCGGATGCACATCTGGCATGTGGTGGCCTTCTTGAAAGAAGGATCGCCCAGGCCCATGAACTCACGTTTGAACTGGTTCATCCCGGCGGGCGTGAAGAGCACCGTCGGGTCATTCGGCACCAGCACGTCACTGGGCTTGCGGACACAGCCTTTGGATTCGAAGAACGAGAGATAGGCTTCGCGGATTTCGTCCGTTTTCATGATCTTGATTCGTGCCGTGTCGCGTCATTGTCGGTCGAACGAGCCGCCCGGCCCATCCGAGAAAGCCCTAAGTTAGCAAAGGCGACACGGTTTGACGAGACGAAACTTGCCATGGCCTCCCCAGAGCCCCGGGTGCCTCCGAGCACCAGCCCGGAGGCACTTCGTTATGGGGATTCGGCATGAATGCAGAACCAAGAGCCGTCGTCGCTCAGTCAGCCAGGGCTTATCTTTTCGAGCCGTGGGCCGCCAGAGTTTTCGCTTCCTCCGCCGTTATGGCCCTGTCGAAAATCATCAGATCGTCAAGCTTTCCGCCATAATTGATGCCGATGAAAATCACCGTTTTCGCCGGATCCCAGGTGTATTTCTGGTTCCGGCCTTTCGCTTCACCGGCGAGTTCGCCGTCCAGGTAAAGCCGGGCGGTCGCATCGGATTTGCCGCTATTGAAGTTCTCGAACGTGAACAGGACGTGAACCCACTGGCCGCGAAACGGTGGATCGGCGACGACGATAGCCGGTTTTTCGGCGTCGGGGAGCTTGTCGAAGTCGATGTCGCCCTTGGGGTTCCAGTGCTTCAGGTCAGGCAGGATGCCGAGGCGGAACTTGCGCGGGCGGTCGTCTTTCGTGAAGTCGTTCCAGAATGCGGCGTCGTTCCAGGCTTTCTCCGTAATCTGGAGCGGGTCGACGAAATCAGGCGGAAGGTCCTTTGCGGGATCGACTTTAAGGAAATAGGAAACGGTGCCGGACCATGGGCCGTCCGGACGATAGGGCATATTTCCGGCGGCCTTGAAGAAGAGGGCCGTTTTGTTCGGGCCTTCGAAATGCAGGCATTGTCCGGAACGTTGCGTGTCGGTAACGCGTTTGACGCCCGGCGCGGAAAGCGATTCGTCGATTGCCTTGCGGTCAAGGGATTTTGCGGAATGAAGGCGGGCGTCGCCACGGGCGAGTTCGGCGTCGAAGCCGGAGTCGAAAGTCGCTGAAAAGGTGAGCGATTTCCTGAGTTCGGGCGGGAGATCTCCGGCATTGGCAGACCCGGCGAGAGCGAACAGAATCGAGAACGAAAGTGAGCTGCGGTTTGCGATGAGCATAGTCCGGAGACCTCATGAACAAGCTATGGAATGGCGGTCAATTTCAGCGAGACGGGACTGGCCGTTCGGCGAAGTGACGAGAGGGAAGGCTGAAGAGACGGGCCGAATGCGACGATAGGAATCATTGGGTATTCAAGCGTCGGGAGTGTGGCGGGATCAAGCGAATTCCGGGCGGAGTTTCCGGAACGGTGGTGTGAGGGACTTGCGGGTTGAGCGAGCGGAATGCGAAAAAACGGCGCGGCCGTGGAGTTGACAATCTCTTCACGATGCGTTAATTTGCTATGCTCAACGTAACGTACACGACAGCGTCGGCATGCGCCAGGACGCCCCAGACGACTTTTCCATTCAGGATCGCCAGACGGACCATGAAATCGTATCAGGCCAAGACCGGTGAGCTGGACCGCCAGTGGTATGTGATTGACGCCACGGACGCGGTCGTGGGTCGGCTCGCGGCCCAAATCGCACCCATTCTGATGGGCAAGCATCGCCCGACCTACACTCCGCACATCGACACGGGCGACTTCGTGATCGTGACGAACGTGGACAAGGTCGTTTTCACGGGCAACAAGTGGGATCAGAAGTCCTACCAGCGTTTCAGCGGCTATCCCGGCGGCCAGCGGGACGAACAGGCCAAGAAGCTTTTCGCCCGTCATCCGGAACGGATTCTTAAGCTGGCTGTTTCGCGGATGCTGCCGAAGAACAAGCTGGGCAGGCACATGCTGTCGAAGCTCAAGCTGGTCGTCGGTCCTGAGCACACGCATCAGGCCCAGCAGCCCGTCGTGCTGGAAACGATCAAGGGCCGTCCCGCGGCCGAAGGCCTTCGTGCGGCCGCCACAGTCTGAACCTGAGCCATACATTCATTCCGAGGATTTCGATCGATTCCCATGAGTACTGCCGCCAAAGCCGCACCGAATTGGGGCACGGGTCGTCGCAAGACGGCTGTCGCCCGCGTGAGAGTTCTGGAAGGGACGGGCAAGTTCGTCGTCAACGGGCTGCCGGTCAACGATTATTTCGTCGATGAAATTCAGCAGTCGACCGTCCGGGCACCGCTTGAAGTGACCGAAATGAGCGGCCGGGTCGACATCTTCGTGAACGTTCGCGGCAGCGGCAAGTCGGCTCAGGCCGGGGCCGTCTCGCTGGGCATCGCCCGCGGCCTGCTCGTCATGCGGGAAGATCTCAAGCCAGTTCTGCACCATGCCGAACTGCTCACCCGCGACAGCCGGATGGTCGAACGGAAAAAATACGGCCACAAAAAGGCCCGCAAGAGCTTCCAGTTCTCGAAGCGTTGATCAGGCGAAAGCCGGTCCGCTATCCGAACGTCAATCACGAATCGCACGGCTCCGGCTGTGCGATTTTTTTGCCTCTTACAGAGCAGCATATTTCATGTTCCTCGACCGGCCTGCTTCCGGGTATGACTCAACTTACGAAAGAGACCGAAACACGGGAACCCCGAACGAAAGCTTGGTGATACGCGCTTATGACGTTACCGGCTATAATGTCGCGCCCCGGCCAGGAAGCCGGAAAACGAAGTGAATTCAAGTTCAATGAAAACAATAAATTAGAGGCCGCCTGATGACCTGGTCAAGTCCGTCCGGAACGAAACTTGACCCCGGGGTATTCCCTTTCTCTGTCTCGCTTCGTCAAACCACTTCGACTGTCTCGTCGCCGTCGATCTGCCGTTTCAGCGCTTTCAGCTTTTCGTGGACGGTTTCATCGCAGGCTTTCATGTCTTCGTAGCGGATCAAAAGAATGAGGCTGTCGCCGCTGGACATTCGGTGGTCGAGCGGCGGCGGAAAGCTGACTCTTCCCGTTGAGTGCCTTATCCCGACTACGACCGCCTGCAAGTCGATGAACAGCGTACGAATGGCCTGGTATTCGACGTCGATCATTTCCGGATATTGATCGGCACGCACTTCATGCATCTGGATCTGGGTCGAACCGTAACCGATGTTCATCGCGTCGATCAACTCGGCGAAAAGCGGATTGACGACCAGGTTCGAGACCCGCATCGCGCCCATCGTCGAGGGCGATACGACGTGATTCGCGCCCGCCTGGTAGAGCTTGCGCAGCGATGTCTGCTGCTCCGCCTTCGAGATGATCCGGATGGTCGGATTGAGTTGGCGGGCGCTCAGGGTGACGTAGACATTGTCGACGTCGTTATTGAGCAGGCACAGGATCGAGCTGGCGCGTTCGATCCCGGCATCGATCAAAGTCGATTCGGCCATGCCGTCGCCTTGAAGATAAAGAAGCTCGGATCGAGAGAGTTGTGCGATCGTGGCCGGGTCACTTTCCACGATGACGCATCGAGCGCCGCTGTGTGTCAGCCGTTCGGCAGTCTGTTTTCCCATCCGGCCGTATCCGACGATGATGACATGGTCGTTCATGTCCGCGATGGTGCGTTGCAAGTTGAATCTCCCTAAAGCGGCACGAAGGCTGCGACTGATCACGATTTCGGCTGCTGCGGCGATCATCAGGGCATTGCCGACGAGCCCGAGAATGAGAACCATGGATGTCAGGAACCGCAGCCAGTCGGAGTCGAGAGGGCGAACCTCGCCGTAACCCACGGTGCTGACGGTGATGATGACCATGAACAGGGCGTCGGAAAAGCTCCAGCCGGCGGCCATATATCCGACCGTGCCCAGGATGACGCTCAGCATCAGGATGCCGATGCCCCAGAGCAGGCGCTGGAATTCGACCATCGCGGGCACGAAGGTACGCATGCGTCGAACGAATTCGAGCATCGGGCCGAACCGAACCTTGGGCGATCTCGAATTCGTCAGCATTTGCCAGGCGATTCCGGCGAATCTTCGGCTGAAAACCAGGGCGAAGCGAACCCCTCGCCCTTCTATGAAGGAGCGGCGCTAACTTCTTCGGACACGCAGTCTTTGATTGAAAGCCACGGCCCCGACCACGACGAGGCCAAGAATCAACCCCTCAATCTGGGTGCTGTCGATACCCTTCACCGCGAACGTACGCCAGCCGGGCGAAAGCCAGGGCAATTCGGAAACGAAACGCACCCAGGGCACCGAAAATTCGAAGTCGCGAACGACCTGCCCCGTGCCCTTGATGATGATCTGGATCAGCCCCAGGCCCAGCACCGTGCCGCGGATCGAACCGACCCCGCCCGCCAGGCTGCATCCACCAACCACAGCCGCGGTGATGGCCCACAACTCGTAGCCCACGCCCAGAGTGCTCTGCCCCTGCCCGCTCTTGCCCGTGAACATCACGCCGCCCAGGGCCGCCAGCATCGAACACGAGCCATAAGCGAAAGCCCGCAGTCGGCGCACCCGGACGCCCGAAAGCCTTGCCGCTGTTTCGTTTCCGCCCATGGCGTAAAGGTGGCGGCCGGCGACCGTCAGCCCCATGATGGCGCTGAAGATCACGGCCACGACAGCGAACACGGCGACCGAGTTCTCCCACTCCTTACCCAGCCAGCGAAAGGTGTTGAAGGACACGTTGATCGAACGGTTTTCCGACATGATCGTCGAAATGCTGCGCAGGCCGGCCATGCTCGCCAGAGTGGTGATGAACGGCGGCAGGCCGATCCTGTCCATTACCACGGCGTGGGATATCCCGATGAACGCCCCGGCCCCCATTGTGATAAGTATGGCGATGAGCACCGTAACCGGCCCCGGAGGCGATGAAGCATCGGTCGATGCCCCAGGCAGCCATTCCGTCACGAGCTTCGCCGAAAGCACGGACGCGAAAGCCGCCACGGAACCGATCGACAAATCGATGCCGCCGGAAATGATGACCACCGCCGCGCCCACGGCCAGGACGCCGTAAAGCGCGATCTGGTGGTAAAGCGTCTGCCGGCTGTAACGGCTGAAGAATGCCAGCGAGCTGTCGAGCCAGGCGATCGCTCCCAGGGCGATGAAGATCGCCAGGATGAGCCCGGTCTCCGGAGCGCTCAGGACGGCCTTGATGCCAGCCAGACCGCGCCTGAGTGGCGAAACGGATAAGTTCGAATCAGCCGCGCTCATGTCGATTTGAGGCCCTTCGAGCTGAGCCAGGCCTTCATTTCCTCGATCGTCATGACGTTGTCGCCCTTCACGGGGCTCGATTTATCGGGCACGACGATCCGCACGCCGGTGTCGCGCACCTTGCCGTCCGGCAGCACTTCGGCGATGGCCTTGTCGTTCTTCTCGACGAGCGCCTTGAGCAGCTTCACGCCCTGAAAGCCCATGTCATAGGGGTTCTGGCAGACGGTCGCGTCGATGTTCCGGTTCTGCAGATGGCCGACGGCCAGTTCGTCGAGGTCGAACGTCACCACATTGACCTTCTTGCGGATATCGGGCGTCCGGCTCACTTCTTCGGCGATACGGGGGGCGTTGTAGCTCCACAGGCCGACGAGCACGCCCAGGTCCGGATACTTCGAAAGGGCCGTCTGCACGTTCACCTGGGCTTTGTTCTTGTCCGTCTGGTCTTCGAAGATTTCCACTTGCGAGAACTTCGAACCCGCTCCAGCGAAGAAGCCCTCACGGCGTTCCCGGGCATTGGCGGCCGCCGCGGTGCCGACGAACACGGCCGTCTTGCCGCCATCAGGCCGCAGTGCGGCTGCAGCCTTGCCGGCGGCTTCGCCAGCCTTCACGTTGAACGTGCCGATGTAGGCGCTGCGGGCGTCGACGGCGTTGGGCGCGATGTCGGAATCGACAGTGATGACGACCTTGCCGGCGTCCTTCAGCCGCTTCAGAGCATCGGCGATGCCGGGCGATTCGGCCTCGAACACCGAGACGGCCACGCCCGAGACGTCGTCCAGGCTCAGGGCGTCTTCCAGCAGGCGAATCTGGCCCTGGGACTGCTGCTCATTGCGGCGCATTTCGGCCTTCACGCCGAATTCAGCGGCCGCATCCTGCATGCCCTTCTCCATCGCGTTCCACCAGTCGGCGTTGGAATTGGTCACGAAGATGAATCGCAGGCCGCCTGGCTTGGCCGCTGCCGCCGGGGCCGCGCCGCTGGAAGCCGTACCGGGATTGACGGCATTTTCGGTGCCGCCGCCGCAGCCGCTGAGCAGGAAGGCGAGCGAGAGCACGCCGAGGGTCGAGAAGCCGATGCGTCGTTGCACGGGTGGACGTCCTCGAATGAAGATTCGGTGGGATCTGCACGGAAACCGCTTCAGGCCGGTTTCGCGCGCGAACGGGTTTCGCTACGGAAGATGCCGAGATGATACCCGAAGGCCGGGCCGAATGCGAGTGCCGCGGACATTCGAAAGCCGCCCGGCCCGCCGCCCGAATCGTCCTCTTCGATTCCTTCGGAACACGCCGCCGCGAACGCCGACCCCTTGAAGATTCGCGGCGAATTCCGAACGATGATTGCAGAGGCGCCGCCGGCGACTTCGCCGGTGCCGCGATTTTTCTTGGGAGATGGAGCCGAAGGATGCTGAGCTGGACCGATCGGGTTTATGGGCCTGTCACCATCGACGACCCGGGCGTCGAGGCGCTCGTCGCCACGCCGACGATGCGGCGGCTTTCCGGCGTCAGGCAGTCCGGCCCCTCGGCCCTCGTCTTTCCGTTCAAGACCGTCGACCGGCTCGAACACAGTCTCGGCGTCTATCTACTGCTCACAAGGCTCGGGGCGACTCGCCGCGAATGCGTCGCCGGCCTGCTGCACGACATCTCGCACACCGCGTTTTCGCACGCCATCGACTTTCTCATTACGTCCGACGAGCAGAACCACCACGAACGGCTGAAGGACGTCTTCCTGCGCCGGCCCGATATCGTCGAAGCCCTTGCCGCCATGGGCTATGCCCCGGCCGATTTTCTGGATGATTCGGCCTATCCCCTGCTGGAACGCCCCCTGCCCGAGCTGTGTGCCGACCGTGTCGACTATTTCCTCCGTGATGGCCTGGCCTGCGGCGAGATCGGGCAGCCGTTCGTCACCGCCGTGCTGAGGTCGCTGGTCGTGGTGGACGACCGCATCGCCGTGGCCGACCGGGCCCTGGCGTCCACGATGGCGGAGTCATTCACCCGCATGAACGACCACTGGTGGGCCAGCGATTCGGAGTCGTTCATCTATAACCGGTTTGCCGACCTGCTGCGCCGGGCGATCGACTCGGGCGTCATTCGCGAAGAGGACCTGCTCGGGTCGGACGACGAAGTGATCGCCCTGATCGAAACGCGTGGCGACGATTCGCTGCGTCAGGCCCTGGAAGCGATTCGTGGCTTTTGCCCATCGGACCTGGCCGATTTCCGGCCGACGGTCATTCCGAAAAAGCGCTGGATCGACCCGCCTGTCTGGCAAGCCGGCCGGCTGGAACGACTGTCGGTGATAGCCTGACGGACCGAGTGACGTGTGAAGCGAGCGATCGCCGCGACTCAAGATTCATGAGTTCGGCCGGTGACTCCGTCTCCTCCGAAACCGTTCGAGATCAGCGAATCAGAAGATGCGAGTCTTCATGCCTGATAGAGACGATCCGATTTTCGTGCGACCCGCCCAAATCCCGCAAGCCGCGAAAATCAGCCAGGTCGACGGCTCGGGAACGGGAGTGATGGGAACGAGTTTGTATGCTCGTCCCCCAGGTGTTGGTTTGTTTAAATCGGACCCTATACCGACGATTTCGCCTGCATCGTTGATGTCGCCGGCTGTACTCAAATGCCAGTTCGAAGCCCCATCAATGAGCGTATCCAGCAAAATCGCCTCGGTCGTGGCCGATTGATAAAACGTGGCTCCGAGTAATCCTCCGGACATTGTAGCATACCCTACAAGATTCCCAGAGGAATTTAAGCCGTAAACTGTTTGCTGTGCACCATCGATGCCGGACAAGTTGACATACGTCTTTGTGCCGGTTGCGGAATCGTAAATATACGGGCCCAAGCCATCCCTGTTACCAAGGTCTTCAGCAAGAACCTGACCGACCGCATTGATTTTCTGTACATAATTGATCGAAGAGTTGAAACCGGCCAAAAGATTCACATCGCTACCATCCTTGTAAAGTGTGTATCCAGAAATATGCCCTCCACCTATCTCCACAGTAGAAAACTTATAATCCCCGCGACGCCAATATTCTTTGTTGGTAGGGTTGGTGTATTTGTCGACGGTTCCGTCAGGAAAAAGAATCGGCGACCAACCGAGAAATTCCTCCGCCGGCCCCAGATCCTCGAGCCGATAGCGAGGCAGCATCGAATCAGCCTGGGCTTCGGTGGCAGTCAAGGCTGCGAACAGGCTCAGGGCCAGCAGGCCGAGGGTTCGGGTCATCGATCGGTTGGTCTTCATGACCGGTATCTCCTGTGGGTATGGCATTCGCCTGACCCCTTTTTCGGGTCGAGTCAGAAGGTGCGATTCTTCTTGCCCGCCATGGAAGTCGAGAATGTCTTGCGACCCGCCCAAATCCCGCAAGCCGCGAAAATCAGCCAGGTCGAAGGCTCGGGAACAGGAGTGATGGGAACGAGCTTGTATGCCCGTCCACCA
>WGMM01000048.1 GCA_016125085.1 bacterium
CAGTATTGATCGTAATGGAGCTTGCGGTTGCCCGCCCTGTCACGTCGGCAGCCGTCGAGGTGCAGGTCGCGCAGAAGCTTGACGAGCGGCTTGAAGTACTTCAAGCCCTTGATATCGGATATCTTACGACTTTCGCCCATGGAAATCCGCGCCCCGCGAAGGCTGTCGATTCGGCAGTCGAACCGACCTCGCCAGACTCAATGCGCAAATTTCGTGCCGAACAGGTGTGCGAAAATTTTGCGGAAGTTGGCCGGCGGCCGACCCGTTTTGGCAGGGGAAGGAAAGACGCCCTTGATAAGGTCCCACTGTGCGTCGGAGAGTGCGTGTTGTGGCATCCGTGCGGTATCCTGGGTGAACGATCCGTGGTGGAAACACGTCTGTTTCTATCAAAAAGGCGATTAAGTGCAACGCCTGTTCTCAGACAGGACCTAGCGCCTTGATCTGAATCCGGAAAACTCAAACTACAGATTTCTATCGATGATGTCGAACGAATGCCAATCCCTCACACATCCAACTCCTCCTCCGTCGCCGTGTAGGCTTCGCTGATGATGAAGCGGTATCGGGCGTCGGCTTCTTTGCCCATCAGTTCGGTGATGGTGCGTTCGGCGTAGGGGACGTCGTTTTCGGGCAGCGTCACGCGCAGGAGCCGGCGCCGGGCCGGGTCGAGCGTCGTTTCGAAAAGCAGCTTCGCCGGCATTTCGCCCAGGCCCTTGAAGCGGGTGATGTTCGGCTTGGCGTTTTCCGGAAGCTGGCCCAGGATCGAGGCTTTCGCCTTGTCGTCGGCGGCCCAGAACGTCTGCTGGCCCCAGGTGATCTTATATAGCGGCGGGCAGGCCAGATAGACCCGGCCGTCTTCGATCAGCGATCGCAAGTGCCGGTAGAAGAACGTGATCAGCAGCGTGGCGATGTGGTGGCCGTCCGAATCGGCGTCGGTCAGGAAGATGATCTTGCCGTACCGCAGGCGCGTGCGGTCGATCTTGTCGTCCATGCCGCAGCCCAGGGCGGCGACGATGTCCGATAGCTCCTTGTTGTCCACCACTTTCGCCCGGCCCGCCTGCTCGGCGTTCAGCACCTTGCCCTTCAGGGGCAGAATCGCCTGATACGTCCGGTCGCGGCCCTGCTTGGCCGACCCGCCTGCCGAATCGCCTTCGACGATGAACAGTTCCGAATACTCGGCGTGATTCGTGTCGCAGTCGTGCAGCTTGCCGGGCAGGTTCAGGCGGTTGTTCGTCGGCGTCTTCCGACGCACCTGGGCGGCCGCCGCGCGGCTGGCTTCCCGGGCCCGGGCG
The DNA here is from genome assembly GCA_016125085.1 of bacterium. Lineage (GTDB taxonomy): Bacteria > Planctomycetota > Planctomycetia > Isosphaerales > Isosphaeraceae > QWQI01. The sequence goes on from WGMM01000048.1 coordinate 1,290, forward strand.
GCACGCAGAACACGGTCGGCGATGACGTCGCCGATCGACTTGTTGGCCAGAAGAAAAGCCTCAAGCCGGGGCCGGACGAGCGATTCGACGGCCGAGCGGGCCTCGGGATTATTGAGCCGGTCCTTAGTCTGCCCCTGAAACTGCGGGTTGCCCAGGCAGACCGAGAGCACGGCCGTGAGGCCTTCGCGAATGTCCTCGCTTTTGACCTCAAGGCCTTTTTTCACCAGTTCGTATTTGCTCAGGAACATCCGCACGCCGGCGTGCACGGCTTCTCGCAGGCCCTGTTCGTGCGTGCCGCCATCGCGCGTGGGGATGGTGTTCACGTACGAAGTCACGGCCTCGCTGGTCGATTCGGTCCAGGCCAGGGCCAGGTCGACACGCAGGCCGTCGGCCGTCTGTGCCTGTTCCAGCACGAAGGGCGCGGGGGCCACGCGGGGGTCTTCGCTTTTGGCCTGAAGGGCGTCGAGATAATCGGCCACGCCGCCGGCATGGTGGAAGGTGGTGGATTGGCCTGATGCCATGTCCGTGAACTGAATGGAAAGGCCCTTATTGAGATAGGCCTTTACGTCGAGCCGTTCGGCGACAAGCTTGGCGTCGAAAGAACGCTCGCGGAAGATTTCGTGGTCGGGCGTGAAGGTGACGGTCGTGCCGGTGCCGCGCGCGGGCTCGACTTTGCGCACATCGCCTTCGGGCTTGCCCCGGTGGAACGTCTGCCGGTGCAGGTGGCCGTCGCGCTTGACGTCGACGATCAGTTCGCTGGAGAGGGCGTTGACGACGCTCGCCCCCACGCCGTGCAGGCCGCCGGAGACTTTATAGGCGTCGTTATCGAACTTGCCGCCGGCGTGCAGGGTGGTGAAGATGACCTCAAGCGCCGACCTGCCGGTCTTCGGGTGGATGTCGACGGGAATGCCCCGGCCGTTGTCGACGACAGTGGCCGATTTGCCGTCGGCCGAAAGGGTTACGGAAATTCGCGTAGCATGGCCGTTGAGGACTTCGTCGACGGCGTTATCGACGATTTCCCAGAGCAGGTGGTGAAATCCGGCGGCGTCGACCCCGCCGATATACATGCCTGGCCGTTTGCGGACGGCCTCCAGGCCTTCCAGAACGGTGATGGACGAAGCGTCGTAAGCGGCGGGGCCGGTGCGGGGGCGATTGTTGGCTGTAAGCGTATCGGACATTTCGGACGTGCCTCCCTGCGATGAACCTGACCTGCTCGCGCTTCCTCGAACGAGCATCAATATAGCGGAATGTCGCGGCTGGGGAAAGCGGATACGGCGGCTTGCCGGAAAAGGCGAGCACAGTCAGCCGGGCTGGACAATGACACCGGACTCGAACGATCGCGACTTTCGATTCGCCCTGGATGTCCCAATTTGCCGAAATTCACTCAAGTCCTGTCGAAGCATGACCGATAGATCGCGATAGAGCCTAATCAGATTCCGTGCAGACCGGGGCCTACGTTCGATCCATGCGCATTCGACTCTTCACCATCGCCGTGTTCGCGGTCCAGGCCTTCTGCTTCAGTTCAGCAGGCAATGCGGCCGACCTGTACGACAACCTTGGCCAGCCCGTTTCGGTCGACGGCAATTTCTCGGACGGCACCTGGCCCGCCCTGTCGTTCAAGACGACTCTGGCCGATTACGTTCTCGATTCGGTCACGATCCCGATTCGGAATCCGAATCTGCTCTCCAGCGGCACGATTTCGTTCGTACTTTACGACTCCACAGGCGTCGGCGGCGGACCTGGCGCGGCCGTCGGATCGCCGCTGGGTTCGGTTTCGATCGCCGGTATCTCCGGAGCCGGTTATCAGAATGTGACTTTCGCAGGGCTGAAACGGACGCTGACGAGCGACAAGCATTATTGGGTCGCGGTGCAGGGGGCCGGGCTTGCGAGTGTCTTTTATGTCGGTGCGACGACTTCCACGGGCGGAAATCTCAGCGGGTCGCTCGGTTTCAGCATCTCCAGCGATGCCGGTGCGAGCTGGTCCGCACCCAGCACGTCGGTTTTCGTCATCGGTCAGGTGAATGCTGTGCCTGAGCCATCGACATACGCCCTCGGAGCGGTCGCGGCCCTGACTGCCGGATGGCTGGCCCGCAGGAAACGTTCGAATTGAAATGATTACGGACGGCAGAATCGTTCGCGCTGGCGAAACCGCAAAAAGACATTGATTCGTGGATCGATACCTCCGGCAGGAACCTGTGCCCGGTTCCTGTCCGGCGCTGCCGCTTCTGGCTTACGGTTATTACGGGATTTTCAAAATCCAATTGAAGCTCGCATGACTTCGGAATGAAGTTTTTCGCAACACTTCGAACCGCTCGAATACGCACGAAATGCGACGAATGCGGGCAATACAGGAAAATACGCGGTTCGCATTCGTTCGTATTGTCGAAAATCCGCACCTATCTCTTGATCGGAAGTGCCCGGGCGATTCGTATGGGATTCGATCCTGCGACGATTCGAACTCTCTCCGATGCTGGTCTGGTGCTCTCATGGCTCGACGGACGCTCACGTTCCTACTGATGGCGACCTTACTGGTTGCGGCCCGGTCCGGCCTGGGTGCGGACATTCTCTACGACACGTTGAATCAGCCTGTCCATGTCGACGGCAATTTCAGCGATGGTGTCTGGCTGGCACTTTCGTTCCGCACGTTGCACAGCACGGATTCCCTGGAATCCGTGACGATCGCACTCAGGAACCCCAATTTCCTCTCGGCTGGCTCGATTCAATTTACGTTGTTCGATGCTCTGGGCCCGGGTGGCTTGCCTGGCGGTGCGATCGGAACGCCGCTCGGTTCGGTGGCGATCGCCGACATCTCGACGAACGCTTACCAGCAGGTGACGTTCGACACTCTGCACAGGCCTGTCGAGAATGACACGAATTACTGGATCGTCGTCGCTTCCGACGGCCTGTCCGGCCCTTATTTCATCGGTGCGACACAATCGACGGGCGGCAGCACGACCGGTTCGTCCGGCTTTACGATGTCGACGAATCTCGGCGTGAACTGGAACCCGGCGTCGACCAGCTTTCTTACGATCGGCCAGGTCATCTCCGCTCCAGAGCCCTCGACACTGCTGCTGGGGCTCGTGGCCGCGATCATGGTATCGATTCGGGCGATCCGGCCGGGCTCTTCAACGGCTTGATCCGATCGGCCGGAAAATCTCGGCAATCGCATTATTCGGGCCACCTTCCGGGGATTCGCCCAGAGGCTCGAATCGCAATCGACGAACAGGCTCGGCCAGGCAATTCCTGCCCGGCCGAGCCTGCCTGCGATTCGGATCGTCAATTGAGGATCCCGGAATCGTCTGAACGGTCAAAGTTCGGTGCAGGTGAGTGTCCAGCTCGTGCGGATGCTCGTCGAGGAAACGTAGGCCGTGCTGGATCCGGTCGACCGGCCCGATTTGTCGCCGTCTTCCAGCAGAACTTCGGTCGCGAAATCGACGGAATTGAAAACGCTCGTATCGGCGAACCAGGCTAAGGAAACGGTTTTGTCGCCACTCGACTTGACCATCGAGGCGTCCAGGAATTCGAAACGGGTACGAGTGGAAAGGTCTTCGGAGATGGACTGGCCCTCAAGCAGGACGAATTCCCGGTGGATCGTTTTCGTGCTGACGGCACCCGTGCTGCCACGAGTTTCCACGACGATGTCGAGAACGCAGGCGACACCGTTGCCGCCGCCGTCGGAAGCGGAAAGCGACTGGGCTTCGAAAGCCGCGACGCCGAAGAACAGGTTCAGGAGCAGCGTGGCCAGGGCGACCGTACGATATCGAGTCATGATGAGATTTCCTGATTCTTGAGGGTGATGGAAGGCGATTCGGCACGGCCCGGCACGACGAACGGTCGTCGCCCGGCCGCCGGTGCATAGCGCCGGTGCCTCACTGCGAAGAGGATTCGATTCGCAAGTCTTGGTCCGCCAGAAATCGCCGGATAAATTTCGGAAAGGTCGATTCAGTGAATTCGTGCAGCAGCTTAAATCGTTATCGATGAACGTATTGCGGGCGAAGATCGGATATCCGATCCCAGACGTGTCGGAGAGACGAGCGAAACGCGATCATGCTCTTGTCGATGCACGTTCGAATCCCGTGAATCGCGTTTTCCGAATGACAGTCGACCTGATGACTGGCCTGCGAAAAACGAAGGAAGGCAGGCAATCGCCCGCCTTCCTTTCATTATCGTTCATGTTCTTATGCAGGGTGAAAACTGGCCTGAGGGCGATTTCTTCAGCGGAATCGACCCCCCGCCTGGCATCATTCCAGATACCCCAGATCCGCCAGCCGCTGCTCGATCAGCCTCTGTTCTTCTTCGTCGTATTCGAAGGTCGGGCGGTGCGGGGCCGATTGGGCTTCGGCCTTGCCGCCGGCGTGGCCGGGGTCCTGGCGAATCGCCGTGCCGAAGATGTCGGCCCCTTCCATCCCGGTGGACAGTTCCGGCATGCCCAGGCGGGCCAGTACGGTCGGGGCGAAGTCGATCAGGCTGCAATCGGCGATCTGGCCCGGAGAGATACCCGGCCCGGCGGCCATCACGATCCCTTCCGGCCGGTGCGTGCCCGGCAGGTCGTGGTCCGGCTCCACCCAATGGGGGCTGCCCGTGATCTTCGTACGCACCCACAAGTCCTTGCGGGGCAGGGCTATGACGTCCGGATAACCTTCCCTCGCCGGGTCGACGCCGTGCGTCGCGGCCATGTCGATCACTTCGCGGAACAGCTTCGACGACGAATCCGCCGGGTCGGCCGCTTCGCTGAGCACCTGCATGAACTGGACCTTGGCGTCGTCGATCTGCCGGGGCGTGGTCAGGGGCGCGCCCTTCCTGAACCACGACCGGTTCAAGTAGATCATGGCGGCCGTGTCCTGATGCGGCGCGAAGCCGAGGCTGCGGTTCCAGTCGATGGCGAACTGGGCGTCGACGGTCAGGTCGAACGAGGCCGACCGGGCTTCCTTGTCCTGCTGCTTTTCGAGCCAGAGACGCAGGTGGTCCATCGCCTGACGCCGCCGCCGGCGGATCGTGCCGAAGGTCGAGGGGGCCTTCGTCAGCCCCTTGTCCATGAGGATCCGGTGAATCGCGATGCGCCCGTTGCAGGGGCCGAAACCGTGATCGCTCGAGACCATCACGCCGGCACCCCGAGCTTCTGCCAGCTCCAGCAGGCGGCCGATGGCGCTGTCCAGCGCGTTCATGGCGGCTTCGGCGGCCCGGTTCATGGGGGCGTCGTCGATGCCGGCTTCGTCTACGTTCAGCCAGGGCCAGCAGCGGTGCTGGAACGGGTCGAGATTCTGGAACTGGACCATCATCACGGACCAGTCGGCGAACATGCGGTCGGCGATCCAGGCCGATTCGGCCCTGGCGGCGAACAGCTTGCGGGTTTCGTCGGCCAGGCGGCGGAATTCCTCGGCGTCGCGCGGGGGCTTCTTCCAGAGCACCTGGTGATGATAGTCGGGAAGACTGGTGCGTACGGCATCGGCGAATTCGGCATTGCCCGAAAGCGCGCCTTCCAGGTGCGGGGCATCCAGGCCCGAGACGACCAGGCCCTTGATCTTCAGGGGCGGATAGGTCACCGGCACGTTGATCGAAACGACGGTCCCGCCGGCGTCCGAAATCTTGTGGAACATCGTCGGCACGCGCACGCGGCCCGAGTGGTTCACCCGCATCCGGCGCGACTCGGCGTCGTAACGCCTGTGGTCATAGACACCGTGCCGCTGCGGGCCGTTGCCGGTGACCATCGTCGTCCAGGCGGCGGAAGTCACCGGAGGCACGCACGAAAGCATATCGCCATGTGCCGCGCGGGCCTTGAGCCGTGCCAGGTTGGGCATCACACCACGTTCGATCATCGGGTTGAGGACGTTCCAGGTGGCTCCGTCCAGGCCGATGATGAAAACCCGATTCCATTTCGATTGCATGGCCATATGATCCATCGCTTTCCGTCGTCCCAGCCCTGTCCGTGCCGCCCGGCCCAGGGCCCGAAAAATGGCGAAATCGTCAACAGCGAGATCGTTCAGCCGCTTACCCGGCCTGGCGCCGGGCCGCGGCCATCGCCTCTGCCTGATCGATGACAAGGTGCGAAGTGTAGTAATGCTTCATCTGCTTGCGTTCGAATTTCGAACGGTGCAGCCAGCTCATGGCATGACGAATACGCTTCGAAATCGGCTGACGAGCACGCTCAGCCGACAGATATTCGGCATAACGCCGGTTCAGCTCGCAGGCACGTTCGGCGAAGTCCGACTCGGCCGGTGCCTTGCGCGCCACGGCCATGACCGTGTGCGGGAACTTGTCGTGCCCCTGAAAGCCCGTCACCTTGGCCTCGTAAGGTGCCATCAGCCGGCGCAGGCATGTCGGCGTGAGCCGCCAGTAGTCGTCAGGATAGGCATGGATACGAAAATTCAGCGGCGTCGTGATCACGAACAGCCCGCCCGGCTTGAGCACGCGGAAGACTTCGTCGAAGGCCTTGCGGATTTCGAAGACGTGCTCGAATGTCTCGATGCTCAGGATCGTCCCGACCGTGCCCGTGCCGAGCTTCATGTTCGTGACGTCGTCGACGACGTCCACCCCGGGCCCGGGCCGCATGTCGCAGCCGACGTACTTGCGCCCTGGGAACAGGCTGCGCAGGTCGGCGTACTGTTCCTGTCCTTCCACCTGAAACGAACCGAATTCGTAGATCGGCCCCGGGCAGTCGAACGTTTCGGCGATCAGCCGCACGAATTCCTTCGTATGGTCGCGCATCGCGTGGGCTCCTCCTTGAGCGCCTCGAATCGGCCCTGGTTCGCCGATCCGCTGCGGCGAGTAAGGGTGGTTCCTGGATGCCTTCGAACCCGCGATCGTGGCCTTGCGTCACGTGGATTCGCGGTAATCGCGGGTAGTTCTACCAGATCGCCGAACCCGGTCAATACGTTCTTGTAAGGAATTGTCAGAATTTCCTTGAAGGATATCGGTGTGCGCGGGAACTGGGCTGTGCGTACCCAGAGTGCACGATTTATGGCTGTTATGTCTATAAAGCAGGCGTTTCGGGCAGTCGCAGTCACCTGGGGCGTTTTGTTTCTGCGTATTGTTTCGCCTGGCATAAGAGGATCTGATTAAAAACAGTGCGTCTATTGCCTGGATTGCCACTGTTGGCATGAGATGTGCCCTGGAATTAGGCGGATGTCGGTTTCCTGACTCTTGAGGATCGAATCGGTATGAACGGTGGATTGCTGCTGGATATGGATGGCGTCATTTATCGCGGGTCCGAACTCATCGATGGCGCTGCCTGTTTCGTGCGCTCCCTGATCGACCACGACGTGCCCTTCCGCTTCCTGACGAACAATTCGCAGCGAACGCGCCGGGATGTCGCCACCAAGCTCCGCCGCCTGGGACTTCCGGTCGAAGATCATCATATCTACACCTGCTCCATGGCGACCGCCCGCTTCCTTTCCCGGCAGACTCCGGGCGGCACAGCCTACGTGATCGGCGAAGGGGGCCTGATGACGGCCCTGCACCATAACGGCTTCGCCATCGTGGACAAGGACCCCGATTATGTCGTCGTCGGCGAAGGCCGTACGCTCAGCTTCGAACAGATCGAAACGGCCCTGCGCATGATCATCGCCGGGGCCCGGCTCGTGGCCACCAATCTTGACCCGAACTGCCCCACCGACAAAGGCATGCGGCCCGGCTGCGGGGCCACCGTCGCCATGCTCGAAACCGCCGCGGGCGTGAAAGCCTTCAGCGTCGGAAAGCCAAGCCCCTGGATGCTTTCCGACGCATGCCGCGACCTCGGCCTGCCGCCTGAGCGGGTCGTCATGGTCGGCGACACGATGACGACCGATATTCTCGGCGCCGTGCAACTGGGCCTGCGGAGCGTGCTCGTGCTCACCGGATGCACACGCACGGAAGACCTGGTGCAGTTTGCCTATAAGCCCGACCTGATCGTCGATTCGATCGGCCACCTCGAATTCGAGAGCGTGGCGGCCCTGTGGGGAAAAGGCATGCGGATCTCGCCGGAGCCTGAAACGCTCGAGGCTGCGTGATCTTTACCCTGGGCCTCGCATGACCTCGCCGTGTTGCGAAAATTGAGTGTCACTCATCGTAGCTGAATGCGTTATCGCAACCGAATTTTCAGAAATTCGAATCGAGCCGAACGGTCTCGCCTCTTTCTCAGGCATACCGTTTCGGCTATTTTCATGATGTATAACTGAATTCGCACTTCAGCCGAAAGACGCGGAAACATGACCGGAACGCTCTTCAGAATCCTCATCGCCTGCTTTATCACGCTCTTCGGTCAGGCGACGGTTTCGTTCGCCGTCGAATCGTTCGACTACGTCCCCGATGCGTATCGGGCCGCACTTTCCGAACGCCTCAAGCCCGCCGATGGCGAAGCTGGCGCGAAGCGGCAGGCCTGGGCCGATGCCCTCAAGGCTCAGACGGATGAAACGCGCGAATCGTTCGCGTTCCTCCTGGCCAACATGCCCGATGACGACTTCGAAAAGCTCTCGCCCGATTTCCTGGCACGCAATGTCGCCCTTGCCCATGAAGCGCGCAATGCGACCCCCTGGGCCGCTGCCGTGCCGCTGGAACTGTTTCAGGAGCAGGTGCTGCCCTACGCTTCCGTGAACGAACGCCGCGACGACTGGCGGAAGGACTTCATGGACCGCTTCCTGCCGATGGTCCGTGACCTGAAGACGGCCGACGAGGTTGTCAAAAAGCTTAACATCGAAGTCTTCAAGACTTTCGGCGTGGCCTATCACCCGACGAAACGCCCCAAGCCGGACCAGAGCCCCTATGAATCGATCGAGGCGAAATTCGCCAGTTGCACAGGGCTTTCGATTCTCCTGATCGATGCCTGCCGCGCCGTGGGCATACCTGCCCGGTTCGTGGGCGTGCCGCAATGGACGACCGTGAAGGGCAACCACAGCTGGGTCGAAGTCTTCACCGATCAATGGCGTTTCGTCGGAGCCTGCGAGCCCTCGAAGCTGGACGAAACCTGGTTCATCGGCAACGCTTCCAAGGCTGACGAAAGCGACCCGATGAAAAGGATTTATGCATCGAGCTTCCGCAAGACCGGCACCCATTTTCCGCTGATCTGGAACCGGTCCGCCCAATGGGTTCAGGCTGAGGACGTGACCCGCTGGTACACCCGCCGCCGAGCTGTATCGATCGAACCGGCTGCCCAGGATGCCGGCAATACGCTGCAGATTCGCCTGAACGGCCGGATCGTGGCCCAGGTGCCGATGGATGGCCCTGCGAAGCTCGATCTGCCCCATGGCGAGCCTCTGAAATGGTGTGTCAAAGCCAGAGACGGCAAGATCTTGCGTGACGGTGAATGGGCCGTGCCCGAGACCGGCGATGCAGCCTTCAAGGGGTGACCGGTCATCCCAACTCTGCATCGGTTTCGACTCTCATCATCCACTTCGGAATACTTGCTGCGATGTCAACGAAAATGCTCCTGGCTTTCTGGATCCTGTCGGCGCTCGCCTCTGTCGGAATTTCGGCGGATCTGCCTGCGAAAGTCGCACCTGACGCTCATCTCGCGGGTTCGTCCGCCGCACTCACATCGTTTCGTCAATGGCTCGACAACACCGAATCGGTCGATGCGAAAAGCCTGCCGGCAGCGATCGCCCAGGTGCCTCTGAACCGGTCCGACGCCGAAGCCGCGGCGAAATCGCTGTGGGATTCCCACGTAAAACGCGTTCACGAAGCACGCGCCGCCGAGCTGAAATCGGGCGTCGTCGAAATCGACGGCAAGCGCATGCCCTTCACTTACAAGACCTTCGGCGAAAAACCCGAGAACGGGCGGTCGCTCTGGATCTCCATGCACGGGGGCGGCGGCGCGCCCAAGGCCGTGAACGACCGCCAGTGGGAGAATCAGAAGAAGCTCTATACGCTTCAGGAAGGGATCTACCTGGTGCCCAGGGCCCCGACGGACACCTGGAATCTCTGGCACGAAGGGCACATCGACACGATGTTCGCCCGCCTGATCGAAGACATGGTCGTCGTTGAAGGTGTTGACCCGAACAAGGTTTACATCATGGGCTACTCGGCCGGTGGCGATGGCGTTTATCAGCTTGCCCCCCGCATGGCCGACCGCCTGGCCGCGGCGGCGATGATGGCCGGGCATCCGAACGAGACTCAGCCGCAAGGTTTGCGCAACTTGCCCTTTGCCCTGCTGATGGGCGGCGACGACAAGGCCTATAATCGCAACGCCATCGCCCGGGAATGGGCCGGCAAGCTGGAAAAGTTGAGAGAGAACGATTTAGGCGGATACACCCATTTCGTGAAGATTTTCGAAGGCAAAGGGCACTGGATGGGCGGCGAGGACAAAATCGCCCTGCCGTGGATGGCCGCATTCCGGCGCAACCTGCAGCCCGATAAAGTCATATGGCGACAAGACGACATCGTGCACGACCGCTTCTACTGGCTCGGGATGGATCGGGCCGAAGCCCGGGCCGGTCAGGAGCTGGCCGTGGCGCGATCGGGCCAGAACTTCGTCGTCCAGAAGGCTCAGGACGTCAACGCGTTCCGCCTGATTCTCGATGACCGGTCGGTCGATCTGGACGAGCCGGTTCGCGTCATGAAAGACGGCAAGCCGCTTTTCGAAGGGCGAATCGACCGCACGCTGGCCGCTTTGGTGACGAGTTTCGCCGAACGGCCGGAACCGGGCCAGGTCGGTGCGGCACGCGTAAGCGTCGCAGTCGTTCCGGCTAAGGCGAACTGATTCACGAAAAGCTCCGAAAAATGCTTCGGAATCCGCGATATGCGAGCGAACCGGCACGCGTGTCGCGGGGATTCGCCGTGAACGAATTTCGCCGTTTCTTTCCGGGTTTCGCTTGCGATCGGCCCATTTTCGGCGATACTGACGTTTCGGATACGTTTTCGTCCGATTTTCCGTCACGACGCACTGACGAATCGCACCATGATACCGGGAGACAGGCACCGATGAAGGCTTCATGGAATCGAAGAGACGCCCTTCGGGCCGGAACGCTGCTCGCCATGAGTTCAGGTGCGATCGGTCTCTCTTCACAGGCGTCTGACGAACCCGGCATTCGCCACACCCACGTTTTTCCGCGTGAGAAGGACATTCACAACCACGCCCCGTGCGTGACCGAATGCCCCAATGGCGACCTGTTTCTGGCCTATTACACGGGCCACGGCGAACGCAGGTCGGACGACGTCCGCATCGTCGGTCACCGGCTTCCCAAAGGTGCCACGCAATGGTCGCCCCGCATGGAACTGGCAGACACGCCCGGCTACCCCGACTGCAATCCGGCCATTTTCGCGGCACCCTCGGGCGAGCTCTGGCTCTGGTACCCGACGATTCTCGACCACAACTGGGAAGGTGCCCTGCTGAAGTATCACGTCAGCAAGGACTTCCAGACCCCCGGCCAGGCCCCGGTCTGGCAGCGTGAAGGTGTCGCCCACGTGACTCCCACAGGTTTCGCCGAACAATTCGAAGCGGCCTTGAAGACGCACAAGGCGGACGTGGTGGCTAAGGCCGTCCCGCGATGGACGGAGATCATCCGCAAGACGACCGAACGCTCGAAGCAGGAAATCTATCAGCGGCTGGGCTGGATGCCGCGCGTTCGGCCCATGGTTCTCTCCACCGGCCGCTGGCTGCTGCCGCTTTATACCGACACCTTCTCGGCCAGCCTGGCGTATTACACGGACGATCAGGGCAAGACGTGGAAGACGTCGCAATCGATGATCGGCCTGGGCAACATTCAGCCGGCGTTCGTCGAGCGCAAGGACGGCACCGTCGTGGCCTTCATGCGGGACAACGGCCCCTTCGAGCGGATCCGCCAGGCCGAGTCGAAAGATGGCGGGCAGACGTGGTCCGCCGTGACGTCGTCGGATCTGCCGAATCCCGGTGCGGGCGTCGATGCGATCCGCCTGGCCAGCGGCGCCTGGGCGATGGTCTATAATGACCTGACCGAAGGCCGCTGGAGCCTGGCCCTGAGCCTTTCCGACGACGAAGGCCGCACCTGGCCGATCACGCGCCACGTGTTCCGCCACGCGGAGAAGAAAGGTTCGTATCACTACCCGAGCCTTTTGCAGGGTTCGGACGGGCAGATCCACGTGCTTTACACCGATGGCGGCATTCCCGAGGGTTCGACGATGACCCATGCCGCGACGACCGAGGCCTGGATTCGTGGCGGTGAACCGACGCCCAGACCGGCCCCGACGGCCCTGGACGCGATCGGCAAGCTGATCGGCCAGAACTGACGTCAATCCTTGCGAAGCCCGGAACGGACTTCACGGTCGTTCCGGGCCCGTTCCGGCCCGTCGGAACGCCTCGTCACGATTCGTCTTGTGAATACATGAGCGAAAAGGCATAATCCGAAGCATGTTGAAAGGCGTGGCAGTCAGTCCGGGCGTCGTGGTTGGCCGGGTGTACAAGGTCGAATCGATCTTGCACGCCACGGAACCGGTGACGCTGGCCGCGCCGGAACTGGTCGCTCCGGAACTCGAACGTTTCGACCTGGCCCTGACCCGCGCTGGGCTGGAACTCGAAAGCATGATCCAGAAGGTGGAATCGCAGATCGGCCGGGAAGAGGCCGATATCTTCCGGTCCCACCTGGGCATGGTCCGCGACCCGAGCCTGCGGCAGAAGGTCTACTCGCTGGTGCAATCGCAGCGAGTTACGGCGATGACGGCCCTGCAGCAGGTCATGATGCAGTACATCAGCCGCTTCGAGCACTTCGAGCAACAGGATTATTTCCGCGAACGGATGGCCGACCTGCGCGACGTCTTCGGGCGGATCGCGGCCGACCTGCAGGGGCTGGAGCAACAAAAGGATCCGGACGAATTGCCCGATTACGGCCCGGACCCGATCGTGATCGTGGCCCACGAGATCCTGCCCAGTCAGTCGATGAGCCTGGGCGATCAGCCGTTGGGCGGTATCGTCACGGAAATCGGCGGCGGCACGAGCCATGCGTCGATCCTGTCCCGCAGCCGGGGCATCCCGGCCGTCACGGGTCTGCCGACAGTTTCGACCGACGTGGCCAACGGCGATCTGATCATCGTCGACGGCAACGAAGGCATCGTCCTGCTCCACCCCGACCCGGAAACCGCCGCGGCTTATCGCAAAAAGCAGCGTGAGTTCTTCGACATCAAGCACCGGCTCGTCGAAAACCGCGACCTCCCGGCCGTTTCGTCGGACGGCACTCCCGTCGAACTCCTCGCCAACATCAACAGCGTTTCCGACGCCGAGACGGCCAATCACACCGGCGCCGCGGGCGTGGGCCTTCTGCGCACCGAATACCTCTTCCTGACACACCCCGACGTGCCGGACGAAGAGGAGCAATACCGCTACTACCGTGAAATCGTGCTGGCCATGAAGGGCAAGCCGATCACGATCCGCACGCTCGACGTCGGTGGCGACAAGTCCGTGCCCTACCTGGGCCGACGGGTCGAGGCAAACCCGTTCATGGGCTGGCGTTCGATCCGCCTCGCTTTCGAACACCCGCGGCTTTACGAAACCCAGATCCGGGCCATCCTCCGCGCCGGCGTGCACGGCCGCGTGGCGATGCTCTTTCCGATGGTCACCACGCTCGAGGAACTCCGCTTCCTCAACCGAATGGTCGATCACTGCAAGACGGCCCTGACGAACGAAGGCCTGGAATTCGGCCGCGAGGTGCGCACCGGCGTGATGATCGAAGTGCCCGCCGCGGCCATCTGCATCGATTCGATCCTCCGCGAAACCCAGTTCATCTCGATCGGGTCCAATGACCTGATCCAGTACCTCACGGCTGCCGACCGCGACAATTCCAAGGTCAGCCACCTGTGCGAACCACTTTCGCCGGCCGTGATTCGCGTCCTCATGATGATCCTGGATGCCTGCAAACGCTCGGGCATGCCCGTGACCCTGTGCGGCGAAATGGCCGCCCAGCCCCGCTCGTTCCTCGTCCTGTTCGGGCTCGGCCTGCGTAAATTCAGCATGAGCCCCGCTTTCGTCCCGGCCATCAAGTCGCTGCTGGCACACGTCAGCACCGCGGAAGCCGAACGGTTCGCCCACCACGTCCTTCAGCTCAAAACGAGCGAGGAAATTCGCCATTATCTTTCGGACCGGCTCCACGAAGTTTCCGCCGATCTCGAAAAATTCGATATCATGGCCTGATCGATTTTCCGGAATTTCGGCACGATCGCCTCGAATGCACATTCGGATGAGCATCGACAGGGTCGATGTGGCCTGCCGATGATTCTGACGAAAGAAAGCGATCACCGAAATGAAATGCGAATACTGCTCGTCGGAGCCCTTCCGGGCCTGCCTGCGCTGTGGCTGCCTCTTTTGCAAGTCCCACGGCGAAGTGCGTGAAAAGAACCACCGCGGCGGCCAGCCGGTCTTCAACAGTCAATGCATGCAATGCGTCGAAGTGTCACGCAAGCAATTCGCTTCGATCGGCACCGTATTCATGGCGATCGGCGCCATACTTGCGATTCTCGGTTTCGGGATCGTCGCCTCTGGCGTGCTTCCCGTCGGTCTGATTTTCATTTCCCAGGGGGCGTTTTTCGCGATTCTGGGGCTGGTCTTCAGGCTGAAAATGACGAACCGCGACACCCGGCCATAAACCAAGCTCGAAGAGAGACGAATCGCCATGAACGCCGAAATTTCCCCGAACGCCATCATCGGCTTCTCGTTCCTCATCATGGGCATCGCCTTGTCGCCGTCGGGCGGATTTTCGACTGGCCTGCCGTTTCTGATGATGGGGATCGCGTTTCTGCTGTTGGCCGCCACGGCCGTGCCTTCGAAGTCCGGCGAAGAGAAGTCGGACGTCTGAAGCGACTGATCGCCTGATTCGAAATCTTCGGATTTTCGAAGTCAGGCTGATCCAGCCCTGCCAGCCCCCAAACCGACTCCGGATGGCGGCTTCGATTCTTCACGCCGCCTCGCGATGGACAAACCGCTCCGTTTCGCCGACAATCCTGTGCGGTGATGGCCATCGTGAGGTGGATCGATGCTGACTCCTGTCATTCGCAAGTTCGTCTTTCGCCCGGACGCCACTTTCGCACCGGCCGATACGACGCCGACCGACATGAACTTGACGTACGAAGACGTCGCCCTGCGCACGGCCGACGGCGTCACCCTCTCCGCCTGGTATATGCCCTCGCCGGAACCGCGTGGTGCCTTGCTTTACCTGCACGGCAATTCCGGCAACCTGTGCGACTGGGTGCATGCCGTGGACCGATTCGTCTGGGCCGGCTACCACGTACTGCTTCTCGATTACCGGGGCTACGGCCGCAGCGAAGGTGTGCCGACCGAGCACGGGCTTTACCTGGACGTCGAAGCCGCGTGGGACTGGTTCACCGCACGTCTCGCGCCCACGGGCTTACCGCTTTATGTCCTCGGCAAGTCGCTCGGTACTGGTGTGGCGACCCACCTGGCCGCGAAGCAGCCCATGGCGGGGCTGATTCTCGACAGCCCTTTCACCTCCATGCGTGAAGTCGTCGCACTTCATTCGAAACCTCTGCCACGCCTGCTCGTGCCGAAAATGTTCGAATCGCTTTCGAAAGCCGACAAAATCAGCGCCCCGACGCTCATCCTCCACGGCGACGAAGATGCACTTATCCCCGTCACGCACGGCCTGCGACTCTTCGAAAAGATTGCCGCGCCCAAGGCCCTCGGCGTGATCCCCGGCGCACGCCACAATGACATCACGAGCTTCCCGACCTACGAATACCTCGTCCGCATCTTCCTCAAAGACCCCCTCGCCATGACCCACGAATTCCGCGACATTTCCCAGACATCGTTCGAAACATACCGTCTTCGCTGAGAGGCAGAAAAGGGGACGGGGGTGAATGCCACGAAGTTAAGCTGCAAGTGTTCCGTTCATAATGTCTTGCTTCAAGTCTCGTCTTGGTCTCTTCATCAACGGGAATTCCTTCGGGCGGCGTTTCAACACTCGGGGCTCGACGCGTCCGGGGCGAGCCGGATTGATCGTCAGATGCGGCAGTTCC
>WGMM01000007.1 GCA_016125085.1 bacterium
AACGGCGACAGGGCGTAGCGACATCCGGACGCAGCTATCAAGCTCGCTGCCGCGATCTTCGACTCATGACACTGACTCACAACATCATGATCCTGTAGGGAGCAGCAGGGTTTTCTACAGAGCCCTCCTGACCCCTTTTCTGCTCAATCAAATAATGACTACTCACATGCAACACTCGCCAGAGATGAACTCAATCAAGATCTACGTCGAACTCTTGGAAGAAGGGTCTCCTACATTGCGGCCGACTAGTGGAATTCATGTTGCGGACGATATCTATAGGCTACTGCCTACACCAGACTATGACCCGGATGATGAGACATGGCAGTTTCTTCCGGGATCTTTGGTTCAGTGTGAATGGCAAGATTATAGTTCTTTAGGAAAAGGAAAGATTCTTGTTGCAATTGCACTTGCCCAGGAAGGCCATGGGTAAAATGGGAGAAATGGGGGGGGGGGCATTCCACGCCTGTTTGGCCCCGGACAGGCAAAGGTCGGGGGGCAAAGGGGACATTCTTGGTGGCATGCGGGACATTCTTCATTATCGGAGCTAAAATCTGCCTATCCCATATCAGTCAAGCAGGTTACAGCACCACGGAATGAGCTATTCATCATCGCACAACTTGCTCGATCATGACTCAGGGCTCATCCGTAACAACTTCACCCTCAACCAACTTACCGATTTCGCCCGCGGCGTGTTGTCCGACTCCAACAGCGACGGTATCCTCGATTCTGTGGCTTCACCCTCGCGGACCCAGGCCTGGGACCTCGACGCGATGGGCAACTGGCAGTCCCTTTCGACCAACGGCACCGGGCAGAGCCGTACGCACAACGCCCAGAATCAGGTCACCGGCGTGGGTTCCGCGACACTCGCTTTCGACGCCGAGGGCATGACGAACGACGTTCCTGTGCGATATCACTTGATCTACGAGGGCCCGAGTAACGATCGAGGCCACCCTGAAAATTACCCAGATCTCCAAAAAGGCTCCTGACCCCTTTTCTGCTCCCAAGTGCTCATGAGTTACAAGCCTTTATTCATAGACCCAGAGGCTGAGCGGTTCCAGCTTTCCCGGATCCAGACCTTCTCTCGCTGGCTTCACAAGTACATTCCATTGCGAATTTATTACGAATTACCGTACGGACGACGCTCTTTGGAGTCACAACTAAAATCACGATCATCTGCGCCTGTGAATGAGTGGGATACCATTAGCATTCCATATCGCATGGCCAAGCCGATCCTGGACGTGATCTCAGTCGAGTTGAACTTGCCGAACGCGCACTTCATACCCGAAGATCCCGTGGAAATCGCTCTCATCGAAGACTATGACGACTTTCCTCTCCTCTGGTTGTACGCAGGCTTCAAAGAGCTAATGAAGCTATCGGTTGAATTTGACGAATTCCGACACTTTCTCGTGAATGAAGCCACAAATATCGAGTCGCTCGTTCGATATCTGATTCGTCTGGACAATCGTTAGCAGGCATTGAAAGCTGGCTTCGCTTTTCACATTTCAGTGGCCCGAGAATCCATCGTCGGGCAGCGATTACTGCGCAAATGGGGTCATTCTTCGGTTTCGGAGTCTGAAAGCGTTCTATCCAACATAACGCATCCAAGATACGACTATTCGAAATTGCTTTGCTGTTGTTTCGCAACGGTCCCGTTCGGCAAACCAGATAATCCTTATCCAATACGACATCAACCAACTCACTGATTTCGCCCCTGTCACGTTGTCCGAGTCCGACAACGACGGTATTCTCAATAATGTCACGCCTCACACACGGCCCCACCCCTGGGATCTCGACGCCTTCCTGGGCAGGCGGATTCCCGTATCGACCGACGGCACGGCTCAGCGCCTTACGCACACCGCTCGGAACGAGGTCAACGGCGAGGAATCCGCATCGCTGACTTCCCCGCTCTGAACCCCATCTCGACCGGGGCTGTCTGTGGTAATCAAGCTTCGAAATACGAACCGGGAGACTGTCGCCATGCGCAAGACGATCATGTCGCGTGCCTTGCTGGTTTCGCTCGTTCTGGCCATCGCGGCCGGCGGCGTCGCTCGGGCGGGCGAACCGAACGCGGGCGGGAAAGCGAGATATGACCTGCCGCCCCGCAAGGTGATCGTCGGCACCACGATGACGCCCTGGTACGGCAACTATCCAGGCCAGCAGAAGCGGCTGGACGAAATGTCGGCCATGATCGACACGATGGCGGCCGAGGCGAAGGCCGCTTACGGAAGGCCGGTGGATCTTGTCGTTTTCAGCGAATATGCCGTGACGGCTGGCAAACCTGGCACCGCGTCCGAAGGGGCAGTGCCGCTGGACGCCGCGATCGTGGGCGCCCTGGGGGCGAAGGCCCGGGAATATGGCTGTTATGTCGTCTTCGGCGGAGTTTTTCGCGATGGCCCGGGCAAACCGGCCTGCACGAATTCGGCGATCGTGATCGACCGCAAGGGGAACGTCGTCGGCAAGTACGACAAAGTTCACCCGGTGCTGGACCGGGAAGGGCAGGACGGCACGATCGTGCTGGAAGGCGGGGTGAACGCCGGCGATTCGTACGACGTGTTCGACCTCGACTTTGGCCGCGTGGGCATCCAGATCTGTTACGACGTCGAGTATCCGGAAGGCTGGAAGCGGCTGGCGGAGCAGGGGGCCGACCTGGTCCTGTATCCGACGCAGTCGCCGCAACTGACACGGCCGGCGATGTATGCCGCCACGCATGATTATTGGGTGGTGTCGTCGACGTTTCGGAACAACGCTTCGTTCTTCGAGCCGGGCACGGGGCTCGTCGCGGCTCAGATCCGTGAGCCGAAGCGCACGCTCGTACACGAAATCGACCTGAGCTATGCCGTGCTGCCGTGGTCGCCCCTGATGCGCAACGGCGCGGCGTTCCGCGAGAAGTTCGGCGATCGTGTCGGGTTTCGGTATTCCGAGTCGGAAGACCGGGGCGTGTTCTGGTCGAACGATCCGGCGATGACGATCGGCGACATGGCCCGGTCGCTCGACCTGATGGACACCCAGGAGCAGAAGGTGGAGCGGGCGGGCAAGGCACAGGACCGGCAGCGCGGCGGCCCGGCACGCTGATAATGAAGCCGCGCGAAGCGGGAATTGCGGCCGCATCGATTTTTCTCGTGCGTTTCCGGCCTTCGTTCGGTTATGTTCGTGCCCGAAAGCGATCTCGTATCAAGCCGTAACAGACACCAGTCCAGATCGATCCACCATGTCCACAGCTGACCCGTCGGCCCCAGCGCCGCAGAAGCCCGATTCGAAGCCGGTGCGGCTGGAATCGATCGACCAGTTCCGCGGCTACACGGTCGCGGGCATGTTCCTGGTCAATTTCGTGTCAGGCTACGAGTGCATGCCGGCGTTTTTCCGGCACCATAACACCTACTGCAGCTATGCCGACACGATCATGCCCCAGTTCTTTCTGGCCGTGGGCCTGACGTACCGGCTGACGTTCATGCGCCGCCTGAACAGCGACGACCCCGGCTCGGCCTGGCGCCACGCCCTTACGCGGAACCTCGGCCTGCTGTTGGTCGGCTTCGTGGTGCATGGGCTGGATGGCGGAGTGAGCACGTGGGCCGAGCTGCTCACCCGTGGCTGGCATGTGCTGATCCCCACGGCCTTCGAACGCAACTTCTTTCAGACGCTGACGCTCATCGCCATCACGTCGATCTGGGTGCTGCCCGTGATCGGCAAATCGGCAATGGCCAGAATTTACTGGATGCTCTTTTCCGTCGCGCTCTGGGTCTTTTTCGCCGTCGTGCCCGCGCCGTGGTCGGGGGCGACATATGTGAATTTCGCCCTGAACCGGCCCGTGATCGACGGCGGCCCGCTGGGTTTTCTCACGTGGACGGTTCCGCTTCTGGCCGGATCGCTGGCATGCGACTGGATGAACCTGGCCCGAGGGGCGTCGAACCGCCGCATCGTCGGGGCAGCCGTCGTTCTCATGGCCGCCGGCTATGGGATTTCGTGCATCGGCCAGAAGAATTTGCCGGCGCTGCCGTTCGTGCCGCCGCCCGCGGATCCGGCGGCGACTTCGCCGGCACAGATGTTCCGCCGCGCCATGTCGACGGGCCCGGAATTCAAGGAGGAACAGTCTCAGTTCCTCAAAACGAGCGTGGGCGCCTGGACGATGTCGCAACGGGTCGGCGGGCCGTCTTACCTTGTGTTCTCGGCAGGGTTCGGACTGGCGGTCTTCCAGCTTTTCCGCTGGCTGTGCGACCGCCTGAATCTGAATGCAGGCGTGTTCCGCACCCTGGGCATCAATGCCCTGGCCGGATATGTGATTCACCCGATGGTGGCTTCGAAGATCAAGCCTTTCGTGCCGCGCGATTGCCCGCTGGGCTATCTGCTGATCGCCTTCGCCTGGTATTTCCTGATCACCTGGGTGATCCTCAGGCACATGGAAAAGACGAAGACGATCGTCAGACTTTGACGACGAACGCAGGGAAATTCGAACGACGACTCGACCGGGGCATCGTCTCGCAAGTTCAGGAGAAAGTCTTCTCCGAACCTGACATCGATTTGAGGTATTTCGTCTGGATTTTCAGGTGCCGGACGACTTCGGACATGGTCTCGGCATTGGCCAGTTGCTCGGCCATGCGGGCTTTTTCGGTGGCGTGCAGCTTTTCGATCCGCGACTCGAGCCGGCGGATCTTTTTCGACTTACGGAATCCATCCACGCCGAAGGCCAGAGCGGCGAATGGCGATGCGTACACGGCGATCATGAGCAACTCTTCCATGATTACTGATATCCTCAAATGTCGACTCGGAAAGGATGCGACGCGAATCGCATTCTGAACCAGCCGAACGGTCGTGTCAATCGATATTATCGTGACGAATGAATCTCGATTCGCCGCAGGTATCCAAGGGAAGCAGCCGAAAAATAGTCGGAACGACGAATCAGCGACTTGCCAGCAGCTTCCTGCGTTGGCGCAGTGCACCGATCGTCACGAGAGACAGGATCAGGACGATTGTCGAAGAGAGCATCGGGTCGGTCTGCCGGATTCCTGAGGGGTTGTCCACGCGCCGCATCGCTTCCGATACGCTATCGATCATATGTCGTGACGATGATTCTGTGTAGAGATTCCTGCATTGTCGACTTAATGCAACCTGAATCATTACCTAGAACGACAGCCTCTGACGCGATTCGTCAACGTCGCGAACACAAGTTTACGAACGATCACAAAAGCGGCTCGGGGAACGTTGTCGATCCGAGCGGGGCGATCTCTCACACGCCGGTTCCGGGTCAAAGCCCCAGAGCGTCCAGAAGCATCCTCGCGGAATTGTCCCAGCGAAATTCGGCGGCGATCCGGCGGCCTTCGGTTACGCGTTCAGCGCGGCGGGCGTCGTCTCCCAGCAGTTCGATGACAGTTCCGGCGATCGCCTCTTCGGTTGTCGGGTCGAAATACCATCCGGCGGCTCCACCGACTTCCGGCAGGCAGGTCGAATCGGCCAGAGCGACGGGGCATCCCTGGGTCATCGCCTCCAGTACCGGTATCCCGAAGCTTTCGCACAACGACGGAAAGACCAGTGCGGCGGCTTCGGCATAAGCTGCCCGAAGCGTCGGCCCCTGAACGTAACCGGCGAGGACGATTCGGGCTTTCGGGGCTTTCAGGTCACGAATCGCCGCAGCCAGACTCGCGACCTGATCCTCGGAACCTTCGCCGATCAGGATCAGCGCGAGCTCTCCCGCCATAACGGCCGGAATCCGGGCCATTGCCCTGATCAGACGTTCCAGATTCTTACGAGGCTGAAGATTGGCGACGCTCAGCAGAAACGGAATTTGCCCCTTCAGCCCAAGCTGCTCCCGCACGGCCGCTCGTTCTTCCGCCGTCGCCGGCTCGTGAAAATAATCGTCCGCGGCGTTCGGTACCGTCGCCACTCGGCTGGTCAGGTAGGGGAAAGCTTCGAGCAAAACGCCAGTGTTGAACTTCGAGACCGAGATGACCTTGTCCGCCTGGGAGTAGACAAGATCCAGCAATTGCCGCCGGCGCGGCGGCTGCCATCGCAGGTCCTGGGCGACGTCGTGGCTCGTCACGGCCAACTTCGCTCGCCCCTTGGCCACAGGGAATTCCGCAGGGGCGAAAATCCAGTCCGCGGGACCGGTCCAGGCGGTCAAGGGCGGCCAGGGGCAATTCCGCCAGAAGCGGAGCATGTGGCGGGTGGAAAGCGGCAATTCGAAGCGGGGCAGGTCGTCCCACGACTCCCAGAGCGCCAGGCTGTCCGGCTCACTGATACGGCCCGTCGCCAGTGCCAGGCTCACCCTTTCCGGGAACCGGGCCAGGGAATGACGCATCGCCAGTGCGTGTCGGGACACTCCCGCCGGAGCAAGCAGGGCATCCGTACTGTAAAACCAAACGAGTCGAGGCGGGCTATTGGGCGGCATGCTCAGGATCGTCCATGATCGGAATACGAAAACCGTTCCGAATCCGCGGAACAAGAAGAGCCGTCGAACGAATCGACCCGCGAATATTCTTCGTCGGATGCATGACAGTCAGTCAATCGTAAGCCTCAGGGCGAATCGAAGTCAAGCGGATCGCGCGGCTTCCCCTCTAGCCAGCGCCTTGACCGACCGTTACGATAAATCCATCGGAAATGGTAGCGGCCCGAAACGTAACCGGGACCGTTCCGCCTGAAACAGTCAACATTCGGACGACAGGATACCGTGATGCGTTCTTCCCGAGTTACCCGATGGATTTTCAGCCTGATCCTCGCCGCCTGCGTGCCGGCCGCGATGGCCCAGGAGAATGCCGAATCGAGCCCGCTCGTGAAAAAGGTTCTCGAGTCGCTCGAGAAGCAGCAGAAACCTGACCTCGCGAAAGCGGTTACCGAACTTGAGGACGGGCTCAAAAAGAACCCGCACGACTCCCTGGCGAAGCTGTGGGTCGTCCAGCTGATCGAAGCTCAGGGCATGCAGCTCGCCCAGGAAGGCAGCGACAAGGCCGCCCCGTTCTTCTTCAAAGCTGCCGAGACGCTTCGTGGTTATGTCGCCAAGGATCCTGAGCTCAAAAAGAACCCCCTCGGCAAGCAAATCAGCGAAGCTGTCTTCTATAACGAAGCTTGCGAACTGTCCAAAGCCAAAAAGCTCGATGCGGCCATGGCTTCGCTCAAAGATTGCTTCTCGATCGGCATCAATGCCAATCTCCTTTCCCAGATTTCGACGGATAAGGACCTGGACAACCTCCGCGAACGCCCTGACTTCAAAAAACTCGTCGGCGACCTTTCGACCAAGGCCGTCGAACTGGCCCGCACCGAATTCGCCGAACTCATCGCCGAAAACAAGCCGTTTCCGTTCGACTTCCAACTTAAGGACCTCAACGGCAAAACTGTCAAACTTTCCGATTACAAGGGCAAGTACCTGATCGTCGATATCTGGGGAACCTGGTGCCCTCCCTGCCGCGCCGAAATCCCCCACTTCATTGACCTGCTCAAGAAATACCAGCCCAAGGGTCTCGAAATCGTCGGTATCAATTACGAAGGTGGCGACGACGAGAAAGAAGACATCGAGAAGATCAAGAAATTCAACAAGGAAATGGGCGTGCCCTACACCTGCGTGATCGGCGACGAGAAAACTCAGAAGCAAGTCCCGAACTTCCAGGGCTTCCCCACGACTCTGTTCCTCGACAAATCGGGCACCGTCCGAATGATGATCGTCGGTGGCGAGCCCCTGTATCGCCTCGAGGCCGCCGTCGATGCCCTCATGAAGGCAGAAGCCGCCACTGCGGCCAAAGCCGGCGAATGAGCCGAAAGGCACACGCCTCGGCTTACTGCCTAAAACCTCGAAGAGCCTGGCCAATCTGGCCAGGCTCTTCGCATTTCTCCATTCCGATGCGGGTCCGGATCGATCCGTCACGGCTTCGCATCACGCCACAGCGACCACTCCCGGCCCGATTCATCAACGCGGAAGGCCACCACCCGCTGATGCTCCACCTCCGTCACGTAAACGGTCTTGCCGTCCGGGCCGCCGAAGCATAGGTTCGTCGGCATCTTGCCCAGCACGTCGATTTCCTTGAGAATCTCGCCCGTCGGCGCAATCTTCACCACCGTACCCTTGCCGTGCCGCGTCACGTAAAGATTGCCGGCCACGTCGCATCGCATGCCGTCGAAACCGAAATCCGGGAACTCCTTGAACAGCCGCTTGTTCTTCAGTGAGCCATCCCCGGCGATGTCGAAGGCCCAGATTTTCCGCTGGATGGACTCGTTGACGTAAAGCGTTTTCTCGTCGGGCGAAACCTCAACGCCGTTGCTCGTGCCCATGCCTTCGGCGACTCGCGTGATCGTGCCATCGACACCGACTTTCCAGATCTGGCCCGTACTTTCCTTCCAGTTCGGGTCACTGGCATAAATCACGCCCTTGCGGGAAATTGCAAGGTCGTTCGGCTGGTTCATCTTCGGCTCATGCGCGTGCACCGTCACCTTTTTCGATAATGGATCGACCTTGAGCACGTTGTGCCCGGTGTAGTCCGCGACGTAGAGCTGCCCGCGGCGGTCGAACCTCAGGCCGTTGCCGACCGACCCTTCCGGAAGCGTGACGAAAATCTCGGGCTTCGAACCGTCCGGAAAAAGCTTGCCGATCGTCCCCTGCTTTTCGAAATTGACGGCGTAAAGGAACCCGGCGGCATCCGTCGCAGGGCCTTCGATGCCTGGCGTGAAGGCCTTTTCAGGCGTCAGCGGTTTTGCGACGAACAGCGGTTCGTCCGCGTTGACGGCGGGCGACGCAATGCCCAGCAAAGTCAGCCCCAACAGAATTGAATGACGCTTCATCAGACGGCTTCTCCGGAAAATCGGGTTCGAATCGATCGCCCCGCGACACGGCTTCGATCAGGGGATCGGCACCGGATTCATCATGATCGCTGAGCACATCGAACGGAAGAGGCCGATTCTCCGGTCCCGGAATTTCACGTCGATCCCGTTTCGCTCCGATCTCACGGGATCAAGGAAAACACCTGCCGAAAGCCACCAGCAGCCGGGGATCGCCTTTCAGCCGAACCCGCCGTGTAATCAGCAGTTTCGCGATCGATTTCTCCTTCCGCAGAAATGCGAGCCAGTTTTTCGAATCGGCCTGAATGAGAAGATCTCGATCGCCCGCGAGTCCATCCTCGACTTCGATCGTGCCGTCACGAATCGTCACGGTGCAGGAAATCGGCTCTTCGCCCGTGAACCGGAAATGATATCTCGCCGATAACCCTTTCGACTTCCCTGGCTGAAATGCATGCCGCATCTGAGAAACGAACCCCTGAATCGACGTCGGCCGCAACACCGCCCCGACGCGTCGAACACGCTTGTGCGGGAACCTTCGGGCAACATAAGTCTCGGCATCCGAATTCACCTGCACGTAGACCGTCTCTTCCTTCACCTGCAGCGGCTTGAGCGTTTCCTGCTTGAATTTCCCCGCATTTTCCAGAAACGGGCCGATTACGTCTTCGCCCGCCGGGCACACCGCCAGGCAATAAGCGGCCTTGTAATTCGCGCCGAATGACAGCGACTGCCACATCGAAGCCGTTTCGGAGTCGCTGAAACGGCTCCGGTAATCGATGGCATCACGGCTCTGGGCAATCGATTCCGCCCAGTCCGAAAATCCGCCCATGAATTCGCGGTAATTGTGGGCGTAACAGGCTGAGAAATCGAAACCGCCGTCCGGACGGATCGCACCGACCGGGCACGCCGCCACGCACAACTTGCATTCCAGGCACGGATTGAAATCGATCGGGCGTGCCTGTTCCGTCACTTCGCATTCGGCCAGCACCACGCCGATCAGTACGAAATTTCCGAACTTCGGGTGAATCAAGTTCCTGTGGATCCCGATCTGCCCCAGCCCCGCCGCGACCGCCAACGGCTTGAGCGAGATCGACCACATCTTTCCTCCGAAACGGTCCATCTCCATCGGAAACGCCATCGGCGGATTCACGGCCCGGATGCCCATCTCCCGAAGTCTTCGAACGATCTCGCGTGCCGCTTCGTTGACTTCGTCTCCCGTCGAGTGAAACTCCTGATTCGACACGTTCCGGGCTGGCGAACGCACCGAATCGGGGTTCATTCGGCAAATCAGGGCGATCGCCGTCCGCGTCGCCGGAAACAGCCGCAGAATTTCCGCCCGCTCCGTTTCAAGCTCGGAGCGGTCGATCGCGACGAAACCGACATCGTCCGCGCCGCATTCCAGGCAAATCGCCCTCAGCTCATCAGCCCCGACCGGCCCTGCCGGCACTTTCGCCTCACGTGCCCGTGCCGCGATCACGGTCGGATGCTCGTCTCGCTTCGCCATCGCTTCGGCCCTCTCCCGATCCGCTTGACCCGGACCCATTCGCTAGATAGACTTGCAATGTGCAACCAATTCACTTGCAGTTTACAAGTCTTTTGAGTTCCGTCAAGGGCGGGAATCGAAAAGGCCGGATCGAAGACGATGGGAGAAAGGAAGAAGAAGAAGATGGCCGTGCCAGAGAAACGTCGCTCCGTGTGTCCAGTCGCATGTACGCTCGACCTGATCGGCGACAAATGGACGCTGCTTGTCGTGCGAGACATGCTCTGCGGCAAATCGGCGTTCAAGGAGTTTCTGCAGTCTCCGGAGCGGATCGCCACGAACATACTGACGGACCGGCTCGATAAGCTGGTTTCGGCCGGATTGGCTGAGAGATTCGTGAAGGATGGTGCAAATCAGCGTGAGAGCTACCGCTTGACGGAAAAGGGATTATCGCTGACGACTGTCCTCGAATCCGTCAAAAACTGGGGTCTGCAATGGATCGAAGGCACCGAGGCGAGGATGCAGCCGAACTCCGGGCTGATGAATCGAAGCACGGCCGAATAATCTGACCACAACGGGCCCTTGGTCCGTTCGATTCAGGCGGGTTCGAACCCCGAACCCTTTGCCCGCACGCGTTCCCGTATCTCGGCGAACGATTGATCGACCAGCAATTCGCCGTTGCGGAACACCGGGCGCAGCAAGTCCGGGCGCGGGTCATGGGCTGGCACAGTCACCACTCGCCCGTTGTCTTCGACCAGCTTCAGCCGCCCGGCTTTCGAACGCTTGCCAAGGTCGGTGACAGGCCGTTTGAAGACGTCCCGCTCCGTATCGCCGACCGTGACCGACGAGCATTTGAACGCGAACTTCTGAGTGTCTCGATTGAGCTTCTGCAGCAAGCCCCCGCCTGAGCCGAACGCGATGTTTTCAGCCGACCAGCCTGACTTTTCCATGCTTGAGAGGATCCGGCCGAGCATGTCGAAGTCGATGCCGTCGCCCTGAATCACCCGCACTTTCGGATTCAACAGCCGAAAGCCTTTCGAGTTATTCTCGGTTCCGAACTTATCGCCCAGAATTTCGAGCACTTCGACGACGACCTTCGGAGGGTCGCCTGAATCAGGCCGAACGACAAGCACGCCGTCGCGGGCCAGAACTTCATCGCGCAGCACACCACCCCAGATTTCACGGCAGCAGCGGAACACGTCGTAACTGTCACTGACGCACGCGACAAGCCCGTCCGGGAACTGCGTGAGCATATTTCGGCAGGCGTCGACTTCGTGATCCGGGCCCCAGGCCGTGATCGTGGAATGCTCGGCCGCCGGGATCGAAAACCCCGCACACGGCTCACCGTAAAACTCCGCCGCCAGCACAAGCCCGGCGACGGTGTCCGTGCCTTGAAAATTCACGAGATGCGCCGCACCGCCGATGGCCGCCTGTTCCGGGCACGTGACGCCGCGAAACCCGAAATCATGCAGCTTGAAATCGACCAGAGCCGGATCGCCCGTGCGTTCGAGCGAAACCTTGATCATTTCACGCATCGCATGGCTTTGCGTAGCGACTGTGCTGGGGTACCAAGTCTGCACCAGCAGCGTTTCCAGATAATTCGTGAGCCAGTAGGCTTCGTCGTCGGTATTTTCGATCGTCATCAGGACGTTCGAAGCTTCGACCATCGTGCCCTCCGGAACGGCCCGGATCTCGACCGGCAACCGCCCGCCGTGCTTTTGCAGAAGCCTTTCCCAGCGATCACGCGGAAAAACGCTGCGGCCGAAGTGGGCGTCGAACAGCTTCGCGGCTCGATCGATCTTCTCCGCCGTGATCACCGGCCCGGTCAAATACGCTTTCAGCAGATACTGAAGCCCGAAAAAGACAGTGCGCGGAAATTTCGCCCCCTCACGTGATTCGAAATACGAATAGACACGCCGGGTTCCGGGCGGATACTGCTTGTAATGGCTGACTTTATAGCTGTCCGTCAGCCAGCAGACATTATTGAGCCAGTTCATGCCGCCCAGAATAATCCGGGGCACCGGCATCCGCCAGCCCCGACACAGGGAATTCAATGCGAACCACAGGCGATAGAGAACACCGAAATCCACCCGAGGCGAATACGCATGATGCCTCATAGCAGTTTGGGCAGCACGTGCCGGGGCAGCGAAATTTCAGAAGAGTTCCTGAATGAGCCGAGTGTTCGGCTCGACGAGGGTTTGCGGGCGGGCTTCGATATCCTGAACCGTCGTCGTCGCCACGTCGATTCCCAGGTTTTTGTAGAGCGTTGCGTAAATTTCGCCGAAGGTGACGGGGCGGGATGCGGCTTCGCCGGCGATTCGGTCAGTCGAGCCGATGACCTGGCCGTTTTTCATGCCGCCGCCGGCCATGACGACGCAATTGACGTTCGGCCAGTGATCGCGTCCCACGATGTTGCTGATTCTTGGCGTGCGGCCGAATTCGCCCATGACGACCACAGTGCAGGACTCATCCAGCCCTCGGGCGTGCAAGTCTTCGACCAGGGCACTCAGGCACTGGTCAAGCGCGGGGAAGTCTTCCTGTTCCCGCTTGAAGATCGAATTGTTCGGCCCGCCGTGCCAGTCCCACTTGCTGTAATTGAGCGTCACCACACGCACCCCGGCTTCGATCAGCCGGCGGGCCATCAGGAAGCTCTGGGGTACGCGGGGGGCGCCGTTTTCGTCCATGAAGATCTTCGGGTCGCCGGTGCCGTAGCGGGCGACGGTGCGCGGGTCTTCGCGGGAAAGATCCAGCGCGTCGGCGACTTTGGACGATGTCAGAAGGCTGAAGGCCTGAGCGTTGAACGAATCCATCGCCCGCAGGGAGTCGTGCGTATCGGCGAACTGCCGGACTTGGTCCATCTGCCGCAACAGGGTTTCGCGGTCAGCCAGCCGCTGGACGGTTACTTCACGGACACCGAGTTCCTTGCGGCCCGGGTCGATCGGCCGGTAGGGTGCGAATGCCGAACCCAGAAAGCCTGGCCCCGGCTCGTTATATGGCGGGTGAGTGCAGGGGTAGCAAAGACTGACGAACGCGGGGACGGCCGGCTCCACGGCACCCTGAAGCCTGGCCACTACCGAGCCGAACTGGGGCCAGTCGCCGCCGGGCTTTGGTTTTCGAGGGTCGCGGCCGTTGAAGACCTGCACGGCGTCGTGATCGGCCTGATTGCCGACGAGCGATCGAATGACCGTGAATTTGTCCATCATGCGAGCCATCATGGGGAAGGCTTCGCAGATTTCGATACCCGGCACATTCGTGGGGATCGGCTTCCACGGGCCACGAATTTCGGCCGGGGCGGCTGGCTTGAGGTCGAACATGTCCTGATGCGGCGGCCCGCCGACCAGGTAGATCAAAATGACCGACTTCCGGGATGAAGCGATCCCGGCCTTTGCCTCGCTGCGAAGCAGCTCGGCCAGACTCAGGCCCCCCAGGCCCAGCGAGCCGATTTTGAGGAAGCCACGGCGAGACTGTCGGGCAACATGATTCATATCGGTTCTCGGTCGCGCGGGGTTCGGCCAGGGCTCAGATCGGGAAAGGACCGACGGCAGAGGCGGAAGGATCGTTCTTACGGTCAGGCGGGGAGATGAGGCGATAAAATGGTTGTAACACTCGATCGAGCAAGAGGCAAGCGGATTCAGGGACGAAGTCGACTCGCCAGTGCGAAGGAGAACCCGGCACGCCCGTGCATTGTTTCCTGTTTCCAGGCATTTTCAGCCCGTGATGCCACGTATCGGCGTACCTGTCGAAAGGGGAAATGGCCGATTCTGCGAATCCTGAAGTTCGTGCGCCAGGTCCAGACCCATCAGCCGGAAGATCGTGGCGGCGATATCCTGCGGCGTCACCGGATCTTTCGCGGGATAGGCCGCGAACCGGTCCGACTCGCCGATCCAGGCCCCAGCCGGCACACCGCCGCCAGCCATAAGCACGGTATAGCAGGGGGGCCAGTGGTCACGGCCGCCGGCGTCGGCCCCGGCACCTGAGGTGATCTGCCCGACTCGCGGCGTCCGGCCGAATTCGCCCATGGCGACGACCAGTGTTTCTTCCAGCAGCCCTCGCTGGTGCAGGTCTTCGATCAGGGCCGAAAAGGCACGATCGAACATCGGCAGGATGGACTGCTTCAGCAGCGGGAAATGCTGACGATGTGTGTCCCAAGCCTGGTCAAACCGGGCCCCGGTACAGACGGTGACGACCCGCACATCGGCCTCTATCAGACGGCGGGCCATCAGCAGGCACTGGCCCAAGTGGGGCAAGCCGCCGAACTGGCGGGCTTCTTTCGTCCGCGGGTTGGCTGAGTCGAGCCCATACCGCTCGCGCACTTTCGCCGGCTCACGGCCGATATCGAATGCCGCCCGTGCCTTTTCGCCCGAGATCATGGCGAAGGCGGCGCGGCGATGTTCGGAAAGACCGTCGAAGGCCGGAGCGGCGGCGTCGATCGTGCGTTCCAGCCGGTCGAGCAAGAGGCGGCGATCGGTCATCCTTTCGAAATCGAGCCCTCGCGGCAGCGTCAGGCCCGGCACCTGATATGTCGGCAGACTCGGATCACCAGCCAGGAACGGATCGTATTTCGAACCCAGAAACCCGGCGAATTCGCCAGGCAGGAACGAACCGTTATTGCTCATCCAGTCGGGCAAATGCACAAAATCGGGCATTTCCGAGTCGGAGGGCCTCAACAGTGCCAGCACCGACCCGATCGCGGGGAAATCGTCCGGGCCGGGTCGGACGATCAGCCGCCCGTTTTCGACCGGATGCCGGCCGGTCAGCGCCTGATACGCCCCGGCATTGTGATCGTTGATCGAATGATGCACCGAACGCACATAACAGAAGTGATGCGCCACCCGGGCCAGCATCGGCAGGTGTTCGCAGAAAAGCTGCCCGGACAGGCTGGTGGCGATCGGCCGAAATTCGCCCCGGATCGCCTCGGGGGCGTCGGGTTTCATGTCCCAGGTGTCCTGATGGGCCGGGCCGCCTTCCAGGAACATCACGATCAGGTTACGGGCCTTGCGCGTTGCGACGGAATTCGGAACGAACTTCCCGGAACTTGCATCGGATGCCCTGAGCAAGTCCGGCAAAGCCAGGCCGACGAGCCCCGCGGAGCCGACTCGCAGCATTTCCCGGCGCACCAGGCCGACACCGTCGGCCGGCTGGCGATAAATTATGCGTGCCGCTGAGTGCCCGGGCCGTGTCATGGCGAAGACCGTTCGCCGACGATGCGAATCGCCCGGGTCAGGGGCAATCGACAACATCGCCAGCGATTAGGAAGACAGGATGATGAAGGGATTGTGGTCACCTTCATCATACCTCGTTCCGGTCAATCCGCAACCCGCGATCGGCAGATGCTTTCACGACCAGATGTCGGACGTGACGTCGCCCGAGGGGAATCGCATTTCATGAGCCCTGGCCGGGCCGCCTGGTTCCTTGCCGAAATCGACGAGGAAGCGGTCATTGAGCTTCAGCCCGCCATTTTCGGTGTCGATGTCCACCTGCAGCATCAGCGAGCCCTGCTTGCCGACGGCCGGATAGAACTGATTGTCCCAACTGCTGAAGAGCGAGTCGGTCACGTAAAGCCGCTTGCCGTCCAGGCTCAGTTGCAACATCTGCGGGCCGCCACGTGCCCTGGTGCCGCGAATTTCAGGCGCGTTGCCCAGCAGGCCGCCGACCCATACCTGGCCTTTGAGCACCGGCCTGGCGGGATTCGAAATGTCATACTGGCGGATATCGCCATGCAGCCAGTTCGAGAAATACAACCAGCGGTCGTCCATGGAAACGACCAGGTCGCTGATCAGGCCCGGCACGGGGAAATCGAATCCTTTGACCTCCTTCGGCTCGACTTCGATCACCGGCTCGGCTTTCCAGGCGGAACCGTCCTTATGAAAATGCCACATGACGCTCGATAGCGCCGCACCGACGAACCCATGCGTGCTGGAGGGGTCGTGATGAAACCGCACTTCCAGCGGAATCAGCCCCTTTTCGCCCAGGTCGATGCTCTGGTCGATCTTCCGCTCCGACCAGTTCCAGAAATGCAAGTGGCGACCATATTTGCCGGCCTTCACGTCGTCCAGCGAAAAGCCCGGGCGAGTCGTCTTCGGCGCGGCCCATTCGCTGCTGACCATCACATCATGCCGCGGCTGATACCAGAAGTCGTAATTGTAATTCATTCCCTTCGTCGAGCTTTCCCAGCGGCCGGCGATTTCGAAATTCTCGTCGAGCTGCAAAAACCCGCCCGGGCCTTCGAGCTTGTCATCGCCCAGCATGGAAATGACGATCGTGCCGTCTGCCAGGCAATGCACCGTGTGCGGGGCCGTCAGACTCGTCTTTTTCACGATCTGTTCCGGCTCGATCACCTTATGCAATTTCGGCTGCTTCGGGTCGATCGTGTCGATGATGTGAATGCGGCCAGACACCAGGCCAGGGACAACCAGATAGCGCCGGGCTCGTGCCCCGTGGCAACTGCCGCAGGCGTTCCAGCCAAAGTGGTGCAGCTCGTCACCGATATTGGGCATCGGCAGCCGGTGAACGACCTGAGAATACGATTTCGAATTCGGGTCGAGATCGATCGTCGCCAGATAATCGGGCTTGTTCACGCCCGTTCCGGCATAAAGGCCGACGACATAGCCAAGCGTCTCACGCGGGGCTTTGCTGGCTTCGGCCGGCGTAGCGAACGTCCGTTCGTCGTCCGAACTGGCCGAACCGACTGCGAAATTTCTGCCGGCCGAAAGCGCCAACGCTCCGGCAGCCGAACGTTCGAGAAATTTGCGGCGATCCATGGTTGCGTTCTCCCTTCGTTTCGATTCGTCCTGGATACTTCGTGATTCGCGTCGATTCGATCGATATTACCCGAATCTCGCGGGCAGATCGAAAAATCGATTTCGGTCACACAATTTCACGAATCCGAGCATCCCGAAGCATAGGCCACGGTCACGTCAGCCTCGGTGTCGGTTTCGTTGCGGTAACCGGAAATCGCGGCCTGAACGAAGTCATCCAGCTGGCCGGGCCGGACAAGAGCGACGACACACCCCGCCCAGCCCGCTCCTGAGAGCTTCGCCCCGAGGCAGCCGGGGGCGGTGAGCGCGGCGGCGACCAGAGCGTCGAGCGCGTCGGAACTGTTGCCGAAGTCGCTGCGGCTCGACTTGTGCGACCGGCTCATGAGCAGGCCCAGCTTTTCCAGGTCTCCGGCCTCCAGGGCGGCGACACCATCGGCCACTCGGATATTTTCCAGCAGAACGTGACGGGCCCGCGTCCGGCCGACCAGGTCGAGGTATTTCCAGTGTGCCGAAAGTTCCTCGGGCGTGATGTCGCGCAGGCTGGCAATCGCGTTCGTGCCTTTGATCTTGCGGAACTGGTCGACGATCCGCTCGCATTCGGTCCGGCGGATGTTGTACATGCCGTCGGCAAGCTGGCGCGACGTTCGGCTGTCAAGCACCACGATCGCCGGCGGCGTTTCCCCCAGGCTCGGCCGACGAATTTCGAGCGTGCGGCAGTCGAGAAACACGGCATGGCCTGGGCGGCCGAACAGAACAGTGACGAAATCGAGCAGCCCCGAGGCGACACCCACGAAGCCGTTCTCGGCTTTTCTCAGGCGCCTGGCCAGTTCCAGGCGGGCGTCGTCGTCCGGAATCTTCACGCCATGCAAAGCGTTGAGGAAAAGCCCGAACGAGGCCTGCAAACTGGCCGAACTGGAAAGCCCTGCACCCAGCGGCACGTCGCCCGCGATCACGGCCTCGAAGCCAAGAGGCGAATCGAACTTACCGCGTAGAGCCCAGTGGACGCCAAGAACGTAGCGAGTCCAGCGCCCTTCCGGGCCAGGGTCGACATTCGGCTCTGCCAGCTCGATCGTGTCCGTTTCGCCGAATGCCGCGGCGTGGATCGTGGCCTTCGTGCCTTCGACGCACCGGCCGACCACGGCCGTGTGCCGGTCGATGGCGACGCCAAGGACGAGCCCTTCGTTGTAATCCGTGTGATTGCCGAGGATTTCGACACGGCCAGGGGCGAAACTCCGAAGCGAAGGCTCAGCGCCGAAGATCCGGCGAAAACTCGCATCGGCCACGGAAACGATCGGCGGAGCATTCACTTTGTACGGAGTCCGTGAAGAGAGGTTCGGATCGAACCGACAGTCGAATCCCGGGTTTCGTCGATTCGTGATGAATTTACCATACTCAGGCGGATTCCCTGTAGCGAAGCCGCATTCGAACGTTTGTCGCTTTCGAAGGTTTCCTCAGCCCGACTTGCACGTTAGGATGGGGTGAATGGCGTACCGGTCGGGCCGTAACTGGCCCGAACCGATTCGCCTCAACCTGCCTTTGCAACCTTCCGACACCCATTTCGGACTTCCGACAAACACCCCGGGGAGAACGGTTCCATGATCCTGCGAAGATCTTCGTCGATGGCTCTCGGTGCGATCCTGCTTGGTCTGGCGGCTTCTTCGGCGACATTCGCCCAGGACAAGATCGCCGAAGAAATCACGAAGAAGGGCGGACGCCTGGACCGGGACGACAAAGGCGACAAGCCGATCGTGACGGTGAACTTCGGCGTTTCGGGCATCGACGACTCCGGCCTCGACGGACTGGCCGAAATCAAGACGCTGAAGAAGCTGACGCTCAACAACACCAAAATCACCGACGGCGGTCTGGCCAAGATCAAGGGCATCGGCTCGCTCGAAAAGCTCTACCTGGTCGACACCAAAATCACGGACGCCGCACTGGATCACATCAAGGAACTCAAAGGCCTGACGATCCTCAGCCTGGCAGGGACCCAGATCACGGACGCCGCTCTGGAAAAGGTCAAGGATCTGCCCAACTTGAAAGAACTGTTCGTCTACGGCACCAAAGTCACCGACGACGCCGTGAAGAAACTCAAGGAAGCCAAACCGGGGCTGAAGACCGACAAGGACGTGCCGCCCGTGAAGGAAGTGGCCGAGCCTGCGAAGAAGGACGCCCCGAAGAAAGAAGAAGCCAAGAAGGAAGAGCCCAAGAAAAAAGAAGAGCCCAAGAAAGAGGCCGTGAAGAAGGAAGAGGCTAAGAAAGAAGAGCCTAAGAAGGAAGCCGCCAAGAAGGAAGAACCCAAGGAAGAAGAGAAGAAAAAGGACTGACGTACACGGTCGTCCGCCTGAAAATGCGATTCATCGAACACCCTGCGGGCCCGGCCGGCAGGGTGTTTCGCTTGCCTGACCGAGACTTCCGGCGACGAAAAAATGAGCACCATACTTGACGTTCACGTATTGGCGAAATATGATCACAGGGTAGTTTTTGGGTGACAGAAAACTCTCTTTCGACTGGCGCAAAAGAGATGTCGCGGATCGTGCCCCGTACTCGCAGAACCTGGTCGAAGTGGCTTGCCGGCTGCGGACTTGCACTGACGACTGGCTGCGGCATCCCCGCGACTTCGACTGCCGTGAGGCGCGGCAACGGGCCTGTTGGGGTGGTAACGTCGACGGCCCTGGTCGCTGATCTGGTCCGTAACGTCGGCGGCGATGCGGTGAATGTCGTTTCGCTGATGGGCGAGGGTGTCGATCCCCATCTTTACAAGGGAAGCCCGAGAGATGTCCGGGCTCTGGCTGACTCCGAGCTGATCATCGCGAACGGGCTGCATCTCGAAGGCAAGCTGATCAGCGTCTTCGAACGTCTGGCCCGGCACAAACCGACGCACTTGCTTGGCGAAACGCTCTCGGAGAAACGACATCACGAAGGCCGGCAGGATCCGTGGATCCGCGACGAAGGTGCCCCGGACCCGCACTGCTGGTTCGACGTCGCCATCTGGCGCGAGTTCGCAACCCTCATGACAGAGATTCTTTCTGCATTCGATCCGCCGAACGCAACGAAATTCCGAGGCAACGGCGAACGGCACATCGCCGAGCTGGACACGCTGGACGGCGAAATCCGCGCATCGATCACGCGTCTGCCGAAAGAACGGCGGCTCCTGATCACGTCGCACGACGCATTCCGTTATTTCGGGCGTGCCTACGGCATTCAGGTCGAAGGAATCCAGGGGCTTTCGACCGAAAGCGAGTCGGGCGTCAGGCGCACGAACGAACTTGTCGATCTTGTCGTGGCACGGGGAGTTCCGGCGATCTTCGTCGAGTCGAGCGTGGCCGACGACAACGTCATGGCGCTTGTCGAAGGGGCAACCGCGCGTGGTCACGCCCTGCGAATCGGGGGATCGCTGTTCTCCGACGCGCCGGGTGCTTTCGGCACGCCTGAAGGTACTTATCTGGGAATGATGCGGCACAACGTGCGCACGTTCGTCGATTCCATGTCGGGCAGCCACGTGCCGAACCCGCACACGGGCAACGATTCGATCGCCAATCCGAAACGAAGAGCATGATGCAGGATACGATGACTTCGACTGCGATTCGGCCAGCCGCGACGGCTTCGCCCGTCGACACTCCGATTCTGGAAGCCCATAACCTGACCGTCGCCTATCGCGAGAAACCGGTGCTGTGGCATGTCGATTTCGCAATTCGCGGGCCATCGCTCGTCGGCATCATCGGGCCCAACGGCGCAGGCAAAAGCACGCTGCTGAAGGCCGTGCTCGGGCTCCTGCCTGTCGGGTCCGGCCATGCCGAATTCTTCGGCCAGCCGCTGCGTAAAGTACGGAACCGCATAGGCTACGTACCGCAGCGAGAAAGTGTCGACTGGGACTTCCCGATCCAGGTGCTGGACGTCGTCCTGATGGGCACTTACGGCCGCCTGGGATGGATCCGCCGCCCCGGCTCCGCAGAGCGCGAACTGGCCAGGAACTGCCTGGCCAAGATGGGTCTGGAAGGGCTGGAGCACCGGCAGATCGGCCAGTTATCGGGCGGGCAGCAGCAGCGAGTGTTCCTGGCCCGGGCCCTGGCCCAGCGGGCGGATCTGTACTTCATGGATGAGCCCATGGCGGGCGTGGACGCCGCCACGGAGCAGGCGATCTTCCGGATCCTGGCGGAACTGCGCGATCAGGGGAAAACTGTCGTCGTCGTGCATCACGACCTGCGCAGCGTCCCCGAGCGATTCGACCAGCTCCTCCTGATCAACCAGCGGCTAGTGGCCCATGGGCCGACGAATAAAGTCTTCACGGCCGAGATTCTGCGCAAGACCTATGGTGGCAGGCTGGCGATTCTGGATGAACTTGCGGTCGCCGTAAAGACTGGCCAACCCTCGACATGATTCGCAAGCCCCGGCATACCCGAAGATGATCCAGGAACTTCTGCGCTACAACACGCTCATCATACTGGCCGGCACGAGCCTGCTCGGGCTCGTCTCGGGCCTCGTGGGCACGCTCGCCGTGCTGCGACGCCGCGCACTTGCTGGCGACGCCCTGGCGCATGCCACGTTGCCGGGGCTGTGTATCGCCTTTCTGGTGGTCGGTCACAGGCATCTGCCAAGCCTGCTGCTGGGTGCGGCTTGCACGGGGCTCTTCGGGCTGGCCTGCGTGTCGATCCTCTGCCGAAGTTCTCGTATCAAGGACGACGCGGCACTCGCACTCGTCCTGGGCGTATTTTTCGGTGCCGGGATCGTGCTCTCCCGCTGGATCCAGAACCGGGCGACCGAAGGATCGAAAGCCGGACTCGATTCATTCCTTCTGGGCAAGACTTCCGGCATGATCCTGGCCGATGTCGAGCTGATCGCGGCTGTTTCGGCTTTCGTGCTGATCGTGATCGTCGCTCTGTTCAAGGAGTTCCAGGTTACGCTCTTCGATACAGCTTTCGCCCGGGCCACCGGTTGGCCCACAGGTACGATGGACTTGCTCCTGATGCTCCTGATCGGCCTGGTGGTGGTGGCTGGGCTGCCTTCGGTGGGCGTGGTGCTGATCACGTCCCTGCTCGTCATTCCCGCGGCCGCCGCCCGGTTCTGGACTGACCGGTTCGAAACCATGGCCCTGATTTCGTCGATCCTGGGCATGATCGCCTGCGTCAGCGGTGTGGTGATTTCGACGCTGATCGAAGACTTGCCGACGGGGGCCCTCATGACGCTCTGCGCCACGGGCCTGTTCGTCGTTTCGGCCCTGTTCTCGCCCCGAGGCGTGATCGCACGACGCTATCGGAGCAGCAGAGGCGAAGGAAACGAAACCAATTCGGCCCCGTTTCACATCGCCGAATTGCCGGAGGGTGCCTGAACCATGTGGCATGAAATGTGGTCAACCAGCCCGGCGGGATCAGCTGCAGCCATCGCATTCTGGACGATCGTCGTCGGCTGCCTGTGCGCAGTACCGGCATCGCTTTTGGGCACGTTTCTGGTGCTGCGGCGCATGAGCCTGCTGGGCGACGCCATCAGTCACGCGGTGCTGCCGGGGCTGGCCATCGCGTTTCTGCTCTCTGGCCGAGTGTCAGGCTGGCCGATTTTTCTGGGGGCCGTGATCACGGCACTGTTAACGGCCTTCCTGACACGCCTGCTCTCATCCACAGGCATGGTCAATGAGCAGGCGGGCCTGGGTGTCGTATTCACCTCGCTTTTCGCGATCGGCGTGATTCTCATCGGACGGGCGGCCGAGAACGTCGATCTCGACCCCGGCTGCGTGCTCTACGGAGCGATCGAATTCGTGCCGCTGGAATCGGTGCGCGTCGGGCCTTTCGAATGGCCACGCACGGTGCCTTCGCTGGCTCTGACGGCCGCGATCACCGTGGCGTTCGTCGTTCTGGCGTTCAAAGAGCTGAAAATATCGAGCTTCGACCCCGGCCTGGCGGACAGCATGGGCCTGTCGTCGCGGCGGATCGATTTCGTGCTGCTGTTTCTGACGTCGATCGTGACGGTCCTGTCGTTCGAGGCCGTGGGCTCGATTCTGGTGATCGTCCTGCTCGTGGCTCCGGGATGCACGGCTTTGCTGCTGACGGACCGCCTGGCCTGGGCCCTGTTTCTGGCCGTCGCGTGCGGGTGTGCGACGAGCGCGACAGGCTATTCCGCGGCACTTGCCACGAACACTTCGGTGGCAGGAATGATGGCCGTCAGCGGCGGGGTTCTGTTCGTCATAGCCTGGGCCTTTTCGCCACTGCACGGCAGAATCGCTCAAGTTCTGCGGAAATTGCAGGTGGATTTGCGCATCGCGACCGACGATCTACTGGCCTATCTGTTCCGTAAGGAAGAATTACGTGGGCAGCCCGACGGCGTGGAAAAGCACGATTTCGTGCGGCATCCGATTCTCGAGCGCCTGGCGCTACGCCGCGCCGTGCGCAAGGGCTGGATCGAACCTGGATCCCGGAATCTTCAGGGCCCAGGCCGCCTGACACCGGCCGGGCGGGAAGTGGCGAGATCGCTCGTCCGCAGCCACCGGCTCTGGGAATCGTTCCTGCACCGGGATTTCGACCTGCCGGAAGATCACCTGCACGAACCGGCGGAACTCGCCGAACACTTCCTCGGCCCTGATCTGCAGAAAGAACTCGTTCGCGAATTGAACGCTCCGAAAATCGATCCTCATGGTCAGACCATACCTGGAACAGCATCGGAAAAATAATCGCAGGGATCTGAAATTTAGACACTTAGAACAAATCGAATCATTCGCATCGGATTTCGTGAAAGAGAACTTGACCGATTTTCCGGATTGAGATAATTTTCTGCCGTCTTGATCGTAATTCCTCCGGCTTCGGTCGTTCGGAAGCACGTCATTGAGATGAGCGATCCGGAAATTTCCCGGGTCTCGGCAAGTGCCGGGGCATCGGCGAATCGATGGGGGGAATCGCTCATCGTCGACCAGGTGACGTGCTCGAGGCGAAATGGGGGCGAATCGCTCCCGGATCGAAGCGCCGGACGCGACGGCTGCAAAAAGCCGTCGAATCACGTCGAGACCTGTCCGGAGAAGGTCTCCGGTCAACGAGTTAGGGATAGACTCGTTCGAGAGTGGTCCTCTGGTCAGGCCCTCACGATCAGCCCTGGAAGATCAAAGATATGAATACGACTCGACTCACCGCCGCATTGACTCTGGGACTGGCCTTGACCGGGGCCGGCGCCAGGAGTGGCCAAGCCGCCCAAATCGAAGCGACTTCTGCCTCTTCGACGACGAAGATCCAGACGCTGGCGACCCCCGAAATGGGTTCCAGCCGCTTCAACGAACTGTTCAAGCCGATCGCGGACGCTCCGGCGATCGACTCCACCTATCAATACCTCGGCTCGCCCGTTTCGGGCAACGTCCGTTCCCAGGTGTTTCAGGGAACCGGCGACGCCGAAGGCCTGTACGCTTACGCGTATCAGGTGACGGTCAACGACGGTGGCCTGCACACCGACAGCATTTCGTTCCAGTTCAACGCCACGCCCCAGGGCACCGACCTGACCGGCCTGGGAACGCCGACCTATGCTTACGTCGTGCGTGACGGCTCGATCGGCGGCCTCGGCACGCCCGTGGCGAGCCCCGGCCAGAGCATCGTCGATCCTTCGAACCTGTCCTGGCAGCCTGGTTCCACGACCGGAACGCTGCGTGCGAACTTCGTCGAAGCGGCAACGTCGACCCAGCCTCTCTTGAGCGGCGCCACCAGCGCCAGCTTCGTCGTGCTCTCGCAACAACCTTACACCACATCCTTCGTGAACCTGCAGAGCGATGCCCCGACGACCGGGCCTTACACTCAGGTTTACGCGGCCACGGGCGGTTCGATCGAACCCATCCCGGTGCCGGAACCAGCCACGATTCTCTCCTGGGCTGGCGTTATCGGCGGTCTTCTGGCAGCTCGTCGCTATCGCCGTGGTTAAACCTTCCGGAACGCGGGCTGGCTGGCCCATGTTCCCTCACGCATCGCCGGATCTACACGGTTCAGGCGATCCAGCGTCACGACAGTTCCTGTAACTACGCTTCCATGCTCTCGTCTCTCGGCTCGGAGAGACGAGAGCATTTTCGTTTCGTCGGATGGCCGATTCAAGCTCGCCACAGTCCAATTTCCGCCACGTTTCGGTTAATATGACGCCGGCCGCAAGGAATCACCGATCGATATTGACCGCCAGGGACCGGGAATCTACATGAATCTGCCTCGAATTCATCGCGTCCACCAGCGTTTCGATGTGCCGGATCTGGAAAACCCGGCCGAATTCGCGGCCGAAGCCGTCGCCAGCAGCCGCATACGCGAGCGGCTTGCCCCTGGGGCCCGAATCGCGGTGACGGCCGGCAGCCGGGGCATCGCATCGATCGGCCCGATCCTCAAGGCCGTCGTCTCCACGCTTCAGTCGATGGGCTTCGAACCGTTCGTCGTCGGCGCCATGGGCAGCCACGGCAAAGCCACGGCCGAAGGCCAGCGCGAGCTTCTGGCCGAATTCGGCATCACGCCCGAAGCGATGGGCTGCCGCGTGGAAACCGCGATGGAGACCGTGACCCTCGGCACGAATTCGTTCGGCCTGCCGATCTGTATGGACGCCAACGCCCATGCGGCCGACGGGATCATCGTCGTGAACCGGATCAAGCCCCACACGTCTTTCACAGGCCAGTACGAAAGCGGCCTGCTGAAAATGCTGGCGATCGGCCTGGGCAAGCGGGAAGGGGCCTCGCAGGTACACAAACTCGGCCTGCCCGGGCTCAAGCGTCTGATCCCTGAAGTCGGCACGTTCCTGCTTCAGAACACGAAAGTCGTCCTCGGCCTGGCCATCCTCGAAAACGCCCGTGAGCACACGGCCAGAATCGCGGCCATCGAGCCCGAAGATATCCTCGAACAGGAACCGAAGCTGCTGGACGAAGCCCGCGCGATCATGGGGCGGCTACCCTTCGACGCGATCGATTTCCTCGTCGTCGGCGAGCTGGGCAAGAACTACAGCGGCACGGGGCTCGACCCGAACGTCATCGGCCGGCAACGCGTGGAGACCATGCCCGACTTGCCCCGGCCCGTCGTCACGCGGCTCGCCGTGCTCGACGTGGCCGAAGAATCGCATGGCAATGCCCTGGGCATCGGTCTGGCCGACCTCACGACCGACCGGTTCGTGAGCAAGATCGACCCGACGCCCATGCGCGTCAACAGTATGACTTCGAACTTCCTGACAAGAGCCCGCGTGCCGCTGGCTATGGCCGACGACCGCGCCGTAATCGCCACCGGGCTCGACACCTGCTGGCGAATCACGTGGGACGAAGCCCGCATGGTCATCATCCCCAACACCCTGGAGCTGGAGACGTTCTACGTCAGCGAAGCTCTCGTCGGCGAATGCCTGAGCCACCCGCGGCTGGATATCGACGAAGCCCCGACTCCCTGGCCGTTCGACGAAACCGGCCACCTGGACCAGGCCGCCCTTTTCCCGAACGCCAATCAGGGCCGGCGCAAGGCACGCAGCCACGCATGAATGGATCGACATCCCCGCATGTCGTTCCCGCTGCACCGTGGCGAATTTTCGCCGCGAACGTCACAGGGCGGCAGCATGCCGCACGCCAGGAACCCGGGCAGGATCGGTTCGATGTCTGGACGAGATTCGCCCCCGGCTCAGGCAGATCGATCCTTGTGGCCGCTACGGCCGATGGTGCCGGAAGTGCCGCGAAATCGTGGGCCGGCGCATGGGCCGCCTGCCGATCCATTCGCCAGTCGATCGATTCGGTCCTGATCGAAGAACGGCTTGGCGCGCAAGCGTTTCATGCACACTTCTGGACGGATGAGTTGATTGAGAGGTTCTTTCGGACGGCCGTTCGCCGGATCGTTCGATGGAGCAGGGCCGTGAACGCCGCGCCGCAAGATCTGGCGACGACACTGAACCTGGCTCTGATCGGCGAAGACTTCGCACGGTTCGCCCGAATCGGCGACGGCATACTCGGGTATTACCTGAACGACTCGGACGGCGAATGGCATGTGGCGATCGCACCCGACACCGGTGAATTCGCGGGCGAAACGTCGTTTTTGACATCATCTGATGGGTGCGAAAGGCTGCGGATCGTGTCGCTGGATCATGCCCCGAGGCGAGTGTTGGTCGCGACCGACGGTATCGGGCCGATTCTGTTCGACTCCCGGGCCGGAGCGATACATAGTCGATTCATGAATCCGCTTTTCGAAGTTCTTGAGCGGAATTGGGGCGAAATGACTTCGCCGGATGACCGCCTGGCTCGATTTCTCGGCAGCGAACGCGTCGCGAACGTCTGTTCCGACGACCTGACCGTCGTGATGGCCAGCAGATTCGAAGGTCGACCCGAAGTTGACGAATCCTCCGAAGATCGGTAATTTATGGAGTCAGAAGCATGATCGCTACGAGTTTCGCCGGGGCGGCAGTCGCCTCGCTTTCGTAACGTATCATCCCTGAACACACTATTCGGCGGAAGCGATTCGACATGGGCAAAGGTGACCCCCGTACCCGACGCGGCAAGATCTTCAAAGGCAGTTTCGGTAAATCCCGGCCCCAGCGCCCGGTGAAAAAGGCTGCTCCCAAAGCCGCGAAGCCCGCTGAATAAGCGTCGCCTGTCGATCGGCCGATCATCATCGCCTGGCGTCGACCTGCCCGGGGCCGCAAATGCGGCCCCTTCGCATTTTGATGCGACGGACGCTCCAAATTCGCCTTGCCCGATTCTCGAAATTCATTAAGATGCTCTCCGAATGTGGACCAGGGAAGGTTCGCTCGCATGCTTTTTCAGGAATCGACCGATCATGTTCGCCGATGCGGACCGTGTGACGAATTCCGACACGTACGAGACTCGATCTCGCACACTTTCGCCTGCCGCTCGATGCTCGCTGATCGCGATTTCTCTCGTCATCCTCACCGGCTTCGCTGGTGCGAGACGCCTTGAGCCGAACCCGTCCGGGCTCGGCACACATCGTCAACTGGGGCTCGCGGCGTGTCCGACATTGGCCCGCACCGGCCGACCATGCCCGACATGCGGCATGACGACAGCCGTCGCACACCTGTCGGAAGGCTCGCTGGCGAAGGCGTGGAGCGTGCAGCCGGCGGCCGTGTTCATCGCACTTACGGCAGCGGGTGCCGCCATTTGGGCCGCGGCTTCGGCCTGTCGCGGCCGAATCATGGGGTTCGCGAGCGGGGACACCGCTTTGGCCTGGTGGGCAGGGGGTTCGTTCGTCATCGCCATGACCTCATGGGCGATCCGGTGGCAACAATGGGCTGAAGCAGCCGCGCGCTGATCAGCGAGAATCGATTTCGACCAGATTCGAGCTTTCGAGGCAAGCAAGGACGCAAGCCATGCACAAGACAGGACGTCGCGGTTTTCTCGGTTCCCTCGGCCTGGTTTCCGGCGTCTCGGTCCTCATGGGCTGCGATCCGCGAATGTCGCTCTATTTCCTCCAGCCGTTCGAACCGTCCGTGGCTCACACCGGCCCAGATCTCTCCGGCAAGCACGTTGTCGTATTGACACATGCCGTCAACGGAGCCAATAACGACTTCGAACTGCTCGAACGGGATCTGACCAAGGAATTCCAGAAGGTCGTCAAGGCTTCGAATACGAAGATTCGGTTCTCGCCCTACGAACGTGTCGCCGAATGGCAGCAGGAGCATGCCGACTGGTCGGCCGAGGAAGCCCTCGACCACTTCGAAGCCGATGCCGTCGTTTTCCTGGAAATCGAGCAGTTCCAGATTCAGGATCCCTCGACACCTATGCTGTATCAGGGGCATTCGAAGATCCACATTCAGGTGACGACCAAAGACTATCCCAAGGACAAGAAAGGCAAGCCGATCAAGGGCGAGCCTAAGGAAGTCGATGTCATTTTCGACGATTACGCCGACACGACATTCCCTTCCCACACCCCTGTTCCCGCAGGCTCTGACGGCGTCAGCAAGGCCTCGTTCAAGAACAAGTTCCTTAAGCTCGTGGCCACGGAACTCTCCTGGCGGTTCGTCGACCACGCACCCGGCGATGACATTCAGGACACCCGATTCTGAGCATCGGCCAACGACCGACTCGGCCGAAACGGCCC
Source organism: bacterium (assembly GCA_016125085.1). Taxonomy (GTDB): domain Bacteria; phylum Planctomycetota; class Planctomycetia; order Isosphaerales; family Isosphaeraceae; genus QWQI01. The sequence goes on from WGMM01000007.1 coordinate 29,001, forward strand.
TGTACGCAAGGCGACGGAGACCTTCATGATCACCGACCGTGAACTGATCGAAACCTTGCGTGCGGCGGCCCGTAATGCCGCGAAATCCGCCTATTGCCCGTATTCGAACTTCCACGTCGGGGCCGCGATTCTCGCCGGCGGTCAGGTCTTCACCGGCGCGAACGTCGAAAACGCATCCTATGGCCTGACCACCTGCGCCGAGCGCACGGCCGCGTTCGCAGCCGTGCTGGCCGGCCACCGCAAGTTCGATGCGGTCGCTGTGAGCTGCGTGGACGTTTCAGAAGACGAGACCCAGGAGCATCCGGAAATGCTCATGCCCTGCGGCGCCTGCCGCCAATTGCTGGCCGAATTCGCCGATGCCGAAACGCTGATCCTGGTCGATCGGGCAGGCGAATTCCGCCTCCGCGATCTTCTGCCCCACGCATTCCGGCTTCGTTCCAGGCCTGAATAAGTCGGGCAGTCCAGCTTTCCGATTCCGATTGCCTCACCCATTCGGCCCGAAAGCACCGAAAAATCGCTCAGGCGGACCTTCGGCTATCAGTCGGCCCGAGTCAATATGCCACACATGGCCCGCCATGTGCCGAATCTCGTCCGGGTCGTGCGTAATCAGAAGCATCACGATCCCTTCGGCTTCCGCATGCTCCCGCAGTCGGTCAAGGAGCGAGAACCGCCCGGCCCGGTCGATCGCTCCCACCGGCTCGTCGCACAAAAGCAGCTTCGGCCGCGATGCCAGTGCCCGGATCAGCCCGATCCGCTGACGCTCGCCCCCCGATAACGCCTTGACGGGCTTGCCCATCAGGTGGGCGGCTCCGAACCTCCCGACAAGTTCCGCAAATTCGGGATCGCCGTAAACCCTTTCTTTCGATAGGTATCGGCGCGCGAACGTCGCATTCCCGGCAGCATCCAGGTGCGGAAACAGCAAGTCGTTCTGAAACACCATGCCGACTTTACGCTGATTCAGCGGCACGGTCGCACTGGATTCGTCCCGATCGATCCGGGTTCCCTCGACGTAAACGGCCGTAGCCGAAGGAATCCAGCCTGACACGAGCTTCAGGGCCGTCGTTTTTCCTGCACCCGATGGCCCGTAAAGGGCCGTGATCCGGGATTCCGTCGATAGCGTCAGGTCGACGTCGAAAAGCGGCGTCACCCGGTGGCGGATTTCGGATCGAAACATGATGTGCGGCATAGACTTCGATCAGATCTCGCGATTCACAGGCGTACGCCCCGCAAACCAGAGCGCGACAAGTGCCACCACGCCAAGCAAGGCTGCAAGGGCCCGGGCCCGGGCCGCTTCGCCAAGTGTCGCCGCATCGTATAGGGCAAGGGCCGCCGTCTGCGTTCGCCCCGGAATATTCCCCGCGACCATTAACGTCGCTCCGAAATCACCCAGAGCACGCACGAAGCCGAGCAGGAAGGCCACGGTCAAACCGTGCAGGGCAAGGGGCAGGGTAATGCGCCGGAATACGGCGAACTCGCGACAGCCCATCAGCCTTGCAGCCTGCTCGTAATCGGGATTCACTCGCGCGAAAGCCGATCGTGCCGTGAGAAAGTAAAGCGGAAAGCTGCTTACGGCCGATGCCAGGATCGCCCCGCTCCAGTGAAAAACGAGCACGACGCCGAAAGAACGCTCCAGAATCCGGCCCAGCAGGGCGTTACGCCCGAAGACCGAGAGCAGGGCATAGCCCGTGACGGTCGGGGGCATCACGAGCGGCAGGCTGGCCAGCGCCACGATCGGGCCGGAAAAGCGGTTCGGGCGTTTCGCCACGAACCAGGCCAGGGGCGTAGCCGTCAGGCCGACCAGAATCGACGCCGAGAAGGCCACGAACGTCGAAAGCACGATCGCCGTCAGGTCGCTCCCGTTCAGGCCGATCGATTCCGCGATGGACATCAGGCGAATCACGTGAAGGCCTTCAGCGCCGATCGCATCGTGGCGGCCGTCGGCAGGCGATTCTCAGGCTCGCGGGCCAGGCAACGGTCGAGCAGATCGCTCAATCCCGCGGGAACGTCGGGCCGGCGGCGAACCAGCGGTACGATCCGGTGGTCAAGCAGCATCTGGATCATGTCGTCGGTGTCGGAATCGCTTTCGAAGACGAACGTGCCCGAGATCAGGTAATAAAGCGTGGCCGCGGACGCGTACAGATCGGCCGAGGGCTTCACCGTTTTGAAATCGATCATCTGCTCCGGCGGCATGAACGGAATCGTCCCGCGCATCTCGCCGGAGAACGTCAGCCCCGACCCGCCGAGCTGCTGAAAATTCTTCGCCAGGCCGAAATCGCTGATCTTCGCGATGAGCTTATTTTCCGGCGTCCGCCCGATCAGGATGTTCTCTGGCTTGATGTCCCGGTGCACGAACCCCTGGGCATGGGCATGCTCCAGCCCCCTCAGCACCTGACACATCAGCCGGCAGGCCTGATGATAGGGATACGTCCCGCGATTGGCCTGGGCCAGCGTTTCCAGGCTCACGCCGGAGACATACTCCATCGCGAACCACAGCCGGCCATGATCGTGCCCCTGATCCAGGCACTCTACGATATTCGGATGCTTGAGCGTGCCGATGACCGACATCTCACGCAGGAACCGCTCGATCGCCGTGCGTGTGGCGGCCGATTCCGGGTCGATGATCTTCAGGGCGACATCGCGCTCCGTCATCCTGTGCCGGGCCAGATACACCACGCCCATGGCACCCCGGCCAAGCATGCGGATCGTTTCGAAATGAGGGGCAAGATCCTCGTCGCTCGTGCGATCCGAAGGCTGCGACCGGCAATGAGCGCAGACCCAGACTTTCGGGTCCGATATCGAGGAATCCTGCAAGAACTTCGCGACTTCCGGCTCTGCGACCACTTTGCGGCATAAGGAACAGGTTCTGCCACCCGCCGGCTCGGTTTTGCCTTCGAGCTTTCGGTCGCTCGAAGCTCGTGCCGGCTCCGGTGATTTGACCATCGAAGACGCCGGGGCTTCGTCCGTGATCCGCTCCGAAGCGTTCAATATGGCCCGGTCCGGAATTTCGATTTCGACCCGGAAACAACTTCGCCCGCACTGGATCATATCGCCGGTCAGGAGTTCGGTCGCCCGGAACGGCTCGACCGGCTCATCGTTCAGGTTCGTACCGTTGGTCGTGCCGAGATCGGTCAGCGTGCAGCCAGCCCGGGTCGGAGTCAGCCGAAGATGCTTGCGCGAAAGCAGGCCGTCCTCGGGGATCGCCCAGTCGCTGTCCAGAGCGCGGCCGATCACCAGTCCGTCGGCATGCACGACGAATCGATTCGTATCCTCGTCGGATTTCGGGCCAGAGATCCGGTGGACCACCACCCGGACATGGCTCTGGACCTGTGTCGGTTCGGCTCGCGTCATCGTTAATGCAGGTTGTTCGATTCGTCTCGGTACCGAAAGATACATCATTCTAAACCAATTTTCACGGTCGATCCAACGTGAATCGCTTCGATTCAGGCATCGATTCGTCCTCCTTCCTGAATATCTCCCCGATCACGTCGCCCGAGTCGGAATTCCTGGTTTTCCTCACTCGACTGATCGATTCCGTTTCGTAATCGAAACCGAACATGTGGATTGACAGGGATTTGAGATATCGGACCCATTGCACGGAAATTCGCTTCCGAGGACCGTATTTCTCTCTGTCGATCCCCCAACCGTCGTCCATGCGCGCTTCTCGACATCAGGATGTCGACCGGTGCGGTTCTCCCCAGACACCCGCGACCGAATTCCGTTTCGTAATTCGGTCGCGGGCTTCTGACATTCAAGAGTTTAGGACGAATGAACTCAAGCTTCGAGACGGACCGCTGAAGGACGCAGCCATCGAGCCCGTCCATTTCCTCAATTCCGTTTCGTAATTCGACCCTACGCAATTGATACGCATGAGTTTATGACTTCCGGATCCGTGAACTTCCTCGAAGACTCGCACCGCTCCAGGCAATCACGGACTCCCCGAACCGGATTCCGTTTCGTAATCCGGCCGCGCGCTCTTGTGGTGCATGGGTTTAGGGTATTCGAAGCCAGGAACGAGATCGAACGAAATCGGGACGGAGGGGCGACTGCGATTCCGTTTCGTAATCGGATCGCATCTTACTAATATGCATGAGTTTGCGTCAGGTCTACGAAACCGCTCGAATCGCCCTGTCGAACGATCCGATTCGATCGGGGTGTCGACTCGAAAATCGCGCATGGCAAAGCGTACGGACTGACCAAATTTTCCCGGTTGACCTGAATTCAACGGCTCCGGCAAATCAACCGGTCCGCGAGAGTTTCAGGCTTCCGAACCTTTTGCGGAATCTGCTGGTCATACCGTTTCATACGGATCGCCGATCGTGCCGGATCGAACGAATCACGAAACAAGGCGTTCCGGGCAATCCTGAACGGTCGTCCGTTACGGAACGGATATACCGGTCGCAGGGCCAGGTTCGCGAAGCTTGCAATCTACCGAACGTTCGTTCATGATGCCTGATGTTCGAAATCCCGACACCGGTCCGCTGGGTCGCGTCTTCCGTCGCTCATTTTGGTTCCTTCGATTCGCGCGGGAGTTCCCGGCATGACGCCTTCCGATTTCGTTGCCCGCTGGAAAACCTCGCAAAACCGGGAAGAATCGAACTCAGCGTCGACGCCGATGGTCAGTCATCCACTAACAGAATCGACCTCTACAAACGCTACTTATCGATCTTCGGATTCGTGGAGATGAACGACAGATACACGCGCAGATTTCATCGCGAGGACGACAGGATGACTCAACATTGGCCGAAGACTATGGCTGGCCCGCCGACCTGCCCGAACCCGAAATCCTGACCCGCCTCGTCGCCCTGAACACCCAGCGCCACGCCGAGGAACAAGCCGGTCTGATTCGCTGGATTCGACCGGAGTATCAGTGCCCGACGGCCGAAAACGAGCCGGAAGCGTGAGCGAAAGCGGTCAAAACGAGCCGGAAGCGTCAGCGACGGAACATGTTCGGAAGTCATAGACGATCCGTCAAACCGACGCGATTTGATGGGCGAAAATCGAAAAATGCATGCCGTGATCTAATACCAGCATGCATCCATGTCTGCTTGCGAGCGAGCACCCGTGAACTTACGCCCATTGCTCGACTGCAATTTCCATGGCTTCATGGGAATCGCGCAACCGTGGACTTACGTCCACGGCTCGACTTTGAGATGCCAGGCTTTTGATTACCTGCCGTCACGGACGATTCCGGCTCGTTCAGGGGATCGATTCGGTCGCGATGGCGGGTAGGCGGGGTGTTTTCAGGCCGTGGAAGAAGAAGGTGCACCAGGCCGAGAGCATCGCGGCGAAGAAGCACCAGACGGACGTGAAGGCGTAGACGACCATGATCGTCGAGAGGATCGCGCTGCCGATGGCCAGCAGGACGGGGCCGAGGAATACGCGGGGGCTCAGGAGCATAAGCGGGCAGGCTGTGAAGAACATGTAGAGGGAGGTGATCGCGAGTCGGTTGCCCTGGCCGAGAAGAATCTGGTCGGTATAGGGATAACGAATCGAGTGGCGGACGACGGTCGCGGTCAGGTATTGGCCTGGGTCATCGTGTGCCGGGAGATACCCCCGAACGAACCAGAAGGTCGACAGGATCGTGAAGAGCACGAACGGCAATCGGCGCTGAGGTGTTGGGGCGGCGAAGGCGGCGCAGAGCGGGAACCAGAACGGCCACCAGGCGATGGCGAAGAACAGGAACACGGCGGCCGGCCCGGCGACGGACCGGGGCGGTGAGCTGATCAGCCCGCGCCAGACGAAGGCCTCCGCAAGCTGCTGGAGGCCGAAGGCGATGGGCGTGAGAGCGAACGGAACGAACGAGGGCCGGATGCGGATCGCCTGACGAAGGCTGTAAAGGCCCATCGGGAAGAGGCAGGCGGCGGCTCCGAAACTGGCGTCGGCTGAGAAACACATGGCGGGCGAGATTTCGATAAGAGTTTGACGGGGCTCGAACTCATGAGCCGTGAGCGGCTTGCCGGAGATGATCGTAAAGGAAATAGCGAAAGAAGGAAAGAAAAAGGCCCACGGTCGCGGGGTGCGGCCATGGGCTTTTTCTTTTCGATCGGAGCGTCCGTTCGTCAGGCGACGGTCGATTCGTCGGACGATTGCGGTTCGGCGATATTGATGCCGACGCGAGCCTCCTGGTGAATCTTGAAGCCGGTACCCGCCGGAACGAGGTGGCCGAGGATGACGTTTTCCTTGAGACCGACCAGGCGGTCGACCTTGCCGGCAAGGGCGGCTTCGGTCAGAACCTTGGTGGTTTCCTGGAAGCTGGCGGCCGAGATGAACGATTCCGACTGAACAGCGGCCTTGGTAATACCGAGGAGCTGCGTGGAACCGCTGGCCGGCTTGGGCTTGACCCATTCGGCCTTGCGGCCGCCTTCCAGCTCGATCCGCTGGTTGACTTCTTCGAGCAGGTCACGCGGGACGATTTCGGATTCGAAGCCGGTATCGCCCGGATCCTTGATCTTGACGCAGTTGGCCAGTTCGGTGTTCACGCGGCGGAGTTCGAACTTGTCGATCACCGAGCCGGGCAGGAGGCCCGTATCGCCGACCGTTTCGACCTTCACCTTGCGGAGCATCTGGGCCACGATGATCTCGAGGTGCTTGTCGTCAATCGTCACCGACTGGGCGCGATAGACGTTCTGCACTTCACGCAGCAGGTAGCGCTGAACGGCTTCTTCGCCCGTGATGCGGAGGATGTCGTGCGGGACGAGTGGCCCGACGACGAGCGGATCACCGGCACGGACGTAGTCGCCCGTGTGGACCCGCAAGTGCTTGCCGTGCGGCACGAGGTGTTCGCGCTCGATACCGGAGGGGTTCTTGACCTTGATCGTCCACTTGCCGCGACGTTTCTGGTCGAGCAGCTCAACCTGACCGTCGATTTCGGCCATAACGGCCGGCACCTTCGGACGACGGGCTTCGAAGAGTTCCGTCAGACGCGGCAGACCGGCGGTGATGTCCTGCGTACCGACCATTTCCCGCGGGGTCTTGGCCAGGGTTTCGCCGATCTTGATCCGCTGGCCGTTGTCCACGACCAGTTCGGCCTTCTCGGTGATCGTGTAGAAGACAAGGTGGTGCCCGGTGTCATCGGTGACGATGATCTGCGGGTGATAGTTGCCCTTGTGCTCCATGACGGTACGGCGTTCGTTGCCCGAGGCGTCGATTTCGACCTTAAGGGTCTCGCCGACGTTGAGGTCTTCGAACTTCACGATACCGTCGACTTCCGAGATGATCGGAGTATTGTGCGGATCCCATTCGCACAGGACGGTTCCCTTGGGCACCTTCTGGCCGTCTTCGATGAAGAGGACGGAGCCGTTGGGCACGTCGAACTTGTCGACTTCGCGGCCGTGGTCGTCGAACAGCTGCAGCTCGCCGTTACGGGTCAGGGCGACGCGCTTGCCGTCTTCCATGGTCACAGCGTTGATGTTGACGTAGCGGACGATGGCTTCCCGCTTCGACTTGTGTTCTTTTTCCTCAAGCCCGCGGCTGGCGACGCCACCGATGTGGAACGTACGCATGGTGAGCTGGGTACCCGGTTCGCCGATCGACTGGGCCGCGATGATCCCGACAGCCATGCCCTGTTCGACAAGCTGACCGGTGGCCAGGTCCATGCCGTAGCAGCACTGGCAGACACCCAGGGGTGCCTCGCACGTCATGGGGCTGCGGACCTGGATCTTTTCGATCTGCATGTCTTCGAGCTTGCGGGCCCGGTCGATGGTGATCAGGTCATTTTCGCGGACGACCACTTCGTTGGTGATCGGATCCTGAATATTGACCCGGCTGACCCGGCCGCGGACCGACTGGAAGAGGCTCACTTCGAGCTTCTCACCCTTGTAGACGGCACCCTTGGTGATGCCCTGGGTGGTGCCGCAGTCGAACATCGTCACGACGACGTTCTGAGCGACGTCGGCCAGCTTACGGGTCAGGTAACCCGAGTCGGCCGTCTTGAGGGCCGTGTCAGCCAGACCCTTACGGGCACCGTGGGTCGAGCTGAAATACTCGAGCACCGAGAGGCCTTCGCGGAAGTTGGCCTTGATCGGCGTTTCGATGATGTCGCCGTTGGGCTTGGCCATCAGACCCCGCATGCCGGAAAGCTGGGTGATCTGTCCGACACCGCCCCGGGCACCGGAATCGGCCATCAGATAGATGGGGTTCAAGTAGACTTCGCCGTTGCGAACGTCGTTCTTGAGTTCTTCCATCATCTGGTTGGTGATCTTGTCGCGAGCCTGGGTCCAGGCGTCCACGACCATGTTGTACCGCTCGACCTTCGTGATCATCCCGTTTTCGTAGTTGCGGTACAGCGTGCTGACGTACTTTTCGGCCTCGGCCAGGATCTTGTCCTTGGTCGAAGGCGTACGCAGGTCGTCGGTCGCGAACGAAAGGCCGGAGCGGGTCGACTCGCGGAAGCCGAGGTCCTTCATGCGGTCGAGCAGGTCGATCGTGGCGGCCCGGCCGAGAAGCTGGTAGCAGTCAGCGATGATCGACTGGAGCTGCTTCTGGGAAAGCGAGACGTTGTAGTACGCCATGCGGCGGTCGAGGATATCGTTGAAGATGACGCGGCCGACCGTCGTTTCGAGCAGCTTGCCCGATTTGTGGGTCTTTTCGCCTTCGCCCTTGACCTTTTTGGTCGGGTCGATGCGGACCTTGATCTTGGCATGGACGTCCATCTTCCGCAGGCTGAATGCCAGGAAGACTTCCTGGGGCGAGGCGAAGACCATGCCTTCGCCCTTGTCGCCGGGGCGGTGCACCGTGAGGTAATACGACCCCATGACGATGTCCTGCGTCGGCGAGATGATCGGGCTGCCGTTGGCGGGGCTGAAGATGTTGTTGGTGGACATCATCAGCGTCATCGCCTCGACCTGGGCCTCGATCGAGAGGGGCAGGTGGACGGCCATCTGGTCACCGTCGAAGTCGGCGTTGAAGCCCCGGCACACGAGCGGGTGAATCCGGATGGCGTTGCCTTCGACCAGGACCGGCTCGAAAGCCTGAATGCCGATCCGGTGCAGGGTCGGGGCCCGGTTGAGAAGGACCGGGTGATGCTTGATGACCTCTTCGAGGATGTCCCACACGGCCGGGTCGCGGCGTTCGAGCATCTTCTTCGCCGACTTGATCGTGTCGGCGATGCGCTGCTCCTTGAGCCGGCGGATGATGAACGGCTGGAACAGCTCGAGGGCGATCTTCTTGGGCAGACCGCACTGGTGCAGGCGCAGCTCGGGACCGACCACGATGACCGAACGGGCGGAGTAGTCGACCCGCTTGCCCAGAAGGTTTTCGCGGAACCGGCCCTGCTTGCCCTTGATCATGTCCGTCAGCGACTTCAGAGCCCGGTTCGAGGAACCGACCACCGGCCGCTTGCAGCGGTTGTTGTCGAAGAGGGCGTCGACGGCCTGCTGCAGCATCCGCTTTTCGTTGCGGATGATGACTTCAGGCGCGTTCAGGTCGACGAGCTTCTTGAGTCGGTTGTTACGATTGATGATCCGGCGGTAGAGGTCGTTCAGGTCGCTCGTCGCGAAGTTGCCGGAATCGAGCAGGACCAGCGGGCGCAGGTCGGGCGGAATCACAGGGATGCATTCGAGGACCATCCACTCAGGGCGGTTCTCGCTGTCACGCAGCGCTTCGACGACTTTCAGACGCTTCGTCAGGTCCTTGAGCTTTTGCTTGCTCGAAGTTTCAGTCAGTTCCTGGCGGAGCTGCTTGGAGATCGCGGCAAGGTCAAGACGCAGAAGGAGCTGCTTGACGGCTTCCGCACCCATGTCGGCCTTGAACGCTTCGCCGTATTTCGAGCGGGCGTTACGGAACTCGTCTTCGCTGAGGATCTGGCGTTCTTTCAGGTCGGTATCGCCAGGATCGACGACGACGTAATCCTGAAAATAGATGACCTTCTCCAGGTTGGAGGTCTTCATGTCCAGGAGCGTACCCAGGCGGCTGGGCGTGGCCTTGAAGAACCAGATGTGCACCACCGGAGCGGCCAGCTCGATGTGGCCCATGCGCTTGCGGCGAACCCGCGAGTGGGTCACCTTCACGCCGCAGCGGTCGCACACCATGCCCTTGTACTTCATGCCGCGGAACTTGCCGCAGGCACATTCCCAGTCTTTTTCGGGCCCGAAGATCTTTTCGCAGAAAAGCCCGTCCTTTTCCGGACGGTAGGTGCGGTAATTGATCGTTTCCGGCTTCTTCACCTCGCCAAAGGAACGACTGCGGATGTCGGAAGGGCTGGCCAGGCTCACCTTCACGGCACCGTAATCGTTAACACGATCGTAGGCACTTTCGCCCATGCTCACAGAACACACTCCTTCAGAGGGGGTGAGGACGCTATTTCGCGATGTTTATGCTGGATACGTTTCGACGGATCGGTTCGGAGGTCGAACATGTCGCGATGTCGTCAGCGTTTCGACCGAATGGTTCGCGATCCTGGGTCGCCGATGGTCTGAGATTGACTGAACCACAACCCGCCAGGGATTCGGATCATTCGTCGCAACTCCGGGAGTGATAAGCGGTACGCCACCGGGGCAATGGCCACATGGAGCACCGCAAACCACACACATAACCGATCGGCCGTGAATTGTCAAGGGACTTGATCAGAAGAGACCGCGGCCCGCCACTAAGCGGGCCGCCGTTTTGACCGGTCAGATCCGCTTCTTGATCAGCTGCATATGCAAGCCAAGGCCGCAGATCTCGTTGGTGAGCACGTCGAAGCTGGCAGGTGTTCCGGCCTCAAGCGTGTTCTCGCCCTTGACCATCGACTCGTAGATCTTCGTCCGGCCTTCGACGTCGTCGCTCTTGACCGTCAGCAGCTCCTGAAGGATGTAGGCTGCGCCGTAGGCTTCCAGAGCCCAGACTTCCATCTCTCCGAAACGCTGACCGCCGAAGCGGGCTTTGCCGCCCAACGGTTGCTGGGTGATGAGCGAGTACGGACCGGTCGCCCGGGCGTGGATCTTGTCGTCCACCAGGTGGTGCAGCTTCAACATGTAGATGTAGCCGACCGTAACACGCTGGTCGAACGGATCGCCAGTCCGGCCATCGAACAGCCGGGCCTTGCCGTTCTCGGGCAGACCAGCGTCGACGAGACTCTTGCGAATGACGTCCTCGCTGGCACCATCGAAGACCGGACAGACCGCCTGGAACCCTTGCTTGACCGCCGCCCAGCCCAGGTGGGTTTCCAGAATCTGACCGACGTTCATCCGGCTCGGCACGCCCAGGGGATTCAACAGAATCTCGACCGAGGTGCCGTCTTCGAGGAAGGGCATGTCTTCCTCGGGCAGGATCTTCGAGATCACACCCTTATTACCGTGACGGCCTGCCATCTTGTCGCCGACGGAAATCACCCGCTTGGTGGCGACATAGACCTTCACCATCTGGAGCACGCCGGCGGGCAATTCGTCGCCCCGCTTCATGCTGCTGATGCGGCGTTCTTTCTCCTGCATCAGGTTTTCGATCCGCGGACGATACTCGCGGACGATCTTCTCGGCCTGTTCACGAATCTCAGGCGTGCGGAGTTCGAGATCTTCGAGCTTGAACGCACGAGCCTCGTCGACCAGGATCTTCGAGTCCTTATCCTTGCCGAAAGTTTTGCCCTTGCGGGCGACAGGGCCGTCGAAGACCTGTTCGAGCTTGCGGATCATCTGGCGATATTCGCCCGCGATCCGCGTGTCTTCCTCGGCCTCGGCGTTCTTGATTTCCCGCTCGAGTTCCTTGCGTTCCTCTTCCGGAAGACTCATCTTCCGCGAGAACCGTTGCGTGTTGATGACGATGCCTTCAACGCCCGAGGGCACTTCCAGCGAGTCGTTCTTCACGTCTTCGCCGGCGCGGCCGAAGATCGCGTGCAAGAGCTTCTCTTCAGGCGTCAACTCGCTCTTGGACTTCGGCGAGACCTTGCCGACCAGAATGTCGCCGGTCTTGACGTAAGTCCCGATGCGGACGACGCCGTTTTCGTCCAGGTTACGAAGCATTTTCTCGGAAACGTTCGGAATGTCACGCGTGAATTCCTCGCGGCCGAGCTTCGTTTCCTTGATTTCGACTTCGAACTCCTCGATGTGAATCGAGGTATAGACGTCCTGCTTCACCAGTTTTTCGCTGATGATGATGGCGTCCTCGAAGTTGTAGCCGTCCCAGGCCATGAAGGCGACGAGCACGTTGCGGCCCAGAGCCAGCTGGCCCCGGAACGTACTTGCCCCGTCGGCGATGATCTCGCCTTCCTTCACCTTCTGACCCACTTCGACGATCGGCTTCTGGTTCAGGCACGTCTGTTCGTTCAGCCCGACGTACTTGCGCAAGTTGTAGACCGTCGGTTGACCGGCTACGTAATCGACGACGATGCGCGTCGAGTCGACGTAGGTGACGGTGCCGTCACCTTCGGCCTTGATCAGCATGCCCGAGTTCCGGGCGACGGCGTGCTCCATACCCGTCGCGACGACCGGCGGTTCGGCGATAAGCAGTGGCACGGCCTGCCGCTGCATATTCGAACCCATCAACGCACGGTTGGCGTCGTCGTGCTCCAGGAACGGAATCAGACCGGCCGAGATTCCCACCATCTGCTTGGGCGAAATGTCGGTGAATTCCACTTCCTCGGGTGTCACGTAGCGGAAGTCACCCTCGAACCGGGCCAGAACCGGGTTCTTGAGCTTGCCGTCGGCATCGACCGGCGAGTCGGCAGGAGCCAGGAAAACCTTGCTCTCTTCGTCGGCCCGCATCCAGCGAACTTCTTCGGAAAGACGACCCTCGATCACACGGCGATAAGGTGCGACGAGGAATCCGTATTCGTCCACGCCACCGTAGATCGCGAGGCTCGAAATCAGGCCGATGTTCGTACCTTCCGGCGTTTCGATCGGGCAAATCCGGCCGTAGTGCGAAATATGCACGTCCCGGACTTCGAAGCCTGCCCGTTTCCGGTTCAGACCGCCAGGTCCGAGGGCTGAGAGCCGCCGTTCGTGCGTGAGCTGAGCAAGAGGGTTCGTCTGGTCGACGACCTGAGAAAGCTCGCCCCGGCCGAAGAAGTAATCGATCGCCGCACCGATGGACTTCTGGTTGATCAGCGTTCGCGGCTCGAGATCGGCGACGTCCTTGTGGTTCATCCGCTCCTGAACCGTGCGGCGGAGCTTCAGGAAGCCCTTGCGCAGCTCTTCGGCGGCAAGCTCGTCGATCGTCCGCAGACGCCGGTTGCCGAGGTGGTCGATGTCGTCACGCTGGCCCTTGCCGCGTCGGAGGTCGAGGATGTACTTGATCGAGTTAACGTAGTCGAGCACGTCAAACGTCATCTTGTCGTCTGGCACGCCCTGATCGAACTTGCGATTGATCCGGAACCGGCCGACGCGGCCAAGACGATAGCGATTGGCGTCGTAGAACTTCTCGGCGAAAAGATCGCGGGCCTTTTCCAGCTGTGGAGGATTGCCCGGACGGAGACGTTGATAAATCCGCAGAAGGGCGCTCTGGTGGTCGGACGTGGCGTCTTCCTGAATCGAGCGCAGAATCAGCTCGTCCTTGACGTCCTTGAGGACCTTGATCGCCCCAAGATTCGGCGACTCCGCCAGGATTTTCGCAGCCGTTTCGTTGATCCTCTGGCCGGATTCGTAGAGAACCTCGCCGTCGTCCGGATTGATGATGTCGCCGCATGCGACCTTGTTGACGAGCTTTTCCGCTGCCGAGGCGTTGCCGAGCTTGACGGTTTCGGTCTCGTAGAACTCTTCGAGAATGGCCTCGTCATCGGTGTATTTCGGGTCGAGTGCACGCAGCAGTGTGATCGACGAGAACTTGCCCGACTGGTCGATGCGAACGCCCAGTGAGTCTTTTTTCGTGACCTGAAGTTCGACCCAGCTGCCACGCTCAGGAATGATCCGGCAGGCATGGATCTTTTTGTCGCCGATTTCGGTCTCTTCGACGAAATCGACGCCGGGACTGCGGTGCAACTGGGAAACGACGACCCGTTCAGCACCGTTGATGATGAACTCACCGCCACCGATCATGATCGGCAGCTCACCCAGATAAACCGACTGTTCGGTGGGGGTGTCGCCCTTATACAGTCGGAGCCAGACGTTGAGAGGTCGGCCGTAGGTCAGTCGCAGCTGACGGCATTCGTCCTGGTCGTACCGGGCCTTGCCCAGCTCATAACGAATGTATTCCAGCCGAATGGTCTTGTCGTGGTTCTCGATCGGGAAGATTTCGCGGAGAACGGACTCGAGGCCGAAGTCTTCACGCTTTTCCGGCGGCACTTCCGCCTGGAGGAACCTTGCGTACGAAGCCGTCTGAATTTTTGTGAGGTCGGGGATCGGGAAATCGTCTTTGATCCGTCCGAAATTGCGTACTTTTTGAGGAATAATGCGACGAGCGGAAGATTTGTGTCGGACGGTGCTGGACATCGCCTGTGGAACTCCTCGTGGGAATCGGAAGCAGGAGGCGGTGAGAGATCAGGTACTCAGACGCGCAACAGGTCAGGTGTACGAACGGAGATTCGCTTGTGATCGAAAATCCCGCGTCGGAACGGGTCGGGAAGCGGCTGACATAAGAAGACGAAAATGACTCGCAGGATGGCGAATCGTGAACGATTCGCCATCCCCGAGCATTTCGACGCATACGTCGGCCAGACGTACGTCACTTGATCTTGACGGTAGCGCCAGCTTCTTCCAGATCTTTCTTGATCTTCTCGGCTTCTTCCTTGGGAATGCCGGCCTTGACGCTCTTCGGAGCGGCTTCGACCAGTCCCTTGGCATCAGCGAGGCCAAGGCCCGTGATGGCACGGACGACCTTGATGACTTCCAGCTTCTTGGCACCGAAGGAGTCGAGAATGACTTCGAATTCGGTTTGGGCTTCAGCGGCAGGGGCTGCTTCGGCGGCGACGGCGGGGCCGGCCACGACAGCGGCAGCAGCGGCCTTGATGCCGTGAACCGTCTCCAGGTAGTCACCCAGAGCCTTGGCTTCGAGAACGGTCAGCTTGACGATCGAATCACCGAGCGATTTGATGTTGTCGGCGAAAGCGGTTTCGGCGGTTGCCATTGGAGGAACTGTTCCTTTCGAAGATTGAGCCATTCAGGCAGGATGTCTGCTTCGACCTGAATGACCCGCGAACGTGTACGTGAACGAAAATCCTGAGTAGTGACGGGGAAGCGGCAGGCCGCTCAGCTTTCGACGCCTGCACCTTCGGCGATCGTCTGAAGCTGCGACGCGATCTGGCTGGCAGGTGCGTTTGCCAGACTGACGACCCGCTGGGCCGGGGAAATGGCCAGATTGACGACGCGAGCGATCAGCGCCTCGCGGGATGGAAGCTTGGTCAGGCTCTCGACGCTATCGGCCGAAACCACGGTGCCGTCGACGACGCCACCCTTGATTTCCGGCTTCTTGAGCTTCTTGAGCTGCTGGCTGATTTCCTTGGCCAGTTCGGCAACGCCATCCCCGCCCCAAACAGCCACGCTCGGTCCGCTCAGAAACTTGTCGAGCCCACCAAGACCCAAGTCACCCAGAACCTTGCCGGCCAGGTTGTTCTTGAGCGTGCGGACGCGAATCGACTTCTTGCGGAGATCGCGGCGAAACTGAAATTCGGACTGGGCATCGAGCCCCTTCATGTCGAGAATCAGGACGCTGCGAGCGTCGCCGAAATCCTCGCGGAGCTGTCCCATCATCAGTTCTTTGACGTATTTACTCATGCCTGTGCTAAGCTCCTGTCTCCGAAACGGTCAAGCGGCTCAGGCCTGGACCCGGATCCCGGGACTCATGGTCGCCGAGATGGTCACGGACCGAACGAAAGCCCCCTTGGAGGCCGCCGGCTTCAAGCCACGGAGATATGTCAGGAACGCAAGGATGTTTTCGACGAGATTCTCATCGCTGAAGCTCAGCTTGCCGACCGGTGCGGCAACATTGCCGCCCTTGTCGTTTCGAAACTCGATCTTACCGGCCTTGAATTCACGCACGGCTGAGGAGATGTCTGTCGTCACGGTTCCGGATCGTGGCGAAGGCATGAGCCCCCGCGGACCGAGAACGCGACCGAGCGGACCGACCAGACCCATCATGTCCGGCGTCGCGAGCGCGACGTCGAAGTTCATTACGCCATCTTTGATCTGCTTGGCGAGATCGTCGGCTCCGACGATGTCAGCCCCCGCGGCACGTGCCTTTTCGGCGTTCTCGCCCTGGGCG
The DNA here is from genome assembly GCA_016125085.1 of bacterium. Lineage (GTDB taxonomy): Bacteria > Planctomycetota > Planctomycetia > Isosphaerales > Isosphaeraceae > QWQI01. The sequence goes on from WGMM01000007.1 coordinate 45,105, forward strand.
AAAACGGCGACTCGCACAGTCTTGCCGATCCCGTTGGGCAGAGCCACAGCGCCGCGAACGTTCTGATCGCTTTGCTTGGGATCGATACCGAGATTGGTCGAGACTTCCACGGTTTGATCGAACTTGGTCGAATTGAAGGTCTTCAGCTGGCGCACCGCTTCGGCCAGGGGAACAGGATCCCCCTGATTGACCCGCGACAACAAAGAGTTGTAGCGTTTCGAGTGCTTGGGCAAGTAACGCGCTCCTTTCCTATCCAGGAGAGCTCCCGCCTATCAGTCCACGACGAAGCACCGGGCGGTGACGAAAGCGTCGTCGTATTCGTACAGATCGAGTTGTCGAAGGCCTCAAGCCTTGACGTCGATACCCATGCTCCGGGCTGTACCGGCAATGATCCGGCAAGCATGATCTAGATCACGGGCATTGAGGTCGGCGAACTTGGTTTCGGCGATCTTGCGAACCTGATCCATCGTCACGGTTGCGACTTTGACCTTGTTCGGCACAGCCGAACCGGAAGCGATTCCCGCGCTCTGCTTGAGAAGAACGGCAGCGGGAGGGCTCTTGGTGATGAATTCGAAAGAACGGTCGGAATAGACCGTGATCTCGACAGGGATGATCGTCCCCTTCATCTCCTTGGTGCGGTCATTGAACTGCATCACGAACTGACCGATGTTCACGCCGTGCTGACCGAGTGCCGGGCCCACGGGTGGAGCCGGTGTGGCGGAACCGCCAGGACACTGCAACTTGACCTTCGCTGTGACGACCTTCGCCATGAGAGCCTCAAAAAGGGAACGGGAGTCTGACCGCCCTGACGGAAACGGGTACGGGACGCTTGAGCCCGACAGTTCGTCAGAGTTTTTCCACCTGCCAATACTCAAGGTCGACGGGTGTGGGTCGATTGAAAATGATGAGCATCACTTTCACCGCACTGCGACCTTCGATGATTTCTTCCACGGTACCTTCGAAATTCTCGAAAGGACCGTCCTTGATCTTGACACGATCGCCACGCTCGAGATCGATCCGCACCTTGGCGGTTTCTTCTTCCTTGACAGGTACGACCTGACCGAGCATCTGCTGAACTTCGGTTTCGCTCATACGAGACGGAGAACCGTGCGGACCGATGAAATCGCCGACCCCGGGCGTCTCCCGAACGAGAAACCAGGTTTTCTCGTTGAGTTCCATGTGAATCATCACATATCCGGGATAACTCTTGCGTTCGATCACCCGCTTACGGTTATTCCGAACTTCTGTGGACTTCTCGGTCGGAACGACGATCTGCTCGAAATAGCGATCAAGGCCTTCGATCTTTACGCGGCGTGCGATCGCGTCCCGAATCGTATCCTCACGGCCGCTCTGTACTTTCAGAACGAACCACTCATGATTTGGAGATTCGGATTCGTCCGTTGCGGACGGAAGGTCAGGTATCTTCAGCATAGCTCTTCGAATCGTGATCGAATTGAGGTGATGAACCGAGGCTCGCGGCGTATCAGATACGAATGACCCCAATCCAGGTCAGGACCGTGGACCAGACCTGATCGACGACCCAGAGATAGGTCGTCATCAGTACGACCGTCACAAGAACGACGCTCGTCGCTCGCTTGAGATCGCTCCACGTGGTCCAGGAAACCTTGTTCATTTCCGCTTCGGTCGCGATCAGGAACTCTGCGAAATCTTCCTGATTCACGAGACGAAACACGAACCAGCCGGCAACGGCGGCGAGAAGGAAAGGAATTCCGAGTCGCGAATAGGGTTGACTGACCCACGAAGGAACGGTGACGACGGCAAGCGTCTCGGAAAGACGCCAGAGGCCAGCGAGGAAGATGAGGCCCAGACCGGCAGCAGTCGCCGTCCGGGCAATGAAGCCCTGATTCGGCTTGTACCGGTCGGCGGCAAGGAAGTTGGCGAAAAACCGGGATGCCGTCTTCCTGACGGTACTCGTGGAGGCCGACTTCTGGGGGCTCGAGGACGAGGATTTCGCAACCGAATCACCGGCTCGCGAACCACGATCCGAGACCTGCTTCTTGTCGACCTTCGCCATAAACCACCTCGACAGCCCGCTTGGGACGTACAGTTCGAATGACAATCACAAACACGAGCGGAGGGAATCGAACCCCCAACCGCCGGTTTTGGAAACCGGTGCTCTGCCAATTGAGCTACGCTCGTTTGATCGGTGATCCGGGAATGCCACCGGATCGATCAGTTTACTTCTTCCGGGACTCTTTGTGCAAGGTGTGTTTGCGAAGTCGCGGACAATATTTTTTCAGCTCGAGCCGACCGGCACCACGTGTCTCTTTTTGCACACGGTAGTTGCGATCGCCAGTCTCAGTGCATTCCAGCCAGACGTACTCTCTCATCGCAATGCATTCCGCTCGTATCTATTGAAGGATTTCGCGGGAGTCATTTACATGACTCCCGCGAAATTTCTGATTCACTGGTTACGTCAGGCAAGAATCTTCGTGACGACGCCAGCACCGACGGTCCGGCCACCTTCACGAATCGCGAAGCGGAGGTTCTCTTCCATCGCGATCGGGGTGATCAGCTCGACGACCATCTTGATGTTGTCGCCAGGCATGCACATCTGGGCTTCGCCGCCGTCGTCAGGGTTGTGCAGGCTCAGAACCGATCCGGTCACGTCTGTGGTCCGGAAGTAGAACTGAGGACGATAATTCTTGAAGAACGGCGTATGGCGACCGCCTTCTTCCTTGCTGAGGACGTAGACTTCGGCCTCGAACTTGGTATGAGGCGTGATCGAGCCGGGCTTGCAGATGACCTGACCACGTTCGAGATCGGTCTTTTCCACGCCCCGCAGGAGGATACCCACGTTATCGCCGGCTTCGCCGAGATCGAGGGTCTTCTGGAACATTTCGACACCCGTGACGGTCGTCGTCTTGTTCCGGTCGAAACCGATGATTTCGACCGTGTCGCCGACCTTCACGATACCGCGGTCGATCTTACCGGTGCCCACCGTACCACGACCCTTGATCGAGAAGACGTCTTCGACCGGCATCAGGAACGGCTTGTCCTTATCGCGGACAGGCTCAGGGATGTAGTCGTCCATCGTCTTGACCAGATCCAGAATGCACTTGGCCTTTTCCGGATCCGAAGGATTGTCGTAAGCAGGACGGGCGCAGCCACGGGTGATCGGGATGTCGTCGCCCGGGAACTTGTACTTGCTCAGCAGCTCGCGCAGTTCCATCTCGACCAGGTCGAGAAGCTCCGGATCGTCGACGAGGTCGATCTTGTTGAGGAACACCACCAGGGCCGGCACGCCGACCTGACGGGCCAGCAGGATGTGCTCGCGAGTCTGAGGCATCGGTCCGTCAGCGGCTGACACCACCAGGATCGCGCCGTCCATCTGGGCGGCACCGGTGATCATGTTTTTGATGTAGTCGGCGTGGCCCGGACAGTCGATGTGGGCGTAGTGCCGTTTTTCCGACTCGTATTCGACGTGCGACACGGCGATGGTGACCGTCTTCGTGGAGTCACGAACGGTACCGCCCTTGGCGATGTCGGCGTAATCTTTCTTCTTTGTCGCACCCGCCCATGGTTGTACGGCGAGAACCGACAACAAGGCGGCGGTCAATGTGGTCTTCCCGTGGTCAATGTGACCGATGGTTCCCACGTTGACGTGCGGCTTCGTCTTGACGTAAGTTTCCTTACCCATTACCAGCTCCCGTCACTTGAATTCCGCTTGCGAACGAAACATGCCACCAGGTTCGGGGCGGATGTCCGTCTCGCGATCATCTCACGGGCGAGACATGACCGTCATGCCCCGCACCCCGTACCTCGGTTGACAGATGTAACCAAGAAAGCTGCCGCCGGGGATCGAACCCGGGACCTCGTCCTTACCAAGGACGCGCTCTACCAGCTGAGCCACGGCAGCCAATTGCTTCACGTGTGTTTTCCGACGGACGATTATGAAGGCTGTATTCTCCTGTTTCTCGTTCGTCTCGAACACATCGTTGAAGCGGGTGATGGGAATCGAACCCACGTGTCCTGCTTGGAAGGCAGGTGCTCTACCATTGAGCTACACCCGCCATTCGACTCGATAGCCCCTTCGGCTACTGAGCCAATGGGTGGAGCAGGATTCGAACCTGCGAAGGCAGTGCCACCAGATTTACAGTCTGGCCCCTTTAGCCACTTGGGTATCCACCCGTCTCGATCGTCTCGCATACCTCACGAAGAGCTGGCGGTGAGACTCGAACTCACGACCTACGGTTTACAAAACCGTTGCTCTACCAACTGAGCTACGCCAGCTTCGAACGGCTTAGGACTCAAGATCGTATCCGATAGCATCGGCTGTTGCAACCTTCTTCTCCCAAAAAATTCCGCCTTCCGTGTGGAAGGCGGTGAGTCCCGGGTCAGTGGTATTCACTTCAAGATCCGATCAGCTCGGAAGTTCGATCTTTTCGAGAGCCGCGATCCGGCGAATTTTTTCCTGGGCACGGGCTTCGATCTGTCGGACCCGCTCCTTGGTGATGCCGAGTTGCCTGCCGAGGTTTTCCAGAGTGCACTCTTCGTTGCCGCCGAGGCCGAACCGGCTTTCGATGATCAGCCGTTCGCGGGGATCGAGCTGGCCCAGCAGCCCCTGAACCGTTTGCCGCAGGTTCTTGTGGGCCGTTTCCAGCTCCTGTTCGTCGGTCCGGTTATCGGCGGCGGCTTCGAACATTTCCTCGTGGCCGGTGACGAACCGGTCGCGGTGGCTGTTCTCTTCGGGGATCGACCGGGCGAAGTTCTTCACGATCGCCCAGGAGGCGTAGGTGCTGAACTTGTTCCCGCGGGAATAGTCGAACTTTTCCACGGCCCGCATGAGCGACATATTGCCGTCGGAGATCAGTTCGAAGAAGTTCACCGATCCCAGAACGTGACGTTTGGCGATCGACACGACGAGACGCAGGTTGGCACGGATGATCTGGTTCTTGACCACCAGGGCTTCTTCCTGGAGCCGTTCGATCGTGTCGAGGTCGCTGGACCGGGCCCGGCCGGGATCGGCGGCGACCTTCGCACGCAGCTGGCCTGCCTGCCACTTGAGGAAGTTCATCTTCCGGAAAAGGTGCTGTTCCTGGGCCTTGGTCAGGAGCGGCACTTCGTAGAGGCTCGCCAGGTAGGGCGGCAGGTCTTTGGGAGCGCGGGCTCGCTTGGTCTGCGATTCGGCTTCCGGCATCTCGGCCGTGAACTCGGCTGCGACGCCGGGCTTTGCGAATTCCGGGTTATCGATGAAGTCGATCGGTGTCTTGAGCAAGTCGACGGCCCTCATTTCCACGAGTACGCGATGGATGCTCTGCCGGCTCCTGCGGAACTGGCGTGCCAGGGCGGCCACATTCACGCCACGGGCGTGCAGGGCCTGAATCTGCGTTTTGGCGGCTTCCGACATCGGGCCCGTCAGGTCGGGGAACAGGGCACGCTCCGGATGATCGCGGTCGTGATCCTTGATCAGGGTCCGGACGGTTTCGGTGGATCGGGACATGGTCATGGCGATTCTCCGCGCGATCTGCATCATGTTCTGTTCGGGGTCGTGATCCAGGGCCTCACGCACTTGCTCGAAGATCTTTTCCCGTTCCTGGTCGTCGAGGTTGCGGAACTGGCTGCCGCGTCGAATCAATTCGGCATTTCGCGACTCGAAATTCGCGACGCTCGAATTCAGAAAACCCAGACGGCTGCGGCCATCGATCGAAAACCTGCGGGCGACCAGGCCTCGCGAACGCCAGCGATTGATCGTCCGGACGGAGACGCCGAAGCGTTCGGCAAGCTCTTCGACGGACCAGATTTTCTGGTCCGTTCCGCTCGCCTCCATGGGCGTACGCTCCGCAAGTTCTTCGACGAACTGCGCAAGATCCTGAATCCAGAGGCTGCCCTTCATCGACAGTCCGCTGGCGTCGTGCGGCCTGACGCCCGTGATGCGAAAATGGACGAAATCGAAGGGATAGGTCGACTCGCCGTCCAGCTCGCCCATCAGGGCCTCTGCACGGTCGATCTGAACGAGGCGCTTATCCTTAGGCGTGTACCGAACCATCTGGTCACGCAGAAGCTTCAGCGGCTCGGCCATATCGCGGGCCTCGCTTTTCACCTGATCCGCAGGACTTGCCGTAGAACGCACCATGAACCCGCTCCCTTCCCCAGCCGAATGACCGAACCGGAACTGCATCCTGACGACGCCGAATTCCGCCTTCGCTTGCTTCGCACCGCTAGATACGCTCACGACCGACGATTCGTTCCCAGGCGGCGACCATTCTCACATCGCAATTCGAAAGGTGACCGCGACAGGATTCCGGGAAATACCCAAAAGCTGCCGTACCGATCATTCATTCGTGCGATATCGATCCGCCATTCGATCACTTCCGGAATTCCTTTCATTTTCGGACTTGCCATTTCTCACTCACTAGATATACGTAGCGAACGGGCTTTTGGGTCACAGGAAGTGTCCGGAATCATCACGGGTTTTCCCGGAGGATCGTCGCGGTACGACGACAATCCTTGTACGAGCAAGGAGTTATGAGTCATGAGGCTCAAAAGGTGTCATTTCCGGACGATTCGATTTTTCTTCCTGCTCGCTCTGAACCCGATCTGGGACATTGCCGCCAGGGCTGACGAAAAAGCAACGCTGCGCGAGCGTGTCGACCCGAATCGCATCGTTGCATCCACGCATGCCATGAGTGCGGAAGGGACATTTTTTCTCGATCCGCCCGCGGATTCGGCGAAATCGGGCAAGGCCGATTCGATCAAGCCGGAATCGCTGAAAGTGATCGCCAGAACGAAACTGATGGTTCAGGATCGCTGGCGCGTGGGCGAAACCGCTGGCGGCTCCACAACGAACGGCCTGGTGAGTTTGCGGGTGGTGTCGGCTGCGGAGAGTGAAATCGGAGGCGAGCTGAGGCCTTCGAAAACATCGCTTCGAGCCCAGCGCAAGCGAATGGTCGTAGACATCGAGAATGAAGCCTTCCGAACTGTTTGCGTCGATGGACCACTCACCCGATCCGAGCTGGAAGCACTTACGACGCCAGGAGATGCGGCGAGTCTTTGGACACTGTTGCCGAAGACTGGCGTGGAGCAGGGGGAGACCTATCGGCTGGACCGGATCGCGGCGAAATCGTTGACGCTTTATGACGCGATCGCCGTCAACGGGCTTGAGGGAAAAATTCAGGAATTGACCGAAAAGTCCGTCAAGATCGCAATTTCGGGCGAGGTGCGGGGCGCGGTACTGGGCGCTGAGGGTGTCATGAAGCTGCGGGGCGAACTGACGTTCGACCGGGAGTCCGGCCTGGTGACCTTTCTGAAGGTCGACCGCGAAGAATCCCGTCGACCCGGTTCGGTCGAAGCTGGTCTGGAAATCACGAGCCGGCTCGAAGTCCGGCGTCAGCTCGCCGCGGAACCGGTCGCCGAGCTGACAGGCGATCTGGCGGCCTGGCCGGGTACGGTCACGCCTCAGGCGGCGGTGCTGGAATGGTTCGATCCGACCGGGACGATTCGGCTGGAACATGACCGGGACTGGCATGTGACCTGGTCCGATACCGAAGAATCGGTGCTCAAGCGGGTCGATCGTGGTGGTGCCGTGATCGCCCAGTGCAACGTGAAAAAGGCCCCGATGGTGGCCCCGGGGCAGCATCAGGATCCCGAACAATTCGAGCAGGACGTGCAGGAAGCCCTGGGCAAGCAATTCCGCAAAGTCTTCGGGAAAGGCGAGTTGCAACGCCCTGAGGGGCAGGGCTATGGATTCAAGCTGGCGATCGAGGGGATCATCCAGGAATTGCCGGTCGTCTGGTATTATTATCTGATGGCTTCGCCTCAGGGCGATCAGTTCGTGGCCACGGTTACCACGACTCTGGCGGAGACGCTCGGCAGCGGCAAGCCCGGTTTATTGCTGGCGGAATCTCTTCGCTGGTCGGATCGAGCCGCAAAAAAAGAAGACCCGAAGCGTTGAGATTCGCATGGGCAGTGGAGTCCATCGCGAAAACTTGTTAGCGTGGGATGTGCGAATTTCGGCTTTGGAGTGTCTGCTTCGAGAGATCGGCGGATGACCGGGCCACGATCGGAACCCGATGAGTCAAGAGGGTCTGCGCCATGCGACGCGGCGGACATGATGGACGACACCTGCTGACGCTTCTGCCTGCTCTGGGACTGATACTATGGGGCACGCTGACGCCATTGGCGGTCACGGCGCAGAATCCGGCCCCCGGTGGCGAGACGACGGTGGACGAAGCGATCAAGGACGTATCGACCCGCTATCGGTTTCGCGAAGTCTTTTCGATCAAGAACGTCGAGCCGATACCGGGCGAGATCGCTCAATCCCGCAGCGCATTTCGCGAAACGCTCGCAATGACGGTCGATTCGCCGAAGGGTGCGCCGATCAAGTCCGAACGGTCGCGGCAGTTGATTTATTCGGAACGTCCCGCGATTCTTGGCCAGGGCGGAAGAGTGGATGCCGTCGTGCGGCGATTCGAAACATTTCGCTTCGACCCCGCACCGCAAGGATTCGAGCTGGAGAAGAACAAGCCCATGGAAGGCCTGATGGTCTTCGCGATGCGGGCCCAGGAAGGCGAAAATATCATTTCGCTCGTACCCGACCGCCAGATCACCGATCTCGAGTTCAATATCGCAACTTCGGTTCCTTCGATCATGAACGATTCGGAACTGCTGCCGACGACCCCGCTGCGGCTGGGCGACAGTTGGCCCTTGAGCCGCACCGCGGCTCGCGTGCTTCTCGGACGAGGCAGAGTGAATTCGACCTCACTCATGGGCACGCTCAAATCGGTGCAGCCGAGCGCCCAGGACGAAACACTGATGTCGGCTCTGGTAGCGATCTCCGGTCAGGTCGTCACCGACAAGGGGACCTGTTCGCTGAATTTGCAATATCAATTCGAATTCAGTACGAAAACCTCGCTCGTCGAGAGTTCGGTCGGGGGCGTGAATCGCGATGGCGGCACTATACTCACCGTTCAGGGCGGCTTGCGTAAGCTCAGTCTGGCCCAGGTGGAAATTTCGGACCTGCCTGAATCGCAGGGGCGTCTGAAACAGGTTTTCGACCGCAAGCTGGTATTTGAGCGGCAATTGGCTGGCCGTCAGGAACCGATCGAACTGCCGACGGCTGCTCCAACCGCGACCAAGGAAAATAGCTGGCTGGTATTCGTCGACTCGTCGAATCGAATCAAGATCAACCATCCTCCGATCTTGCGACCTTTCAAGGAAGAAGAGAATCTGATCGAGTTCGAATCGGTTTCAGGGTTCAAGGAGTTCGTTCGCATCGACCTGGACGGCGGAGATATCAAGCCGGAAGGCTTGCGCAAGGATCTCGAAAAAGAATGGACCGCGGAAGGTTTCGAAATCTTCGCTGTGTCCGAAAACTATCTGAAGGACGATTGGGGCGACCGCCGTGTATACCGTGTCGAAGCCGCACTCCAGGCGACCGATACCGGCAACAATCAACGCAGTCAATTCGACGCTTACGTCATTCAGTTTCCTCAGAATATGACCATCGTCGCCGAATCGGTGAGTTTCAGTCCCCAGCCGGCGGCTTTTCGGGACATGATTGAGGAAATGCTCAAAACGATCGAATTGAGCGTCCCGGCCGCGCCCAAGGCCCCAGCGGATGTCGTTCCGGCTGACGCGAACAAACCTCCGGAACAGCCTGCGGCTCAACCTGAACCGGCTCCGAAGCCCTGATAGAACTGTCGAAAATTATGCCAGCGGGCGACGGATTCGATCCGTCGCCCCCTCGCGTTCGACTCGCATTGCATCAATGAAATAACCAGCCCCGCTTCTTTTCCGGAGCCCCTTGCGGAGAAGGCACCGGGCCAGTAGGCGTGGGCGGAGCAGGAGGCTCCCAGCCAGGCAGATTCGGCGTAATACCTTTTTCCTTGCAAAGTGCGATATAGGCTTTCATGTAGGCTTCCGTCGCATCGCCGCCACCTCCACCGCCGCCACCGTTGGGCACGGCCATATAAGTTTGCAGCGGATTCGCCGTCGAAGGCGCCATGGCCATGGCAGGATTGATTCCCACGAATCCGCCCATTCCTGCCGGGGCTGCGAAGAGGCTCGGCGATTCCGGATTCATGCGGATACGTGGATAGCTTCTTTCGGCAAGAAGCCGGCCGATTCCGCCCAGCATGCGGTCCAGAATGTTCGGATTGGTGAGCATCATGCCCATCGCCATCGACCCGAGACCAGCCGCGGGCTGTGGCCCGTAACCCATCGCCGGTCCAGCCGCATAGCCAGGCTGGGGTGCCATGCCGAAGGATGGTTGCGGCGCGCCCATTGCGGGTTCGGGTGCGGCCGCAGGCGGTCCCATGGCCGGTTGCATTGGCGGTGCGGCAGTGAAGGCGTTCGGTGCAGGGGCCATCGCCGGCATGCCCATGGCTGGTGCGGGCCCCATGGCCGGGGCCATCATGGGGGCGGGGGCCATGTAAGTGACCTGAGGCGGTGGTGAAGGTGCGACCGTCACATTCAGTGGTGCCGGCTGCACGACAACCTGACCCGCGGGTGGCGAAACCATCACCGGTGCCGCGCTTGGCGGAGCCGCATAAACCGGCTGCTGGGGAACGTAGGCGTAAACGGGCTGGGTTGTCTGTGCCGGCGGTGCCGCATAGACGGGCTGCTGCTGTGGCGGTGGCGCCTGATATGTCGTGGGGGGCTGCGCGGGAGTATTCGGCGGCGTTTTCACTGGTGCCGGCGGCATTTGCTTGTTGGGTGTGTCGTAGGCGTAATTCTGCGGGCTGCTTTGCGCTGAGGATTGGGCATACTGGTGCGTCGTCGTTGCAACTTGAGCGTCCTGTGTTGCGTTCGTGCCGGGCTGCTGCGCGGCCTGGGACGCAGCATTCGGGGCACCGGTCGTCACGGAAGCCCGCTGTACCCGAATGGTACGTCTGGTGCTGGCGGCTGCCGCATGATCGGTCCATGCCCGGCTGGCGATTCCGGCGTTGCGCTCCAGAAGTTCGCTCAGTTCGACATCGGAACTGGCTCCTTCACGATAGCCGCCGAGCACAAGCCCACCTTTGCCGTCGTTTCGGTAAACGAGCACCGTTGGGATCGACTTCACGTTCAGTGCTCGAACACGCTGAGGGTCGGATTCAGCCCTGAGTTCGGCGATGTTCAGACTTTCGCCGTAGTGGGCGGTGAGCCTGGTCCGGACTTGATTGCACCAGTCGACGCTCGATTGAAGGGCCCCGGAAGTCACCAGGACGAGAGTCGGTCGACCGGAGCGAGCGGTATCCTTAAGTGCGTCCATCCATGTGGAGGATGAGCCATCAGAGGCAAGCTGCTGCGCCGAAGCGACCGGAGCGATCGTCAGCGGCGAGATTTCACAGGCAAATCCTGCGGAAATCAGCCACAGCAAGGGGCGGCCGAATCGCCTGGTTCGAGAGTTTCGATTCATGGGTCTCGCTCCTTGACCGGCACAGAACCGACCGTGCCGCTGCCGAAATTTCTTCAACGACGCTGCCCGCCGCGATTTCCGTCTGCAACAGGTTCCACACCTGCATCCCGGAACCCATCCGCAATGAGTTTCAGACCATCCGCCAGTCTCGTCCGAGACGGTTCGGTAAGCGGCAATGTCCAGAGCCTCGCGTTCCCCGGATCCATACCCGTCGGGGCAACCCAGGCCGAAAGCGCGGCCGTCAGGGGTTCGAACACTTGACGGTTCCAAGTCGCCGCGTCGGCGGTGTCGCCGTCAATCGCGGCCGTGATTCGGCGAGAGAGTTCCTGCTGGGCTTCCGCGTAAGATCCGTAAAGGCTCATCTTCGCTGCGACATCGGCGAAAACCTCTGCCAGCTCCTTGACGGTTTCCTCCCGATGCGGCAATTTGGCGACCGCGGCCGAAGCGAGCCGGGCGAACAATTCCCGATTCGTGGGCCTGGGCTGGTGCGCGGGCGAAGTCTCGGACACAGACGGCTGTACGGGCGGAGCCGTCATGGCCGCCTTGCGGCGTGCTTCGTCTTCAGGATGAGCGACAGCCGTCAGGATCACCGAATCTGGCTCGGAAATTTGCCCGCCCTCGGCGACCACGAGCAAAAACTGGTAGACGCCAGGCTCCGGCGGCACCACGACAAGATTCGGCCCTTGCGCGAACGCTTCCTGAATCTGCGGGCCCGAAATCTGGATCCATCTCAAGCCGATTCGACCGGCAGGCTGGCTCATGCCTCCATTGAGGGTCGCACGGCGTCCGGCGTACGCCAGGACATCATCACCCGCGACAGCCTTCGGCCCGGGCGATTCCTCAGCTGATTTCGAATCGGCCGGTGCTTCGGCCAGGAACGAAGTCCGGTCAAGGTTACGGTCCGATGGGGCAGGCGCGACCACGGCCGAGTAGGGGATCGAAGAGTTATTTTGGATGCTCGTCATCGCTTCCTGTCTGGGCGAGACGAATGCGTTCGCTGGCGGCTCCGGATCCGATCCGGCTGCGCCCGAAGCGTGGAGGCAAATTAAGGCCGCCACGAACGTGCAACACAAATTGACCTGACAGAAGCGGCTTTTCGCCGCGAATTGGAATCGCATCAGGCCCATCCTGGGCAAGGATTCGGAAATCCGCGATCGACGAAACATCCATGCTTCGTCACCTCATCATCCATCGGCATTCGCACGAACTGGCTTGAGAAACCTGACGAGCCAACCGGGAATGGAGAACGCAAACCAATATTCGAGAATGATTTATGCGACAGATGCAACCTTGGATACCGTGCACTCCCTAACTGATGCTGGAATGGCCGTTTTGGGAAATGCCGGTCGAAAATGGCAGACCAAAAGGCTATGATTCCGAAATTCCTGACTCCTTTTCCGAATCTCCGCAGCCCGGACGCACACCAACGATGACGACCTCGGAATTGACACCGGACCCGGATTCGCATCCGGAATTGCCCGCAGGTATCGAGATTGCCTCGACTTCTGCGAAACGGCCCCGTCTGCTTTCGCTCGACCAGCTCCGGGGATTGACGGTCGCATCGATGTTCGTCGTCAATTTTTCCGGCGGATTCCGGGCCATGCCGGATATCGTCAAACACCACGACGGCTACGAAACGCTGGCAGACTGGATCATGCCGACGTTTCTGTTCATGGTCGGGTTTTCGTTCCGGCTGTCCTGGCTGAGCAGTGTCAAAAGGGTCGGCACCGGCAAAACGGTCATGAAGTTCCTCGTACGCGGGCTGATGCTCGTCGGCATCTCGCTTTTCCTTTACGCCGGCGAGGACGACATCAAGATCGAATCCTGGGAGAAATCGACCTGGGAAAACCTGCGCACGCTGATCGCCATCACTCTGAAAGCGAACCTGTGGGAAACGCTGGCCATCATCGGCTGTGCCCAGATGCTGATGATCCCGTTCATCGGCCGGTCGTGGAAAACACGTGTCCTCGTATTTATCGGCCTGTTGGCCGGGCACACAGTCATTTCCTACCAGTTCAACTGGAACTTCGTGCACGGGCTGCCGAATTTCCTCGACGATTACCTGGGCACCAAGGGCAAACGTGCGTGGGACGGGGGATTTTTCGGCCTGATCGGCTGGTCGGCCCTGATCATCGCCGGTTCGTTGTGCCATGACTTCGTCATGAGCCGCTCAAGCGCCGGCAAGGCCGTGCCGGGGCTGCTTATAGGCGGCGTGCTCGTCGCCTTCATCGGCTGGGGCGTTCTCGGCAGCATGACGCGGCTTTACGACGTGCCCGGGGATGCCACAGATGAATTCAAGAAAGAGAAACTGGCGGCATCCCCCGTCTGGCCCGACTTTTCGAAAGCCCAGGGGCGATCGATCGCCGAGTTGATGCCCGAGCCGCCGATGGTGCCGATTCCGGGGCCCGAAGTGCGCAAGTTCAATTACTGGATGATCTACAAGCGCATGGTCAGTGTGCCGTTCGTCGTGTTCAACACAGGCGTCGCAATGGCGCTTCTCGGCTTGTTCATTTGGGTAAGCGACATCGGGGGCCTGAGGATTCCGGCCTTCGACCGGTTCGGCCAGAATGCCCTGGCGGCCTACTGCGTGCATCATTATGTGGCGGATGTGCAGCACCTGTTCGTGCCGAAAGATTCGCCCTGGTGGTGGTGCTGGTTCAACCTGCTGCTGTTCATGTTCATCGTGGACCGTGTTCTGGCCTGGATGCAGCGACACAATATTCGGCTATCGGTCTGACGCTCCGTATCGGCGTTACGCACGAAATCCGATCGATTGGCCTCCGCTAGTGCGGGGGCCATTTTTGTTGTCGAATTCCGAGTCGAACGAATCTCCGACGACACGCAGGGTCGTCCAGGCCTCGTTCGCACGCACTGATCGAAATCGACGGAAATATGAAAAAAAGAACCCGGCTCCCCCCGAGGGAGCCGGGTCACAACCAGGGAGAACGACGCTTCGTGTCCTCTCTGTTCCAGTGATCGCACCGACCATCCGTTTGCCTCTTCAGGTCCTTGGTGCTGCTTGAATCTAAAGCACGCTCCATGCCAAAAGTCGATCCGACATCAAAATCCCAAAATAAATTCTCGAATTTCCTCGTTTTTCGCGAAGATCCAACGACACTTAATCCGAAGAACCTCCATCCGGAACGCAACAGACAGAGATTGACCCGACTGGCCTGCCAACGAATGAAGCTTGATTGCACGCTTTCTCGACAACTTCTGCCCACAAGGATCGCACAAGCTGGAGTTTTTCGGGGTGACGAAGCCGAATGGTCGTGAAATCTTAATTCCGGTTGCCGGAAATCGCATGAATCGGTCAAACTGTGGCGCTAAGCGACGACGCCGTACTTGAAGAGCCGATCGGTCGTCGGACAACCAGTGAAGCGAGGGAGCGACAGGGGATGTCGAGTCGAGTTTTCGTTTTGGGCTGGGACGGAGCCACGTGGGACATCCTCAAGCCGTTGATGGCCGAAGGTCGTCTGCCCGTACTGCGTGGACTGATGCAGCGAGGCGTCTCGGGCAAGCTCGATTCCGTGTTCCCGCCGCTGAGCCCGGTGGCCTGGACGACCGTGATGACGGGCAAGAATCCGGGCAAGCACGGAATCTTCGAATTCGTCGAGCATGATCACGACCCGCTGAAGGGCCGGATCAATTCGAGCCGGCAGATCCGGTCCGAGCTGATCTGGGAGACCGCAGGCCGATTCGGCAAGCGCACGGTCGCCGGCGCGGTACCGATGAGTTATCCGCCGCGGAAGGCCCCGGGGTTCTTCGTCGGAGACTTCCTGAGCCCGGCCGACGCGCCCGATTTTTCGAGTGACCCGGAAGCGTTTCAGCGTTTGAAAGATGCTCTGGGCGGTTCTTATCACGCGTGGTCGACCAGCACCCACGACGGCGGCAACGAGGCCGCGGTGCTGAAGGATCTGACGTCGTTTCTGGAAGAGCATCTGGCGGCGGTCGAGCACATGGCGACATCCCACGAATGGGATCTGTTCATGTATGACCTCATGGCCACGGATCGGATTCAGCACGAGCTTTGGCACGCCTGGCAACCGACGCACGAGAAGGCCAGGGGGCGTGACCTTTCGAAGGTTCGGGACGGGTTCATCGCTTTCTGGGAGAAAGCGGACGCCGGTCTGGGGCGCATCCTCGAACGGCTCGGGCCGGAGACGAACGTGATCCTCATGAGCGATCACGGCTTCGGGCCGATCGAACGCTATGTGAACTTCAACGTCTGGCTGCTGGACGAAGGCTTCGTTCGCCTCAAGGATTCGTTCTACGTTCGCCAGAAGCACTGGTTTTATCGGCGGGGCGTGACGCCGGAATGGATCTATCGCGTGATGGCCAGGTTCGGGCTGGCCGATCAGCGCGTGAGCCGGTTTCAGGGAAAGCAGGACAACTTCTGGGACCGGCTGGCGACGAGCGTCTTTCTGTCGGCGCGGCATATCGACTGGGCGAATACCGTCGCCTATGCCCAGGGCAACTTCGGCCAGATCTTCCTGAACGTGAAGGGCCGCCAGCCGAACGGCTGCGTCGACCCGAAGGACGCGCCGGCAATGCTCGACAGAATCACAGCGAGACTGCTGGCGTTGAAAAATCCGGAAACCGGCGAGCCACTCGTCGAAAAAGTGCTGCGGAAGGAAGATCTCTACGAAGGCCCGCTGAGCGATATGGGGCCGGATTTGACCGTGGTTCTGAAAGACTGGAATTATCGCACGATCGGTCTGCACGAATTCACGACTCACAAGACGATCTGCCCTTCGTTCGGACCGACGGGCGACCACCGGATGGAGGGGATCCTTGTGGGGATCGGGCCGGCTTTCGAGCAGGGCACCAGCCCTCAGAACGCCAGCCTGCTCGACATCGCACCGACGATCCTGCACCTTCTGGGCATTCCGGTGCCCGACGATATGGACGGCCGCGTGCTCACCGAGCTTCTCAAGCCGGCAACTGGCCAGGCCGTTCGCACGCAAGCGGCGGTTGCGTCAGAGCAGTCATCGAATGGTGAAGAAAGTGACGAAGACGCCGTGGTAAGAAAGCGTCTGGCGGATCTCGGTTATCTTTAATCGAAGCCGTTCGGAAATTTGCCGATCGTGCGCGATGCTCGGGATGCGTCATCGCTGCCGGTCGGCGATTATGCGCAAGTGATATCGCCTTTTATCGATTTACGGAATCGTTCCGGGACGAATCCGGCTAAACGGCTTGCTTGCCGGGAGTCAGGTGACATTCTTTCGACAAGGGTCGATTTCCGGCCACTCGGTTCGACAACACCCGTACGGAAGGTGCGAAATGATCAGGGAAGCACGATTTCGCCGATCGCGAAAACTCGCTGTGCAAGGTTTCATGGCTTTATCGGCTCTGATTCCGCCGACCACTTCGATGGCCGGCGGCTGGTGGAACCACAAGTCAATCGTCGCGATTCCGACTGGCCCGGCCGTCGGAACGGTGACCGGGGCCGCACCATATCAGATCTTCGCCGCCCCCGCAGCCGCTCCCGCCATGAGCTACGCTCCGGCAATGTCGTATGCTCCTCAAATGACCTATGCACCGGCGATGAGTTACGCGCCGGCCATGTCATACGCTCCACAAATGAGTTACGCTCCGGCGATGAGTTACGCGCCGGCCATGTCATATGCTCCACAAATGAGCTATGCACCGGCTCCGGCGGCGGCCCCCACGATGAATTTCG
Source organism: bacterium (assembly GCA_016125085.1). Taxonomy (GTDB): domain Bacteria; phylum Planctomycetota; class Planctomycetia; order Isosphaerales; family Isosphaeraceae; genus QWQI01. The sequence continues at coordinate 62,150 of WGMM01000007.1, forward strand.
CGATTCCGATGCAGGCTGCGGCACCGAATTTCTCTGCGAATCAAGCCGAAGAAATCAAGAAGCGATTGAGCGACTTCCTGAACGCTCAGGAGCCAGCCGCTGCGGCTGCGGCATCCTCGAAGTCCGATGACGAACATTTCGCCAAACTGGGCAGAATGTTTGCGGCTTCGATGGCGGCCCAGGCCGCGGCACCATCGCAACCTGCGATGAGCTTTGCGCCGCAGATGAGTTATGTGCCGCAGATGAGCTACGTGCCACAAATGCAGGCAGCACCGGTTTCGATGACTCCGGTCGTCGTCGGCTACACCTATTCCGCTCCGGCCGCTGCCACGGCACCGACGCCGCAGGCATCGTTCGCTTCGGCCCAGCAGCCTGTCGCGGCGACGACCCAGCCTGTCGTCGTGCAGCAGGTCATCCAGCAGCCGGTCGTGCAGCAGCAGACCAATACGATGTCCCTGGTCCCGGTGCAGCTCTATCGTCAGAAGAGCTTCCTCGGGCATGAAAAGCTCAAGCCCCTCAACGTCTATCCCTACGGCGTCCGCTGATTCGCGGCGTTCAGGTTCGATGACAGGTCAACGACACGACGAAACCCCGGCGAATGATCGCCGGGGTTCTTCGTTTGTCATTTGGGACTCGTTGGGCGGATCGAAACGAGCCGCCTTGCGAACGCCATCAGCTCAAGGTTTCGAATCCTGCTGGCGAATGGCGCGGCCGATGGCGGAATATTCGAGCATCTGCCGCGTAAGGTCTTGCGGATAGCTCACGATAACATCCGTAATCTCGCCCGCACCGTTCTTGACGGCTTCCAGTCGAGGCATCACGAAACCGGTGTAGGAAGGCAGATTCAGTTTGTCGACACGGGCCAGGACTTCGTCACGCAGTTTCGGATCGAACTTGATTCCGTGCGTTTCGAAAAGTGCTTTCGCCGCTGGATAGTCGCCTTCGGACTTGATGCGCTGCACTTCGGCCAGAAGCTTGCCGACACCTTCGCGGAAAGCCATAGCGTCGACCATCACATAAAACGTCTTGCCGTCTCGCTGGCGTTTTTCGATCGCTTTCGTATTGGCCATCAGCCAGTTCACGATCATCTGGCGGTTCCGCATATGATCTTCTTCGATCTGGTCGCCTTCGCGTACCCGGCGGAGCTGAACAAGAGCGTTGCGCGTGTAGTACTCGTATTCGGCCAGAACGACGTCCTTGTGCTCCTCAGCCTTCACCAGGCCAAGCTCGACCATTTTCGGATCGGCGATGTAATACAGGGCCACCAGGTCGGCCCGGCCTTCCTCAAGTGCCGAATACTGTTCCTTGAGCACATCCTGCGGCTTACCCTTCAGGGCGTCGCTGATTCGGCCTGAAGCGTGGCCGATGACTTCGTGCATGTTGACGGTCAGATCCTGCGCCAGGGCACCGTATTTTTCGTTACGCGCGGCTTCTTCGGGAGTCCAGGCGAATTCCGTTCTGAGTCCCGGCGGCGTCGATTTCTCATAGGCTTCGATGATGTTCGAAAGCGAGACCGACTTGCTGCCGTGCTTTTCGCGAATGGCCTGATCATTCGGCAAGTTGATACCAATAGGCGTGATCGGTCCGGCGTCGCCGGTTTCCACGACCACGTCGATCGCGTTCGCCGTGATGCCCTTCACGTCCGGCTTGCGATATTTCGGATCGCACGGCATGTTGGCTTCGAAGTAGGGCGCCTGTTCGGCGAGCTTTTTGATCTCGGCCGTTTTGGCGGGATTCACGTAAGACACAATCGCCTCATGGCTGGCTTTCTTGCCGCGGGCGTCCATGTAGACTTCGGTGAAATAGTTGATCGTGTCGATCAGGGCGTCCTTGTCCTGCACCCAGGCGATATCATAGGCGGCGCGATCCGCATCTTCGGCGGTTTCGTAGACCTTGACGAGCGCTTCAAGAGCCCTGGCCGTCGCTGGAGGCGCGACTTTGACGGCATCCTTCAAATGGCCGACGACGGCACGAATCTGGGCATCGTACAAGCCGCCGACCTTGTAGGGCTGCTCGACCAGCTTTCCGTCCTGCTTCACCAGCCTTGAGTTCAGCTCATACTTTTCCGCAAAGCCCTTGAGATCGTCCATCACGACGCCGACGTACAGGTTGTTGGCCGACTCCTTGAGGATGTCCTTGCCATCTCCAGGCGACTTGTTCGTGACGATCGGCTGATGATTCGGGTCGAACAGCATCGGAGCGAGCCTGGCCACGAGTGCCTCGGGTGTCTCTCCCTTCTCCAGCGGCAGAGCAGCTCCACCAGCGGCGGCCTTGCGGACCGCAGCAAGAAGTTCCTCATGTGTGCATTCGAGAACGAACTTCCGCGCGGTCAGATTATGATACGGACCATTGTTGAGCCAGAAGAGCTTCGTATATCGCTCGATCTTCTGCTTCACCGGCTCCCCGGCCACATCGGGGGTGGCGATCAGGGCTTCCATCAGATCACGAATCATGAGCGACTGCGCATGCCGCTGATCGTAATAAATGTCGCGAGCCGCGATCGCGGCCTGGTAGAGATGCCAGACCAGCTTCTTCTGTTCGAGAGTCAAATCCCGGAAGGCATCGGAATAAACCTGGACGACCGCGGCATCTCCGATGCGTTCCAGCAGGTATGGCCGTTCCTCTGGCTTATCCTGAGCACGCAGAGGCGATCCGAACCCGGCGGAAAGGGATATCAGGCAGGCGACGACGGACGTTCGCGGATTTCGCAATCGCATAAAACACCTTCGACTTTGTCGTTTCTCACACGTCGAACACTCTGTGACAGAATACTCGCCAGCGGTGCAGGTCACAAGGGCCGGCGGCATAAGGAATGACGTCGCGATCATCCGCCTGATTGCAGGAAGAATCCGCGCCTTCGATCCGGATGAATCAGGAATCAATCCTTGGATTTGAGATCGGGCACGACCACGGCATTCGCGGGTATCGCGCCTGCGACGTCGACCTGGGAAAAAACTGGTGAATCCGAAGGCGGAACCGATTGCGCAACTGTGTCCGCAATTGACGATTCCACGGGTGTTTCGCCGTTCTCGATACCCAGAATCTGCGAATGGCTTGCAGGAGCGGCCTGGCCGACAGGAATCGGCGGGCCGACAGGCAGACGGCCCTCTCGCCGTCCCTTTCGCCACCTCACAAGAGCTACGATGATACAGCCGGCCATGATGATCACGGTCAGGAACCGTTGTGCCTCGTGCAGGCCTCTTTCGATCTGGTGGGCGAATACGTAGCCCAGACCGAACATCAGCGGCGTCGAAAGGGCCACGGCGACCAGGTCGGTCAGAAGCAGCTTCACGGGCGGAATCCGCAGAATGCCTGCCGTGAGATACGCCGCGGTCCGGAACCCGACGGCGAACCGCCCCAGTATCAGGATCTTGATCCCGTGCCGATGGAAGTAGCCCTTCATCTGTGTCTCACGTTCGACGGTGAGAAACTTCCGGGCCAGCGACAGGTTCATCACCCGTTCGCCGTAAAAGAACCCGAGAAAATAAACGACAAAATCGCCCAGGAGTACACCTATCACACAAGCTCCGAAGGCCAGGGGCGTGAACATAATGCCGCGCTTCGACAAAATCGCGGCCAGAATGACAGGGGCCTCCTCCGGCACGGGCAATCCCAGACCGCCCAGCACCAGCAGCAGGATGATGCCGAAATAACCGTATTGCCCCAGAAACTCTTCGGCCACGCCCTGATTTCTCCCTGGCCAGGATAGGCCCTGACGTTCGATAGCCGGCCTGATTCGTCATCATCGTGACATGGTCCGCTTTTCGCGTCCAGCGATTTTATCGAGCGACCACGAGCCAACGCCACCTTCGAAAGCCCACGCACGACATGATTCCAGCTCAGCCTCGACGGATCGCGAACCTGAGTAGCTGAAGCGCTGCGAAGCCCGCCAGCCCGATCGGGATCAGGTAGCCCAGATAAAGCGTAAAAGGCAGCCCCAGGGCCGGCCCGGCCAGAATCAGCGGCAACCCCAGAATGATACCGATGACCATCATGCAGCCGATGGAAGTCATGATCGTCTTGAAGTTGTTCTCTTCGCTGACTTCTTCGTAATGCAAATCCAGAGCGCGGCCCCGCTTCAGGCTGCGGATCGCTCCCTCCGCCACTTCCATGCAGCGTATGCCATCGAGCAGCCCGGGTATCGGCGGAGCCTGCCTGAGAGCCGCCTCCTCCCATCGACCGATCATCACGGCGACCGGATCCCATTCCGGCAGATCGATCGTCCGTTCAGAATCGTGTCCCGCCTGTTGTCCGGTCCGGTCGCGGATGACCAGGCTGCCGGAATACGACCGGGGAGAGTCCGAGCGCCACTCGATCACCTGATCACGCGCCGTCACCGCCAGCCGCACCTTATCGCCGACAGCCTCCGCCCGGATCGTCATCTCGGCACGCCTGTCACGAGCGGCTCGCATCTGGACAGTCAGGCGCTGCGAAGGCTGAGTGCCTGAGGGCATGCCCATCGCGGCGATGTTCTCGACCTCGCCGATCAGAACGCGGATCACGTCTACCCATGTGGAAAACGGATCCAGCACGAGCGAACTTCCTGATGAAGGGACGTGAAGCTCCAGCTCGACCGATTCGATCGGCCCTGATTCGCCTTCCGGTTTCGTCAAACGGCGAATTTCCGAAATAGCCGGATGGAATCGCCAGTTCAGATCGGGGACGATCACGGCGCCGAATTCGTGATTCGAAAGCGCTACCTGGTAATAAGGATCCGTATCGAGCCCGGGCGGATGCAGGCACAGGCATGTCCAGCCTTGCCCCGCGGCTCGTCGGAGCAACTCGCCACGCATTTCGGCCACGCCACCCACCAGCGCGGCGTCGATCTCTCTGGCGGCAAGAGCGGTTTCGAGATCCGTCGTGCCCTCGAGACCCGGTATCGGCGGACAGCACATGACGATCCGGTGCTGGGGATTCTCGACCAGCCGATCGACGAAAGCCCGAATCCGAACGTCATCACCCAAAACTACGATATTCATCCGATCGATTCCGAGCGACTGCGACACGAACTACTCGATGATGGAATCGCCAGGTCCGTCGATTTTCCGTTCGCCTGACTTGGCAATTCCGATCCTTCCGCACTAATAATGTATGTTCGCACGTGGGTGATTTGCCAACTCGGCATCAGGTCTCCGAAAAGTGCGCGCGACAGAGATCGATCGACCGTTTCGACAGTGAGCGCCGCAGTGATCGAGGTTGACCAGGATTCCCGATTACCTGAGACCGCAAGAGGTTGCGTCCTGAGTATCGGCAAGTTCGACGGTGTTCACGAAGGCCATCAGGCACTCGCCAGGGCGGCCCGCGAACTCGCGAATCGAACCTCTACCCGCTCGCTCGCCGTCACGTTCGATCCCTTGCCTCTGGCCATCCTTCGCCCGGAAATTCAGCTCGGCCCGCCTCTTACGCCACTGGATCGCAAGATACTGCTTTTGAAACAGTTCGGGTTCGATGACGTCGCCGTTTTCCGTACCGGCGAATGGCTTCTGGAACTCGATGCCCGGCCTTTCTTCGAACGGATCGTGCTTGAACGATTCCGTGCGGCAGGTCTGGCGGAAGGATCCGATTTTTCGTTCGGGCACAATCGCTCCGGCGACGGCAAGATGCTGGCGAACTGGTGTGCAGCTGAAGGACTGGCATATACCGAAGTTCCTCCCGTGATCTCTGGCGGCCTGGCGGTAACTTCATCGCGCATACGCAAAGCGTTGGAATCAGGCGATATCGAGACCGTGACCGAACTTCTCGGTCACGGTCTCACGACTCGGGGTCGTGTCGTGCGCGGTGCCGGCCGTGGCCGATCCATATCGGTCCCGACAGCTAATCTCGCCGAAATCGACACCCTTCTGCCGTGCCCTGGCGTTTATGCCGCGGCCGCAAGGCTTCTTGACCCTGAGAACTCGACTCCCGTCTGGCGGGCGGCTGCCGTGAATATCGGTACGCAACCGACGTTCGGCAGCGAAATCCCGCGTGTAGAGGTACACCTCGTAGGCGAGCCGGACCGTGATACGTACGGCATCGAGGTGGAAGTGGTCTGGTTACGGCGAGTCCGGGAGACACGAAAGTTCGATTCCGTTACCGCCCTCATCTCGCAAATCGCTTATGACATCGAACGTTGCGTCGACTTATACGAAAGCCGGGAACCAGCGGCTGTACCATTCGGATGAAGACGGTGATCGGAAGATTTCATAAGAAAAGCGATAGTTTTCGTAAATTTGGGGTGTACATTTCCAGAAAGCAAGACTATACTGCCCACGGCGAGTCGTGTGCTCAGATAACCCGCGAGGTTTTCTGAGGTCAATCATGCGATTCGCTCTGGCCGCTGTCGGCCTCTTTCTGATGAAACCCCGGAAAGTCCTCTAAGGGTTTCGAAGCTCCGTAGGTTCGGGTAGTCGATCTTGAGTAAGAAGTTATACGTCGGAAACTTGTCCTTCCGGACATCCAGCTCCGACCTCGACCAACTGTTCTCCCAGTACGGCTCTGTGATCTCCGCGCAAGTGCTCGAAGACCGGGAAACAGGACGCAGCCGTGGTTTCGGCTTCGTCGAAATGAACAGCGACGAAGAAGCCACAGCGGCCGTCGAAGCGCTGCATGATCATGAATTTCAGGGCCGTCGTCTGACGGTCAATGAAGCCAAGCCTCGTGAACCCCGTCCGGGCGGCGGCGGTTTTGGCGGTGGCGGCGGCAGTCGCGGCGGCTACGGCGGCGGCGGCGGTGGTGGTGGTGGCAGCCGCGGCGGCTACGGCGGCGGTGGCGGCGGTGGTCGAAGCGACTACGGTGGCGGCCGGGGCGGCCGTGACCGCTATTGACCCACTCACTTTCCGATCCCTACCGTGATCGGAAATCTCATACGTCCACATGATTCGTTCAGGCCACACCCCTTGTTTTCGAGGGGTGTGGTCTTCGCTTTTAGCTTTATAAGCTTTCGAAATTCAAAGATCACGCCGTGAATTCGGTGGAAGAGCCACACTCTTCACGACGGATCTCCTGATTCGATCGTCCACAACTCCATGGGGAGGAATGAGGCACGACCCTCGTTCGATCAGCCGTGGCCGTAGCCTCGGTCGAACGCGTCAAGGTCGCGCATATAGCCGTCAAAAACCTTGCGGAATGTGTCGGACTCGACGCGCCACACAGGCTTGTCTTCCGTATGCCGCTGACAATGATCCTGAATCAGACGATGCAGGAATTTGAACAGGTGCCTGGGGGTCCTCAAATGGGCCAGTGCGTCCTGAAGGGCTTCGTCACTCACCGAATCGTCAACGAGCGATCGTAGCCGGGGCTGAAGCGATTCGCCGTCGGCATCGGCTAGAGCGCAGGCACGCAACCGGTCGGTCGCCAGATCATAAAGACTGGCCCCGGTCCATCTTAACGGCTTGATCAGGTTGAGCTTGTCCGGACGGGCCTTGTCGTAGAATTCCTTGTCTTCCTTGTCCAGGAAGTAGGCGAGTTCGATCGGCAGCAGTAGCTTGAACCCGATCCCCGGATGCCGCAGGAATTTATGATCCAGCAGCGGCCAGACCAGGGCTCGCATCAGGCGAGGGTCGCCTTCGATCTGCTGAGGCTCATCAACTCGGTCCACCAGCACGATCACACCCGGAAAGTTCAGCGCAGCCAGCACGCCCTGAAACTTCCGGAGCAGCTCGAAACGCTCTTCGCCGCTGCCGGCTTTCGTGCCCAGGCTGGGCAGGGGCTGGCCACCCAGATCGCTCGGCTCGAACCAGACGAGTTCCCATCGAAGGGCATTCGGATCCCGTGCCAGAACACGAACGGCTTTACGAATTTGCGCAGCACGAAGGGTTGCCTTCATAAATCGCCAGGTCCAGTAAACCCAACCCGTGGCCAGCGGTACGATCATCCAAGGCAATACGTTCCAGCTCCTCAGGGCTGGAAACAGGTAGATCAGCACGACGACCAGGAGCGATATGCCGAAGCCGATCTGCAGATCGCGCCGGCTCCAGAGCGGCCGAAACCCGGACCATCGCCGCAGCCGGTTCCATCGGTTCTGAATCGGCTCCTTCGTCGAAGCGTCGTAAAGCGTTGCCAGCAAGAGCAAATCACGGCGCTGATCCGGGCTTAACGCTGTCAGCTCCAGCTTCGACTTCGGGTCGGAAAGGCGATCCACCAGCTTGGTAACACCGAGGGACAGGATCGCGTCCATGTGATCCTGCAAGCGCCATTTGGCCAGAGTCGCTTCGGTGGTCGTCGCTCCGGTCGCCGCTTTGAAATGATCCAGAAACGGGTTGAAGTCATCGTACTGAATCAGGAAGACTTTCAGATCCGGGTGGGCATCATTGTGTTCATCGATTCTGGCCGTCGCCTGAAGCCGAAGGGCGGTTTTACCGCTGCCTTTTTCGCCGAATACGACGGCCGTGGAAGGCTCCATCGGGCTGCCGAGAAACTTGTCCCATTCAGGATGCCGGACATGGTCCAGGCACTTCCGCTTGAAGACGAGATCCGTCTGAGCGTCTTCCTCGCTGAATGGGTTGGACGCGATTCCGTGATGCTTCAGGAACTGATCGATCTTCATGATTTGACCTTCCTCAGACCGTTCCGAACGACCAGGACGTATCGCCCCGGTATTGACGGACGGCTCGTCCAGCGACTCTCCTATCGAAATCGGTTCGAACATGGCCCTTGACGTCAGGGCTTCTGGCCTTCCCCGATTTTCCCGGCTACGTATTCGTCACCATGCATAAAGTGCCCCTCGTCACATACATCTTATCGACGTTCGCTCTCACGGTCGCGTTCAGTTGTCGGCCAGCTGAAGAAAAGCGGCCTTCCGCCCCGCGCCCGATCACGCTTCGAGTGGCTGCGGCGAGCGACTTGCAGCCCTGGCTGGGAGTCGCCCTCGAATCCTGGGGCAAGTCCCAAACCCCAGCGATCCAGGTCGAAACGATCTATGGATCTTCGCACCAACTTGCGACTCAGATCCGGTCTGGGGCGCCCGTCGACCTCTTTCTTTCCGCCGATCGTGCCGCAGTCGATTCGCTTGCGGAACAGCACCTGATCGAACCCGACACCGTACGCCCCTACGCAATTGGCCGACTAGCGATCCTCAGCCGTAAACCACTGTTGATAAAAAATATAAGAGATCTGAAAGAGGCCGAGTTTCGCCATCTGGCCATCGCTTCGCCCGAGACAGCTCCTTACGGCAAAGCGGCAAAGTCCGCTCTGGTCGCCAGCGGTCTCTGGGATGTACTCGAATCGAAGATCGTGATCACCGCATCCGTTCGACTGGCGTTTCAGAACGTGAGCGACGGCAATGCCGAGGCCGGTATCGTTTCGCTTGGCCATGCCCGTTCCGCCGCCGCCGGGAATCCTGATCTGGTGGTGTTCGAGATCCCGCAAAATTCCTATCCGCCGATCGTGCAGTACCTGGGCGTCGTTCGAAGCAAGGGAAATTCCGGCAGCGCGCCCCATGCGGATATCGATCGAACCGTACGTGCACTGGCTGAGTGGATCACCGGCCAGGAATGCGCCGAATTATTCCGATCTCATGATTTTAGAAAACCTTAAATGAATCCCCATCAGGGAAACGTCGTGGTTGGCACAATATCGACGGGATTGCCTCCAGGAACGTAAGTCGTCGGCGGGCCGGGGGGATTGAGCGGAGTATTGCCGCGTCCGAAGGGACCAAGGGTGTCCAGATCACCCATGTAACCGAATGTCGGCTGGAAAGGTGGTGCCGGCACGAACACGCCAGGGATGGACGACGAATTGGTTCCCAGAATTCTGCCGTCGTAGACCGAAATCACATAACCTGCCCCATAAACAGGGTTTCCCGTGCCTGGTGCATGCACGCTATCAAGCCTGCCGATAATTGCGAACTGCTGCGAGAAGCCCGTCGAAATATCCGTGAGTAACACGAGCTGATTGCCGTACGCATCGGTGACCGTCGTCATCTGAACCCGGTTCTGGAGCGCAAGCTCGTACGGAATCGTCAGTGGACCGGATGAGAGCAGATAGCGTGAGCCGACCGTGCCGTTCCAGGGCAACGAGCCGCCTTGCCAATCGGGCCATAAGTTTATGCTGTTCTGAAACATCAGCACACCATAAGCCGGACCGAGGCTGAGCGGCCCAAGCAGCGATGCAGGCGATGAAACGACCGAGGGCCGATGCCTGGGCAAAACGCTGGCCCGCATTTGCCGCGCCATCCTGGCTGATAGCGCCCGTGGCGCCCCTTGCGCATAAACGCCATGAATGTCGTTTTTCGACAGGATCGCCTTGCCCGGATTTTCCTTCCGCGCTTTCTTCATCAGCTCGCTGAATTTCTTCGCGGCTGTGCGCTTTTCGTCGCTGATTCTGCTTCTGTACGAAAGTCGATCCCAGGGAACGCCTTGCGCCGATGATTCCACCGAACCGAAACCGAAACTCAACACAAGCAGGCCCAGAGCGTGTCGAATCGCCCTGCGTCGATGGACCGGAATCCACGTGACACTCATTGCCTGGCTCCGAATCGATCGGGATCAGACGACCGTTGGGCTTGAAACAGCCACCACGAGAATGAACATCGCCCGATCATTTCACTATCGCCATCTCTTGATCACGAATCAAGTCTCTCAGCCGAGACCTCCGCAAGCGTCGCCCGTTTCTGCCAATTCGGCAGACATTGTGACTTGCGAAGAAAAAGGAGGCTCGTTGCCGAGCCTCCTCACTTTTGTCAAAGACCCGGAAGGGATTCAGGAAATGACCTTGATCTGCTTCGGCCGTTCCGTCTCGGCCTTGGGCAGATGAAGCTTCACGATGCCGTTCTCCGTTTTCGCGACGGCTTTATCGGCATCAAGGGCGCAGGCCATTGTCAAACTCCGGCTGAACTTGCCGTTTCGCCTTTCCCGGACGATCCAGGAGCCTTCCGTTTTCTGTTCCTCGCCTTTCGATTCGCCCGCGACCGTGAGCATGTTGCCATGCACCGTCACGTGTACGTCTTCCGGCCTGATTCCCGGCATGCTCACGTGAACGTCGTATGCATCGGGCGTTTCGTGGACATCGACAGCCGGCACAAAATGCGTTCCCGCATCGCTTTCCGGCTTCGTCAGACTTTCTGCAAGAAGGTTCTGAACAGCGTCCCGGAGGCTGACCATCTCGCGAAACGGTTCCCAACGATCGATATGCATCGCACTTTCTCCTGATTTCTCGATTTCGATTCTGTTATGTGTCTTGCGGTTCGGTCACATACTCCAGGCTCGCGAATCAACCCTGGGTGACGGGGATCGTACGAGGGCGAAGCGCTTCCGACTTCGGGATTTCGAGCCGCAGCACGCCGTTTTCGAGCTTGGCGGCAATTTCGCTGGAGCGAATTTCGTCCGTAATCCGAATGACCCGCTCGAAGCTGCCATAAACACGATCATCGAACTTCGAATCGGCTTCGTCCGCCGCTTTTCGCTCGTAACGAACCGTCAGTCGGTCCTGATAATATTCGATACCGATCGCATCGGCAGATACTCCGGGAACGTCTGCCATGACGATCCAGGCCGCTTCTGTTTCCCGAATCCGAACGGGAATGGAGTGTGACTTTCGCTCGGCTTTTACTTCCGCTGGGTTGGTTCGAGAACTCACCCGGTGCGCTGGCTCAGCAACGACCGGGAACACCGACCATGTACGATAAACTGCCATCGCTGATTCTCCGTTTCGTCCGGCTGCCGATTTTGGCTGGCAGCTTGTTATCATGTGAACCGAACGGCTTAACGCTAATGCAAGAGGCATGCCAATTTGGCATTCCACCTTCCTTTACTCACCTTAATATTTTGGAAGCAAGCAACTTACACATCATCACAAGAATTCATGCTCGCAGTTCGGGGCGACCCAGCAGGAATGCCAATTTGGCACCCAAAGAGGTTTTCGCTCCGAAATTCCGTACTGTCAATTCGGCAGATCAGCTCAAAAGTTCATTGATCGGATCGCCGTAATAGACGGCATGAGGGCGGTCCTGGCTATCGAACCAGGCGAGCGTCTGGGGTATTCCGAGGCTGTGATAGATCGTGGCCGCGAATTGTTCCGGGCCCACGGGGCGGCTTGCGGGCGCACCGCCGACGGCGTCCGAAGAACCGACCACACGGCCACCGGCGACACCACCACCGGCCAGAAGAACCGATTGCACACGCCCCCAGTGATCGCGACCGGGCAGGTCGTAATGTTCTCTCAGGTGCGAGATTTTGGGCGTTCGCCCGAATTCGCCGGCCATGACGATCAGGGTCGAGTCGAGTTCGCCCGACGCGGCCAGGTCGGAGATCAGGGCGGAGACGGCCTGATCCATCGGGGGAAGCAAATTGTTCTTCAGATGCGGGAAGGCGTTGCCGTGGGTGTCCCAGGTTTCGTTGTTCCCAAGGTTGACCTGAACCAGGGGCACGCCCGCGCCGACCATGCGGCGTGCGACGAGACAGCTCCAGCCGAAGCTGTGTCGACCGTAGCGATCGAGAGCTTTCGGATCAGAATCACGCAAGTCGAACGCTCGACGGATTTTCGGATCCGTCAGCAGGGCCACGGCACCGCTGCGCTGCTGGTCGAGACTGGCGACGGACGAGGCCCAGCCGTCGAGTTCGGCCCGTTGCCGGTCGAAGTCGGAAAGCATGCCGATGCGGCGATCCAGCCTGCCTGCGGAGATTTCGGCGGGAAGGCTCAGCGAAAGAGGCTCGAAGGCTCGCTGTTCGGACTTTTGCGCCTTGTTCTGGTGATCGAACCCGAATTGGGGATAGGCCCCGTAGCTGCCAGGGTCGAAGGGCGAAAGCTCGAGGAACCAGGGATCGTGCCGGGTGCCCATGCGGCCGCCGAATTGGCCGGGGATAATCCGGCCGGTGCGGTGAACGAGTTTTTCCGGGAGGACGACGGCAGGCGGAAGATTGTTGCGGGAGCGGACGACCGCGCCGACGAGCGAAGCGATCGACGGTTCGTCGGTAGCTGACGGTTGATTGGGATTGAACCCGGCCGGCATGACCGACCGGCCTGTCAGCATGACGTGATGGCCGAAGGAATGGTCATTCGTGCCATGGGTCAGCGAGCGGACCATCGACCACTTGTCGCTGATTTCGGCAAGGCGGGGCAGGTGTTCGGTGATGCGGATTCCGCCGCCGAAACGTGTCGGAATCGAGCCGAATTCGCCGCGAATGCCTTCCGAGGCGTCGGGCTTCGGGTCGAACGACTCGTGCTGAGCGAGGCCGCCTGACAGGAAAATGAAAATGACGCGGCGTTTCGGGTCGATCGGCCCGCGCTGCCAGTCGTCGGCCGCAGCCTGAAGCGAGGGCAGGTGTTCCGTGCCGAGCCCAAGCAGGCCGACCGCGCCGATCTGTACGAAACCGCGACGGGAGACGCCTCGAGGATGCGAGATCCGGCCAGAATCAGGATGACTTAAGTTATGAAAAGGCAGCATGGCAACGCAGTTCCGTGACGAATCGATCGCTCAGTGCGGGGAGGACCTGAGAATCGAAAGGGACGTCGGCCAGGGCGTGCGAAAGTCGACGAGAGAGGAACCTTCGCGAGACGCCACAAGAGAGGATTCTGAATTCAATATACACGTTCCGGATTTGTCGAACAATCCGAACGGCGCCGAGTCGTGCGACGAAACGCGAGAAATCGACAGGAATGCATATCCGGATGCAGGCCCGGCACAACCGTGAATAAGGACCGGAACCTTACCTTGAGGGTGCGGACAAATGGCGTGTCGGTCCCGTTACTTTCACGGCCTATTCAGGGAATTCGATAAATTCCGCCGGGACTCGCGAGGTCAGCCATACGCCGTTTGCCGAGAGAAAAAAGAGATGACCTTGCCGACACATTTCTCCGGACCTGATCGTGAGCACGACGGGTTTGCCGTGTCGCTGGCCCACGCGAGTCGCCGTCGCCTCATCGAGCGAAAGATGGACATGCTGTCGATCGCCCGAATGAAGTCCGGTCGCCCGGATCGAGGCGGTCGATCGGGTCGCCGTGCCGTGATACAACAATTCCGGGGGACGAGCCGGCGGTAAATCCAGCTCGATTTCGATCGAATGGCCCTGGCTTGCCCGAATCCGAGTTCCGTCGTCGTTGAAGGCGAAACGTTTCTTGTCGTTTTCGGCGACGATTCGCTCCAGAATCGGCAAAGTGAGAGCTTTGCCATGGTCGTTGGCCCGAGCGATCAATTCTTCGACGTCGGCCCAGCCGTTCGTGTCCAGCGAAAGGCCGATGCGATCCGGGTCATGTCGCAGTATCAACGACAGGAACTTGCTCAATTTCATCAAGTCGTTCGACATGGAGTGGTCTCCCATCCTTGCTTCGAATGCCTCGCGCGCCTGACGGCCAGGCCTGAAAAATTGCGGCCTGCGGAGACGGCTGAGACCGCGATAAGACGTTTGACTTCACCTTTTCGTATCATTCGTACTGTTGCCCGCATTCCATAAAATCCGCGAAGAATGCCCAGGGAATATCTGCCGGAACTTCGAGCTGCGGGCTTTCGACATCCTCCGGATTCGCGAGAACGTGATTTCCGAATGGATCCATCGCAAGGCAGGGGCCCGGTACGAAGGATCGCCCGGTGTCATCGCCCGGTTCCCATCCGCCGACCGACCCCGCGGCGGCGCATTCGAGATAGCTTGCCGGATCGAAATTGTACCAGCGATTTCCTCGGGGCGAATCGATACCGCCGTATCGATATTCATTACGGAGATCGCCGTTTTCGTCCATTTCACGCAGATCGACGATCTGGGCAATGACGAGCGATTCCCATGTCTTGAAATCGAAAGACCGGGCTTCATCCGGTTCTTCGAATTCCCGCCATTTCGTCTGGAATGGAAGAGGCTCGGCAGAGAATGCCCCCGAAAGCAGTCCGAGAAATTCATCGACCGTCAGCGTAGGCTTGTCCGCAAATGCCCGTGACTGTCCAAGAATCGCAAGCAAGTAGTTCTCGAGCGAACGCTCACCGTCTGGATTCCCGGATGCTTCACCATGAAGCCCATGCGTGGCCTGCTGTGATGGATGGGCTTGTCTGCTGGCGTCACGACCGGAGCGGGCGATTTCGCAGATCGCCAGGTACAGTTCATGGTTGGTTCGAGGTGTCATCGCTATGATTTCGGAACGACGATCGAGCCGGGATTCCGTACGGGAATTCGCATTCATCAGGATCGATTCATCCCATAACCGTTACTCGAACTGACCAGGACGAGCAACGAATTTCTCCGGACGAACCGTCTGGACATTCGGCGGAATTTCGTATTGATTAGCGCCACGAGTCTTCAACAATAGGTTTCATGTCACGCGAACGGCCCAATGGACGATCGCCAACATATCTCCGGAAGGTCGAATCCTCATGAAACCTGACCAGATCGCCCCAGAAACACGCCTTGTCGTTACCGGTATGACTTGCGGCAAGTGCGTCAAGGCCGTGACCGAAGCCGCCCTGAAAATCGGCGGTGTCGCTGAAGCCGACGTTCGCCTGCCCGATTCGGCCGTGATCCGCTGGAATGAAGATCCGACCGCTGATCGCGTCGCTTCGGTCGTCGCGACCATCGCGGAGGCAGGCTATCAGGCCCGCGTCGATACTGGCGAAGTTCGGGAACCGCGGAACGAAACGCCGAAAAAATCCGGAGCGGCAGCTTTACCCAGCCTGACGGTTCTGGCCGATTCCGGCCCCGTGAACTCATTGCCTAAGCTGCCGATCGTGTCGGATCATCTCGCGGCGGATGTCGCGGCGAATCCAGCGCCGATCCCGGCCGATTCGACCGCGCCTTCGCAAAATTGGGAATTGAGCGTTTCGGGCATGCACTGCGCCAGTTGCGTCGGCAGGGTCGAAAAGGCCCTGGCGGAAACGCCAGGGGTACGGCGCGCGGTCGTGAACCTGGCGACGGAGCGTGCGACGATCACGGTCGACCCGGAATCGACCCGGCTTGACCGGTTGCGGATGAACGTCAAAAACGCGGGCTATGACATCGTCAAGATCGAGTCAACGCTTTCCGCGGCCGATCAGGCCGATACGCTCAGGCGTGAACGGAGCGAACGGATCCGAGGCTGGCGCCGGCGGCTTTTCGCGGGGCTGATTTTCGGCCTGCCGCTTCTGTTTTTCGCCCATGGGCCGGGGCACAGCCAACATCCAGGCTCGACGATGCGGCTCGGTCTGGTCGCGCTTGCCGGCGTGACGACGATTCTGGTCGGTTTGCCGTTTTTCCGCAGTGCCTGGACACTCGCCCGGCACGGTTCGAGCAATATGGACACGCTCGTGAGCCTGGGCTCGGCCGTGGCCTTCGGCTTCGGCACGTGGATGACACTCGTGCCGGAGCACCCGCAGACGCACTTTCTGGCCGATGGCGTGATCATTCTTCTGATGATCACGTTCGGCAAATGGCTGGAAGCACGCAGCAAGGGCAATGCTGCAGACGCGCTCGAATCGCTCATGGACCTCTCGCCCCGGAGGGTGCGGGCCGTGCGGGCGAGCGGATCGGAGATCGAGATCGATCAGGAGGATTTGCGTGTCGGGATGGCGTTCCGGGTTCGGCCGGGCGAAGCGATCGCGACGGACGGCGAAGTGATCGAAGGCTCGGCCGATGTCGACGAATCGATGCTCACGGGCGAGTCGTTGCCCGTGCACAAGAAGCCCGGTGCGAAGCTGATCGGCGGTTCGCGATGCCTGGACGGCACACTGCTCGTGCGGGCGACGGGTGTCGGCACGGAAACGGTGCTGGCGGGGATCATCGACGCCGTGAAACGGGCCCAGAGCAGCAAGGCGTCGATGCAGAAGCTGGTGGACAAAGTCGCCGCGGTGTTCGTGCCGGCGGTCATCGTGATCGCATCGGTCACGCTTATGGCCTGGGGCCTGATCGGGCGGGACTGGTCCGGCGGAGTTCTGGCTTCGGCCGCGGTGTTGTTGATCTCCTGCCCATGTGCGCTGGGGCTGGCGACGCCGATGGCGATTTCGGTGGGATCGTCGCGGGCGGCCAGGATGGGGCTGATCGTGCGCGATGCCGGCGTGTTCGAGCGATGCGACAAGCTTGACCATCTGATGTTCGACAAGACCGGCACGCTTACGGAAGGCAAGCCCCGCGTCGTCGAAGTGCATACAGCCGAAGGCATTAGCCGGGAGGATTGCCTGACGGCGGCCGCAGCGATCGAGCGATTCAGCGAGCATCCGCTGGCGAAGGCGATCGTCGCGGCCGATTCAGGCGGAACTTCGGCGAACGTGAACGTGACCGATTTCCGAAATGACCGGGGCCATGGGGTGGAAGGGATCGTCGGCGGCAGGCGCACGATGGTCGGTTCGCTGAAATGGATGAAGCGGCAGGGCGTCACTTTTCCCGCTGCCATCGAGCCGGTGATCGAGAGCTGGACGAACATGGCGCGCAGTATCGCGGGTGTCGCACGCGATGGGGTTCTGGTGGGGCTGATCGCGCTTGAGGATTCCGTCCGCCCGAGCGCCGCGGCGGCTGTGGAGCGGCTGACCCGCATGGACCTGAACGTCGGCGTGATCAGTGGTGACCGGGCTTCGGCGGTGCGGGCCCTGGCCGAGCAATTGCGAATTCCGCTGGACGATCTGTATGCCGAAATGGCACCCGAGGAAAAAAGCGGGGTGCTGATGCGGCTGCGGCAGAACGGCTCGAAGGTGGCGATGGTGGGCGATGGCCTGAACGACGCCCCGGCCCTGGCCGCAGCGGATGTGAGCATGGCCCTGGCTTCGGGAACGGACGTCGCCAAAAACGCGGCGGATATCGTCGTGGTCGGTTCCGACCTCGATTCGGTCGCCGACGCCGTCGCGCTGAGCCGGGCGACACTTGCCACGATTCGCCAGAATCTGTTCTGGGCATTCGCTTACAATGTGGTCGCAATCCCGCTGGCGGCATTCGGAATGTTCGACAAAAGCGGTCCTCTGATCGCTTCAGTCGCGATGGCCGGCAGCAGCCTTACCGTGGTTGCGCGCTCACTCTGGCTGGGCCGTCAGAAGCTCGGCTGAACGAAGCCTGTCCCGGCCAGAATCCGCACTCTGCCGTCGTTCTTCCCGCCTCTCCCGGCTCCCGCCTGATTTCACCACTGTGCAAGCCAACTCAACGGAGTCTCGCCATCATGACCGCTCCAAGCGAATTCTCTTCGTCCATCGTTCCGAATCGTCATGATCGCCGCGGGATTTTCCGGTTCATCGTCGCAGGTTTCATTTGGATTTTTTGCTTCGAATCCAGCGCGGTTTCTTCATTCGGTGCCGAGTTGAAGGCCGGAGTGGCGAAAGCGGAAATCACCGATCTTGAGGCAGGCCCGGCGAACGATCCGCTCTATGCGAAGGCACTGGTGCTGTCGGACGAAACACGAACGGTCGTGCTGATTACCGTCGATGCCGTGGCGATCGGCGAGATCGGGCCGATCGGCAACGAGTTTCTGCCGAAGGTCCGCAAGATGCTCAAGGAACGGCTGGGAATCGCGCCGGAGAACGTAATCGTCAACGCCAGCCATTGCCACGGGATCGTGCGGAAGGACTCGGCCGAACTCGCGGTATCGGCAGTAGAATCGGCGTTCCGGAACCGAGTGCCCGTGAAGGCGGGGGCGGGCAAAGGGCATGAAGACCGGATTATGGAAAATCGCCGCATGCGCCTCAAGGACGGCACCCAGACCGACGTGCGGCATGCTTATGCGACGGCCCCGGATGAAGAGATCGCGGCCGTGGGACCGGTGGATCCTGAGATCGGCATTCTGAAAATCGAAAGGCTCGACGGCCGGCCGATGGCGGTGGTCTACGAATTCGCCTGTCATCCGATTCAGGGCGTGCCAGGTGGGGGCAACACGGCGGATTATCCAGGGTTCGCGTCGAAAGCGATCGAAGAAACGCTGGGAGACGATTGCCTGGCTATTTTCCTGCAGGGTTGCGGTGGCGACATCAATCCGATTCGTTACAAAGCGGTCGATCAGCCGCGTAACGCCGAAACTCTAGGCAACAGGCTGGGGCTGAGCGTATTGAAAGCGATTCGATCGATCCCGACGAAGCCGGAAGCGAATTTGAAACTGGTTCACGGTTCGATCGAAGTGCCGGAAGCGACCGATTTCGAATCGCGTATCGCGGCGATGACGGCTGAACGGGATCGACTTCTGGCGTCGCTCCGGGGTACATCGCTCGATTTCAAGACATTTCTGCAACTGCATTCGAAATATGCCCTGTCGCCTGAATATCCTTCAGCACCGGCGGCGCTGTATCTTCATGAAAAAGCGACAGGCAAAACTGACCTGACGAAGCTGGACGAGCGTAACAGGGCCGACATCGCGGCGTATCTGGCGAATGTCCACACGATGGAACGCTTGACGCGGCTTCAGACGAATCTCGACCTCCTGAAGAAGAATCAGGCGAAAAACCGGGCGACGGAGAAGCCGACGATCCCGGCTGAAGTCGTGGGGCTGAAGGTCGGCGATTTCGTGCTCGTGACGTTTCCGGGCGAGCTGACCGTCGAAATCGGACTGGCGATCAAGCGAGCGGCTCCGCTGCCGAATACGTTCGTCGCCGGATACACGAATGGATATCTGTATTACACGCCGACGGAAGAACAGCGAAAGAACACGGGTTACGCCCAGGAGGACTGCGATTGCCTCGTGGCCCCTGAATGGCGAAACCTTTTCGAAACCCGGGCCCGTGAGATCCTGCGTCAATTGAAATGACATTATCCGGCTTTCGGAGCGGGCACGAAAAAACCACCGAACGCGAGATGCGTGCGGTGGTTCGGAGGATGCCGGGAGGACGGTGCTGACCTGGCCGAGTGCGGTTTCGGCGAAGTCGTCCTCCCGCGAAGGAAGTGATCAGAGATCGCTTCAGCCGGCGACTTTCTTCACGGCGACCCGGGCGGTCACCCGAGGCACGGTCACCCTGGGCTTCACGACGACCGGCTTGGGAGCTGGCTTGACGCGAGGCTTGGGAGCCGGTTTCGGTGTTGGCTTGGGTGCCGGCTTCGGTGCTGGCTTGGGAACAGGCTTCGGCCTGGGCGTGGGCTTGGGCTTGGGGACAGGCTTCGGAGAAGGCTTGGGCGTCGGCGTGGTCGTGCCGGTTCCGGTACCTGTTCCTGTTCCCGTGCCTGTTCCAGTTCCTGTTCCCGTGCCGCCACTCGTTCCGGTGCCCGTCCCTGTACCTGTACCCGTGCCGGTGGAGGTGCTGGTCGGGACCACGATCGGGTAAGCCGGGTTGGTGAACGTGCCGTTGTATTCGAATGCACCCATGTCGGCGGGGCCGGTGCCGGGGTAGCCGCGGCCCGGGATGGTCACTCGAGTCCTGTAGAGGAAGTCGAGGACCGGTGAGGCCGAATTCAGGGCGGCATCGATACCGACCGAATTGACCTTGATGTTGTAGTTGGCGTCCGTGAAGAACTTGAACGGACCGTCAGCCGAAGGACGCGGGTCGATCGGGAAGACGAAGGCCGGGTCGCCAGGGATGTTGCCCAGGGAGTCTCGCCCGTAGTTCAGGTTATCAGGATCGAACCCGTTGCCGATGTTCAGGGTGTCATCGGCATAGTTCGTGGGGCTGGCCCCATTGTTGAAGAAGTTATTGAACCGCAACGTGACACGGTCGAGTGTGGTCGAGCTGACCGCGTAGCCGGCTCGCGGCGACGTCAGCGTGGCGTTGCCGGAGAAGATGCTGTTGACGATCTGGACGAAGTCGACCGGGCTGTCGGCAGCCACGTTCACCACGACGCCATTGTCGTTGAAGGCGATGGTGTTGTTCGTGAGACGAACCGGAGCTGCCAGGCTTTCGGTCGCACCGCTGTCGGTGATGACGACGCCGTTGGTGTTGCCGACGATCACGGAGTTGGCGATCGTGGGTGTGAGAGCCGAATTGCCGGAGGTGGCGACCCGGATACCCGTTCCGGCGTTCATCACGTAGACGCGGTCGATCGTCATCATGCTGTTGGTGACGTCGATGCCGATCGAGGTCGGGTCGATCGGGCCGTTGGTCGCACTGCCGAGCAGCGAGGCCGCGATCGTCATGCCGCTGATGCGGGTCGGGGCGATCGGGCTCGTCAGCAGACCACTGGCCGTGACGGTGATCACGTTGGTGGAGCCGAGGGCAGGCCGGATGACCGTTTCCTTGGCGTCGCCCGGATAGAGCGTGGTGTTGGTGCTCGAGGCCGAAGCCGAGACGAGCTGCACCAGCGACTTCATCACGATGTTTTCGTTGTAGACACCAGGCAGAACTGCGACGGTATCGCCGATCTGGGCCGCGGTCATGGCCGCCGTGATGGTCGGATACGGATTGTTCCGCGAGCCGAGAGCACCGGAAGGACTGCTGACGGTACCGACGTACCGGGTCAGGAAGTTCGCCGGATCCAGGATCGTGTAGTACATCACGAAATCGCCGGAGCCGTTGGTCGTTCCTGACGGGAACTGGCCGCTGAACTGGCCGTTGAGAAGATTGCCGGCCCGGTCGGTGATCGCCGTGGTTCCCGATCCGACGAGTTTCACCTGGTACAGGTCGTTCGGGAAGGATCCGGTCACGTTGAAGGTCAGGTTGATCGAACCTTGAGCATCGACCTTCAGGTAAGTGATTTTGATCGAGGCCGGGTCGACCGTCATGACGACGTCGTTGCCGTTGTTGAACACACCGTCGCCGCCGGAACGGACGACCTTGATCGTATTCACGTTCACGCTGGCCGGATCGACGTTTTCGTTAAGACCGACCGTGATCGGCTGAACGTTGTTGATCGGGTTGATCTGCGAGTAAGGAGCAGGGTTGGCGCTGGTCACCCGCGGGCCCTGGGTGTCGACGACGAATTTCAGCAGAGCGTTGCGGTCGTTGACGTTCGACACGTTGCCGCTCTGATCGGTCGCGACGAACCGGGCCACGCTGTAGCCGCTGTCGTCGGCCGTGCCCAGGATACCGTCCGGACCCACGTTGTATTGGGTCTCGGGCAGAGCCTGTGTCGGGCGGACCAGGAAGACGCCCTGAGCGTCCGTCGTGCCGGTGCCGACGTTCGGCAGATCGTAGACACCGTTGCCCAGGCTGGAGACCGAGACGGCAACCGTCTGGCCGAGCAGGGGATTCGCCGGCGGCGGGATATCGTTGACGGCGCCCGTGAACTGGGGCGGGTTGATACGCGTGATCTGGTCACCCGGTTGGCCGCTGTCGGTCGCCGGAGTGATCCGGAGCGAGCCAGCCACGATGTTCGGGGCGTTCGTATCCACCGAGAAGGTGAGCTGGAAGTTGCCGCCCGGGATACCGTTGCCCGAAGGCAGAGGCAGTTGCTGGCCGTTGGCGTCCAGATTTTCGCCGTCGAGCGGGTTGCCGAGCTGATCGCGGATGACCGAGGCACCTTCGCCGACCAGGATGATCCGGTAAAGGTCGTTGGTCAGGTTCAGATTGCTGCTGGCCAGGTTGACCGTGATCGTCTTCGTCAGAGGGTCATAGACCAGCTTGCCGGAGAGATTGATGGCACGGTCGGTCGGGCTGTTGCCGTTGCCGAAGAGCCCGTCGCCGCCAGCGGCCTGGAGAATGATCGTCGACGAGTTGACCGTGTTCGGGTCGAGCCGTGAATCGAGCGAGAAGGTGATCGAAGTCGGGCTCTGGTTCGTGCCGCCGATGCCGAGAGGAACGTAGATGTTCACCGGCGTGACCGCACCCGGGATGATGGCCGTGACGGCCGTGACCTTGGGAGCGAACAGTTGGCGGTATTCGAAGGCACCGACGTCGAAGAACGGACGGCTGCCGAAACCGACGTTCGGCCGGGTCGGGTCGTCCTGACGCAGGAAGCCGACCTGATCCCGTTCGCCCGCGATCGGGGTGAAGGCCCAGGTCGCGGCGTTCGCGGCCGTGCCCCGGTAAGCAGCCGCAGTCCCCGTGAGATTCGGCACGAACTGCGAATAGTAGTTGTAGACCGGCGAACCCGGCAGGGCGACGATATCGCCAGGCAGGAAGGTGCCGAAAGCACCGTTGCCGCTGATCCGGCCGGACTGGTTACGAATTCCGCCCGTGGTACCGGTCAACACTTGCGTGGAAATCGGGGCCAGGGCATTACCCATGGCCAGAGGTCCGAGTTCCGAACGGGCGACGTCGATGGCGGCCGAACCAGGAAGCAGGGCGAAGTCGCCGGCCGCGGCATTGCGGAACAGCGGGTCGCCGATGATCGGCGTGACTTCGAAGAAGCCGGGGGTCGCGTTGCCGCCACCATTGAGGTAGTAGAGGTTGTACTGACCGTAGTCCATCGAGTTGCCGAGGTTCATGCCCACGGTCTGGATGGCGAACGTCGCATTGTTCGCGAAGATGTTGTTCATCGCGATGGCGTAGACGTGCGACCGGCTGTTCAAGCCATTGAAGGCGGGAGCTTCGGTGTAAAGGCCGATATCGGTGTTGTAGAACGTGTTGTTCAGAGCCATCACCGTGGTCGGATCCTGACCGGACGGGTTATCCGTAATTTCCGAAAGGGCCCGGATACCGCCCGGCATGTTCGAGAAGGTGTTGTTCACCGAGAACAGGACCGTGCCCTGACCCTTCAGGCCGCCCACACGCTGGAGGACACCGCCGAGGGAATAATTCCGGACGAGCAGATCGTTACCCGGGTGGACGACCACGCCGACCTGGCTGAAGCTGTCCATGCTCGAGTTCGAGATCGTCATCGCGTTCGCGGAATTGAACTGAGTCAGGAAAGGTGCGGTAATGCCAGGGGCGATGGCATTCATGTTCAGACCGAGCTTCTGAAACACGGGATCGTCATTGATGTCGATCGTCGTGTCAGCCGTGATGCTGACCATGTCCGACACGTTGCCGCCGACGAATTCGATCCGGGTCAGATACTTGAAGTCGGTCGTGTCGACCACCGAGCCACCGCGCGGATCCCAGAGGTTGTAGTCCGTCAGCATGAGGCTGCCGAAGTACAGCACACCGCCGTCGCCCGGGACTGGAGTCGTCGGATTGATCTGCGGATACCGCGTGGCACTGAGAATGTCGTTCATCTGCACGCCGCGGACGGTCGTGCCGACACTCGTGTCACGCAAGCTCGTCACGATGACCGGAACACGCGACTGGCCGGTGGTTTCGTTCGAGTTCAGACCCAGGAACCGGATCTGGCTGCCCCAGCCCTGGTCCAGAGTCGAGTCGGCCGTCGGATCGATCCCGTTGTCGCGGCCGACCACCCAGCCCGCACCCGCGAAGGTCGCGTTCAGGTCGTTCGGCTGGCCGTTGGCCGTGCCGCCCGGCTGCATCGCAGCGTTATTCGGATCGTTCAGAAGCTTCACGATCATCGATTCGCCCGGGCGGGCGATCCGCTGACCGTTCGCCAGCAGCGTGTCCGGCAGGTTCGATTGAACCGTCAAGGTGATGAAGGGAGTTTGCTCAGCGGTCAGCGTCGTGAAATTCGGATTCGGTTTCGAGATTCCGAAGAATGAGCTGTATCCGCTCAGGACGATCGTGCCTCGCTGAACGTAGGTGATGTCCGTGTCGTCCCAGACCGAGTTGACGTCCAGGTTCGCGTATTGACCGGAACCGGTCGTATTCACGGAAAGCTCGATGGGGCCGGTCAGTGCATAGCCCACGTTCGCCAGCACGGCCAGACCGTTGATGCCGTTGCCCTGCATCACGTTGCCGCGGAAGAACGGATTGCCCGAAGCCAGCGGCTTCGTCGCGTCGCCCGCGAACAGAACGTTCGGGTCGACCGCCATCGGAGCGTCCTGGTTGTAGAAGAAGTCGTTGTTCGTGATCGACGCGTTGCCGCCGAACCCGGTTCCGCCGAACGAGGTGAGGTTCAGGGCGTTCAGCGAGGGCAGGGTGCCGTCCTGCTGATTGATGATGCCGCCGGCGTACTGCAGCTGAATTTCGTCGATGACGGCCACTGCGCCGGAGACGACGTTGATCGCGCCCCACCGTGCCAGCGGATCGACCGAAGTCGGAGTCGGCTGCAGATAGTTGCCGCCGTTGTCCGAATCCATCGCCGGCACGATCGTCGTCTTGATCCCGGTCTTCGGATCGAAGAAATAGGTGCTGGCCAGGTCGTCGTACAGCGAAGTGAAGATAATCTTCGCGTCGCCGGTCGTGTTCGGCCTGAAGTTCGCGTCGGTCGGCCCGAAGTTCGGATTCTGGTCGAACTGGCTGATGTAGGTTCGGTCACCGAAGTTGACCGAGGCACCGGCCGTGGTGACGTTGATCCACGCGCCCCGGGCGTTCTTGAACATCATGCCAGGCTGAATGTTCAACCGGTTCGTGAAGTTCGAAGTCGTGGAAGCGGCGTTGATGTTGTAGTTGTAACGCACACCGACGTCGACTTGCGAAGTCGTCACGACGGGCAGGGGATCGTCGACGGTGTAGTTCTGGGCACCGCCGGCCGTGGTCGGATTGTTCGGGTAGAACATCGCGTTGGTCGGGCGGGCGAAGCCGTCGACGTTCGGCATGAGCCACACGCCGTTGAGCGAGTTGCCGGTCAGCGTCGTGCGACGAACCAGCGGGCCTCGTGCGTTGGAGTCTTCGCGGAAGCTGTCGAAGTCCGCCGCGATCGCCGCCTGGGCCGATCCGGTGCCGCCGGTATCGGTAATCTTGAGATTCGACACCGACGGACGGGCGTTGAACAGCGTCAGGGCGTTGTAGCGGGGGCCGATCGATTGCGGAACCGGTCCGCCCGCGTATCGGATGTTGGTCAGGTCCAGCGAGCTCATCACGTCGTCGGCACCCGACAGACCCAGAGCCCCGTTGACCGGGAACTGGAACGGCGTGGCAGCCCGGCCGTTCGAGATATCGTCGAAGTTCCGCAGAACCAGGCCGCCCCAGTCGCCGGCACGCGGCGTGGTGTCGGCACCGTCGCCGTTGGCGTCGTCGCCGACCGTGTCGTCAGCATACGAGGTGAAGATGACCTGCCTGCCCTGGGCCGCCAGGCCACGGGTCTGAATCGCCGAACCCTGCATCTGCACGTAGAGATTCGTGTTCGAGAACTTGACCGCCGTTCCGGCGTCGAACAGCAGAGTCGTCATCGCCGGGACGCTGCCTGAGCCTTCGCTCACAGAGCCTTGCGGCGTCTGGATCACGAACGAGCGACGCTCGACCTGACCGGTGGTCGGGTTGTAGACGGCGCTCGACTCGACGGCCACGATCGCCACAGGGGCGTTGGGCGTGCCAGGCTCGTATTGCTGGGTGATCGGGTTGTAGACCACGGCCCCCGACTTCACCATGGCGGCGAAGAAGGCCGAAGGATCGAAATGGCCGTTGCCGTTGCGATCGTATGCCGGGTTGAAGTTCGTGCCGTAATTCAGCTGGCTGTTCAGATCGCCCCGGTTCGTCGTCGTTGCGACGGCTTCCGGAAGGAGTGTGGAATAGGGCTTCTGGATCGTTCCGTCCGGGTTATCGCCGACGAAGAACGGATCGTCGTTGTAGTCGGCCCGGGTGAAGATCAGGTTGCCGTAAGGCACGACCGTGAAACCGGTCACGAACGCCGCACCCGCGACACCGTCGCCAGAGAGACCGGTTCGGTATTGGCCGGTCGGCATCAGCGTTTCGTATTGCGAAACCATGTTCCGGTAGGGCAGGGCCGGATCACCGGCGTAGACCTGCGTACCTGCCACCTGGTTGCCCAGAAACTCGCCGTCGAGCTGAAGGCCGAACACGTCGCGGATCGCGGTCGAACCGCTGTTTGGCAGCATGACACGATAATTATCGGCATCCAGAGTCAAACCGGCAGGCAGTTGCACCAGCAGCCGGTTCCTGTAACCAGGATCGCCGGGCGAGCAGCCGGGGACGGAATCGACCAGCGTGACCGTCAGGCCAGAAACCCGCGTATAGCCAGTGCCCGTGTCGCCCGCCATGCCGAAGTAGCGGAAATCACCGTCCGGCAGGTCAGCCGAGGTGTTCGCGGAGCGGAACAGCTGGACGCTGTCGGCATTGATCGAAGACGCGTCCAGGGTGCTCGAGAAATCGATCACGAACGTATCCGGAGCCGTTTCGGCGGCCTTGGAGGCCGAAGGCTGCAGCGGATCGTTCAGTTCGAACAGGGCACGAGGTCCGCCGGTCGGCAGGAAGACGGCCTGGTTGTTCACGATCTCCGTGTTGCCCATCACGAAGTTCTTGATGTAAACCGGTACGGGGTTTACGTCGATCGTGGTCGTGAAGGGAACCAGCGAATTGCCGGCCGAATCGGTGATCCGGGTCGTGGTGCTGAAGACATACTTCGCCTTCGGAACCCCGGGCAGGAAAGAAACGGTCACTGTCGCCGTGTACGGATCGGCCGTGCTCTGGCGATTCGAAGTGTCCTGATACGTGATCGACGAAATGTAACCTGAGGCGTCCAGGTCGTCGGACGTGCCCAGAATTCCGTCAGCACCGACGTCGGTCAGAGTGTAGTTGGAAATGTTGGTCGCCGTGTCGACCCGCAGCGTCGGAATGTTGAAACCGGTCGGAACCGCGAAGAGCCCCGACGAAGGCAGAACAGGGTCGACGATATTCATCGACAGGGAGGTCAGAGCGCTCACGAATCCGTTGGAGCTGTTGGCGATCGACGAGGACTGAACGAACGGATTCGTCAGGTCGACCCGGAACGAAAGTTCCTGCTGCGTCGCCTTGCCAGAGAGCACGGGCGAGCCTTGAACAGGCTGGCCGACTGCGATCACGCGAACCCGGAAGAAGCCGTCAGGCAGGGGCGGTTTCACGCCCTGGGCATAGCTGAGCTGGAAAGTTCCTTCGCGGTCGGTCGTCGTGACGATATCGGGATTGCCCGTCCAGCCGATGCCGTCCGGACCGATCTGGATGGGGAACGTGCCGTCCGGATAGTTGAAGCCCGCAGCCACCGGCAGCCCGAAGACTGTCGCCGGAAAATCGGCCTGCACACGACCGACGAAGTTCGGTGTCGAGACGTTCGTGTTCTGATCGCCGATCACGCCGGAATCGCTGGTTGCAGCCACGGAGAGAGACACGATGCGCGGCGCGGTGACGATTCGAAGACCCATGTCGTAATTGAAGTCGGAACCCTCCACGCCGTTGCCGGTCGGGAACGAGCCGTTGTATTCGCCGTCCAGGCTGTTGCCGGCCGCGTCACGGATCGTGTCCTTGAGGACGACCTTGTAGTAGCCGTCCGGCAGCAGGCTCTGGGGCATGTCCGTCAGGTCCATGACCGCACGACCCGTGGCCGGATCGTAGGAGACGGACCAGCGCGGATCGTTGGCCAGCGTGATCAGAGTCGGAGTCTGGAACTGAGTGTCGGAACGATACAGCAGGAAAGAGGTCTTATTGATCGTCGAAGCCCGCATCAGCTCGTCGAAGGTGACGATGACACGGCGGCTTTCGGTCGAAAGCGAAGTGATTCGCGGGCCGCTCGTGTCATTGAGCGTGAAATTCGAGGAGAAGGCAGCGACATATCGCCCCGTGGCCGACCGGATCGTATCGGCCAGGACCCGATAACCGAACTGGCCGTTGATCTTCTGGGTGGGTGCCGCATTGAAAGTCAGCGGGTACGAAACCTGCAGACCGCCGTTGATCGCCGTGGGCGTGCCGACGGTTACCGTGACGCCCGTCGGAAGTGTGGAGAAGAGCAGGTCGGAAGCTTGCAGCGAAGTGGGGTCAACAGGCTCCGAGAATGACAGAACCACTTGCGAAGGCACGGAAGTGACCGTCGCATTGTTGGCGGGTGTGCTCGACGTGATCGAGAACTGCTGCAGAAGGGAAACGGCCTTCAGAGCATTGACCCGGCCGTAACCGTATTCGTTGTTCCAGCCGTTGCTGTCGTAAACGACGCCACCGATCTTGTCCGCCGTGGAAACCAGGGCATTGATGATCTCGGTCGCTGTCGCTGTCGGATTCGCCGAGACTGCCAGGGCCCCGACGCCGGCCGCATTCGGAGATGCCGCCGAGGTTCCGTTGAAGCTCGTATAATCGACGGTCACCTGAGTCGTCGCATATTGGGGGAACGTGCTGTTCGAGTTGTACCCCTGCGTGCCCGTGATGTCCGTCGAGAGCACATAAGGCCCCGGTACACCGGAATCGTCCGGGCCCGAAGGCGCCATCAGGTCAATCCCGGTGCCGTACTGGCTGTAGGATTGACGCGTGTCCGTGTAGCTCGAAGCGCCGATCGCGATCACGCCGTCGTAAGCGGCAGGCCAGGCGATCGTCGAAATGCCGCTGTTGCCTGTCGAGGCGAAATTCAACGATCCCAAGCCGTTACGGCCGTTCTGCGATGCAGCCAGCCAGGCATTGGCCTCAGCCGTCTGCGGGCCGCCATTCTGGCCGTAGCTCGCGTTCAGGACGTCGGCACCACGCCACACCCTGGTGCCGTTCGTGCCCAGACCGGCGGCATAGTAGACACCTTCGATGAAGGCCGTCGAAGTCGTCGGCTGACCGTCGAATGGCATCCGGATCGGCAGAATCTGAGCGCCGTAAGCCACACCCGCGATACCGACGCTGTTATTTCCGACACCAGCGGCAAGGCCTGCGACGGACGTACCGTGGAAATTCGAGGAAAGATTGACGTCCGGGTTCGGATTGTTGTCGTTATCGGCGAAGTCCCAGCCATTGACGTCGTCGATGAAACCGTTGTTGTCGTTGTCGATGCCGTCGTTGGGGATTTCGTTGGTGTTGATGAAGATGTTGGCGGCAAGGTCAGGGTGATCGAGCTGCACGCCGCTATCGAGAATCGCGATCACGACCCCGGAACCGGTCACGCCACGGTTCCATGCGCCGAAAACATCCATATCCGCACCCGAAGCACCGCCGGTCTGGCCAGTGTTGTTCAGGGACCACTGCAGGTTCAGATAAGGGTCGTTCGGCAGCGCGTTCGTGCTGCGAATCATCCAGCTGTTCGGCTCGGTGTAGTTGACCATCGAGTTCTGAGCCAGAGTCGCCGCATATTGAAGCGTTTCCTGGCCAGCGTTCACTTTAAGTGCAACGACGTATTCGTTTTTCGAGCCTTTGATCTTCGTCCACGACTCGACTTGCGAGTTCACGGAGAAGAAAGCCTCGGCATCCACGCCATCCTTCAGACCGACGTAAAGCTCGTTCAGGATGTACAGGGATCCGCTCGATTGAGCGTTCACGAAAGCCGGCGTCGCACCGCGCACGCCGGAAATCTGGCGCACCTGGCTGGCCAGCTGCATCAGATTGGTGACCTGATCTGAGGCCGACATGCCCACGACTTCCGGCCGCTTGTAAACGACACCGTTGTCGCCGAGGTCATATTCCCTGGTGAACCCGGACAGAAAGCCGCCAGGCATGGTCAGGGAAACCATCGCCCTGTCCTTCTGGCCCGGAGCGAACTGAATGACCAGCTCAGAACCACTGCGCAGCAGAGCCTGCTTCTGGTCCTGGAACATGTAGTAATCGCCGAAGTTCGACGCGACGCCGGAGCCGTCCAGCATTCGGCGATCTTCCAGATTTTCGAGCGAGTGCTCCAGGAACGCCCGGCGCTGTCCGCGCGAACGATTCCTGCCGTTGCGATCCTCGTCCCAATTCTTGCCGTTGCCGTTGAATCCGCCCATCGTAGAACTCTCCGGAATCTCTCGAAAGCCCGTCACGCCGTCCCGCTCACGTTCCTCACCGCACTGAGGCAGAGCCGCCGAACCCCCGTGACCGAACCCCCTTGTGTATCTTGCCTGTCTCGAACCGCACGATCGAATTCGCAACACAATCCGGACCGCCTGTCCGACCGTCTTCTTCCGCCTGGCACGACCTTATCCCGGCCGCACACCTTGATTTCTGAAGAGTTCCTGTCTCATCGTCCCCGACCTCCAGACCCGCGTCAACATGTTCGGCACGCTCGGCGCCCCCACTGACACATCGAGAGAATGCATGCATGCACTCATGCATTATGACCTCAACGGACTAGGTTCGTCAAGCACGTCTGGGTAAAATTCGCGGGTGGTGTGGCTCATAGGGGTCGATCGACGAATTTCGAACCTCCAAGCGGCTCGCCATCGACAATTTCAATTGGAGTGTGACGTCCCGTCGAACAAAGTCAAACGACTGCGTGATTTTCACAAGACACCCAGACACTTCGCTTTGCGGGATACCCGTAAAACAGGAAAGACGTATGAGTCAGTCCGATCGCAACGCCCGCAAAACCCTCACGACCTCTGCAACCCTTTGGGCTGCCACGCCCGTCCCTGTCACCAAAAATTCCGAAATCGATGACCAGGGTCTTCATGCCTATGCCCGACATCTCTTCGCTCGACCGGTCAGCGGAGTCGTCGTGCATGCCCATACCGGCCGCGGGCTGCACTGGTCCGAATCTCAAAGGAATCGCATTCTCGAGGTCTGGCGAGAACATCGCCCGGAAGGCAAATCGATCGTCGTCGCCGTCGGTGCGCCAAGAGACCGAACCGACTTCGCCGACGCTCTTTCCGCCGCGACCGACATGGCACGCCACGCCGTCGGGCAGGGGGCCGACGCCCTGATGATCCACCCCCCCACGTTCCTCAAGAACGATCATGATGAAGAGCGCTGGCAGAAGTGTTTCGCCTGGCACAGGTCGATCGTCGAAACCGCCGGCATCCCGTGCATCCTGTTCTATCTTTACGAAAACGCCGGCGGCTTGTCGTATCCCATGGATCTTCTGGACGACCTGCTCACCCTGCCGCTCGTCATGGGCGTGAAAGTGGCCACGCTCGATAGCGTTATGACGTTTCAGGATATCGCCGGGTTGTTCCACCTCCACCCGGACAAAACCCTGATCACGGGTGAAGACCGGTTCCTCGGCTACTCGTTCATGGCTGGCGCGAAAGCCGCCCTCATCGGCATGGGTTCCGCCTTCGTGGAACCACAGGCCGCCATGATCGAAGCCTGGACCAGCGGCGATTACGAACGATTCGTCAAACTCAGCGCCGTCGTCGATGCCTTCTCCCGCGCCACCTTCCGGGCACCGATGGAAGGCTACATTGCACGCATGCTTGCATGCCTGGCGATCGAAGGTGTCATTCCCGTGGAATCGACTTTCGACCCCATCGGCCCGGGGCTGCGTCCGGGTGAGTTCGAAGAGCTGCGTGTGATCCTGACGGCTCTGAAAAGGAAGTTCGAGACGATCAGCCAGCTTCGATCGTGATCGGGGACCGAATCACTTCGCGGATCCGCCCAGCCGGATCAGTTCGTCCTTGGGTCGAATCAGCAGAACCAGCACGATCGAGAGAATCGCCGTCGCCGCGAAGATCCCGAAGGTCAGGCTCAGCGGTACCTGTTTGTCGCGAAGGATTCCGAAACCCCAGTCCGCCAGGCCGCCGCAGCTGATGCTCACGAGGTTCATGATGCCGTAGCCGGTGGCTCGCAGCTCAGGCCGAACGATCTGGCACAGGATCGGCATGTTGTTGCAGTCGAAAAAGCCCCAGCCCAGGCCGAACAGGATCAGAAACCCGATCGCGGCCGAGAGCGAACCGGCATTGCCGACCCCGAAAATCGCCGGCACGATGAGACTCATGCCGATCGCGCTGGCGTAGATCCGTCCCCGGCGGTTGGTGTGCATCCACTTGTCGGCCAGCGAACCGCCGATGATCGCCCCGACGATCGCGGCCACCTGCCAGTAGATCGTGGCCGAAACGCCCGCCAGCCCCTGGCTGATGTTGAACTGCTTCTGGAGAATCGCCGGCATCCAGTCCCGGACGACCCACCCCGCCAGAGCCGGCAGCGTGAAGTAGAGCACGAGCAATATATAGGAAGAGTTCGAAAGGAGTTCGCCCAGGGCTTTGAGAGGCGAAGGTTTCTTCGGTTTGGGTGCGTCGGCTTGACTTTCGTCGTAAATCTTCGGAGCGTCTCGAAGAATCACGATAAGGGGCAGGGCGTAGATCATGCCGAACACGCCGCAGCCGAGGAACGCGGATCGCCAGCCGAAATCGGGCGACTGGGCGATGTAGCCACCGAAGCCTCCGGCGATCTGACCGAAATACATACCCATCTGGTGCAGGCCGATCGCGCGGGAGCGGGTTGCCCCGTGATGGTAGTCGGAGATCAGGGCCAGGGCGGCGGGCACGTAGAACGCCTCACTGAAGCCCATGAGCGAGCGGGCCATGAGCAGTTCGTCGTAAGTTTTGACGTGTCCCGTCCACCAAGTCACAGCCGACCACACGAAAAGACTGCCGCAGATCGTCAGCCTGCGGCTGAACCGGTCTGCGATATAGCCCGCGAACGGGCTCAAAAACGCGTACACCCACTTGAACTGGCCCAGCATGTAGCCCCAGTTCTGGTCGGTGCCGATCGACGGGATGTCGCTCATGATCGACGACTTCATCGAAGCCAGCATCTGCCGGTCGAGGTAATTGAGCAGGGCGACGGGAAACAGCAGTGCCACGACGAGCCAGGCTGTGGCGAATCGCTTTCCGGCAGGTCGTGAATCGGTCATCGGCATCGCGTTCCGGACGAGGCGGATCCCGGCGAAGCGACTTCATCAGTCGGCGTCGGAACCGCTTTGGAATCGAATCGGGCTTTCGCCGCGGGGAGCTTGTCGGCTGATTGTAAGTCGCATGCCAGACGGCCACAAGTCCCGCAGACGGAACAAAACCGGCGTTCGCATCCCCACATCCGCCTTGATTTGGTATGATCGAATATCATCCGTTCGCCCAAGCCGATTCCGCCAGACGGTCATTCGTTGCGGCCCGCGGTTCTGCCGCCGTCGCAAGCGACCGTACAGGACGCGTTGCCCATGCGCCGTTCCCCTGATCACACCCGCTTCGCCCGGACATGGACGATTCTGCCGTTTATGCTGATCCTCGGCAGTGTCAGTTTTTATGCGATCCGTTCCGGTCAGCCGAACGGCGAATCCGGGAGCTCTCGATCGAGAAGGATCGAACTGGTCGCTTACCATCCGCAAGTTCCGGCGAACTCCGCCGGTGCCGTCGCGACGCCCGAACCGCTCGGCCCCGTGGCGCCGGTCGATCCGAACGCTCCAGCGAAGCCGGCGCGGCGCTCCGGCTTCGAAGCTCCGAAACTGGTCGTGCCCCAGGAAACAGGCAAGGCCTCGGTCGCCAAAAACCTTGTAGGCGACAAAACCTGCGCTGAATGCCACCCTGGCGAACACGCGCTTCACTTCGGTTCTGGCCATGCCCGCACCCTTCGGCCAGCGGGCAAGCACCCGGTTTCCTCAAAACTGGCGGACAAGCTGTTTCACGACGAAGAAAACCTGGACGTGCTCTGGCGCTACATCGTTGACGGCGACCGGGTCGAAGCCCTGCTCTACAAGCCCGGCAAACCGGCCCAGTGCGTACCGCTCGATTGGGCTGTCGGGTCCGGTGAACACGGCCTGACTTATATGTCCATCATCTACGATGCGAAGATCGGGCAATACAGGGGCCTCGAACATCGCCTGTCGTATCTTGCGAACGGGCACGACGGCGGGCACGAGATGCTCGTCACGCCAGGTCAGGCGAAACGGGACGTCGCCGGATCCTCCGTGGAAATGAACGTCACCGGCCGGGTGCTCGACCGCAAAAGCCTCGTCAAGTGCCTGGAATGCCATTCCACGATCACGTCCGACCGGAATCCTGGCGAATTCGACCCTCACACGATCGTTCCGAACGTCTCCTGCGAACGCTGCCACGGGCCAGGCCGCGAACACGTCGAAGCCGCCCGCCAGGGCCTGGACGAATCGTTCCTGAAAATGCCGCTCGGCCCGGCCAACGCCACACCGTTCCGGCAGATTCACGAATGCGGCACGTGTCATCGACGCATCAACAACGTTCCGCCCAGCCAGCTGCATCCGGAGAACTACGAACTGGCTCGCTTCCAGCCCGTCGGTATCGAGGCCTCCGCGTGTTATAAAGACGGCAAAAGCGGCCTGAAGTGCACCACCTGCCACGACCCCCACGCGAAAGTCTCCCGCGACCGCTCCGCTTATGTCGCCGCTTGCGTGAACTGCCACAAGGGGCCAGGGCAATCGCTCTGCAAGGTCGAACCGAAGGGCGACTGCGTCTCGTGCCACATGCCAAAACGCGTCGTTTCCGAGTCGTTCCAGTTCACGGATCACTGGATCCGCTTGTCCAAGTGACCAACGGCCCTCATCGGGCCTGAATCTCGGGTGACTTGCCTTCACCGAGCACGATCGGCCGGTCCAGCGGCGGTCCGGGCCAGGTTTCCGACTTGCCCGATGGCCAAAGGACCGTGACCTGACGCACCTTCGTGGCAGCGCCTACGCCGATCGTCAATCGCGAGTCATGGGTGCTCAGATAGCTCGTCCCGGCGGGCAGAAATCGCGTAATCGTCCGGTTGCCGTCGATTTCCACCTTCACGACCGAGCCGACGCTCGAAACGGCCTTGCCATGGATTTTCGCGGCATTGAGCGTAAGCCGCAGAGCGTGTGACGCATCGCCTTCAGGCTTCCGGTTCATGAGCAGAGCAGGTGCTTCGTCGTTGTGAGTCACGACGACATCCACTCGGCCATCGTCGTCCAGATCACCGAAAGCCGCCCCCCGGCCCAGACGCTCAGTGGCGAAATACGGTCCGCTCGATGCCGACACGTCCGAAAACCTTCCCTGGCCATCGTTTCGGAACAGCTGAGGTTTCATTCGATACGGCATGCGCAGGGGTGTGACGTCATTGACATGCCCGTTGGCGATGAAAAGGTCCAGCGCGCCGTCATTGTCGAAATCGGCGAAACCCGTGCCGAATCCGAGCCTGCCACGTGTCGGCACTTTGAGCCGGGCCCGCGGCGTCGCGACTTCGAACCGGCCGCCGCCAAGATTCCGATAGAGCGTGACACCCTCTTCGTAGAAATTGGTCACGAGGATATCCGGCTTGCCATCGCCGTCGGCATCACCCACAGCCACCCCCATGGCGGCCGTCGGCTCACCCGACTCATTGAACGCCAGGCCCCAGGGCAGGCCTGATTCCTCGAACTTCATACCGCCGAGATTCCGATAAAGCTGGCACGGCGTTTTGTCGTTGGCGACGAAGATATCGAGTTTGCCGTCTTCGTCAAAATCGGCGATCGCCAGGCCGAGGCCATTCCCGGCCGTTCTTTCGAGACCGATCTCCGGGCCGATATCCGTAAACTTACCGGTGCCATCGTTGCGATAAAGGCTGTCGGCCGATGGTGCGTGGGCCAGGGGCGGGCAATAGCCGATCTGGCCGGGAAGGGCATTGCAGGTGACAGTCGGCCGCCCTGCGGCATCGACGGTATCCGCCAGATACCGCACGACATAAAGATCCAGATCGCCGTCGGCGTCGAGATCGGCGAAGGCCGTACTGGTAGCCCAGCCGTGCCCGGTCAGGCCAGCGGCCTGAGTCTGGTCCTCGAATGTGCCGTCGCCCTTGTTTCGATAGAGCGCCGCGGTGTCGAACCCGGCAACGTAAATGTCCGGATGACCGTCGCCGTCGTAATCGCCGATCGCAACCCCCTGACCGTAGCCACGGAAGGCGACACCGGCCTTCTGTGCGACATTCTCGAATTTCCCGTCGCCCAGGTTGCGGTAAAGCTGGGCCGAGTGCGATTCGTCCGCGGGATCGGCCGGTATTTCGGCACCCTGAGTCAGATAAATGTCGAGCCTGCCGTTACCGTCGAAGTCGATCAAGCCTACGCCGCCGCCCATCGTTTCCACGAGCCGGAACTGCCCATGCGCTGCCGGATATCTTGGCGTAGTCAGCCCTGCCGCGCCGGCCACATCTTCGAAAACGATGCGGTCCCGGGGCGAAGCGGTCGATGAGGTCACGGCCGGTGCTGGGGATTTCGCCTGAACCTTTTCGGCACCTGGAGCAATTTCCGAAACTGGTGCCGGCACGGGTGATTCGACCGATGGCTCGTTTGACGAACATCCGAAGCAAACGACCACAATCACAGCAAATCGCTGGTATATCGACATATCGGAAAGGGCGTTCATGGTCCGTTCGATTTCTCTGCAAGGCGGGATACGACCGCGCGGGCTTCGGCGTTATTGCGATCGATTCTCAACGCTTCCGTCGCCCAGGCCCGGGCTTCGAATGACCTGCCCAGAGAGGCTGAGGCCTTCGCCGCAGCCAGAATCGCCATCACCGTGGGACGGGAAGAGTCAACGGCCGCAACGGTTTCGGCCAGATTCCGAATCGTTTCGTGAGTTTTGAGAATTCCCGCGGCCTCCTCGGTCTTGCCTGATGCTCGCAGAGACTCGGCAAGGCGGTAATTCGTTTCGGGATGATACGGATCCAGCGCAAGCGCCTTTTTGTAACTCTTGGCAGAGTCTTCTCTTCGGCCGATGTTGCGTTGATGGTCGCCGAGCGTCATCCAGTATTCAGGAGAATCGGCACCTGCCGTACCGAATTCCTGTACGAGTTTATCAGCTTTTTCGATTTCACCGGATTCGACATACGTCGCGAAAAGTTCGATGCGAGCAGCCACGTCGTCGGGATTCCGGCTCAGCCATTCCGTCAGCTTTTCGATCGCCAGGTCCGATTCGCCACGATTGCGCAGAAAACGAGCGTATGCCGGGCGGATATGCCGGCTTTCGGGCTGGACCTTCAGTGCTTTTTCGAGGACCGCACCTTCGTCGGTCGATTTGTCGAGGGTTCCGGGAGGTATGACGACGACCGATTGCCCGAGAAGCCTGAGCGGCTCGATCGTTCCGAAGCCGGATTTGACCCATGCCTGGAGGGCCTGAAGCTGATCGGCGCGGCGTCGTTCGACACCGAGCAGGCCAACGAGCGCCCGGTGCGCTTCGAGCATTCGCGGATCGATCCTCAGGGCCTCACGAAACGCTTGCTCCGCGGAGTCAAGCCGATATGCATTGCGATGCACGAGTCCTTCCAGATATCGGGCACGGCCTGCCTGGGGAGAAGATTCGGGCACTCCGTGCAGGATCGCTGCCGCGACTTCGGAGTCACCGGCCTGATCGGCATATTCGGCACGACGGAACATCAGATCGACGTCGGCGGGACGGTACCAGGCGAGCCTTTCGGCGAGATCTCGCAATTGCCGCAAGTCCGTAGCGGGACTGATCTGTAATATCGTGCCGTCAAGATCGCGGGCGCGCCAGAGAAAAAAACCTTGAACGGAAACCACCACGAAGCCGAACAAGATGAGAAGAAGAATCGGGATACGCCTTCGATTCTTTCGATCCGCCATTTCCCACCTGCAAATCTGTGGAATGTCCGTGCCGGCACATCGACTCGCCTGATCGCGAGAGCTTGCGCCGACGGATCCATTCTATGGGAAATCTCATTGGCGTGATAACCCTGGAGCCGGTTTCCGGGTTGCGGCCGAACCGGGTCGAGTCGAGGCGAAAATTCCGAGGATTCCGAGAGATTCGTCGAAAACGAAAAAAATGAACGTTTTTTCGTTTTTCCGATTGATCGGAATCCTCACGTGTGGTTGGATTAATGGTGCCGAGGTCGCTCGGTACCACCACTCGCTCTCCAAAACCTGTCGTGTCACTCATTCCAGTCGCTGGAAGGTGCCCGCTTGCCTTCCTTACCCAAGGAGTCGTTCGCATGCCACAAGTTCTGCCGAAGCGACGAGGGTTCACGCTGATCGAACTGCTCGTCGTCATCGCGATCATCGCAGTGCTCATCTCACTGCTTTTGCCTGCCGTTCAGTCCGCCCGTGAGGCTGCTCGTCGCGCCCAGTGCGTGAACAACCTCAAACAAATCGGCCTGGCGCTGCACAACTACGAAAGCGCCAACACCTGCTTCCCCTGGACGCAGGGTGCCGTGTCCGCCCGCTACCCGACGTTCCAGAACGGCCGCATGCCGTGGGACGGCGGTAACGGTGACGAATGGGCCAACTTCAGCTCTCTGGCTCTGATGTTGCCCCACATGGAACAAACCCAGATCCACAACGCCATCAACTTCGGCTTCGGCGTCGAATCGTACGCCGGCCCGTGGGGCTATCGTGACGCCGTTCAAGGCACGGCCGTGGAAAGCGTCATCACGAGCTTCCTCTGCCCGAGCGACGGCAAGGGCCGTGGTCTCAACAACTATCGCGCCATCAACGGCACGAACTGGGACTGGTGGTCTCGTGAATCGGGCTCGGGTGCCCTGACCCGTCCACAACCGGGCGGCCAGAAGATCGGCACGATCGCCGGCATCGAAGACGGCACCTCCAACACGATGGCCTTCTTCGAACGGAATCGTGGCGACGGCGACAACAGCCGCTACTCGCCTGGCGACGTCTACACCGGCGGTCCTGGCGAAACCTGGGGCTTCCCGACCTACGTCGTGTCGAACCCGGCTGACCTGACCTTCTTCCGCACGAGCTACGAACCCGCCTGCCGTAACTTCGCCCGTTCCAACCCCACCACCACCTGGGACTGGGGCGGCCGCTACTGGGCTGCCGGCGAATACACCAATACCGTCGGCAACGCCAACACGACGCCGAACTCCAAGGCCCCTGACTGCTCCGGCTGGGGCGGCGTGGGTACTGGTATCGGCACCTTCTCGGCTCGTTCGAACCACTCCGGTGGCGTGAACGTCCTGATGGCTGACGGCTCCGTCAAGTTCATTAAGGACACGGTCAATCAGGTGACCTGGCTGTCGCTCGCTACGCGGTCCGGCCGCGAAGTGATCAGCGCCGACGCCTATTGATCCTTCAGACAGCCGAACTGGCTCTGTCCGAACGACCTCGGTAGTATATGCCTCGGCAAATGGCGGCCCGTGTTTCGCACGGGCCGCCTTTTCGTTTACGATCTTCAACTGACTCGCCATCTCCGATTCGATGCCTCCATCCTGAGTCCGCCATGAAACGCTCGTCGATCGCTCTGGCATTCGTGGCAGGTATTGCGGCGATCGCAACCGTGTTTTACTTCCTGATGCCGCAAGAGCCTGAATCGCGGAAAGCCGCACGAATCGCATACGGCGAAAAACAGTGGGCGCGTGCATTCAACGAAGCTTCTCGCAGGTTGAAGGAAGACCCGAAAGACACGGACGCTCGTCTGCTGCAGGCCAGGGCGGCAGCCCGGATCGAACGGGACGCTTTCGCCCTCGAAGCCTACGGTCAATTGCCGAATCGCCCTGAAAGCGCAGAGGACCTCTATCTGGTCGGCTCGATTCTCGTCCGAATGGGGCGTGGTGCCGAGGGCGAAGAACTCCTGACTCGGGCCGTCGACACCGATCCCGCGCATGACGAAGCCGCCGGGTTCCTGTCACAATTCCTGTTCCGCAACCGTCGATTCGAAGCCGCCGGAACGACGGCAAGGAAACGACTCGCCGCAAACCCTGCGGACGATGCGACTCGTGTCCTGCTGGCCCGGATCCACGACTCGACTTTCGAACCCGAGGAAGTCATCCGGTCCCTCGACGACTGGATGGCCCGGAATCCTCACCCCGAGACGTCATCTGCGGAATTCCGCATCGAAACGATCCGCAAGCTCCTCGCCAGAAACCACCTTCGGCTTCACCAGCCGGAAAGGGCGATCGCTTCGCTGGGAAATTTCGAACGAACCGACCGCGAATCGCTCTGGCTCGCCTCTCGTGCGAAGCTTCAACTCGGAAAAAAAACCGAAGCCGTCGAATTCCTCGAAGCCGCACGCCAGGCCACCGGCGAGACAGGCAACCTCGAAGAACCATCACCTTATGTCGGTGCCGCTGCTTGCCGCGAGTGTCACGCCGAGATTTCCGAAGATCAGCAGGCCAGCCGCCACTCGATGACATTCCGGTTCGGCGACCAGCCCGACGGCTTGCCCTGGAACGGATTCTCGAAGGCGGACTTTCATTCCGAAAAGCTGAAGGCCAGTTTCGACCCCAGGCAAACGCCCCTTTCGCTGACCTTCGAAAGCGACGGCGAGGAAGTGCACGGGCTGATGAAGTTCATCATGGGGTCAGGCCGCCACGCGGTCACGCCAGTGATCGAACCTGAAGACGGCACGGGGCTGCGGGAATCACGCTGGACGTGGTACGCGCCCGTGAACGACTGGGACATCACGCCCGGGCAACCGCGTGTACCCGCTTCGCCCCTTGACCTTATGGGAGTCGCCCAATCGCCCGACATGATCCGCCTGTGCCTGGGGTGCCATACGACGAACCCCTCGGAAATACTCAAGCGGGAAGGGCGCACGGTCGCCGATCGTGGCATCGGGTGCGAGCGGTGCCATGGACCGGGCGGGAACCACATCGAAGCGATCCGGGCGGAAATTCCGGACAAGGCCATCGGCCGGTTTCGCCGCAATTCGATGGGCACACGTCCGCAGGTCATGCAGGCATGTGGAGAATGTCATGGAACGATGGGCCGGGATCTGGCCACCAATTCGGATGCCGCCGTCGTCCGATTTCAGGCGATGACGCTGACATTTTCGGAGTGCTTCAAGCAGGGTCAGGGTCTGCGGAACGGCTTCGATTGTCTGACATGCCATTCCCCGCACCACGACGCGGAAACGGACGCCCGACTTTACGATACGAAATGCATCGACTGCCATAAAGCGACTGGAACAGGCGCTGTCAACACAGTGAACGAAGCGAATGCCAGGCTCTGCAAAGTCGAACCGGCTGGGAACTGCGTTTCATGTCACATGCCGAAAATTCCCAGCGTTCAACCTCACACCCGGTTCACGGACCACCAGATCCGAATCCCGAAAAAATGATGAAGCCGGTTCATTTCGGATCGGGCAGTTTCGAAAACGGCGTGTCATCGATCCGGCCGGTTCCTTCAACGATTTTGACGAATCGATCGGCAGCGACATTTTCGAAACGTTCTTCGCTGCGTGCCGCGTTGGGCCATCGAATGACCAGTTCCGTAATCTTGTCCGCTCGATCGAGCCCTAAATGCAATGCCAGCGAATTGCCGCCGAAGGAGGAATTCTGGCCCACGACCCGGTGAATGGTTCTGCGCGATCCGTCCGGTTCCGAAATCGTGGCCATCACTTTCGCTCCAATGGCCGACCGGTTCGATTTTCGTCCTTCCAGGCGGACATTCAACCAGTGGCGGCCCTTCGTGCCATTTTCGAAAAGGACATTGTGCGCCTTGTCGGCCGGTGTCTGTCCACCGGTCTGGACGAACAGGTCCAGATCACCGTCGAAGTCGTGATCGGCGAAGGAAACGCCGTGCCCTTTCTGCAAATGTCCCGTCCCGGTCGAAACCGTGACATCATCGAATTTCGAACCATCGACATTCCGGAACATCCGGTTGGGGATCAGTACCGAGTAAGGTGGCCAGCCGGTCGCCAGATAAAAGTCCAGCCGACCGTCGTTGTCGTAATCCGCGAAGTTCGTTCCCATGGGGAGAGTGACGAATCGAAGGCCGGCCGATTCGGAAACCTCTTCGAAACCGTCCTTACCCCGATTGCGATAAAGCCGGGGCCGTTCGCCTTTCGTGCCCGGGATTCCGCTCATGTCCGACACGATTTCGAAAAGCGATGCACCGAAACCTGTCACGAACAGGTCCTGGCGGCCGTCGTCGTCGAAATCCCAGAACCAGCAAGAGAAACTGCGCACCGGCTCGATCAGGCCAAGTTCCGAAGCCTTGTCTTCGAAAGTACCGTCGCCGAGATTCCGATAGAGTCTATTGAAACCGTTCATATTCGAAACGTAAATGTCAGGTCGGCCGTCGTCGTCGTAATCGCCCCAGGCGACACCCTTCGCCCAGGCCTGATTGATCACACCGGCAGCCTCAGCGACGTTCCGGAACGTGCCATCGCCTTCGTTGCGATACAGACGGTTATGATTCAGCGGTGTCGCGTTGCGGTCGTGATATTCGCCTGCGACATAGAGGTCAAGATCGCCATCCAGGTCATAATCGGCCCAGCCGGCCGATTGCGTCGCGATCGGCTCACCCAGACCGGCGATTCCTGTCACATCTTCGAAAGTGCCATCGTCACGATTTCGAAGCAGGCTTAGAGGGTAGGGCGTTTCCCAGCCGCCACGCAGGAGCAGGGCGTCCAGGTCTCCGTCATTGTCATAATCGGCGGCCACAAGATTCACGGCCATCGACATTCCGCTCAGGCCTGCATTTTCGGCTTTGTCGACGTAAATTCCCGTCGTGTCTCTGGCGAATAACGACGCTCCCTTGTTCCAGTCCCCGGAAGTGATGAAGAGATCGGGCCGCTTGTCGCCGTCGAAATCGTCCCACCACGAACCGCCGAGCATGTTCGGGCCTCGCGTGTCGAGACCGAAATCGAGCGTGCGATTCGCAAAAGTCGCGGCTTTCGGGCGTTCGCTGATCCAGCTCGGGTGGAGCCCTGAACCGAGATCACGGGCCGATTCGAAATCGCCGATCGTCAACCGGGCCACATGAGAAAGCCACTTGACGCCCAAGTCTTCCGGCCGGTGCTTGAGATAGGTATCGAAAAACTCCAGAGCCCGGCGCGACCCGGATGGATTCGAATGCACGGCCTCCGGCGCAAGTGGATAAATGCAAGTGGAAGCACCGACACAAGCGACGCAATTTTCCAGCTCGCCCCGGCGCATCGAAGCGATGCCCCGCAGGGCCGTCAAATTGTCGGCCATTTCCTGCGAGAGCGACGGGTTATCGTCCGCGGCGCGTTCGAACCAGCTATCGGCGTGATCGAATCGACCTTCGTACATCTCGAGCAAGCCCCTGAGCATTCGCAACCGGGACCTTGCGTCGGCGATTTCATTCGCAGGGGCCGGTTTCGAATCGAGCGAGGCGAGCTGCTTCTCCAGATCGGCGACACCGCGTGCGTACCTGGCAGCCAGTGCTTCTTCGCACGATTTCAGGTTCGATCGATCGAGGATCGGAGGTGTCGAACCCAGAGCCACTCCATATCCGCTGTCGTCCACGAACAAATGACTGACCAGCGGCACGGATGCGTCGTGTTTCCGAACCTGTGCGGCGTTCGATTCGGAATTCTTCACGACACTGCCGGGAACAGGCCGGGGCTTGCTCGATGTCACGGTCGGCTGACCGAGAGAGTACCAGGCCCAGAAGCCGACTCCCACACCCAGAACGACCGTGACCAGCGTGCCCCGAAACGTCATTGGCGGACTCCGCCGATCGCACTTTCGTTCGGCTTGCTGACGTCCTTGATATCACGCATGATCGAAGGCAGGATCGTCACGCCGATATCTTTGGCCGCTTTGGTGTTCACGACGGTCGTGTAATGGTCCCCTTCGACGAACGGAATTTTCGAAGCTTCGTCACCATTGACGATC
Source organism: bacterium (assembly GCA_016125085.1). Classification (GTDB taxonomy): domain Bacteria; phylum Planctomycetota; class Planctomycetia; order Isosphaerales; family Isosphaeraceae; genus QWQI01. The sequence continues at coordinate 106,005 of WGMM01000007.1, forward strand.
CTGCCGATCCGGCGGCCGACTTCGAAACCCGTCCAGCGCATGGCTGGCTCTCGCGTGAAAATGGCGCCCTCTTCCGCCTGCTTTTCGAGCGTTCCCCATACCGAGATTTTGACTCGCGTCGCTTCGGCGATGACCTTGGCTGACTGATTGCCGAGACCATTCGTCAGAATCAGGGCAGCGATACCCTTCGCTTTCAGATCGTCCGCAAGTTTCGCCCAGTCGGTATCCTTGCCATAAGGCACCGGCACGGCTTCGACCTGCGCCCAGTTGCATTTCAGAAGGTTATCCTTGTGGATGACGCTCAACTTATTGTCAGGATCGAACAGGATTCCGAACTTCTTCGCATCCTTCAAGCTGCCGCGGGCGATTTCGACGGTCAATGTCAGACGATGGGGCAGAAACGCGCCAGTGACGTTCGAAGCATGATCGGTGAGCGACTTACCGAGCCCCAGGCCGACAGGATCATTGGCCATGGCAAAGACGACAGGCTTCGGAGGATTTTTCGCCATCACGGCCATCGTCGTGGAATCCAGCAGTGTGACGAGCACATCGGCCCCGTCGGCCAGCGCTTTGTCGACCAGCCCAGGCACGGCGGCGAGATCGCCTTTGGCGTCATATTCGACGATCTGGTGCTCGTTATACGGAAACTTCGCCTGCTTGATGCCGTCTTCGATGCTCTGGAGACCCGGCTCCTTGCCCGAATCGGGGTCGTTCAGTCGAATCAAAGCGACTGTCGCCTTGCGAGCCTGTTCGCGATCGGATTTCGATCCACCGGACGAAGCAGTTTTCTGACTCGCGACCGGTGCACCGGACGAAGCCGGAGCACCTGCACCGCCGCCTCCGCCGCAACCGCTCGTGAAAATGAGTGCCGTGAGTGCCAGCGTTCCGAAAGCCCGGAAGATACCATTGCGCTCGATGCGTTCGGGGCGGAATTTCATTTCGCGTCGTTTCCTTGTTGAAGGTGAGGGTGTCATGGCCTGGTTGCCGCGGGTGCGTTCGATCGCCGGTCACTTCCGCTCGATTCCGCCTTGCCCGCGCCTTCGACGATCACCGAACGCTCGGGCAGCGGGGCATCGATTTTATCCGTAATACCCGAAGGCCAGCGGATCTCGAGCGATCGTACCGATTCGCCTGCCGGCAAACCGAAGCGGACGAACGGTTCGCTGGCGGATTGATAACTGCCGCCGCCGAATCGCTGCGAGATCCTGACGCCCCGATCGGTCGTGAGTCGCAACCGTGCGCCGACGCCGTCCCGGTTCGATCGGGTGCCGGAGAGCCGCACGGAAATGGATCTGTTTTTGGTCGCAGAGGAGTTCTTGAGGAAGACCATCGACTCATTTTGCGGCAAAAGTAGGGCGTCCACAAGTCCGTCGTCGTCAAGATCTCCGATCGCCAGCCCCCGGCCCAACCGGGGCACCGCCAGCGGCGACGTCGGGAACTCGCCAGTGGCGTCTCTCCAGCGACCCTTTTTCGAACCCATAAGCAGCTGGGCCGGCATTGCGTAGGGAACATCGCCCATGTTGTCGGTGTGGCCATTGGCCGAAAGGAGGTCGAGCCAGCCATCGGCATCGCAATCGGCGAAGGCCAGCCCGAAGCCGAGACGCAGGCGTGACGCCGCGGCCAGTCCTGTCGCGGAAGTCATGTCCGTGAAGACCATGCCGCCAGCGTTACGGTAAAGGGTCGTCGACTCGCCGTAATAGTTCGTCACGGCGATGTCGAGTCGGCCGTCGTTGTCGTAATCGCCGCACGCCACGCCCATCCCGGCCTGATAGCTGCCGTCCGAGCCGGCGGCGACACCCGCGATCTGGGCGATCTCTTCGAATTTCATCCCGCCGAGATTCCGGAACAGGAAGTTCGCCGATTTGTCGTTGGCGACGAAGATGTCCGTCAGGCCGTCGTCATCGAAGTCGGCCGCGATCACGCCGAGGCCACGGCCTTCGGTATCGGCGGTCGTAATTCCGGCGGATTCGCTCACATCGACAAATTTGCCGCCGTCGTTTCGAAAGAGGTGGTCGGGCCGGGCGTCGCACGTGGTCGGATTGCACGACATATACTTGCCTGTGGACGCGTTGCGGCAGAGCCGAGGATTTTTCGCGTCCCAAACGACATAATGGCAGACATACAGATCCAGATCGCCGTCGTTGTCGAAATCGGCGAACGCTGCCGAACTCGGCCAGTCGCGGTCGCCGCTCAGGCCCCAGGCTTCGGTCACGTCCCGAAACCGCTTACCCGATTCGTTCAGATAAAGCCCATAAGCCCCGAAGCGCGTGACGAACAGGTCGGGAAAGCCATCGCCATTGACGTCGCCGACCGCCACGCCCAGGCCATAACCGACACGCTTCGCCGGAAGCCCGACGGACTCCGTACAGTCTTCGAACAGGCCACCGCCATGGTTACGGAACAGCCTGTCGCCTGGCTTTTCGGCCGGGTCTTTCGGATCGAACGGGAATGGGCCGCCCTGAACGGCGTAAACGTCAAGATCGCCGTCGTCGTCGAAGTCGATCATCCCCACACCCCCGCCCAAAGCGACGGGCATCTGGCGAATTTCGGTTTCGCCATTGTCGTACTTGAATTTCAACCCGGCGGGTTCCGTGGCGTCGACGAACGTCGGGTCGATCAGTGTCTCGCCGCTGTCGGACGATTCCGCGAGTCGAATCTCACCAGTCTTCGCCAGAGCCGATTTCCAGAGAGAATCGATCATGTCGACGCTGGAAACGGCTTCGTGCAATTTCTGCCGGATCGAGGCCACAAGCTCCCTGGCTTCTTCATTCGCAGGATCCGACCGGCCGGCGAAAATGGCCAGTATTCCCGCGTGCTGAAGTTGACCGGCCGAGAGAGCGACCCGGGCCCATTCGATCGATGCCTGCACACCCGCTGGCTTCGCGGTTCCGGTCATGAGCTGGCCGTAACGTTCGATCGACCGTTCCACCTCGCCCTTGATACGCAACGATTCGCGCGCATTCTCCTTATCACCCGACTTTTCCGAAAACTCCGCGTAACGGGAAAGCATCGCCGTACTGAGCGGACGAAGGCTGCGCCAAGTATGCAGCACCCTGGCCCGCAACGCATCGTCGCCAGCACGCATGGCAAGAAACTCGGACCATTCGAGCTGGTCGTCCAGGCCGAAGGACGGAGAGTTCTGACGCACGATCCACGGAGTCGAATCGAGCCTGAACGGCTTTCCCGTCGCGCGCATCCATTCCAGGCGTGCCCGAAGAACGGCTTCGTCCGGCCGGTTGGCGGGCTGTTCGCAGCTCTTCAGAGCGGCATCGGCTTCGTCATATTGGCCTTCGGCCGTCGCCACGATCGCTTTGGCCAGGAGCACCCGGCTGTCGCCGGACGAGAGCGTTTCGGCGATACGAATGGCCTCCTGGATCGTTTCGTAAGGCGGCGTGCCCCGTTCGTCCCGCCAGGCCGACTTCAACAAGGGAACCGGATCGCTGAGGTGCCAGGGCGCAAAGAGCTGCTGCGCGGCGGCGTCGCGATAGCGCCCCTGCATGCGGAAATAGCGTTCGAGCCGCTTCCGTGCTTCGATCACGTCCGGGTCGGATTCAGGGTCGTGCTTCACCTCCAACTTTCCGGCGCTGGCTCGATCGACATGATCCAGCAGTTCGAAAATGGCGTCTTCCGCCGCACGCCAGCGGCCGGAATCGAGTTCGACTTCGGCCAGAGCGAGCCGGGCCTGGCCAAATACTGGTGAGCCTGCCGGGACTTTCCGCAGATTCGCCAGAGCCGCGGCGTTGTCGCCAGCCCGCCAATCGCACAGGCCGGTCAGATAGTCCAGCTCATGAGCTGTGTCCAGAAATGACGAAACGAGGCTGTTTCGCGCGGCATTGAGCGACGCGCGAGCCTGCGAGTGCTGCCCCTGAGCCACCTGAGCCCGGCCTGCCGCACGATTCCGCGAAAACGCCCGGGCCTGAAAATAGCCGAGTGCCGAAAGGGAGATCCCGCAGATGACGAGAAAAAGGAAGTAGGGCCTGGCCCCTCCCGTACTTTCTTCGGAACTCATCGACCGGAATCTCCTGACGGTTTTTCTGAAGCGGCTGCTTCGGCTGTCGGCGGAACCACGATCGGCTCCGCAGCCGTGGCCCCTTCTTTCAGAAGATAATACCGTCCGGCCTCCAGATTCGCGTGCCGGTCAACCTGGCCTGAAGGCCAGCGCACGACGACTTCATCAAGTCGCGGCACTTGCCCAAGCCCGAAATGCAATCGTGGCGAATTCGCCGATTGATAACTGCCGCCCCCATTGCGATAGCCATGGCGGATGAATTCGCCCGACCGCACAGTCACCCGAGCCCCGACGCCGTCTCGATTCGACTTCGTTCCGATCAGGCGAAACCCGACGAACCGCTCGGAATCCTGTTTCCCCGCACCTTGATTGCGAAAGACGGCGAGTGGCGAATCAAGACTCAGCTGCACGAGATCCTGGCGGCCGTCGATGTCCAGATCGCCGACGGCGAGCCCCCGGCCCAGCCGAAGTACCCCGATATCCGCACCGCCCCTGGCCGACGCATCGTAGATGCGGCCAGAGCGCGTACCCAGAAGCAGTTGTGATGGCATCTCGTAGGGAATCACCGGCCGAACGTCGTTCACGTGCCCGTTGGCGGTAAAAATGTCCATAAGGCCATCGTTGTTCGTATCGGCCATCACCGTACCGAAGCCAAGGCGATAACGCGTGGCGTCTTTCAGGCCGATGCCCGCGCCCCGCTCACGGAAGACCATACCGCCGAGATTTTGGAACAGACTCGTCGATTCGCCGTAAAAATTGGTTACGGAGACGTCGAATCGGCCATCCGCGTCGAAATCACCGAACCCGACACCCATCCCGGCCTGATATCCGCCGTCCGAGTTCGCGGCCACGCCGGCCTGTACACCGATCTCCTCGAATTTCATGCCGCCGAGATTCCGAAACATGAAGTCGGCCGTGCCGTCGTTGGCGACATACAGATCGACGAGCCCGTCCTCATCGAAATCCGCGGCGACCACGCCCAGCCCCCGACCTTCGGTATCCGCCTCCGTAATGCCGGCTTCGGCGCTGATATCGACGAAGCGGCCGCCGTCGTTGCGGAAAAGGTGATCGGGCCGGGCCGTCAGCAGATGCGGCACGCAATAGGCAGGCGGGCCGCCCGTTTCGGTCGCGCAATGCCTTGGATTGGCGGCATCCCAGACGACGTAGTGGCACACGTAAAGATCGAGGTCACCATCGTTGTCGAGGTCGGCGAAGGCGGCCGAACTGGGCCAGTCTCGTTCACCCGCAAGGCCCCAGGCTGCGGTCGCGTCCTCGAATTTTTTGCCGCCGACGTTTCGGTAGAGTGCGTAGGAACCATAGCGGGAAACGAAAAGATCGGGATAACCGTCATTGTCGACGTCGCCGACAGCCGCGCCATGGCCGTAACCGACTCGCCGGGCAGGAAGGCCGACGCGAGCGGTCACGTCTTCGAACTTGCCGTCGCCGAGATTGCGGTACAGCCGATCGCCCGGTAAGTCCGTCCCGGCGGAAGGATCGAACGGAAAAGCGCCGCCCTGCACGACGAAAATATCGAGCCGTTCGTCGCCGTCGAAGTCCAGAAGGGCGACTCCTCCGCTCATCGTCTCGGGCAATTGTTTGCGTGGCGACCGGCCGCTTTCGAAGACGAAATCGACCCCCGCGGAGAGTGCGATGTCCTGAAAAACCGGAACGGGAGGACTGGCGGTACGATCCGGCTCGGTCGAATTTCGGGGCGAGGGCTCTACCTCGGAACTCGGTGCTGACACCGAGTCGGCCATTTCCCAGTATTTCGCGTTCTGTCGAGTCGCTTCGTCCCGGGCACGCAATCGGCGAGCCCGGTCCAGCAGTTTCGCATCGGCCGGGGCCTTGCCCAGCATCATGCGAACGAAGGCCGCGGCTTCGAAATAGCGGCCAAGCCTTTCGGCCAGGTCCGCCATCGTCGATGCTTCGGCCTTGAGATCCACACCTACACGATTGGCGTATTCTCTTCGATCGTGGTCGAGATTCAGCCGTTTTGACCTTAAAGCCGCGGCCTTCTCGCGATTTCCTGCATCTACATAGGCCTCCGCCAGGCGATCGATCACGGTGAATTCGCCAGGATTGGCTTCGAGACACGTCTCAAGTATCTGAATCGCCTGCTGTTTTCCGCCGCGTCCTGCCGCCACGAGGGCTGCGGCCCGTGCCGAAAGGGAGGGTTGGGGGAGGTCGGGGGCGAATCGTTTCCTGGTTTCGTCGACGGCTTTCCAGTCGCCCCGGTCAATCGCCTCGAGAAACTGGGCGAACGCGACGGCTTCGTCCCCTGTATTGGTCTCAGCCAGATTCGCCAGGATGGTTCTGGCTTCTTCGGATTGACCGGTCCTCATCGCCAGATAGGCACGGCCCAGGGCGACTCCCCGGTCTTCAGGAGACCGAGCGGCTGCCGCTTCGATTCGCTTGCGAACATGTTCGACCGGATAGACTTCCAGGTCGAGCGTCATGTGGGCCCGTAAAACCGCGACGGTCCGCGAATCGTTGGGCCCGTGCTTCCGTTCGTTTTCGACCAGATTCCGGCGGATCAGCGGCCGGGCCTCTTCCAGCCGACCTTCCATCCACAACAGCTGCATCAGGGCGTGGCGAATTTCGGTACGCATCGGCCCTTCCGCTTCCAGAGCCTTGCGGTATCGGGTTTCGGCATCGTACAGCTTGCCGTCGTCTTCGTACCATTCGGCGACTCGAAGCGTCGCTTCATCGAAAAAGCGCGTACCGGGCGTCAAATCATTCCAGTTCACGATGGCCAGGTCACGTCGGCCGGTCTTCTCCTGGCAAAGCCCGAGAAGATAATCGAGATGATCGTTTTTCGAGTACGAGAATCGATCGAGCTTGACCAGTACAGGCAGAGCATCGCGATATCGCCGCGCCTCCACCATCGAAATCGCCTCCTGCAATCTTGCCGCCTGCCAGGTGGAAAGCCGGATCAGACCGAACAGAATCGCGATCGTCAAAAGCAGCATAACCGTTACGAGCCGCCCCGGAGGCCGTGTCGAATTCGGACCGGAACCCACGACCGGAACGGATTTTACCGAGTTTTCGCGATGGTCGGACATGGTGATTGATCCCGTGCGAAAACCTCAGGTCGTGAGCGGTTCGAATCCGTCACATCTTGCAGATGTGCGATTCCGGATTCGATTCGAACGACATGCTTGAGAAGACTGGATCTCGAAGGTATTGACCCCGATGGAATCACCCTATGATAATTGAGCCTCCTGCCTTGGAAAATCCGTTCCAACGGAAAAACTGCAACCATTCGGTCCACTGACCACCGGGAGTGTGTCCTGTGAAAGCGTACAAACTGATCGCTGGCCTGAGCACGATGTCGGCGTTGATCTTCACCGTGGCTGGCTGCGGTGGCGGCCGCCCAGAAGGCGATCTGCCGGTTTCCGACAAGCCGATCTCTCAAGAAGAATCGGACAAGAAAGCCATGGAAATCTTCAAGGCTCAAGGCGGCATGTACAAGGGCGCTCCTGGCGCTCCGGCGCCTAAAGCCCCGGGTAACTGATTCAGCCCAGGCTTCCGACTCAAATGAAGCGCCGATCCTGACAAGGGGTCGGTGCTTCATCGTTTTCGGAATTCGCCGGTCGAAGCCATCGAGATATGATGACCAAACTTGCGTGATCCGGATCATCGCCGCTGTCGCCGGGATCCATCTGATCGATTTTCTTTATGTAAGCCCCGAAACCGAAACGATCGAATCGTCTGAATTATCCGATTCGGGCAAACCACGCCAGCCAGGTTATTCACTCAACCGAGGCCCGGGGCCGACGAGACGATGACCCGCACGACCGATATCAAGCACAAATCGCTACTATCAAGAGGGATGCAACCGGATTACGAAACGAACCGGAAGCTCGACACTTGACTTGGAAGAATCGACATCGATTGCGTCGCAAGTTCTTATCGGTTAGGAAGAAGAACACGGATTACGAAACGAGGCTGAGCATTCCCGGGTTCGATTTTCTGGATCGTCTTTCGATCGATTCCACGATTCGAGTGTCACGGTCCGAAGAGATAATCTTTCTGATAACAAGAAGAGACTGATGATGGCTAGCTGCGATCGATCCAGCTACCGGAAGGGAATCGAAGGAGTCAGACACTTTCGACCGGAAAGGGGAAATGGGAGTCGTGAGTGAACCATTGACGGTTCATACGGATATCGATTAGAATTTTCGCTCCGATCGAACCGATGGATTTCTCATGGAACGATATCCTTTGACGTGACCGTCATTCGGTTCGTGATTGATCAATCGATCCCTTTCAGCACGAATGCCCTGGTCGAAGTCCGCCTGGGGAAGCGCATTCGGGAATCGTCCGCAAAGCGAGAGCGAAGGAAAACTCAGTGTCCCTCGTCGTCAAAGACCTGATCGAAGCTGGTGTCCATTTCGGCAGCCGTGCTCGGCGCTGGAATCCCAAGATGAAGCCGTACATTTACGGCAAGCGGAATCTGATCCACATCATCGACCTGAAGGAAACGGTTCGCGGTCTTCTGCGAGCCGGCAAATACTTCAATCGCGTTGCCTCGAACAACGGTCTGATCCTGTTCGTAGGCACGAAGCGTCAGGCGACGGACACCATCATGGAGCAGGCCACCCGCTGTGGCATGCCCTACGTGACGGAACGATGGCTGGGCGGTACATTGACCAACTTCGTCACGATCCGCAGCCGGCTCAAGAGGCTGGAAGAGCTGGAGCGGATTCTTGACGGCGAGCAGGCCGCGAGCTACTCCAAGAAGATGATCTCGCAGCTCACCCGCGAGCGTAACAAGATCGACCGTAACCTCTCCGGCATCCGGATGATGGAACGGCGTCCCGAAGCCCTGCTGGTCGTCGACCCGGTGCGCGAGAAGATCGCCGTCCAGGAAGCCCGCAAGCTTGGCATCAAGGTGATCGCCCTGCTGGACACCGACTGCGATCCGGACATGGTCGACCTGCCGATCCCGGGCAACGACGACAGCATGCGGTCGATCGAGTTGATCGTCAAATATTTGACCGACGCGATCCTCGAAGGCCGCGCCGTCGCTCCCCAGATCGCCGAACCCGCCGAACGCGATTCCGACGACCGCGATTCCGATCGTGATCGTGGCGGACGTGGCAGGGGTGATCGCCGTGATCGTGACCGCGATCGTGGCCCCCGCACCGGTGGCGGCATTCGCCGCGTCGGCCCGACTTCCGCCCCAGTGGCCGAAGCTCCAGCCGAACCCGCACCAGCCGAACCTGCGCCAGCCGTCGCCGAAGAGGCTGCCGCTCCGGCCAGCGAACCTGAAGCTCCGGCTTCAGAAGGCTGAGACCTTCGCTGAGGCGGTCGAACGATCAATCGATTTCGACCGCTTTCGATCCATTTGCGAAACAGCGTGGGGCCAAGGCCCCACGTTCGATTTTCGGTCATGACGGATATGGCGGTTTTTTGAGACGCACGTGTCTCCCAACCGGGCAAGAACATGGAGAATGGCGACAGGCCTTTCGCCGTTCGAGCCTCTGCCGCCGGATTGCGATTCGCAAGACTCGCCTCCATTGACCGTCATCAAGAGCCTGACTTCACCGACATCCAGAATTACGAGGAGATTCGACACTCATGGCGGAAATCACTGCGAAGGTCGTCAACGAATTCCGGCAGATCACGGGCCTCGGTCTGATGGAATGCAAGAAGCTGCTGCAGGAAGCCGAAGGCGACCTGAAGAAGGCCACCGTTCTGGCCAAGGAACGTGGCCTGAAGAACGCCGAGAAGCGTTCCGGCCGCGCCGCCAAGGCTGGCCGTATCGAAGTCGGCTTCAATGACGACAACACCGCCGGCGCGATCGTGGAACTGAACTGCGAGACCGACTTCGTCGCCCGCAACGACGCGTTCCGTGCCATGGCGTCCGACCTGATCAAGCACCTGATCTCGACTTCCGACGCGGCCGCCGAACTTCTCGCCCAGAAGTTCATTCTCAACCCGGCCCAGACCGTCAAGGAAGCCTTGATGGAACTGAACGCCCGGACCGGCGAGAACGTCGCTCTGCCGCGTACGGACAAGTTCCAGCTGACCGGCCCTGGCCGTGTCGACAGCTACGTGCACCACGACAACAAGAGCGGTGCCATGGTCGAACTCGGCTGCGGCTCGAAGGAACAGGCCGCCACGGAAGAAGTCAAGCAACTGGCCAAAGACCTTGCCCTTCAGGTGGTCGCGTCCAATCCTCTGGCGATCGACCGCGATGGCATTCCGGCGAGCCTGGTCGAAGAGCAACGGCAGATCATCGCCAAGCTCATGGAAAACGACCCGGCCAACGCCAAGAAACCCGAGCAGATCCGCCAGAAAATCGCCGAAGGCATGCTCAATAAGTGGTTCGCCGAGAACAACCTGATTGACCAGCCGTTCGCCAAGGACACGGCCATGGGCACCGTGGCGGACGTGATCCGCAAGGTCGCCTCGGCCACGGGCGGCACACCGATCAAGGTGAACCGGATCACCCGCTACGTTCTCGGCGAAACCTCTTCGCCCGAAGCTGGCGAAGAGTGATTCATCGCGGATTTCGATCGAGCCAGGGTCCGTTTTGTCGGATCCTGGCGGATCGCTTTTCCGACCCAATCGCACTGTCTCGATTTTCTGACGAAGGCGACCGAACATGACGGGTTCCAGCAGCGGCAAGCCGGCGTTTCGACGTGTCCTCCTCAAACTCTCCGGCGAAAGCTTCGGCCGGCCGGGCGAAGGGGGCCTGCATCAGGACGAAATCAGCCGGATCGCGCGTGAAGTCGCCGCGGTCGCCAGTCAGGGCGTGGAGCTGGCCATCGTCGTCGGCGGTGGCAATATTCTGCGGGGTTCGGCCTTCGCGAAAGGCAATCCCCTCATCAAGGAACCGACGGCCCACTACATGGGCATGACGGCCACCGTGATCAACGGACTCGCCTTGCGTGACGCCCTGGAGCACTTCGGTCAGGAAGTCCGCCTGATGACGACGATCCGCATGGATCAGGTCGCCGAGCCGTTCATTCAGCCGAAAGCTGTCAGCCACCTGCGGAAGAAGCGGGTGATCATTCTGGCTTCGGGCACCGGCAGCCCGTTCGTCACCACGGACACGGCCGCCGCACTGCGGGCGAAGGAACTCGAAGTCGACGTGCTCATGAAAGCGACGCGTGTCGACGGCGTCTATTCGGCCGATCCCGAGAAAAACCCACACGCGATCCGCTACGAGACGCTCAGTTACGAGCAGGTCGTCCGCGATCACCTGAAGGTCATGGACATGACAGCCATCGGCATGTGCATGGACAACGATATGCCGATCCTGGTCTTCGACTTCAAACGGGAAGGCAACATCGAGCGGGCCATCGTGAAGGGCGAACCTCTGGGCACCTGGGTCGCGAATCGTCCCCGGGCCTGAGCCGCTCGAAACCACGTGGCTTGAACGCGTGTCCGCGTGCGGTTAATTTGATGCTCAGTCAAACGGCGAACCCCGAAAATCATTGACCACGACACTGCCCGTTTTGCGGCCGGTCATGACCAGGAGACTTTGGATATGACCATCGACGACATTCTGCTCGAAACCGAAGAACGCATGGAAAAGTCGGTCCACCTGCTGTCCGACCAGTTCCGTGGCATCCGCACGGGACGCGCCAGCACGGGCCTGGTCGAATCGATCCGGGTCGAATACTACGGCTCGCCGACACCGCTTAAGCAACTGGCCAACCTTTCGACGCCCGAGCCTCAGCAGATCCTGATCCGGCCCTTCGATCAGGCCGCCATCGGCGACATCGTCAAGGCAATCCAGTCCAGTGAACTCGGCCTGACTCCGAACTCGGACAACAAGGTCATTCGCCTGAACGTGCCTTCCCTTTCCGTCGAACAGCGCAAGAAAATCAGTGGCCGCGTGAAGGATCTCGCCGAAGAAGCCCGCGTGGCGATCCGCAACATCCGCCGCGATGGCAACAAGCACGCGGATCAGCTTCAAACCGACAAGCTGATCACCGAAGACGACTGCAAGTCGTGCAAGGAAGACATTCAGAATCTGACCAAAAAATTCGAAACGAAAGTCAACGAAGCGGCCGACAAGAAAACGGCCGAAATCATGGAAGATTAAGGCCGCTGGCAGTTCGACGACTTTCAAGAACCGCGAATCTCATCAGCCCGACCGGCAGCCTGACCAGCCGCCGATCGGGCTGATTGACTTGAATCGTCGCCGGACTTCGCCGATGATGGAGAAAAGAGCCCACCTTCGACCCGACCCAAGATCCGAAAATCATGATTCCCCGAAGCCTCTTCCGGATCGTTTCATTCTGCCTGACGCTTGTCATCGTGCTTCAAGGCACGAGCCACGTTACGGCACAATCCGAGAAAACGACGAGCCAATCCGGGGATTCGGTCTTCTCGCGAGTTATCGCCCCGGCTCTGGAATCGAAGTGCCTGCGCTGTCATAACGCGGCCAGGGCCCGCGGCGGATTATCGCTCGCCGACGCTGCGGCGTTCGCGAAAGGTGGCGAAAACGGCCCGATCGTCGTGCCGAAAAAGCCCGAAGAAAGCATTCTGCTGGAAGTCCTCGCGGGCGACGAGCCCGCGATGCCGCCGGACGATGACGCGCTGCCCCCCGAAACCGTCGCCGCAATCCGCAGCTGGGTCGAATCAGGCGCGGAGTGGCCTGGCCAGGCAAAGCTGGTCGACAAATCGAAGCGTAAACAGCCACCGCACTGGGCCTTCCAGCCGATTCGCGCCGTGAATCCCCCGGACACGGCAGAGACCAGGAAAAGCTGGGGCCGCAATGCGATTGACCGGTTCATCGCCGCGAAACATGCTGAACTCGGCTTCCGGCCAGCTCCTGAGGCGGACCGCCGCACGCTCATCCGCCGCCTCTCCTTCGACCTGACCGGACTGCCGCCGACGCCGGAAGAGATCCGGGCGTTCGTCGATGATCCCGACCCGAAAGCCTACGAAAAGCTGGTCGACCGGCTTCTCGATTCGCCCGGCTACGGCGAGCGCTGGGCCCGCCACTGGCTCGATATCGTCCACTACGGCGAAACGCACGGCTACGACAAGGACAAGCCCCGGCCGAACTCCTGGCCTTATCGTGACTACGTGATCGATTCCCTGAACGCGGACAAGCCCTATGGCCAGTTCGTGCGAGAGCAGATTGCCGGCGATACTCTGGATCCCGGCAACCCTGAAGCTGTCAAGGCACTTGGTTTCCTCTCCGCTGGCCCGTGGGACTTCATCGGTCATGCCGAAGTGCCCGAGACCAAGACCGACGGCAAAATCGCACGTCACATCGACCGGGACGACATGGTCGGGAACGCCGTTGGTGCCATGATGAGCATTACGATCCAGTGCGCCCAATGCCACGACCATAAATTCGACCCGTTTACGCAAAAGGATTATTACGCTCTTCAAGCAGCCGTCGCGGCGGTCGACCGTGCCGACAGGCCGTACTTCGCTGACTCGGATTCTCAAGCCAGGTACGAACGATCACGCGCCGAAAAACTGGCCCTGATCCGTAAGATTCAAGCGACCGAGACGCAAATCGCCGCAATCGCCGGCCCCGAGTTGACGCGCCGGCGTCAGGCGATCGAAGCGGCCAAAGCCTCGGCGAAGCCGACGGAACACCCACAGTACGGCTATCACAGCACCATCGAGCCGAAAGACGATGCCGAGAAATGGGTGCGTTTCGAATTCGATACGCCTGTCGAAATCCGCAAAATCGCTCTGTTTCCCGCGTTCGATAACTTCGCCGGCATAGGTGCAGGCTTCGGGTTCCCCGTGCGTTACCGCATTTCGGCCCAGTTCGATCCAGCGGATCCGAAAGCCGCCATCGTGATCGCCGACCGGACAGCCAGCGACGAGAAACGGCCAGGCATCGATCCGGTCGCTTTCGAAATCGAGCCGGGCAAAAAAGTCCGATCCGTAACGATCTCGGCCACGAAGCTGGCACCACGTCAGAACGACTTCATCTTCGCTCTGGCCGAAGTCGGCGTTTTCGACGAGTCCGGCAAGAACCTCGCCGCGAACGCCAAACTGAGTTCGTATGACTCCATCGAAGCGCCGCCCCGATGGGGGCTCAAGAACCTGACCGACGGCCTGGCTCCTTCGCATGTAAATCGACCTGAAGCCGCATCGCCTGAAAAACTCGAAGCCGAGCTGAATCAGTGGCTTGCCACGGTCATCCCGGCCGATCTGCTGAAGGCTCACAATACAGCGAAGGCCGACCTGGCGAAGCAGGAATCGATCCTGGCCAGCCTGAAACCCGCAGGCACCGTTTTCGCGGCAACCGTTCATACCGGCACCGGCGCTTTTACCGGAACAGGGGCCAATGGCGGTATTCCTCGCACCGTCCGCATTCTGCCCAGAGGCGACGTCAACAACCCTCAGGCCGAAGTGGCACCCGCGGGCATCGCTTCGCTCGGCTTCGGCTCCGACCTGTTCGCATTTGCAGACCCGCAGAACGAAGCCGAGCGCCGGGCGGCACTGGCGAGATGGGTCACGCATCGAGAGAATCCGCTGTTCTGGCGTTCGATCGTCAATCGCATCTGGCAGTACCATTTCGGGCGGGGAATCGTCGATCCGCCCGGTGATTTCGGCCGTATGGGCGGCGTGCCTTCTCACCCGGAATTACTGGACTGGCTGGCTTCGCAACTTCGAGAAAATGGCGAATCGCTGAAAGCCCTGCACAGGCTGATCGTCATCAGCGCGACGTACCGGCAAGTATCGACCGGCCCCGCCGAATTCGCCGAAAAAGATGCCGGGAATGTCTATCTCTGGCGGCAGAACCGGCGCAAGCTTGAGGCCGAATCCCTGCGCGACGGCCTTCTGGCCGTTTCCGGCAAGCTCGACCGCCGCATGGGCGGCCCGCCGTTTCAGGATTTCGTCATCGAGCATCCGGAACACTCACCCCATTACCGTTACGACCTGGCCGACCCGAACGATCCGGCCACGTTCCGCCGTTCGATCTACCGGTTCATCGTTCGAAGTCAGCCCCAGCCGTTCCTGACCGCCATGGACTGCGCGGATCCTTCGATTCGTGTCGATCGCCGCAATGAATCGCTCTCGGCCTCCGCCGCGCTGGCACAGTGGAATCACGCGACGGTTCTGGCGCTTTCCGAAGCGTTCGGCGAACGAATGTCCCAACAGCCTGGCAGCATGTCCGACCGTGTCTCCTGGGGTTTCGAGCTGGCTCTGGGAAGGCTGCCGAACCCGGACGAACTCGCAGGACTGACCGAATATACGGCGAAATTCGGTTTCGCCCGCACGGCCCGCCTGATCTTCAATCTCAACGAATTCGCATTCGTCGACTGACGCGCGATAGGTCATCAGCGATCCACCGACCGAAACATCGGAACGACCATGCAAGACCCACATCCTTCGCCCTGGCACCGAACGGCCGCTTCCGAAAGCCATGGCGCGGCGCCGAGCCGCCGCGAATGGCTGCGTCAATCCGGTGCCGGTCTCGGCGGTATCGCCCTGGCCGCCATCCTGGCCGAAGAACAGGCGAAAGCCGCGAACGCGCGGCCGGATCAGGGCGGATCGCCTGGCATTCTCAAAGGCGTTCTGCACCATCCGCCAAAAGCGAAGAGGGTGATCGAGCTTTTCATGGCCGGGGCGGCCAGTCATGTCGATCTGTTCGACTTCAAGCCGGAACTCGTCAAACGGCATGGTCAGGAATCGGACTTCGGCGAAAAGGTCGAAACCTTTCAGAATGGTCTTGGCCCCTGGCTCAAGCCGGTATGGGATTTTCGAAAGTACGGCGATTGCGGGCACGCGCTTTCGGAAGTCGTGGCCGACCTTGCCCCGGTAGTGGACGACATCGCCTTCGTGCACAACATGGTCGGCAAAACCGGCGTGCATAGCCAGGCGACACTGCTGCAAACGACCGGCTTCCAGCTGCCGGGCTTTCCGTCCGCCGGATCGTGGATCAGCTACGCCCTGGGCAGTCTCAACGACAACCTGCCCACCTTCGTCGTCCTGCCCGACCATCGCGGCCTGGCCTCCAACGGCACCAAAAACTGGGATTCCGGCTTCCTGCCCGGCCAATATTCCGGCACCGTGGCTTATCCCGGCACTCCGTCGCCGATCGCGAACCTTCAGGCCGACCCGCGGTTTCGCCAGGAATTCTCTGCCGACTCCGAAGCCGCGGCGCTTTCGCTCATGGAAAAGATCAACCGAGGCCACGCCGCTCAGCGTGCCGACGACCCGCGGCTTGAGGCCAGGATCCGTGGTTACGAGCTTGCTGCGCGTATGCAGCTCGCCGCGCCTGAGGCGCTCGACATCTCCGGCGAGCCTGCGCATGTTCTGAAGCTGTATGGCCTGGACGACGTCACTGGCGGGGCTTATCCGGCGGAAATCAATGCCCGCGAGGAAACTCATATCTTCGCCCGCAAGTGCCTGACCGCGCGGCGGCTCGTCGAACGGGGCGTCCGGTTCGTGCAGATCTGGTCCGGAAATGACAACGGCTTCCCGCGCCGGAACTGGGACAGCCACGAAGACATCCGCCGCGATCACGGACCGCTGGCCAGGGGCATGGCACGCGGTGCATCGGCCCTGATTCAGGATCTCAAACGAACCGGCCTGCTCGACGACACGATCGTTCTGTGGTCGACCGAGTTCGGCCGCATGCCTTCCAGCCAGGGGGGCTTGGGCCGTGACCATAACCCATATTGCTTCACCACCTGGATGGCCGGTGGCGGAATCAAAGGAGGCGTGGCGTACGGCCCGAGCGACGATTTCGGGTATAAGCCGCTGGATCGGGAAAACCCCACCCGTATCTACGACATCCACGCGACTCTGCTGCACTTGCTGGGCATCGACCACAAGAAGCTCACCGTGCGGCACGACGGCATCGATCGCCGCCTGACGGACGTACATGGCCATGTCATCCGAGACATTCTGGCCTGAGCATCCGAACCGGTTCGTTCGAAACTTATAGAAATGTAATGAAATCCGGCCGAGCCGTGACGATGAGTCACGACCCGGCCGTCAGTAGGGGTTCGTTATAGGGTCGATCGGCCCTGTGGACGATCAATAACGGCCACGATTGTAGGGGTTCCAGATCGGCGAGCCCTGGCTGGGGTCGTACCACCAGAACGAATTCCAGCCGTAGAAAGCCGGCTGATTCGGCCCGATCGTCGCGTAGTTGATCGGAGCAGGGGGGTTGGAGGCATCCGCGGGCCAGTTGCCGGCCGAAGTCACGGTGCGGGCCGAAAGAACCGGTTCGTTCAGATATCCGGTGAATTTCGAACCGCTGCCGATTCCACCGCCGAGCGGTTCCTGATAGGTGTAGACCGGGGCTCCGGGATATCCGCCGGAGAACGTGCGAACGGCAGAGCCGTGGCCGACGACATGGCCGCCATAAATCATCTGAGCCTGGCTCGATGTGCCGAAGGCGAAGCTGGCGGCCAGAAGCCCGAAGGCCACGAACAGGTTTTTCCGAATCATGTCGCGAATTCCAGGGGTGCGAAATTCTACGGCTAAGCGAATCCGTGCATCGACTGTTGAAGATCCTTCAGATGCTGTTGGAAATATAAGACCGGAATCGGGAAACGCAAATCGGATTCCCGAGATTGCCTGTGTGGCCGCCAATTCTTGAGCGAAAGGGAGCTTACGTCGTTATGATACGGGATGTTCATCGACCAGCGAATTCGATTCGACCCGCCACGGAATCGTTCGATGCCCGCCCGATCCAGTTCTCGCTATGTCTGGTTCCTTTCGATCGGCCTGATCGCTGGCTGTGGGTCCGTATCCGACCCGGACGCGGATCGCCGGGCTATCGAGGCTTTCGTCGCCGATCCCGCGAAAGGCGACGAAAAGGCAGCCCGAGCGGCAGCCGATCGATTGGCCAAAGTCTCCGAAGGGGCCTCCGAACCGCGAGATCATCTGCTTCTTGCCGCGTATTTCGACGCCATCGGCGAATCTTCGAAGGCTCTGGAAAGGCTTCAGAGCATCCCGGACGAACTTCCGGACAAAAAAACGGCCGCTGCAGCGCGTTTGAGCGAAGGTCGCATCGCGTTTTATCGAGCCCGCAAGGCACGCCAGGCTGAAACCGCCCTGAAGTCGGCCACACGGCTCGACCCCGGCTCAAACCTGGCCTGGCTGCCGCTGGCGGATCTCTACGACGTCCAGAACCGGCGAACTGAGCGAGACACCTGCTACGCACGGGTGGACGATGCATCCGCACTCGACCGGAACCGGCTCCTCAACTGGACATGCGACCGGCGACTCGACGCCGAAGCTGACGAAGCCGCCCAGATTTTGCAGGCTCTCGTCGCGTCCGATCCCGCCGATATCGATTCGGCCGTCGCTCTGGCCGAAGACAAAATCCGGCGCGGTGATTTCCCAGGTGCCAGGGCCGTTCTCGATCGGATCGATCCGGCAGGCGATCGCGCTGCGATCCGGACGATCGCCCTGCGCCGAGCGCTGATCGACATCGACCTCGGCGAATTCGCCGCCGCCGCGGAACGCCTCGAATCAGTCGAACCCGATCCTGACGAACCAGGCGATACGAGCCTTCGATTTCGTTCTCTCGGTCGAATTCAGTTCCAGTCCCGTAACTATGCTGAAGCGGAAGCTTCCCTGCGAAAAGCCCTGGCCGCAGAGCCGAACGAGCGTGAGTCGAATCAACTGCTGGTTCAGACATTGCGACTTACCGGCCGATCGGCCGAGGCCGAGCCGGTTTCCCGGAGACTTGCATCGATCGACAGGCTCGAAGACCTCGGGCAGAAAGTCCGGGCATCACTACGCAGAGATGACCCGAAAACCCTGCGGGAATTAGCGGATACGGCCCTCGAGCTTGGCCGGTACTCACTGGCGAAAGCATGGCTGCGGCAGCTTCTGGCGAAAGACCCGCTCAACCAGGAGCTGCAGCAGGAAATCTATCGCGTCGATCAACTCGCCAAAGCGCGCAAGTGATTCGCATTCGATCGCGTAAACCTTTTAGGCCAGGAGCTTTTTGACGACATTGCCGTGCACGTCGGTCAGTCGATAGTCACGGCCCTGGAACCGGAACGTCAGTTTCAGGTGATCGAATCCGAGCAGGTGCAGGATCGTGGCGTGCAGGTCGTGCACGTGCACCTTGTCTTCGACGGCGTTGAAGCCGAGTTCGTCCGATGCCCCGAGCGTCAGCCCCGGCTTGATGCCGCCGCCGGCCATCCACATCGTGAACGCGTTCGGGTGATGGTCCCGCCCGTCGGAACCGCCCTGAACCATCGGCGTACGCCCGAATTCACCGCCCCAGATGACCAGCGTTTCGTCGAGCAGGCCGTGCTGTTTCAGGTCGCTGACAAGCGCGGCGCAGGCCTGATCCGTATCGCGACAGTTGGCCTTCAGATCGTTCACGAGGTTCCCGTGCTGGTCCCAGGCTTCGTGGAACAGCTGCACGCAGCGCACGCCACGCTCGATCATACGGCGGGCCAGCAGGCAGTTGGCCGCGAACGAGGGCTTACCTGGCTCGGCCCCGTACATATCGAGAATGTGCTTCGGCTCCTGCGAAATGTCCATGAGTTCCGGCGCGCTCGATTGCATCCGGAACGCCATTTCGAAGGCGCTGATGCGGGCGTTGATCTCCGGATCTCCGACCGATTCGTAGCGCATGCGATTGAGCCGGTTGATGGCCGCGATGCTGCGGCCCTGTTCCTGCTCGTCGATACCTTCAGGATTCGAAAGATAGAGCACCGGGTCGCCCGCGCCGCGAAACTGCACTCCGCTGTAGACCGTCGGCAGGAAACCCGAACCCCAATTGGAATTGCCCCCGGAAGGACCTTTCTTGCCTGAGCTGAAAACGATGAAACCCGGAAGATCGCGTGTCTCGGCCCCCAGACCGTACAGGGCCCAGGAACCCATGCTGGGTCGGCCGAACTGTTGACTTCCGGTGTTCATGAGGATCTGCCCGGGGGCATGATTGAACGCGTCGGTCGTCATCGAACGGACGATCGCGATATCGTCGGCGATCCGGGCCAGGTGGGGCAGTAGTTCCGAAATTTCCTGGCCGCTCTGGCCATGGCGGGCGAACTTGAATTTCGGCCCCAGCAATTTCGAATTCGGATTGATGAACGCAGCACGATAGCCTTTGAGCAAGTCGGGCGGGGGCAACTGGCCGTCGTATTTCGCCAGTTGCGGCTTGTTGTCGAACAGCTCCAGATGGCTCGGCGCACCGGCCATGAAGAGGAAGATGACGTTCTTCGCCTTCGGCGGAAAGTGGGGCATGCGGGGCGCAAGCGGATCGGCCGGGTTTCCGGAGGCAGCCGTCGCGTTTTCGGCCAGCAGGCTTTTGAGAGCCACCGCACCCAGGCCGACACCGCAGTCCTGCATGAACCATCGACGTGAAACGGATCTGGCCGCTTCCTGTCTCATCCGGTCTCGGTCGTTCGAAGGCGTATTCATCGGTTCGCTCGCTTCCGGTTCGGTACCCGGCCAATTATTCGAGTGCAATTCGATCCAGTTCCGTACGACCCATGTCGCCGGAATCGGCCATTCATTCTTTCGTGATCGTTTCGTCCAGGTTCAGCAACACACGGCTGACCGCGACCCAGCCCGCCAGATCGGCAGCCGTCATTTCGGCAGGCAATTGCGGAGGTTTCGCAGGATCGAGTGCCGCCAGTTTCCAGGCCCTGGCGGAATCGCCCTGAAGCGATCGGGCGGACTCGGTCTTCAGACGCACCAGCTCGGCGACTTCCTCTGCC
Organism: bacterium; assembly: GCA_016125085.1. Taxonomy (GTDB): domain Bacteria; phylum Planctomycetota; class Planctomycetia; order Isosphaerales; family Isosphaeraceae; genus QWQI01. The sequence goes on from WGMM01000007.1 coordinate 126,651, forward strand.
GTAGGCTTACGCGCGAGGCAACGGCGGAATGCGAATGTCGCCCGGGCCGAATCGTCCGTACCGCCTTCCGTGGCCGTTTTAAGGGCAAGGGCCTTGGCGGCTTCGACGAAGGTCGTTTCGTTGAGAGTCACCAGGGCCTGCATCGGTGTGTTCGATCGCGACCGGCGGACGCATGAAAAGTCGCCGTTGGGGGCGTCGAACGTCTGCAGCACAGGGTAAGGAATCGAACGGAAGCGGAAGGTGTAGAGCGATCGCCGGTAGCGGTTGGGGCCTTTGTCCTCAGGCCACACTTTGGGCCCGTAGCTCACAGGCGGCTGGAACAGAAACGCCGGTGCGGGCGGGAAGACGCTCGGGCCGCCGACGGCCGGGTTGAGAAGCCCGGAGGCCGCCAGGGCAATGTCGCGAACGGCTTCGGCGTCGACTCGCACTCGCGGGCCGCGGGCCAGAAGTCGGTTAAACGGATCGCGCTGAAGCTGGTCAGCCGTCGGGGCCGATGACCGCCGGTAAGTCGCGCTGCTGGTGATCATCCGGTGCAGGTGCTTGAAGCTCCAGCCATTGTCCATGAAATCGACGGCCAGCCAGTCGAGCAGTTCCGGATGGCTGGGCGGCTCGCTCTGGCTGCCAAGGTCTTCGGACGTCGCGACCAGCCCGGTGCCGAAATAGGATTGCCAGACCCGGTTTACGATCGATCGGGCGGTCGTCGGAGCATCCCGGTCGGCGATCCAGAGTGCGAAACGAAGACGGGGGTCGACGTCGTCCCCAGCCCTGGACCGATTCAGGAACCCCGGAACTCCCGGCGCGACCGTTTCTTTCGGCTTGAGAAAGTCGCCCCGCTCCAGACGATGCGTCATTCGAGGCGCTTCCCGATTCGCCAGAACAAGTTGCGACGAGCCCTGCGGGTGTTCCGTCCAGGCAGATTCGATCCGCCGGTTGAGTTCGACGAAATCGGGCTGGAGCGTTCGGAAGTGGCTGAAGATCGTGGCGTTCTGGCCTTCGGAACGCTTCGCCGGTTCCACTGCGATAGCCTCACGAACACGAGCCGGCACAGGATCGGCGGTAGCGGCAGGATCAGGCGTAATCGAGAGCCGGAACCGGCCCAGATTGTTGTTCTGGTTGTCGTCCGAATTCCAGCCTCCGTGGCTCTGGTTCAGGCGCACGGTGACGATAGCCCCATCCGGAAATTCCACGGGCTTATCGAAAACGAACACCGCCTGGCGCGGCACGTTCGACCGCCCCGGGCCGAGGTCAGTCGTCCAGGCCGTCTCCGGCTTGTCGTCGATGGCGAAAGAGATCGGGCCGGTCACGCGGGATTTGCCCGACCGATCGTCAAAGGCCGGGTCAAGCGGCTTCACCGGCGGATTCGCGTCGGCCGAAGCCCTCACGATGCGGACCGGTTTGGCTTCGCCCGGCTTGCCTTTCGGGGCGACCGTCACAATAAACTCGGAAAGCCCGAACAGGCCATAGATCGAACGGCCTGGGCCACCGAGCGGCAGGTTCGGGTCATTGAGCAGTTCCAGACGCACGGCCGAGATTTTTTTCGCATCCGTCGTGGCCGCGAATTCAGTCACGTGCTTGGTGGGTGCGTATCCAGCGGCGAGGATCGAACCGTCTTCGAGCAGGTAGTGCTTCTGACCACCGCTGGTATCGAGTTCCGGGCGGAGGATTTCCCATGCGGTTTTCGCTTCAGGCCGGTCGGCCGCGGCCTTTTCCCAGGCAGACATGCGCTCGGCCCAGTTCGGTGTCAGTTCGCGGATGCGTTCTTCGATCTCACGAATCCGCAGCAGCAAGTCGGCCCTTTTCTTCTCGTCTTCCGGCGTATAGACAGGGATGCTCGCTTCGTGGCAGTTGTTCAGCGATGCGAAGACGCGGTAGTAATCCTCCTGCGTAATCGGGTCGTATTTGTGGGTGTGGCACTGGGCACACTGGATGGTCAGCCCAAGCATCGACTTGCCGACGGCGTCCATGCGGTCGAACATGGCCTCCATCCGGAATTGTTCCGGGTCGATTCCGCCCTCTTCGTTGATCATCGAGTTCCGCAGGAAGCCGGTCGCGACTTTCTGATCCGAAGTGGCACCAGGCAAAAGATCGCCCGCGATCTGTTCGATCAGAAAGCGGTCGTAGGGCAGATCGCGTTCGAAGGCACCGACGACCCAGTCGCGCCAGGCCCAGACCTGGCGTCCCTTGTCCTTTTCGTAACCGTCCGAATCGGCGTAACGTGCAGCGTCGAGCCACATCTGGGCCCATTTCTCGGCGTAATGAGTCGATTCGAGCAGTCGATCGACCAGCTTCTCCGTGGCTTCCGCCGCTGGGTCGGCGACGAAGGCATCGACTTCTTCCGGCGTCGGCGGCAGGCCGAGCAGATCGAGATAGAGCCGGCGAACCAGCATCGTCCGGTCGGCCGGTGCGTTCGACTTGAGCCCATCACGTTCGAGACGGGCCTGAACGAAGGCGTCGATGGGGTTGCGGACAGCCTTTCGATCCTTCACATCCGGCACAGCGGGTTTCTTCGGCGTCACGAACGCCCAGTGCTCGGCCCATGGCGCACCGGCCGCGATCCACTCGCGAATCAGCGTTTTCTCGTGATCCGTCAGCGGCTTGTTGGCTTTCGGCGGCGGCATCTGCTCCGTCGGTTCGGTGGTGAGAATTCGTTCGACGACGAGGCTTTCCTCCGGCTTGCCGGGAACGATCGCGGTGCCGGAATCCCGCTCGGCGAAGGCGTCGGCCTTCGCATCGAGCCGGAGCTTCGCCTTTCGGTTCGTTTCGTCGGGGCCATGGCACGAGAAACACTTGTTCGAAAGGATCGTGCGAACCTGCTGCACTTTGTCGCGATCGAAAACGCCAGATTCGGCTTGCAGCGGGGCACTGCAGGAACCAGCGATTCCGGCGAACAGAATCGGAACGAATACGGTTCGCGAAGAAAGTGGGTTTTTCATGTCCGAAGTACCGTGATGTTCGCGGCGTGTCCGCGTGAGTGCTGGGCAAAGGCGGGATACCGAATTATACTTTCGCGCCCGGTGTTCGAACAGAATTCGACTCCTGGAGTCATCCGGACGTTTCTGTTATCTTGCGCGAAAGCGATCCGAACGGGCGTCGCGGCCTATCCAGCATGATGACGCACCATGCCGGATATTCCCTGCAATCGAGAAAATCCGTCGAGGTTCATCATGCGATATTTCCCCGCAGTGTTCGCCTGTTTGCTGATGGCCGCCGTTTCGGAGGCTGAAGGCAAATCGCCGGAAACAGCTTCTCACGAACGCCTTCCGAACATCGTGTTTCTGATCGCTGACGATCTGGGTTATGGCGATGTCGGTGCGTTCGGCCAAAAAATCATCAAAACGCCGAACATCGACGCGCTCGCGCAATCCGGCATGAAGCTCACGCACCACTACGCGGGCAACGCCGTCTGTGCCCCCAGCCGATGCGTTCTCATGACGGGCCTGCACCCCGGCCATGCCCAGGTCCGGGACAACCGCGAGCACAAACCCGAAGGGCAGCACCCGCTTGAAGCCGGCACCCGGACGCTGGCCCGAATTCTGCACGAAAACGGTTATGCGACAGGCGGTTTCGGCAAATGGGGGCTCGGCTTTCCGGGGTCCGACGGCCGCCCGACAGCCCAGGGCTTCGACCGCTTCTTCGGCTACAATTGCCAGGCCAAAGCCCACAACAATTATCCGACTTATCTCTGGGACAACGACACCCGGGTCGACATCGCCAACCCGGCCTTCGCTGCACACCAGAAACTGCCACCGACGGCGGATAAGGCTGACCCTGCTTCGTACGCACCTTACGCGGGCGTCCATTACGCGATGGACTTGATCACCGACAAGGCGGTTTCTTTCGTCGAATCGAACAAGGATAAGCCGTTCTTCCTCTATTATCCGACGATCGTACCGCACCTGGCGCTTCAGGTGCCGTCGGATTCGCTCGAACCGTATCGCGAGTTGCCGGAAGATGGCCCATACGACGGTTCGCGCGGGTATCTGCCGAACTTCACGCCACGAGCGACTTACGCCGCGATGGTCAGCCGAATGGACGACGCGATCGGCCGAATCCTCAAGAAAATCGACGAACTGGGCCTGACAGACGACACGATCGTGGTCTTCACTTCGGACAACGGGCCGCTGTATGACCGGCTGGGCGGAACGGATACCGACTTTTTCGCATCGGCCCGTGACCTTCGCGGCCGAAAGGGTTCGCTTTACGAAGGTGGCGTACGTGTGCCGACGATCGTCCAATTCCCCGGGCGAATCAAGGCCGGAACCGAATCGCAATTCATGAGCGGTTTCGAAGACTGGCTGCCGACCCTTTTGAGCCTGGCGGAGCTGGCTGGAAAAACCCCGGAGGGGCTGGACGGTAAGGACTTTTCGCCGACCCTGAAGGGTGAAACGCAAAAACCGCGCGAATTTCTCTATCGTGAGTTTCCCGGATACGGTGGCCAGCAGGCCGTCTGGGACGGCCGATGGAAAGCCGTTCGCCAGAATCTGAACCGGCCCGCCGGAACGACCAAGGCCGCCGCCAAAAAGAAGCAGCAGGCTGCGCCTGGGCCGATTCGGACGGAGCTATACGACCTGGAATCGGACCCGACCGAGGCGAAAGACGTCGCGGCCGAGCATCCGGAAATCGTCGCCCGGCTGGAAGCGATCATGAAAGCCCAGCACTCGCCTTCGGAGAATTTTCCGATTCGAGCGATCGATGGACCGAAGAAATGAGACTGCGGCGAGGCAACGCTGGATACGGAATCCGCGGACGCCTCAGATTCGTATCCGTACGCGGTTCTTGTCCATCCAGGCCACGATCAGCCAATACACGAGCATCGTGGCCGCACCGGCGACGAGGGGTTCGTATCCCGGCCCGAAGCTCTTGAAAATGTCCTGGCCAAGATGGGTTTTGATGTTGGACTGGATAAACCTGTCCCACCAATGGATGACGACGTAAACGAAAATGCAATTGGCGCCGATGATGCGGATCGGCCAGAACAGCGGGCTCAGCCGCGCGGCATCGCAGAGCCAGACGAAGGCTCCGAGCGCGGCGAAGCATAAACCGCCGGAGAAGAGAACCCAGGAAGGTGTCCAGATCTTCTTCACGACCGGGCAAATGCCGGCTTCGCCCAGCGCGTAACCAGCCCCGGTGAGCACAGCCCCCAGAACGACGAAGATCAGCCCCGTTTTCCACGGATTTTTGCCGTCTTTCATCATGCCGCCGGCGATCAAGCCCAGGATCATCGTGGCCAGAGTGGGGATGAAACTGATCGTCGAATAGCCGCCGCCATTATGGGTGAAGGGCTTTTCACGCGGGAAAAGGTTGAGGAACCAGACATCGAACGCCCAGGCGGGGTTCGAATTCATATTCCAGTGGGCCTGAAAACCGGGCAGTAATTGAGGTGCATCCGCGGCCGCGACGCCGACGTCCGCATACTTGAAATCCGGGGCGGGCAGTGGCCAGACCGCGAACAGGGCCCAATAACCGACAAGAATCACAGCGCAGGCGATCCACTGAATCTTCCGCGAATAGAACGCCAGCGCGAACAGGCCCATATAGCCCAGGCCAATTTGCGAGAGCGTATCCTCGAAAGTGAAATTCGTACGATTCCGCCCCACTGAACGCAGAAATATACCCAAAGCCACCAGCAGGAACGAGCGCCAAAGTGCATGGAGCACAATATTCCCGGTGCTGCTGCCTTTCGATCGCCGTGCCGCCAGCGAAAACGGCAGCGAAACGCCGACGAGGAACGAGAACGAAGGCTGGATCATGTCGTGCAGCGAGCAGCCGATCCAGTCCACGTGGGTCTGATGATAAGCCAGGAACTTCCAGAGAGCACTTTCCGGAAAATTCGCCGCAACCTGCCTGAATCGCAGCGATTCCGCCATCAGCAGGAACATGACGACGCCCCGGTAGGCATCGATCGAGCCGATTCTCTGCGGCGGTGCCGCTTGGGCAGGCGGAAAAGGCGTCTCCGTTTCCGCGGGCGACGCCGGGATCACGTTCGGAACTTCGTTCGGTTCGGCGGATGTCGGTTCGCTGGACATGTTCGGGGCATCCGTCCTGGCGGGATCGTTGAGGCCAGCATCCAGACCCGGGCAGGGTCGAGGAGGCGGGGTTGCGTCAGACTGAGCTATAGATGATCATGGAAGAACCACCTGCCTGCAACCCCCGTGCTCCTTCGAACCAGGTCGGCCATGCAATCGGACAAACAAGGACGAGGCTTCGGTGCGCCTCGCTTTCGCCTCTGCACGTCGTTGATCTTCACGGCGATCGCGGCCAGTTCCGCATCCGCTGAAGATGTCGACTTCGAAAAGAAAGTGGCGCCGATCCTTTCGGCCCGCTGCGTCGGCTGTCATCAGCCGGGCAAGACGAAAGGGGGGCTGGATCTGACGACGGTGAAGGCCGCGCTCGCTGGCGGCGACACTGGCCCAGCATTCGTGGCGGGATCGGCCGAAGAAAGCGAGATCGTCGTCCGGATCACGCCTGAAGGGCCCGGAGCCAAAGCCGACATGCCACGCCAGGGTGAGGCGCTCAGCCCGGCCGAAATCGGTGTGATTTCCCGCTGGATCGACGCAGGGGCACGCTGGCCCGAGACTGTCGTCCTGAAAGAAAAGGCCAAGGCGGACGCGGCGACATGGTGGTCGCTGCAACAGCTTGCCGTCGTGGAACCTTCGCCAATTCCCGCAGGTTTCCCAGCCAACTGGAACACAAACCCGGTCGACCGCCTTGTCGCTGCGAAACTGGCAGCCGAAGGCCTTGTCCCGAATCCCGAAGCCGACAAACGCACGCTCATTCGCCGACTGACATTCGACCTGACCGGCCTGCCGCCGACTTTCGAAGAAATGCGTGCCTTTCTCGCCGACACCCGGCCCGATGCATACGAAAGGCTCGTCGATCGCCTGCTGGCCTCGCCCAGATACGGCGAACGGTGGGGCCGCTACTGGCTGGACGTGGTCCGGTTCGGCGAATCCAATGGCTTCGAACGTAACGAGATCATCAATAACGCCTGGCCTTTCCGGGATTACGTGATTCGCTCGCTGAACGAGGACAAACCCTTCTCCCGCATGATTCGCGAGCATCTGGCCGGCGACGTGATCGCCCCCGATGCGCCGCTGGATAAACTCGGGGTGGCCTTCCTGACCATCGGGCCGTTCGACGATGTCGGCAACCAGGATCCCGTGCAAGCCGCCCAGATCCGGGCCAACACCGTCGACGATACGATCGTGGCCACAAGTTCGGCATTCCTCGGCCTGACGATCGGCTGTGCCCGCTGCCATGATCACAAATTCGATCCGATTCCCCAGACCGATTACTACCGCCTGCATTCGGCGTTCGCAGGGGCAAGGCAGGGCGCTCAGCCCATGGCCACAACCGCCGCGATCGATTTGCGGAACCGGCTGCTGCAACCGCTCCAATCGCGCCGGAAGGAACTCGAAACCAGGCTCGCCGAACTCGAAAAGCGATTTCAGGCTCGTATCGCCCAGACGCAGCCCGAAGACCCGAAACGGTGGACCAAACCGGTTCCGGAACCGAAGGGCATCAGCGAGCCACTGCCGGACGAACCGATTCAGGCGGTTCGGCTGACGATCCGCAACACCGACCGAGACCCTTATTCTGCCGGTGGAACGCGGATCGAGGAATTCGAGCTGCGATCGCGCGAGACCCCGCCGCGCAACCTGGCACTTGCTGCCTCAGGAGCGAAGATCGAAGCCCCGGCACGCAAGCCGGGCGACTTCGGCGACGCATACGCCCCGGAGCTTATGATCGACGGACAGCTGGGCGCATGCTGGGTATCGCCCGCCTCGCCAGCTGTCGTCACACTGACTCTCCCGCGCCCCGCACGCATCGGCGAAGTCTTTTTCTCCAGCGATCGGCAGGGCCTGATCCCGGGCCGAAGCCCGTACAACACGTTCGTCGGCGACTATGAGCTGGAAGTCTCACCCGACGGCAAGACGTGGAAAACCGTGGCGAATTCGTCGACGGAAAGGCCGCCCGTCTCCGAAGGTCACCGCCTGGCACGCCGCAGCCGCGCGGGCTATGACGTAAACGAAGCCGCCGAACGGGACCGGTTGCGAGCCGAGATCGGAAAGGTCGATGCCGAGATCGCCGCCGTTCCGAATTTTCCGACCGCGTGGACGGGCAATTTTTCGCAGCCACCGGATTCGACTTACGTTCACATCGGCGGCGATCCGCAGAAAAAGGGAGAAACCGTCGCGCCCGGGTCGATGTCCTATCTCGGCCGGATCATGCCCGGATTTTCGCTCGATCCGAAAGCCCCTGAAGCTGACCGGCGCAAGGCTCTGGCGGACTGGATCGCGGATCCGGCCAACGCTCTGACATGGCGAGTGCTGGCGAATCGCATCTGGTATTTGCATTTCGGAACCGGCATTGTCGACACGCCCGGCGATTTCGGCTATATGGGCGGCAAACCGAGCCACCCCGAATTGCTTGACTGGCTCGCTTCCTTCCTGATCGAACGGGAAGGCCGCTGGAAGCCGCTGCACCGGGTGATCGTCACCAGCCAGACCTATCGCCAGAGCTCGGACGCTCGTCCCGAAGCCTTGGCGAAAGATGCGGGAACGCGGCTTTTGTGGCGATATCCGGCCCGAAGGCTGGATGGCGAGCAAATACGCGACGCGATGCTGGCCGTTTCCGGCGCTCTCGACGAAACTCGTGGCGGCCCCGGCTTCCGCTTGTTCCAGTACCTGCAGGACAACGTGGCGACTTACGTCTCACTGGACGACCCCGGCCCGGAAACCTGGCGCAGGTCGGTCTATCACCAATCGCCCAGAGCCACTCGAGTCGACTTTCTGGCCGACTTCGATTGCCCGGACAATGTGACAAGCGCCCCTTCGCGCACCGTCACCGTCACGCCACTGCAATCGATGACCCAGTGGAACCACCGGTTCACGCACCGCATGGCGGAAAGACTGACGGAACGGACGGCCGGAATCGATCGACCGGAAGAACGTGTCGACACGCTTTACCGGCTGGTATTTCAGAGGAAGGCCACGGAACTCGAAAAATCCGAGGGTGCCGCACTGGCCGAAACTGCCGGCTGGCCCAACCTCGCACGCGTTTTGCTCAACAGCAACGAGTTTCTCTATGTCGAATGAAACGAATGCGCCACGAAATGGCACTGCACCGGTTTCGAATATGAATCGGGCCCGGCAATGGCTGAACCGTCGCGGCTTTTTCGGCGACGTCGCGGCCGGGATCATCGGCGTGGCGCTGATGGATCTGGAACGAGGCACAGCGTATGCCGCTTCCGGCACTCAAGGCGAGAAAGCATGGCAGCCCGGCAGGCCTCAATTCACACCCAAAGCGAGGCAGGTGCTGCATCTATTCTGCCCGGGCGCGGCAAGTCATATCGACCTTTGGGATTACAAACCAGCCCTGGCCCAATATGACGGCACGCCCTTGCCCGGCGCGGAGGCCTTTTTCAGCTTTCAGGGCAAGAACGGCAACCTGATGAAAAGCCCGTGGCCCTTCGTACGCGCGGGGCAGTCGGGCAAGCCGATCACGACCATGCTGCCGCACATGGCACGCCATGTGGACGATATCGCATTCCTGCACGGCATGGTTTCGCGCACCAATACGCACGGCCCGGGTTGCATTTTCATGAACACGGGCTTCGTCCGCGAAGGTTTTCCTTCGGCGGGTGCGTGGGTCGGATATGCCCTGGGAAGCCTGAACGACAATCTGCCCCGTTTCGTGGCTATGCCCGACGTGCGCGGGGAGCCGCCCAACGGCAAGGCGAACTGGTCCGCCGGGTTCCTGCCCGCAGCCTATCAGGCCGTGCCCATGAGCGCGCAGCAGGCGATTCGTAACCTGAATCCGCCGCCCGGCATCGGAGACTCCGCGGAACGAGCCGCCCGAGCATATCTGGATAAATTGAATCGCCGTTATGCCGATTCGCATGCGGAAAACTCGGAACTCGCCGCGCGGGTGGCCAGCTACGAACTGGCCGCGCGGATGCAGCTGGCCGCTCCCGAAGCCGCCGGAATCGACCGCGAGCCGGCTCATATCAAGGCGACGTACGGTATCGATGACCCGAACCCCCTGAAGGCGGCCTATGCTCGCAACTGCCTGATGGCCCGGCGGTTTCTGGAACGGGGCGTGCGCTACGTGTCGCTGTATTGTGCCTCGCGTGCCTCTGGCGTGGACGGTCTCCTGAACTGGGATGCCCACAAAACCCTCAAGGCCGATTACGAACGCCACTGCCCAATCTTCGATCAGCCGACGGCGGCGCTGCTTTCGGACCTTAAAGCCCGCGGGTTATTGGACGACGACGTGCTCGTGCTGTGGACGACCGAATTCGGCCGGATGCCGACGCACCAGGAAGGCACTACCGGCCGCGACCATAACCCGGACGCATTCACGTGCTGGCTGATGGGGGCCGGAATCAAGGGCGGCACCAGTTTCGGCGCGACGGACGACTTCGGCCGCAAATCGGTCGAAAACGTCACGACCGTGCATGACCTCTATGCCACCGTGCTTCACCTGCTCGGTATCGATCACGAGCGGCTGACCTATTACTTCAACGGAACGAACCGCCGCCTGACAGACGTGCACGGCCACGTGATTCGAGAAATCCTCGCCTGACCGCCGAAATCGCGGCGGGTTCACTCTTCGGTCAAATGCAACTCGCCGTCGACCGCGACATCTTTTTTGGTAGTCACTTTACCGGACGGCCAGCGGACGGTCAGCAGGTCAATTTTCGGAACCTCGCCCAGACCGACAGTCAATCGGTTGTCGTGGGACGACATCAGCCCGCAGCCGCCCTTGACCTGCCGGACGATCTTTCGGCCGCCTGATTCGAATTCGACAAGGGTTCCGATGGCATCCCGGTTCGATTTCGTACCCTGAAGTTTCAGTCGCAGAAAATGACGTCCGGCTCGTGGCGATTCGTTGAAGAGAATCCCGGGCGGGCCGTCCTTGTGGCTGATGACCAGATCGACGTCACCGTCGTTGTCGAGATCCCCCCAGCCCACGCCCCGGCCGACATGCTTCGTTCCGAAATAATCGCCTGCGCCCGCCGCGACATTTTCGAAGCGTTTCCCTTCGATATTGCGCAGCAGCAGCGGCGGTTCAGGCTGGGAAAATTCGACACCGAGCAGGTGGCGATTGTCGTCGAGGTGCCCATCGGCGACGAACAGGTCGGGGAAGCCGTCGGTGTCGAAATCGGTAAGCGTCGTGCCCCAGCCCACCCAGGGCAGGCTGATGGCCGTCAGACCCCAGGCCGACGTGACATCCATAAACAGTCCCTGGCCCATGTTCCGATAAAGAGTATTCGGCTCGTTCGAGAAATTGGTTACGACAATCTCCGGCAAACCGTCTCCGTCGACGTCTTCGGCGTCGACTCCCATGCCCGCCTGGGCGTGGCCGCGGCTGTCGAGAGCCGCCCCGGCCACGGCGGTCGCATCTTCGAACGTGCCGTCGCCGCGATTGAGGAAGAGAAAGTTCGGGTCCTGATCGTTGGCGACATACAGATCGATTTTGCCGTCGACGTTCAAGTCGGCCGCGATGACGCCGAAGCCGTGGCCGTCTGGCCTATCGATTCCGGCCCTTTTCGAAACGTCTTCGAATTTGCCGCCACCCAGATTTCGAAACAGGCGATCCGGCGCGGGCCGAAGCTCTTTGGGGTCGCAATAGAGTCGTACTTTTTTCGCCACATCGCCGCAGAATCGATTGTCGTCCGGATATTTCCAGTCAGCGTAGGTGCTGACGTAAAGATCGAGCAGGCCGTCGGCATCGTAATCGAGAAATGCGGCACTCGAAGACCATCCTTCGAAATCGGTTCTCGATTGCGATGAAATATCGACGAACTTGCCGCCGCCATCATTTCGAAAGAGGACGTTTTTGCCGTAATTGCAGAGATACAGATCCGGGTCGCCGTCGTTGTCGATATCACCCGCGATCGCCGCGTGGGTGAAATGCGTCCGGGCATCCAGGCCACTGCCAGCGGTCACTTCCACGAAGCGGCCGTCGGCACCGTTACGATAGAGACGTCCGGTGTGCCCCGCCGCAGGGTTCACGGGCAAGAATGTGGACTGGGCGAAATACAAGTCCATGCGACCGTCGCCGTCGAAATCGAAGACCGCGACTCCAGACCCGTTGGCCGTGGGTACGGCCTTGTCATCGGTCGATCCGGAGACATGGCGGAAATCGATGCCGAGCTTTTGCGTCATATCGACGAACCGGATCGGGCCCGGGGCCGATTTCACTGGTTCAGCGATTTTCGAAGATCCCGGATTCGTTTTCGGCTGCGGAGGCCGGCTGCGATCAGCCTCAGCCGAACGTTCGCCGGAACATCCGCAGATCGCACACAATGCGATGACCGTGGTGGCGGAAATTCGATGATTTCGAATGTTGCACGGGCGGATACCCATCAGGCGAAAAGCCCGTGCACGACTTCGCCATGGACATCCGTCAGGCGGAAATCCCGCCCGGCATAGCGATACGTCAATTGCTCGTGATCGAGCCCCAGGGCGTGGAGGATGGTCGCATGCAGATCATGCATGTGCACTCGGTTTTCGACTGCCTGAAATCCGAATTCGTCGGTCGCGCCGAACGCCGTGCCGGCCTTGAATCCACCGCCAGCCAGCCAGACGGTGAAACCGCCGGGGTTATGGTCGCGCCCGGTGCCGTTGCGTTCGGCATAAGGCGTCCGGCCGAATTCGCCGCCCCACCAGACGATCGTATCTTCGAGCAGACCACGAGCTTTCAGGTCGCGCACCAGTGCGGCGACCGGCTTATCCACGGCCCGGGCGTGTTCCGCGTGCTTCGGCAGGTTCGAATGCTGATCCCATGAAGGATTGTTCGTATTGTCGGCGTAATTCACCTGAACGTAACGCACGCCCGATTCGACCAGCTTCCGCGCCATCAGGCACAACCGGCCGTAATTATCGGTCGGTTCTTCACCGATACCGTAAAGCTTGAGCGTTTCGCGGGATTCGCCAGCGAGATCGAGCACCGAGGGTGCTGCCGTCTGCATCCGCCAGGCGAGTTCGTAGCTTGCCAGAACGGCGTCCCATTCGGAGTCGGCCGGGCGGTCGCTCGCCTGTGCGGCATTGAGCCGGCGGATCATTTCGAAGCGGCGATGGCGATCGTCCGAATCGACAGAAAGATCAGCCAGATTCTTGATCCGCGATTCGCGGGCCGGAATGCCGGACCGGCCGATCGGCGTGCCCTGATAGGCCGCGGGCAGGAACGCGTTGCCGTAATTGCGCGGTCCGCCGTTACCCAGTGCAGGCGAGAGAGATACGAAGCCAGGCAGGTTTTCGTTTTCGGTGCCCAGGCCATAATTGACCCATGAGCCCATCGAGGGGCGGACGAAAGCCGTGGAGCCGGTGTGGAGGAAGATCGTCGCCGGGCCGTGCGCCACGCCCTCGGTCGCCATGGACCGGACGACGCAGAGATCGTCCACGATCGAGCCCATGTGGGGGAACAGGTCCGAGACAGGCAAGCCGCTTTCGCCATAGCGGCGAAACTTCCAGAGTTCCTTCATGACCCGCTGCTCGGCACCCTGGCCGGTTTTGGCCACGCTGCGCGGGTCGTTGAAGTGCATCATCCGGCCGTCTTCCCGCGCGAGCAGCGGCTTAGGGTCGAACGAGTCGACCTGGCTCGGCCCGCCGGACATGAACAAAAAGATGACGCGCTTGGCCCGGGGAGCGAAATGGGGTGGTTTCGCCGCAAGGGGATTCGTGGGCGATCCGCTCGATGTGGCTTCAGCCGCAGCCGACTGGCCGCGCATTGCGGACCATGCCAGCGAACCGAAGCCGCAGGCAGTCGTCTGAAGCAATCGACGGCGGGTGGAAGTCAGCGGGTCGATCGGCATGGCGGCGGTCCTGACTCTTGATCGCGAGTGGAAGGCGCTTCCACCCGACCGAACGTCAATGAGTATATCGGAATTCGACGGAAGCGAAGAGGGCGTGCGCGACATCGGCCCAGGCCTGGAGCCGCTCGTCTTCATTTTCGGCATCGACGACCGCAGGCAAGAGCGCCGCGGCTTCGGCTTCGGTCGCCTGACGCGATAGAATCCGCAGGCACAGGCTGTCGAGCCTGGCAGGGGCATCCTTCAGGTTTTCGTCGGTCACCCTCTGGGCGCATTTTTCGGCCATGGTTCGCACGAAGGGATGGTTCATGAAAAACAGGGCCTGGGGGGCGACGGTCGAACGCTCTCGCTTCGAAAGCGGCTGGTTAATATCGGCGAAGTCGAACGCTTCGAACAGATCATGACGCTTGTTGCGAAAAGCCGGAGCGTAAACGGAGCGTCGAACGTCTTCGAACTTGTAGCCATATTCCAGCGAAGCCGCGCCATTGTCGTTGGCATCGATCGCTTTGGCGCCCGCGATGTTCGGACCGCCGAAGGTCATATCCAGCAGCCCCGCGGCCGAGAGCATGGCATCACGCATTGATTCGGCATCGAGCCGGCGGCGCGGAAACCGGCTCAAAAACCGGTTTTCAGGATCGATCCTGACTGATTTTTCGCTTGAGATATCGCTCATCGCGTAAGTGTTCGAAGTCACGATCGCCCGGACCAGCTTCTTCACGGACCAGCCATCGGCCATGAATCGTGTCGCCAGGTGATCGAGCAGCTCAGGATGGCTCGGCATTTCGCCCGTCGTTCCGAAATTGTCGGCCGAACGAACGAGCCCTTCGCCGAAAAGCCAGAGCCAGACGCGATTGACCATCACCCGCGAAGTCAGGGGATGTCGCCTGTCCGTCAACCATTCCGCCAATTCCGCCCGGCCGCTGGCTCCTTCGGGCACCGGTTCGAAAGGAACCGTCGAAACGACCGAAAGCACGCCACGGGGCACTCGGGGGCCGAGGGTTTTGATATTGCCCCGGATGTGAATGGGGCTGTCCTCAATTTTCTCGTGTTCCCGCACCGTCATGGCCAACGCTCGCGGCGGGGCCTGGGCTTTTTTCTCCTTCAGCCGTTTTTCTGTCTCGGTCAAAGAGCGTCGCAATTTCGCGAGCTGTTCAGACCCGCCAGCGTCATTCGCGGATTCAGACACGGAATCGACGGGCAAAAACCAGACGCCATCGACCGAAACCGCTCCGTCGGCCCCTTCGTTGGAGATCAACACGAAGCCCGCTCCGCCGGCTTCGAAGCGGAACGTGCCGAGGCTGACGAATCTGCCCTCAACGGGCGGCGTTTCTCGCTGGTTCACCCGCTTGAGTTCCTCACCGTCGGCGTGCAGGATCGTCACGGGGGTTCGGGTCGACCGGTTTTCGTGCGCGACATAAGCCAGCCGCACTTCATACTTGCCGGACTTGCGAATCTCCGGATCGAACGTGAGCGTCGATGGGCCTTCCTTTCGCTTTTCGTCGTAAACCGCTCCAGACCCCAAAAACTTGCCGCCGTAGGTCGATGCCTTCCAGCCGCCGACGGCTTTGGCGGCCGAATCGTCCAGAGCGATGCCCGGCAGGTCGGCGGGATTCACAGGGCCCTCGCCGGCCAGGGCGGCCGTGCGCGGGTCGAGTCGCAAAATTTCTTCGCGAATTCGTTTCGCCGATGATTCCAGCTCCTGCACTTCTTTCTCGTGAGCGGCGATGCGGCGGGAAAAATCGCCCGTGGCGGGCAGGGGGGTATCGATCCAGCGAGCGACGTTATCCGTGTCGTTCGCCAGTGTTCGCGTGCTGCGGAAAATCCCGGCCAGGGCGTAATAATCGCGTGTCGGGATCGGGTCGAATTTGTGGTCATGGCAGCGGGCGCAGCCGATCGTCATGCCCAGCACGGTCTTGCCGAGCGTGTCCATCTGCTCATCCACGATATCCATGCGCAGCTGGTATTTTTCCTGCTCTTCGTAATTCGTCGGTCCAAGAACCAGAAATCCGGTGGCCGTCAGCAGCCGGGCACGATCCGCATCGTCCTTCGCGGTGAGCAGATCGCCCGCGATCTGCTCGCGCAGAAATCGATCGTAGGGCATGTCGCTGTCAAAGGCCTGAATGACATAATCCCGATAGCGCCAGGCGTCTTTGAACAAGAGTGTGCGGCCACCGCCGGAAGACTCCGCGAACCGGGCCACATCAAGCCAGTGGCGGCCCCAGCGCTCGCCGAACTGCGGCATCGCCAGCAGTGCATCGACAACCGCGGCTCGGGCTTCG
This sequence comes from bacterium, assembly GCA_016125085.1. GTDB lineage: Bacteria > Planctomycetota > Planctomycetia > Isosphaerales > Isosphaeraceae > QWQI01. Next base: position 142,749 of record WGMM01000007.1, read on the forward strand.
GCATCCGGGCGGGGATCTTCGACGAAAGCCCGAATCGATTCGGGCGAAGGGGGCAAGCCGACGAGATCGAACCAGACGCGCCGAAGCCATGCCGTCCGGGTCGCCGGTGCGGCGGGCTTCGTTCCGAGCTTTTCGAGCCCCGCCAGTATGAAGCGATCGACCGGATCGATAGGCCACGCCGGATCGGCCGTCTCCGGAATCGTGGGACTCTTCACGGGCTGAAATGCCCAGTGGTTCTGGCGTGTCGATGATCCCTCGGACTTCACGGGTTGAGTGCCCGGCGCGGATTCACGCGGATCCGGAGCGCCCAGCCGTATCCATTCCCTGATGTCCGCGATCGCGGTTTCCGGCAGCTTGCCGGAAGGGGGCATGTCGTAAAATCCGCCATCGTAAGCCACGGCCTGAACGATCAGACTTTCGTCCACATCACCGGGCACGACCGCCGGGCCGGAATCGCCACCTTTGCGGATATCCGATCTGGTGTCGAGCCGAAGGCCGCCCTTGGCCTGTTTCGATTCGGCAGAATGACACTTGTAACAATGTTCGACCAGCACGGGCCGGATTCGCGACTCGAAGAACGCGATACCGTCCTGGGCAGAACGGTCATCTGCGAGTATCGTCTGCGAAACGATGGTTCCCGTCATTACGGCCAGAATGAGCCGCAACACGCCAGGCGGCCTAAGCCTGTGAGAATTCGCCGGAATCGTGCGTATATCTATCGATGACATCGAGTTGTCGATCTTTCAGGACCGGTCAGGCGGGGATGGGCGGATCCGAAAATCCGGGACGGGATTCGCGGGCGACCTTGCCGTAATTATCGCACATGAGCGGCGGCGAGAAAAGGCGCTGTCGTGAGCCGACTTCCGGTCGAATTGGTCATGACCGGAACCATCCGAATCGTTACACTGATCGGGTGAATGATTGACGCATCGGTTCGAGACCTTCAGGAACCAGTCTGTCTCTGGAATTTCTGGAAACGGTCCGGACCCGGCTCCGATTTCGGGAATGTCTCTTCCATGATCTATCTGGGAACTGATTCCGGGCTTTATCGCTGGACACCGCACGCCACCTGGCCGACGTTTCATAGCCTTCAGGGTGCGCGCATCCGCACGGTTCTGGCCGGTGGCGAAGGCCGTCTGACCGTGGCCGATGACGCGGGAAGACTGTTCGAGACGACCACGAACGGGGAATCCTGGAAATCGGTCGGACTGCCTGAAGGAACGTCCGGGCCTACGGCCTTCGCTCTGGGAGGGACTCCGCCGACGGTCCTTCTCGCGACGCGCCCTCTGCAACTGTTCGCACGCCCTCAAGGCGCTCAGTGGTGGACGAAACTCAGTCTGCCCGTGCTTCCGGAGTCAGCGGGCGAAACGCACGCGACGGCCCTGGCTGTGACAGGCGGCAGCCAGCCGGCTCTGCTGATGGCCCTCGAAGGTGCGGGTCTGTTCCGGTCGGCGGATGGTTCCAAAACCTGGACGCGCATCGAAGGCGTGCCTGCCGAAATCCGCGCGATCCGGTGCGTGGGCGAAACCGTCGCGATCGCGACCGAAAAGGGCGTCTGGACAAGTACGGACAACGGCGCCTCGTTCGCCGAAGCCACCAAGGGGCTGGAAGATGCTCCCTCTGTCTATGCCCTCGATATCTGCCCTTCCGATCCGAAATGGATGCTGGCTGGTGCGGCCGCGGGTAGCCCCGTGAAATCCAAAGCCGGAGTGAGACCGGAAGGTTTCAAGTTCGGTCTTTTCGAATCGAAAGACGGTGGCAAGACCTGGGCCCGGGTCATCAAACGGGGCCTTCCGGAACTGGTGGCATTCGACATCATCAGCGACATCCGGTTCGATCCCGCCAACACGGACAATATCCTGATGGCTCAGGGTTCCGGTGAATGCTGGGTGACGAGCAACGGCGGCGATTACTGGGTCGTGCTCTCCCGCGCGATCGATTCGGCCCGCACCCTCGCGGCCTCGGCCTGACGTCAACCGAAAGCGAGCCGGGCCCCAAAAGCCCGGCTTCGCGTTGAACTCCCCCATAGCGAATACGACGTACACCCATGGCCGAAATTCAAGCAGCGTTCGATCTTGCCTCCCTTCGCCCCCGCCTGCACAAGGTGATGGACTTCGCGGCCGATCAGCTCGCCAAACTTACGACGAACCATCCCGACTTCTTCCCGATCTACACCCGTAACGGCCGCTGGAAGCATGATGGATCGCTCTGGACGGACTGGTGCGCCGGCTTCCTCGGCGGCCAGCTCTGGCTGCTCGAAGAATACTCGGGCGAAAGCCATTGGCGCGAACTGGCCGAGCACTATTCCCTGCTGCTGGAATACAAGCAGCATGACCGGGACGTGCATGACCTCGGCTTCATTTTTCTCAACACCTACCGCCCGTGGTATCGACGCACCGGAGCGAAGCGTCTCAACAATGTGCTGATCACCGCCGGGCGAACGCTGGCCATGCGGTTCATGGAAAACGGCCAGTATCTGCGTTCGTTCGTCGCGCCGGAAAGCCTGTTCATCGACATCATGATGAACGTGCCGATCATCTTCTACGCCGCCGAAGAATCCGGAGATCAGGCACTTTACGATAAAGCCGTGCGGCACTGCCGGACGACCGAGAGCACGCTGGTCCGCGAAGACGGCTCAACAGCCCACGAAGGCATCTTTGACCTCAAAACCGGTGCCTTCCTGCGGCAGACGACGCACCAGGGGCTGAACGGCGAATCACGCTGGACCCGTGGCCTGGCCTGGAGCCTCTACGGTTACGCCCAGGTCTATCAGTTCACGGGAGACATTCAGGATCTGGCTGTCGCCCGTAGAAACGCTGACTGCTTCCTGAACAATCTCGACGACTCCTGGATCGCCCCCTGGGACTTCGACGCTGCAGCGAAGCACGACCGTATGCCTGACACATCTGCTTCCGCAATCGCGGCTTCAGGCCTGTTCACGCTTGCCGACATCATCGATGAACACGACCTCACCACGGCCCTTAAATACCGGCGCTCCGCCCTCAAAATGCTCGAAGCCCTCACGGCCGACGGGTTCATGGGCTGGTCATCGCCCGGATGGGAGGGGATTCTGAAGCGCGGGGTCTACCACATTCACAAGAAACTCGGCGTGGACGAGTCCGTCATGTGGGGCGAATACTTCTTCCTCGAAGCGGTCATGAAAGCTTTGCGGATTCGTGAAAATGTACGGGAGATCTGATATCCTGACAGACGATAAGTGGACTTCCGAGTCCTTAGATCGGTCCTGAAATCGTGGCGACTGGCCGGCCCTTGGCGTCCGCCGTGACCATTACCAAGGGAAATCGAAAAGGGAGAACGCAGCCATGAGCACGGACGAACCGCGTGACGACGAAGAAAAACGCATCGACGACGACGCCCTTCCGGATTCGGACACGATCGAAGAAGTGGCCAGCGACGAAAACCGCAGCTGGGAAGCCGAAGACGAATGGAAATTGGCTGCCGATTCGTCCCTGGTCGTCCTGTCCGACGATCTGACCGAAGAAGAGCTGGAAGAACTTGAGGATATCGCCTCCGAGATCGGCGACACCGTCCGCAGCGTGCTCATCACCGGCGCCAGGGGTAACATCGCACGCAAGCTGCGTGACGCCTGGGAAGATCTTTACGACCTGATACTGCTCGATATCGATGACGACCCGGACGATCCGGAGATCATCCAGGCAGATCTTTCGGTCTGGGACCAGCGCTGGGTCGATCTTTTCGCAGATGTTGACACCGTCGTACACCTGGCCGGCAACAGGGACGAGTTCTCCGGCTGGCAGGAACTTGCGGATCCGAACATCGACGCGTTCACGAACGTGCTCAACGCCGCGGTGCTCAACGAAGTCGAACGGTTCGTCTTCGCCAGCTCGAACCACGTCATGGGTGGCTATCGGGATATCGAAGATATCCCGATCACCGTCGACCTGCCCCCCAAACCTGACAGCCCCTACGGTGCCACCAAGCTTATGGGCGAACGGCTCGGCAAAGCCGCCGCCGAAGCCTATGGCATGACGTTCCTGGCACTGCGTCTCGGCTGGATTCAGGACGGCCCGAATCTGCCCGAAACGCTGCATGACGAATGGGCAAGGCAGATGTGGCTTTCGAACGATGACCTCGTCCAGCTTTTCGAAGCCGCGATCGAAGCCGACCTGGGCGAATGCCGGTTCCTCGTGCTCAACGGCATGAGCAATAACGAAGGCATGCGGTGGGATCTCGGCCCGACGGTCGAATGGCTCGACTATCAGCCCGAAGACGACGCCTTCGCATCGCAGGACGACGTCACGGATGAGGTCTGACCCAATCGACCACATTCCGGCAGCCGTTTCGGGTTTCTCTCGCAGGACGATCCTGCGAGGAATGACCGCCTGTATCACGGTTTACGACTCATCCCTTCGCACTGCGACTGCTGCTGCCCAGAAGAAAGTCCGAATCGTCACCCTTGGCGATTCGATCACCAAGGGGGTTCGGCCGGGCGTAACCGCGGCCGAAACTTTTGCCGCCCTCCTGCAAAAGCAAGCTGAAGCAGCCGGTTACGAAGCTGAAGTGCAAAACGTCGGGATCGGCGGTGAACGGACGGACCAGGCCCTTGAGCGTCTCGACCGCGACGTTCTCGCAAAATCGCCCGATATCGTCACCGTGATGTACGGCGCCAACGACAGTTACGTCGATCCTGGCAAAACCGCCCCACGTCTTTCTCCAGAACAATTTCGCGAAAATCTGGAACGTCTCGTCGACCGCCTGCAAGCCACCGGTGCTCGTGTCGTTCTCATGACGGAACCGCGATGGGGCGCGAAACCGAACCCGAATGGCCTGGGCGAACATCCCAACATTCGGCTGGATCAGTTCATGATTCTGGTGAGAGCAGTCGCCAGCGCGAAAATGGTACCGCTAGTGGATCATTTCGAAGAGTGGACGCGCCGGGAAAAAGCGGGGCTCGATATCGCCACGGTCACGACAGACCTCTTGCACCCGAACCCGGCAGGCCACCGATTGCTGGCCAATGCTCTCTGGCCCGTTCTCGAGCCGATGATGAAACAGCTCAAGGATCGATCCTGAGTACGTCGATCCTGACTATGGGCAATCACTCCGAAACCATGCGAACTGACGATCGCTATTCCCGTTCGCGGGATCGTCAGGTTGATCCAATCCGGGAATCTCGGTAAGCTAACTCCGGCCGAGGATATTCGACGCTCGATCCAAGTCAATGATCCATAAGGATCTTCAGCCCAAATCACGTTGCCGAGGAGAGCCCGGCTCATGGCCACCGCGCAAGGACAATTTCGATCTCGGGTCGCGACGGCAGGGACTTGGCTGGACGCCCAGGTCGCTTCCGAGCGAAGCCGCCAGGTCGGCCGCCGTCGCCTGGTCCGGATCGGGGCAATTCTCGGAATCGCCCTCCTCGCCGTATCGACGATCGGCTACAAGCCCCTGTTCCGCAAGAACTTCGCGGAAGTCGTTCCCGGCAAACTCTATCGCAGCGCCCAGCCGGACGATCGCCTGGGGCGCTGGATCGAAGAACATAACATTCGCTCTGTCCTGAACTTGCGTGGCGGCAAGCCGTCGTATGACTGGTACGCTCAGGAAGTGCGGATCGTTCGCGACCACGCGACCGATTACTATGAAATTCCGATGTCGGCACAGATTCGGCCTCGTCGTCGCGAGCTGCTGCAGATCATCGATCTGCTTGGCCGCGCGCGTTACCCGATGCTGATCCACTGCAAGAGCGGCGCCGACAGAACGGGCCTGGGTGTGGCCCTTTATCATATGATCGTCCAGAAAGAGCCTCCGCAAACGGCTCTCGCCGGATTCTCCCTGTCTCACGCACATATCCCGCTTTTCGGCCCCGAGAAGCTGCAACAACCGATCCGCGAATATGCCGACTGGCTTGATGCTCAAGGGTCGATCCACACGCCCGAAAGGTTCCGCGACTGGGTCGAGAAGCACTACGTCGAAGATCCGCAATAAGCGACTCCGCCGGAAGAAACGCGTAAAGTACTACAGCCGTTCGGCTTCGCATCGAGCCTGCAACATGACGCCCTCGCAAAGAACACCCGCGCCGGATCGGGAAAACCAATCCCGGCCGACGACCGATTCCCTGGCCTATTCTCTGGCCCGATATTCCGAAATTCCCCGGTCGCTGAAATTTCCGCTGAACCAGCCTGACCGCTGGGAAAACTGGCGTGCCGAAGCTCGCAGCAAGCTCTCGCAGCTCATTGGCTTGCCTCAGGAACTTCATGAGCACAGGACGGCGCTGGAATCCGAATTCGGACCGGCGGTCGTTCGCTCAGGTTACGTGCGTCAGTTCGTTCGATTCGAAACCAGGACGGGCTGCGAAGCCGTCGGCTGGCTGCTGATTCCCGAAAAGATCGACGGACCGAGGCCAGCGATGATCTGCCTGCCCGGACACGGGCGTGGAATCGACGAAATCACGGGGATCGATGAGAAAGGGCTGGATAACGAATCCGCCCAGAGCTATCAGCACAACTTCGCCCTCCAGTGCGTGCTGCAGGGCTATGTCACCCTCGCACTCGAAATGATCGGTTTCGGTCATCGCCGTGATCCGGCCGCGCGCAAGCGAGGTTCAGGTGCATCGAGCTGTATGCCCGCCGCGGGCGCGGCACTGATGCTGGGCGAATCGATGGTCGGCTGGAGAGTCTGGGATACCGTCCGGGCGATCGATTTCCTGACCGGTCTCAGCGACGTGGACTCCTCCCGCATCGGCCTGATGGGCATCTCGGGCGGCGGCACCGTTTCGCTCTATGCCGCCGCGCTCGACGACCGAGTGGCCTTTGCGATGTTGTCCTGCAGCTACTGCACCTTCCGGGATTCGATTTATGCCGTCTCACACTGCATCGACAATTACGTGCCAGGCATACTGAAATGGCTCGAAGTGGCGGATCTGGCGGCACTTATCGCTCCTCGACTCCTGTTCTGCGAAGCCGGCGCGGCGGACGATATCTTCCCCGAGCCTGGCGTTCGCGAGGCTTTCGATGAAGCGCACCGCAGCTATGAAGCGATGAAAGCGGGCGGTAATCTGGGGCTTCATGTGTTCCAGGCAGGGCATGTTTTCGACGGCCGCCAGGCGTTCCCCTGGATCGCTCAACGGCTATCTTCCAACTGAATTCGCGACTTCTCTCCCGAATCGACACCACCGAACCGCGACAGGCGACACTCCAAATGGCATCCTGGAACTTAAGGCTCGGCCGCTACTTCGGTATTCCGATCGATATTCACTGGACGTTCTGGCTGCTGCTGATTTACGTCTTTTTCGACGGCGTCGCGAATGACGGCACTCCGGCGGAAGCCCTCGTTAGCGTGATCTTCGTCGTCACGTTGTTCGCCTGCGTCGTTCTACATGAGCTGGGGCACGCGCTCACGGCCAGACGATTCGGCATCACGACACGCGACATTACGCTTTATCCGATCGGGGGCGTCGCCCGCCTGGAACGGATCCCCGAACGGCCGATTGAGGAACTGCTCGTCGCGATCGCCGGACCGCTCGTCAATGTCGTCATCGCCGGTTCGCTCTTTCTGGCCGGTGTGCGCCTGCCTGAAAATGCCGGTCAGCCGACTGCCCTGACACGGACCGACTTCTTCAGCAGTCTTTTGCTGGTCAATTGCGTGCTCGTATTCTTCAACCTCCTGCCTGCGTTTCCCATGGACGGTGGCAGGATCCTGCGTGCGTTTCTCGCGATGTTCACCGATTATGTCCGTGCCACCCGCATCGCCGCGGCCATGGGACAGTTCATGGCGATTCTGTTCGGGTTCCTGGGGCTAAGCGGCTTGCCCATGATGCTGTTCATCGCACTCTTCGTGTGGCTGGGAGCGACCGGCGAAGCCGGTTCGGTCGAGCAGCGCTTCCTGCTGAAAGACGCTCGCGTGCGGGATGCCATGCTCGTGAATTACTCCCGGGTGCGCGATACGGATACCCTCGGCGATGTCGTCAAGCGACTGCTGAGCGGCTCGCAATCCGAATTCCCGGTCTACGATTCGACGACCGAACGAGCCGTCGGCCTCTTGACCAGGAATATCCTCATCAGCTCCCTCGCAAGCCTAGGCGCGGATGGTCTCGTCAAGGATTGCCCGATCGAAAGTCTGGGCACCGGCCAGGCGAAACGTTCGCTGATCGATGCGATCCAGGAAATGCGTGAGGCCAGTCAGAGCTGCCTGGAAGTGGTGGACGACAACGGTGTCGTCGTCGGTCTGCTGACCCAAGAGAATCTGGCCGAATTCATCATGGTTCGATCCGCCATGAAATCCGGGGCCTGATTACCCGGAGTTCCGAGTCGGCCTTCTCGCCAAAACCGCTCGATTCAACCGGGCGGTGACGAAACATCTTGCGGCGCTTCTGGTACCGGCGTGCTGACGGGAATCAGATAAGCACCGTGGTGCGAACGAACATGCGGGCGCACGTTGCCGGTAATGAGTCGCGCGCCTTTGGAGAAAGTGACGTAATCCCAGATCCACTGAGCCAGCACGGCGAACCGGTTCCGAAAGCCGACCAGAAAAAGAACGTGAACCAGGCCCCAGGTGAGCCAGGCGAAAAAGCCGGCGAAGTGCCATCGGCCGATCTGGGCTACGGCACGAGACCTGCCGATCGTCGCCATCTGACCCTTATCCCGATAATGAAACACTGGCCGGGGATCGCGGGCGAATCGCCCCTGAATGTCGTCGCGAATGAGCTTGCCGACGAACCGGCCCATCTGGATCGCGCCCTGAGCCACACCCGGAACCGGATTCCCCGAAACAGGATCCGTCACGGCAGCGATATCGCCTATCGCGAACGCGAAGGGATAACCGGGCAGGCTGAGATCCGGCCCGACGAGCACGCGGCCGCTTTTGTCCAGCGGCACGCCCAGTGTAGCCGCGACGGGATTCCCCTTGACGCCCGCAGCCCAGAAGATGCACCCCGCATTCACTTTTTCGTCGCCGATCATGACGAATCCTTCGCCGATCTCGGTCACCCGCGACTTCAGCCGGACTTCGACGCCCATCTGAAGCAAGTCCTCAAGCGCTCTTGCCGAAAGGTCTTCGGGCATAGTCGGCAGCAGGCGGTCGGCTGACTGAATCAGAATGACGCGGGACGATTTCGTGTCGATGTTGCGAAAGTCGTTCGGCAATGCCTGAGTCGCGATCTGGCGCAGGGCGCCGGCCATTTCGACTCCGGTAGGCCCGCCGCCGACGATCACGAACGTCAGGTCGGCAATGCGGTTGTCCGGATCAGCCTCCATCTCGGCTTCTTCGAAGGCCAGTAAAATGCGGCTCCGGATTTCCAGGGCGTCTTCGATCGTCTTGAGTCCCGGGGCGAAGCGGGCCCAGTCCTCACGGCCGAAGTAGCCGTGAGTCGCCCCACAGGCCAGTACCAGGTAGTCGAAATCGGCTTCGCCACCAGGAAAAACGGCCACCTTCCGGGCCAGATCGATGCGGATCAGTTCGTCCATGATGACATGGACATCCTGGCGCCTGCGAAACACGCTGCGGATCGGATATCCGATATCGGCCGGCGAAAGCGCCGCCGTGGCGACTTGATAAAGCAACGGCTGAAAAACGTGGTGATTGCGCTTGTCCACAAGCCAGATGCGTGCTTCGACACCGGCCAATTCGGACACGGCATTGAGCCCGGCGAATCCGCCTCCGATCACGAGGATTTCGAGCGGTCGATCGACAGGCCGAGATGAGCTTCCAGCGGTATCTACGAATTTCCAGCCCGTGTGATTGACTTGCGATTCAGCCATTGCCGCGGTCTCGGTGCGTCATTCGAAATGCCGGAACGGTCCTGGCCTTCGCATCATATCAGATTCTCGATGACAGGATTCCTCCGGAAAAGCCGCGACGCCGTGAAGAGCGAACTCATCACGGCGTCGCGGTGTTTTCGGATGCGTGAATCCGTAAGGCCGGCGATCAGCCGCCGTGGCTTTCATGATAGAAGAACGGCCAGGGGAAAGGCCCGGGGCCTGTCACGAGCGGATCCAGGTCGTAAACCGGGACGTAGCTGCCTGACTGATAGTAGTATTTGACGGGCCGGAACGGTTCCTTAACCCACGAATACCAGCGCTTAAGGCCGAGAGCCGGGGCCTTGTCCGGCGTGATGGTGTCGACACCCGGGGCACCGCGGAAATAGGGGCGAATGGATCTCGCGGGAGTCGGTTCGAAATACTGGCCATAAAGCCCGCCGTGTTTCCAGTCGTTGGGTCGGCGTCCATCGGGGCGGTCGTCGTATTTTGTGCCGTAGAACGTATCGCGATACGGGTCGGGCGGTAGATTCCGCGGAAACGGCTCAAGCCGAGTGAAATGGCCGTTGCGTTCGTGAATGTCGGGCACGCGCGGGGCGTAGTCCACTTGTGCCTGGGCTGAGAGAGCCGCGAATACGACCGTCATGGCCGAGAGCCCGATGGCACGGAGCGGCCGAAGCGAACGAGGCTGCATGAGAGACCTCCTGTCCTCAACTGAGATACTTATGGCGGGTGCGGACCGGTCGATCCGAAACTCCGTTCGAATATGCTCGACACCCTCGGCGGATCGCATTGCCAGCGAACTTGCGTGACTTCACGGGCAACCGGCTCTCGCGCGTCTCTTGTTTTATCGACATTCGGCGTTCGCAATGGGGAAGAAAAAAACGACGAATCGCCGGAAAATTCCGGCGATTCGTCGCACGATTATGTCGAGCGTACCTTCGTACGATTCGGATCAGTTTTCGTTTTCGTTTGCCGGAGCAGGAGCAGGAGCGGCGGGAGCCATTCGCTCACGGAGAGTCCGCGAAGCCGGAGGTACTTCCCGCAGCGATTCGCCTCGCGGCGGAGGAGGCGGCACGGGAGCCGTCCGGGCAGGGGGCGGAGTCACGAAGTCGGTCGGCGTGGTCGCACGATCGGTCGCGAATCCGGCCGTACTTTGCGGCATCGAGCCGTAGCCGGGTGACATCGCCTGATCCAGGTAAGGCGGGAAGGCGAAGTAATCACGAGGCGAACGCACGGGGTTAACGTACTGAACGTAACCAGGCGTCAGCGGAACCGGACCGCCAGGGCCCGTGAACCACTTGGGTCCATGATGCTTGCCGAACAGCCCCGCGGCCTTGGCGAGCAATCCCTTGTGGGCGTTCAGCAGTGAGGCACAAATGCCGCAGCCAGGCATGCCACACGGGCCAGCCGGATGACCGCCCATGCCGTGACCACCCATGCCGCCGTTGCCGCAGGTGCTGCAGCCAGGCGTACCGCAGCCGCCAGCCCCGCCGTGACCACCCGCACCATGGCCAGCGAAGAGCCCGCCGCCGTTACCGCAGCCCGGTGCACTGCAGCCAGGCGTGCCGCAACCGCCGCCGTTGCCCCGGCCTTTACCGCCGAACAGGCCAAAGCAGGTCGGTTCGCCGCAGACTTTACCGCCACAGCCACCATTGCCGCACGAAGCGACTGCCTGGGGGGAGCCGTATTGGCCGGAAGGAGCGATCTGTGGGCTCGACTTGGCGCCAGCGGAGAAGTGGCCATTGACGACCGGGGCACCGTAACCGGCTCCGGAGCCATTGCCGTTACCTGCGCCATGGCCACCCATCAGCCCATGGCCTCCGGTCGTTCCGCCGATGACGGTTCCGCCGGATCCAGCGTGAGCGATGTGCGTATGAGCACCGCTGCCGCCAAGGTTATGACCAAGGCCTGAGCCGTCCGAAAAGATATAGCCCTTACCGCCGCATGATCCGCACGTGCCAAGGGCCGATGTGCCAGCTGCAGAGCCGCAGCCGGCACAAGCGCCGGAACCGCCGCAGGTGGAACACAGCGACTTGACGGCGTTGGCCACGTGGGCAGCAGCGCCGTGGGCCTGAGCAGCGGCGCCATGAACGGAGCCGATGATGTGACCGAGCGTATCTTTGGTGTAATGGCCCCGAGGAACCGGGGGCGCATAGTAAGGGGCACCCGTGTTCAGGTCGATCGCATCGACCGTCTCAGGGATCACATGGTTTTTCTCGAACATCTGGCCGTTCGCGTTCAGGCTCAACGCCAGGCAAGCCAATGCGGCCAAGCCACGCCTCAATCCGAAGATCATGGCATTATCCTTCTTTCGCTGACTGGCCTCGTCACGAATCTTCCTGATCCGTCCACGCAGGCGAACATCCGTGTGTCAGTCGGCTCCGTCAGCGTCATCCTCGACGCTTCAGGCAGGCTTCTTCACGACTCCATCCGAATCGGTCCGAACGGTCAGACCCGGGGATGCACCAAAGGGATTCCTCCCATCGGACTTTCCGTATCGACCCATCGATCCATATGGCACTAGATCGGATCGTTAACCTGGGAGCATTAAGAAATTCCAGAAAACAAGGCTATTGAGGAAATTCAGGGAACTTAGGAAACCGCGTCAGTTTGCGAGAGATTCTCCTGAATCTCAATCCGATCGATGCTCCGCGAAGCTTCTGCCCTTCGGCGGTCCATCGAACCGACGAATCGAACGAAGTCGTGTTGGGGCGGTAATCAGTTCAGGTTCGTCGCCACCTGCGAGCCCATGACGGTGCTTTCCTGTTCCGGTTCGGTTTGAGGGAGACTACGCCGTGGTCCATGGGTCATCGAACGGCTCACGAACTGAAGAACGCTGGCCATGATGAATCCGAACAGGAAGTAGTACAAGCCACGGAAGAATTCGTTACCGGAAAAGCCGAACAGGGCACTGAAAAACGCCAGCGTGATCGCCCCGGTACCGACGGAAACCAGCAGTGCGGGTACGAATATGACGAATACCGTCAAAAGCAGTCCCATGAATCCGCAAATCAGCATGTCGGACGTCGTGTACCATTGCGAAAAAAGCAGGCAGGAAGCGGCCGATATGACGATCGTCGGTATGGCCAGAGAGTAGATTTGCCCCGGCGTCATCGTGTTACGGGCCGGGCCGGAATCGGCCGTTCGACGATCGAATCGAGCGGAACCGACAGCATTCCGGCGTTCGATCACGCTCGGCCGGAACAGGGCCGAAGGTTCCGGATCGTTCACGATCCGGCTCCAGGATCTAGGCATCACACGTCTGCCGCAACCGCCGCAGCGAACCCAGAAATCCGAGCCGGCCACGGAATCTTCCAGTACGGAATGACAGTGCGGACAGCGCGTACGTTCGTTATCGCTCATGGCTGGTATTTCCGTTGAATAGTTCTGGGAGATTCGACTTTCGGCTAATATAGTCCTGCCGAATGACGACGGACAGACGGTTGTCCGAAACGCCACCGATTCCGACCAGAAATCCCCTCCGGAAACCTGAACGATGAGCGAGCCCGCGGCCGCGACCCCACGCCTGATGATGACACGAATCACCAAGCGGTTCGGAGGCGTGCACGCTCTGGAAGACGTCTCCTTCGAACTCAGAGCGGGAGAGGTGCATGCCCTTTGCGGCGAAAACGGGGCCGGCAAAAGCACGCTGATGAAAATTCTGGCCGGGGTCATCACCGACTACGACGGCACCATTGCGATCGACGGCGCACCGCAGCGCTTCTCCAACACCCGCGAAGCCGAAGAAGCCGGTATTCGCATCATCCACCAGGAGCTGAACCTCGTCCCCGATCTTTCGGTCGCGGCCAACATTTTTCTGGGCGAAGAGATCACGGGCCGATTCGGAATGCTCAACGAACGGGCGATGCATCAGCGCGCATCCGAAGTGCTTGGCCGACTCGGCGCCAGGATCGACCCGAAAGCCAGAGTTCGTGATCTCCGGATCGGCGACCAGCAGATGGTCGAAATCGCCAAGGCGATCGCATTTCGGGCCGATGTGGTCATCATGGACGAACCGACTTCTGCCCTTTCCGACGCTGAAGTCGCTCGACTTTTCCGCGTCATCGGCGATCTCAAGGCACGCGATCACGCCGTCGTTTACATCTCTCACAAGATGAACGAAGTCTTCCGGCTGGCCGATCAAGTTACCGTCCTGCGCGACGGCCGCCTCGTCACAAGCGTGAAGGCCGCGGAGGCCTCACCGACGAAAGTTGTCCAGTGGATGGTGGGCAGGGCCCTCGCTGGCGACACGCCTCGCAAAGCTTCCCGATTCGAATCGGCGGATGCCCCGGTCCTCGAAATCGCCGGGCTGAACGTGCCTCGCGAAAATGGCTCAGGCAGGCCGTCGCTGACCGACGTGAACCTGTCCGTGCATCCGGGCGAAATCGTCGGAGTAGCCGGCCTGCTGGGCGCGGGCCGCACGGAACTGCTGGAAGCGGTCTTCGGCGTCGCGGGCACCCACCACCGCACTGGTGAAATTCGACTGAAAGGCCAGCCGGTGCGCTTCCGCAACCCGCATGAGGCGATCGCCGCCGGTGTGGCCATGGTCACCGAAGATCGCAAGAATCTTGGCTTGTTCGCCGAAATGAACGTCGGCGAGAACATCACGGTGACTCAACTCGGCGAATCACCGCTATCTCGCGCCGGAATCGTGCGTTTCGGGAACGAAGCGAAAGCCGCGAACGAGGAAATTGCCCGGCTTCGCATCAAGACGCCTTCACGAAAGGCCATGATTTTAAGTCTTTCCGGCGGCAATCAGCAGAAGGCCATTCTCGGCCGATGGCTGCTGACCGACCCCGAACTTCTGCTACTTGACGAACCGACACGTGGCATCGACGTCGGTGCCAAAGCCGAAATCCACGCACTGCTGCGCGACCTGGCGGACTCAGGGCTCTCGGTGCTCGTCACCTCCAGCGAATTGCCCGAATTGTTCGCGGTAGCGGATCGAATCGTCGTCCTGTGCGAAGGCCGCGTGACCGACGAAATGACCCGAGCCGAGGCGACCGAAGAACGGATCATGGCCGCCGCGACCGCCTTTCTCGCCAAGGGTGTCATGGCGGAAGCCTGAGCGAATTCCATTTCGGGAGTTTTCGAAAGATGCTGTCCGACACTGAAATGCATGTGGCACAAGCGCTCCGCCAGGCGAAGCGGGTTACCGTCCTTTCAGGGGCGGGCATTTCGGCCGAGTCGGGCCTGCCGACTTTCCGCGACCCGCTCACGGGATACTGGTCGAAGTTTCGCCCGGAAGATCTCGCCACTCCCATTGCATTTCGGCGCAACCCGGAACTTGTCTGGCGATGGTATTGCGAACGCAGAGCCGCAGCCCGGGCCGCGAAACCGAATCCCGGACACCTGGCGATCACCAAATTGCAATCGATCGTTCCGGCAGTCACGATCGTCACTCAAAATGTCGACGGTCTGCACCAGTCCGCAAGTTCGACGAATGTCATCGAACTTCATGGCAGCATTCATGCGACCCGGTGCTTCGATCGTGACCACGTGATGGAGCTGAATCCAGAGGAAGACTCGCCGGACCGTCACCCGGCTTGCCCCCTTTGCGGAAGCCTGGCCAGGCCTGGTGTGGTCTGGTTCGGCGAAATGCTGCCGGAAGAAGCACTGGCCCGATCGATCTCCGCAGCCAACGAATGCGACGTCATGCTGGTCGTCGGAACCTCGGGAATCGTTCAACCCGCGGCTTCGCTCGGTTCAAGGGCGCTTTCGCACGGGGCGGTCGTCGCGGTGGTCAATCCGGATCCAAGATCGGTCATGACTGGAGGAGTGTTTTTGGAAGGTCCCGCGGGCTCAATGTTGCCGAGACTCATCGACGCAGCATGGCCTGATTCGAAATGAATTCCTGCGAATGACACGATCCTTCGATCGATCAGCCATCCCCTCGAAATCCGTTACGCATGCCGCAACCCTACGACCTGCATTTTAACGATCGCTTCAGGATGCGGCTCGAACGCCGAATCGTACGGTGGCTGACGCCCTCGCGCTGGAAATGCAGCCACGATCCCCGGCCCGAAGTGGCAGACGTTCGGGCCCACGCCGCCTGGCTTGGGCGTCGTGGCGAAGATTACGCCCAGTGGTGGCTGCGGCGTCATAAGGGGTTCGTCGTTCTCGAGCGCAATTTTCGTCACGGGCATCAAGAGCTGGACATCATCGCCCGCGACGGCATCGTCGTCGTATTCGCCGAGGTTCGGACACTCACGAGCGATGCCCTGCAGGCCCCGTCGGCGACGATCGACGCCACCAAGCGAGAAAACCTGCACCGAGCCGCGAAAGCCTGGCGAGATGCCAGGCGCTATCGAGGCCATTGGCGCATGGACATCGTCGGCATCGTCTGGCCTGATCCGGAAAACGAGCCCCAGCGCATCGATCACTGGGTCAAATGCTTTTGATCGATCGGCTCGACATCGATCCGGTGCGACCGTCCCGATTGCGTTCGATTCCAGGCCGGTCAATCCGATTCGACGCGAAGATTGCGGCGATGATCATTCGGGCGAACATCGGCGACAGGAGGATCCGCCAGCCGGTTCAGCAGAACATCGTTGAGAATCCAACACATTTTCTGCAAACCGGATAACACGAGGGATTCCTGACTTCTCGGCAGATTCAACGTTTTCACCGCGGATATCAAAGACGCGGATATGAAACCCATGCCGGCTTCGAACTGAACCGCGGGAAGTTTGAAATCCCGCGAGCCAGCCTGTGAATTGTGTAATTTGCCGATCCAGTCGAGGTGTTGGATCGCAGAGGTATTGAATGGCCGGCTTACCAGCCCGACCAGAAATCGCAATGTCGCGACTTTCCGTTGCTTCATGTACGGATGATCGGGGGTAATCTCTTCCAGCCGTTCCGGAATCGGCCCATCGTAACCTGCCTGAGGGCGCGCGAAATGCCGAAGCGTCGCATCCTGCTGAGTAAAAAGATCGTACATCCTGTCGACCACATCTTGCAATTTTGGCGTCAACCGATGGCTGACATTATGAATCGCTTCGATTTCTTCAGCGGAAAGTTCGAGGAATTCCTGTAACTCGACAACCCGATAGACCGTATCGCTAGCGATTTTGTTCTCGAATTCGCGCATTGACGACATTGAATTCTCTTGGTTCCCGAAGATGAACGCACACCTGACGGACGTTGGAAGTCCTATGAGAGTGACGTTCTCTTCGCACGGACCACGGATTCGAAGCGATCCGAAACTCTCATGATCTTGCGTCGTAGGCGTAAGATCGGCGACTTCGCAGAATTCGAATCCTCTGGTCGAGAAAAAGATGTCCCGCTTCCGGTGAGAGCAGGATGAGGAAGGGAAGATCTTAGGAAATTCCTTGCGGGAAATCCAGAGACCCTTTCGATGTTCACTAGGTATCTTGTGTAGGTTCGTCAGGTATCGGCAAGTGCGATGAACGGTTCTGCCCCAAATTTCGGGCTCAACTGCATCTTTCGTCCGAAGCAGGACTTCACACATACCAGCCGGTTCGGATCGCGGATCGGTCAAACCTGAATCGCGGGAAATTGCGATGCTTATTCCCATGCATTTCGAAGTTATGGTCAACGAATCGATCGACATGACCGTCTCATATCGTAACGAATAGCCGGAACCGAAGTCTTCGACCGGGAACGTGCCTGCCGCAAAATTAGAGTCACAAAAAATTCGGGAGGCACGCAATATCGTGCCTCCCGCTGAGTTCATTCCGATTTCGAAGCCTTAGCGCTATCTTTTCCGAGCGATTCGATCCATTCCCGTAGCAGTTCAACGGATTTGTGATCGACGACGTTCGAACCCAGGGGCGGCATCTGCCCGGTACCGCGCCGGCTCATTCTCAGGAATACGACAGAGTTTTCCGGCTCGCCAGGTTTGACGAGCTGGGCGGTCGGATTGTCCGGAAACAGGTGGATGGGCTTCACGCCGATGATTTTCATATCATCTCGCTTGGCGTGAAAATCCATATTCATGAGCGAATTCCCGCCCCCGGCGTCGACGTGGCAGCTGGCGCAGTTCGTGTAGAAGAATGACCGCGCACGAGCCTCCAGAGGCTGGGTTTTGTCGTTCGGATCGACCAGATGCGGCGCATTCGGCTTGCGAGGTTCGTAGCCCTTGTCGTTTTTCAGCAGGCCGATGTGGTAGAGCGTCCGGAGCTGATTGTCCTTCCGGCCGTTGCCGTAATCGAAATCGGCATCAAGCTGAAGGCTATTGAAGCCCAGCACGAAATTGGCGGCCCGGCTGTGGCAGACCATGCACTCCGTGCGGCTGGGGTAATGCCAGACCTGATCGCGGAATCCGCGAGGGTCGGTCTTGTCCTCAATGCGGAACGTCTTGTCCAGACCGTTCTTTTCGACGAGTTCGGCATCGGTGCCTTCCTCGTTCCAGAGATAGGTGTACCCGGTCCATTCCTTCTGTTCACGGACCATGATGCGCGTTTCGATGAACTTCCGGCTGGAAGGATCTCCGGATTTCGTCTCGAGCTGGAAGCTCTTGATCGTCACCGTGCCGTCAGGCGCTTCCCACCGGCCGCTCGCCGTATCGATCGGCTTCGTTTCAGGCACACCGACGGCACGAATCTTGATGGCACCGTCCGACCAGAACGGAGCCGCCGGGGCATACGGCACGATACCAGCCGCCAGAGTGTGGCTCTTCACGTCGGCGAACAAGCCGGTTTCGCTGAGCTTGCGCGGGAAGCCGGAGTCGGCCTCTTTTTTGTCATTCGGCACGATCCGGTGAAATCCGCCCGGGTGATCGATCACCCAGAGATCACCGTTGGGGTCGTTGCCGAACCCCGAAATCGCGAACGGCGTATCCACAAGTTCCTTATGGAACGTCACGTTCGTGCCGTCGTGCCGTATCGCCCAGACTCTGCCCGTGGAATAATCGCCATAAATGTAGGCGCCGGTCAGTTCAGGCATTTTCGTCCCGGTATAAACAACGCCGCCAGTGAGCGAACGGGCTTCGCTGTGATGGTGTTCGGCGGCGGGCTTAACGGGCGGTGTCGGGCCACGCGGGCGATCCAGGTGGAACGGGTGCGAGCCTTCGTAGATCGGCCAGCCGTGGTTGTCGCCACGAGAGATCAGGTGCACGGTTTCCCAGAGATCCTGGCCGTTCGCGCCGACCCAGATCTGACCGTTGGCGTCGTCGATATCGAGCTTCCACGGATTTCGCAGGCCGTAGGCGTAAATCTCAGGCCGGGCACCTGGATAACCGAGGAACGGATTGTCCTTCGGCACCGAGTAATTGCGGCCGGGGTCGGGCTTGTCCACATCGATCCGGATCAGCGAACCCGGAATGTTGCCGATATCCTGGCCTGCGCCGTAGGTGTCGCTGTCCGAAGAGCCGTCGCCCGCGGTTACGTATAGGTAGCCGTCCTTGCCGAAATGGATGCCGCCGCCGTCGTGGCCGTTCGAGGGCCAGGCGATGATTTCCGTCTTGCTGTCCGGCACGACCTTGAACGGCGGCTTGCGATCGACCGTGTAACGGAAGACCCGGTCGTGGACGACAGGTTCCTGCTTATCGTTCACGAACACATAAACATATCCGTTTTCCCGATATTTCGGGTGGAACGCGCTCGCGTACGAAAGTTCCTTCGGAAACGAGATGAGCAGTTCAGACTCGGACACGTTCGGGTCGTTTCGCACCCGCCGCACTTCGCCGCCGCCATTCCAGGAGCCGACGTGCAAGGTCATGAAGAGATTGTCCGTACCCGGTTCCGGCTCGATGGTCAGCACTTGCTTGAGCTTGAGGTTCGGGAACGCCGGCTCGGTTTTGTAGGGCAGTGGGGGTTCCGGCGAGCCGATCACGCGGCTGGTGTTGAAGGGCACGCGCTTGTCCAGACCATAAGGCCGGGAGTCGTCGGCCTTGTCAGCGGCGAAAAGGGGGACGAATCCCGTCGTCAGGACGAGGAAAAGTCCAGCGGAGAACGTACGACTCATGGTCGATGGTCCAGGTGACACGGAGTAGATCGGGAAGGCGGAAGTGAGGATGGGAAATAAGCGGGTGAGCATAGCTTAAGTCCCATTCGATGACGTAAGTTTAACATGAAAGGACTGGTCTGATCAACGGCCGTCCGGAGCAGCGATTTTCAACATTCGGCCTGATTTTGCGACTCGGAGAATCGATCCCGATGAAGCCTTCGATCACCGTACTGACACTGGGCGTCGACGACCTCAACCGAGCCTATTCCTTCTATCGGGATGGGCTCGGATTTCCTTCCGAAGGAATCCTCGGGGCCGATGACGAACATGGCGGTGTGGCGTTCTTCGACCTGAACGCCGGGTTGAAGCTGGCTCTGTGGTCACGGGCGGACATCGCCAGCGACACTGGACTGCCGGTTTCACCTGCAGCACCCACGAACTGCACCATCGGCCATAACGTGAGAACCAGGGAAGAAGTCGACGAAGTGATGCAATTGGCCGTCAAAAGTGGAGCGACGCTCGTGAAGCCTCCTCACGATACGTTCTGGGGTGGATACGCTGGGTATTTTCAGGATCCGGAAGGCCACCTCTGGGAAGTGGTCTGGAACCCCCACCTGATGCCTGCCGAGTGATTGGGGCGGGTGTGGCGCGGGCATTCGTTATCTGCTCAGCGCCGCCGCTGGCCGCGCCTCGACCACGAATCGCTCGCCGCGAAAACGAGGATCAAAAGGCCTGTGACCAGCGATCGATACTGATCGTCGAGCCCCCTCAGCGTAATGATCGTCTCGATCGTTTTGAGCATCAGGCAACCGGCCGCCGCACCCAGAACGGATCCCTCGCCCCCGGCCAGCGACACGCCGCCGATGACGCAAGACGCGATCGAATCCAGCTCATACCCCGTGCCGGTATCGGCCTTCGCCACCTTGATGAAACTCAGGAACAGAACGGCCGCGAGCCCTGAACTCAGACCGCTGAGGACGTACGCCATTATTTTCATGCGATCCGTCCGCACACCGGCCAGGCGAGCGGCTTCGGTATTGCCGCCAGTCGCCCGCAAGTGCTGACCCCAGATCGTCTGGCGGAGAAACAGCCAGGCGAGAAACGTCGTCACGAGAAAAACGACGCCTCGTCCGGAAAGCTCCAGCGAGCCGATCGACATAGGCCTGTCGAGCGCCGCGAACATCGTCAGCCGATTGAGCGTCATTCCGCCGAGAACCAGAAAAGTCGCCCCGCGAACGACCATCAGGGCGCTGAGCGTCGTCACGAACGGATTGGTCCCGACCCGGGCGACGCAGACTCCGTTCAGAAGCCCGACGACTGCCCCAGTGCACAATGCGGCCGCGAAACAGCCGGATGTGTCGAACCCTTTGCCCATGGCCGTGCCAGCCACGGCACAGGCGAGGCCCAGCGTCGCGCCCTGGCTGAGGTCGAACCCGCCGGAGAGGATGACGCAGCACTGGCCAAGCGCCAGAACGCCGAGTATCGAAGCACGAGTCAGAATCGAACTGAGATTGCCGCCTGTCCAGAACCGCTCCGTCGTGAAAGTCAGCCATAAGGCCGCCGCCAGCAGCAGGATTTGCGGCCAGCGTCGCTTGAGGAGCCGGGCCAGTTCATTCGAGCGCGATCGCCCCACCGATGCGCCGGTCGCCTGACCGCCGGGCCTGGATTGCGTCAGATCGTCCGCCACATCGAACTCCTCTCCCGACAGTACGGCTTCATCGTTCGTCAGCACCGGTGATCTCGGCCAGGATCGTGCGTTCCTTGATGCGATCCCCTTCCAGAATCGACCGGATCCTGCCGCTTCGAAACACAGCGACCCGATCCGCGACCCGTTCCAGCTCCTGCGTATCCGGGCTTACGACGACCACGCTCACGCCTGTCGCCGCCAGTTCTTCGATCCGCCTGTGAATCGCTTCGCGCGTGCCGATATCCACACCCCGAGTCGGCTCGTTGAGGATCGCCAGCCTGGGATTCGTGGCCAACGCACGTGCCAGCAACACTTTCTGCTGATTTCCTCCAGAAAGCGTCAATGGGTTCTGGCTCAATCGATCATATTTGATGCGGTGCTCGTGGCATAAGTTCGTCGCCTCGACACCTAATCTCTTCCAGCTCAGCCATCCGAAACGGCTGGTCTGCCGCAATCGCTGAAGTACAAGATTGCGTCCGAGCGTCAGGGACGCGATCAATCCGCGGACGCGTCGATCGGCCGGAACGGCAGCGACGCCCAGCCGCTGAGCCTGTGCGGGATGGCGCGGCCGGTATGCCTTACCGGCCAAACGCATGAGGCCGCTCTTCGCCAGCGATTCGCCGGCCATGAGTCGTGCCAGCTCTTCCTGACCTGCCCCCGCCAGACCCGTCAGCCCCAGGACTTCTCCGAAGTTCACGACCAGATCGACATCGCGGACCGTCTCACCCTGCATGGCCTGGATCGTCAGAAGTTCCCTCTGCCCCGAATTTTGTGACACTTCTTTCCGGTGAATACCGACTTCCCGGCCGATCATCGAACGCACGAGTCCGTCGTGATCGATTTCGTTGCGTGGCCAAGTGCCGACGAGTTGACCGTCGCGCAAGACCGAAACGCGGTCCGAAAGTGCGAGAACTTCGTCCAGGTGATGGCTGACCAGAATGATGGCCAGCCCCTGGGAGCGAAGCCTTCGCAAGAGTTCGGCCAGACGATGCGCCTCAGCCCGGGTGAGCGCGGCGGTCGGTTCGTCGAGAATCAGAACTCGCGCCCGGCGTCTCAGTGATCTGGCGATCTCCACGATCTGGCGTTGTCCGGTCGCGAGACTTCCGGCAATGGCTCCTGGCGAAATCGCATCGGCATGCAGCATTCGCAATGCCTCTGCCGAACGCTCGGTCATATTTCGGCGGTCGAGCCAGCCAAGGAACGTATTTTCGTCGCCCAGAACGATATTTTCGGCGACGCTCATCGATCCGACGAGCTGAAGCTCCTGATGGATCACGGCGATGCCGGCCCGAAGTGCCGCGGTCGGCCCGTTCAGGTTCAATTCCGCGCCGTCCAGAAGGATCGAGCCCTGATCGGGACGGATCGTACCCGCGAGGACCTCCACCAGCGTGCTTTTGCCGGCGCCGTTTTCGCCGCAGAGGGCGTGGATCTCGCCGCTTGCGATCGAAAGCGAGACATCCCGCAGCGCCTTGACGCCGAGATAGGACTTCCCGACGTTCCGCAGTTCGAGCGTCGCCGTTTCCGCCATGATCACTCAGGTGCAGGGATTGGCCAGCAGGAACAGAAGAAACACGACTGCACTGACGCACGCCATCATTCCGCCAGGCATGAATTTACGCGATTTGGCGAATCTCTTGCCGAAAAAGATCGAAAGCCCGAGGGCCGTCAATGTGGCGAGAATGCAGCCAGCCTTCACACCCTTTTCGCTGAAGATCAGGGCCATGGCGATCAGAATGATCACACCGGAAATGTGGCCAGCGATGAGGCTCGGGCGGCTTTTCGCCTTGAGGAATCCGATCCAGCCGCCAGCGACCAGAAGCGCCGCGTAGATGACCAGCAGCAGGGATGCGTCTCGTGTGTTCATGACTCTGAAGGTTTTTCCCGGGTCTCTTGATGATCAGGCGGATGAACCGCTCTCTCTGTCTTCCAGGCACGTGTTTACGAGGACGCGCCTGCCTGAATCTGCGATTTCGCTCACCACCGGCGAAGTAGCGCTACGATGCATTCCGGCCCCCGCTGTCGCACGCCTGACGTCCGCACCATGCTTCGCTCTGCCTCTGCCGCGAAGAATCACCCAGATTACCGGTGCGACGACGAACGTCATACCCGCCAGGCTCAGAACCGGCGGAATTTTCCCCCGATATGCAAGGTCGAAGACCAGGGCCATCGCAACCTGGCTCATGCCGATGACGGCGATCCTGGGTGCGGATCCCGCCGCATAGGCCTTGGTCAGGAAGATCTGGCCGATCGTACCCGTAATGCCGACTCCAAGCAAAAGGGCGAGCGTCGTCGGATCGCGCAATACGCCAAAATCCGCGGGATGCCCGAAGTAAAGCAGCGGAACCATGGCGATACTGGCGACCGCCGAAAAATGGGCGACGACGGCGCGGGGGTCAATATGTCCGAGCCGGTTCAGGCCCATCATCGCCACGGCCGTGAAGCAGGCGGCAGCCAGAGCTGCGAACAGGGCGACACGATTACCTTCCATATGGGGCTGCTGAATCAGGGCGACCCCGATCACGGCCGAAACGATCGAGGCCAGGATCGACCCTTCGACCGACTCACCCCAGAACAGAAAGCCGATCGCCACGATCCAGAGGGGATAGGTATTGGTCAGAGTCAGCACATCCGCGACCGGCAGGTGCGTGAGCGCATAAAAGGTGCTGATGAGACTCAGCGTGCCGGCGAGCGAGCGCACCCAGAGAATTCGCGGCCGAAACGCCACGAACTTCGCACCCGCGAGATGCGCCAGCGTCGCCGCGGCGAGAAAGCTGAAAATCGTGCGGCTCTGGGCCACGATCCGCCAGTCGCACCGCGTACCGAGAATGTTGGCCATGCCGCCCATCAGCGTGAAGCTGGCGGCTCCGCATATCATCCAGAACGCGGGTTTCAGGGCATCCTGGCTGGCACTGCCAGCTGTCACACCGGGCTCTGTGGGGCCAGGGTCTTCGTTTTCGCCGACAGGTGTTTCCGTCGGTTCGCCGCGTGCCGGTCCATCAGCCGTTTCGACGACCACGTTTGTCATGGTTTCCGAACGAACGTTCATCGCTTCGAGATCCGGAACGATTCTGGCCCGGTTCCTTTCGAGCCGCTTCGGCAACGAAACGACAACGACAGCGGAAATCGTTCCACGATATGATCTTCCAAAGTCACACCCACCTTACGTTATCATGGCCTCGCGAGCCCGCTTTCGTCAACCGCAATCGCCCTCGTACAGCTCAGGTCCAATCCATCCATGCGATACTATCAGAATCCTGATACTCCGGAATTCCCGCGCGTGCAGGTCCTGCCTGGGCCTGACGATATTCGATTTCTGCTCGATGGCCGCGAACGTGCGGTGTTCCATACCGGCGCCGGACTGCCCAAGCCGTTCGTTCACCCGCTCCGTGGCCCCACCGGTGCCGAACTCACTCGCTACGGCCACCCGAACCCGCAGTCCAACCACGATCACCACCGTTCCATCTGGTTCGGCCATCAGTTCGTACGGCAAGCGACAAAGACTCCTGCCGGCCAACCCGCACAGCCACCGAAGGAATGGAACTTCTGGGAAGAACCAGGCCCGAATACCGACGTACACATCCGCCACACCCGAACGCTCGCCCTGCAGGACGGTTCCGACTTCGCCGCGGCTGTCGTCGAAGCCGCATGGTGGGCTGGTGGCCAGGCACTTCTCAAGCAGACGACAACTTACGCCCTGGTGCCCATCGACGGGACGCGGCATGCGTTCGACGTCCAGTTCGAACTCGCGAGCGTCGGCGGCCAGGTCGTCGAGCTGGGCAAGTCGAACTTCGGCCTTCTGGGCGTTCGCGTCGCCAAATCGATCAGCGAACAATTCGGCGGCGGGCGCCTGCTCAATTCCGAGGGTTCCATCGGCGAACCGGCGATCTTCGGCAAACCTGCCCGCTGGGTCGATTACTCCGGGGCAACAGGCCCGGGGCACATCGAAGGCATCTGCTACATGGATCACCCTTCGAATCCTCGATATCCAACAGCCTGGCACGTGCGCCGCGACGGCTGGATGATCGCCTCTTTCACGCTGGCCGACGCATTCTCGATCGCCGACGGCCACTCGCTCAAGCTCCGATATCGCCTGCTGGCGCATTCCGGCATCGCCCAGCCGCAGCGGCTCGAATCCTCGTGGAAGGACTTCGCCGACTCAACCGGTTACATTCTGGAAACGCCCAAGGGAGGGGTTCCTACGGTAAACCGGGCCGCCTCGCCGATTTGATCGAATCGCGTGGTTCGACGATTGGCTGATGCACTTGCGATCCGAATCGGTCAGCCACCCGGTTCGGATCGTGCGATTCCGTTCGCGCATCCGGAGCCGTCGAAAAGAATACGCTCACCGATCGAAATTTCCTGAGCCTGGATTCGATCCTGTTGCGATTGCATCGGATTTCGTATTTCGATTTCGCGATTTTCGGAATTATCGACCAACCTGATCTCGCCGAAATGGAAAAGTCGACTTGAATATGCCCAGCTCATACTCTAATTTAATATTCAATGTGCGATTTCGACGTGTGGACATATCAGCCATGACTCGCGACGCCGCAAGCCTGATCGGCAGGTTTCTGCGAACCGTCGGGGCCGTTACGTTTCTGGCGATATTCCTGCAGTCCGGGACGGTATCGCTCGCAGCCGATTTCGACGCGGACCGCCATTCCGAATATTGCGGTTGCGGAACCAAATGCCGCCGGGAAAAGTGTTGCTGCGGACCATCCGAAGATGTTTCCGGAACGGTCGATACAGAAACAGGGCAAAGCCCCCGGTCTTCGAATCCGGTCATGACTTTTCGGAATTTTCTCTGCCGGATGATCGCACCCTGCGGAACGGATGCCGACGCGCCAGCCTCTCGGGTGTTTCGATGCTTTGTGCCTGTCAGCGCCGTTTCCGTCGAATCGGCTTTGAGCATCGAGGATTCTTCCCGCTTCGTGCCGGAGCGATCAAGTTTATCCATCCCCGAAATTTATGTCGGCGGTGTCGATCGGCCTCCTGAATTTCGAAACTGAACCGCACAACGCTGTCATCGACGGGCTCGAAAATCCGGATATCGACGAGAACGCGGAGATTCCGTTCATCGTCCGCCGTCCCGGTACGAGTTATGCCGATTGAAGCCACACTGGTTCGAAATTTTGAACCAGGCATGCGCCAACGATTACCGACACCTCCGATTCGGTCCCTGAATCATCCCGGCTTTCTCGGGAATTGAATTCGAACCGATCGGTTCGCGTCGGCAGGACTCACTGATCGACACATTCCCGATGCAGGACCGTCGGCGTGACGCGTTCCCGTAGAACGTGCGCGCACGGGCCGCAACTCATTGATACAAGGTAAACGCAAATGCAATTCGACGACATGAGATACGATCGCCCTGAACCGGAAGCCCGGTCACCCCGAAAGTTCGACGACGGCAAGCCCTTCAATCGCAGGTCGATCCTGAGAAAGCTCGTGGCCGGTTCCGCTCTCGGCACCGGAACTGGATTCGAAGTTCTCTGGCCGAAACGCGTGCGGGCTTTCGAAGATCCGAAAAATCCGGATCAGGCCTGGGGCACGGTCAAGGGCCGGATCGTATGGAAATCCGATGCCGCTCCGCCGAAACCTCGCGAGATCGATCTTACGAAATATGGCCTGAAACCCGCAGACCATCAGTGGTTCTCTTCGAAAGGGCCGATTTACACGGAAGACTGGGTGATTCACCCTGAGAATCTCGGAATCCGATGGACGTTCGTCTGGATGATTCCGGCCGTGGGCGGCCCGAAGGCGAAGTTACCCGTGCACCCCTCGCTCGAAAAACTGCCTGAATCACCCGTCACTTTCGAACAGCCATGTTCTGGATTCGCGCCGCATGCCGTCGGAGTCCGACAGGGCCAGAAGCTCGTCGTCACAAACGAATCGCCCGTCGTTCACGCATTTCAGTGGAACGGATTCGCCCAGACCGGGAACCAGATCATGAACCCCGGCGCCAAAATCGAAATTCCGAAACTCGTCGCCGAGCGGCAGGCCCTGAAAGTCTCATGTGCCCCTCACCCCTGGGAATCGGCCTGGATACGCGTTTTCGACCACCCGTATTTCACGCTCTCGGACGCCGACGGCCGATTCGAAATCCGCAACGTGCCCAGCGGCAATCACCGCATCGTCGTCTGGCACGAAACCGCGGGCTGGCTCGGCGGTAACGCAGGTCGAAACGGCGCCACGCTTCTCGTCGAAGGCGGCGGCACGGTCGACATGGGCGAAGTCGGCATGAAACCGGCCGCAAAAAGCTGAATCTCGTCTCGGCCGGAACGCGCCGCAACGGAGCGTTCCGGCCATTCCAGGGGCGAACCGTAACGGACCGATCCGCAGGAAGAATACGTCTTTTTCCGTCCTGACGGAGTTCGAATCGACATTGCGGTGCACCCGTCTCTCACAAACACCACGAACCGACAAGGAACCCAACGCATGAAATCACGCAGAAGCGCATTCACGCTCATCGAACTGCTCGTCGTCATCGCGATCATCGCAGTGCTTATCTCTCTCCTGCTCCCCGCGGTACAATCCGCTCGCGAAGCCGCGCGAAGGGCACAGTGCACGAACAACCTGAAACAGATCGGACTTGCCCTGCACAATTACGAAAACTCCCACGGCATGTTCCCCATCGGCCGGACGAGCTTTCCGGCGCTCTGGTCGTCACTGGCCCAGATTCTGCCCTTCATCGAAAGTTCCGCAGAATATGCCGCGATCAATTTCGACATCTCGCCTCTGACGGCGGGCACAGCCAGCCCGGCGAATCTGACCGCTGTGGCGACTGTCGTGGATACTTACGTCTGCCCAAGTGACTCCCGGGGCAAGATCGTGCCCGAATTCGGCACGACCAACTACGTCGGCAACGCCGGGACCGGCAGTATCAATGGCGGCAGCTTTCGGATCGACGCCGGGCCCGTACTGCCGGAAGGGCTGTTTTTCGACCGGAAAGCGATACGTCTGGCCGAAATCACCGACGGATTGAGCAATACGGTCGCCTTCTCGGAGACGATTCTGGGCAACGGCACGAATTCGACCGGTGCGGCCGCTCAGGATTCGCGCCGCCAGTTCGCGCTGACGACAGCCGCGGCGATTACGCCGGCAAGCTGCGCCGGCACTGGGCAATGGGTCGGCGATCGTGGTCGTGAATGGTCGCGCGGCAGCTTCGTGATGGCCGCATACAATCATTTTTTCGCGCCGAACGCGAAAGAGCCGGACTGCACGAACACCGGCCGTGCCGCGGCGATCACAGCGGCACGCAGTTTCCATCCCGGTGGGATCAACGCGCTTTACGCCGATGGCCATGTCCAGTTCGCGAAGGACACGATTTCCCTGAACGCGTGGCGCGCGGTCTCGACCCGCGCAGGCGGTGAAGTCCTCTCCGCGGACTCTCTGTAACCAGCTCATCATCCGGGCCGTCATCCTTCGGGACGGCGGCTCTGGCTCATTCTTCTTCGCACTGTCCCCGAACACGAACCATCCCGCCATTTCCGGAGACGATTCATGCCGACCGAAGTGACGCCCCGTTCTTATTGGCCCGATTATCGCGCGATCTGGCGCTGGCACTTTTATGCCGGGCTTTTCTGCATTCCGTTCGTCATCTTTTTGTCTCTCAGCGGCATGATCTACCTGTTTTCCGAAGAGATCGAGGCACTCATCGACAGGCCGTACGATCGGCTTGCGGTGCAGGGCAATCCCGGTCTCCCTTCGAAACACGCGGCGGCCGCGATTCAGGCCGTGCCCGGGTCGCGGCTTCAGTCATACGAGATTCCGCGGCAGCCGGACGACGCCGTGCGAGTCATCGTGAACGACGGTTCCGCCATGCGAGTCTATGTCCATCCCGAAACGCTGGAAGTCCTGCATCAGGTTCGTGAGGAAAGCCGCCTGATGCGGCTGATCTTCCGTTTCCATGGCGAACTCATGATGGGCGACAAGGGCTCGCACCTTGTCGAGCTGGCGTCGTCCTGGGCAATCGTCATGATCCTGACGGGCCTTTGCCTCTGGTTGCCGCGAGGTCCGTTTCGCCTGGCGGGCGTGCTTTACCCGCGACTCTTTCGAGGCTCCCGCACGCGCTGGCGCGACCTGCATGCGGTCACGGGCGTCTGGGTTTCCGGTTTCGCGCTGATTCTGCTGGTGACGGGGCTGCCCTGGGCGAAATTCTGGGGCGATGGCTTCCGGACCGTCCGCAAATGGACCGGCACCTCGGCGGCACGTCAGGAATGGGACAATTCCTCGCCCATCGCGAAAGCCGCAGGCACACGGTCCGCCATGGCGAAGCCCGCGAATTCCGAAACGAAAAAAGCCAGCCAGCGCCGCGTTCAGCCTCCGGTGGATCTCGCCGCTCTGGACAGGATCGTCGCGACCGTGGTCCCGCTGAGTCTTCCCGCTCCGGTGCTTGTCGCACCGCCCGGTTCGCGATCGTTCGGGTCGAGCCCGAAAGACTGGACGGCCAAATCAATGACTCCGAACCGGCCCAGGCGGGTGGACCTGACGATGGAAGCGGCAACGGGGGCCGTCGTATCCAGGTCCGATTTCGCCGAGAAACACATCATCGACCGGATCGTCGGAACAGGCATCGCGCTGCATGAGGGCCGCCTGTTCGGCTGGCCCAATCAGGCGATCGGGCTGATGACGGCCGTCGGGCTGGTGCTCGTCAGCGTCAGCTCGCTCGTACTCTGGATCCGGCGGAAACGCCCAGGGTCTCTGGGAGCGCCCGCCCCGCATGCATCGCCAAGAATCACGATCGCATTACTGGCGATCTTCGTGGCGCTCAGTTCGTTCCTGCCACTTTTCGGCCTTTCGGCGGTAGCTGTGCTGATTCTCGAAAGGACGGTTCTCTCGAGAATTCCAGGCCTCGGCGAATGGCTCGGACTGTCGCGGCGAACCCCGGAACTGGCGGCGAACGCATGAGGGGGTCATGATCCTTTCCGGAGTTGAAGAAACGTCTCGACCGCACGTCGAAAATGCCACACTTCCGTATCGAACGAAATCCGATCCGATCTCGATAGGATGTCATCGCGTCGGACTTCATCTGTAGGAAAGTCGGGAATGTCACGACCGGGGGGAAACACCCTCTCTCCGGTTTTTCCGATGGGAGAGGAACGCAGCCTATTCGTCTATCAAGGCATGCGTGCTTGAAGCGTGGGCTGCGTCTGGATATCTGGAGACGACACCGCAAGGGGTTATTTCGCACTCCGGCCGATCTTCGATCGAAACCGACTCACCACCACTTCGGAAATTCGGAGAATCCCCGCAGCATCGAACCGATTTCATGGGCAGGCCGCGTGAACTCCACAAGCACGACCGTCTCAGGGCGTCCGAAATTTTCGATACCCTGAATACGTAACCGGAATCGATCGCCTTCCCGGTCAACGGAGACGATCGTTTCTGCACTCATGGTTGCAAGGACCGCCGTTCCGGCGCACGACTCACCGTCGATGCGCCTGAGCTGATCCTCGAACCGATTCAGGTCGTCGTACCAAAACCAACGCTCACGAAGAGTAATCCGTGTCGAATGACGGTCGAACCATGTCTCAAGATTCGCTTCGATATCGAACGCGACGGAAGGATGCCGGTCTTCGCACGCAACCGGATCCAGGTGAAATCGAAATTCGTCCGATCGGATCAGTTCGATTTTCATGAACACTTGTCTCTTTTCACGCACCAAACCTTGTTTTCGAAACTGACGATCGATCGACGATGAGTGATTTGCCTGAAGACGGGCGGCTATTTCTCATGGAATGTTCGCTTTGGAAAACGATCCGTCAGCCCAGGAGCAAAGTGCTACTCCAATCTTCCAATTCGAACGCCTGGATATCAGCGAACCGATCACGGAAGATCGCTTCGACTTGCGAAGTCGTGCAATTCCCTATCTGCAGCCAGATGACTTTTGGCGGGGATCCACGAACCACGCTCAAATCATTGAACTCTTCGTCTTTGGTCACGATGACGAAGCCGTGACTTTTCGCGAAGTTCCAAATTTCGTCATCGCTGGCACAAGCCAATCCGACGGATTGCACATGATCTGAGCCAGGAAACAAGTCGTTCAGGCGGATGACAATTCTGGGCGACAAGTTTTGGTCGAAAAGCAGTTTCATGACCCTGATAGTTGCATCCTGCGTTCGCGTTCGGCTGCGTATGCGAGACTTGCCTGAATATCTTCAGGCTCAAGGTAAGGAAAATCTTGCAGTATTTGTTCGGAAGTCATCCCCGCGGCCAGGTAGCTCAAGACGTCGTAAACCGAGATGCGCATACCGCGAATGCATGGTCGGCCGCCACGCTTGCCAGGTTCGATCGTGATGCGTGATCGCCAAAGCTCGTTCATCGAATTGCCCTGGTTTCAGTTTCCTGCCCGATTCTGTTTCTTTATTCATCATACAGCGCGCGATTCGCCGGATTCCACCAAGCGGCAGCACCATTCGAATTCTTCATGTCGTGTTTCTGCTCGCGCCTCTTCCGCCCAGCTCCTCCCACGAAGCATGCGTGTGATAGAATACCTTCACTGGGGGGCGGTTGCAGGGCTGGTGCCGGCCGCGGTCTTCAAAACCGTCGTGCGACCTGGAAACAGGCCGCTGGTGGGTTCGATTCCCATACGCTCCCGTCTTTTTCAGCCCTTGCTCCATTCGTCGACCACCAGGCTCTCCGGCTTGTTCAAGCAACACTTCTTGTACTTTTTCCCGCTGCCGCACGGGCAGGGGTCGTTGCGGCCCGCACGAACCACCGGTTTCGATACCTGGCTCGAAGGAGGATTGATGAACGCAGAATCCGCCAGTTGAGTTTTGACCGGTGACCATTGACTCCTAATGAACGGGAGCTGGAATCGATCGTTTTCGACCTCCTTCTTCCATTCGTCATATTCCGGAAACCTTTCGCCAAGAAAATCAGCGAACGTGATCAAGTCAGACTTCAAGCCGATCGAATCGATCAACCAGTCGTTCCGCTCCCGGTTTTCGAGAACGACCTCGCGCGCGATTTCGAGGGCTTCCGGAACGCATTGATAGATCAGGGCTGCTGCCAGATGGTTCCGGGGCTCAAGATCCGTTTCCGCTTCGAGCCGTTCGGCAAGATAGTCGATCGCCTCCGGGGATCGATTCCGGGAAAGGACTTCCGACGCCGATATCCAGAAGAAGTCTTCCGCCTCGGCAGCACTCGCTCTGACTGCGGAGACCACAGTGGAGCCACCGATTTTTACGAGTGCATCGATACAGCTCGTGAAAAGGAAATCCGCATCAGGAAATTTTCGCATCAGCCGAGCGAGATACGATACGAAACCCGCATCCTTCATTTCGCCAGCGATCTCGGCCGCGACGATCTGCTTCCAACCGTCGGCGCCGGCAGGTTCCTCGTCGCACAAGGCCTGAAGCCAATCCAGCACTCTTTCCCGATTCACCGGGCCTGACCTGACGAGTGCCTCGATCACTTGAGTAGGAGAAAATGACCGCTTCGGCACATTCCGGTTCTCTTCAAGTGCCGCTTGCGTTTCGCAGAACTTTTCGAGTTCGTCCCAGCAGCGGGCTTCGTCCCAATCCCGCAATGCGAAGCGTACCCTCAGAACCTCAAGAACACTCGCGGAAATCGAGCCGGCACATTCGATCCTCTCCCGGAATTCGGCAAGCAATTCCAGATCTCCCGACGAAAGAGGTAGCGCGATCCTCGATCGATCGACCCCTTTCGTCTCCGAAGGGTCCCCATCATCGACATTAAGTTTATCGAGTATCCACTCGATCGAGGCCTTCGTCAGTCGCAAACCCTGGGCTGCTCCGAATTCCCGGCCCAATTTCTCCACACCGAATTTCTCGGCACTTCGAATGAGCACCGAAATGATCTCGGAATCGCGCGAATAACGACCAGCGAAATAGCGGATCGCGAAGACTCGGACATCCTCGCTCTCCGAAAGAATCGCCGCGCGAATCCTATCTTCAGGTACAGGCTTCATCGATCGCTCCATCGTCCGGCGACTCCTCTTCAGGCGTCTAGCTTCGACATTCGAACCGGTCATCCTGCCAAGGATTTCCGATCGACCACAGTCATCGATTTGACCACGTTTCGCATGCCCGCGCCATCGCCGCCAGCGATTCCGGATCCGCCAGCCGGTGATCACGGCCGACTTCGATCAAAGCGGATGCAGGCAAACCGCTATTGCGGATCAAATCTTCCGAATCCGCGTAATCAATGACGTCGTCGGCACGCGAATGAAGAATCGTCGTGCCCGGTTTCACCGTGGTAACGTTCCCCCAGCGTTTCCAGGCAGGGCACAAAAGCACGAGCGGCTTATCGCCCGATGCGAGATTCATCGCCAGCGCGCCGCCGCGCGACGAACCGACGACAACCTCCGGCCGATGACGATCGAAGGCCGCCTGCGCCGTCGCCAGCGCGGCTTCGAAGTCGTCGTCATCGAGCTTCGGATTGATCACGACATGGTCACGATCCTTGAGAAACGTCGGTTTGACGCCTCCCGGTACCGAATGCCAGCCGTGCAGAAACAGAATGGTCATGACGGTCCCGACCCGAAAAGGGACGAAAAGCGAAGTCACTGCATTCTCAGATGAATGCAATACCAAATGACGGCGGAGACGAACGCGATGCGTCCGTCTCCGCACAAAATTAGCAGGATGATCGATTCGCCGAAAGTCGTCAGTTGACGAGACCGATCAGACGCTTACGCACGAATTCCAGAACGTCGGCGTTGTTGAGATACGGCGAGTGCATGACCACGCCGATCGTCTGCGTCCACGAAGGCGGCGATTGCGGCGTGCCATTGCCCCATTGGGCGACGACGATCGAGCCGTCGTTGGCATAAGTCGCGATCTGCGATACGTAGGGGACCGTTCCGTCGCCGAAATCCTTGAGAATGTTGTTGTAGTAGATCGTTCCGGCTGGCGGTACGATCGGATTCGACTCCTGGAACGGCCAGATTTGACCGGTCGTGCCGTCCGCGATCACCGTCTGGTTTTCGGTCGTGGTCTGAACCGGATTACCGTTGATATTCGGATAGACGCCGAACGTCGCCGAGACGGAGTCCACCAAAGCGGTCCAGGGGTTCACGCCCGGCGAGCTTGTCGCGTTCATGTCCAGAACGGTGTAGTTCGCTGAAGACGAGTCACCGTTGATGTTGGTGAGCTCACCCTGGGGCGTCAGCAGGAAGTCGTAGGTCGGGTTCAGATCACGCAGCGAAGCTCCGTACAGTCGCAGGAACTTGAGCGGATCCGGCTGGCCCGTATTGGGATCGGTGATCGAAGCCAGCGTGATATTGCCGAGCGGGCTCGTGACCGTGCCGCCACCGACGACGATCTGATACGGGATGCTCAGAAGAAGCCGCAAGACACTCGTCGACCCGAGGGTGAACGACTCCAGATCGTTGTTCCAGATCGGGAAGGCTTCGGCCGCGCCCATGCTCGGGGCCGCCATCAGAATGGCGTCTTCCACCTTCGGAAGAGTGAAAGTCTGACCGTTTTCCGTGACCGTTGCGCCATAAGCCAGGCTCTGGATATAGGCACGTGTCATCAGACCGCCGTTGGAGTGGCCGACGAGGTCGATATTCACGATGCTCGGATCGTCGAGGACCATCGTTTTCAGGAAATTCCCGAAATAACCCAGAGAGTATTGCGGCTGGGCCTGGGTGATGCTCG
Source organism: bacterium (assembly GCA_016125085.1). Lineage (GTDB taxonomy): Bacteria > Planctomycetota > Planctomycetia > Isosphaerales > Isosphaeraceae > QWQI01. Next base: position 177,707 of record WGMM01000007.1, read on the forward strand.
TGCCGGTCACCAGCGAGAGCACTCCGTCCTGAACGCCGTCATAAGGCGCGATCGGGATGCGCCAGTCATAGGGCACGATGAACTGATCCACGCCCTTGACATAGCCTTCGTTCTCGAGCATTTGCTGCAGGTTCGTATACGGGCTGATGATCCCGAACTGCGAAACCCACTCAGGCACGACGGCCAGGTCTTCCGCCGGGAAGCCGAGCGTGACCAGGTATTCCTGGAGCATGTTGGCCGATTTCGGCAGCGATGAAGTGTAACCAGGCAGAATCACGACCGGAGTCGGGCGCCGAATGACGGCGGTATGGGCGAGATCGCTCTGACCGAACGAATCGCTCTGAGCCATGACAGTGACCGTGTAATTCCCTTCAGCATCGAACCGAAGCTGGCCTTCGGCGTAGCCGGTGGAATCGGCAGTCACGATGACTTCTTCACCGAGTTCCGGGATCGCGAAAATCACCCGTGCCCCAGGCGTAGTCTGAGCCGCAAGAACGCCGTCCGAAACACGGATGACATCGCCGTTATGCGGCGTATCGTCGCTGATCCGGGTCAATACCGTGATTGGCCGGATCGAAGTCGATGCGCCGTAGTTGCTTCTGGCCAGGCGCAAATCGAGTTGATTCACGGTCCCGTTGCCGTCGACGTCGGCATTGGCAAGCTGTTCGGGCGTCAGGCTCGACGGATCGACGATCGCGGACCGGATCAACGCGAAATCGTCATGAGTGACATCGAACGAACCGTCAACGTCGCCGGCGAGCTGGTAGCCGATTTCGTAGTCGGTCGGCAACGCATTCGAGCCGTAACCGGCCGAAAGGACATAAGACCCGAAGCGCCCGCGCGTCAGAAGAAAACCAGGCCCGGACGTCCTTTGCCAGACCGAAGGCACCGCCTTGCCATGAACGGGGTTGCGCGTCGTATTGACGTTCATCGGCCCGAGGTCGGAAAAATCGCTCGTCGTCACCCGCAGCATCACCGTGCCCGTGTGCGACAGGCTGAAATTCGTCCGGTCAATCTGGAACTGCTCCGATACGGAACTGTCCGGCGCGGACGGATTGCCCGCCTGGATCGCAAAAACGCCCAAAGAATCGGCCGCCATGAGATCACGACGTTCGCAGGTTTCGATCTCCAGAAATCTGCGACTTGTACGAGCCGGCCGAGGTGCCTTCCTGGTGCGCATGTATTCGATCTCCGATGGATGAAAGAGCAAGATATTCCGGGTGGCCTGACCAATCCAGTCTACGAAAGTCCCAAGAGTTTTGCAGATCGCGTAAACCCGGTAAAGATCCCAGTCTCCCCTATTGCGAAAATTCGCAATTCCTTAACGAACGAATCCACGTCCATTCACGTGCTTGGAAATCTTCTGTTCACATATTCCAGAGTGTTGTTCGGCAGGAACTTAACGCAACTCGTCACGGGAGATTCCGATCGTGGCAAATGATCCGAAGTTTCGGGTCGTAACGGTCGATAGGAATAAAGAGTGGGTTGCATTCGCGCTTCGAGTGCCATGCATGGACGGCCGTTTCGCAGGAGGCGAAGCTGCCGGCCCTGCGACGATTCGAGAGGCGATGTGGTCCTGATATCGGATTCCGTTGCTTCGGATAGGAGACGAGGTCAATGAGATCGAACGAACGTTGGATCGCCGCCGCGATGGCGCTGGGATTCGGCATGGTGGGTGCAGCGCATGCCCAGGCAGGCGACGGCCTGTTCGGCAAAAAGGCGACGGGTTGGGATCGAACCGGTAACAAATCCGCACATGCTTCGCACGACCATGCCCCGCACGATCACGTGCAGCAGGTGGCTGCCGAAGGTGCGGAAATCGCAGAAGGAACCGTCATCAGCGTGACACCGATCTATCCGCCAGGTGAAGAGCCGGGCAAAGCCAGCTTCGACGGCACGCGCGGCGATGCCCGCCCGGCTCAAGGCTATGGTGCCACGCACGTTTCCGGGGAGCCTGCGCCGATCGGCGTCGTCCGAACCAATTACGACAATGCTTCGGCCAATCCTGCCGCGCGGATGCCGGCTCCGGTCGATGTCATGGCCCACGGCAAATCCGCGGGTGCTCAGGCTGGCATGATGCCTCCCGGAATGATGCCGCCTCCCGGTATGATGCCGCCCGGCCAGGCTCCCGGTTTGGGCATGAAGCCCCCGCGCCGAGGCCTGCTGGGCCGTCTCCTGCCCGGAAAGCCATCTGCGAACGACCCTTACGCCGTGTTCCATATGAGCAAGTCTCAGCGTTCGGCTCACGCGGCCATGCCGCTGGGTCCTCAAATGCAGGGCCCGGTCAGCAGCCTGCCGGCTTCAGCCGTCTACGGCGGCCCCGCCGCTGGCGCACATCCGAACCATTGACGAAAGCGACGGATCCCGTGCTTACGACGAGATCCGCCTTGTCGAGAACTTCACTTCGCTCGCCTGCCGGAATTCGGCACGGCGAGCGAATTCGATTATTCATAATAACCTGCATATCAATAGCTTATATGCATCCGAACATTCCCTCTCGTTTTCTCTCGTCTGGACCCCGAAGGTACTGATTCAGTGACGTTGGCCGTTGGCGGTTCGCTTCGTCCTGAGTTACAATCTCCTGCTGACCAGCAAACTGGCGGATTTCGTCGATGATTCGGAATCTGGCCTCGTCGATCGCCGAACAAGAGGAATTCGATCCATGTCCGTTACGCCCAGGGCTCCCAAACGCATCGCCGTTCACGGAGCCGCTGGACGCATGGGCGTTCGGATTATGCAACTGATCCGTGACGACCCTCGCGCACAGCTTGTCGCCGCAATCGATCGGCCCGGCCATCCCGCGATCGGGAAAGATGTCGCCGCACTGACTGGAGGCCCCGATTGGGGCGTGCCGCTTACCGACGATATCGCCGCTATCGATTCTGCCCAGGTCGTGATCGATTTTTCGACTCCGGCCGGAACGATCGCCGTCGCCGGGCGAGCCGAATCGCATGGCATCGCGGTCGTCATCGGAACGACCGGGCTCGAACCGGAAGACAAGGAAAAGCTCAGCGAATTCGCGGAGTCGATCCCTCTGCTGGCATCGCCGAACGTCAGCCGGGCCGTCAATGTGCTCATAGCCCTGGTGAAGCAGGCGACACAGCTTTTGCCGGACGCCGACATCGAAATCGTCGAGCGGCATCACAAGTTCAAGAAAGATGCCCCCAGCGGTACGGCCCTCAGACTGGCCGAAATCGTTGCGGACGGAATCCGTGTCGGCCCTGAGGCTTACGCCCACGGACGCGAAGGCATCACGGGCGAACGCCCGCCAGGCCAGATCGGGCTGCACGCGTTGCGGACCGGCGATAATCCCGGCGAACACACCGTCGTCTTCGGGCTGATGGGCGAGTGCATCGAACTTTCGCACCGGGCTCTCAATCGCGACGGCTTCGCCCGTGGCGCTGTCGACTGCGCCGTCTGGCTCGCGGGGCGTCCGGCAGGAAATTATACGATGAACGATATGCTCGGAATCTGATCCAGCGCGATTCCCGACTCGTCGGCTTGGATCTCTCGAGTATCACGAATCGCAGGACAGGCCCAGGCTGAAGGGATCGGATTGACCGAGGGTAGCCCGCCATGGCAGAACCAGTCGACGCTTCGAAACCACCTGAGGAACCGGCGAAACCTTCATTGAGCGGGTTTCGGAGGCTCTTCCTCGATGATGATCCCGCCCGTGCGGAAGCGTTTCTGGAAAAATACCCCGACGCGAACTGGGTCCAGAACGTCACTGACTGCATCGCCGCACTCGCTGATACATGGGACGAAATTCACCTCGATCACGATCTCGCCGGAGAATGGTTCGTCGATTCCGAGCGTCAGGACTGCGGCATGGAAGTCGTCCGCTGGTTGACGACCGAGCCGAAAACCCACCTCATGGCCGCCAAGTTCGTCGTGCATTCGCATAACTCGAATGCGGCCATGGTGATGGTCACGCAACTCGGACTCGCCGGATATTACGTCGTCGAACAGCCTTTCGGTACGGCCCGGCAGGAATTGCCCGGTCTCGGCGGCCCCATGTTCGAAGAGCCCGGCGACGATCGTGCCTCGAAAACGAAGCACAAGGACGAATTTCTCCGGGACGAACCGGAAACGAAACCCGGCTTGATCAAACGTATTCTACGCTGGTTCGTGCCGCCGCCGACTTCGAACAAGCCCTGGAACGTACCGCCCGGATTCGGAACGATGCCGAACCGGGAACGCCCTGCGTCAGGTCGCCGGGAAGCCGGCATCCCGGGAGACGATCTCGATGATTCGGAAGAACCGGATGGGCCATTCGTCTTTCCGATTCAGGAAAACGATCCTGACTCATATCGTGAAAATAGGCGTCGACGTCCACAAATCCGCCAGCGCAACGAAGACCTGGGCGGACGCGGCGATCGATACGAATCTTGACAGGGAGTCGACCTCATGCGAGTTCTGATTACGGGCGGCGCGGGCTTCATCGGGAGCCATCTCTGCGAGTATGTGCTGAATCGGGGCGACGAATGCGTCTCCGTGGACAATCTGATCACCGGCCGCCTTTCGAATATCGCACACTTGCTGGATCATCCGAAATTCAGCTTCCGGCAGCACAACATCAGCGAACCGCTCTTCGCCGATGGACCGATCGACCTGATCCTGCACTTCGCCAGTCCAGCAAGCCCTGCCGATTATCTGGCTCACCCGATCGCCACACTGAAGGTCGGTTCCCTCGGCACGCATAACGCCCTTGGGCTGGCCAAATCGAAGAACTCCCGCTTCATCATCGCAAGTACCTCCGAAGTCTACGGCGACCCTGAGATTCATCCTCAAAGAGAAGACTACTGGGGCAACGTCAACCCGATCGGCCCGCGCGGCTGCTACGACGAAGCCAAACGCTTCGCCGAAGCCATTACCATGGCCTATCACCGGGCCCACGGCGTGAATACCGGCATCGTCCGGATCTTCAACACCTATGGCCCGCGCATGCGTCTCAACGACGGCCGAGTGCTGCCCGCTCTCATGGGGCAGGCCCTGCGTAACGAACCGATGACGATCTTCGGCGACGGCTCGCAGACTCGAAGCTTCTGCTTCGTTTCGGATCTTGTCGAGGGCATTATGCGGCTCGCAGGCAGCTCCGAGCACTATCCCGTCAACATCGGCAACCCATCGGAAATCACGATCCGCCAGTTCGCCGAAGAGATTCGCTCCCTGGTGCCAGGATACACAGGACGGATCGAACAGTTGCCACTTCCGCAGGACGATCCCAAACGCCGACGGCCTGACATCACCAGGGCCCGGGAAATCCTGGGCTGGGAACCGAAGGTCGATCGGCTCGACGGACTGAAGCGAACGCTCGAATACTTCCGCAACGAACTAGGGCTGTGACGATTTTCGACTCACACCGCCAGAGTGCGAAAAGCGTTTGACCGATACGGACCGAGGCCGTTCGACATGTGTCGAACGGCCTCGCGATTTTCGAAACCACTTCAGAAGCGGCTCACTTTTGGGCGACAGCCTTTACCGGCAACTGCACTTCCCAAAGTCGCTGGGCGACAGGCGTCATCGGTCCGTGATACCCCAGGCGTCGGGGCATGCCGTCCTCGACCCACTCGGACTTGTTCTGTTCGAGCCACTGGCGGAGCTTCGCAACTCCTTCGATCATCAATTGGTCATTCATCCGCCCCTGAACGCCCAGGCAGACATACGTCGCCGGAGGATGATCGACCACCTCGACCGCGCCGACACCTTTGCCAGCCTTGCCAAGTTCCGGTGAGGAATACAGAAACTCCATCGAAACTTCGCCCAGAGCCTTGGGATTTTCGATCATCTTCGGCTCATAGGTGTTCACCACTGGCGATGTCATTTCGACATTCGAGCGGGTGATATGACGGAACAGCGAGAAAAACATGATGTTATCCGAACCCATCGATGCGTTTTTCGCTTTGGCGACGGCCGATCGATACGCCGGATATTTCTTGATCTCGATTTTGCCGGGGGCCGTGGCGTCGGGCCATCCTTCTGCGAAGGGAGCGTCCGCATTGCCGGGCTTCGGCTCAGGCGGAGCCGCGGCGGAGATTCGCACCCAGCCAGTTCCGGTAAGCGCTGCGAAAGGTAGTGCGAGCAATGATCTGCGAAGCATATGCACGTGATCTCCAGAGGATTTCCTCGAATTCCATTCCGAAATCTCTTAACTTCTAAGTATTCAATAAATCGCGACCGTCAAGCGGTTTAATGCCGGGACGAATTGCCTTCGCCGACATGCTTCCGCAGTTCTTCGAGTACGACGTCCGACAGATATCCGAACACGGGCTCAGCCAGGTCCATCGTGTGCGGCCAGCCGAAGAGACGCTCGTAACGGACCGGCACGCGCACCCAGTGAAGCCCTTCGGCCAGCTTGTCCGATTGTTCGACCGGCACGATGTCATCGAGCGTTCCATGCACGACGAGCGAAGGCGGGGCGTCGGACGAAATTCGGAACATCGGCGAAGCAGAGCGATAAATTGCCTGCTTCTCTTCGTACGGTTCGCCGATCAATTCCGGCACGACAGGCTGCGACCGCGCGAAAGGAGTCGTCAGATCGCTCGGCCCATAAAAGTCGAAAACCGCCGCGATGACGTACGGCTTTCGCTCTCCATCTTTCGAATCCGGCAAATTCAACTTCAGTTCGGCATCCGCCTCGGGCCGATATTCGGCCTCATCACGCGCATATCCCGCGAGCATTGCCAGATGCCCGCCTGCCGAACCACCCATGACCACGAATCGTTCCGGATCGATCCCGTATTCGCCGGATCGATCGCCCAGGAACTGCAGAGCAGCGTTGACGTCGCGAATCTGAGCCGGAAATTTGGCCACCCCCGAAAGCCGGTAACTCAAGCTCGCCACGACATAACCGGCCTTCGCGACTTTCAACGCATACGGCCGATAATCTTCACGCTGGCCTGATTTCCAGCCTCCTCCATGTATCAGCACCAGAAGCGGCCTGTGGTCCTGGCTTGTGTGTCCCTGCGGAAAATACAAATCCAGCTTCAATTCCTGACCGCTCGCCCGGGCATACGTCACTCCCTGTTCATAACGGATCTCCGGCGGTATCCCCGGCTGTCTTTCGATCAGCCTGAGCACGCCCAGAAAGTAAGCGGCATAAAGTTCTTCCCGCCGATCATATCCACGGGGAGCATGGCCTGGGACGTAATCTCGCCGTAGATAATTCCGGGCGAAAACAATCGCGACTCCGGCGGAACTCGTCAGCGCGAACATCAGCAGCACGACGGCGACGGCGAATCGACGCAACCGACTCGGCCGTTTACGGATGGTATCACCCGGTTCGTTGGTATTCATGAAAGCGTTCGTGGCCGATTCATGCTTTGGAAGCGGGTGAGACGTGATCGCTGCCCGGCTCGACTTTCGTCAGATCCGCTCCGAGCAGGCTCGGGCACCAGTGCGTTTCGATGTGTTCGATGATCATCTCCGTGCCCCGTTTGTGAGAGACATGCGGCTCATCTCGCGGGTCATAGAGCGCATCGGTCAGGTCGCGGCACAGAGCGACTGACTTGCCCAGGTAGGTCAACTGCCGGATCCCGAATGGCCGGCCCAGCACGCACATATTCGTGTGCACGCCCATCAGAACGATGTGCTTGCGGCCTTCCTGCTCCAGAAAGTTCCAGATTTCAGGGCCGTCGGCCGAAACGACGTCATATCCGGCCATTTTGATCGCCGGATGCTGATGGCGGTCGCAATCCGGAAGCAGCCGGGGCACAGGATCATCGCAACCGGTCACGCCGTTATTGATCCGCGAGACATTGTCCACCACCGGCAAGGGCGGCTCCTTTTCCGGGTCGAGATAACACCAGCTCTTGATCGGCTGCGGCGGCGTACTGGCCTTCGCTCGCTTCACACGGGCGCGGAATGGCGTATTTTCGTAATGATGGATGCCGCTGGAAGGGCTGTGCACGATGGCGACGCCCAGATCACGCGCCAGGCTGATCACTTCGTTCATGCGCGGGGCCATTCTGTCCACGCGGTGCGCGGCCATCGCACAGGGATGATCGGCCCACATGTCGCAGATGATGATCGCCGTTTCCGAAGCCTTCCACTTACCGACGGTTTCCTCGACGATCACGGGCCCGCCTGTGACCTTGCGGCGCCGCTTCAGATTGACTGCCAGAACCCCCGGCACTTTGGGAATTTCAGGGGCAGGGGCATCCTGCACCAATGCCCTGGCCAGAGCCGGAGCGCTGATCGCTGCGAAGCTCGCACCGGTGGAGGCCGCGAAAAGGTCAGACATGAAACGACGTCGGTCGACTTTCATGGGGCGAAGACTCCGGGGTCGCTGACGCGGATCTTTCGGGGAGGGAATCGGTCGATAAATGTATCCTACCGCATTCGCGCAGGCGTATCGAGCCCCTGACGAATTGCGCGGGATGACCCCGGAGCGAATCGAAATCCTCGAGAGTCGAAACCCCCCAGCCCGGAAGTATCGATCACATTTCGAATGACGAATTCGAAACGGAATGTTCCTGTTTTTCGCGTAATCCGTGAAACCGGGCCCAGAATTCAACCCGCGGATTCGAAAGCCATTTTGATCCAGCCGATCAACTCGGAGTCGACTTCCTCGGCTTTCGTCAGTTTCACCTTGTAATTGCACATCTGGCCTGCGGGCTGCTCCACAAGCCGGTCGGTCGCCTGCACACCTTTCATGTTCAGGCCGACTTCCACACGAGTGTTCGTGGCCGGACCGATCATGACGAACTGTTTTTTCCGCCGATAGCTCACGTATGTCTTCTTGGGAGCTTCTTCGAAAGCACCGAAGTCGCGTATCTCCGCAAGCAGCTTGTCGTGAATCGGCCGTAACGCTGCCTTCGGGCCTGCATAAAGTCCATCGAGCACGGCATCCGATGACGTTGGCGATTCAGGCGCGGCAGCGGGTCCTGCGGTTTTGCGAACCGTATGTACCAGCATATTGGCATCGCCGTGTCCCATTCCGAGCGTGGTTTTGAGCATGGCGACCAGTTCGCCGTGCTTCGTCAGGCCGCTCGAATGGACGATCGCGGCCAGTTCGTCGATCGTCTTGCCAGTTCGCTTCTCGATATTGGTCAATTGCGTGGCGATCGCCTTGTCGACGGAACTCATGATGCGCAGTCTCCCGGTTCGGGCGGTCTCGTGGCGTGAGTCGTACGGGTTCGGTTATTTCCGCTCGCACTCGAAGATTTCGCCCGGCTTCTCCGGATCATAACGGACCCCGGCCAACAAGCAATACTGATGAGAAATCCGACTGTCCAGTCGAAATCGAATTTCCCGAATCCATCGCGTGGAATGATATCCCGGACGAGTTCGCTCATTCCGGCTTCTTCGCCATGGACTGATGCGATTCAAGGTATTTCCGATATGTCGGCCGGCTGAGCAGCCGATGCTGGATCACGTGAATTGCCGTGGCGATTTCCTGTTTGTCCATCGGATGCAGTTCGGGCAGAGCGAAAAACTTGCCCGCCAGTTCCGCCACCATGGCCCAGCAGTCAGCTTCAGCTTCTGTCATTCCCGCCCCGATCACGGCTCGACGATCACGATCGCCAGGCTTTTCAGGCGGCTTCGGAGCCTCGTTCTGCTTTACGTCATCTTTTTGAGCTTCAGGATCGGCAAACGCGATCAAAATCCCTGTATTGGCCGAATGCCGCAATGCTTCACGCCGGTTCGGATCGTTCATGCCAATTCTCCTGACATGGTCAATCGATTTCGAAATGGCACCCGTTCTCATCTCGGACCGATTGACCTGAACTCAATCCGCCAGAGCGTCGCGGGCCCTCAGGATCAGCCGTTCCACGTTCGACAACGCCCTGATCTCTTCCAGCCGGGCCATCATCGGCACGGGGTCGTCGGTGATGATCGCTGCCACGCCTCGGTCCAGAAGCGGCAGGATCAGGTCCGGATCCTTGATCGTCCACGCATAAACGCCTTTCCCGACCGCGCGGGCACGTTCGATGAACCGCTTCGTCGAAAGCTCCACACTCAGCATGAAGAAGTCGACCGATAGCTCTTCCATGCGGCCGATCGATTGCGCAGCGATGTATCCGACCGTCAGCCCGGGTTCGATCCGCTTGACTTCGACGACCGATTCATAAGACTGCGAACAGATCCGGTGCCGGGAGATTTCGCCACGGCGTCTCAGGAGTTCGACGACCGCCCGGGCCAGTTCCCGGCCCTCGTCGGCACCGCTGACTTTCAATTCGATCAGCACATGCATGCGGTCTTTGGCGGCATCGAGAAATTCGTCGAGCGTCGGTATCTTCTCTCCCTTGAATTGAGGAGAGAACCAGCCACCGACATCGAGCGACTGCACTTCGGCAAGAGGCATGTCCTTGACTTGCCGGTTCACGCCCGCCAGACGTCGCAGATCGGTATCGTGAATGACGACGATCGCCTTGTCGGACGTGAACTGAACGTCGATCTCCGACCACTGCGCACCCACTTCGATCGACTTCTTCACGGCCGAGACCGTGTTCTCCGGTGCCATCGCACCACCAGCCCGGTGCGCGATGATCTCGACCCGGTCATCCACATCGAGCGCGTTCAGAGACAACGCCGAACCGATCGGCAGAACGACAGCCAGAACCGCCAGGGCGAGAAATCGCGGGTGCCTGAAAATCGAAGCATGGTTCTCCAGCGCAATCCATTTCGAAAGCACCACCTTGCCCGAAGTTTCGACGACCTCCCTGCCCGCGAGCTTGCGGTCCAGAAACAGGATCACGGCCGAGAAGCCGACGACACCGACGATCGAAACCAATGTCAGCACGACGAAATGAATCGCCAGAACCAGCACGGTTGCCGGCAGAGCGAATGCCATGCGAAGACCGACAAAATCCAGGAACGCATCGGCCGACCAGCGCAGCATGCCCAGAACGACAGCCGAGAGCGCAAGTTGAAAAACAAGCCATGAAGCCAGCACGGCGATCATCACCGGCTTGTGTTCACGGGTTCTCGATTCGCTCAGACGCATGGCTTCCAGCGGCGGCAGTGGGGCGTCGTTAAGCAACTGCTCCGGCAAAGCCAGAAGCCATCGAAGCAGATATTTCGAAATGAAATAGGCTGAAATCGCGACTGGAATTCCGGCCAACACCACGCCGATCCAGAAAACCGGCGGGCGCAGGATGACGAGGCCATAAATGTCACGACCATCCCAGAGCCAGTCGAGCAGGCCGACACCCAGAAAACCCGCAGGCAGCAAGATGCCGACGAAAGCCGCGATCTGATACAGGCCAAGGAAAAAGAGCCTGGGGGCTTTGACCGTAAGCTTCCTGACGATGCCCACGAGAGAGCTGTCTTTCAGGCCAGGACGCATGATCAGAATCAGGCCCGCGATCTGGAAATACAACTGAGTGAGCTGCAAGGCCCCGACCAGGATCATCGAAAGTATGCCCGGCCAGGAGAGGAGAAACCCGGCGATTTCGAAATTGCCGATCGAAGGCTTGCCACGTGTGCCGATCAAAAGCGAAAGCACACCCACTGACATCGGAGCGAATACCGCCGAAACGGCCAGCCGATAGATCGCTTCGAAAACGATTACAGGGCCGATTTTCCCGCGCAGGGTGCGCGCGACATCGACGGCCAGTTCCCTGGCCGTCGACGCGCTCGATTTCAGGAAGGCGACTGGCTGAATCACCAGATTTTCACTCGTTTGGCCGGTTCGAGCCAGAGAGCGTCGGTCGGCTTAACGCCGAACGCTTCGTAGAATTCCGGCAAGTTCCGGATGACGCCGTTGCAGCGAAACTCCGGCGGCGAATGGGAATCGACGGTCAACCGGCGCAGGGCTTCGGTGTCACGATACTTCGTCCGCCAGATCTGGCCCCAGCCGAAGAACAGGCGCTGCGTACCGGTCAGGCCGTCGATCACCGGAGCGGGCTTGCCATCAAGCGATCGCAAGTAGGCCTTGTAGGCGATCGAAAGACCGCCCAGGTCGCCGATGTTTTCCCCGATCGTCAACGCTCCGTTGACCTTCTGATCGGGCAACTGTTTCGGCGAATAGCCGGAATACTGCTCAATGAGCATTTTCGCGCGGGCTTCGAACTCGGCACGGTCCTTGTCCGTCCACCAGTCGTTCATGTTGCCGTCGCCGTCGAACTTCGAACCCTGGTCGTCGAAGCCGTGGCCGATTTCGTGGCCGATCACGGCGCCGATGCCGCCGTAATTGACAGCGTCGTCGGCTTCCAGATCGAAGAACGGAGGCTGCAGGATCGCTGCCGGAAAGACGATTTCATTGAGCCCGGGATTGTAATAAGCGTTCACGGTCTGGGGCGTCATGAACCACTCGCCCTTATCGACGGGCTTGCCCAGCTTGGCGAAATTACGCGTCAGTTCGAACTGATGCGACCTCCTCAGGTTGCCGGCCAGGTCCTTCCGGTCGATCCTCAGGTGGGTATAATCCCGCCATTTATCCGGATATCCGATCTTCGGATTGAATTTGCCCAGCTTCTCCAGAGCTTTCTCGCGGGTCGCGGGGCTCATCCATTCCAGGTTCGAAATGCTTTCGCGATACGCTTCGACCAGGTTGGCCACCAGGGTCTGCATGCGCTTTTTCGCTTCGGGCGGGAAGTGCTTCTGCACGTAAATCTTGCCGACGGCTTCGCCGAGCGTCGACTCCACCGCGGCGACGCCGCGCTTCCAGCGCGGCCGCTGCTCGGGCGTGCCGGTCAGGGTCTTCCCGTAGAAGGCGAAGTTTTCTTCCACGAACGCCTTGGGCAGCGAGGGAGCGAACTCGCGCAGGATGTTCCAGCGTGCCCAAAGCTTCCAGTCCTCGACCGGAATCGTGCTGACCGCCTTGCCCATGGCTTCGAAGTAGCTCGGCTCCTGCACGATCACGTCGCCGATAGCGGCCACGTTCTTGAGAACGGCGGCTTTCGTCCAGGCGGCCCAGTCGAAACCGGGCGTCAGCGTCATCAGTTCGGCGACGGTTTTCTTGTTGTAGGTCAACGTGTCGTCGCGCCGCTTGACGCGATCCCAGTGGGCGCTGGCCAGGAGTTTCTCCACGGCCATGACCCTGGCGGCTTCGTCATCGGAATTCTTCGAACCGGCCAGCTCGAAGATTTTGGCGATATGCTTGACGTAAGCCTCACGCACCTTCGCGAATTTCTCGTCGCGATAGTACGACTCGTCCGGCAGGCCGATTCCGCCCTGATCCAGATATACGACGTAACGGGTGCTGTCCTTGGCGTCGGTGTTCACGAAGGCCGAGAACAGGCCTCGAACGCCCCGCGATTCGAGCTGGCCGAGGATAGACGGCAGCTTCGAAACGTCGTCGAGCGTTTCGATCAGGGCCAGTTCGATGGCGATCGCATCTAGCCCGCGCTTCTCGATCGTCTCTTCGTCCATGAACGAGGCGAACATGTCGCCGACCTTGGCGGCTTCGGAACCCGGCTCGGCGTTGGACGCAGCCGATTCTTCGATTATCTTCCGCAGATCCGCCTCGGCCTTTTCGGCCAGAACGACGAAAGAACCGTAAACCGCACGCTCAGCCGGGATCTCCGTATTCTTCAGCCAGATTCCGTTGATGTGCCGGAACAGGTCGTCCTGAGGACGCACGGCGGCATCGACGGCCGATTTGTCCACGCCCGACTTGACTTCAGGTTTCGCGGCATCGATCGAAAGTACGCCTGAAACCAGGCTCACCGACAATGCGGAGAGAATTGCGAAATTGCGGAAATGGCGACCCATGGGGCAAGCGGCTCCTTGGCAGTTTCTTGGGCGTTTCGGATCTCCGTACGGGCCAAGTCTAATCGAAATGCGCAGTAACTTGCCAGTACGTGAGGAAGTCGAGCGCAACTGCCTCGACACCCAAAAATTCGGCGAACGACATTCGGATCGAAAGGAACGAAAGCTTCATGAGTTCGGTCAATCTGACTTTTGTCGTCGGGAGATCGAAAAGGACGACGTTCGGTGTCACTCAAGAATCACTTCTGAAAATCGATCGAAATGCCCTTTGCGCGATCGATTTTTTCCGTTAAGTTTCCCGCGATAGCCCGGGCGAGAGATCGCGCACATGATGTACGTCCGACGGGCAGGGAATGGGCAAGGAGCGCCCCGAAAGATGGATTCTCCCACACAGTCCACCGAAGTTTCGACTCATCAGCCGCCTATGCTGTTCGCTTTCGCCGACGCACTGCGTCGTCGCGCCATGCGCAGCGCCCGCCTGCGCATCGTCATCGAAACAGTGGAAAGAAGAGATCCCAGCGTTCAGAGCTTCAGCCTGATCCTTTTCGTGATTCTCGCTCTGGCGTTCTCGATCGCCCCGATGTTGAACTCGATCACATCGCGCATGAATAAGGACTACGACCTCTGGCAGCGCACCGGCTGGATCGTGTCCCATGGCCAGTCAATCTACCCGACCGACCCGAATCGGCTTTTCCCGTTCATGTATCCGCCGCCTGCGGCCATCATGCTGGCGCCGATCGCAGAACTGCCCCGGCCGTTGTTCGTCGCTTCGCTGCTCATTTTGCAGACAGCCTCCTGGGCTTTCTGCATCTATGCTTCCGTACGGCTGAGCACGGGGCGGTTTCAGGGCGTCCATCCGGCGATTTATCTGGCACCTTCGCTGATGGTCATCCCTTTCGTCAGCGACATGTACCTCCTCGGCCAACCCGCCGTGCTGCTCCTGGCGCTTTCGCTCGGCTCTTTTCTGGCTCTGCGACGCTCGATGCCCTTGGTTTCCGGCTTCCTTCTGGCGACAGCGGCGGCCATCAAAGCCTATCCGGTCATCCTGCTCGGTTATTTCGTCTATCGCAAGCAGACGCGTGCGACCGCCGCTGCAATTGCCGGCATCGCATTCTATCTGACCGTTTTCCCGCTGACGTACCGCTCGACCGACCAGGTCGGCCAGGATCTCAGCCTCTGGGCCCGGGGAATGCTGTTCAAGTATGACGACCGGTCGATCGGTCAGCGTCCGGACCGTGCCTTCAGCTACAAGAATCAGTCGCTTCAGGCTACCGTTCACCGGCTTTCGCGGCCGGTTCTCGCCGATGGCGAGAACGACCGTTCCTGGTACGTCAACCTGGCGAACCTGGACTTTCGCCGATCGAATTACCTGATGATGGCTTCGATCATCGCCATCGGCTGCTTCACGATGTGGGCCTGGTGGGGCGGCGGATGGCCCGGGCGGTCGCGCGAGGATGCCATCAATTCCGAACAGTCGATGAGCCTCATGCTGACGGTCATGCTGGCTCCGTTGTCATTCAATTATTCGTACGTCTGGCTGATCTTCCCCTTAACGTTCCTCCTTGCGGTCGCACTGGACGATCGACGGCCCGCACGCTGCCGCGCTTCGGCCGCCTGGACTGTCATCGCCACCGTAGCTCTGCTGGCCTGTACGCTCCTTAACACCCGCGTGGCCGCTGCCTACGGCAATATCTTCTTCGCTGGCTTCGCAGCGTTCGTCGGGATCGGGTTCTGGGAACGGCGCGGCACGTTCATGCGTTCGGAAGTCGAGCACGAGTCGGCCGAGCGCAAGCGGCACACGCTTTCCATCGCTAGGCCCATGGGCTCCCACACGCACACCACCTCGCGCCCGAATCAGCCGCAGGCATAACACCTGCGATTGGGGCGCCATCCGTGACCCCGTAAGCTAAATTTCTGCAACGCCTTGCATCAACCGTTCGGGCAGTGCGGCCGTGGCCGTCGGCGCCACGACGAATACGAATTTCCGAAATGAATTTCGGAACGATCACTCGGTCTGTTCAGCGTAAGATCGTTCGAATCCGCTTTCGACCTGTCGAATCGGCATGCGAGTTCATGCCTGTGACTTCCCGTGGGAACCGGACGAATTTTTCGCTCTTGTCGAAACTTTCCCGTAACATCGGTGTATTGCTTGAAAATCACGCGATCGAGTCAGACGCGTGGTGAATTCATGCAGATTCGCGACATTCCGAAATGAGGCCCGGCGCTCATGATTCCGAAATCCATCATGATTCGATTCGCGGCGATCCTGTCCATCGCATTCGCCGCAAGCGTCACGATCGTTCACCAGGCGCGATCGGCCGATGATCCGCCCGCGAAGGCGAGCGAGAAAGCGAAAGCCAAAAAGAAGAAACCAGGCAACGAAACGGTCGACAAAGCCACGGCCAAGGAAAAGAAATCGCTGGCCAAGTCGATCGAAAAGCAGGGTGGCGGCGAAGAAGAAGTCAAGCGGGCCCTGAATTCCGTCACGCCCCAGGACCGCCGACAGGCCCTGCGGACGATCGCGGCCATTCAGGCCTTCGTGCGGGCCGTGGAAGCTGCCGAAAAGGCTGGCGGATCAGACGAATCGGTCGAGAAAATCCTGGCCGCCCGGCCCGCGAAGAAGGTGGAACAGCCCAGTCTCAAGCCGGCGGATCTCGACGCGCTGATGGAGAAAGCCCTGGCTTCAGCAGGCGTCAAACCCGTGGAACTGGCGGACGACGCCACATTCCTCCGCCGTGCCGCGCTCGACCTGACCGGTATTGTGCCGACGCCGGAACAGGTCTCCGAATTCGAAAAATCGACCGACCCGGACAAACGCGCCGCCGCAATTCGCAAGATGATCGAATCGCCCCAGTTCGCGGCCAACCTGGCCAAATACTGGCGAGACGTGATCCGCTTCCGCGCCACAGAAACCCAGCAACGGCGGTTTCAGCCGATTGCGCTGGAAAACTACTTCCGCGACAAGTTCGCCGCCAATACTCCCTGGGACGAAATCGCCCGCGATCTGATCACGGCTACCGGTCCGATCGACGAAAACCCGGCCGTTCTGCTGACGACGGCCCAGGAATCGAAGGCCGAGGAAACCGCTGGCGAAGTTTCCCGCGTGTTCATGGGCGTGCAGATTCAGTGTGCCCAATGCCACGACCACCCCACCGACCGCTGGAAGCGTGACGAATTCCAGCAGTTCGCGGCCTTCTTTTCAGGCCTTCGCACGGTGAATTTCTCAGGCAATCAGGTCGGCGCCGGCCAGCGCGTTTTCGGGCCCCGTGCCGTCGGCCAGCCCATTCACCAGGTCGCCAATCCCAAAGACCCCGCCGACATGCAGCGGTTTTCGCCCGCGTTCTTCCTCGGCGAATCGAAGACCGAACTTCCCGTGAACATCTCGGTGGAAGCACGCCGCAAGCTCGCGGCCAGCTACATCGCCAGCCAGGATAACCCCTGGTTCGCTAAAGCCTTCATCAACCGCGTCTGGTACGCCCTCAACGGCGACGCCTTCTATATGCCCATCGATGACATCGGCCCCGACCGCGAAGGCAAAAACCTCGAAGTGCTCGACGCCCTGGCCAGTGCCTGGGCCAAAGGCGGCTACGACATCAAGTGGCTCTACGAAACCGTCGCCAATACGAAGACCTACCAGCGCCAAAGCCGGGAAATGGACGCTTCCGCCTCGGCCGATGACCCCACCGGCGCTAATTGCCCGACACGCCTGCGGGCCGATCAGATCCTGCAGAACCTCCGCCAGGTCACCGGTGTGCCGATCATCGGCATGAAGGCACCGGCGTTCGCCAATCGCCGCATGGCCGCCGCCGCCAGGGCCAAAGCCCAGGAAAAGGCCAAGGCCGCGGGCGTTCCGCCGCAACTCGCGGGCCCTCTCGGCCGCGCGGTCGTGAAGGCCAATCAGACGTTCTCGTTCGACCCCTCCACTCCGGACGACGAAATCTCGGGAACCATCCCCCAGGCCCTGTTCCTCATGAACGCACCGGACCTGAACCAGGCCGTCGAAGCTCGTGACGGGTCCGCCCTCAGAAAGATCCTCGACGACAATCCGAAGGACGACTCTGCCGCCCTGGAAGCCATCTACCGCCGTGTTCTGGCCCGTGTGCCGAACGACGACGAAAAGAAAATCGCCCTGGGCTACGTCAAGGAAGTCAACGACCGCAAAGAAGCCTTCGAGGACCTCTTCTGGAGCCTGCTCAACAGCGCCGAGTTCCTCAGTCGCCGTTGATCGCCCGACACTACGTCACATTCGACCGAATCGATCGCACCGAACACGACCCGCACGAAGGACTTTTCGACCATGCAGCCGACCAAAACGATCGTGAACGTAAGAACAAGCGGCTCCGGCGTCGTCAGCCGCCGTGGTTTCGTAGGCTCGCTGGCCGCCGGCTTCGGCCTGGCTGGCATGGGGTGGACGGACCTGCTGGCCGCCTCGGCCGACGACCTCCGCAAACGCAAGATGTCCGTGATCGTCCTCTGGATGCAGGGCGGCCCCAGCCAGCTCGAAACCTTCGACCCCAAGCCTGACCACGCCAACGGCATGGGCACGAAATCGATCGAAACCGCCGTGCCCGGCATTCGCATCGCCGAAGGCTGGGAAAAAACGGCCGCGGTCATGGACGACATCGCCCTCGTCCGCGGCATGAACAGCAAGGAAGGCAACCACCAGCGCGCCACCTATGCCCTGCACACCGGATACGTGCCCACCGGAACCGTCAAGCACCCGAGCTTCGGCTCGCTGTGCGCTGCCGAGCTGGGCGAAGAATCGTTCGACCTGCCTCAGATCGTGGCCGTCGGCGGTCAGCAGGTGGCCGGAGCAGGTGCAGGTTTCCTCGGCGTTCAGTACGAACCTTTTCTGGTCGAAGACCCGCTGCAGATGCCTTCGAACGTCGAAACGCCCGTCGGAGCAGGCCGGTTCCAGCGCAGGCTCGACCTCCTCGGCAAACTCGAAACCGCCGGGTTCGGCAAATCGGCCGGTGCCAATCGGGTGAAGGAACACAAGGCGCTCTACAAGCAGACGGCCGGGATGGTCCTTTCGCCCCGCGTGCGTGCCTTTGACCTCGAAGAAGAACCCTCCGAACTGCGCGACGCTTACGGTCGCAACCCCTTCGGCCAGGGCTGCCTGCTGGCCCGCCGGCTGGTAGAGCAGGGGGTCACGTTCGTCGAAGTCCGATCCGGCGGATGGGACATGCACCGCGACCTGAAAACCACCATGGCCCGCAACGCGGCCCAGGTGGATGCCGGCTTCGCCTCGCTGGTCGAAGACCTCAAAACCCGTGGCCTGCTCGAAAACACGCTCGTCGTCTGGATGGGCGAATTCGGCCGGACTCCGAAGGTCAATCCGAACGGCGGCCGCGACCATTACCCCCGCGCCTTCAGCGTCGCAGCGGCGGGCGGCGGCATCAAGGGCGGCCAGGTCATCGGCTCCACATCAGCCGACGGAACCGAAGTGACCGACTCGCCGGTCTCCATCCAGGACCTGCTGCGCACGTTCTGCCAGACTCTCAAAATCGATGCCGACAAGGAGAACGTCAGCCCGCAGGGCCGGCCGCTCAAGATCGTCGACGGCGGCAAGGTCGTCACCAGCCTGCTGGCCTGATCGATCGTCGCAATTCATTTACTGACCGGGCACTGGCCATTCCCGGCCTGGCGGAGGGCAACCTCCGCCGATTTTTTTGTCAGCACGTTGTTTCGCCGTACATCGACAGGGCGAACCGCAATCGTAAGAAATTCACTTCCTGACGAACGCTGCGCCGGCGATGGCCACTGCAAACCCGGCGATCGCGCCGATCACCAGGAACTTCGGCAGTTCGTCATTCCGCTCATATTGGGTGACGTACAATTTCGAATCGAAAAGATAGACATCCATCGCCCAGAATGAGATCGCGATGGCCTGACTCACCAGGATCGACAGCAAAATCCATTTCGGAATTGCCCATCCATTTCGAACAGCTTCGGAATCCTGGCGAGTTGGAAGTCTATCATTGGCAACCAACCAGCGGGTCAAATACAAAAAGGCGAGATAGAAAGCGAAAAGTACGATGAAAACCGCAATGTCGAACGGTCCGCTCGCGAGCGCAGGAGCCGCGAATACCCAGAAAAGCACCGAGGCGACGCAGAACGCTCCGATTTGCCTGAGTGAATCGCGAGTGTCCGGTACCATTTTTCGCTCATCGGAATGACGTGACCGAAGCGTTTCGCGTTTCGCGTTTCGCAGGTCAGTCTCATATCCTTCAATTTACCGGTCAATCCACCTCATCGAGGCCGCCGGATAGCGCTCGCCGCGAATTTCGATCGTGGCCGTCGCTTCGTCGATTTCACGCAAGTCCGTTTCATTCAGCTCGACATCGACCGACCCCAGATTCTCCGCCAGCCGCTCCAGTTTCGTCGTGCCCGGGATCGGCACCATCCAGGGCTTTTGCGCGAGCACCCATGCTAATGCAATTTGCGCGGGCGTCGCATTTTTCCGCGCCGCGATCCCCCGCACGACGCCCACCAGCGCCAGGTTCGCGCTGCGGTTCTCAGGCGAAAACCGGGGCACGATATTGCGGAAATCGGTCGGGTCGAACGTCGTCGAATGGTCCATTCTGCCGGTCAAAAAGCCCTTACCAAGTGGGCTGAACGGCACGAAGCCGATGCCGAGTTCTTCGAGCACGGGCAGAATTGCCTCTTCAGGCTCGCGCCACCAGAGCGAATATTCGCTCTGTAAAGCCGCCACCGGGCACACGGCATGTGCCCGGCGGATCGTGCCCACGCCCGCCTCGCTCAGGCCGAAATGCTTGACCTTGCCCGCCTGGATCAACTCTTTCACCGCACCGGCGACATCCTCGATCGGCACGTTCGGGTCGACCCGGTGCTGATACAGCAGATCGATCCGGTCCGTTTTCAGCCGGGCAAGCGACGCTTCCACCACCTCGCGAATATGCTCCGGCCGACTGTCGACCCCCACTTGCTTGCCGTTTTCGATCGCGAAGCCGAACTTCGTGGCGATGATGACTTCGTCGCGGATCGGGGCAAGCGCCTCGCCGACCAGATCTTCGTTCGTGAACGGGCCATAAACCTCGGCCGTGTCGAAAAACGTGACACCAAGCTCGAACGCCTTGCGGATCAGGTCGATGCCCTGCTGGCGTTCTACGGGCGGGCCATAGCCGAAGCTCATGCCCATACAGCCCAGGCCCAGTGCCGAAACTTCGAGACCGCCGGTGCCGAGTTTGCGTTTCTGCATATTCGGAAATCCAACTTCGAACTCAGGCCCGAAATCCCAATTTTCAGGGACTTCGGGCCCTCAGGGTTGCGCCGGTATCTCAGGCCTTACGCGAAAAACTTGGTGATCGCCTCCGCCTGCACCAGCTCGCGCGGCTGGTTCAGGTGGTTGTAGACGATCGTGTTCGGCTCGATGCCGAAGGCGTGGTAGATCGTGGCCAGGAGCTGGCCCGGGTGGACCGGGTCTTCCAGCGGGGCCGAAGCCGTCTTGTCGCTCTTGCCGTGCACGTAGCCACGCTTGGTGCCCGCGCCGGCCATGACGGCCGTGTAGCAATAGGGCCAGTGGTCGCGGCCATCGGCCGAATTGCCGTTGCCGGAGGTGGAAACACCCTTCTGCGGGCTGCGGCCGAATTCGCCCACGGCGATCACCAGGGTGTCTTCCAGCATGCCGCGCTTGTCCATGTCCTCGATCAGGGCCGACAGACCTTGATCCAGCATCGGGCCCGACTGATTCTTCATCCGCTCGGAAAGGCCGACGTGATGGTCCCACGAGTGGTTGTCCGAATTGGCCACCTTGGGCCAGATCACTTCGACCACGCGGGTTCCAGCCTCGACCAGCCTTCGGGCCAGCAGGGCCGACTGCCCGAACGTGTTGCGGCCGTAGCGGTCGCGCACTTCGTCCGGCTCGGCGGAAAGGTCGAAGGCTTCTCGCGCCTTGCCCGAAATGACCAGGTTCAGAGCCTTGTCGTAATAGGTGTCGAGGTTGTATTCCTCAACGGCTTTTTCGATCTCGGGCATGCCGGCGTCGATGGCCGTCCGAAGGCGTGCCCGGCGCTCCAGGCGGGCGGCGAACACGTCGCCCGGCAGCTTCAGGTCGTCCACCTTCACGCGCGACATCTTGTTCATGTCCATGTCGTCGCCTTCAGGGAAGAGCGTGTAGGGGTCATACGCCCGGCCCAGGAAGCCCGCCGTGCCGCCCTTGCCGACCACGTTCGACTCCTGCAGCGGCCGAGGCAGCATCACGAACGGCAGCATCGGCTCCGTCGGCGGCCGCAGACGGATGATCTGGCTGCCGAAATTGGGGAAGTCCTTCGGCGTCGGTGGTTCGAGCTGGCCGGAGGGGCTGACCTTATCGGTCGTCCAGCCCGTCATCATCTGATAGATCGCGGCCGTGTGGTTGAACAGGCCGTTGGGCGTGTACGACATGGACCGGATCATCGTGAACTTGTCGTTGATCTGGGCCAGCCGGGGCAGGATCTCGGTGAACTTCACGCCCGGAATCTTCGTATCGATCGGCTTGAACACCGACCGCACGTTATCCGGCACGCCTTCCTTCGGGTCCCACAGGTCGATGTGCGACGGGCCGCCCTGAAGATAGACCAGCACGATCGACTTCGCCTTGCCCCAGCCAGGGCCGCCGCCATGCGCGGCATCGGCCGGCTTGCCTTTGGCGGAATTGTCGGCCGCGCGGGCCTGAAGCTGAAGCATCTGGCCAAGATTGAGCCCGAACAGGCCTGAGGCACCGACACGCACGATATCGCGGCGCGTCACGCCCAGCTGGCTGTCGCAAAGATCCTTACCGATTCGACCGGGTACGAAAAGCATCGTGAGGGCTCCTGAGCCAGGACCAGCGTTCCAGCGGAGAGAGATCGGAAGTTTCTGCAGGCGGAACAGGATAGGTACGGAAGGCGATAATAAGTTTAACCCGCATTCCGGAGTCGGTAAAGCGAAATCCGGGAGAAGTCGCAATCGTTCGGACGAATATGCTCGTCCGACGCAACCCCTGAAACGGTCGCCGGTAAAGCACTCCGGCGACCGTTTCGGCCGGTCACTTCAATCGGTTCCTCAGGGCTTCTTCTTGCGACTGGATTTCGGGAGTCAAGGCTTCGCCGAAGTCTTCGAATTCCATGAAGGGGCGGATTTCGATGTCCGACTCGTCCGGCATCGGGTTCGGGCATTTTTTGACCCACTCGACGGCTTCTTCCATCGAGGCGACGTTCCAGATCCAATATCCGGCGACAAGCTCGCGGGTTTCGGCGAACGGGCCGTCGGTCACGATGCGATCCTTACCGGAAAACCGCACCCTGACACCGAATTTGCTCGGCTTCAGCCCGTCGCCGGACTGCATGATGCCGGCGGCGACAAGTTCCTCGTTGTATTTGCCCATCTCGATGAGCAGTTTTTCCATATCCTCGCTGGGCATCATTCCGGCTTCGGATGAAGGCGACGCTTTGACGATGACCATAACTCTCATGATTTTCGGATCTCCGGTTCGGGGTTCAGGAACGCAAATCGGCTCCGGCTTCGGCCGGTTCGTTCCGCGAGGGTTCAGGGATGTCATCCAGCACGTAAATCGGTCGAATTTCCACCGTGCCCCATTTCGAGGGCGGCAGTTTCGAAGCCACGGCGATCGCTTCGTCCAGGTTGGGCACGTCGATCAGGTAGTATCCACCGAGCTGTTCGACGGTTTCGGCGAATGGGCCGTCGGTCACGAGCTTGCGGCCTTCGCGGATCCGAACGCTCGTGGCCGTCGACACAGGATGGAGCGGGCTAGCGCCCAGAAATTGCCCTTTGGCCGCCAGATCATGGCACACGGCGGTCGATTCGACCATGCAGGCCTGACGCTCGTCCTCGTCGATCGCCGTTTCGGTGCCGTAGATCAACAGCATGTATTTCATTTCGTCGTCCTTCTTTCGAAATCCAGGATTCGATATTCGATACCGTTCATTCCTTCACCCGCCGGCACGTGCTCGACATCAGCCGCTGCCACCGGCCATCGTCGTCTTTGACGTCGCCGTAGAACAGCCATTCGTCGTCGCTGACAATCTCGATCGTGTCGCAAAAGTCCGTCATGCCGGTCCCGTCGAATTTCGGACCCGTCGAGAACAGGGGCAGCTTGTTCGCCGCAGAATCGAGTTGCCCTTCGTAGGGCCACAGGTAGGCCATCATCGATGCGATGAACGTCCCGACGAAGCGGTCTTTCTTCGGGTCGAAACCGACCGTCATGATGCTCACGAATTCGTCGCCATCGGGCATATCGCCCCGGCTTTCGGCGATCAGCCACAGCCCGCCCAGCATGCGGCACGTCATGCGGGCCGTCGATCGCTGCGGTTCCTGGCCGGGGCCCATCGAGCATTCGCTGACATTTTCCCACGTGCCGGTCAGGCGGGCCAGCCAGTTGTGCTTATCGCTCGGATGATCGAACATGATCGCATTTCCCTTTCTTGTCCGTCGTTTCGAAATCCCGGCGGCTCAACCGGCGAATGCCTGTTCGAGTGCCGCGACGTTCAGCTTTTTCATCGTCAGCATCGCATTCACGACGCGCCGGACGCGCTCGGCATCCGAGTCCCGCATCATTCGGATCAGGGCCTGCGGCACGATCTGCCAGCTCAGGCCGAAGCGATCCTTCACCCAGCCGCAAGGCCCCGGCTCGCCGCCGTCACCGAGAGAGGTCCAGAGCCGGTCGACTTCCTCCTGCGTGTCGCAATCGACCGACAGCGAGACGGCTTCGCTCAACCGATACACCGGGCCGCCGTTGAGCGCCTGAAAACCGACACCTGCCAGCGTGAATTCGACCAGCATTACGGAGCCTGGCGTGCCCATGCCGCCTTCGCTGTAGCGTGTGAGGCGATCGATCCTCGAATTTTCGAAGAGCGAAACATAGAAGTTCGCCGCCTGTTCAGCCTGGTCATCGAACCACAGGCATGGAGCGATCCGGGGTCTGGGCATCGTCGAATCTCCTTCGAAATGCAATTCGAATCGTGAATCCGTTTCGTTCGATTCAATCGCAGGGCTTCGTGAAATCGACCATGGCTTTCTGCACTTCCTCATGCGACAGGTCTTTCGTCCGAGTCGCGATCGACCAGCGATGGCCGAATGGATCCTCGACGATGCCATAGCGATCGCCCCAGAACATATCGTCCACAGGCATCACGACTTTCGCACCGGTGGCGACAGCTTGAGCGAAGACTTCGTCGACATTCGGCACATTCAGATGGATCGACACGGGCGAGGGCGTGCCAGGTTGAGGGCCGACGCTGCCGTATTCCGGGAAGGCTTCGGCCAGCATGATCATCGAATCACCGAAACTCATCGATGCATGCATCAACCGGCCATCCGGACCCGGCAACCGCATGATTTCCTTCATTCCGAAAGCGTTAGAGTAAAAATCGATCGCCTTGTCGGCCCCGACACAGACAAGGTGGGGCGTAATCGAACGAAAACTGATGGGATCGCTCGGATTCGTGGTTTGCGACATCATTCTCTCCGGGTCATGAAAGAGTCGATCGAGCATGAACGAGGCCCTTGTCGTTCGACACGCAGCAGCCTCGTAACACACACTTGTCGTTCGACGATCGCCGAAATCGACAGGCCCGTCGATTCTTTTTCCGAATATTTCCGAGCCGACTTTCGCAGCCACACATATGTGAAGGAGTACGTCGACTTTAGGGGTCGTATCGATTCTTTGTCTTGGGAACGATCAGGAACCGATCGACTCGGCGATTCGCCTGGCCAGGTATTTGCGCTCAGGTTCAAGCCGTGCCAGTTCCAGCGCCTTGCGATAAGAAGCCTCCGCTTCGGCCATGCGTCCCATGCGACGCGATAAGTCGGCCCGGGCGGCATGGGCAAGGTGATACTGGGCCAGCTTGCCTTCCGTGAGCGTCACGATCGCAGGCAGGCCAGCCTCCGGGCCGTCTCGCATCGCCAGGGCGACGGCATGGTTCAAATCGATTACGGGCGAGGGAAATTGCTGACGAAGAATCTCGTACAGGGCGACGATCCTGCCCCAGTCAGTCGACTCGGCCGATTTCGCTTCGGCGTGCACCGCAGCGATGGCGGCCTGGATCGCATAAGGGCCGACTGGCCCTGCCTGAAACGCGGAACTGACCGTCCGAAGACCTTCGGCGATCGCTTCTTCGTTCCAGGCGGAACGGTCCTGAAATTCGAGCGTGACTATGCCGCCTTCGGCATCGGTTCGGGCCGTTCGGCGGGACTCATGCAGCAGCATCAGCGCCAGCAGGCCAAGAGTTTCGGAATCCGGCAAACGTTCGGCGACGAGCCGGCCCAGTCGGATGGCCTCGGCCGAAAGGTCCGCACGAACGACACTCACGCCCGATGAAGGTGAGTAGCCTTCGTTGAAGACGAGATAGATGACGGCCAGGACGGCGTCCAGCCGCTCTTCCATGGCATCGGCCTCGGGCAGTTCGAACGGAATTCCGGCATCGCGGATTTTCGCCTTGCCGCGCACAAGCCTTTGAGCCATGGCCTGTGGGCTCGTGAGAAAGGCCCGGGCGATTTCTTCGGTCGTCAGGCCGCAGACTTCACGCAGGGTCAGAGCGATCTGCACCTCTTCCGCGATCGCCGGGTGGCAGCAGGTGAAGATCAGCCGCAGACGGTCGTCCTCAATTTCGGCGGCTGCGCGGGCTCCGTTGCGTTCCTGGATCTGGTCGAGCCGTTCGAGGATCGCCGCATGCCCGGCTTTCGCGCTCTCACGCCTGCGGATCGAATCGATCGCCTTGAAACGTCCGGTCGATACGAGCCAGGCCCTGGGATTTTCGGGGATTCCGTCAGCGCTCCAGCGCTCGACAGCGGCCGCGAAGGCCTCTTGCATGGCATCTTCGGCAAGGTCGAAATCGCCGACCATGCGGACGAGTGTCGCAAAGACCCTGCGCGACTCGGCCCGATAGATCCCGTCGACAACCTGGCGTATCGAAACCAAAGGCATTTTCGGCCCTGTTCCGGGGCTGCACTTCGACCCTGGCGCCGGTCGAACCGGTGCGTCAGCCCTCGGCCGACTCGGGCGTGGCGTAAAGACCGATGGTGCGGATGATCGATTCCAGCTCGTTAGGCACGACGACCGGCCGGTTTGCGAATCCGGCGCGCCGCACGCCACGTGACCCGAGCACCTTTTCGAACTGCTCCTGATCGGCCGAGTGATAGGCGACGGTCACCGTCGGGTCCTTGAGCTGGTGGCCTGTGAGAATGCAGACGACCCGGTCGCCGGCGGCGATCACGCCCTGCTCACGCAGGAGTTTCGCGCCAGCCACGCTGGCGGCGCTGGCAGGCTCGCAGCCAAGGCCGCCGGCCCCGACCCGGGCCTTGGCGTCGAGAATTTCCTGATCGTTGACCTCACGCACGACTCCGTCGCAGAAGTCCAGCGCCCGCAAGCACTTCTTGAGGTTCACGGGGCGGTTGATCTCGATCGCGCTGGCGATCGTGTCGGCCTTCAGGTGCTCGACATCCAGGTGATGATAATAGTCGCGAATCACGTCCGGATCGGGCAGGCCATTCCGCCACGTCAGCCCATGATGGCTGACGAGCTGATCGAGCGTGTGTGCCCCGGCTGCGTTGATGATCGCCAGACGCGGCACGCGATCGATCAGGCCCAGGTGCTTCATTTCGATGAAAGCCTTGCCGAAACTGGACGAATTGCCCAGATTGCCGCCTGGGACGACGATCCAGTCGGGCACTTCCCAGCCGTTGGCTTCGAGAATCCGATACATGATCGTCTTCTGGCCTTCCAGCCGGAACGGATTCACCGAATTCATCAGATAAATGCCGAGCCGGTCGGCCACCTGGCGTACGCGCTCGAGGGCATCGTCGAAGTCGCCCACGATCTGGATCGTCAGCGCGCCGTGGTCCAGCGCCTGGCTCAACTTGCCGTAAGCGATCTTGCCGGAACCGATGAAAATGATGGCCTTGAAGCCGTATGTGGTGGACGAGCAGAACACTGCCAGCGAAGCCGAAGTGTTGCCCGTGGAAGCACATGCCACGCGCTTGGCACCCACCATGCGTGCATGGGTGAACGCGGCGGCCATGCCGTTGTCCTTGAAGCTGCCGGAGGGGTTCATGCCCTCATACTGAAGCTGCAGGCAGCCGGGGGAAACGCCGATGTACGACGCCACGGCATCGCTGCGCTGGAGCAGCGTCTGCCCTTCGCCGATCGTCACGACCTTGTCTTTCGACACGAACGGCAGCAGCTCGCGGAAGCGCCACACGCCTGAAAAATCGGCCGGATCGGTCCGGTTCGACCACTTGCGCTCGAACCAGCGCAGGCTGTCAGGCACCTCGGCACGGTCCCAGTCGTAGACGACGTCCAGCAAGTCACCACACTTCGGGCATTCGAAAATCGCACGGTCGATGGAAACCGTCGTGCCGCACACCGGATTGATGCACTGCTGAAACGCGACTTCCGTGCCGGTCGAACGGGTTTCGGTAAGAATGGTGACGCTCATGACCGTTTGTCGATTTTTTCCGTCAGTGTACGGGCCTGGCCCGGAAAGGTCGTTCATTGACGGCACCGCCCGCCATGGCGAAGCCGAAACCCTCGTTCGTCCGGGAAGACGATGTCGAACCTCTATCTT
The DNA here is from genome assembly GCA_016125085.1 of bacterium. Lineage (GTDB taxonomy): Bacteria > Planctomycetota > Planctomycetia > Isosphaerales > Isosphaeraceae > QWQI01. The sequence continues at coordinate 205,927 of WGMM01000007.1, forward strand.
ACATCGGGCATTCTCACGCACCAAGCCCGTTTCCTCATCCGCATCTCCGTCGAAGACTCCTGCGTATTCCGCATGAACGTACCGGATGATCCTGCGAAGACCGGAATATCGGCATACCTTTCGCGAATTCGGAATTCATGAACCAGGATCGCACTTCCCTCGATCGAACATCCTGCAGAATCGATCGGGAACCGCGGAGCGAACTGAGAGAACACTCAGGAAGAAAGGAATTCAACGATCGGTCCGGTTTTGCCGATAAGGAGAATCGTGTCGGATTTCGGATCACGTGTCGAGATTTTCCAGGCGGGGTCGAATGCCAGGTGCCGAATCGAACCTGCGACACATGATCGTACGCCCCGGGCGATTTGCCTGGGCTGTGCTCATCGCCGCTTCGTTTGCCGTGATCGTGTCCGGCTGCGTGCTCGAACCTAAAATCGTCAAGAAACCTACGGGTGCGCTGCGTTCGCTGGTGCCTGCTCCAGGCGTCGAATCCGGGCCATTGCCTGAACACGACCCAGCTTCATGTCCTCTCGCCCACGCAAGGTTCGTTCTCAACCGGGCACGCATCGGGCGACTGTTTTCGAGCCGAACCGCCGCTCGTGACTACCGCGACGCTCTGGCGCTTGCGATTAAGGCGATGGAAACCGGCTGTGGCGAATCATGCGGCCATCACGGCGGATCCGCCATCCACACCTACGACAAAGCTCTCGAAGGGCTGCTGCGTGCCGCCGGGGCAGGGCAGGGCAAAGATGCCCGTGTGCTGGCCCAACAGCTTGACGTGCTGGGTGTCGACCTGATCGCTTCGGCGGGTTTCATGACGGATGTCGAGCCCGACGAATTCTGGTTCGCTCGCGATTACGCCACTTTCCGGGTTCGCGAGCCGATGCGAAGCCATGGTCTGGGCGTACCTCTGATCGTTTTCAAAAAGCCCAGGCCGCGTGACGAAGTCATCCCCGAAATGTTCTTCCCGCCTTACTGGAAATTCGCCGCTACGGCGGTCGCAAGGCCTGCCGAAGCCGGAAACGGGCGCATGACGATCGAGCTGGTCGACCCCATGGAATGGGACGCAGTGCCCCTTGCCGGTACGCCACGCCCCCTGGCGAAAGACCTGACCACACCGCTGATCCACCTGCTTTCGCACAGCGGCTATCGGGACAAATCGCGCCGGGGACTGTTCTTCCCGAACCGGCTCGCGGATGAGGAAGGGGTGATGCTCACCCATCCGTACCGCCCGGGCAAAATCCCCTTCGTCGTCATTCACGGCATGGGCTGCAGCCCGCGCATCATGGCCGACATCGTCAACAGCGTAAATGCCGATCCGGTCCTGCGCAGCCGTTATCAGGTCATGATCGTCTACTACACGACCGGCGACACGATCCTTCAGGACAGCGCCGTCATTCGCCGCGCCTTCGCTGCCATGCGGAATTACTATGACCCGGCACACGCCGAATCGGCCTGGGATCAGGCCGTCGTTCTGGGCCATAGTCTGGGCGGGCCGATCGCACGGGTGTTGACCAGCTACAGCGACAATGAATTCGAACAGGCGATCTTCACGCGGCCATGGGACCAGATCCAGCTTTCCGAGCCGATGCGACAGGCAGGGCAGGAGGCGATCTTCTTCGAACCCGTGCCCGAATTCAAGCGGCTGATTCACGTGGCCTCGACGATGAAAGGCAGCCGGCTCGCGGACCAGGTCGAAGCCCGGGCCCTGTCGCGCGTGATCCCGCGCCGCAGGCAGCTTCAGCAGTTTTACGATGAGATCGTCCAGTTCAACGGCAAGGACGTCTTTCAACCGGAATATCGGGACCGCCCGCCGTCGTCGATCGACAACCAGAGTCCCGAAAGCCCCTTTCTGGCCGCCGCGGCGAAATTACGCCAGACACCAGGCCTGATCACCCATTCCATCCAGGCTGACTGGTTCCCGTTCCTGCCCGTGCATGCCAAGACGGACGGCCTCGTAAGCTTTGACAGCAGCTACATCCCCGAAGCGTCGACGCAATTGATCCTGCCCTGGCAGGACCACTTCTGCACTCACGACCATCGTACCCTGGCGGAAATCAAGCGGATTCTGCATGAGCATCCGAGTGCTGGAACTGCTTATTTGCAGAACGTGGCTCCCGCGATTCCAGTCGAATATCCCTGAAACTGGCGACTAAGATAATCGGGAAATGCGATTCCGCGATTTCGAGAGCGATGCCAGCACCAGGGAACCAAGTGTGCCGAAAATGTAAGTGGATGGCTCAGGCACGGGTATCCCTCCGGGCGCTTGAGATACAGCGGCAGAAAATGAAGTCCCATTCCAGTATTCCACCTGAAGGCCCGGGTCAGGAACGTCGGGAGCATAGAACGTGATCACGGGAGCCGCTTTATCGACTTTCAGACCATACCCCTGATTGGCGACTTCGCCCGCGGCATAAATCATGAGGAAGTAACTGTTGACCGCGGGATCCGGATCCGGTGGGCTGATATTGATCGTTCCAGGCCCGGGACCCATCAAGTAATCGGTGAATGTCGGTGAAATCAGGGCCTGATTGATCGCGGTTTTGGCAAGAGCATCGGAATCGTTCAGATTGTTCAGCACCGGATCCTGTGCGAACAGGGCGAATCGCAGCGCATTCGTGGGGTCGGTATTCTGATTGCCACGGTTCGCGAACGCGTCGAGATAGAGATTCAGGAACGTAAATTTCGGATCTGACGTCAACTTGAGCCGGATCATCATGTAGTCCGTGCCCCAATCGGTCACGAAACCGTCAACGTTGAATGTCGTACCGAAAATGTTGGTGTTCTTGGTCGGATTCTCCGAAATGTTGATGCTCAGCGAATCGACTTCGAGAGCCGAAACGCTGGCGGTTCCGGCGATAACGAATATCGTCATGACATAAAATCCGGCAAAAGCCGATAACACCTTCGCACGCATGCGGAAGCTCCTGTTGGGCCTGGTTTTGATTTGGAGAACGAATAGCGAAGCGTTGCCAGAATGCATTTCCGCAACGCGCATTTCCAACCCGAACTTCATGGCGCAGCAGACTGGAATCCGGCACAGGGATCTGGAGAAATACCTGTGCCGGAATGGACCGATTCGCTTAGGAATTCATCGGTTCGTAAGTGGACGTTTCGAAAACGATGCTTTTCGCGCCCACTCGCTCACTTCATTCCATCGACTTGAGAAATGTCGACGGCATGATCCATAGATCAAGAATTCTCCAGCTTCATCTTACGCCTTTGAGCAACCATGCCCAAAGCCGAAACTGCAAGACCACATAATACGTATGTGGACGGTTCAGGAACCGGCACGACATTCAGGTTATACACGAGCGAATATGGTGACACCGTCGGTGGATTGACCAGAACTCCGACGTAGGTCGTGTCGTCCACTGTCGAATTCCAGCCGGAACCCTCATTGACTACAGCGTCGAAAGCTGGTGTTCCTGCTGTCTGCGTCAAACTGGAATAAGCTACGTCCGTGACGCCCACCAGTGTCGGTGCGTCGGTTTGCGTTGTAGCATTCAGTTCGACGACAAGCCAATATTTCGTGGCTGCAACCAGTGTCGGATTCGAGAAAGTCCCTGTGTAATAAGCGAATTCCGTATTCGGTTTGAAAGCGGCGTTATTCTGCGTAGCATAAACCGCACCCGGTGCGCCGGCATTGTCCGAATAGACACTGAATGTCACCTGAACGTCATCGTTGATGCCCTGAGTGAGAAGCGGCACTTCGATACTCGCCAGAGAAACGCTCGTGCCGCTCATCGTAAATGAAGAAGCGAACCGCATTCCCTGAACCCGAGTCCCACCAGTGAAATCTCCTGAAGTCGTGAAGTAAGCACGTGAAATGTCGTCAAGTATACCCGTGAATGCTACTCCAATATCAGCGGCAGAAGCCGTCGTAACCGACGACATGAAGCCGACGGAAAGAAGTAAGGCGAAAAGTGAACGGATTCGATTTGGATTGATCATGATGTCGTCTCAGAGTGCCGGATTGGTTTATTCGATCCACAGACCATGCGTAATTCACGGGTTCCATGATTCGAACCCGAGTTTACGATGCGGTCCTTTCCCGACGAACCGCTGTAGACCGAAATCCCTGAGCCTTGGACTTTCCTTCGCTCGTTCGAAAAAAATCCGAATTTTTTCCGGAGCGGACTTATCCGAAGTCGAGAAGGTCCAATCCTTCTATCAAGAAGGAAAGTCATAAACCCCGACGAAAAATAACCTTCGACAAGTGATCATATCGGACGTCCGCTGCATGCGACATATTTCTCATAGATCCAAAACACTTCACTGAAAGATGCATCACGATTACTGTACCTTGAATAGACGTCAGGCACCTATGACTCTTGATCGATAGCTTGCGACACCTAGTTTGCAATTTCCATCCGCTCGATCCGTGAGACCTCCGAGATGACTTGCCGGGCTTCTTCATTCCGCCCAAGCTTTTCGAGGGTCTCAGCCAGATTCCTTCCGACCTGGACCGAAAAACGCTTGAGATCGCTGTTCCGGAAAACCTCGCCTGGCCGTAATCGATAGTTGTCCCAGGCATTTCGATAATGAGGCAACGCACCCGAGTGATTCTCGACCTGTGACTGGAAAACGCCAAGATAATTGTCGGCGTTGATCGCCGCGGCGCGGCCGATTTCGTTCAAGGGGCGTTCGGCAAGGATGACCTTCGCCAGATCGACGGCGGCCTGGAACTGTTTATAGGCGACAGGGCGGTCGAAAGTCAGCGTTTGCAGGGCCGAGAGATAATTGGCCTCGACGATTTGCTCCAAATGGAGATTTTTGAAATCCGGGTGGCTGATCAGGTCATATGCCCGCTCATAACGATGCTCGATGATTTTTTCGTAAAGAGACTGAATCCTGGGCTGGTCGAGCTTTTCGGCGACGATATGGCCCGATGGTCCGGACATCTCTCGCAGGATGAGAAACCAGCTCTTGGCGGCTTCGAGTTCGTCGAAGTACTTCTGCTGGAGAACTGCAAGTCTTTCGTCAGCGATTCGCCGCTGTTCCTCGGCCTCCGATTTGCGACCTTCGGCCTCTCGCCTCAAATCGGACTGAATCCCTGCCGTGACGAAACCTCCGATCCCCACGGCCAGAATCGATGCGGCCGCGACCCCCACTGCGAGCGCCTCCCGCGGGTTCCGCCGCGTCCAGCGATAGAATTTGCCGAACAGCCCGATCGGGCGGGCATGAATCGGCTTGTTTTCGAGGAACAGGCCAAGATCCACGGCCAGATCGGCAGCGCTTTCGTAACGAAGGGCCGGATCCTTTTCGAGACACTTCAGCGCGATCGTTTCGAGATCGACCGGGATTCCGGGCATCATGTCGCGCGGCGAGATGGGCGGGATCGATCGAATCGATTCCGCGATTTCGGTCAGGCTGTCGCTATCGAAAGGCACACGGCCACACAGCATTTCGTACAGGATCACACCCATCGCGTAGATGTCCGTCTGCGGACCGATACGCTGGGCGCTTAGCGACAATTGTTCCGGCGCCATGTAAGCCGGCGTTCCGGTGAATGTCATCGATCCGGTTTCATCGGAGACGACGTCCATCGACTTCGCCAGACCGAAATCGGTGACTTTCACGAGGCCATCGAACGGGGATGCCGACACCGGAACGAAATGCGATCCAGCCGCCGGCTCCAGCCCGATCTTGAGCAAAATGTTGCCTGGCTTCAGGTCCCTGTGGAGTATGCCCAGTGTGTGTGCCGCCTGTACCGCTTCGGCGATCTGTTTCACGATGATGGCTGCCTGCCGTGGCGAGGGACGCCGTTCTCGCAGGGCATCTTTCAGCGAGCCGCCCTCGACATATTCCATGACGAGATACGGCAGCTCTTCCTCGACGCCGAAATCATGCAGGGCCACGATACCGGGATGTTCGAGCCGGCCGTGAATTCGGGCTTCCGTTTCGAGCTTTTCGAGCAGACGCGGGCATAACATCACGGTGCGGATGCGCTTGACCGCGACATTTCGATCCAGGCGATCGTCGCGACATTCGAACACCTCACCCATCCCGCCTTCGCCAATTTTCCGGAGGATCGAAAACGACCCGATTCGCTTCCTGGGCAGTTGCTGCATCCAGGAACCGGCTTTTCTGTCCGAATCGACTTTTGGTTCGGAGGCTGAATCCGGATGAACGAACTGTTCGGCCATCGAGCGGGACTGTTCGAACAATGTCGCCAGCCGGTTTTGACACACCTCGCAATCTTCGAGGTGCATCATGATCCGGTCAACTTCAACGGCATCCTGGTTGTCCGCCAACAGCGCGTCAAGCCGTGCCGATTCCGGGCATTCGGTTCGTTCTGTGAGCATGGCGGGTCATCCCGGATTGTCGAGATCGATCAGTATTCGTTCTGGGCATCGATCCTGTGCAGTTCCTCAGTCAGCATGTATCGTACCCGGATCGCGGCCAGGTGTACGGCTTTCAGGCTGATGCCGAGTCGTTCGGCGACGATTTTTCCGGGCATGCGATCATGATCGCACAGAAAGAACGCTTCCCATGTATTGGAACTGACACGGCGGCGCACTCGCTCGAACGTGAGCGACCGGATTTCTTCGCAGGCGACCTCGTCGAACCTCCGCAGAAGATCCTCACGTGCAAGGCCAGAACGCATGGAACAGGAATCCGACAGGTTTCCGGAGATGGCTTCGATCGCTTTGCGTCGCTTCAGCGATTTTTCGACGATCTTGAGCCAGACGTTACGCGCGATTTGACGTATCCAGGCCCGAAAAGCGCCTGGGCCTTGCCGCTCGAACGCACCGATGTGGAGAAAGACGCTCAGCAGCGTCTGCTGAACGATATCTTCGGCTTCCTCAGCGGGCGCTCCCCAACGCAGACACCATTCATAAACCAGCGAGCCATATCGATCGACGAAGTCCGGCCAGACTTCCTCGCGGCTTGCGGTATCCCTGAGTTTCGGAATCAGACTCGGTTTCGTGTCGAATGGGCTTGCCGTCGACATGGTGGGAATCACGTGATTTCGTTCGGAAGGAAGCGAATTCGGAAGGATGACTCGATGTAGTTTCGAGCCATTATAACCAACGAGGAAAGTACCGGCCATGCCCCAAAGGAAGGATCCTAGCCCGATTCCGTCACTTCCTCCGCACCGCCTTCTTCCGCTTCGGCCACCGTGCCTTCCGAAATTCGTGAGAGACCGTCCACCAGACGATGGGCGTGGGCCATGCTCTTGTAATACCACGAATTCCGGGCGAACGGGCGAATGTGCACGCCGATCGGGATCTTGTTCCCTTCGCAGTCCACATGCCCGCCGCCGGTGCTGTCGATCACCAGGGGCGTACCGTCCGGCGATTCGCCCGTGACTCCCAGAAACATGATCACATGGGCCACCTTGCCGGAATTGTTGCGAATATACAACAGATCGCCAGGTTCGAGCCGGCTTACCAGGGCGTCATACTCGCCATGTTCGATCCGCTCGATATTCAGCACGCCACGACCGCCGGGGCCACGTACTGCCTGACGTTCCGCCTGCGTGCGGATCCCGGTATCGAGCTTCACTCCCAGCCCGTAATTGTAATAGAACGAACTGAAATTGCTGCAATCGACGCCCTTCGAATTCCGCCCGTACGCCACCTTTTTCCAGGGCCAGTCCGCCGGCGGATTCCAGTTCGGAATGTGGTGATGCTGATAAGGCGTGCCGATCCAGCGGCTTGCCGTCAGGACGATCCGGTCCTGCAGCCATTCCCGGCTGCGGCGATGAATCTCCGGCGCAGCCGGATATTGCCGGGCATGCGGCCCCCAGGAACCGAACTTGCGCCGCACTTCCCGCGAATACCATTCCCGATGAGGCACGTCCGACTCGAATTGCGGACTGTTCCACGGCTCGCGATCGAATCCGGCCGTCAGTTCCTCAACCGGGTGCCGGTACTTCAGCCGATACGGAGACCGATATCGCGGCTCTTCCTGCGATAATGCAAGTTTCGAACCGAGGTACGGCAAACCACCCAGCCCCGCTGCCAGCGGTAAGCTCGTACGCAAAAAGGCTCGTCGCGATGCGTTCGCTTCTTCCATCACTCGCTCCAGGCCTTCGCTCATCGACTACGAGGCACCGATACCCTGCTCATACGGCGCATCTTACTGCGGAATCCAGGCCGGTTCGATCGTATTTCCTGAAATCCCGGATCATGTCCTCGGCAAAATGACGAAATGCGACAGTCGAACGACCGATGTTGCCGAAACGATTCGAACCAGAGATCGCCGTTGAGTCGTTACGTTCATTTCCGTCGACCGATTTCATTCGCGAACGGCGTCGCCCTCAGCGGTTCTCTCTTGAGACTCCCCGAAAGGCTCGAGATGCACAAGCACGGCACGCACGGCCGCGAACCTGGCCACCAGATGGTCGCGCACCGCGTGCGAAATCCGATGACCGGTGGCGACGGTCATGTCCGGGTCGACCTGAATGTGAATGTCCACCAGATACTCGATCCCGGTCTTGCGTACCCAGAGCTTCTCCACGGCAAGCACGCCGGGAACGGCCGCCGCCGCGGCCCGGATCTCACGGACGAAGTCTTCGTCTGCCTGCGGATCGAGCAGCTCATGCATGCTGTTGAGCAACAACCGCAACCCTGATACGAGAATCACCACGGCGACCACCAGCGCCGCCAGCTCGTCAGCCCAGATCCAGCGCGGCCCCCCGAAGAATATGAACCCCAGGCCAACCAGAACCGCCAGAGAACACAAGGCGTCCGTACGGTGATCCCAGGCGTTCGCCAGAATCGCCGACGAACCCGTGCGCTGGCCGACGTGACGGTTGAACCAGAACAGGGCCTCTTTGACGACGACGTTCCCGCCCGCGATCCAGAGTGTCCAGATCGGAGGGATCACGTGTTCGTCGCCGAGTCGCATGACCGCTTCCCAACTGACGAAAAACCCCGATGCGATGATCAGCAGAGCGATGAAAAGCGCTGCGACCGACTCGGCCCGGGTGTGACCGTAGGGATGCTCGTCATCCGGCGGAACCTGGGCGAACCAGAGGGCCGCGATGGTCACCACCGATGCGACGGTATCGCCCAGAGAATTGATCGCATCGGCGATCAGGGCGAATGACTGACCGAAGATGCCGCCAGCGAGCTTCACGAGCCCCACGGCGAAATTCGCGGTCAGCCCCACCGCCGTGGCCAACATGGCCTCACGATAATGGCCCTCGGGCGTGGCATGTTCAGGCGAGCCGGGGGAGACACCGGCGGAATGGGAATCAGGGCGGTTCGAAGCGTCGCTCATCGCTCGGTTTTCGAAGGGCGAAGTCGGAAACCGGCGCAGATCGACCCGTTTTCGTCACTCGCGGCGAAATGCAGAATAAGCCTTTCCGGGTGCGTCCGCAATCGGTCCGTTCGCCGGGAATCGATCGGCTCACCTCGCCGCCAGTGCTTTCGACGCTTCGTCACGCGGCGATCGATCAGGCAATCGCCTGGCCTGATCGCGCCGGGCCGTTCGAACGCCGCAGGCACACGGCGTAAATCGCCGGCAGCACGAACAGGCTGAAGGCCGTGGCCGTGAGCACACCGCCGATCACGACCGAAGCGAGGGGCCGCTGCACTTCGGCGCCTGGGGCGTCGTTGATCGCCATCGGCACGAAGCCGACGCTCGCGACGAGTGCCGTCATCACGATCGTGCGCATCGTCACCAGTGAAGTCTCAGTGATCGCGGCTCGGACCGATTCGACACCTTCAGCCAGTTTTTCACGCAGGGCCGAGACGAAGACCATGCTCGACAGCACCGAAACGCCGGAAAGCGTGATGAACCCGACCGCCGCGGGAATCGACAACGGCATCTCCCGAACCACAAGGGCCGTGATCCCGCCGATCGTGGCGAACGGCACGCTCAGGAACAGGATCAGAGTATCGAGAAGATTCCGATAGCTCATATACAGCAGAACAAGGATCAGGAATAGGGCGATCGGCACGACGATCACGAGTCGTTTCTGGGCTCGCTGCATGTTCTCGAACTGTCCGCCCCAGTCGATCCGGAAGCGGTCTTCAGGCAATTCCAGGCTCTCGCCGATTCGCTTTTGAGCTTCCGTCACGAAACTACCGACATCACGGCCGCGCACGTTGCACTGGACGGTCACCCGCCGTTCGCCCCACTCACGTGAAATCAGTTTCGGGCCCTTGATCATTTCGACCTTCGCCACCCGTTCCAGCGGAATCTGTTCTCCACCGGCTCCGGGAATGAGGATCGAACCGATCGAGGCCGGGCTGTCGCGCCAGCGTTCCGGCAATCGCACCACCAGTGGAAAGCGCAGTTGCCCTTCGACGATCTCGCCCAGCGATTTGCCGCCGACCGACTCCACGACGTCAAGCACAGATTGCGCTGCGATCCCGTATCTCGCGATCGCTTCCTGATCGATCCGGATTCGCAGAATCGGCTGCCCCATCACCTGCTCGGTGGCCACGTCGGCACTGCCCGGCACATCTTTGAGGATCTTCTGCAATTCCGCGGCTTTCGTCACCAGCTCGTCGAGATCCTTGCCGTAGAGCTTGATGGCCACGTCGGCACGTACGCCCGAGACCATCTCGTTGAGCCGCTGCTCGATCGGCTGGGTGATCCACACGATCTGACCCTGCATATCGTCCACGGCCGCCAGGATTTTCTCCGACAACTCGCTTTGCCGCTTCGCTCGCTTCCACTGCTCACGCGGCTTGAGCGCCACGAACATGTCCGAAGACTCCATGCTGCCCACTTCCGTGGCCACTTCAGGAGTGCCCACGCGTGTCCACACACGGGCGATCTCGTCCGGAAACTCGGCCAGCAGCGTTCTCTCCATCTGCGTGTTCAAGACTGCGGACCGCTCCAGGCTCGTCCCCGGAGCCCGCACGATACCGATGACGATATCGCCCTCCGAAAGCCGCGGCACGAATTCCGTGCCGAGACGCGATCCCGCCGAAACTGCCCATGCCAGGCAGGCCACCGCTCCGCCGATCGCGGCCCAGCGCAACCGCATCACCAGCCGAAGTGCCGGACCGTACAGGAACGCGAGCACACGCACCAGGAACGAATCCTTCTCTTCGACCCGTTTCGGCAGCACGTAACTGGCCAGCACCGGCGTAAAGGTCAATGACACGATCAGCGAGCCGATCAGGATGAAAATGACCGTCAGAGCCATCGGCCGGAACATTTTCCCCTCGACCCCTTCCAGCGAAAGGATCGGCAGGTAAACGATCATGATGATCAACTGACCGAACACGGCGGGGTTACGCACCTCGATGGCGGCGTCCCGGATCATCGCCAGCCGCTCTTTGCCACGGGCCGTCGGATGATGGCCAAGCTTGCGCATGATGCTTTCGATCACCACGACGGAACTGTCCACCACGATCCCGAAGTCGATCGCCCCAAGGCTCAGAAGGCTCCCCGCGATGCTCCAGTACCACATGCCGCAGAAGCCGACGAAAAGCGAAAGAGGAATCGCCGCGGCCGCGATCAGCCCCGCCCGCAAATTCCCCAGCAGCAGAAACAGAATGACGACGACGAAATACGCCCCCTCCGTCAGGTTCACGCGAACCGTGTCGATCACCTGACCGACAAGATGCGTTCTGTCATAAACCTTCTCGGCCTTCACTCCCTCTGGCAGCGATTCGACGATCCGCTCGTACCGCTCGACGAGATTCCCCGTCACTTCGTAACTGTTCTCGCCCAGCATCATGTAGCCGATGCCGAGCACGGCCTCGCCCTGTCCGTCGGCCGTCACAAGCCCGCGCCGAAGCTCTTCGCCCACGACCACCTCGGCGACGTCGCGCACCCGCACAGGAACCCCGTCGACGGCCTTGATCACGATGTTGCCGATCTGCCGTTCATCGATCGTCCTGCCCACGCCGTGCACCAGCAGTGCATCGCCCTGACGCACCAGATTGCCGCCCCCGACGTTCAGATTGTTGGAAGGCACCGCCCGCATCACTTCATCGAACGTCAGGCCGAAGCGAATCAACCGGTCCGGATCCAGCCGGATCTGATACTGCTTCTTGAACCCGCCCCAGACGTTCAGCTCGGCGATTCCCGCGACGGACCGCAAACCCGGCTTGATCGTCCAGTCCTGCAACGTCCTCACATCCGTGAGGCTCATCGACTCAGGCTTGAGAATGTATTGGAACACCTCTCCCAGCCCGGTCGAAACCGGCCCCATCTCGGGCCGGGGCACACCCGGCGGCAATTCCACGCCGCCCAGACGCTCATTGACGACCTGACGGGCGAAGTAAATGTCCGTACCGTCCCGAAATGTCAGAACCACCTGCGAGATCCCGAAAAGCGACATCGACCGCATCGATTCCAGGCCCTTCATCCCGCCCAGGGCCAGCTCGATCGGAAACGTCACGGACCGCTCGACTTCCTCCGGCACCAGTGCCGGTGCCAGCGTGTTCACCTGAACCTGAACCGGTGTCGTGTCCGGAAACGCGTCGATATTCAGCGACGACATCGCCAGACCGCCTACCAGACACAACGCCACGGCCCCGGCGATCACCACCAGGCGATTCCGCAACGACCAGGAAATCAGATTCGCAAGCATGACCAGAACGCCCTTGAGGCTTGAAGACCGGATCACTCATAAATCGACACCGGAGACGAAACACCGCCGCCGTCCTGGTTCATGAACCCGACGGCGTGTCGACGTCTCAAGGCTCACCCGCCTCGATCTTTCGTAACGACATCTGAGACTTAAGAATATGACTGCCGCGCCCGGCCACCTGACTCGTTCGGGGCAAGTTCGTCAGGATCTCGATCCCGACGGAATCCTCCAGTCCGGTTCGGACTTCGGCCGCCTGAAACGTGCGGTCGTCGCTCATCACGAATACGTACCGCTTGTCGCCATCGTCGTGCACCGCATCACGCGGAGCCACCAGTGCCGTGGTTCGCCCGCCGACCTCGATCGATGCGACTCCGAATGTCCTCGCTCGCAGGGAATATTCCGAACCGTCCGACGAACCGGCTATCCGCGGCGAATTCGGAATCTCGCCTCTCACTTCCAGGGTCCGTTTCGCCTCATCCACTTCGCTCGCGATCCACACGAGATTCGAATCGACCGGCTCCTTCAAGCCATCGCCCTGAAACCGGAATTTCTGGCCAATGCGCAGCTTGTAAGCGTCTTCCTTGCGGACATTGAGCACAATCCACATTTTGCTGACGTCCGCGATCTCGAACAGTGGCCGGGCCGGCTCGACGACTTCGCCCAGTCCCACATCCCGGCCGATCACGACGCCGTCGAACGGAGCCGTCAGCGGAATCAGGTTCGAAGTGGACTGGGCCGTCCGGATCTCCTCGACGATCGATTCCGGCAAGCCCAGAAATCGTATCCGGGCAACACGTTCCACATCGCTCATGCCGGCGAATTCGTCGATGCTCACTTTCAGTCCCAAATTCAACAGAACCTGTTCTGCGTTCAATAGTTCGATCCGCGATTCCTGCGCTGAGAGCTTCGCTTCACGCAGTTGTCTTTGAGCGATCAGGTTCGAAACCGATTCGAGGATCCTCACCGTCTCATCCCGGGATTGATTCACGGCCAGGGCGCTCAAAAACCGGGATTTCGCCTCGCCCACCTGAACCGACTCGATCAGGGCCAGCACGTCGCCCTTTTTCACGGCGTCGCCCAGCCGTTTCTCCACGCGCCAGACCTTGCCGGAAACCAGCCCCGAAACACAAGCCAGGTGATGCTGATCGAAATCGATCATGCCGTTGGCACGCACGATTTCGCCGATCGACCGCTCCTCCAGAGGCACGATCTCGATCCCGGAATCCCTGACCGCCTCCGGTGAATCGAACTTCAAGATGCCTGTCGATCCGCCGGCATCAGCACCGGCTGAGCCTAGGGAAGTTCCGCCAGCGGCGACTTCGTGCGTCGTCGTATGCCCGGCCTCCCCGTGATCCCCGTCATGTGCCCCGAGGCCGAATGTCCAATGCGTCGAGTGACCGAAGATTCCGATCGAAATCAGGCCGGCCAGTGTCACCAGCGACATGAAAGACGAAATCGCTCGACGCTTCCAGGAAATCGGCACACCGGCCGAATCGCTCGCCGTCATCGAAGTGCTCCTGAATATTGCGGGGGTGAACGCCCCGGTTGAGCCAATGTACGCACCGAATCGAGAATTGTTCGATCAATCCCGGGAATTTTTTCGAAACGACCCGGCATGTCTAAATCGGACCGATCCGGCCAATAATCCGCCTGGTGCCCGATGCGTCATCGACTCCTCTGTGACACATGCTTATGCATTCCCGCGAAAATTGCCGAAACGAACGCGCAAGAAAGACTCGAATCGTTTTTCGGGTTTCTCGTCTCACGATCGAACACGAACGATCGGGAAGTGTCATCCGCGAACGAATTCGAGTAATCTGATCGATCGAAACGGATCGATCGCCCCACCCGGCGGCCGACTTTCGATCTGCGAATCCCGGCCGGCCTGTGCCAGCCTTCGACTCTCAAACTCCGGAGCCACGCGACCGATGTCCGCCCGAGTCAATCTCAGAGAACTGGTCCGCAACTCGGACCGCATCCTGTCCAGCATCCTCATCGGCCAGCTGTGCGATCCGAAGATCGTCGAAATCTGCGGCATGTCGGGCCATTTCGACATCGTCTGGTTCGACCAGGAACACTGCGGGCTCACCGTTTCGCAGATCGAACAGGCCGCCCGCGCCGCACGAGCCGTCGGAGTCCCTTCCTTCGTCAGACTTTACGCCCAGAACCACACGGACGTGATGCGGCCGCTCGAAGCCGGCTCCGACGGCATCATGGCCGCCATGGTCAAGTCGGCCGAAGAGACCCGCAAGATCGTCGAATGGGCCCGCTTCTATCCCCAGGGCATGCGGGGCATCAACGGCAGCGGCGTCGACGGCAAGTTCGGCGGTTACGCCAGCCGCGACGAATATTACGAAGAAGCCAACCGGCGGGCTTTCGTGGCGATCCAGATCGAAACGGCCGAGGCCCTTGCGGAAGTGAAGCAGATCGCCGAAGTGCCCGGCGTCGACATGCTCTTCGTCGGGCCCGCTGACCTGAGCCAGGCCCTGGGCATCCCGGGCCAGTTCGACAACCCGAAACTCTGGGACGCCATCCAGCGCGTCGCCTCGGCCTGCGAATCGGCCGGTGTACCCTGGTCGGCCCTGGCCGTGGGCAAACCGATGGGCGAAAAGTTCCTGGAACTCGGCTGCCGGTTTCTGACCCATTCCGTCGACGTCTGGCTGGTGCGTTCAGGGCTCGACGAACTGGCCCGCACGTGGAACCCGATGCTCGGCCGGGATCGTTGACGAACCGAAATCCTCCAGCGGTCATGCATGCGTGCAGGCCGCTGGTCGGGAGTCGGTTACGACAATCCCGGCGGCACGAAATTCCTTGGAGAATCCTGCGAATCGGACTGTTGTGGCTTGACACGCCACGGATAAGCTGTTTAGGTAATAACGGCTTTTTGCATCTTGACTTCGGCTGCTGACCAGGCCGTGACGTTCAAGAGGCGGCGCGTATCGCTTGCCGACAAGGTCGAATCTAGACGGAATTGACGGGCAGCTCTCGATGGATACCCTTTTTCCGGTGGACCTCGGACGTATCGCTCAGGACCTGCAGATCCGCAAGGTCCAGGTAGAGAGCGTCGTGGAGTTGTTGGACGAGGGCAATACCGTTCCGTTCGTCACGCGTTACCGCAAAGAACGAACCGGCGGCCTCAACGAAGTCCAGATTCGCGAAATCCGGGCCCGTGTCCAGAAAATTCGCGACCTCAACGAACGCAAGCAGACGATCCTGAAAGCCATCGAGGCCCAGGGGAAACTGACGGACGATCTGCGCGAGCTGATCCGGGCGACCGAAAACCCGAAGAAGCTCGAGGATCTTTACCTTCCCTATAAACCGAAAAAACGCACCAAGGCAGGCGAAGCCCGCGAAAAAGGCTTCGAGCCGCTGGCTCTCAAGGTCTGGAACCGCGACGAATCCCTCAGCGACATCACCGAAGCCGCGAAGGAATATCTCAACCCCGAAAAGGGTGTCGAAACGGTCGAACACGTTCTTGAGGGCGTCAAGCACATTCTGGCCGAAGCCATCAGCGAACTGGCCCTGATTCGCGACGCCGCCCGTAAGGTCGTCTGGCGCAGCGGCAAGATCGCGACCGTCAAAAACGAGAACGTCGACGAAGCCAAGGGTACCGAATACCGCGACTATTTCGCCTATTCCGAACCGCTCCAGAACGTGCCGCCGCACCGGGTCCTCGCCTTCAACCGGGGCGAGAAAGAGGGCGTCCTGAAAATCCGGCTCGAAGTTCCCACGGAAGAATTCCAGCGCGCCGTGCTCGATAACCTGCCGCTGGAAGGGCACCCTCAGTCCGCCACGTTCCGCGAAGCCGCACTCGACGCACTCGAGCGCCTTCTGCGTCCGAGCCTCGAACGCGAAGTGCGTCGCGACCTTTCCGAATCGGCCGAAAAACACGCCGTGGAAGTCTTCGCCCGAAATCTTCGCAGCCTTCTGCTTCAGCCCCCCGTCGCACCCCAGGTGATCCTGGCGATCGATCCGGGCTTCCGAACCGGATGCAAGGTCGCCGTTCTCGACGAACACGGCAACCTCCTGGAACACACCGTCATCTATCCGCACCCGCCGCAAAACCGGCGGCATGAAGCCAAGATGACGCTCAAGGATCTCGTCGGGAAGCACAAGGTCGAGGCTGTCGCGATCGGTAACGGAACCGCCTGCCGCGAAACCGAAGAACTCGTGGCCGAGATGATCGCCGAAGGCACGCACTTCCACGAATCCGGGATCACGGTCGAAAACTACGTGCCTCCCGTCGTCGAAACGCCCGCCGCCGAACCGGAATCGACGGAAACGCCCGAGCCGGAATCGACGCAAACCGCCGAGGTTACGGCTTCCGAAACGCCAGACGAAATCAAGGAACCGACTGCTTCTGCGGATACCGCGCCCACGGAATCGCCTGCCGAATCCGGGGAATTGACCGACGCGTCGATTCCGCCGATTTCCGGAGGAGCCCCCGAGGAAGACGAAACCCCGCTGCCGGATCCTGCGACCCAGCTCCCGGAACCTGAAACCGCTCACGAAGCCCAGCTTCCGGCACCGACGGATTCCGAAGAAACGCTCGTGGCAGCACTGGCGTCCGAATCGTCCTGGGCACCGCTCGACGTTTCCGGTTCCGTGGAATCGGCTTCCAGCGAAACATCGACTGCCGAAACAGCCGAAGGTGCCAGCGGCGAAACCACAATCGCATCGACCTCGGACACTCCGCCAGCGGCCCAAGCCTTCTCGAGCCTGACGAGCCTGCCCAAGGGTCTCGAACCCAAGGAAGAAAAGCCCAAGGCCGAGAAAAAGCCGCCGAAGGACAAATCACGCGGCGATCGGCGAGATCGCGGTCCGAAAGGGCCCAAGCCGCAGCCGCCCCAGCCTCCGCCGCCACCGGCGCCGCACGTGGCCGACCCTGTCCTCGCCGATCTGAGCTACGTGATCGTCAACGAGTCGGGTGCAAGTGTCTATTCGACCAGCAATATCGGTCGCGAAGAGTTCCCGGATTACGACGCCACCCTGCGCGGCGTGATCTCGATCGGCCGCCGGCTGCTCGACCCGCTTTCCGAACTGGTCAAGATCGACCCTCAGAACATTGGCGTCGGTCTGTACCAGCACGATGTCCACGCGAAGACGCTCAAGGAGACGCTCGAGTCGATCGTCGAAAGCTGCGTGAACTTCGTCGCCGTGGACATGAACACCGCCAGCGTTCCGCTGCTCCGGCACGTCGCGGGGCTGAACCAGCTCACGGCCCGGCGGATCGTCGAACGCCGTCAGGAAAAGGGCCCCTACACGAGCCGCGACCAGATTCAGGAAATCGAAGGCGTCGGCCCGGCGACTTTCACCCAGGCCGCGGGCTTCCTGCGGATCCATGAGCCCGCCAACCCGCTGGACAACACCTGGGTCCACCCGGAAAGCTATGAGACCGCCACACGACTGCTCGAAAATCTCGGTTTCGCCCTGGATTCCCTGAAGGATAAAGAGAAGATCGCAGAACTGCGCGAGAAGCTCAGTGCCCTCAACCTGGAAGCCACGGCGGCGGAACTGGGCGTCGGCGTCCCGACACTGGACGACATCTGTGCCGCTCTGGCCCGGCCCGGCCGCGACCCGCGGGAAGATCTGCCCAAGCCGATTTTCAAGCGTGGCATTCTGAAGCTGGAAGATCTTCAGTCGGGCATGGAACTCAAGGGCACCGTACTCAATGTGGTCGACTTCGGCGCATTCGTCGATATCGGCCTGAAGGATTCGGGCCTGGTTCACATCAGCCAGTTGGCCAACCGGTACGTGAAGAGCCCGCACGACGTCGTCTCCGTCGGAGATGTCGTCACGGTCTGGGTCCTTGGCGTCGATAATGACCGCAAACGCGTTTCGCTGACGATGGTCGCCCCGGGCACCGAGCGTGAACGTCCCCGTCCGGGCGACGGCCCGCGCCGGGACCGTGGTCCAGGCTCAGCCGAAGGGCAATCGCGCGGGCCTCGACGAGACCGACCGGCCGGAGGCGGTGGCGGTGGTGACCGCCGCGGCCCGGGCCGAGACGAAGGCGGCCAGGGTGGTCAGTATCGGGGCGAAGGGCAGGGCGGCGGCCGTTCACGTTACGGCCGTGGCAGCCAGCAGGGTCAGCATCGGTCCGGTGGATACTCGCAAGGCCAGCAACGGCCGAACCGCCCGTCCCGGCCAGCGGAGCCGGCCAAGCCACTTTCCGAAAAGGAAATCACAGGGGCCGTGCCGCTTCGCTCGTTTGGCCAGCTCAAGCAATTCTTCGACAAGCGTGACACGCCGCAATCACCTGGTGAAGCGGCCGATTCCGGCGCTCCGGAATCGCCATCGGCCTCGTCCGAGTGATCATGTTCGGCCCGGCGTCAGACCTGTCGATCAGTCCGTTCAGGTCGGCTCCCCCTGACCGGCCAGATACAATGAGTCTGAAGAGGCTGCGAGAATCTTCGAAGCACGCCTCTTTCGTCGCGTGCTTCGGAATGCGATTTCTGACCGGGTGGGTGACCTTGCCGCACCTGCCCATGTTTCCTGAGTCCGCCTGATCACATGTTTCGATTCGCCTGGCTCAATTTGCTTTCCCGGCCAGTCCGGACGATCCTGGCCCTCGTCGGTCTGTCGATCCCGGTCCTCGGTGTGGTAGGTCTCTTGAGCCTCTCCAATGGCCTTCGGGGTCTTGTCGGCGACACCGTCAAGCTGGTCCAGGGAGTCATGCTCCTGCGTACCAACACTCCCAGCCCGATCTTCAGCGACATCGATCCGAAACTCGTCTCCGAGATTCGTGCGATCCCGGGCATCAAACATGTGGCCCCAGAATTCTGGCGAGTTGCCCCGCCCGTCGAAAACACCAGCACCGTGCTCCGTTCCCTGACCGCCGGCAGCAGCGAAAAACGTCTGGCCAATTTTCTCGAAACGCCCGTCGTTCTCGGTATGGATATCGCCGAACACAACCGGCTTGACTCCGCAGTCTATCAGCGGGCTCTGATCAAACCGCCCAGCGTCGGCGGCCGCTTTCTCGAAGACCGAGACAAGGGCCTGAACCGCGTCGTCATCTCGAAGAAATTCGCCGAGCAATACGCCAACAAAGACGGCTCGCCGAAGAAGCCTGGCGATAAGATCCGCATCGGGTCCGACGAATTCGAGATCATCGGAATTTACGAGACAGCCTCGCTTCTTCTGGACGTCGTGCTCGTCATGGATATCGGCACCGCCCGGCGTCTGCTCAAGGCCCCTGACGACGCACTCTCGGCCCTTTACGTCGAAATGAACGACCCGGGCGAAAACGACCGGATCTCCAAAATCATCGAAGACCGCTGGGACGAAATCGACAGTCGCGGCATGAACGAAGTCGAAGCCTCGTTCGGCGATATCATGGGTGAGATCGACGTCCTGCTCATGATGGCCGTCGGCCTCGCCTTCGGCGTGGGTGCCATCGGCATCGCCAACACCATGATCATGAGCATCATGGAACGGGTACCCGAAATCGGCGTTCTGCGCACCAACGGATGGTCGTCGCGCCAGGTGCTTTCGCTCATCACGCTCGAAAGCCTGATCCTGGGTGCCATCTCGGGCCTCGTGGGGTGCGCGCTCGCGGTCGCGGCATGCTGGACGGCTAACCTCTATCTGACCGACGGCATTCGCCTGATCCCGACCCCGGCGATCATCGTTCGCGGCATGGCGCTCGCCCTTCTGACCGGCATCCTGGCCGGCAGTTATCCAGCCTGGCGAGCTTCCCGATGGTCACCGATGGAGGCGATCCGTTACGATCCGTGATGCCTTGCCCGCACGCGGATCGTGAACCGGCAAAACGTCCCATTTCCGTCCCGGAATCGAACGAACCATGTGGCGATTCGCCTGGCGAAATATTCTGAACCGGCCGACCCGCACCTTCCTGGCTCTGGTGGGGCTGTCCATCCCCATCCTCGGCGTCGTGGGGCTCTTCAGCCTCTCCAAGGGCCTGCGGATGCTGGTGGGCAACACGCTCAGTCAGGTGCAGGGCGTCATCGTCCTGCGCAACAATTCCCCCAGCCCGGCCTTCAGCGACATCCCCGCCGACCTGCCTGATCAGGTGCGCGGCGTGCCTGGCGTAAAGATCGTCAGCCCCGAGCTTTGGGGCATCGCTCCGCCGATCGAGAACACGAATCTCATTGCCCGCACGCTTTCGAGTCTGGGCGACCAGCAGAAGCGCATGCAAAGCCTGCTGGACACGCCCCTGATCGCCGGCCAGGAGCCGGTCACGCACGGCAAGATCACCACCTCCGTCTATCGCAAGGCCCTGCTCAAGCCTGACGAAAACGGCGGCCGGTATCTCGACGAACGCGACATCGGCAAAAACCATGTCGTCATTTCGAAGAAATACGCCAACCAGTTCAAGAATCCGGACGGCACACCCAAAAAACCGGGCGACAAGCTGAAAATCGGCAAGGAGACGTTCGACGTCATCGGCGTCTATCACACGAATTCGATGATCCTCGACGGCGTCCTGGTCATGAACCTCGATACCGCCCGCCGCGTGCTCAACCGCCCCAATGGCCTTTCGGACGTCTACGTCGAAATGACCGACCCGTCGAAATCGGCCGAGGTATCCGCCGCGATCGAGGCCAAATTCCCCGATTTCGACGCTCGCAGCATGAGCGAATTCCAGACCGCTTTCGGGGATCTCATGGGCCAGCTTGACCGGATCCTTGCTCTCACCGTGAGTCTCGCTCTCGCCGTCGGCGTCGTTGGAATCGTCAACACCATGCTGATGAGCACTCTCGAGCGCATGTCCGAATTCGGCGTCCTCCGGACCAACGGCTGGTCCAGCGCCCACGTCATGCGTCTGGTGACGCTCGAAAGTGCCTACCTGGGCGTCCTGGCCGGCATTCTCGGCTGCTTTCTGGCCATGGTCGGCACCACGATCGCCAACCGGTTCCTCACAGGCGGTATCCAGCTGGTCGTCACCCCCTGGCTGATTCTTCTGGGGCTCGGGCTCTCTTTCGTCACAGGGACGCTGGGCGGCCTATATCCCGCCTGGAAAGCCTCTCACATGGCCCCGATGGAAGCCATCCGGCTCGGCCATCGATAAAGTGAACCACCACGACATCGCACGGCGGGCCGGGGTCCTCCGTCCGAAAGATCGGGAAACGAATACGAAAATGGCGATGATCGAAACCCAGGACGTCAAGAAAAGCTACCCCAGCGGCGAAGGGCTGATGGAGATCCTGCATGGCGTGAGCCTGTCGATCCCCGCTGGCCACTGTGCCTTCATCGTCGGGCCTTCCGGTTCAGGCAAGAGCACGCTTCTGCACCTGATCGGAGCCATGGATCAGCCGACCTCCGGACGTGTCATCATCGACGGTGCCGACCTCACGACCATGTCGGAAGCCCAGAAGGACATCTTCCGGCGCGACAAGATCGGCATCATTTTCCAGGCCTTCAACCTCGTCGGTAACCTGACGGCCATCGAGAACGTACTCGTGCCGTTCCTGCCTCGCGGTATCACGCCCGAACTGCGTGACCGGGCCACCGAAATGCTGAAAAAAGTCGGCCTGGGGCACCGGCTGACCCATCGGCCGAACAAGATGTCGGGCGGCGAACAACAACGTGTGGCGATCGCCCGGGCCCTGGTCAAACACCCTCAGGTCGTCCTCGCCGACGAACCGACCGGCCAGCTCGACAGCCACACCGGCGAAGAGATTTTCCGCATTCTGCGCAACCTGCAACATGAATCGGGCACGACGCTTGTGGTCGTGACTCACGACCGGCGTTTTATCCAGCCGGGCGATCTCGTCCTCGAAATCGAAGACGGTCTGCTGAAACATTGATCCCTCGGGCTCGGATCGTTTCGGTCCGGCCGTTTCGTCTTTCGCATGCCTAGGCCGTTCGTCCCGGCGTTTCGCATCGTCGTTTTCACGTCCATCGCGCGCGGGCTCGTTGCGAAATGACGTTCCCTGCCGCCGAATCCTTCGTGAACGCATAAACCGATACCTATTCATGCAAAATCCCGCAGGAATCGAGTCTCTTGCAATCTCCGTAATCGTCATGCTTTAGACATGAATCGCCAGAGGAATCGCCCGGCGAATCCGGAATTCTCCTTGCCTCGAAGCCATGATCGGTATATATTCATAGTGCGTCGTGGAGCAGGGGTAGCTCGCAAGGCTCATAACCTTGAGGTCACAGGTTCGATTCCTGTCGACGCAATTCTGAGACAGCTCATTCGGTACACAGAGACTTGAGATTTTGGCGACCTTGCCGAATCTCAAGTCTTTTTTGTTTTGACCTTCGAATCGTGCGATACCTCGTTAAGTACTTCCGGAAGCACTTTCAACCGTTCGCTCGATCGCGAAACCGGACCAAAGTCTGACGCTCTTCGATTTCGCCGGACTCCAGGTCGAAATGTGATCCCGCTTCAATTTCCACTTTCTCTCACGCACTCGGAGAACCTGCTTACGGTGCTCCGGCGCATCTGATAGATTCGGTTCCTGACGACAACCCCATGTGGATCAGGGAGCCGAATCCGATGTTCCGAAATACCTGCAAAACGGTCGCCGCACTGATTTGTCTTTGCACTTTCATGAGTTCGCCCCGTTCTCAAGCCCAGAACAGCGATGACGGCAAACTCAACATCATCTGCTTCGGCGCTCATCCAGACGACGCCGAGTACAAGAGCGGCGGCTCTGCGGCTCTCTGGGCCAAAGCCGGGCACCGCGTCAAGCTGGTCTCTGTCACCAACGGCGATATTGGCCACTGGGACATGGCCGGCGGCCCGCTTGCTAAGCGCCGCACGGCCGAATCGGCACTCGTGGCGAAACGGCTGGGTGTCACCAGTGAAGTGCTCGATATCCACGACGGCGAACTCGAACCGACGCTCGAAAACCGCAAGAAAATCACCCGCCTGATCCGCGAATGGAAGGCCGATATCGTCATTTCGCACCGGCCTTGGGACTACCACCCCGACCACCGCTACGTCGGCGTTCTGGTGCAGGACGCCGCCTACATGGTACAGGTGCCCCATTTCTGCCCGGATTCGCCACCCCTGAAATCCAACCCGCTGTTCCTCTATTCCAGCGACCGGTTCCGTAAGCCATATCCCTTTCAGGCCGATATCGCAGTCGACATCAGCAGCGTGTTCGAACAGAAGGTCGATGCCCTGATGGCCCTCGAATCGCAGACGTTCGAAGGTGGTGCCCTGGGCAGCAAGGCCCAGATGGAAGCCGCTCCGCCCGCCAGCGATCAAGCCGGCCGCCGCAAATGGCTGCGCGACCGATGGGCCGCTCGAAGCACTTCCGAAGCGGACACGTATCGCTCCGCACTCGTTCGCTGGTACGGCGAAGACAAGGCGAAAGACGTCAAATTCGCCGAGGCATTCGAAATCTGCGAATACGGCCGACAGCCCAAGCCTGACGAAATTCGCAAGCTCTTCCCGTTCCTGGGGCAATGATTTTCGACATTCGGATATTCGAAATCGATTCGACCGCGATCTCCGCCAGTCATCGCGGTCGTTTCGAAATCGCTGGATCGTAAGGCCATTCGGAGCCAGCATGAATCGATTTCCGAAACTCCGATTCTTCATCCTGCTCGCAGCTCTGCCCGCTGTCGTCGCCAGCGAAGAGCCAAATCCCCGACCGTCGAATGATCCGACATCCCCCCTGATGCTCGCTGGCCCGGAAATACCGGCCGATACGCACAAGATCGATTTCGAACGCCTGCCACGTTCGAAATCGGAACACGTCATCGTCAGCGATGTGCGTGCCCCGGGTTCGTCGCCGCAAAAACCCGATAAATCCGCCGGCGGTGTCAATCAGCATAATTATCTGACGCATCATGGCAAACAGTTCTGGATCATGTGGAGCGACGGCCCCGGCGTCGAAGACCGCGTCGGCCAGCGCGTCAATTACGCCACCAGCCGGGACGGCCTCCACTGGTCCGCTCCGAAAGAGCTTACAGGTCACCCGCCAGGCTCCGGACCCGGTTCGCCCTACTTCGGCACTCGTTCCGATCAGGGCAGGCGTTACATCGCCCGCGGATTCTGGGAACGCGACGGTGAACTTCTGGCACTTGTCGCACTCGACGAAGCCGCCGGATTCTTCGGCCCTGGCCTGGAACTCAGGGCGTTCAGGTTCGACCCGAATTCAGACTCCTGGATTGACGCCGGCCTCGTGGCGAAAAATGCCATCAACAATTTCCCGCCCCGGAAAATCCGGACCGGCGAATGGATGATGTCGCGCCGCAGACACGACTACAAAACGACCGGCGTCGATTTTCTCACGGGCGGCGTCAAGGCGATCGACGACTGGCGTTCGTTCCCGGTTCTCGAATCCGCCGCCGAATTGAAAGCCGAAGAGCCCGAATGGTGGGAACTGCCCGATGGCAGCCTGTCTGCCGTCTTTCGTGATAACGCCAGAAGCGGCTACCTGTTCCGTTCATTTTCGACCGACGACGGCCGCACGTGGTCGAAGCCGGTTCGCACGAACTTTCCCGACGCGACTTCGAAAGTCTGCGGGCTACGACTCAGTGACGGCCGATATGTTCTGGTTTCGAACTCGAACCCGAAAAGACGGGATCCGCTCACGATCGCCGTCAGCGACGACGGTCTCGTCTTTTCGAAACTGTTTTATCTCGCAGGCGGCCGACATGTCGACTACCCGCACGTCATCGAACACGAAGGCTCGCTTCTGATCGCATTTTCCGGCGGCAAGCAGAGCGTCGAAGTGCTTCGGATCCGAATCTCGGATCTCTTCGATCCCCATACGAAATGAGACCGGGCTCGCCATGAAACCGACGTTCTCGACTATTCGATCGCTACGGATCCTTGCGATCATCTCTGCACTCTCATCGATTTCCGTATCGTTTTCGAAAGCTGAATCGACCGGGGTCGGGAAGTCCCCGAACATCATCCTCATGATGGGCGACGATCACGGCTGGGAAGAAACCGGATACAACGGCCATCCGCACGTGAAAACGCCTGTTCTCGACGAAATGGCCGCGAGCGGAATGAAATTCGAGCGATTCTATGCCGGTCACCCCAACTGCTCGCCGACCCGGGCCAGCTTCCTCACCGGTCGACACCCCAACCGCATGGGAACCTTCGCTCCGGGTTGGTCGATCAGGCCCGAGGAAATTACATTGGCCCACATTCTCGCCCGGTCCGGCTACCATTGCGGCCACTTCGGCAAATGGCACGTCGGCCCGGTCAAGAAGTCGTCGCCGACCAGCCCCGGTGCGATGGGCTTTCATGAATGGGTCTCGCACGACAACTTCTTCGAAATCGATCCGCAACTCTCGCGCAATGGCGGGCCGCCCGAGCCGTTTCACGGCGAAAGTTCGGCCGTGATCGTCGACGAAACCATCCGGTTCATCGATTCGGCCGTTTCGAAACGACAGCCGTTTCTCGCCGTCGTCTGGTTCGGATCTCCCCACGAGCCCTATTCCGGGCTGCCGGACGACCTGAAACTCTATGACGACCTGCCCGCGAAGTATTCGAAACCGGTTCATGTCACTTCGAACGAAACCGGCGAGAATGTCAATCGTCCTCAGGGCGAAGTCTTGCGGGAACGATACGCCGAGATCACGGCCATGGACCGCGCCATCGGCCGCCTGCGCTCGCATTTGAAATCGAAGGGACTGAAAGACGATACGCTCCTGTTTTACTGCGGCGACAACGGCACTTCCGCCGATTCGGCGCTTGGCACGCCTCACCGCGGCGTCAAAGGTCAGGTGTACGAAGGCGGCATCCTTGTGCCCGGCCTGATCGAATGGCCGAATCGCATTCCGAAGCCACGAACGACTCCATTTCGGGCGTCGACTCTTGACCTGCTGCCGACCCTGTGCGAACTGACGGGCCAGCCACTCCCCGACAGGCCGATCGATGGCGTCAGTCTCATCGAAGCTCTTGACGGCAAAGCCTCGGAACGTCACAAGCCGTTGTATTTCTGGGAATTCCCGGCCGCGAACGTCACCCGCTCGAAACCGGTGCCGTGGATCGACCCGGAATTGCAACAAGGCACCACACCACTCGTGAAGAAAATGGGCGGCAAGGCGACACGCGATTTCCGTAACTTCCATCACGACAATCCCGGCCCTGACGACTTTCGCGGCCCACGTGCCATCATCGAAGGCCGAATGAAGCTCGTCATTCATGATCCGGCCAAAGGAAAATCACGCCAGGAGCTGTTCGACCTCGAAACCGATCCCGGCGAAAAGGCGAATCTGGCCGGCCAGCGGCTCGACGAATCCGACATGCTCATCGAAAACCTGCGGGGCTGGCAGGAATCGGTCCTGCGCAGCCTGGCCGGAAAAGATTACGAACCACGCAATTGAAAACTCAGCCTGCATTTCGGCACTCACTCATCAGGCAGAAGTTCGAGAGGCCATAGACATGAATCTGCGAAGTTCACTCGTCGCGGTCGCATTTTCCGTAATGCATTTCGTCGCTCCAGGTCTGACGTACGCTCAAGAGAAATCCGATAAAAATGCCATCATCGGACTTCTTGACCGGCAAATTTCCCCCGAAGGCGTCGATTACCTGAAGAAACTCCGCGATACGAACACGCCCTTCGGAACGAACTCGTTCGATTTCGAATCGCTCCGCAAAGGCATGGGCACAAGGCGCGAACCGACGATTCCCGGGATTCGGCTGATCAAGGTCCAGGCCAACGGCGTTCCCTGCGAATGGCTGCTGGCACCCGGGGCGGATCCGAACGTGAGGCTGCTGTACATTCACGGCGGCGGGTTCGTGTCAGGCTCAGGGGGCTATTACATTCCCCAGACCGCACACATTTCGGCCGCGGCGAAATGTGCCGTGCTGCTCGTCGATTATCGTCTGGCCCCTGAATTTCCGTTCCCGGCTGGCCTGAACGACTGCGTGACAGCGCATGAATGGATGGTTTCGAACGGCCCTGATGGCCCATCGAAAGCCCGCGCCACTCTCGTCGCCGGAGATTCCGCAGGCGGAAACCTCACGCTTGCGACGCTGCTGGCCATCAGGGACCGCAAGCTGACCATGCCGGCCGGCGGCGTTCCGATTTCACCCACGAGCGATTTCACTCTCGCCAGCGAATCATTGAAATCTGTGAAGGATCCGATCATCAGCGCCAAAACCATGCCCATCTTTCGGGACATGTATCTGGGCAAGGCCGATCCGCGCGATCCGCTGGCTTCCCCTGTTTTCGGCGATTATCGGGGCCTTCCGCCGCTTCTTTTTCAAATCGGCGAACATGAAATGCTGCGCGACGATGGTATCCGCGCGGCCCTGAAAGCGCGGGCCGATGGAATCGCCGTCACTCTGGAAGTCTGGCCAGGCATGTTCCACGTGTTTCAGTCCCACGAGCCACTGTTGCCTGAAGCCCGAGCCGCGATCGAACATATCGCCGAATTCATTCGATCGAAGACCCCACCGGCTGGCAATTGAATTTCGAATGCCGGGACACCGGCTCAGGCAAAAGCGATCACCGTCGCGGTCGCGACCAGGGGAATCACCAGCGAAACGACAGCGATATCGGCATAGGATTCCCGGTGCGTCCGCCCGCAAATCAATAGCAGCGTGATCACGGCACCGTTGTGGGGCAGAGTGTCCAGCCCGCCGCACGAAAGCGACGCCACCCGGTGCATCACTTCCGGGCTGATCCCGCCCGCCAGCCCACGTTCGTAAAATGTCGACCCGAGTGCCTCCAGAGCGATGCTCAAGCCGCCTGAGGCCGAACCCGTGATCCCTGCCAGCACGTTCACGCTGAGGGCCTCGGAAATCAGGGGCCGGGAAGGGGCGACAGCCGCCATCCACTGCTTGACCGTTTCGAAACCTGCCAGGGCCGCGATCGTCGAGCCATAGCCGAATTCGGATGCGGCATTGAACACAGGCAATAAAGAACCGTTCGCTCCTCGAGCGATCGACTCCCGCATCGCCTTGACCCGGCCACGATGCAGCCCAAGCATACAGACGATCGCACCTGCCATGGCCAGGATCGTCGACCACGTGCCCGCGACCTTGTCGAGCGATGTCGCCCCGAAGCGTTTTTCGCCCAGATAATCCGCCTTCCAGCCCGGAACGAGGTATTGAGACAAAATGAAATTCAGGACGACCATACACAGCAGCGGCACCAAGGCAACCTGGATCGGCGGCCCGTTCGATTCGGCAATTGCGATTTCGTTCGAAATCTGAACGGCATCGCCTTCGTTCATGAAGCCTTCGCCCCTTCGCTTCGCCAGTCCGGCACGAAATGACAGCCAGCCGATCCCGCCCGAGAACATGATCGCCGCGGCCGTCAGCCCCATCGCCGGCGCGGCGTACGAATCGGTCTTGAAGAACGGCATTGGAATCAGGTTCTGAATCTGCACCGTGCCGGGCAGGGCCGACATGGTGAAAGTGAACGACCCGAGCGCAATCGCAGCTGGAATCAGCCTTTGCGGCAAGTCCGCCTGACGGAACAGGACCACCGCAATGGGAAAGACCGTAAATACGACCACGAACAGCGACACGCCGCCATACGTCAACAAAGCGCAAGTGAGCACCAGAGCCAGGATCGCGTGTCGTGAGCCGATCAGGCCGACGACGCGATGGGCGATCGCGGCCGCGCTGCCAGTTTCTTCCATCAGTTTCCCGAAGATGGAACCCAGCAGAAAGAGCGGAAAATAGCGCTGGATGAACGTGCCCAGGCTGGTCATGAAGATTTGCGTGTAAGTCGCCGTCAGGGGCAATTGGCCGTCGATCGCCACGGCCAGCAGTGCGCACAGTGGCGCGATGACGATCACACTGTGATTGCGATAAGCCAGGCCCATCAGCAGGCAAAGCGAAGCGATGATGCCGAAAACGGCGAGCATGAGTGGATTTTTCCTTTCGGCTGTTGCGATGAGGCAGGTTGCAACCAGCTTAACCTCGCCACTGGTTCCGGAAAAGCCGGAGCCGCCTGGGGAGCCGAAAAGAGGCTCTGACATTCTCTTGACTTGTTCGAATCACGAATTGAACGTACTCACGTAAATTCGGAACATCCCTGGCGCGCCTGACTCACCAGGTGTCCAACTGGTCCCTCGGCTGCCCGAAACGAAGAAATTGGCCGTCGATGGAATCGATGCGCCTGGCATCGAAGGCTGATCGAGCCTGTTATCGGTCGTTCTTGCCCATTCGGCGGAAGTCTCGCCGGCCGTGTTATTGTCATAAATTGCAATCCAGTAAGTGCGATTCGGCAGAAGTACGTACTTCTGCTTCGCTGAACGCGTCAAATTGACATCTCCGAAGTTCGCGCCCGAAAATGTCTGCACAGGCCATGCATCGATCAGATTCGGCCCTGCCGGCCCGTTCTCGCCGTCTTCGTACAGCAGCACACGCAATGTCGCACTCGTGCCGGCGATGCAGCGGACCTTCGAAACCACGCTTTCGAGGATCACCGGTTCTGGCCCTGTTCGAAATGCACTCGCATATCGGGTAAAATGCGAATTGCTCACGGCCGTGCCTTCGAGCGTTACGTCGATCGCGGCATCCAGGTTGCCGACGTAAGGCTTACCGTCCGGAATCCGGAACAAATACCACTGGAGCAGGACGATCACGCCCAGGATGCCCAGAAACCAGAGCCAGAACATCGTCCGTCCCTTCTTCGTATCATTTCACCGTTCGAATTCGAATGCCCAGAATTCGAATCTCTTCGAAAGCGAACGGCCGAGTCCAAGTCGAATCAGGCCGGCACGTCCAGACTCGGCGTGATTTTCGGCAGCCGCCAGCGTCGTTTCCTGGCGATCAGACGCAGGGCCACGCCACTGACGAACACGGCCACCAGGCTTACGGGGCTGACCGCTGCGATATGATGCAGGCTCATTACGGCGATGGCCAGGAATAATGCGACGCTGCCGTAGAAGTCTTCTCGCAGAACCATAGGCACTTCGTTGACAAGCATGTCGCGGATCATGCCGCCGCCGGTCGCCGTCAGAAACGACAACGTAATCACTCCGAATCCGTGCAGGCCCGCTTCGATACCGATCAAGGCGCCGTGGATTCCGAAGGCGGCAAGCCCGACGGCATCACTGACGACGAATATCCGCCGCTGCTCGACCGACGCGTTCTGAAGCCTGAGGACGATCGCAATCATGATCGCGGCTGCCGTAAGCCAGAAGGGGACCGTGCTGGACATGATGGCAGGCGTTCGCCCCACCAGCAAGTCTCGGATCACGCCGCCGCCGTTCGCGCTGAGGAACGACAGAACGAAGATGCCCATCAGATCCAGATCGTTCCGCACTCCGGTCATGAAACCGGAGATGGCGAACGCAATGCTGCCTACGATGGACGCGGTGGCGAAGATCAGGGCTGACGAGTCACCGAGATTCATATTGCATCCGATATTCGGGAACGATATCCCAAGACGACGAACCGGGCGTGTGGCAGGAATCCTGCCGCGAACACGACACGATACTCGCAGAACAGTCCGGATTCAATGGATCATCGCTTCGGCGAAGCACGTCTTTCCGTGACGGAACCGTGTCGGATCACACCGGAAATAGCCAAAGCCGTCGTTTCGAAATTCATGGAATTTCGTACCTGATCGATTCGAGGTGTAGCGGAATCGGTGCAGGATCCGGTATCGCGAGATCGCCGTGCGATGTTTGCAATGGTTCACTCAATTCGAGAAAATGAAAGAAAAATGCCCAGCGGTCAGGTTCTCCTTCGAGATTGCGCTCGTCATACGCAGCCTGCCAGCTCTCGGGGGGCTTGTCATTTTCTGGTTGCGTCACCTTCGACCAATCGAATTCGATACCTTGCGAGTCAACATGCAATTCGATCAGATAAAGCCCTTCGAAATGCTCGCGGACTCTTGATTCCGCCTCGGCAAGTTCCGGGCCTTCCAGGTCTTCGCCATAAAGGATTGCGACCGCCTCACGAAATTCGTCTGCGGATGGCACAACGGGATAAACGCCGAGAATTCGAGTCGATGGAATCGCATTTTCCATGAGATGCCCCGCAAATCGGCAAGATAAACCTGTTTCATTCGAATTCCGAACGTCGGGTCATGCTGAGCGTTCGGCCGGATTCCTTCCGTCAATTTCATACATTACGCATAACGGGTCAAGATTCTCGTCGGGAAATTCGAAATCGGAAGACTTCGATGCGGAATATCCCGGTTCAATCGAATCGGTCCGACCGGAAAGCGATCGAACGGAACGGGTTTTGGCCCGCTCCGGTTCGTTTCGATATCAGGGTGATTCGATCGCTTCGAAAGAATCTGCGATCGCATTCGAACGACGCGAATTCGCAATCAACGTTTGCGCAGCGAATTCACCAGGCTCGATGCCCCGATCGTTCGACTGCGCGCCATGACTTTCCGGCCGGTCGATGTCGCCGTAACCGGCTGCGTGAACGGCGGCGTGAATCCGCCCTTGTGGCTCGGCAGTTGATTCGCTGGCGGTGTCGGCCGGACGATGCCCTTCATGAAAGCCTGTCCGGTATAGGCTGACAGGGGAACGGACACCACGACCGTCTTCGAGAATTCAGGTGCGGGCAGGGGCGGTTCGACCAGGCCGCCGTTTTTGAAAGCCTTGTTATAGCCGCCATCCACCGCGGCGATATCGGTCGCCAGGCGGCCGGCCTTGTAGGTGTGGGTGTAATACCAGTCGGCACCCAGGCCGCCCAGAAGGGTGTCCTGCAGCCCTTCGTCGCCGCCGTCGAGCAGGTTATCGCCATTGCCGCCGTCGACCCAGTCCAGCCCGTAGCCGCCCAGCATCGTGTCATCGCCGTCGAGCGGCAGGGAGGGATCACGCGGCAGGTGGATGTGATTGGCCGTTTCCAGCGTGCCGCCATACATCATATCGTTGCCGTAACCGCCGTAGATCATGTCGTCGCCGAAGCCGCCCAGAAGCGAGTCGTCGCCGAAGCCACCGAAGATCAGGTCGGAATCGACACCGCCGGTGATCGTGTCGTCGCCCAGACCGCCAGCCAGGGTGTTCACGCCTTCCGGATCTTCGATCGTATCGTTGCCCTCTTCGCCCCAGACGAGGTCCGCTCCGTTGCCACCGTTGAGATAGTCCGCACCGTCGCCACCCAGAAGGGTGTCAGGGCCGTCAAGAGCGAAGATCGAGTCGTCTCCGGTTCCCCCGCCGAGAAGATCGCCCAGTGAGCCGCCCTGGATCGAGTCGTTGCCCGCACCACCATTGACGGTGTTGGATCCCGGAACGACACCGAAGCCACCCACAGCCATCGGATTGGCATTTTCCGATGCGGCATCCCGTGCTGCGAAGATCAGGTCGGAATCATCGCCGCCATCGATGGAGTTCGCACCCGACCCGCCCAGGATCAGGTCCGCCCCCTTGCCGCCGCTGATGAAGTCGTCGCCAGCGCCGCCGGAGATCTGGTCGTTGCCGTCGCCGCCGTCCAGGGTATCGGTATCCTCATTACCATAGAGCACATCATCGCCGGCTTCGCCGAAGAGCGTGTCCTGGCCGAATCCACCGATCAGTAGATCGGCACCTTCACGGCCGAAGAGCAAGTCGTTTCCGTCGCCGCCATTGAGCGTGTCATGCAGGGCGCCACCATCGATGGCGTCGTCACCACCTTCGCCATTGAGCAGATCGCTGCCTTCTCCACCCTGAATCGTGTCGTTGCCGAAACCGCCGTAAATGACGTCGGCACCGCCCTCTCCGGCGATATCGTCGGCACCGTCACCACCGTAAATCGAATCGTCGCCTTCGCCACCCAGAACGGTGTCGTTGCCGTCACCGCCCATGAGAAGGTCGGCGCCGGCGCCGCCCACGATCGAGTCATCGCCCAGGCCACCGTCTATCGTTACGCTTGTACCATTCGGGTCGGCACTCAGAAAGTCGTTGCCTGAGCCGCCGGAGATCGATGCCGGAACACCCAGAGTGTTCGTCGTCAGCGCCGAATCATTCATGTCGTCCAGAAACGCGCGGATGCGCTGGATGTCGGCCGTGATCGGCACGGCCACCTTGTTCGGGGCCAGGACGATCGCGGAAGGGATGCTGGAAGCGTCGATCGAGACGCCCGGGCCGGTGTCTTCGAAGACGAATCTTGTGTTGACTGTGTCGTTCGTAACGGTCAGAAAGTTCATGTCGCCGACGGCCGCCTGATAATCCAGGTTCGCACCGTCGAAGCTGAGAATGCTCGTGGCCAGGCAGAACCGGCGTTCGAGATCGAACGACGCGAGCTGAAGGGTCCGGCTTTTTGCCCGTCGGTCAGTTCCGTTCGATCGTCTGGCCATGGTCGTCGTCTCACCTGCTGCAAACAGGAGTGGATGGATGAATGCACGGTACGGATTATCCGTTTATCTTACCCAAACTTCGCACTCGATTGCGACCGAATCCACTGTCAGGACAAAAAAGGGCTGACAAACTTGATCGAATTTGCGGCCCGGGACGATCGCACGGTGCGAATGTCCGACTTTTCGGATCCTTGAGGAAGTCTCGACAGCTTGACGGGCAACGCCGTAAGATTCATTTGTGTCGATCGAAACCTGGCCCGCGCCGCCAGCTTCTTGAGGGCGTTCGAAGCCCGGCCGCTTCAGTTCGATCGCACAGCAACACCACTGAGGAGCCTGCTGACGATGAGCGGAACGACCGCGACGATCCTCGACGAAATCGTCGCCACCAAAAAGCGGGAAGTGGAAGCCGCCCGCAAGCGCATGCCGCTGGAAGAACTTGCCGAGCAGGCCCGCGAAACGGCCCTGGCCTTCCCGATCCGCAACTTCGCCGATGCCATTCGCCAGACCGGCCCGATCCGTCTCATCGCCGAAGTCAAAAAAGCCAGCCCATCCGCAGGTCTCATTCGGGCGGACTTCAACCCCGTCGACATCGCCCGCATCTATCAGGACCACGGCGCCGATTGCCTCTCGATCCTGACCGACGAGTCCTATTTTCAGGGCCACCTGACCTACCTCGCCCGAGTGAAGGCAGGAACGGCATTGCCGTGTCTGCGAAAAGACTTCGTGATCGACGAATATCAGGTGGTCGAAGCACGCCTGGCCGGGGCGGACGCCGTACTGCTCATCGCCGAAATCCTCGACGAAGCCCAGCTCGCCTTCCTGACGGACCGCGCGCAGATGCTGGGCATGTCGGTCCTCGTCGAATTCCACGACCCGGCGAACCTGCCGAAAGCCGTGGCCTGCGGGGCCGACCTGATCGGCATCAATAACCGCGACCTGCATAAGATGGTCACCCATCTGGACCAGACCTTGAAGCTGCTGGACAAGATCCCCCCGGGCATTCCGGTCGTCAGCGAAAGCGGCATCAAAACGCATGCCGACGTCGAACGCCTGGAAGCCGCCGGGGTGGCCGCGATTCTCGTCGGCGAATCGCTTATGAAACAGCCCGACATCGGCAAAGCCGTCGACGACTTGCTGGGGCATGGCGGTAAGGGCAGGGGTGTGTGAACGCCCGAATCGGCATTCGAACAGAATGAAATATTGCATCTCAAGTGGTTTTCACGAGGTGGCGAACGAAATTTTTAATTTCTCAGGCTTTCCGGCTCGGATTCACTTCGAACTGAGATTCCTCGCCTGGGTCAAGCCAATCAGCAGTCCTCACCGTCAAAATCGAGATCCATGACATCTTTTGCCCAGAACGAAATAACACCGTCCATCTCGAAACAATCGACCCGCACGCTAATATTCTCCATTCGGCGGCGGCTTACGTCCTGAATCTGCAAACTCTTCGTGTCGACAGGAAAGCCTTTCGCGATCTCAAGCTCCTGAGGTGCCGAAAATCGCAAGCGGCGTATCGTATCTCCTCGAACGAGCGTCAAATCGATATAGGATTCGAGCCATCGATCCGGTTCGGAATAATACGCGAAATATCGAATTTCGAATTCCCAGGGCTTTTCGATGATCGGATGATCGGGGCTATTTTCGTCATTCATCGGGTCGTTCTCAAAAAAGAAGAAAATCAAAGCCGCTCCGGCTGTTAATTACCGGAGCGACTCAAGCGAATCGAAATTCCGAATGCAACCTCAGCTCAATTGCGTCAGCGGCCCATCGCCGCAGAAGTCGGGGTTGCCGATCGTTTTGATGTTGTGGCCGAAGCCGTGGGCCAGGTTCAGCAGGAACCGGTTGTGGGCCACGCGCGGCAGCTTCAGCGACCGGCCCATGTTGAAATCCAGGCCGTTGCCGACAAGGACGAAAGGAATGTTGTCCAGCGTGTGGCTGTTGCCTTTGCCCAGCTCGTTCGTCCAGATGATCAGAGTGTTGTCCAGCAGTGAGCCGCCGCCGCCCGGTTCGGGCGTTTCGGCCAGCCGTTTGGCCATGTAGGCAAGCTGCTCGGCGAACCAGGTGTTGATCTTCGTGATCTTGGCGACCGATTCCTTGTCGCTGTCCGGGTTGTGCGAAAGGTCGTGGTGGCCTTCCTCGATGCCCAGCCACTTCATCTTCGCCATGCCCACCGAATTGGTGTACTGAAGCGTCGCGACGCGGCTGAAGTCGTTCACGAAGCTGTTGACCATCAGGTCAATCTGCTGCTTGCTGATCTTGGGGATGTTGTCGTTGTCCTTGCGCACGCCCGGCTCAAGCTCGGGCACGGCATGGGTCAGCTCGTCCTTGCCAGACTCCAGCTCCTGCTCCATCTCGCGCACGAACGTCGCGTGCTCTTCCAGAAGCTGGCGGTCTTCGGCACTCACGACGGTCTTCAGTGTTTTCAGGTCGTCCTGAACGTCGTCCAGGATGCTCCGGATCGCCGCCTGATCCTTCATCCGCCCATACAGCTTGTTGAACATCTGATATGGGTCGTCGATCGGCGAGATCGGCTTGTTCGCACCGGCATAGACCATGCGTGTCCAGGTATCCGCACGTTCAGGCACCATCACGCCGAATTCCAGCGAACCGAAGCGGGTGCGCGTGGCCGGGTCTTTCTGCAGGAAGTTCTTGATTTCCTGGTCGACGGAAATGCCCGAGGCCCAGCCGGCTGGCGTGTGCGAACCGCCCTGGATGTTGCCCGGGAACAGTTCCACGCCCGTCAGCAGGCAGCCCATGCCACGCATGTGGTTGTCGCCGTCGCCCCGGACCTTGTCGCAAAGGCCATGAATGACCATCATGCGATTCTTGAAATCGGCCAGGGGCTGAAGGCTTTCCTTCAGGGCGAAGTCTTTGCCTTCTTCGCTGGGCCAGAATGTCTCGGGGAAGACGCCGTTGGGGCTGAACATGACCACGAGCCGCTTCTTGCGGGCCGCCTGGTTCGCGAAGCCGAGGCTGGGCAGATTCAGCAGAAACGGCACAGCGGCCGTCTTCAGGCCCAGATCCCTGAGAAATTCCCGGCGATGTGTGCTGCGTGGGGTCACGGTCACGGCTCCAATGTCAGGAAGGCTCGATTCGGTCGCGGATTCGCTTCCGGGCGGGAGTATTTCTATCCCTTATATCAGAATTATTATCGACCGTCATCAATGGTTCGGGCTGCGACGGCCGCGCCAGGGTCGGATTTTGACGCCGCGGGCCCAATTGCACCCGCCACGGCCGAGCGGACGACCAGCTTGCGCAGGTCATAGCCCGAATCGGCGTAAGTCTTGCGAAGCGTCTCCGGCATGCGCTGACCATAGGCCAGGATCGGCTGTTTGACGGTGTGATGGAACACCTGCTGAACCATCGAGTAATCGGTCTCTTCCGACTTCGTCACGAAATCGGCAAGGCCGCGGGCACCTTCGAAGTTCACGGTCGTGCCGTCGCGGGCGACATATTCGGCCGAGGCGTCGACTTTCTTGCCCTTCTCATCACTGCGGAACCGCCCGATCGCGTCGAATCGCTCCAGCGAAAAGCCCAGCGGGTTGATCGTCGCATGGCACGACACGCACGCCGAGGGGCTCGTCTGCAGCGCGATACGCTCACGTGTCGTCAGGTTCGGGTGCAGATCAGGCGCGATCGGTGCCACGGCAATCGGCGGCGGTTTGATCGCCCGGCCCAGAATGTGCCGCGACACGAACACGCCCCGGTGGATCGGCGAAGTCGTCTGGGCATAAGCAAGATGCGCCAGCATGTAGGGGTGAGTGACCACGCCCGCTCGGCCCGATTTGTCCTCGGCGCTGACCTTGCGGAAGCCAGCATCGGCCGGCAGTCCCAGGTCGTAGATCTTACTGAGGCGACCGTTGGCGTACCATTCGGTGCCTGAAAGGAGTTTGCGAACATCGAGATTGTCCGACGCCAGAAATTCGTCGATCGTCATTTCCATCGAAGTCCGCAGGTCGGCGATCACTTCCGGCGTGAATTCCGGATAGACCTTCGCGTCCTTCGAAAGGTCCGGCGAACCTTCCAGGCGCATCCAGCCCAGCAGAAACTCGCGGATCTTGCGAGTCGCCTTCGGGTCGCGCACCATCCGCTCGGCCTGGGCCTGAATCTGCTCCGGGGTCTTCAGCTTGTCGCTCGTCGCGGCTTCCGTCAGGGCCTTGTCCGGGATCGAGTCCCAGATGGCATAAGAAAGCCGCGATGCTGTGTCGAAGGCATCGGCCTTTTCCCCATGCGATTCCGGGTAAAGGAACCTGGGGCTCTTGAGCGCCAGCAGGATCACGCGCCGCAGGGCCTGTTCGGCATCGGGATTGTTCTCGAACTGCTTGTCTACATAGTTCTTGCGCTGACCTTCCGTCAACGGTCTGCGGAACGCCCGTTCCACGAAATTCGCGGCGAAGGTCTTGATCTTCGCGGCCCTTTCAGGATCTTCGCCACGCTTGATACCGGCCAGTTCCTGAAGATTCTCCAGGACATGGTTCGCCGTTTCGATCGCGGCATCGGTCGTGGCTGATTCCCAAGCCTTCGAAACCGAACTGCCGCGTTCGTAGCCGTAGCTGCGGTCATCGGGCGGGAAGGGGGTCTCAGGCACGAATCGCATCGGGCTCCAGGTCGGAGTCAGGTGCCGGGCCGAGATCGTTTCGTCGATGACCATGCCCGGACGCCGCCAGGCGAGTTGCATCGAGGCCGTCGGCTCGCGGAACTTGAACATCTCCAGGCGGATCAGATACGTCCGGCCGCCCAGGAGCCTGATCTTCTGACGAAACTCCTTGTCGTTACCTGACTTGACCCAGGCATCGATGAGCGGCTTGCGATTGTCGTCGACCCAGATACGGAAGGCGTTCTCGGTCCGGACGACGAATTCGTAATCACCCGAATCGGGAGCCAGCACCGATCCCTGCCAGCGGGCCGAAAACTGCTTGGCCTCTTCGTCCTTCTTCTTCTGCTCTTCGCGCTGCTGGCGTTCGCGTTCCAGCCGTTTTTTCCGCTCTTCTTCCAACCTCTTCTTCTCTTCTTCGGCTTTTTTGGCCTCTTCAGCTTTCTTCGCTTCGTCGCCGGTCGGGGCGGGTTTCACTTCCGCGGGTTTCGGTTCCGGCTTCTTTTCGGCTGAGGGCTTGTCGGCAGCGGATTCCGGCTTTTTCTCCTGAGCGAGCAGGGCAAGTTCCGGCCCGAACGAGGCTTTGGGCTTTTCTTCAGGCTTCGGTTCAGGTTTCTTTTCGGCCGGTTTCGCGGATTCGTTCGGCTTCGGCGCTGCGTCTGCAGGCTTCGCGGGCGGTTCGTTGGGCCTGGAAGCGCCGAAATCGAAGGCGACGCTCGCGTCGATACGGTCCAGAATCCGGTCCTCATTGCGGAACCGGCGGCCGGTGAAATACTCGCCCCTCAGGCCCTTGAATTCGGGCGTCTGCGGCGAAGGCCGGAAGCTGCCGACCAGGTCCGAAACGCTGTTGCGGTATTGACCGACCGTCAGGCGGACCAGTTCGACGCGGGGCGGCCGGTTACGGGCCTGGGCCGTCGGCGAATAAAACGATTCATGAATGAATTCGGCAACTTTGCGGGCATCTTCGCCCACGACAAGATCCGGATCTTCTTCCGGCATCGTCTCGTCGATGTATTTGGCCAATTGACCGACCGAAAGATCGCCCAGTAAAGGCTTTTTGTACTTCTTCGAGCCTTCGCCCTTCTCGCCGTGACAACTGGCACAGTGCTTGCGATAGATCGCGCCGCCCGCGGCCAGGGGCGTTTCGGGGGCCTTGTCAGCCTGCTGCGCATTCGCCGGAGCGGGCAGAATCAGCACAAGCGCCGCGATCAGGATCGACAGACGCAGTTCGAAACGATTCGGATGCATTGGAACGAACCCCACAGGGCGGGAAGCAGGCGGGTTAACCCGGAATACGGCAATTTTATGCGATATTCGACCTGTGATCAAGCGATTGCGAAGCATAATTTGATATCCCGATCCAAATTTATTGAGTGGTTGTGACTTCGGATTACCCCGTCCGGATCAGCTTGCTGGTTTATCTTCGGCGGCCGTTCCTTGACGCAGGCCCCAGCCCAGGCCAAGAGCGATCAGGCCCAATATGGGCAAGAGACTTACGATCTGAAACGCTACCGAAAAGCTGCCTGACTGGTCCTTGATCCGTCCGGCCGCCGGAAGAAAACTGCCCGCGAACAAATTTCCCAAACCTCCCAGAATACCGACAATCAAGCCTGTATGCCGAGTCGAGACTTCCTGGCAGAAGGCGAAGTAATTGGCCATGTAGCTGGCCGCCCCCATCGCCATGACGCACAAGAGCAGCAGCACGGCAAAATCGCTGGAAATGAATCCCAGATAGGTAGTTCCGACCGGTATGAACCCGACAAGGGAGCCGGACGTGACCAGCACGATGCAGCCGGCCATGACGATCCAGCGCGCTGCTGCGGCCGACATGCCCGTACGGCGTGCCAGAGCGCGGGAAAGCCAGCCACCGCCAATGTTTCCGGCATCGGCCGCAAGGAACGGCAGCGCCGTGAGCAGGCCGCTGGAGAGGTAGCTTAAGTTCCGGTCCTGGCGCAGGTAGCCGGGAATCCAGTTCACGAGGAAGTGCCAGCAGACGTTGATCGTGATCGAAACGACGACCAGGATCCAGAATTTCCGCATCCGAACGACCTCAGCCAGCCGGTCGAACGCGCCGGTTGAGCCCTCCGCCGGCTTGATTGCCAGAGCCGAGGCCAGGATCGAAGCGAACAGGACGAACGCCGCGAACGACCACCGCCAGGACCCCCACTTCGCAGGCGAGAACAGGGCGACGGCCAGCGTCAGCAGCACCGGCACGATCATGGCTTTGACAGGGTTCGTCGACGAAACCGCCGTAGTGGCGGATGGTTGATCGATCTGATTTTCGTGATTCGGCAGATCGGCCAGTGGCGGCACGACCATGCGCCAGAGCAGGATCCAGAGAAACCCAAGTGCCCCGAGGATCAGAAACGCTGTGCGCCAGCCGAATTGCGCGGCGAGAGCGGGCACGACGAAGGGCGTAACGACCGCCCCGACGGCAGCGCCGGAATTGAAGATGCCATTGCCCAGGCTGCGGTCGGACGGGGGCAGGATGCGCGACGTCATCTTGAGCGCGCAGGGCCAGTTGAACGATTCGCCCATTCCCAGCAGCACCCGCATGGCGATCAGGACGCCCAGAGTCGGCGAAATGG
Organism: bacterium; assembly: GCA_016125085.1. Lineage (GTDB taxonomy): Bacteria > Planctomycetota > Planctomycetia > Isosphaerales > Isosphaeraceae > QWQI01. Next base: position 246,754 of record WGMM01000007.1, read on the forward strand.
CCGAGGCCATCGCCGCGAGGCTCCACCAGGCGACGGCCATCATATAGAGCTTGCGGACATCCATGCGGTCGGCCATCAGCCCGGCCGGGATCTGGGCCAGGGCGTAGGTGATATAGAAGGCCGCGCCGATCCAGCCGAACTGTTCGTTGTCGAGCCCGAATTCCTCGCGGATCGGCTTCTCCACGAGGGCCATCGACTGCCGGTCCATGTAATTCAGGGCCGTCGCCCCGAACATCAGCCAGCAGACCAGCCAGGGCCAGCGAGAGCCTTTCGTCGGCATCGACTGTGTTTCTACAGGCTGGGGCATCGTTGGGGTTCCGGAATGGTCAGGGCGAATCGGCCGGCAGGGCAGAAACACAGAATGAAGGTGCCGGAGGCCGATGTCAACCGGAAAACCGAAGGGAAACAGGCAAGCCGCCAGCAAGGTCGATCGTCCATGATCGACGGGACCGGTTCGCTGAAGCCCGCGCCGAACGACGAATTTCCGGACTGAGCCCGGGCCGGAACTGATATAGTGATTTATCCGAATTCGTATTCCTGAAAGTGTCGCTGCCAAATGCGTTCCCTGCCAAGATTGACCGAAATGGCCCACTGGCTGGTCACGAAATGGCTGCGGCCAGGTGACCTGGCGATTGACGCCACGGCCGGTAATGGTCACGACACCGCCTTCCTGGCCCGGTTGACTGGCCAGGAGGGCTTGGTTCTGGCGCTGGATATCGAGCCGGCCGCGCTCGAGGCCACGGCGCGGCGGCTGGCGAGCGAGCAGGCCCCGGCCGATCACGTGCGCCTGGTGATCGGAGATCACGCCCGGCTCGAAAGTTACGTGCCGGCCGAATGGTTCGGCCAGGTGCGAGTCATCATGTTCAATCTCGGCTATCGGCCGCACTCGAACTGGCCGATCAAGACGCGTCTCGTCTCGACCCTGAGCGCACTGGGGCAAAGCCTTTCGCTGCTGGCCGACGGCGGACTGTTGACCATCGTGATGTATCCTGGTCACGAGGGCGGCGAATCCGAAACGACGGCCATTCTGGAATGGGCCTCGGCACTGGACGATACCCTCTGGCATGTCGCCAGATATGACCTGCCGAACATTCGCTCGCGCCCGCCGATCCTTCTGGCGATCCACAAGCGGCTCAGAAAAGACGCCACCGGGCCGGATCACGATGCCCTGATCGATGGCGAAGAGCCACGGGCCGCCATCTGATTCGGCCGGAAGAATGCCCGAACCCGTTTCAGGTCGCGGGCTCCACGGCGAATGGACTGGACCGATCGGTCGATCCGGATTAAAAAAGGGGCCTACGCATCGCCAGCGGCGATCGAACAGGTGTCCTCGTTCACCGGCAGGGAGGCCGAAGAGGTGAGGAAATCGACTTTGCGGCATCGCGCGCCGCGTATCTTCGTGTCGTTCGGTTTCGCGATAGCGCTTGCGAGCGGCTGCCGCCAGATGCCGGTCGCCGATTACGACAAGCCGGAAGGGACGGACGAGACGTTCGTCGCCGAAAAAACGGACGACACCGTGCCGATCGAGAAGGAACTGGCTGCGCCCAAGGGCTTCTTCAGCCGCAAGGGAGGCCCGACGGCCGCATGGTCCAAAGAGGCACGCGACATCGAACGCTCGCTGGGCGTAGGGCGCTAGTCGATCGCGTAAGAAAACGTAAAACTGCATCTCTCTAAGTTCCGGTAATGCCCGCGGATCGCCTGCGCGACCCGCGAACGGACTATTCTATCGACTCATGACTCCAGCTCTTCCCAGCGGGCATAGCTTTCGGCCAGCTTGCCGCGGATGGATTCGGCCCGGGCCGCGGTTTCGCCGATTTCGGCTTTATCGCGTTTGTAGAAAGATGGGTCGGCCATGGTCGCTTCCAGGTCAGCCAGTTCGGCTTCGAGCGTTTCGATCAGCCCTGGCAGGGTTTCCAGTTCACGCTGTTCCTTATTGCTGAGCTTTCGCCTTTTGGGTGTGGCATCCGGCGCGGATGTCGCAACGGCCACGGCCGGTTTGTCGGCTTTGGCGGCGGGCTTCGGAGTTTCGACAGGGGCGGGCCGCTGGCGCAGATAGTCGGTGTAGCCGCCGTCGTACTCTTTCACGCGGCCGTCGTCTTCGATGACGAGCGTGCTGGTCGCGACTTCGTCGACGAAGGCCCGGTCGTGGCTGACGACGAGCACGGTGCCGCTGAAGTCGACGATCAGTGATTCCAGCAGTTCGAGCGTTTCCAGGTCGAGGTCGTTGGTCGGCTCGTCCAGAACCAGCAAGTTGGCCGGCTGCGTGAAAAGCCGGGCCAGAAGGAGCCGGGAACGTTCGCCGCCGGAGAGGTATTTGACCAGGCTGCGGGCGCGGTCGGGCGTGAACAGGAAGTCCTGCAAGTAGCCGATGACGTGGCGTTCCTGACCGTTGACTCGGATCGCCTCGTATTCGCTCACGTTCTTCTGGACGGTCTTTTCGTCGTCCAGCATCTCCTTGACCTGATCGAAATAGGCGATCTGGAGATTCGTCCCGTGGCGGATCGTGCCGGATTGCGGCGCCATGCGCCCGAGCAGCAGTTTCAACAAGGTCGTCTTGCCACGACCGTTGGGGCCGATGATGGCGACCTTGTCGCCTCGGAAGATGGTCGTTTCGAGGTCACGCACGATGGGCTTCGACGCGTCGTAACCGAACGACACGCCCCGGACTTCGATCACCATCGCGCCCGATTTGTCGCCTTCCTGAATCTCGATCCGGGCGGTTCCCTGCCGTTCGCGCCGTTTGGCCCGTTCTTCGCGCAGTGACTTCAGGGCACGCACCCGGCCTTCGTTCCGCGTACGGCGAGCCTTGATTCCCTGGCGGATCCAGGCCTCTTCCTGGGCGAGTTTCTTGTCGAAAAGGGCCTGCTGACGCTCTTCGGCCGCCCACTGCTGCTCACGGCGCAAGAGGAACGTGCGATAGTCGCAGTCCCACGAATGAAGTTTGCCGCGGTCCAGTTCGACGATGCGCGATGCCAGACGTTCGAGAAACGCACGGTCGTGCGTGACGAAAAGCACGGCTCCGCCGAAGCGCGTCAGGTACTCTTCAAGCTTGTCGATGGCGTCGATATCGAGGTGGTTGGTCGGTTCGTCGAGCAGCAGCAGGTCGGGTTCGCCCACGAGCGAACGTGCCAGAAGCACGCGCCGTTTCAGGCCTGAAGAGAGCGTTTCGAACAGGGTCGATCCGTCCAGATCGAGCCGGGAGAGGATCGTCTCCACCAGGTGTTCGACTTCGTGCGGCTCATGAATGGCGGGATCGCACCCTGTGGCGACGACATCGGCCACGGAGCCGGTGAGGCCTGGCGGTACATCCTGAGGCAGTTGAGCGACTTTGAGGCCCTGGGCCCGCACGATTTCGCCTTCGTCGGGCTTCAGGTCTCCGACGACGATTTTCAGCAGGGTCGACTTGCCTTCACCGTTGCGGCCCAGCAGGCAGACGCGATCGCCTCGGGCGATGGAAAAGTCGGCTTCGTCGAGCAGCTTGGGCCCGCCGAACGTGTGAGAAACCGATTTGAGTGCGATCAGTGTCATGTGCGTTTCGAAGTCATTCAGGAGATCGATTCAGGGCCGGGACCGATTTTCGCCTTACGGGTGCCGTTTCGACAAGTAGCGGAAGCCATTCGTGTCGGGCCGTCGGCAATTGCGGAAGTTCGATCGGAACCATGGCAGCACGCACAGCGACGTGTGATCATGGCGATCGAATCGAATCGATCGGTTGACAGGCAAGACTCCCGAGTTCGAAACCAGGCTGCGATTCGCGTCACTTGCGGGCATTCGTGTCGTACGACGCATGGTTTTTTCGTCTTCGGGTCAAACCTGCCTTTTCTCGCCAGGATTTCGCCAGTTTTTTCGGATCCGGCCGAGTTCGAAGACGGTCGACGCGTACGCTCGGGACCGGATCGGCAACTGCCGTCGACCCATTTCGCAATAGCGACGCATCATCCTTATTGACATCGTCTTGCAGCGGATCCGGAGCGGTCTTCGAACTGCTCTCGCAGGCGTTTCTGGCATGAGTTTCGTGGGTGTGAGGGAGACTTTCGCCACGGGATTGCGGCAGCGGCTTTGCGGAACGCATGTCTCGCAGCGCCCTGCCTTTGATGAGTGCCAGGAGCCGTCGTTCGATTTTCTCGGCACGGTTTTCGGCTGAGGTGAGATAGCGCCTGATCAGACGGGTTTCACGAACATCGGAAGCATCGCCCATCGGATGTCCGGGCATGACTTCGGCACATCGGGCACGCTCGCGCACATGGATGGCCTGGGCTTTCTCGACGAGTCCGGCCGCGCGTTCGAGCTGTTCTTCAGCCAGGGTCTTCAAAAAGGAACGGGCATGCTCTTCGGTCTGCGTGCCGATCAGGAAATCGTGCGCCCTGTCGAGATCGTCGTCGAACGAGGCCAGATCTTCGCGGCCTGCACGACTGTCGTGCACCCACTTTTCGATAGCGGCCCTCGGCTCGGCGGAAAGTGCGATGAAGGCACTCATGATACGGCCCCGGTCGACGTCGACCCGATCGACCCGCCAGTCGCTGCCGAGGGCCATGATCATTTCCCTGATCTGCTCGCAAGTGATCGATACGCCCGACTCGATAGCATCGACGATGCACTTCCAGAGGTCTTTGAGGAAGGTGGCCGAAAGCCGGGTCTGGCCAAAAACTCCCTGCATGAGTTGGGGTGAAGCGCGCCATGCTTTCAGGTCGTTCGCGAATCGCTGCGATTCGCCGCGGTCGTACAGTTCCTCGACATGGATGCGCTGCCAGCGGAGCCGTTCGTCCCAGGCGGCCTGGGTTTCTTCGAGCCGGGCCTGGGCGATGGCGAGGCGATCGACGAGCTGCGATTCCCCGGTCGATTCCGGCTGATGAATCTCGATGAGTTCCTGGCGGATCTCATGCACGCGCCGGGCAAGTTCTTCGGAGACGTATCGCCTGGCGGTGAGTCCATGTTGGAGTGCGTTCGGACGAAACGATGAAAACGACTCGTCTGTCACGACCTTTTCGAATTCGAGATTCTGGATTGTCATTTTCGGCGTTCGCTCCAGCACGGGTGGTTTTGACTTGAAACTTCGAAGCGGGTTATGGCGATCGATCGAGACAAGCGGCTCATCGTCTCTATCCGGCATTCGAAGAGAATCGAATCGGCGAAACCCGGCGAGGATTCGAAATGCGTGCCGGTCTTGACCGACGTTCGTTTCATGGAATTTGTAAGGGGGAGACGAATCGATCAGGATGCAGGCGATCCGGAGTTGAGCATCGTCGGACGGTTACGAATCTCAATTCCGCCGATACAATCCGAAACTGTCGAAGCGAGTTTTCGTCGTCAATATATGAACGTCATGCAAGCGGTCTCCAATGAATCCCGGTGCGCCGCATCGACACGTCGAACCCAACACCCGAATTTCTCAGGCCCCGCGATGACGAACTCGAAACTGATCCGGATCGCCGAAAAGCTCAGCATCTCTGGTGGTCTGCCGGCGATTTGCTTCTTGCTGGCGGCACATTTCGCATTTCTGGCCCTGTTTTTCGAGCCGGCGATTTCGACGCCTGATGCCAACGGCTATCTGGCCCAGGCGCGGCTGATCGCCGAGAACGGCAGGTCGGACATCGTCGTCGAAAATCCGGCGCAGTATGTGGGCGACCACTGGATGAAAGTCGCCGACGGACACTATTACGGCCAGTATCCGCCCGGTTTGCCCGCTGTGCTGGCTGTGGTTTACCGCTGGATTTCGCCGAACGCCAGCCTGTGGGTGATCCCGGCCATGGGCACTCTGAGCCTGATGGCGATCTTTCTGGTGGTACGCGAATGGGCTGGGGCTTTCTGGGGTATCGCGGCCGCCGTGCTGATGTTCTTCAACCCCTATGCGAACGCCCATGCCCTGGGGGCCGATTCGCACACGGCCGTGTGCTTTTTCCTGCTCTGGGGCTTGTATGGCCTGGTGCGGTGGGAGCGTTCGAAGGCCGCGGGCTGGGCCATTCTGGCCGGATTGTGCCTGGGCATGATCCCGACGATTCGCTATGCCGAGGCATTGTTCATCGTCGCGGCGGCAATCTTCGTCCTGATGAACTGGCGACCGGCGGACGGCTACAGAAGCCTGATCGCCGGCATACTGGCGGCATGCGTGCCGATGGGGGCTCTGGCGGTCCGCAATCAGAGAGCCTTCGGCGCCTTCTGGCGCACAGGCTACAGCGTATCGGGCGAGCAGACGGGCTTCGCGCTGTCGTATTTCGTTCGATACGCCCTGCCTTACATTGCGATGCTCTTCGGAATCGGCGTGTTCGTGGTCTGGATTTTCGGGCTTCGCGGGCTGGCGAAACTGACGCGAAATCGCGAGACGTGGAAGCGCGGCACGCTGCTCGTGCTGCTGGTCGTGCCGGTGACGTTGCTGTATTTCGCCTATTACTTCCCGGCCAATCCGAAGAACATGCGGTTCTTCCTGCCCACGTTCTATATCTATGCGATTGCCGCCTGCTATTCCCTGGCGATCGACATGAAATCGGACCCGGCGCGAACTGTCCGATACGCCAAATGGCTTCTAGCCCTGAACCTGTTGTGGGGGCTGCCGTTTTCGATCGCCGAACTGATGCCCCTGCGACGCGACAACGCCGAGCTGGCGCGAATCACGACCGAATTGAAGCGAACGGTACCGCCGGGCAGCGTCCTGATCGCCCAGCGCGGTGTGCAGCAGCATCTGGATTTCGTCGGCGGCTGGGATCTTGCCCCGATTGAGGGTTTTTACCGGCAGCCTAGACCGGATCGCCCGTTGGGGCCGCAGATGTTCGAGGGTGGCGGTCGCGGCCGGGGAATGGGCCCGGAAGGCCGGCCGCCCATGCGTCGTGAAGGGGGCGATGGCCAGGCCCAGATGCCGCCGGAGCGGGCGAACGCGTTTCGCGATGATCTGTCGATTTGGTCGGGCGGAAACCGCGAGATTTACGTTCTGGCGAGTTCCTCGGAATGGAAGGCGCTTCAGGAGAGATTCGGCGACAGGGATTCGTTCGTCGAAAAGGGTGTGATCGAGGTGTCGTCCGGCAGGCATGGCAGGCCGGGCCCGCCAGGATTCGGACCGCCGAACGACTTCGACGCCGGGAAGCAGGGCCGATTTCGGGACGACGAGCCGAAGCGAAAGCGAGACTTCGGGAAACAGGGTGGCCGCGGATTTTTCGGCCGGATGTTCGGCCCGCCTGGCCCCCCGCACGAATTCGCCAAAGAGGGCAGGGGCGGACCGATGCGGAAAGGCGGCCGGGGCGGCCCCGGCGGTGGAGGAGGCCCTGCACGGTTCGAACCGCCGACCGACGGGAAACTGCTGATCATTCAGTGGAAGCTGAATACCGCGAAAGACCTGGTGACTCAGGCGGAATGAAGGCATGGCCGGAATGATGGCGAGAGAAACGGCTTTCGCAGGATTCCGGCGTAACCTGAAGAGTTCGTCGGCGAGATTCAGGAGTCCGACATTTCGGATTCTGTCAAGTCGGGCCTGGCTTCGGACGATTCAGAATGTAGGAATTGTTCCGATCAGCAGGAGCGATCGGCCCGAAGCGACGGAGTGACCGCGCTGGGCCGCCTTCTCGCCATGGAGGGTGACACCATGCTCGCTAAGGTTTTGGGCCGGTTGCGTGACCTCAAGCAAAGCCGGAATGCCTGGATGGCTTCCGCCGCGCTGGCCGCACTCAGCATTTCGACGGGTTGTCAGGTGGAATACGCGGGCATGACATTGCCCTCGGGCAAATATTTCCATGACGACGTCCAGTACTTCAATCCCGGACCGAAGTTCCCCTATGCCAACACGATGGCGGCCACTCAGCGTGCCCGCATGAAGGCCATGGGAATCGACGTTCCGGCTCCGACCGGCGGACGCGTGATTACGCCGCCCGTTCCGCCAGGCGATGTCGACCCGGTTCGCAATGCTCCGGGCAACTTCCAGAACTTCGAGGAGCCCGGTGCTTCTCCGGCTGGACGTGACGACATCCCGGCCGCTCCGGTTCCGGGCGGCGGATTCTCTTCGCCCAACTGATATCGTCACGGATCGCTTGCGATTCTCGGGACCCGTAGCGACGTAAGTCGTAAGCTCAACGGGTCCCGAATGACTTTCGAATCTCGCACCGGCTATCGGACAACTTCCGAAAGCCGGTGCGATTTCGTTTTCACTTTCACTTTCGCTTTCGAATACGAAAAGGAGGACACCGGTTCGTTCGGACCATCATTTCAGGCGATGCCGGCGGAAAAAGTCCCAGATCAGATCGTTCGCCGAAATCGAACGAGAGGATTTGCCAACGAATCGAATCGGCGCGCTTCGGCCTGGCCAGGTATGGCCACCTTCTTCCAGCACAATGAGCACGACCGAAGTTCCATCCTTGCCGCCGGCGTAGGTTTTGCGCACGACTTTCATATCGTCGCCTTCTTTCGAAATCACTTCGACATCGGGTTCGGGCTCGCATCGGTCGATTCGGACCCAGGTCATGACCGAATCCTCGACACCCTGGAATTTCATGAACGCCGGGAATTTGGCGTCAGGCCCTTCATAGGGAACGATGCGATCCTTCCGCCCGTGAATGTGCAGAACAGGCACCGGCCGCTTCGGCTCGCTTTTGTCGATCGCGATCGTGCCGGCCACCGGCGCGATGGCCGCGATCCGGTCCGAAAGCTCGGCGGCCAGCCGATAGCACATCATGCCGCCGTTGCTCATGCCGCAGGCGTAAACCCTTTTTTCGTCAATGGATAGAAGTTTCGCCAGGTCGTCCAGCATGGCGGAAACGAAAGCGACATCGTCGGGCCGGTTTTCGGCCATTCGCCCGGTAAATCCACCCGCGTTCCAGGTCAGGAACGATCCGGTACCGGTACCGCTCGGGTAGACGACGATGAATCCTTCGCGATCGGCGGTTTCGTTCAAACCGGTGAATTTGACCATCATCGCGCCGTTCATCGCCGCGCCGTGGAATGCAAGGACCACAGGCACAGGCCGCGCGGGATCATACTTCGGCGGAACGTGCACGATGTATTGACGCTTGCGATTGCCGTGATCGATCGACCGGGCATGATCGCCCGGGCCGAGACGTTCGACGGCTTCCTGCGCCATCACAGCCGAAGCCAGGAACAATGTCAAAGCGAACGCAAACCATGATCGCATCGATGCTTCGCTCCGAAATCACGAACGGCCAAGAAATCGCGTCGTCGAACGATCCGCACATTTCCTCGAACCAATTTCATTTTACCCGGATTCGCTCGCGTGCTACAGTCGCCAGAGATGGAACCGGCTCCATCGAACGGTTCCCGAACGGAAACGGCTTTCGCAAACCATTCACAGGTGCAAGTGCCGTGGTGTGCATTCGGCGAATCGCGGTGGTATTCGGACTGGCTGCCCTGATCGCGCCGCTGAGAGCCGCGGAACCCGCGAGACCGGCGATCGTGGCACACCGGGGGCTGCTCAAACACGCTCCTGAGAATACGCTTGCGAACTTCAGAGCCTGTATCGAGCTGGGTCTGGGGTTCGAATTCGACGTCGCCCGGACAAGCGACGGGCATCTCGTCTGCATCCACGACGACACGGTTGACCGGACGACGAACGGCCAGGGAAAAGTCGCGGAAATGACGCTGGAGCGTCTTCAGGCACTCGATGCCGGAAGCTGGTTCGACCCAAAATTCGCAGGCCAGAAAGTGCCGACGATCGACGAAGTGCTCGCCCTGATCGCATCGGTCCCGGAGTCGGGGGCGGTTTACGCCGCGGATCTGAAGGCCGCCCAAGTCGAGGAAGAGGTCGTGAAAAAGGCCGAAAGGCTCGGAATCCTGAACCGGATTCTGTTCATCGGCCGCACGATTTCGAACCAGGAGGTCCGTTCGAAAATCAAGCGAACATCCATGCATGCACAGACGGCCGTTGTCGTGAACGATCCCGGAGAGTTCGTTACGGCCCTGAACGCACCGCACAGCGACTGGGCCTATTTTCGCTATCTTCCGTCATCGAAAGAGGTTCAGGCCGTTCATGATCGGGGAGGCAAGACATTCGTAGCCGGTGCGACGGTCGCCGGAAAATTGCCCGAGAACTGGCTGCGAGCCGCCGAAGCCGGGATCGACGCGATCCTGACCGATGAGCCGCTGGATCTGGCCGAAATACTCAGGAAGCCTCGAAAACCAGGCCGTTGAACGAAATCGGTTCGGAAGTCCGAAACAGGAGGCAGGAATCCCTACCAAAGAAAATGCCGCCACTTCGAAAAGTGGCGGCATTCGTGTACGGAGAGAGCGGGATTCGAACCCGCGGAACCGGTTTCCCAGTTCAACAGTTTAGCAAACTGTCGCTTTCGACCACTCAGCCATCTCTCCTGACCATTCCAATCATATAGCGAATCGCGGGACCGGTCAAGCGAACCTCGGCCCTGCAAGCTTCGGGCGGCAAACCGGTTTTCGACGGTTTCCCGCCGAGTCCCTGGCTGACTCGCCCGCGCCGATTGGCTCATGAAAACATCGGCAGACAACTGCCTGTCGCTTGACTCGGATTTCGCCGAAACCGATTCGCATTGGTCGGGATTTCGATCGGGAATCTCCGCAAAGATCGCTGAGCGTGCTGGATTTGTGACCTGCCGAGGACCGCGGATTCCGATCTGGACAAAACCGGCCGAATCGGTTCTAGTCGAGTTCTGATCATGATGCCGCGGGGTGTTCGGACGCGCCGGAGAGTGCCGTGGTTCATGTCTCGTCCATTCGATCGATACGATCGGCCTGGGGAAAGGATCACTCCATGCGTTTGGGTTTTGGTTCGTCGGTCTTGCGTTCGACTTTGTCGATTCGTCTTCTGGCTTTGGGACTGTCGCTGACCATGGCGACAAGTCTGGCGGCGCAGGAGGAATCGAAGGCGCCTGGTCGCTCCGCCAGTACTCAATGGTTCGCGGGAGCGGCGTCGGTCGAAATCACACCGCCCGCCGATGCCAAAGCCTGGCTCGCCGGATATGCGGCCCGCAAGGAGCCCTCGACGGGCGTCGAACAGAAGATCTATGCCAAGGCCCTGGTGATCACTCAGCCCAAGGGTGAAGCGCTCGCGCTGGTGACGCTCGACCTGATCGGCGTGCGCCGGCCGATCACGCGCCGGGTCGCGGACCGGATCGAAACCCGTTACGGCATTCCGCGCAAGGGGCTCGTACTGTTCACCTCGCACACGCACTGCGGGCCGATACCGAACGACTCGCCCGAAAAGTGGGAAATTTACGGCATCGACGCCTCGACCGTCACGCCGAATGTGGAATTTACGACCGAACTCGAGAACAAGATCGTCGAGGCGGTCGGTAAAGCCATGGCCGCGCGCAAGGCAGTGCGCATCGAGCATGGCGAAGGTAAGGCCGGGTTCGCCGTGAACCGGCGCGAATCGACGGGCAACGGCTTCAAAATCGGCGTAAACCCCCAGGGCCCCACGGATCACTCCGTGCCGGTGCTCAAAGTGACCGACCAGCGCACGAACAAGCCCGTAGCCGTCATGTTCGGCTATGCTTGCCATAACACGACTCTGGGTGCCGAACAGCTCAAAATCTGCGGTGACTACGCCGGTTATGCCCAGGCAGCGATCGAAAAAGCCAACCCCGGCGCCGTGGCCCTGTTCGTAACAGGTTGCGCCGGCGACCAGAACCCCGAACCGCGTGGCACGCTGGAACTGGCGCAAAAACACGGCGATACCCTCGCCACCGCGGTGAATGACGCCCTGAGCGGCAAACTCAGCCCGGTTTCCGGCAGCTTGAAGTCCGTGCATGCCGAGCCGATCCTGCACTTCGCCGGCCCGGTGGACCGCTATTCTTATCAGAGCCGGCTCACCGAAAAAGGCGGCCCGCGCGACGCTCACGCACGCCGGCTGATCAACATTCTCGCCGCCGGCAACGTCATCGACCGGAATCAGCCGTATCCGATCCAGGTCATCTCGTTCGGCGACGATCTCCTGATGGTGGCCCTGGCCGGTGAAGTGGTCGTCGACTATTCGATCAACCTCAAAGCCCGCCACGCCAAGCCGAACCGGCCCCTGTGGGTGGCTGCCTATGCCAACGACGTCTTCGGCTACATCCCCAGCACGCGTGTCCTCCGCGAGGGTGGCTACGAAGGGGGCGAGGCTTACTATTACTCGAACTTTCCGACACCGCTGGCTTCTGACACCGAGCGGATCATCACCGAAGAAGTACGCCGGCTGATCGACGAACTGGCTTCGCCGAACTCCGCACCCGTGCCCGTGGCGACCACCCCGACCCTGGCCAGCCCCACTTCGCCGAATTCGGCGCGGCTGATCGACCCCGACGCTCCGCCTCCGCCACCCGCGGCCAACGAAGTGCCCAAGCCGGAAGCCGCACCGGCGAACCCGGAGGCCGCGCCGACGACACCGGCGCCTGCCGCACCAGCCGCCGTGCCCGCTCCCACGCCCTGACAGGCTGATCCAGCGGACGATCGATAAGGTCTGCTCAATTTACGCCGGAGGCCGCAAGTGATCTTGCGGCCTCCGCGTTTGCGCCCCACAATGTTCGCCATAGTCCCACCCGCGAAACCGCACACCAGGTCAGGATTCCGCACCATGTCATTTCGCAGCCTTCGAAGCGCCGCCCGATACGGGCTCGCCGCTTTGGCCATTTCGCCGGCCCTGTCTTTCGGTGCCGACGCGCCTGCACCGATCAAGTTCGAAATGCAGGAGATCGACCCCTTCGTCGGCCAGGTCTGCTACGCGCTGACCGTGGCCGATGTCAATTCCGACGGCAGGCAGGATCTTGTGGCCGTCACCGAAAACGCCGTCGTCTGGTTCGCGAACCCGACATGGAAGAAGTCGGATATCATCCGCGACAAGACCGAGCGCGACAACGTCTGCCTCCAGCCTCTCGATATCGACGGCGACGGCGATGTCGATTTCGCCCTCGGCGCCGCCTGGCGGCCAGCCGACACTCAGGGCGGCGGCACTCTCCAGTGGCTGAAAAATCCCGGCAAATCGGGCGGTGAATGGACAGTGCACCCCCTCGGCAACGAGCCGACCATGCACCGCTTGCGCTTCGGCGATGTGCTCGGCACGGGCAAGCCCCAGCTGATCACGGCCCCACTTCAGGGCCGCGGCACGAAGGCACCGAAATGGAACGAAGGCTCCGGCGTGCGCTTCCAGGTGCATTCCATTCCCGAAAAACCGGCCGAAATGCCATGGCCCGCGATCACGGCCGATGACACTCTGCACACCACCCATAACCTGCAGATTGTCGACTTTGACGGCGACGGCGGACAGGACATCCTCCTGTGCGCCTGGGAAGGGGTCTTCGTCCTGAAATACGACAAGGCCACCGGCAAATTTGCCCGGACAAAGCTCGGCACCGGCAATCAGAAGGCGACACCCTACAAAGGTGCCAGCGAAATCCGCCTGGGCCGGTTGAAGGACGGCCGCCGCTATATCGCGACGATCGAACCCTGGCACGGCTTCCAGGCCGTCATCTACACCGAACCTGGCAAACCTGCCGCCGTGGCTGTGCCGGCACCATCGAACGTGATGAATGAAGCCGAAGAACCAGGCCTGTGGACGCGCAGGGTCATCGCCCAGCCGCTGCAGTGGGGCCACGCGCTCTGGACGATCGACATGGACGGCGACGGCGATGAGGAACTCGTCGTCGGCCAGCGCGACCGTAACAAGGACGCCCTGCCAGCCGGCCCCGGCGTCTATCTGTTCGACCCGGTTTCTTCGCCTGATGCCCTCACGTTCCATCGCCAGATCATCGACGACGGCGGCGTGGCCGTCGAAGACGCCCTGGCCTTCGACTTCGACGGCGACGGCAAGCCCGACATCGCCGCCGGCGGCCGTGCCACGCATAACGTGCGGATCTACTGGAACAAGGGCCGATAAGCCGATCGGGTGTGCCACAATTTTCTGGGAGATTTGGCGGAGACGGGCAACTTGCAGAGATTGCCGGGCTTGCGATGCATGCTCTTTTCTGCCCTGAAGGGGCATTCGGAATCCAGCCCCGGGTGAAGCGAAGCGGACCCCGGGGTATCGGGAAAAAATCGAACCTCTATGTGAAGAATTACCATTCGCGGCCCGGGACCGTGGTCCCGGGCCGCGAATGGTATTTTATCGAGGAAATGCAGGCGTTCGATCCGTTTCGGTACCCGGGGCGTCGCTGCGCTTTGCCCCGGGCTATGTTCCGAATGCCCTTTCAGGGCGAGACTTTCAGTCGCGAATTCCAGTTCGGACGATCAAGCCCAGAGCGTCATCGCTTAGGAAAGAAACCGAAATCATGGGTTCGCACAAGAAAATCCGGGCACACCCAGCCGATCGATTCGACACATGCTGAATTGCTTTTCGATGTCGACTGACGTACACTAGATGCGAATCCGGAACGCTTCGTTTCGGATTCGCCGGTCCGAAGTGCGTGGTCGAGGGCGAAACGATGCATCGATGCGGCTGGGCGAAGAACGATCTGGCGATCCGCTACCACGACGAAGAGTGGGGCGTGCCCGTGCACGATGACCGCCGCTGGTTCGAATTCCTGATTCTGGAAGGTGCCCAGGCCGGCCTGAGCTGGGACACGATCCTCAAAAAACGTGAAAACTATCGCCAGGCCTTCGCCGGGTTCGACCCTGCTCACGTCGCCCGGTTCGACGAAACGCATCAGGCGAAGCTTCTGACCGATCCCGGCATCGTGCGCAACAGGGCCAAAGTGGCCTCAGCCGTGACGAACGCCCGGGAGTTCCTGAAAATTCAGGCCGAATTCGGCTCTTTCGACGCATACATCTGGCGATTCGTGGACGGCCGCCCGATCCGCAACGGCTGGAAAACCCTCAGCGAAGTGCCCGCACGCACGGCCGAATCGGACGCCTTGAGCAAAGACCTGAAAAAACGGGGCTTCAAGTTCGTCGGCACGACGATCTGCTACGCCATGATGCAGGCCACCGGTTTGGTCAACGACCATCTGGTCGAATGTTTTCGTTATCCGCTTTCGAATTGAACGGATCGCAATTCGAAAGAATGCGATCCGGCCTTCGAATACCCGCGTGACTTTCAATAGCCCGCCGCATGGCCGTCCTTGCGCGACTCGGACGCTCCGTAATACACCCTGTTCTTCGCGTCGAACATGATCGCCTGATACCCGCCGAACATGCCGATGTTCCAGGTCATCTTGTGCCCCCGTTTCATCAGCTCGCGCACGGTTTCATAACTGTGGCCCGACTCCAGCGACACCGTGCCGCCGTCTTTCATTTCAGCCGTGAACGAGGACGAGCCCTGATGATCGATCCGGGGCGCGTCGCCGGCTTCCTGCAAATTCATGCCGAAGTCGATCATGTTCACCAGAATCTGCACATGCCCCTGCGGCTGAAACGCTCCGCCCATCACGCCGTAGCTCATGAACGGCTTGCCGTCCTTCGTCACGAACGCCGGAATGATGGTGTGAAACGGCCGATTGCGCGGAGCGTAGCGATTGAAATGCCCCTCCTGCAGCGAAAATCCTGAACCCCGGTTCTGCAGGACAAATCCCAGGCCATCCGGCACCAGCCCCGAGCCGAACGCGCTGGCGACGCTCTGAATCAGCGAGATCATCATGCCGTCCCTGTCGGCCACAGTCAGATACACCGTGTCACCCTGCTGCAGGGCCGGGTTGCCGGCGTCGTACCTCAGCGCGGCTTTCGAATCCGAAATGAGAGCCCGGCGCTTGGCCGCATACGGCTTCGAAATCAATTCGGCGACCGGAAGTTTATTGAAATCCGGATCCGCATAGAATTTCGCCCGGTCTTCATAAGCCAGCTTCTTCGCCTCGACATAATAATGCACATGCTCAGGGCTGCCGAAGCCGAATTTCTTCAGGTCATAGCCTTCGAGGATGTTCAGAATCTGCAGCGCCGAGATGCCCTGGCCATTCGGCGGCAATTCCCAGACGTCGTAGCCCCGGTAATTCGTGCTGACCGGGTCGACCCAGTCCGACTTATGCCCGGCCAGGTCTTCATAAGCCAGAAACCCGCCCCGGCTTTTCATGAACGCCGCGATCGTGCGGGCGATCTCGCCCCGATAGAACGCGTCGCGCCCGCCAGCGGCGATCTTTTCGTAAGCGCCGGCCAGGCCTGGATTTTTGAAGACTTCGCCCTTGGCCGGGATTTTGCCGTCGGTCGTGAACGCGGCCCGGAAGTTCGGGTCATTCGCGGCATAGTCTCGGCCATGGCGCTCCCAGTCGAACGCGACCTGCTCGGAAACCGGAAATCCCTCGCGGGCATAGTCGATCGCGGGTTTGAGCAGCGTGGCCATAGGCAGCTTGCCGAACTTCGCATGAAGTTCGAACCAGCCGTCGACGCACCCGGGCACCGAAACGGACAGCGGCCCGACCGAAGGCACGGTCTTGAGACCTTTTTCCTCGAAGTGATCGATCGTGAGTGACGCAGGCGAGCGGCCGCTGGCGTTGAGGCCATGGAGCTTCTGAGTTTTCGGATCCCAGACGATGGCGAACAGATCGCCCCCGATACCGTCCATCATCGGCTCGACGAGCCCGAGCACGGCATTGGCCGCAATCGCGGCATCGACAGCACTGCCGCCCTGCTTGAGGATATCGATCGCCACCTGAGTCGCCAAAGGCTGACTCGTCGCCGCCATGCTATTCCGCGCGATGACTTCGGAACGCGTGGCATAAGGCTTGCTGGCGATGCGGTCCCCGGCGAGGGTTTCCGGGAGGGGAAGTAAGTGGAAAAGGGTCATCACGAATATGCAGATCAACGATATTCGCTTTCTCGTCATCATTGGTTCTCTCGTTCGCAATCGATGAGTTCCGCGAACATGCCGCCACGCATTTGATGCCGTGTGGTTCGCGAAAGCCGTTGATCCATTTCCGACCGGTGTCGGTTCGGCCATCGTTCGCCGATCTTTGCAGATACGACAGTCATAATCAACATTGAGGAATCTTCGCGAGATGCTCCGACCTACGGAAGATACGAAAACCGCAAACCATATGCCGACCACGCGAAGCGCCAGCCTCCACACTCCTGAAATTGGCACAGACCAAAAATGTTTTTAGTCCCTACTGAAAAGGAACTTGCGCCGAAGTCTCGGATTTTCGGCAAGTTTTCGCGTCAAAAAACGTTCCGTAGTGGGTGACAGGGCAGGGGACGTGGTGTGCTGCTTCATGCTCGTGGTGGGTGCTTCATACTCTTTGGCGGTTTAACATCGCTCAAGAGCAGTTTCGCCCGGCCTCAGCGCGTATCGGTTCGATCATCCGTCACGGAATTTCGGGAAGGCATAACTGGCCGATGAATCCGTACTCAAGCGATTCTCTGCTCGATCAGAAACGAATGGACGAGATCCTGAGCGATCCCGTTCAGAAGGCCAACTACGATACAGCCGTCGAATTTCTGAAGGAGAACGCGCGGCCTGAGAGTATCCCCGGCTACCTCGAAGGCATCGACTTCCGCCAGGACGTCAAGGTGGTCGAAATCAAGGAAGGCGAGATCCTCCAGCGATCGGGCTACGAACAAAACGCCGGGAAGCTTGTTCCCGACGGCGGCTTTTTCGCCAAGCCTGGCACGGCGGAGAAGGATTTGGGGCTGGTCGATTTCGGCACCGACCGGGACAGCGGCAAGGACAGGGACTTCTTTCAGGCCACACGCAGTTTCGAGGCCCTTCAGAGCACGGCCTCCGATTTTGAGCGGCCGACCGAGAACGGCTTCAACGATCCCGGGTTGCTCTTGAAGGGGGGCGAGACGCAGTATTTCGTCCCGCACCGCGAACGAACCGGCTACACCGAGACCGACCCGCGGACGCAGGAAACCCGGCAGCAAGGGCCTTGCCTGGAACGTGTCGTGAGCTTCGAACGACAGCCCGACGAACCAGATCCGGACCAAACCCCGCCCACAGCGCAGGAATCGACGAAAGAGGCCCCCATGTTCCAGAACAAAGAGGAAGAACAACGCAGCCGGGAGGCCATGGACGCCAACACGCAGGCACCGGCCGCCGATACTTGGAAATTACCAAATCAGAAAAACAAAAATCAACCGCAAACAGGAAACGAGAGAACGATGAACTTCTCTACAATCACGCCCAAAATTGGTATATGCACAATTATTCTAGGCTTAATACTCATTCTAAACACAGGACAACTAATTACCAAAGCACAGACACAGAAGACAGAGAACTCAGCAAACGTTATCTCTATTAAGCAGGATTTTGTAAGAAGAAATACTGAAGACGATGCCGATGCGAGAGAAAATAGAGCAAGAACTTTAAACACAAAACAGTTTAATGTTAAAAAAGGAGACATCCTAATTAATGCCAAGTTCATCAAAGCAAATAGATTTGATGAAAAAGGAATGATCAATGAGACAACAAACCGAGAATCACCATTACAGGTTGTATTTACCATTTACAAAACGAACGAAAAGAAGATATTTCAGCCAAAAATTGCATTTCCAGAAGGTATTATTCTAAATGACGATTTTCTTAGAAATTCAGAATCTATGATGAGAGAAATGTCTATGTCGTTTTCAAATTTCCTCCTCCCTAGTGATTTATTTAAACGAGAGTATTATTTTAGTTTTTTCGGAACACCTGCATCAGAAGTAAATACCGTAGGAATCAGCAACCGAGGCAATGTTCTTTTATGTATTAGATTATATTGGCAAGTTGGTGCATTTAATTGTTCAGGCTATCTCTTAACCGAACTTCTTGAGAATAACACATTAAAACCAATTGTCCTTATTTCTACTCACCGCGATGAAAATCCTTATCACAGAATCATTAATAACGCAAATGGAGATTTATTGTTTGCTGCTCCGAATCATAGCTTATTTCGGTTAACTGAATCTGGGATTGAAAAAGTAATGAAGTTCCCAGACATTTACTCAATTTACTGCGGTTCACCTGCTACCATTTGCGTAGATTCCAAGAATCGGGTTTATGCTTATGCTCTTGACAAAAAGACCCTCGATTATGGACTTTATCGATTTGATGGTGCTAATGAACCAAAATTAATATTCGCTCCTGATTTGACTATTCTTGAAAAGCATCTCGAAAATCGAATACCGATTAAAGAATTCTTGAAAGATGAATCCGATCGTACAAGACGTGATCCGGATTTCAACTTTTCAATTATTTCAAGTAGTATCGATGAAATGCAACAAATTGGCAGAAATTTTCTTGGAGGCGATCCGAACCCCGGAAAAGAGTTGACAGAAAAAATTCTCGCTAATAGCAGAGCTTTTACGCTAGATACCAATGATAATTTAATAATTCCTGGACACCCGATATTCACCACCAAAGACGCGCAAGGCAACGAAACGAAAGATAGATTCCCCACGTTTATTAAATTAGATCAAATGGATAAAGCTTTTCCATTTTTTCGGTTTAATAAAGACTTTCCGCTTTACCCTTATCATTATCAATGGACTGGTGAAAGTCGGAATGAACTTTCATTTTCAATGGCCGCAATTGTAATCTTTAATGTCAAATCTATAGATAAGAAATATTCTTTTTCTGATTTGACACAGTTTGAAAACCTATTCAATGAAAAACACTCAAAGGTCATGGTGCCAATTCCTTCAATAAAAAAAGCTGGCGGCTACGATTTAATTCCAGGACTCAAGTATTATCTTTATCATAATGAGAAGACTTTACGTGTAGAGGAGATTCATGATGAAAACAATAAAATCGAAAAAAACCAAAAAAGGAAGGCATTGCTCGATGATGATGCTATTGAACTTAAGTGACTATTTACATGTCTCTTGGAGTGATCGATGTACATGGCAAGGTTTTCTAGCTGATCGGCGGCCTGATGCCGAAAAGCGACGACCCCGGCTTTCTGGCCTGCTCCGAAGCCGATCAGGACCTGGGCCTGGTGATGCTTGAAGAACAAGACCCGGCACGCCCCGAAGAAAAGGACAGGGCGGCCGGGGCCTCGTAAGAGCGGTTTTTTACCTCTGCACCCGGGCCGTGCCGCCCTTGGCGAGGGCTTCGACTTCGGGGAGCCTGGCCATTGTCGTGTCGCCGGGGAAGGTCGTCAGGAGGGCGCCGTGGGCCCAGCCCAGGCGGAGAGCCTGTTCCGGCTCGCGGCCCAGCAGCAGGCCCGCGATCAGGCCGGCGGCGAAGCCGTCGCCGCCGCCGATGCGGTCGATGACGTCCAGGTGCATCGTCGGGCTGACGTAGCGCTGGCCGTTCAGCCAGAGCACGGCGGCCCAGTCGTGGCGGTTCGTCGAGTGGACTTCCCGCAGGGTCGTCGCCACCATCTTGATGTTGGGGAATTCCTTCGTGACCACGTCGATCAGGCCGAAGAAGGTGTCCGGATCAAGCTTGCCCTTGGAGTGCACATCCGGGCCGGCGATGCCCAGGCCCTTTTGCAGGTCTTCCTCGTTGCCGATGAGGCAGTCGAGCTTCGACGCGATGCCGCGCATGACCTGCTGGCCGCGGGCGTCGCCGCCGACGCTGGCCCAGAGCTTGGCCCGGTAGTTCAGGTCGAACGACGTGATGGCTCCGGCGGCCTTGGCGGCGTCCATCCCTTCCATGATCAGCGGGGCCGTGGTTTCGCCCAGACTGGCGAAGATGCCGCCGCTGTGGAACCAGCGCACGCCGCCGCCGAAGATCGACTTCCAGTCGAAGTCACCGGGCTTCAGCAGCGCGCCGGCTTCGTTGGCGCGGTTGTAGAAGACGACCGGGGCACGCACGCCGTGGCCCTGGTCGGAATAGACCGTGGCGATGTTGGGCCCGCGCACGCCGTCGTGTTCGAAGTGCTTGTAATAAGGGGTGACGCCCATCTCGCGAACGCGGCCCTGGACGAGTTCGCCCATCGGATAATTGACCATGGCCGTGGCCACGCCGGTGTTCAGGCCGAAGCAGTAAGCCAGGTTAGCGGAGACGTTGTATTCGCCGCCGGAGACGTGGATGTCCAGGCTCTGGGCCTTGCGGAAGGGGATGATGCCGGGGTCGAGGCGGGTGACCAGCGCACCCAGCGAAAGAAAGTCCAGGCCGCCCTTGCTCGGGGGAATCGTCAGGCCGCTCATTTTGGATTTCTCCTTGGTTCGGATCGATTGCGAAATCGAATGCCGCTGTGCCGTTTCGGGCCAGGCCGTCGCGCGGATCCGGCGGCCGTGCCCTGGATGAGTTCGAAATCAGCCCTGAATGTCGACGTAAACCTTGAGGGCTTCCTTGTCTTCGAGCAGTTTCATCATGGTGGCGTAGTTTTCCAGACCCTTGACTGGGTGGGTCAGAATCCGTTCGGTGACGCCAGGATAGGTCAGAACGCCGTGCGACAGGGACTGCAGGCCAAGTTCGAAGTGACCGCGATTGCCGTTCACGCTCGAGACCAGCAGCTTGTTGCCGAGGACCCATTCGAGGTTGATTTTGGCTCCGTCGACGGTGACTTCCTGCTTGCCGCCGGTGATGCTCGTCCAGATCAGGGCGCCGTTCAGGCCCAGGTATTTCATCGATTCGAAGCACACGCCAGCGTTGCCGGTGGCTTCGAAGATGATGTCCGGCTTGCCGGTTTCCTTGATCAGCTTTTCCATCGGAGTTTCGCGAGTGCTCACGTAAGTCGCCCCATACGCCTCGGTGATTTCCTGCTTCAGGTGCGGGCCAGGCTTGGTGGCCAGGGTGTAAACTTCCAGCCCCTTCAGGCGGAGCATCATGGTGGCCAGCAGGCCGATCTGCCCGGCACCCATCACGTAAGCCAGCCGCGGCCGCCAGACCTGGAGCCGGTGCTGGGCCAGATAGGCCTGCTCGATCGCCTTGGCACAGACGCTGGCCGGTTCGGCCAGGACGCCCAGGTGCTTGAGTTTGACGGGCACGGGGACGACGTATTCGGCGTCATCCACCACGTATTCGGTCATGAAGCCGTGGCACAGGTTGATGCCACGCTCGTAATAGACCTCTTCGCTCGTGATGTCGTTACGGCCGATCTTGTCGAACAGCGACCCGCCGGGCCGGCGGACGGTGCAGGTAACGTAATCGCCCGGCTTGACCTCATAGACTTCGTCGCCCACTTCGACAACCTGGCCGAACGATTCGTGGCCGATGACGAGGTGCTCGAAGCCGGGAGGTGCGTTGCCGTAGAGGGCCTCGTTGATTTCGCGGTCGGTGGCGTCGACGCCGACCTGGAGCATGCGGATCTTGACCGCGCGGCCTTCGGGCACTTTGCAGACGTGCGGGTGAGGCTGGTCGGTCAGTTTCGGCTCGGGGACGTCCCTCAGGTGGACGCTGTGCGACTGGCCCGGGATGACGGCGACGGCTTTCATGAGGCGGCGGTTTCGACGGTTCGGGAAACGGGCGAAGCGGCCGGACGATTCCGGTCGAACGCAAGATCATAATCGAGGTCGCGGGAAGATCACAAGACCGGGGCGGAAGCGGAAATGCGTCGGCGACCCGGACAGAAAGCGGCAATACAGCCATCGTGCGGCATTTGGCGTCATTGGTCGCGTAACATGAACTTCAATAAAACTTATGCATGAGATTAACGTAAAAATTATTTCTTACGCTAAAAACGAAACTGATCGACGTAAGTAAGGCTTAAGAGGACGGTAAACGCGTAAGAGTGATTGTCGTATCTCTTGAGTCCATCGAATTTTATGGTTCTCAAGAGATTGTCCGGCGGCGGCTTGTTCGGGACGTAAGCGGTCTGATATCTTGGGTCGGCCGAAACACTCCGGCGACCGCTGGAGGCCCGGACCGAAATCCCCGCCGATCTCGAAAAACCGATCATGCGTGAGGGCCGCTCGATGAATCGACCACGATGGTTCCATGGGCTCCTGAGTGCCATCTGCCTGGGTATTACGGCCGCTCCGACGGCATCGGCCGCGCCGCCCCGCGTCGAATCGATCGAAGAACGAGGAATGACCAAAATGCCTTTCGGAAAGCTGCCGGACGGAACGCCGGTCGAGATTTTCACGCTGACCAATGGCGGGGTCACGGCCAAAATCACGAATTACGGCGGGATCGTGACCGAGTTGCACGTGCCGGACAAAGCCGGGAAGACGGCTGACGTCGTGCTCGGTTTCGACACGCTGGAAGGTTACCTGGCCGGGCACCCTTATTTCGGCGCGATCACGGGCCGTTACGCGAACCGGATTGCGGGAGGCAAGTTCACGCTGGAAGGCAAAACCTATTCGCTGGCGGTGAACAATGGCCCGAACTCGCTGCACGGCGGGCTGAAGGGGTTCGACAAGCAGGTCTGGAAAGCCGAGGAACTGAAGACGCCTGATGGACCGGCGCTGAAGCTGTCGCGTACGAGCCCTGACGGCGAGGAAGGCTATCCGGGAAATCTGGCGGTGACGGTGACTTATACGCTCACGAACGCAGGTGCCCTGAAGATCGACTATACGGCCACGACTGACAAGCCGACCGTGCTGAACCTGACCAATCACAGCTATTTCAACCTGGCCGGGGCAGCGGCAGGCAAGATCCTGGACCATGAAATAATGATCTCGGCCGACAAGGTCACGGCCGTGGACGACAATCTGATTCCGACCGGGGTTCTGGCCGATGTCGCGGGCACGCCGCTGGATTTCGGCAAGTCGACGGCGATCGGTGCGCGCATCGCCCAGATCCCGGGCGAACCTGGCGGATACGACCATAACTACGTGATCCGCGATTACAAGCCGGGCTCGAAAACGCCGGTATTGACGGCCCGGGTGAAGGATCCGAAGTCGGGCAGGGTGATGAAGGTGCTGACGACCGAGCCGGGCGTTCAGCTTTACACGGCGAACTTTCTGGACGGAACGCTGAAGGGCAAGGGGGGCGTGGTTTACGACAAGAACCGGGCCTTCTGCCTGGAAACGCAACACTGGCCCGACTCGCCGAATCATGCGTCGTTTCCGTCGACGAAGCTCAATCCGGGCGACACCTACACCCAGACGACGATCTATGAGTTCTCGGCTGAGTGAGGCGAAAACGGTGGTCTCGTGAGCCGGGCCAGGGAGAATTTCGGTACGCCGTCGACCCGGGATTCGAATCCGGTCGAACCGATGCATTTTCTCGAATCGCTACAATCCGCAATTCGATTACAATAGTCGAAAGCCGTCCAGTGTCATGGATTTCCTGCCTGATTGTCTGACAATCTGGGTGGACGGGGATAGATAATGAAGAGATGACATGATCGGTCAGACGTATGTCATCCGAGTTGCCCGAGCGTATCGGGTCTGGAGGAGGGGGCCATGAGTTCCGCGACAGTTACGACCCACACGGATGACTGGGTGCGTCATTTGCTTTTCGATCGCGGGTTTCTGGCTTCGATGAAGGGCGAGTCGATCAAGGTTTATTTGACGATGCTGACGGCCTGTGGCGGTGAGCCGGACCGCAGTGTTACCATAAGCCTCCGGTCGATCCAGGACGCGACGAACCTGTCGTGTCCGACGGTGATCGATTCTCTCAATCGACTCGAAGAACTCGGACTGGTGGTACCGACCATGCGGAAAAGCGGCAGAGTGAAGACCTACTACATTCCCGGCGTGCCCCCCGAAAATTGATCGTCAGAGCGGAACCGGCCTATGTAAAGGCCGTGCCCTGACCGATTTTCGATGGATGTGCGACAACTCCAGGAACGTAGGACGGATTCTCGATGGATCCCTTTTTTTTCCGTGTCGAACATGACCTCGTGCGATCCGAGGCATTTCGTCAGCTCAACGGATCGTCCGTGAAGGTCTATCTCGTGATCGGGCTTTACGCCGATTTCGAGACCGGCTGGGCTTATCCCAGCATCCGGACGATCGCGAAACAGTCGGGCCTGAGCCGACAGACCGTTCTGAACGCGATCGAGGACCTGGTCAACCAGGGCATCGTGGCGACCTCGAAGTCGGCCGGCCGTTCGACGGCGTACCGAATTCTTCACAACGCGCCGCCGCGACCGTCCTCAAAATCTCAGAAGGACAAGCCGAACCGGTCTAAAAGTTTTAGTGAACACCTCGAAAGTGTTCCAGAATTTTTAGATCACACCCCCGGAACTGTCCTGAATTCCAGGACACCGGAGGCACCGACTGGTCCATTTTTTAGTGATGACGAGGCCCAGTTCTGGAACGAACCTGGTCCGGAATCTGGGCCTAAACAAGAACAGTCGAACAAGAATCCTGTCAACGACAGCGCTCCGAGCATCGAGATACCGGGAACGCCGTTCCGGGTCACGCTGGACGGACGGTTGTTGTCGTTGATGAGTCTGGATGAAGTCCTGATCAAGCAGGGGGTCAATGAAGACTCCGCCAGGTATCTGGCTCACCGGTATGAGGCGGACCGGGTAATCAAGGCCGTTCTGAACGTGATGTATCTCGATAAGTCGAAGAAACTTCAGAACGCACCTGGATACTTGCGGATGGCTCTGGAAAAGGGCTACGAACTTCTGCCCCAGATGGCTCAGAAGATCGAGAAGCGAAGATCGCTCCTGACGCAGGACATCGGGCAGAACCTGATGAAAGAAAAGAAGATGCTCGAGCGGGAAAAGCTCGCGGCCGAGGAGGCCGCGATCAACCTGATGATCAGCAACCTGAAGCGCGAGGAACTCGAACGTCTGATTCGCCAGGCAGTCGGTTCGCTTCCCGAACCGCTGGTCAAACGGAACCCGTCGATCACGAATCCTCTGATCCGTGCTCGCGTCTATGAACTGGCGACCCGGATCACCGAATCGAACTGATCGCTTCGAACGGCAATTCCCGAAAGCGGGATCCGCTCTATCCGCCCGGCTTACGCGTGACGACCAGGTCGCGAACCTGCCCTAACAGCCGCTTCCCGGATCGGGATGCGTTGATCTGGTCGGGTCGGTAAGCGCCTTCCATCGGGCAAGAAATTCTGCGGAGAGGCAGGAAACCCAGCCCTGTCAGAATTCTGTAAGACTCGAAGGCATGATCGACATAGCCCCAGCCTGACGGCAGACCCTTTTCCGTCCGGTTTGCGATCAGAACGGCAAGCACCCCGCCTGGGCGTAAGGCGGCGTAGCATCTTTCGTAAATACGTTCGAGTGCCGTAGTCCATGCTTCGTCGGTCAGTTCCGAAACGCTGCCGACGGCGTAGTGACCGTCGAGCATGGAATGATACGGCGGATCGAGGAAAATCAGGTCGCAGTCGGCGGCTTCGTCCGGCAGAGAATTCCGGGAAATGTCGTGAAGCACGATATCTGGCCGGTTTGGGGCCAGATCATAAGCCAGGCAGCGCCGGTTCATGCTGGAACAGACGTCGATCGTGGTTCCGCCGCCAGCCATGGGGTCGACGACCAGGTCGCCCGGCTCGCTGAAATAGTGAAGGGCGTTGGCCACGATTCCGGCCGGGATCGAACCTGGATAGCGTGTGCCATAGGCCCGGTCGTGTTTGAACATCCAGACGTCATAGGGCGTCGGCTGGAAGTCGTTGGCTAGGTGATTCTGGCGCCGGAGGTCCTTGAACGCGGCATGGATCGACTTCGTCCCGGCGTCTAGCTCGCTCAGGGCGGCCTTGGCTCGGGCGTTTCCGTCGTTTGCGGCTTTCCAGACCGCCCGGGCCTGGCGGAACTGATCTTTGCCGCCTAGGCCGACCAGTTTGGCGACCAGCGTATCGGTACGTTTGGGGCGACCTTTACGGCCTTGATCCGCCAGTTTCGTACCGATCTCCGGAGTGTCGGAATTCCGACACTCGGCATCGTCAGGCACGAAAAGCTTGGGAGCGGCGGACCGGGTCAGGTTCGCCAGGCTGCGCCGGCGGGCTTGGTCGGCGTAAAGCGATTCCAGGGCATCGGCTTCACGCATGCGCTGGGAGAATGTCTTGGTGCGGGCGTGGTTCGACTCGATGACCCAGAGCTCGCGCTCGGCGTCGTCCGCAGGGCATCGCACGCAGGCGTTCAGCGATTTCCAGCCAAGTCTTTGAGCCGCCGCGAGTCGGCGGGTCCCGGAGAGCACGGCATAACCCTGGCCGGCCGGTTCGACGACGATCGGCGTGAGTTGCCCGTGGCGATTCAGGCTGTCGGCCAGGGCATCGAGCGATTCGGCCGAATCCTGATAGAGTCGCAGCGGAAGTTCATGTGGTGTCAGCGTTTCGATCGGCAGACGAAGGACCGGTTCCGCTGTTGCGGAATTCTCGTCGATCAATCTTGTCAGTCGCCGGGCTGGCATGGGTCGGGTCGTCCGTGACCGGTCGGGTTGCGCAATTTTCGTGCGCTGAGGTTTTCGCCGATTCCCGTGGCGAAGCCTCAGGCGATATTAATGAAGGGGCGGAATTTGTCCAGAGCGATCGGGATTCGCATCTCGATCGGCGCCGATCGAACGTCGTTACGCTTTCTTGGCCGCCAGGCGGGTGATGCGGACATGGCGGTCGTGGTGGGCGGTGGCGACGGTCAGGCCGTCGGTGCCCAGGTCCATGTCGCGCAGGATGTTCGGCAGGGCCAGGCGATGGACTTCCTTATCGGCGTCCATCGAATGGAACAGCAGAAGGCCGCCCGAGCTGCCGCCCGAGGCACCCATCATGGTGCCGTCAGCCAGCCAGCGGAAGCTCCAGAAGACGCCGCCTGGGATATTGTTGGCCGTCCACTGGCGGATCATCTTTTTCGTATCGGTTTCGAAGACGAGGCCGAGCGGTTCATGCACGGCACCCAGGGGATTCGTGCCTTTGTGCAGGCCGCCAGCGGCCAGGCGTTTGCCGTCGGCCGTGTAGGCCAGGGCACGCACGCCGCCGAAATCGACCTGTTGGCCGCCGTTGAATTCGTGCAGCGGTTTGCCTTCGTAGCGGGCCGATTCCTTGCCGTCGGCCACATTCCAGGAGGCGACGGCGCCGATCAGGTCGCCGGAGGCGATCAGCTTGCCGTCGGGCGAGAACGTGGTGCGATAGATGTTGCGCTTGGAGGCTTCGATCGAAATCAACGGCTTGGCGTCGGCCAGGTTCCAGAGCTTGACGAAGCCGTCATTTCCGCCGGAGGCGAGCGTTTTGCCGTCGGGACTGACTGAGAGGGCCCGGATCCAGCCGTTGTGGGCGTCAATCCGGTGCAGGATCGCCGGTTTTTCGGAGGTGACGTCCCACCAGACCAGGCGGCCGTCGCCGCCGGCGGTGACGCAACGGGTAGCGTCGGCCGTCCACGCTGCGTCGAAGATCCAGCTGTCGTGGCCGCCTTCGAGTTTGGTCCGCTTGCCGTCGGCGATCTTGACCCGTTCGGGTGTGCCCCATTCGCCGCCGACGAGCACCGTCTCGACTTTCGGGTCGATGCGGCAGCAGATCAAGGGCTTTTCGCACGGCCACTGGGCCGAAACGTGAGCGGCCTTGAAGTCGAAACCCGCTGGCGGAGCGTAATTTGCGGTGAACATGTCGGGTCTCCTCCCCTCAATTCGATGGTGCAGGGGGTCTTCGGGATCGCGGCCGGGTCGAAGATTGCGGATCAGACCAGGATGGCCTTGATCGGCTTCGCGGAAGGATCGGCCATGGGGACTTCCCGGCCTTCGATGTCGAACGACTCGGTCGAGTCGAGCCCGACGGCCATCAGATAGGTGTGGAACAGGGCCGCGTGGTCCACCTGACCGTCGGTGACCTCCGTGCCGTTGGGGTTGGTCTTGCCGTAGGCGGCCCCTTTGGCGACGCCGCAGCCGGCCATGGTGACTGTCCAGGCCCGCGACCAGTGATCGCGGCCGTAGTAGAGATTGATGCCTGGAGTGCGGCCGAATTCGGAGAGGACGATTACCAGCGTCGATTCGAGCATGCCACGGACGGCGAGATCGTCGATGAAGGCCGCGAAGGCGTGGTCGAACTCCGGCACCTGTTCCAGGTGGAAGTTGAAGTTTTCGTTGTGGGTGTCGTAGTTCGAATGGGTGATCTGGAGGAAGGTAGCCCCGTTTTCCAGCAGACGCCGGCCGAGCAGGCACTGACGGCCGAGGTCGGAGTCGCCGTAGCGGTCCTTTTCCTTTTGCGGTTCGCCCGAGATGTCGAAGGCGTCGCGCTTCGTCATCAGGCGCAGGGCCTGTTCGTACGAGTGGGTATAGGCGTCGGTGATGGCGGTGCGGCGGCGGTTGAGGAACTTCTGGGCCGCCTGCCGGCGGACGTCCTGGCGAAGGGTGTCGGCCTCGGCCGTGATGTCCTTGGGGCGTTCGGTGTTCTGGGGCGGCTTGCCGCCGCCGACCACGAGGCTGGAATAGCGGGGGCCGAGGTAAGCGGCTTCGTTGCCGCGATTGCCGCCGCCGCCGGGCGTGATCAGGATATGCCCGGGTACGGGGTTGGCTTCATCGGCGAGAGCTTTGGCCATCACCGAGCCGATCTGGGGATATTCGGCGGCGGGAGTCTGCCGGCGGCCGGTGAGCATCATGTAGGTGCCCTTGCCATGATCGTCTTCGGACGTGTTCACGCCGCGGACGAGGCAGAGGTGGTGCATGACCTTGGCCGTCTTCGGCATGAGTTCGCAAATGCGAATGCCGGGCACGCTGGTTTCGATCGACCGGAACGGGCCGCCGGTGTCGGTACCTGGTTTGGGGTCGAAGCTTTCGAGCTGCGACAGGCCACCGTGCATGTTGAAGACGACGACTCGCTTCTGTTGTTTCGCGAGCGTGTCGGACGCCTGCCCGGTGGTGAACGCCCCCAGGCCGCCGACGATGCCGCCGGCTCCCATCACGCCCAGAAACTGGCGACGGGCCATCGTGTGTTCGGGGCTGTGGCAGGCGTAGTCGCAGCGGCGTTTCATGGTCTTCGAAGCTCCTGAGCGGAAATGTGTCGCGTCGAAATGCCGGAGTCGTCGGCGTCAGTGATTGAACCGGAATTCGGGGCTGCTCATCAGGCCCCAGAACAGGTCACGTGCGATCGTCGGCTTGGTCTCGGGTTTCGCGCTGGCGAGGGCTTTCGCCACCATCGCGATTTCGTCGGCGTCGGGCTGGCGGCCGAAGGTGCCGAAATAAAGTGCCTGGGCGGCTTTTTCAGGCGTTTCGGCCTTCATGAAGCCTTCGGCCGGGTTGCCGGATGCCGGTGTGCACCAGCTGGCCACGGCCCCGCCATTAGCCAGGTAGAGAGCCTGATCGGCCGTGGCGAAGAAGTCGCCCTGCGGCTGACCGGCTCCGGCACCGAAGAGCGTGGCGAAGTGTTGCGGATAGCCCCTGAGCTGGGTGAAGACTTTGGCTTCGATGTCGTAATCTCGCTGAAGCTTCCAGCCCGGGTCAGCCTTCTGGGCGTCGGTGGGCGGGGCGGCCTTGTCCAGCTCGGCCGTGGCACTGGCCCAGTAGCGGTCATAAACGGTCGTCGTCTTGAGGATCGACCACGCCAGCGCTTCGGGGGAAAGTGGTTTCAGGCTCGAAAGTTCGAACCGCTCGGCGGCGGTCGCCACGATCTGGTCGGTCAGATCCGCGTCGGTCTTGTCGGTTTCGGCGAGCTTTTGGCGGTTTCGGGCCAATTCCTGGCCAAGCGAATCGGCGCTAGCCGCGATCTGTTTGAGCCCGGCATCGATGCCGGGCATCTCGCTGCCGATTTTCGTGAGTTTCGTGGCGGCGTCCGCCAGTTCGGCTTCCATCGAGGCCGTCATCGTTTTCTTCGATTCCGCCAGGCTGGCGGCTTTCGATCTGTGCGTTTGAAGTTGCGAGAGAATCTGGGCAAGTTCGGCGTTCGGCAGAAGTGCCGAGGCCGCCTGAGTCTCGGCCATCGCCCGATCAAGTGCCGCCGCAGCTCCGGAAGCGGCGTCCCGTTCCTTTCTGGTACGCTCCAGCATTCCGGTCAGTTCGGTCGAGCGTGTCTTCAGGGCCGTCTGGGCGGCGACGGCCCCGGCCAGTTTCTTGCGGAATTCTTCGGCAGACGTCGCTGCCTTCGCGGCTTCGGGTTCCAGGCGGGCGATCGTTTCCACGACCGTCTTGCGCTCGTTACGGTTCGTGGCGAACTTCGTACGGAGTTCGTGCCAGCGGATATCGGCCTTCGTGCGCGCAGCTTGCTCGATGATGCCGTCCATCCGTTTGCGGGCGGTGCGGAAGGCTTCCTCCAGCGGCACGAGCGCGGCCAGAAGCGGGGCCATCTCGGCGTCGACGGCCTTCGCCTGAACCCGGAACGCTGCGAGCTGCTCTTCGGCGGCTCTGCGTTCGACCGACTTCTTGCCCTGTTCGTCGATCAGGGCGGCCTTTTCGGTGTCGATTGCCGCGATCTTGTCCGCGAAGGTCTTGGCGGCGGCGGTCAGGTCCTTGTCACCCGCGATTGCGGCCAGGGCTTTGTCCGCGGCGGTTTTCGCTTCGGCCAGGGCGGGCTTCTGGGTCTCGATCTGAACCAGCCGGGCGGCGATGGCTTCGAGACGAAGCCGGGCGGCGTCGAACTTGCCGCCGAATTCGTCGAGCTTGGCCTGAATCGGTTCGCGCTTCTTCTGCACCGGCACCACGGCGGCCTGGGCCTTGTGCCAGGCGGCTTTGGCTTCGCCGAAGAGTTTTTCGGCGGCTTCCTGCTCGATTTTCAGCCGGTCGGCCTGCGACTGCAACTCGGCGAGTTCGCCGGGGGCGGGGGCCGTGAAGGCGTCGGACGGCATGTCGAACGGCCGGGCATAAGCCTGCGACAACACGACGGCCCTGAGCAGGGGCTTCACGCGGTAGCCCGATTCCCTCAGCCCGGCGGAGAGTGTTTCGAGCAGTTCGGGCGAAAGGGCCGGGTTTTCAGGATGGTGCATGTCGAAGGGGTGCACGATGCCGCGACCGAAAGCCAGGCCCCAGATCCGGTTGGCCCAGTTGCGGCCGAATTCGGGCGAGGCCGTGACGGCGTCTGCCAGTAGCTTGCGGCGGCTCACTCGTGGCACGCTGGCCGATGATTCGGTCCCGCGGGTCACGTATTCGTCGCCGGGAACGGTCGCCGGTTCGGTCACGGACGCGTGCCCCGGCAGGTGTGGGCCGTTGATCAGCGAGTCGTCCTTCACGAACACGCTGTCGAAGAGCACGCGGCCGCCGGCCTTTTCGGCAAGGCGGTTGACCGGATTGCCTGTTCCGCCTGGTTTCACAGGGGCGACGGCCGTCGGAGTGAAAAAGGCCAGCACGCCGGCATAGTCGCTCTGCAGGTAGCCGTCGACGAGCGGGTGGTCGTGGCACTGGTTGCACTGCATGTCGCGGCCAAGGAAGATCCGGCCGAAGTCTCGGGTCATCAGATTCGGCTCGGCATCGCGATCCATGAGGAACCGGCCGGCCGAGTGCTTCGGTCCTTCGACGCCGTCGGCCGTGAGCAGGTCAACGGTCAGGTCGGTCAGGGGCCGGTCGTTGCGGACGAAGTCCATGAGATACGACATCCAGGCGTCGTCGGTGCCGACTTTGGCCGGCCGGCGTTCGAGCAGCGTCAGGCTCAACCAGGTGGCCAGGTGGCGCGTGGCCTGGGGCGATCCGATGAGTTCGTCGGCCAGCCGGGCCCTTTTGTCGGGTGATTTGTCGTCGACGAAGGCCTGGAGGCGGGTCGTCGAAAGAGGCATGCCGGTCAGGTCGATCGCGAGACGACGGGCGAACTGGGCGTCGTCCACCTGAAAGGTCGCGCCTTTCAGAGCGGCCCTGGTCGCGAAGGCGGCGTCGATCCGGCGCTCGAGGGGCGGCGGTGTCGCAGGGGCCGCTTCCTGAGCGACCGAAACGGAGAAAACGGAAACGGGGGAAAAGATCGATCCAGCGGCGAGGCTGAATACGAGGATGCCGACGGGGCCTGAGAGTCGCGATCGAAACGTCCGTGGTGACATGGCGATAGCCTTCCGGCAGGCGTGAGGCGGGCAGTCGTCTTGCGACGTGCGGATCGAGTGGCGATCCGGCGAGGTCATAGCATCCTACCCTTTCGGCAAAATGCGGGCAACCTTATTAGTCTAACATATCGCGAAAACTTCATGCAAGTACCCCAAAACCGGTCGAATCGGATATGCCGAATCGACCGGTTCGGGGAAATTGACCTGTCTGGAACGGGCGACGGCTGACGCCCGGTTCGTCACTCGTCAATAGTCCGAATCGCTGAAGCTCTCGCCCCCGTTGCGGGAGCCGATCGCCCGCCAGACGGCCATGTCGACCGTCTCCTTGACGGCCCTCACATGCCCATCGGCGAACAGGGAGTGAACCACACCCGGATGAAACGACCCGGCGGGCCATGTGCCTTCCTGAACGAAATTGCCCACGGTGCACAAGTACCGGTTGGGAGGAACCAGGTGATAAGTGAGCGTTCGGCTCACCTCACTATGCGTCCAATTCCAACCACGATTGTACGGTTCGAATGGCGCCTTTCCAACATCCGCCGCGAGACAGGAACGAACGAACTCGTCCAGCGACTGACGCTCTCTGAGACTGACAGGCAGAAGAGTAAATCGGATTCGGTCGCTCCGAGTCTCGCCGTTCATGGAACTCCCGGTCTTGAACTCCGAAAATGCAGACGTATTCGAAAGGCCGTCACGGATCTCGGCGGCTTTGACACCCGTCGTTCCGAAGAGACCGTTGGTTCCGTCCGGATGGAAATGCACACCGGCGTTACCGCCGTAATTCGTGAATGCCAGCTCTCCATGTTTCGCCGCGTTCGGATCGCTCGGACACACGAAGACTTCGAGGAACGTGGCCCGCAGCGTGTCGTTGCCGTCGGAATGACTGATGACGCTCAAATCGAAATTGATGCCGTCATACAGCGTCTTCTGATCCAGCCACGGCAAGATCATGACGTGCGGCGAATACCAGACACGGAGAGGATAAGCCCCGGCCGCGGTTTCGTACGCGGCCAGGGCGATTCCGATTTGCTTCAGGTTCGTCGAACATTTCAGTCGACGCGCCGATTCACGCGCGGATTGTACCGCCGGAAGAATCAGGGCGATCAGAATGCCGATGATCGTGATCGCCACGAGCATTTCGATCAGCGTGAATCCAGGCTTCGAATGGTGGCTCGCTCGCATACACGGATCCTTCCGAATTTCAGGTATGTTCGATTACGGCTGCAAGGAAAATCGAAGCGATCTTTCGCATGATCATAAGAGAAGGCTTTCGTTCGATCGAGATCAAAATCGCGTCGGGTCGGTTTCGGTCCGGTCGATCGGCAAATATTGGCGAATGGTTCGCATGTCATCGCCGATTTCTCATCAATTGACCGCGTGAGCCGTCGCTGGTCGAATCGCCCCGAAATCCGCCGGTCGGTTCTGGCCCGGTGCGATCCGAATCGTTAAGATCAGTTTATCCACGATCGGTGCGACGCGTATCGGCCAGCACGGCCAGGTTCGCGACCTCCCCCCGCTCCGGACCCGCTAGATCTTCCTCATTGCCGAATCCTGAACTCGAAGCTCGGAACCTGACCGGTACCGGGCACTCCGCCAACCTGGAGAATCGATCGCCATGTCCCGATCCCCGAAATCATTGTCACGCCGTCATGTGCTGAAGGGCTTCGGCGCATCGGTTGCCGGTTTCGCCGTATGGCCTAATGGCCGCCGTGCTTATGCCGGTTATGGCCCGAACGACGCCCTGAATTTCGCCGGTGTCGGCGTGGGCGGTAAGGGCAATTCCGATATTGACCATGCCAGCAACTACGGCCGGATCGCGGCGATTTGCGATATCGACGAGCAGCGCCTGGGCAAGAAGGCCGAGAAATTCACCGACGCAGCCAAATATGTCGATTTCCGCAAGCTTTTCTCCGAGATGGGCGACAAGATCGACGCCGTCGTCGTGAGCTGTCCGGACCACACCCACGCCCCGGCCTCCATCACGGCCATGAACATGGGCAAGCACGTTTATTGCCAGAAGCCGCTGACCCACTCCGTGTGGGAAGCCCGGATGATGCGTCAGGTGGCGGCCCAGAAGGGTGTCTGCACCCAGATGGGCAATCAGGGCACGGCCGACCCGGGCCTGCGGCGCGGGGCCGAAGTGGTGCAGACCGGCGGCATCGGCGACGTTCAGGAAGTTTACGTCTGGACGAACCGGCCGTTCAAATACTGGAAGCAGTCGCCCGACATCGTCGCCCGGCCGACCGAAATGCCGCCGGTGCCGGCTCACGTGCACTGGGACCTGTTCGTCGGCCCCGCTCCGATGCGGCCCTATCACCCTGTCTATCACCCGCACGACTGGCGCGGCTGGTGGGATTTCGGCACCGGCAGCCTGGGCGATATGGCCTGCCACACCACGAACCTGGTGTTCAAGGCCCTGAAGCTGGAACTGCCGACCCGCGTTTCGGCCAAACATGCCGAACTGAATCCGGAAACCTACCCGGCCTGGGCCGTGATCACCTACGAATTCCCGGCCCGGGGCAACCTGCCGCCGGTGAAGCTGCACTGGTACGAAGGGGCGAAGGACGGCCAGCGGAACCTGCCGCCGGCGGAACTGTTCCCGGCCAACTTCAAACCTTCCGACAGCGGTTCGCTCCTGATCGGCTCGAAGGGCCAGATGTATTCGCCATCGGATTACGGCTCGCAGCAAGTGCTGTGGCCCGTGGAGCAATACAAGGATTATAAGGACCCGGCTCCGTTCATCCCCCGCATCGAAGGCGGCAAAGGTACGGACGACAGCCACAAGAAGGAATGGGTGGACGCGATCCGGGCCGGCAAGCCGGAGATCGCCCAGTCCAATTTCGAATACTCCAGCCGCCTGACGGAGTCGATGCTCCTGGGCAACGTGGCGATCCGCGTGGATAAGGCCATCGATTATGATCCGGCCACCGGCAAGGTGACGAACGTCTCCGAAGCCGCCCAGTTCATCCAGCCTGAAATGCGCGAAGGCTGGCGGATCTGAGAATTCGGTTCGAACATTCGAACGGAAGTGCGGTGCGATCGAGCCGCACTTCCGTTTTATTTTTGGACGGATTTCGAAAGGCAAGAACGGAGCGGACCATTGGACGAGCTTTCCGGGCTTTACGTCGAACATCTCCGCTTCGGTTTGATGCTCACCAAAAATGCGATGGATTCGGGCAATTTCGAATGGGCCCGGGCGGAAATCGAGCTGAATCACAATATTCCGAGCCTGATCGAAGAATCGAATATCAAGCGTCACTCGTATTTCTGGAATCAGGAGAGGATGAGTTACATCGAATGGGTGTCCGAGCCTGGACGAGAAACGGCTTATTCGAAAATGCGAACGTATTATGATCCGTTATGGAAAGAGATGGCTCGCTTCATGACTGGTCACTGAAGGCCAGTTCAGGAACGAAATTCCTTGCATCGAGCCATTTCGTCGATCACTTCGACACTTTTACGTTGACCGGTACGGATTCTTGCAAGAGGATAGGTCTTATAAGAAGCTGGAACTCACCTGCATTCGAGGGGTCTTTCGATGCGAATGTCCGTTGCCGTCGTAACTTCGATCATTCTGGCATCCGTCCGTTTCGCGGTCGCGGACGAACCACCGAAGCCTGATGCCGCAAAAGCACAAGCCCCCGCCAAGCGAAAAGTCGGCGCGGTGCGGGCTGCGGTCAAGCCGGCATTTCAATATAAGTCCGACGGCATCGAAGTTCCGGCGGCTACGGCCGATGAGCCGAAGGTCGAAAAATTCGGGCCTGAGACCATTCGGTCCGCGGTGAAGTATCTGAATGATGGGTCGCTGACTTGGGTTCGCGAGAAAAGCTGTGTCGCCTGCCACAGCACGGGTGTCTATCTGGCGGAGCGGCCGGTGCTTGCGAGCCTGCTGGGGCCTCCGGCGGCTGAAGTGCGTGACCAGTTCGTGAAATCGATGCCGGCCGATGTCGGCAAACCCGAGATCCGCAACGGTTCGAAATATTATGGTGCATCGATTCAGGCCGTCTGGCGGGCACTCGGGCTGGCAACCTGGGACAAATACCTGACGGGCAAGTTATCGGAGCCTACCGACAAGGCCCTGCGCCAAGTGGTCGACTGCATGGCCGACGAAGGTTTCATTATGACGATCGCCCAGGTGGAGATTCCCTACATCACGACCGATTTCGAATTGACCGCTCAGGCGGCCCGGGCGATGGCCACGGCACCGGGCTGGCTTGCGTCGGTGAAAGACGATACGACGCTCAAGCGCATCGATACGATGAAGAATTACTTGCGGGAGCATCGCCCGATCAACGATTACGAACGGGCCGTCAAGTTGCAACTTGCGACTTATATGCCCGACCTGGTTTCGAAAGCCGAGCGAGAAGAAGCCATCGCGATGCTGAGAAAGCAGCAGAAGGCGGACGGCGGCTGGTCGACCCGCAACATGAGCGACCTGATGAAATGGCACGTGAAGATGGACCAGAAGGTCATCGACATGATCCGCGGCGAGCCGGACGCCGCCGACCCGGCCAGCGATCCGTATATGACGGCCTTCGCGATCGTGCTGATGCGTGAAGCCGGCGTGCCGGCCGAAGATCCGCAAATTCGCAAGGGCATCGACTGGCTCAAGACGAATCAGCGGGTCACGGGCCGGTGGTGGATGAAGTCGCTGTATCGCGACACCGTCCATTACAGCACGTACATCAGCACTGCCGTAGCGCTTCGGGCACTGGCCCTGTGCGGCGAAATTCCGAATCTGACGAACGAAGCGAAGGCGGATTGAATTTCGGTTTCAATCCGCGGCTTTCGGTGCAGCCTTGTCTTCCGCGGGTTTCGCGGTCGCCATCGGCCAGGCGGCGGTGTCCTTGAGGATTTCCCGGATCGCTGCCCGGTCTTTATCGGACAGATGCTTGTATTTGTCCGAAGTGTCCTTGCCGTCGAGGATCTCGGACAGCCGTGCCGCGATGTATTGCCGGGCTTCGTCGGGCAATTGGCGGAACGAGTCGGTGTAGACCAGGTAGCTGCAGGGATATTCGAAGAGGCGGGTCTTGAGGTTCAATTGCCTCAGGCTCCGGCCTTGCGAATCGAAGGGCCCTTTCGACTGGAACGATTTCGCGAAGGCTGACGATGGCTTGATCGGGTCCTTCAGTGGCGTTTCTTCGCTGAATAGCATGTATTCCAGCAGCGGTTCGCAGGCCGATTTGATACGCGCCGTGGTGCTGGGCCAGCGGTGATCGGGCGGCTCGCCCAGGCCTTTGTTGAGCGCGGCTTCGTAGTGCAGGGCCTGGCGTGTCTGGAAGTTGGCCCTGGTGATGCGGTTATGCATCTCGGCCTGATGGGCCAGGACCATCAGTGCGACAACATCGCTGGTCGGTTCCAGGTAATGGCGGGTGTCGATGAGCGTTTCGAGTTCGGTGACGTTATGGCCTTCGGACCAGTCGACGTCGCGGTGCGACTGTTTCTTGCGGAAAATCTTGTTGCCCAGGTGGAACTGTTCGCCGGTTTCGCCCGTTACGTACCAGCCGCCGAACCGTTCTTCGAAGGGCGATGTCTGGTCGGTGCGGTAGCTGCCTGAGGCGAGCAGGGGCTGGCCTGCGGCGTCGGCGAAAACGGAGCGGAAGAGGTGGCCCGGCACGGCCTGGGTTTGTGAGCCGCCGTGGCAGAGCAGGCAGGAATCGGTCTGGCGGGTGATGACGGGCGTTTCGGACCGTTCCTGATCGAGCGTGTAGAAGACGGTGCCGAGTTTGGGGTCGGCCACGGAGATTTCCAGCACATCGCCGTTATCGCAGTAGCCGATGTAGACGTCGTCGTTGTAATACAGGGCCCGGGGCCGGTCGGCCGTGATCCGGTCGCGCTGGAGACTGGTCTTGGAGAAGACGAGTGTCTGCGAGTCACGTGGCACGTCGAGGGCAGAGAGCAGGGCTTCCAGATAGCCCTTGCGTTCGTCGTAGGCGAGTTTTTTCGAGCCCGATTTGAGGGCTTTGTCGAGCTTCGCCACGGGGTTGTCAGGTGCGGTGTCACGGTAAAGGATCGGCTCGCGATCGAAGTCATCGGCGTAGGAGCCGGAAAACGGCAGGCCGACGAAAACGGCCAGCGAAAACGCACACTTGAGAAATCTGGTACGATGCATGACAGTTCGCCCTTGCGCCCCAGTCTGCGAAGATCGTATTCGGAACGATGCCTGAAGTCTAACATTCTCTATATCGGATATCAAGACAAAAATATCCAATTCTAATTGTATCGATTTGTATTCAGGACCGATTTCTCCGAAATTTGTGGATCCGTGGACTGCTGAATATCGCCGACGGATGATAGGATCGTCATCTATGGATGATCGGATACCACAGAAAGACACCGAAGGCGGCCGAAGCATGAGCAGGATCTGGAAGCGGGCGGCGATCGGGCTGGCAATTTCGGGGATGATGGCCGCATATGGTTTATCGGCCTGGACTCAGCCTCCGGAGGGGCGATTCGGTGGCCGCGGGCCTGGTGGCCCAGGCGGTTTCGGAGGTCCGGGCGGTCGGGGCTTTCCGCCGATGCCTTTGATGACGGCTCTGGATACGGACGCTGACGGCGCGCTTTCGAAGGACGAGATCGCCAGTGCTTCGAAATCACTGATGACTCTGGACAAGAATAAGGACGGCGTGATCAGCGCAGAAGAGATGCGGCCCGAGTTCATGCGTGGTGGGCCTGGTGGCCCGGGCGGGCGCGGTGGTCCGGATATGTCCGGTGAGCTGGTCGAGCGTATGTTCGCTTTCGACACGAACAAGGACGGCAAGTTATCGGCAGACGAATTGCCTGAACGGATGAAAGCCCTGATCGAGCGGGCCGACACGAACAAGGACGGATTTCTGGATCGCCAGGAAGTGACGGCTCAGGCGCGGCGTCAGGCGGAAGCCTCGGGGCCTCAGCAGGGGCAACGCCGTGGTTTCGAAGGCGAACGGGAAAAAGGCGAACGCAGGGAAGGTCGCGGTCGCGATGACGGCTGACGATGTCCGGTGCGTGGGCGGAATGATCTCGTACCACGCATGATTCATGCAGCCAGATGGCTCGCCCGGATCCGCTTTTTTCGGTATCTGGCAGAATCGGTCACTTCGAACTGGAGAATGTTAAAGCATGGTTCGTTCTCACGGGCTGGTCTCATCGTTCGTCTTGTCGATCGTTTTCTGCGGTTTCTCCAATCCGGGCCTGGTGCGTGGTCAGGCTACCCAGTCTGATTTTCAAGGATCAGGCGATTTCGTTTCGCGGCACGAGAACGTGCTCGGGACGAGCCTGGTGCTGCGCGTGCAAGCCGATTCACGGAAGACGGCCGAAACGGCCGAACGGGTCGTTCTCAGCGAAATCGACCGCTTGAGCCGGGTCTTCAGCCGATATGACGCCGACAGCGAACTGAGCCGCTGGTGCCGGGGCGAAATCGCTGATGGCCGTGTTTCGCAGGATTTATACGGTATATTCGACCGGGCTTCCGCCTGGAACGGAAAAACGGCCGGTGCGTTCGATATCCGTGCGCAGGTCTATTCGAAACTCTGGGAATCGGCCGCGAAAGCCGGTCGGCTACCGACCGCGAACGAGCTGGCTGATTCCCGCCACCTGGCGACCCAACCTGCGTGGACACTCATTCCCGAATCGCAGCGGCTGATACGAGCGAGCACCGCCTCAATCAGCCTGGACGGGATCGCGACCGGCACGATCGTCGATGCCGCGATAGAGCGTGTTCAGAGAGAAATTCCCGAGGTGCGTGGCATTCTTGTCGATATCGGCGGTGACATTCGCGTCGCTGGTGACATGGAAACTCGTGTCGGCGTGGCGCCGCCCCGGGGCGATTCCGAAACGGCCGTGCCGATTTCCCGGCTGCGTCTGAAAAACCGGGCCATCACGACCAGCGGCGATACTTACAGGGGCTTCGATATCGGCGGCGTGCATCATTCGCACATCATCGATCCGAAGACTGGTGAACCGGCCCGCGATGCCGTCAGTGCGACGGTGATCGCGCCGACGGCTGAAACCGCGGACGCCCTGGCCACGGCCTTTTGCGTGCTCTCGCCTGACGAGAGTCTGCGGATTGCGGCAAGTTTGCCGGGCGTGGATTGCCTGATCCTGACGCGTGACGGCCAGCGTATCGCGTCGCAGGGATGGCCCGGCGTCGATGTGCGCGAACGGAATCTTGCGGATATCGTCCAGGCTTCGCTGGCGATTCTGTTGAACCCGGCTCCGTTTCAGGCTGAACCAGGCAAAGGGCTGCCGTTGTCTTTGAAGGTCGAATTCGAGATCGATCAGCCGGACGCCTCACGCCGTTATCGCAAGCCGTATGTCGCAGTGTGGGTCGAGGACAAGGACGGCCTGACGGTGCGCACGCTGGCTCTGTGGCTGCAGAAAAACGGCTCGCGATGGCATCCGGACCTGAGGCGCTGGTGGCGTGATGATCAGGCCCGCAAGCTGCTCGAAGATTCGGACCTGATCGAGACCGTTTCGCGCCCGACACGGCCAGCCGGCAAGTACGACGTGAGCTGGGACGGCAAGGACGATTCGGGGGCGCCCGTCAAACCAGGCCAGTACACGATTCTGATCGAAGCCGCGCGGGAGCATGGGACGTATCAGCTGATCCGCCAGGAAGTGACGCTGGGCGACAAGCCCTTCGCGAAGAACCTGGCCGGAAACGTCGAAATCAAATCGGCCCGGGTGGTTTACGGGAACGCATCAGAGCGATGAGCATCCGCGACGAGATTCGGACGGCTGCGGAGGTCGTGACTCCTCCGCATTCCGGTCCAAGGCCTGGCAAGTTCGTCACGCTGGGCAAGCGATTTCGCCGGGTTACGGCCAGCTGGCTCAGGTGGCTTCATATCTATGCCTCGATGTTCGGCCTGGCGGTGACGCTTTTCTTCTCTGCGACGGGGATCACGCTCAATCACCCGGACTGGTTCGGCGAAGTCGAGCGGAATGCCGTTGTCGAGGGCGAAGTCGATCCTTCCTGGGTCGCTGTGCGCACCGATCCCGACAAGTCGGCAGGGAACGGCGACGATGCAACCGCGGATCCGCTTGCCGGAGTGGCGAAGCTGGAGGTTGTCGAGCATTTGCGCAAGACCTTCGGTGTGCGCGGATCGATGACCGAATTCGGCGGCGACGATCGCGAATGCTTCGTCAATTTCAAGGGCCCGGGTTATTCGGCCGATGCGACGATTGACCGCAAGACGGGCGAATTTCGCTTGTCGATAACTCGGTTCGGCCTTGTCGCCGTGCTCAATGACCTGCACAAGGGGCGCGACTCGGGGCCGGTCTGGTCGGCGCTGGTCGACGTCTCCGCCGTGCTCCTGTGTTTCATTTCGTTGACGGGCCTGGGGCTGATCTTTTTCCTCAAGCTGCGCAGGTCGCCAGGGCTGGCGATCGCCCTGCTGGGGACGATCGCCGTTTTCGCACTCTACTTCGGTGCCGTTCCCTGACGATTCCTTCGAACGACCCGCCTGGGGACGTTTCAGCCTAGCTTCCAGCCTTCGCGCGGTTTGCGGTGGATGAGCGGTTCGGCCTCGGGGGCGTTGGGGCATCGCAGGTTCTTCGAATCCCACTCGATCCGCTTGCCGAGGCGATAGGCCACGTTGCCCAGGTGGTTCGACTCGGTCAGCAGGCCTGAGTAGGAAAATGGGCAGGTCGTGGGCGAGCCGGTCTTACAGGCTGCGAGCCATTCGGCCTGGTGGCCGATCGAATCCGGGATCGTCGGTGCCGGCCGCTTGTAATCGGCGAATTTGTCCTCGGGCAGAAGCAAGTTCTTGCCGTAATCGGAAAGCAGCATGCCCTTCGAGCCGATGAACAGGACGCCGCTATCCCACTGCGGGATGGTTTTGTCGAGCCATTCGGGCGGTTTGTCCTTGCCCTGATGCCATGTCATCGTGAGCGGGCCGCGGCTGCCCCTGGCCGGGAATTCGAAGGTGGCCGACATGCTCGCCGGGGCGAGTTCCGGATGAGGCGGCGGACCCGAGGCGGAAACGGCCGTGGGTGCGTCCAGATCCAGCGCCCAGAAGGGCAGGTCGTTCCAGTGGCTGCCGAGGTCGCTCATGGTGCCGCCGCCGAAATCCCACCAGCGGTACCACTTGGGACCGGGGAAGTAGACCTGGTTGAACGGCCGCCAGGGGGCAGGGCCGATCCAGAGATCCCAGTCGAGGAAGGGCGGGGGTGTCTGTTCTTCGGTCGGCCGGTTCT
The DNA here is from genome assembly GCA_016125085.1 of bacterium. GTDB lineage: Bacteria > Planctomycetota > Planctomycetia > Isosphaerales > Isosphaeraceae > QWQI01. The sequence goes on from WGMM01000007.1 coordinate 289,446, forward strand.
GGACGCTGACGATATCACCGTGCTTTTTGGCATCTTCAGGGCTTTGCAGGCCCCAGGCACGGCCGACCCAGACACGTACGGCGGAGACATCGCCGATGGCTCCGGCGCGGATCAGTTCGACGACCCTGCGGTAATTGTTTCCGGCATGGATCTGCGTGCCCATCTGCGTGGCCACGCCGGCTTTGGCCGCGGCGTTCATCACCTGGCGGGTTTCCCAGATGTCATAGGCGAGCGGCTTTTCGCAATAGACGTGCTTCTTCAGTTGAAGGGCGGGCAGGGTGGCATAGGCGTGGGTGTGTTCGGAGCAGCTGACGACGACGGCGTCGATCGCGGCGGCGTTGTCGTAGATACGGCGGAAGTCGACGTATTTCGTCGCCTTCGGGTGCTTGCGTGCCGCGGCTTCGAGGTTGTTGCCGTTGACGTCGCAGATCGCCACGACGTTTTCGGTCTTGTCCACTTCGGCCATATTGCCCGCGCCCCGGCCGCCGACGCCGACGATGGCCAGGTTCAGCCGGTCGTTCGCCCCGCGGGCTGAGAGAATTCCTGGAAACGCGAACGGCACAGCGGCGGCGGCAAAAAATTGACGGCGATGAGTTTTCGGTCCGATCATTTCCGGGCTCCGGGGAGGACGGTGGAGACTCTGGCTCGCGGCGGGGCGGGGCAAATCGCTATGGCCGAATCCGAAGAGGAACGCCGGCCTGGCATGATTCCCGTTCCGTAGCTTCTCGTGCTTTTTTCGTGGAATGTCAAGCAATTTCAGGAAAATCCGGGCATCCGGCCGATCGAAACGAGATCGAATTGATGATGACCGCCAGGCCGATTTCGGTTATGAGATTGCTGTCATTTCGATCGTCCGCATGTCGCTGTCCTCTCGACAGGCTGATGCCACGTTCGATTTGCAGGAAATGTGAGGCAAGTCATGTTTTCCGGAAACGGTGGGCGACGGAATGGGGGAGACCGCTCTCCCGTGAAACGCAGGCACGAGCCCAGGTTCGAAACCCTGAGCGACCGTACTTTGCCGGCCACGTTCATGAGCGCTGCGGTACCACCCCTGGCGACCGAGGACCGGAGCCATTCGAGAGAGAAATTCCACGAATTCGAGGCTGCCAGCTCGACGGCCAATCCGAACGAGACACATGAAAGCCAGGTTGCGCCCTTCAGCAATGCCAGTGCCACCATCAATTTGCCGCACGGTACGGCACCGGCTGGCGGCTGGCCCGTCGTGTTCCTGTTCAATGGCGACGGAATGGGTGCGGTGGGTGACGGAGCCCAGGCGGCCAATCTTTCGAAAGCCCTGCTGAAACAGGGCATAGCGACGGCCGTCGTCTCTTATCCGAATCTCGTGAACGTCGATACGTTCGAAAAATCGATCGTGGCAGTTCTTCAGAACGCTGCTGGCGGCCGGCTGGCCGAATACGGAAAAATCAATCCTCAGGCGTTCGGCGTAGCCGGATTTTCAGCGGGAGGATTCGTCACGACGTTCCTGCTCGCGAAATATGCACACGGTTACGGTTACGACCTGCAGGGCGGCATTTCGTTTTATGGCTTCGTCGATACGAAAACCTGGTTCGAATATCATCGGTCCGAAGCGAAAGGAATTTTGCCGACAGACCCCGTGCTGGCTGGCGGAAAAGACCCGAACTCGATCTGTTTCACGCCCCGTGGCCCCGCGCGGTGCCGGGATCACAGCGCGGAGATGGTTTCCGTCGTCGAGTCCCATATGGCCGGAGCGTCGGCCGCCAAACTGGAATCGTTATCGACGACGAACGTGATCGACGAACTGACAGCCAGTGGCCGGGGCTCTCAGGTCGCACCGATTTTCGGCGTATTCGGCTCGAACGATTCGAACATCGTTCCTGCCATCAATGAACGGCAGATTCGTACGCTCTGGTCACAGGCCGGCGCGGAATATCATTACGTCACCTATAATGGCACCCATGGCGCGGAATGGAGCGTATCGCCCGAGTCCGTAACCTGGCTTGTGGGCAGGCTATCTCGCAATAGTGCCTAGTCGTTCGATCCGCTGCTGCGGCCGTTTCCCGGCAAGTGATTTTCGACGAAGCACGGATGCTCGCATTTCGAAATGCGAGCATCCGTGAAATGTCGGCATGGAGGCGGCACGCAGTTCGAATTTCCTTGATCCGGTACCTGAGAAAGCCGGTCGAAATCCTGCGGTGCAGACAACTCAACCGGTAACTCCCGAACGAAGACAGGCTCGAGCGATTGCCCGAGCCTGTCCTGAGTTATCGATAGGCCAGGTTCGGCAAGATCAGGCTTCGACTTCGTAGCCTTTGCGCTGCTCGCGCTTCTGCCAGGCGTTGGCTTCGGCGTCGCCGACGATTTCTTCCCTGGCGGCGTCCCATGTCAGGGTCCTGCCAAGACGCATGGCGATATTGCCGAGGTGGCAGGTCGTCATGGCGCGGTGGTGGCTGTAAACGTCGGAGATCGGCTTGCCACGGTCGCGGACGCATTCCATGAAGTTGCCCATGTGGCCATCGAAACGCTTGCCGTTTCGCATCTTCATGAGCAGATCTTCACTGACCGGGTTCTTGTACAGGGCATCGACCGGCATGCCCTTGAGGATGATTTCGCCGCGGCTGACGAAGATGGAACCCTTGTCGCCTTCGAACAGGATGCCGTTTTCGCCTTCGTCCACGATGTTCAGCTCGACACCGCCAGGGGCCGTGCACTTCACGTGGAAGCTCGTCGCGGTGTTGTATTCGTTATCCACGGTCGGATAGCCGTTCGAATAAGGCACAGGGTGAATGGCCTTGACCACTTCGACCTTCTCGACGCCGCTGTCATCCAGGCCCAGGGCCCACATGGCTTCGTCGACATGGTGCGCGCCCCAGTCAGTCATCTTGCCGCCCGAGTATTCGTACCACCAGCGGAATTCATAGTGGCAGCGTTCCTTGATGTAAGGCACGGCCGGCGTCTGGCCCTGCCACATGTCCCAATTGAGCTTGGCCGGGGGTTCTTCGGTCTTGAACGGGCCGCCCTTCGGCGCGCCGCCGATCCGGCAGGTGACTTTCTTCATCTTGCCCAGACGGCCGTCGCGCACCATGGCGGCGGCCAGCAGGAACATATTGTTGTTTTCGCTGCGCTGCTGCGTGCCGACCTGCACTACGCGGCCGGTTTCCTTGAGCACCTTGCAGATCTTCTTGCCTTCGTCGATCGTCAGCGTCAGCGGCTTCTGGCAATAAACGTCCTTGCCGGCCTTCATGGCTTCGATCAGGATCTTCGAGTGCCAGTGGTCCGGCGTGCTGATCGTGACGATCTCGATATCAGGCCGTTCCAGAACCTTGCGATAATCCTGATAAACATCGGCCTTGCCCTTGCCGATTCGTTCGCTGGCCTTCGCGGCTTCGGCGCGGTCGAGATCGACGTCGCACACGGCCACGATATCGCCGTAGCGGGCCGCCTGGGATGCGTCTCCATTACCCATGCCGCCCAGTCCGATCGATCCGATCTTCGGGCGAGAGTTCGGCGTCTTGGTTTCGTCGGCCATCGTGCGGCCGGGGCGAAGGTAAGGCAGCACCAGGCCGGAAGCGGCCGTGATACGGATCATGTCCCGTCGGTTCGTTTGCGTCGTCATGGGGCTTTCCCGGAATGTCGGTGTCGGGCGAATCGTCATGCCGAATCCAGGGCGAAGTGGCTGGCGGAATCGGCGTTACCGGATTTTCGCCATGAGGGCGAAAGAGAGAGAGGATGTGCCTGCCGGACTTTACCCGCATCGCGGAATCGTACTTGGGTGAACGTTCGGAAGAGGCGGTCCGGGTTTCGGACGGCAAGCAGGTTCCATTCAGAATGACCAGCAAGGTGGCTTGGGTCAAGGGGTAGGCGAAAGTCGATTCGTTCCGCTCCTTAGGCGCAGGTCGATTGACTTGCGCCGACGGCACGCGTATATCCGATGGGGTGTTTGCGTAACGTTCGAGGCAGATGGATTTTGAGAAGAGGATCGAAACGTGGACAATCCGGCGAATTTTGATCCTGTCAAGCTGCTGGCATACGGCTGGTTAGGGTTCGGCGTCATTCTGGTCGGCTTTGCGTATTGGATCTTGCGGAAGGAACAGGACAAGCCCAAAGTCGAGCAGAGCGCTCGTATTCTTTATTCGCTGTATGCGTTCATGGGCTTCTCGATTTTCCTCGGATTCATCGGTTACAAATATGAAATGAACAAACCCGGAGACGGTGCGAAAGCCAGGGTCGTCGAACTCGAGGAGAAAATCGTAAAGCTCGAAGCCGAAACGAAAGAGTATCGCGACAAGCTTGCCCGGTATCATCAGCGTGAACAAGAATACATAAAAAATTTCGAAGCCGGGCGTGGTGCGGTGAAATCCCTTGTCATTGCATTTCCGTTGAAGGACAGGCTGGAAGCGAAGCTCCTGGAATTCATCGATCAGCATTTCAAGCCGAGGATCATCGACGAAGGGGTGTCGAGCGATAAGCATTGAGCGAAAGAAATCGATTTGGAAAGTCACTTGCAGTGGTAGTTCACTGACCGTATTCCGCTATCGAAATCGAAGAGGGCGAGTTTCGATTGGATCCGCAGTCGATTGACCAGCGATCGTGCATTCGCCGGGAGCTTCAGATTCGATCGGAATCGGCAAAATACTTCGTATTCACCGGCCGCACCAGCAGATTCGCCACCAGCGCTATGCCCAGCAGACCTGCCATGGCGTACATCGTCGTGTCGTAGAGTGTCGGTGTCGGGTCGACGGCAGATGGGGCAAGTTCCAGCAGGCGCGGGATCGTGACGACGTTGGTTCGGATCAGTTCTTCGAGCTTATCGACCGGCTCGCCGAACCTCTTCCAGAAATCGATACGATCGACGTCGCTGGCGAGCTTGCGGATCGCGGAAAGACGCGAGCTTTCTCGCAGACGCGTGATCGCCAGCGGGCCAAGCACGCCGGCCGTGCTCCAGGCCGTCAGCAGCCGCCCGTGAATCGCTCCGACGTTCTTCGTGCCGAAGAGGTCGGAAATATAGGCCGGTATCGTGGCGAATCCGCCGCCGTACATCGAGAAAATCAGCATCGTCACGCCGTAAAAGCCAGCCAGCCAGACGATCGCGCGTGTCGCGCTCGCCTGATGTCCGATGAAAGGGATCGCGGCGTAAAGCGCCATGCCCAGCACGAAAAAGATCGTGTAAACCCGCTTGCGGCCGAGTTTGTCCGACATGCTGGCCCAGAAGAACCGCCCGGCCATGTTGAAGACGCTGATCAGAAGCACGTAAGTGCTGGCGAACCCGGCTGTGACGACATTCGGATACGCCGAGCCGAAAATGTCGGTCATCATCGTTTTGGCGACGGCGAGCACGCCGATACCGGCCGAGACGTTCAGGCACAGAACCGTCCACAACAGGTAGAACTGAGGCGTGCGCAGGGCCGTGTCGGCATCGACGTTGTGCCGCGTGATCATGGCCGATGAGGTTTCCGCTGGAGGTTCCCATCCAGGCGGTTTCCAGCCCTCAGGCGGTATGCGGAAAGCGAACGCGGCCGCCAGCATGATGAGGCAGTAACCGCATCCCAGCACGACGAACGTCTCCACGATACCCGTCGACCCGGTGCCCGCAGCGTAAACCCCAGGGCTTACGCCTGAACCGAGCTTTCTGGCCGAAGCCGTGTCGAGGATCACGACTTCACGGGTTCTGTTTACGCTCGAATCTACAGCATAAGTTATGCCGCCACGAGTTTCCGTTTTGACCGACCCTTCCGTGCCGAGAAATTCGGGTGAAAGGGCGAACCGGGCCAGAAGGGCTTCGTTGAGCGGTGTCGCGACCATGGCACCGCCGCCGAAGCCCATGATGGCCATACCGGCGGCCATGCCCCGGCGGTCGGGGAACCATTTGATCAGAGTGGATACAGGCGAGACGTAACCCAGACCCAGGCCACAACCGCCGATGACACCATAACCCAAATAAACGAGCCAGAGCTGATGCCACTGGGTGCCGGCCGCGGCGACGAGAAATCCGCCGCCCCAGCAAAGTGCGGCCGTGGTGCCCACCTTGCGTGGACCGGCTTTTTCCAGCCATTTCCCGGCGAACGTGGCCGAAAGGCCGAGAAACACGATGGCGATCGTGAAGATCCAGACAACCTGCTCCAGCGACCAGTCACCGGCGGCTGGTGCGACGACACCCACGGTTCGGGTCAGAGGCGGGTTGAACAGGCTCCAGGCGTAGACCGAGCCGATGCACAGATGGATTGCCACTGACGCGGGCGGTACGCGCCAGCGATTGAACCCCGGCGGGGCCACGATGCGGGATTTGTCGAGCAGATTCATGAGAGATAGGCCGGATCGGATCAGGACGTGGAGACACGTTTGGCCATGCGATTCGAGTATCCTATCCGGTCCGGCCTGGAGTATCGAGACGCTCGCTCCGAGGATTTTCAGGCTTCGGCCTTGAAGGGCCCGGACTGGGCACGCTCCCATTTCTTCGTCCAGGCGGCCGAGCCGTCGTCGGGTACGACTTCCGTACGTACGCCCCGCTTGAAGTAGGGGTAAAGGCCCTTCATGCCGGCATTGAGCATGAAGTTGATCTTGCCGTCGTTGGCCGTGTACATCACCGTGCCGTCGTTCCACGTGGTCTTGATCAGGCGTCTGGGATCAGGGCGTTCCTTCGGTCGTTCGATCGTGTAGCGTTTCAAGGCTTCCCGGTCGATGTCATAACCCAGCCCCGGCTCGTCCTTCACGGCCGTTTTGCCTTCTTTCACCACGAACGGCTGTTTGAGCAGCGAGTGTTCGTAAAGCTGGTGGCAATTGACGGCCGGCCAGGTGGCATTTCGCAGGACACCGCCCATCTGGGCCGACCATGCGGCCGTAATACCTGTGCCTACGAGCTGGAGCCACAACGGGCGGCCGGTTTCAGCGGCCTGACTGGCCTGCGCCTTCACGCGGCTTGCCCCGCCACCCACGACGAAACCGTCGCAGCAGCCAGTTTTGACGACGATTTCAGGTTTCGGCGTACCGTAGTGCATGGCGATTTTGACGTCCGTTGCCTCACGGATGCGGGCGTTGCCTTCAGCGTCGCTCTGCGGAATCGGGCTTTCGAAAATGTCCATCTGCTTGAATTTCGCAAGCTCGCGAATGACGGGGATTCCGCGATCGGCGTCGAGCAGGGTGTCGTTGAAGTCGAAATTGACCTTGAATGACTCAGGCATCGCGGCGGCGATGGTTTCCACCTGGGCGTAGACATCCATCCACGGTCGGCCCTTGGTCTTGAACGACGTATAGCCCTGCGAGACGGCCAGCTTGCACTCAGTCAGCCAGTCATCGGGGTTCATTTCGATCGCCCACCAGGAAACAGGCGTAACCTGATGCACCTTTCGCCCCAGCAGGGCATGCACTGGCACGCCGGCGAATTTGGCGACGGCATCGAAAAAAGCGACCTGCAGCCCAGGCCCGAACGAATCGTCCCACATGATTTGGGCGGCATTCTTGCCCCTGGCCCGGGCGATGTCTTCTTCGTTCGTGAAGCCCCAGGAATAGTACATGGACCCTTCGCCGATGCCGACGGTGCCTCCCTTGAGCTTCACTTCGAAAATGTCGAAGTATTCCCAGTGGGGCAGTTCCCGGGCCATATTTTTGGCCGAATTCGGCAGGAATGGCAGGCGCACGGACGTACGCTGTACGCTTTCGACCGTCAGCGGGTGATCCTCGGCGGCTAAGGCAGGTTCCGCAAGGAGTTCCGGGGCGAGAAATCGGCCGAGAGCCGCCGCGCCCAAAGTCGAGAACATGGCCCGGCCAAGTTCGCGGCGCGTGTGAACGTCGTATGAAGTACGGGGCCGGGGCGACAGGGTTTCGTCGATGAACGGCATCGGCAGCGAACTCCGAAGGCAGGAAGGGCAGGTGGGTCAGACTGGTTCAGCGGCGTCGATCCGGGTGAGGTACTCTGGAATGTACACGATCCGAGATTGCGGGGAAACCGGATTGCGGTGCGAACGGCCCGAATTTCTGCGAAAAGGCTTCGATAAGGCTGCGAATCACAAGCTTTCGCGGATTTTACGCTTCGATTTTGGCGTAACCTGCGATAAACTTGAGCGTATCGAAGTCCTGCCCTGAACATCCACGCATGGGAGCCCCCGCCATGCGGCCTGACATCCGATCGCTTCGAAACCTGATATTGCCGGCGATCTGCATGATCGTCTCGACATATGCGATCGCGCAGGAAGGTGCGGACAATGCTGCCAAAAACGGCGCAGTCGAGGCGATTTCGAACGCCGAACGTGTGGACCGCGAGATCTTCTTCGAATCGAAGATCAGGCCCCTTCTGATCGACCGATGCCTGAAATGTCACGGCGGCGAAAAAACCAGCGCGGGCCTGAAAGTGATCAGCCGCATGGATCTGACGACCGGCGGCGACAGCGGCCCGGCCGTCGAGCCCGGAAATGCTGCCGCCAGTCTTCTGATTCAGGCCGTCGGGCGGAAGTCGGACGAAGTGGCCGCCATGCCACCCAAAGAACCACTGACGGCCGACCAGGTCCGCGACCTGACGCGCTGGATCGCCGACGGAGCCGTCTGGCCGGAAATCGCGCCGAAACTGACGACCGATTCGAAATCGAATTCCAGGCCGGCAGTCGAACACTGGGCATTTCGTCCCGTGGAGGATCCGTTTGTGCCTGACGATGCCACAGGCTGGTCTCGTTCGCCGATCGACCGGTTCGTCGCGGCTTCTTGGGGCGAACTCAAGCCCGCCCCGGATGCCGACCCTGCCACGCTTTTGCGCCGTCTTGCGTACGATCTCACGGGCCTGCCGCCTGATCCGGCTTTGGTCGAAAAATACGGCCACACGAATGGTCCGATGGACTTGCCGGCATTGGTCGACGAACAGCTCGCTTCGCCCCGGTTCGGCGAGAGGTGGGCCCGGCACTGGATGGACGTCGTCCGCTATGCCGACACCGCCGGCGATAACGCCGATTATCCGATCCCCGAAGCCGCCCGTTATCGGGATTATCTGATCGATGCTTTCAATGCCGACAAACCGTTCGACGACCTGGTTCGCGAGCAGCTTGCCGGCGACATCCTGGCGCGGGAACTGGCCGCTTCGAAGCCGCAATTGAATGACGAAGAGCGGGGCAGGCATGCGGACATGATTACGGCAACGACCTATCTGGGGCTTTCTCGCCGTTATGCCACTGCGCCTTTCGAAATGATGCATTTGACGATCGAAGATGCCGTTACTACGACAGGCCTGGCGTTTCTGGGCCTGAACATGCGTTGTGCCCGGTGTCATGACCACAAGTTCGATCCGGTCACGGCCCGAGATTACTATGCGATTTACGGCATCTTCGACAGCACGAAATTCCCCTTCGCGGGCAGCGAAGAATTTCAATCGAAAAAACTCTATCGGCGCAATTTCGTGCCTCTGCTGCCGGAAGGTGAGTCGAAATCCCGGATCGATGAGACCGCCCGGCGAATGGAAGATGCGAAAGCGGTTACAACTGCGTTCGTCGGTCCGTTCACGCCCGCGATGCTCGAATCGCAGCAGGACGTGCGGCGATTGCTCGATCGCTATGCCCGTTACGGCAATCTGCCGGAAGACCTTCCGACGGCTTATGGCGTGACCGAAGGCGAGCCTCATGACGTGCCGCTGCAGCGTAAGGGCGAGCCGGACCAGCCTGGGCCGGTCATTCCGCGTGGTTACATTGCCGTGATCTCCGGCTCGAACTCGCCTGCGATCCCCTCTGACGCCAGCGGACGCAAGCAGTTGGCCGAATGGCTGGTGAGCGATGAGAACCCTTTGACGGCAAGGGTATACGTCAACCGTGTCTGGCAGCATCTGTTCGGCAAGGGGATCGTCGAAACCCCCAACGATTTCGGCACGCGCGGCAGCCCGCCGAGCCATCCGGAGCTGCTGGATCACCTGACGACCCATTTCATTCGGGATGGATGGTCGACGAAGAAATTGATCCGGCGTATCTTGCTCTCTCGTGTTTATGGTCTGACCAGCGGCGATTTCGAAGGGCAGAGCCAGTCGGACCCTGAAAATCGGCGGCTTTGGCGGCATGACCGCCGCCGTCTCGATGCCGAAGCGCTCAGGGACAGCCTGCTCGCACTTTCGGGCCGGCTCGACCTGAACCGCCCCGGGCCGCACCCGTTTCCTCCGATCGAAAAATGGAAATGGACACAGCATGACCCATTCCGCGAACGATACGACACGAATCATCGCACGATCTTCCTGATGACTCAGCGGCTTCAGAAGCATCCGTTCCTTGCACTTTTCGACGGTCCGGACACGAACGCATCCACAGGCCGCCGCACTTCCGCTGGCGTTCCGCTGCAATCGTTGCATCTGGCCAATCATCCGTTCGTACGTGAACAGGCTGCGGCGTTCGCTGAGCGGGCATACGTTCAGGCCGGCCGGCCGATCGATGCGGACGCCTATGTTCGTCAGCTCTGGAAAATGGCACTTGGCCACTTGCCGGACGCCTTCGAAATGCGCCTGGCGGGCGATTTACTGCAGGAATCGGAGTCCTCGGGGAACTCCGTCGGATCCGGGCGTTTCGCGCTGGCCCACGCTCTGCTCATGTCGAACACATTCCTCTATGTGGATTGAATTCGCAAAGCGCACCTTCATGCAGGAATCGTGCGGCAAGAGAAAGAATGATGAACATATCGTCCAGCTCGATCGATCGCCGCCATTTTCTGGCCCTTGCCGGCACTTCGGCTGCGGGATTGTGGCGAACGGCCGCCGCGATGGGCGATGCCCAGTTGGTCTTGCCGCAGAACCGCACGCATCACACGCCTCGGGCAAAGCGGTTTCTGATGATCTTTCTGACTGGCGGCATGTCGCACATCGACACGTTCGACCCGAAGCCGGAACTGGCGAAACGCCACGGCGAAAACTATCCAGGCTACGGCCTGCGCGGAACTTCGAATTTGCCGCTATTGAAATCGCCGTTCGCATTTCGAAACTGCGGTGAATCGGGCACTGTCGTCAGCGAACTTTTCACAGAACTGCCGAAGGTCATCGATGACATTTGCGTGATCCGTTCGATGAAGACCGACATCGTCGAACACTTTCAGGCGACGCTTGCGATGCACACCGGCTCGTCCACCGTGCCGATGCCCTCGATAGGCAGCTGGCTGGGCTTCGCCCTGGGAACGGACAATCCGAACCTGCCCGCTTATGTCTCGTTCTGCGAGCATCTGCCGTATGCTGGTGCTCAGGTTTGGGACAGCGTGTTTCTGCCTCCGGAATTTCAAGGCGTGCGTATCGTGCCCGGACCGGAGCCGATTGCCGATCTCAAATCGCCGGACGATGATTCGAAACCGGAAGCCGTCACGCTTCGAGAACTGGAATCTCGCTTTCTCGATCGGCTCAATGCACATCATGCCGACCTTCGGCCCGATGACGCCCGGCTCACAGGCCGAATCAACAACAACGCCGTGGCCCGGGGGCTGCAGCGGGAAGCCCCCGAGGTGTTCGACACGGGTCGCGAATCGGCTCGCACGCTCGAGCGTTACGGCATCGCCGAAGGCGACCGCAAGTCGTTCGGAGCCCAGTGCCTGATCGCCCGGCGGCTGCTGGAGCGAGGCGTACGATGTGTCGAGATCATCGACACCGGTGCCAGCGACAATTGGGACAGCCATGGCGATATGCAGGCCCACCGCCCGAAAGCCAAGCGTGTCGATAAAGCGATCACAGCCCTGCTGCAGGACATCAAGGCCCGGGGCATGTTGGACGACACGCTCGTCGCCATCTGCACCGAGTTCGGCCGCACGCCCTGGGGCGATGGACCGAACTCGCCTGGCCGCAACCATCTGGCCACGGCCTTCACCTGCTTGCTGGCCGGCGGCGGCGTGAAGGGTGGCATGACTTACGGCGAAACCGACGAATTCGGTGCGACCGTCGTGAAAGACCTGGTGCACGTGCATGATTATCACGCCACGATTCTGCACCTTCTCGGGCTCGATCACACGAAAGTGACCTATCGCTACGCCGGCCGGGATTTTCGCCTGACCGACGTCTTCGGCAATGTCGTGCGGCCGATTCTGGCTTGAGATCGACGATGTTCCGGTCGTTGCGTTCGGATCGTCGTGCGTAATGCGACGAGCGATCAATTCGAACCGGATGATTGCTCTCGAAGGAAATCGCTGAGCGACTTCGAAAGCGCTACGAATTCGGTCGGGAACATGAGGATCGTCGTGCTGTTGTTCTCAGCGCCGACTTCGGCGATCATCTGCATCCGGCGCAATTCGATCGCGGCCGGGTTCCCGGCCATTTTGAAAGAAGCCGCCGCGAGCTTTTCGGAAGCCTCCAGCTCGGCTTCGGCCTTGATGATCCGGGCACGTTTTTCGCGAATGGCCTGAGCCTGCATGGCCATCACTTCCTGCATGGCTTCGGGCAGTTCGACGTCTTTCATTTCGAATCGTTCGACCTCGATGCCCCAGGGCGTCGTCTGGTCGGCGACGTTCTGCTGGAGCAGTTCGTTGATTTTCTCACGTTCCTGGAGAACCTCGTCGAGGTCGTGTTTGCCGATGATATTCCGCAGGCCGGTCAGTGCGAGTTGATACACGGCACTCGCGGAATCGGCGACGACGATCACGGCCTTCGCAGGATCTACGATCCGGTACCAGAGGACGGCATTGAGCTTGATGGTCACACTGTCGCGAGTGATCGTTTCCTGCTGCTCGGCCGAGACGGTCTTGGTGCGGCAATCGACGATCACGACCCGGTCGATACCCAGCGGGATGATCCAGAACAGCCCCGGGCCGCGCAAGCCTTCGTATCGGCCGAGCCGGAACAGAACGCCCTTCTGATATTCCCACGTGATCCGGATGCCCGAGAGCAGAATCACGCCGACTACGGCCATGGAAATGAGCAGAAACTCCATCGTAACACCTGTCGATCTGATTTACGGCAAGAGTCGGTTCGATCGTAGCTTGCCCGGGATCGGGCATTTCGGCCACGATCGCACGGCTCACCCAGGACACGCCCTGGCCCGGTTTCGAATGCGACCGGACGAACCCAAGACCCTTCACCGAAATTCATCGTATCTCTGGCATCCGTAAAAGTCGCATCAAGATTTCGTCAAAAATCGATGCGTAATGATCAGGAAATCGTGATCGACAGAATACTCCGGAGTCAGCATGCTCTTCGTGAAATTCGAAATCGATATCGTTCGAAAAAATTGGAACGAAAAGACCCCGGTCAAAACCGGGGCCTGAATTCGATCGACAAGTTCACTTCAACCGAAATCAATCTCATTTCGAATTCGGCAATTCCACTTCCGCCAGATAAACGGAAGTCTTGCCTTCATGGCTCGAATAATAGCTGACCCACAGCTTTCCGTCATGAAATACGAGCCCCGGATAACTGTTGTCTCCGCCGCTGGGCAGGAGCAATTCGGGCTCGTAACTGGTCGTCGTCATGCGGCCTAGCGCTGTGCGGCTGCCATTTTCGGTGTGTTCGCGTGAGCCTGCGATCATCGAGCCATCCGCCAGAACGATGAAATTGGGGCCGCCCAGCCGGTGTTTCGTTTCGGTCCAGCTCCAGTCGGTGTAGGGGGGCTTCGAAGTGCCGATCCAGCCGAACTTGTTGCCGGCTTCACGGCGGACGAAGGCGACCATCGTATCGTCGGGCAGGAATCGCACCGTCGATTCATTGGCGAAGCCGGGTACGTCGAGATATTTGACGACTTCCCAGTCGAATCCGTTCGTGCTTTTCACGAGTTTCAATTTCCAGTCCGCCGGCCCCGGTTCGATTTTATCGCCCTTGTCCGCCGCGGCTTTGGCTGCTGTCTGTGTGCGGGCCTGAGGGATGTAGGAAATGCCCCAGGCAACGTCCTTATGCCATGTGACGCGCCACAGCCAGTCGCCTTCACCCAGCACCCGCTGCGGAGCGGACCAGTTCGAACCTTCGTACGAGATCATCACGCGGGGCTGCCGGCCCAGAAGCGTTTTCCCGCCCTTGTAGACCGAACCGCCGGCGACGATCATCAGCTTCCCGTCGGGCATGATCGAGAATTTCGGGTCGCGCAGGTCGATGCCGGGTTCGGAAATGTTGGCCGTCGATGTCCATTCCTTGCCGTCCTTGCTGCGCAGAACGCGAATCGTGCCGTCCCCGCCGACATGGCCTTCGCTTTCCCGGAAAGTGCAATACCATGCATCGCGAAACCGGATCAGATCCGTAAATGCATTATGCTTGCCTTCGTCCCAGATCTTACGCTCGCTCAGTATTCTCATGCCCGATTTTGTGGCTTCTTCTTCCTGTGCGGACAACGCTCCCGAAATGGAAGTCAACAAGGCTGCGGCGAGTGCTATCGGCAGGATTCGATCGAAATGGGATTTCATGAGGTTGGAGATTCGAATCTTGAAGTTCATGGTTTCGATCCGGCTCGGAATCATAGAGAGTTGACGGGCTTCGACCGCGTTCGGCCTTTGCGAGGTGTCGGGTGATATGTCAGCGTAATCGTGCCGAATGGGCGAAGCAAGCGCGTGACGGTGGTCGGAACAGCCGCAATGGGGTTCGCTCAATTCCATGCTGGAGAATCGGCCAGCGAATTTACCTGCTCGATCGGCGACTCCGGTCCGTGTAAGATATCCGGCGGATCGTCCAACCAGGAGCAGTACCACGTGAAAATGCATGCCAAACACCGACCGAATTCGTTCGGTCAACTTCTCGCTTTCGTTTCGATCGTCTTATCGGGCTGGCATGACGTCGGCGCTCAGGAACCAGGGCAGGCACAGCGGCCGGCCAGCCCGAACTTTCTGTTCATCGCCGTAGACGATCTCAACGACTGGGTCGAGCCGCTGGGCGGACATCCGCAGGCGAAGACGCCGAATTTCCGTCGGCTGGCCGAACGGGGAACGACTTTCACGAACGCTCATTGCCAGTCGCCCTTGTGTAATCCTTCACGAACCAGCTTGCTTACCGGGCTTCGGCCGACGACGACCGGCGTGTATGCCCTTCAGCCTAGCATTCGCCAGGTGCCGGGCTTCAAGGACGTCGTCAGTCTGCCCCAGGCCCTGGCCGCCGGCGGATATCAGACGCTCACGACCGGAAAAATCTGGCACGACGCATATCCCGAGCCGGGGGGCCGGAAGCCGGGCACCGAGTTTTCGACCTGGGGCCTGCACGGGTCTCACGGCCCATTCCCTTCGGAAAAATTCGTGAAAACGCCCAGTACGATGGCGGCGGTGGATTGGGGCGTATTTCCGGACAGGGACGAAGCCCTGGGCGACTATCAGGTAGCTTCGTGGGCGATCGAGCGATTGAAATCCGGCATTGAGGATCCATTTTTTCTGGCGGTGGGTTTCAGGCGACCGCATGTGCCTTGTTTCGCGCCTCAGAAGTGGTTCGATCTCTACCCTGAAAATGCATTGCAATTGCCGAAAGTGAAGGCCGACGACCGGGCCGATCTGCCGAAATTCGCCGATTATCTGCACTGGGACCTGCCCGAACCACGACTCGTCTGGCTGGAGCGGGAAAATCAGTGGAAGAACCTGGTGCGAAGTTACCTGGCCTCGATCAGCTTCATGGATGCTCAGCTTGGCCGTCTGCTGGATGCCCTCGAATCTTCCGGACATGCCGACGATACCGTGGTCGTGCTCTGGTCGGACCACGGCTGGCATCTGGGCGAAAAAGCGATCACGGGCAAGAACACCCTCTGGGACCGCTCGACCCGGGTGCCGATGATCTGGTCCGGGCCGGGAATCATTTCTGGTGGCCGCTGCGACGAGCCTGTCGAACTGCTTGACATTTACCCGACATTATTGGAACTGGCCGGGTTGCCAGCCCGGCCGGCTCTGGAAGGGCTTAGCCTGGTGCCACAGTTGCGACATGCGGCTACACCACGTACGAGACCTGCACTGACGACGCACGGGCCGGGCAATCATGGTCTCAGGGCTCGCGACTGGCGTTATATTCGCTATGCCGACGGCTCCGAAGAACTTTATGACATGCGGGTTGACCCGAACGAATGGAATAACCTGGCCGGCGAAGCGAAATATGCTGAAGTGAAGGCCGATCTGGCCCGCTGGCTGCCCGTCAGGAACGCCCCGCCAGCTCCGGGAAGCGTTTCCAGGCTGATCGAAATGAAACCCGACGGAATCTACTGGGAAACGAAAATGATCGATTCGAAAGCCCCGTTGCCTGGAACGGTCTTCGAGACGGATGCGGCATCGAAGCCGGTCGAATCACGACCAGAAAAGGCAAGCCGATGAATCGATTCGAAGTTCGAACTCGAATTCGGTCCGGGTACCTGTTCGGAATTCCGATTCGATGGGCGATTCTTCTCAACTTCGGTCTTTGGGCGAATGCAGTGTTCGCAGCGGATCGGCCGAATATTCTGCTGATCGTGGCTGACGATCTGGGGGCCCGCGACCTGGGCTGTTACGGCTCGGATCTCCATGAATCGCCTGTTCTGGACGATCTTGCGAAAAACGCCATCAAATTCGAACGGGCCTATGCACCTTCCCCGGTTTGCACGCCGACCCGGGCATCCCTGATGACGGGTCAGCATCCGGCTCGGCTGGGCATTACGATCTGGTCGGAAGGAGCTTCGAAGCCGGATCGATCACGCCCTTTATTGCCTGGCGATTCGCTGGATCATCTCCCGCAGAAATATGTCACGTTGGCGGAAAAATTGGGCTCAGCCGGTTATCGCACGGCCGTCGTAGGCAAATGGCATCTGGGCGATGGCGACATGGCGGCGGAGACTCAGGGATTCGAAGTCGCCATCGGCGGCACACGCTGGGGCGCGCCACCCACGTTTTTCTGGCCCTATAAAAATGACACCCGGTTTCGGGACGAATTCCGATACGTGCCTGGCCTTCCGTTCGGTCGGCGAGGAGACTATCTCACGGACGCATTGACTTCCGCAGCGATGCGCGTGATCGACGATGCCGGAGACGATCCGTTCTTTCTCTATCTGGCTCATTATGCCCCTCATACGCCGATCGAGGCACCGGAAGATCTGGTCCGTAAATACGAGTCGAAAATTCAGGATCACCTTCGGCATCGGAATCCGACTTATGCCGCGATGATCGAGAATCTCGATGCCAACGTCGGTCGTGTGATCGATCATCTCAAACGCAATGGAAAATACGAAAACACGCTGATCGTATTCACGTCCGACAACGGCGGATTTCTCGGCGATCCGAAGGGACGCAATGGAGTCGTTACCACGAACGCGCCGCTGCGTAGCGGAAAAGGCTCGGCCTATGAAGGTGGCATTCGTGTGCCCCTGATCATGAAACTTCCGGCGGGATCAGTCTCAGAGCCAGATGCGATTCGCGCCAGGATAATCGAAGAAAGAGTGCTTTTGACGGACTTGCATTTTGTGATTCTGGACCTCGCCGGGCTCGATCCGCTTCCTGCGGGAACGATTGCGGACGGTATTGACTGGGCAGGGAATCTGACGAATACGGAAAAGCCCTGGCCGAATCGTCCGTTGTATTTTCACTACCCGCATTATTACGAGACCACGACACCCGTTTCGGCCATGATCGATGGCGATCACAAACTGTTGCATTATACGGAGGACGGACATACGGAGGTTTATGACCTCTCTTCCGATCCCGGCGAAATGAAGGACATTTCAGCGGCCGATCCGCATAGAACCGCCAGGGTACTTGCTATGCTCAACCATTGGAAGTCCGAAGTCGGCGCGAAAGAGCCAACGCCCAATCCGCAGTTCGGAAAGGAATCCGGAAAATGAAGCCAGTGAATCCGACCGTTGCGATCATATCGGTTCTCTTGTCGCTCGCGGGGTTTCAGGCGGCTTTCGGTAACGATCGGAACTCCCGGCCAAATATCGTGTTCGTTCTGGTCGACGATCTGGGCAGGAACGACATAGGTTTCGAATCGACGAAGCCTGAAATCGCACCCCGCACGCCGAATATCGATTCGATCTTCCGGGACGGGGTCTCATTTCGGAACTTTTATGCCAATTCGCCTGTCTGTTCGCCCACTCGCGCATCTCTTATGACTGGTCTATATTCGGACCGTGCCGGGGTACCCGGTGTTATCCGTCAGAACCTCAGTGACAGTTGGGGTCATTTGCGGCCAGATGTGACGACGCTGCCCGAAATTCTGAAATCGCAAGGATATGCCACCTTCATGGTCGGCAAATGGCATTTGGGCTATTCGAAACCGAACCGCCCTGTGGATCGTGGGTTCGAATCGTTCCGAGGTTTCCTCGGAGATATGATGGACAATTATTTCGATCATCGACGTGGCGGCATCAACTGGATGCGTCATAACGAAACCGAAATCGATCCGCCAGGGCATGCAACGGATTTGTTTTCCGATTGGGCCGTCGAAGCGGTCCGGGAGGGAGCGACCGCGAATCGGCCGTTCTTTCTCTACCTGGCATACAATGCTCCGCATTCACCGATTCAGCCGCCACCGAAAATGCTCGAAAAAGTGAAATCCGAACGCCCTCATCTTGGCGAGAAGCGAGCATCTCTGGTTGCATTGATCGAGCATCTCGACGATGGTGTCGGTCGAGTGCTGGCTGCCATTCGTGAGGCCGGAATCGAACGCCAGACTCTCGTGATATTCACTTCCGATAATGGAGGTCAACTTGATCTGGGGGCGGACAACGGACCATGGCGGGGCACGAAGGGGGAAACCTTCGAAGGGGGCCTGAGAGTCGTTTGTGGGGCTCGCTGGCCCGAGCGAGTTCCCGCGGGATTGAAATCGAACGTCGTTTCCATGACAGCCGACTGGTATGCGACCCTGGCCGAGATTGTGGGGGCCGATCATTCGAAACTCGATCTCGATGCGAAGAGCTTGATGAGGCCCCTGATTCATCCTTCCGACACAGCCGGATTCGATGATCGAGAGATCTATTTCGTTCGGCGCGAGGGTGGTCCGGCCTTCGCCGGCAAAACCATCGAGGGCCTTAGGGCTGGTCGATGGAAACTGGTACTGAATCGACCGACGGAGCCGATTCGGTTGTTCGACCTCGAAACGGACCCGTTCGAAATGCAGGATCTCGCGGCGAAAAACCCCACCAAATTTCGAGAGATGATCGCTCGAATCCAGCTTCATATACAGCGTGGCGGGCAAATCCCCTGGCAATCCCGAACCGGAGTTCAAGAATGATGATTCGAAATCGATTCGTAATCATGGCCATGTCGATTCTTTCCGGAATCTGTGTGGAAACGGCTGAAGCAGGCAAGATCTTTCTGCTGGCTGGTGGCGGCGAATCCGAGCCACCGTGCAGGGCGACGGACGTAAAATTGAAAGAACCATTTTACGCCGAGCCCGATCCGCAAGGTCGGCTCGTAATCGCTGAAATGGCAGGCGGCCAGAGGATTCTGAGGATCGACGACACGGGACAGCTCATTCGAATCGCAGGAACCGGCCGGCAGGGCAAACCCGGGAATGCGCCTCAACCAGCTTTGGAGGCTTCTTTCGATGGTGTGCATAATCATGCGATCGACCGGAAAACGGGTGATATTTATTTCGCGGATACGTGGAATGCCGTCGTCCGCAAATTCGATGCGGCAACAGGGCATGTCGTGACGATCGCGGGCACGGGCGAAAAAGGAATTTCCGGTGACGGCGGGCCGGCCAGAGAAGCGAAATTCGGCGGTGTCTATTGCGTGGCGCTTTCGCCCGACGGCACCCGGTTGCATCTTGCGGACCTGCATAATTACGCAATCCGCACGATCGACCTGAAATCGGGTATCGTAAGGCGCACGGCCGGGAACGGAAGAAAAGGGAGACCGAATGAAGGTGGCATAGCCGTTCAGGAACCGCTTGTCGATCCCCGGGCAGTGGCGGAAGACGGGTCCGGAAATGTGTATGTGCTGGAACGGGGCGGCAATGCTCTTCGCGTGGTTCGGCCGGACGGCACGATTCGCACAGTCGTCAACGATTCCGGCAAAAAAGGGCAGGGAGGCCTGGGTGGACCGTCTTCAAGTTGCGAAATGAATGGACCGAAGCATATCGTGATCGGCCGGAACGGTAGCGTGTTGATCGCGGATGCCGAGAATCACCGGATTTTGCGGTATCGGCCAGATTCGGCGGATGTCGTACTCGTGGCGGGCACAGGTGTCGCGGGAAAGGATGGAATCGGCGGTCCGCCGGAGAAAGCCGGGCTTAACCGGCCGCACGGTATTTTCGAAACGCCGGACGGCACGATCTTCGTGACGGACAGTTACAATGACCGTGTCCTCAAAATCACCCCTTGAGTCATCGAGGAGATTGCTTGCTGACATGGCTCGAAAACGTCCTGAACACGATCCCTGGGCTGAAGCGACCCGGCATTTGAAATCGGCCGATCCGAAGCTGGTTCCGCTGATCGAAAAAGTCGGCCCGTGCACATTAAGACCGGCGGAAGATCTGCTGGCAACGCTCGCGAATTCGATCGTCGCTCAGCAGATCTCGGCCAAAGCGGCCCGGTCCATCTTCGACAAGGTGTCCTCAGGCATGAATTCGCCATGGCGGCCTGAGGACTTGAACCGTATGGACGATGAATTCCTCAAATCGTGCGGCGTATCGCCCCAGAAAAGGGGTTATCTTGCAAGTCTTTTCGAAATTGTCCGAATCGGTAAATTGCATCTGGCGGGATTGCGGGATATGGGCGATGAAGAGGTGATCGCCGAATTGACGCAGGTCAAAGGGATCGGCCGATGGACGGCGGAAATGTTCCTGATTTTCGCCCTCAATCGGCCCGACGTCCTGCCCATGGCCGACCTGGGAATCAAAACGGGCCTGCAAAGGCTGTATAAGCTGGATGAAGCTCCGTCTCTATCGGCCGGTGAGGAACTCACGCGGCATTGGCAGCCTTTTCGCAGCGTGGCCAGTTGGTATCTCTGGCGTATGTTCGATTGAAATCGAGCACACGCCAGAGGCTGCGGAAATCCGGATGTAGCAAAGTCAGAACCGCAGGAAGATTTTGTTTTTGTAGAAGAATCGCGCGATCAGAAATACGATCCCGAGTGAGACGAGGGCCTGTACGAGGCCGCCCATTCCCGTTGCGACATTGTCGTTAAGCCATACCGAGACATCGCCGCCGACGAGTCGGGCAGCGATCTTGCTATAGCCCATCAGGTTCGAGAGCAGGTAAAGCGTGATGGCGTTCGTTCCGATCCAGACGAACGGCCAGGCCCAGAATCGCAGACCGATGACTTCGATGACAAGGTAGAACAGCCCCAGGAGCATCATGCTGAAGCCACCTGCCACGAGCACGAAGGAGCTGGTCCAGAGTTTTTTGACGATAGGGAATGTGGCGTCCCATTGAAATCCGGCGGCCACCAGGGCTGCGCCGATGCCGAGCAGCGCGAGTGACTTGAGCACGGGTTTCATTTCCGATTCACGAAGCAGCGTACCGGCCAGGATGCCCAGCAGGGCTGAGGCGATCGCGGGCAACATGCTGAGAATGCCTTCGGGATCGTAAAAAGTGTCGTACTTTCGGCCAGGAAGGTATCGAAAATCGATGTAATTGGTCAGGTTGTAACCGGGTTCGTAATGACCGCGCGTGGTGCCCTGAACCAGAGAGAGTAACGTTTGGGGGTCTTCGGTTCCGGCCTGGGCGATCAATGGTGCAAGGGATTCCTTGTTCAGGCGGATGTCCGGAAACGGCACGTAAGTGAGCAGAGCCCAATAGCCGGCGAGAATTCCGGCCGTGACTGCCAGGATCCGGCCCGGGCGTTTCGGGCCGATGGCCAGGAAAATCAGGGCCGCGCCGCCATAACCGATGGCGATGCGCTGGAGCACACCCAGCATACGGATATTTGGCCAGGGGTTGCTCATACCGCCGGAGTAGAAGATGCCGCAGAGGAACAGGAGCAGCGTTCGCATCAGGACACGCTTCATGGCCCGGCCACGGCCGCCGTCCTCACAGGCTCGGGAAAGCGAATAGACGGTTGAGACACCGGCCATGAAGACGAATAGAGGAAAAATGAGGTCATAGAAGTGGAAACCCTGCCACTCCACGTGAGAGAGTTGAGTCGCGAGGGTTTCGGTGACGGGCGATTTGTCCATGCGTTCGAGCGCTCGGGCCAGGGCGTCGCCGCCGAGGATCCAGAACATGTCGAACCCGCGGAGAGCGTCCAGAGCCATCAGACGGCCGTGGGAACGGGGCTTCGGCGCGACTTCGGAGAAAGCCGCGGGATCGGAGGCCGGTTCGCCGGCATTCGGCAAAGGTGGCGGGCCGGAGGGTTGAGTTTCGTCAGAAGTCATGGAGGCCGGTTCCGAGTGGCGTTCGGTTGAGCGGAAGAGCACGGGATCGACACTTATTGATAATGCGGAACTGACCCGGAGTCCATGATTTTTCGGGAAAGGAGCGAATGTGGTCGGTACGAAAAGGCGGAAAACCCAGGGGAATGGCGGCAGGATTTCTCAGAAAAGGAGCGAAAAATAAGGAAAATTCGCTGATTGGGACTTGCCAGACAGCCGGAAATTTGCTCTAAGTGAAATTATCTCCTTGAAAAATAGGGTTTTCCTGTCCTGTGATCCGTTCGCAGGCTTGTGGCGCAGCGATCCAGAGAGGCACGAGGCTGATGCACCGACGTTCGATCCCCGCGATACTCCTGGCGGCGTGTGGTTTTCTCTCGGTTTCGCTCGCTTCGGCACAGGATCACTGGGTACGTTATCCTGGTGGCGAAGGCCCCGGAAAAGGCAAAAAAATCGTACTCATCAGCGGGGACGAGGAATATCGTTCCGAGGAAGGTCTGCCGCAGCTCGGCAAGATCCTGTCGAAGCGTCATGGTTTCGAATGCACGGTTCTTTTCGCCGTGAATCCGAAGGACGGCACGATCGATCCGAACGTCAATGACAACATCCCGGGGCTGGATTCGCTGGCCGATGCCGACCTCGTGATCATGCTACTGAGGTTCCGCAACCTGCCGGACGACCAGATGGAAAAGCTCGTCGCCTACATCGAAAGCGGAAGACCGATCATCGCGCTGCGGACGAGCACACATGCGTTCAATATTCCCGCCGGACGCAAATATGCCGATTATTCATTCAACAGCAAAACCTGGAACGGTGGATTCGGCCGTCAGGTGCTGGGTGAAACCTGGATCTCTCACCACGGTGATCACGGCAAGCAGGCCACACGGGGAATCATCCCGGCTGGCAAGCAATCGCATCCGATTCTGAAAGGTATCGCTTCAGGCGAGATTTTCGGGCCGACGGATGTATATGGAGTCACGATCCCGCTGCCGGGCGATAGTGATCCGCTCGTGCTCGGTGAAGTCGTGGCGGGCATGAATCCGACCGATCCTCCGCTGCCGGGCAAGAAAAACGAACCCATGATGCCGGTGGCATGGACCAAGAGCTACAAAACCCGTACCGGAGCCGTCGCGAAAGTGTTCACGACGACCATGGGCGCCAGCCAGGACCTGACCAACGAAGCCCTCCGGCGGATGATCGTGAATGCCGCTTACTGGGCAACGGGTCTGGAAAACAAGCTGCCGGAGAAGGCCGATGTCGCGATCGTCGGCACTTACGAACCGACGAAGTACTCGTTCAATGGCTTCACGAAAGGGAAAAAACCGTCCGATTTCGCACTGACCCCTTGAAAATCCGGGAAATCGTCGCATAGGATACTGCATTCGCACGATATTCCGCCTTTTCGAGCTTTCGAATCGCACGCAGAATCGTCAGAAAAGCCCCGGCTGATCCCGGGCAAGTCGTACGGAGCGGGCACCATGGTGAACACTGTGGCGCCCGCTTCGTTTTCTGTTCGTAAGAGTTCATTTCACCGGTTTTTTCGTTAACCATCAAGATCGAGAAGTTCGACGACGTAACTCCCTGCCGGATTTCGAAACGATTCGGGCAGGAAGCGACGAAGTCGGGGGAATGGTGCGGACCCGTCTAGGCCTGATCCGAAGCATTTCGAATGGTGGTTTCGAAATCGACGGCAATTCGCATGACTGCCGGGCGTAATCGAAAAAGAAAACCTCCGGCGACATGCGCCGGAGGCCGAATTCGAAACGAGGAATCGAATCCCTTCGAGTGTCAGATCAGCTCAGTGACACCCGGGATCGCGACCGGCGGAACGGCGTTGGGGCCGAATTCGAGATTCTTGGGGAAGGTGTCTTCCTTCGAATTCAGGGCCTGTTCCCAAGTGACGGCTTTGCCGGTGTAGGCCGACATGCGGCACATGATGGCCGTCAGGGTGCTTTCGGCCACGGTTTTGAGTTCGTTGAGCGGCTTGCCGGCCCGGATCGAGGCGATCAGGTCGGTGTGCTCCTGAACGTAGGGATTGGTGCCCATTTCGCGGATCCGCGTGCGGGATTCGCCCGTGAAGCGGAAGCCGTTCGAATTCCAGGTACCCTTGGTGCCGACGAGAGCCTCGCTCACGTTGTTCTCACAGCCGGGGATCTGACGTGCCATGGAGAGCACGTGTACGCCGTTGGCGTATTCGAGATCCGTGGCGAAGTGGTCGAAGATCTGGCCATAGACGGGGTCGGTGCGCTGCTGACGGCCGCCAAGGGCCACGGCTCGTGTCGGCGTCTGCTGGAAGGCCCAGTTGATGACGTCGAGGTTGTGCACGTGCTGCTCGACGATATGGTCACCCGAGAGCCACGTGAAATAGAGCCAGTTGCGGACTTGCCATTCCATTTCGGACCATTCCGAAAGCTTGTCCTTGTGCCACAGGGCACCCTGGTTCCAGTAGCAGCGGCCGCCGACGAGTTCGCCGATTTCGCCTTCGTGGATGCGCTTCATGCTCTCGATGTAGGGAGCCTGGTGCCGGCGCTGGGTGCCCGCAACGATCGCCAGGTTTTTCTCCTTGGCCTTTTCGTAAGCGGCGAGAACCTTGCGAATGCCGGTGCCGTCGACACCCACGGGCTTTTCCGTGAAGAGGTTCTTGCCCTTCTCCACCGTGTATTCGATCATCTGGGGCCGGAAGCCGGGAGGCGTGGCCAGGATGACCAGATCGACGTCGGAATCGATCACCTTCTTGTAGGCATCGAAACCGCTGAAAGCGCGAGTGTCGGCGACGTCGTAGCGATCGCCCAGGGCGCTCTTGAGGCGCTTACGGCTGTTGTCGAGGTGATCAGGGAACAGGTCGCCCATGGCGTAGATCTTGACGCCGGGGGCGCTGTCCGCACAGTTTTCGGCGGCACCGGTTCCACGACCGCCGCAACCGATCACGCCGACTTTGATCGTGTCGCTGCCCTGAGCATGAACAGAGGGAATTGCGGTCGCCGAAAGAGCACCGGCGACGACGGCGGTGTCGCGCAGGAAACCGCGGCGCGAAGTTTGCGGATCGGTCATTGGGGAGCACTCCTGGTCATGACGAAAAGTACTGCGGGTCATGCCCTGTACGGAAGGGAAATCGCCAGCTTCGTTTCGAGTTTTGGACGCTGCGGCGAATGGGAGAGGCAGGGCACTACGGAAGATCGGTATCGATCAATATATCAAAGGAATCGGCTCCGAAAAAGCGATTTCGGAGCCTCAGGACGATTTTTGACGTATCGGCAGGATCGCCAGGTTCTTCTCAAGCATCCTCAGGCGTCAGGCCCAGAACGACATCGAAGCGTCCGGCCAGTTCCCCGATTTTCGAGCCTGTAAGAGGACGAAAATCGACCATGATGCTCTCCAGCTGCTTCTTGTCCGTGATTCCGCGGAGAACGCCGTCTTTGGCGTTGCCCGGGTGGTCCTTGACGTAGCACTGGGTCGTCAGCAGGTGCTTGCCGCCACGGGTGATTTTGTAATGGATGTGAGGTGTCCGGCCGGGATAGGGAACCGGTTTGATGGTGCGGAAGCCATAAGTGCCGTCCGACCCCGTGAGAAACCGGCCATAGCCCTGAAAGCGTTTGTCCCGCTTGTCGCCGTTGTCGCTGCCGGAATGGAGATAGGCCCCATGGGCGTCGGCCTGCCAGATTTCGACGAGGGCGTTGCGCACGGGCTGACCGGTCGGGTCGAGAATCCGGCCTGTGACCCACGTGACGATGCCATCGCTCGGCGAGGTCGAGTCATTGATGACGAGCAGGTCGTTGTCCGTATCCAGGGGCAGTTTGTCCGGGAAGAACGGGCCTTCCGTCTGTGCGGGCGTTTTCACCAGTTCATCGGCGTACGCTCCGGGCCGCGTTGCGAAGATCGCACCCATCGCCATCATCCGCAACATGTGCCGACGGACTTCGTCCGGGCGTTCGAACGTCTTGCGATTGATCAGATTCATGGCTCTTCGTTCCTCCAGGGTCTGCTTGAGATGGCGTTCGCCCGCGAATGGCGAACCTCGATCCGCGAATTTCATTCTAACCGAGTCGGCGTCGTTCATGACCGTTCCGGCCTGTTTCGAATCGTATCCTTCCGGATTTTTCTCAGATGCCGGATCGCGGAGATCAATCCATCGTAACTGTAGCCTGGGTCGGCGTAATGCTCGATCACATAAAACGCAAAATAATAGGCCCTGGCGAAAGCCCAGATCGCCAGGGCGAGAAATGCGGCAATGTCCCATCGCGGAGCCGCCATCAGAATCAGGCCGCAAGACATTACTCCGATGATGACGAAGCCAACGGCTTTGACCAGCATCCAGCGCGGGTCCGCGAGATCACGCCCGAGCGAGATATGACGATCGATTTCCGGCTCAGTTCGAACCGCGTTTTTCGGTTGCTCCATGCTCATGTCGATCGTCACGTCGTGG
This sequence comes from bacterium, assembly GCA_016125085.1. Taxonomy (GTDB): domain Bacteria; phylum Planctomycetota; class Planctomycetia; order Isosphaerales; family Isosphaeraceae; genus QWQI01. Next base: position 316,001 of record WGMM01000007.1, read on the forward strand.
TTTCGCTTCGGTCGATTCGTGATCCCTGCGGGCCGATTCGCAGTTTTCACAGGCTTTTGTGCCGGATGGCTTGTCCTCGCAACTGCAAGTTTCCTTCGCCTTCGAATTGTGGTGTTCGGAATTCTTCGGGGCTGACTCAGTCGCAGAATCCGCTTCACGTGGCGGGATCGAATGGTTTTCCTGAACCTCGAGGTGACCGTTCGCCACGAATTTCGAAACCACTGCCGCATGTGCCTGAATCAGCTTCGCCACGTACGGATCATCCGAGGTTTCCAGCACTTTGACGCCCTTCGGAGTCTTGCCGACGGCCATCTCGATCTTGTCCGCATGGCGGAAGATCTCGGCGAACAACGGATCTCGCTTGTGGATGCCGCGATTCAGCTTAACACGCTTGTGCATGGCCCGTGCATGCGCATGAATTTTTGCGGCGACTTCCGGATCATCGGACTCGGTCACCGTTTCCGCACCGTTCTCCAGGTTGATGACATTACGCCGAATCTTCTCGTGATTCGCCAGCAGAAACTGGAAATCCGCCCGATCGGCCGGAAATTCCTGATCTCCCGGCGGGCCGCCGCCCATCTTACCGAATGGCCTTCCGCCCTTTTCCTGAGCAGGTCCGTCGGCGGCATGATGGCCCGCACCCTTGCCGAAGCCCGCGCCTTTGCCATGAGGCCCGGGCCCTCGACCAAATCCCTGGGCGGGACTGTCCGTCATTGTCGACGTCAGCGCCAGACTTGCAACCAGCGAGACCAGAACCCAGCGCAAATGACTCATCGGTCTACCCCCCTTGCGTACCTCAATTCGATTTCGAATCCGACTCTATTGTCAGAATAAGGCGGGATCGAATCGGGGACAAGAGAAATATGCTTGCACGGTTATGAAATGCCTGTCGTTGCAGCCAGCGCGTTTTCGACATCCTTTTCCAGCGAGGCTGGAGTGGTCGTCGGGGCGTAGCGTTCGATGACTTCGCCCGTACGGCTTACGAGAAACTTGGTGAAGTTCCACTTGATCGCATCGAACCCGAGCAGGCCGCCTTTTTTCGACTTAAGGTATTTGTATAGAGGATGTTCTGCGGAACCGTTCACGTCGATTTTCGCGAACATCGGGAATGTCACGCCATAGTTCAGTGAGCAGAACGAACGGATTTCCGATTCGTCGCCGGGTTCCTGGCTGCCGAATTGATTGCATGGGAAGCCGAGCACGACCAGGCCCTGGTCCTTATGCTTGGCGTAAAGTTCTTCCAAGCCCTTGTATTGGGGCGTGAAGCCGCACTTGCTCGCGACATTGACGATCAGGAGAACCTTGCCCCGATAGGGTGCCAGAGTCGTATCCTCGCCCGAGATCGTTTTGACCGGTATGTCGTAAATCGTGTCGCTCATCGGATGTTCCTGTGCCGTTTCCAGGTTCTTAGGATCTTTTGCCGTGCCAGTCCAATTCATCGTACCCGACAGTCAAGGTGAACGCCCGGCCCGGATAGTCCGGGTCGGGCGTCGAGATGAGATCATGGATCAAGGAGTGAAACTTACGATTTGCGGCGTTTTTTGCCTGCCCATGCCAGAATACCGGTCGCCATGGCGGCGAGGACGTAGGTCGATGGCTCAGGAACCGTGACGGGCGTGAAGTCCACACCGCGATAAACGAAGTTCGCACCGGCTCGTGAAAGCGTGGTGAAAGTCGTCGGTGCCGAACCGGAGTCGATCAGGGAGACCAGCCGGTTGTTGTTGGTTTCGGTCGTCGTCGCGAACAGCGACGCCGTGCCGCTTGTCGCATCCCAACTGCCGGTGAGTCCACGAATACCGATGATGCCGGTACCGGTCGTGGTCGTCAGGGTTTCGTTCGATGTGTTGAAAAGGAGAGCGTAAGAGTTCACCCAGACGCTCGACGAATTCAGATCCCAGCGCTGGATCCCGCCACCTGCCGTGTTCCGGTCATCGGCGATGTAGGCTCTGTCGGCCGAACCGTCGCCGTTCGTGTCGAAGATGACGAATCCGTAGGGGCTGGAGCCAGTTCCCGTTGCGATGGTCAGAGAAGTCGTCGTGCCCGTCGTGGTCGGCAAACCGGTTCCGACACTCGAAATGCCCTGGAAGTTGTTCGCTCCCGACGAGACATAGAGCTGGCCACCGTAAATTTCGATATTCCGCAGGTTGTTCTGTGTTCCAGACACCTGAACGAAATCCGTACCGTTGTAGTACCAGGTGCCGCCGGTCAGAGGAGAACCAGCGGAAGTGCCCGTCGCATAAAAAGTATTGGCGCTTGTGGCGATCGCGCTGCGGAAATTGCTTCCGGAGAAGGGGGAAGGGGGAGTGCCCGTGGGGCCGCCTGTCGGGAATTCGACCCGGTTGGCCACGTTACCGTCAACGCCCAGAACGTTCGTCGCTTTGACGTTCAATGACGCCGCGCCGGTTGTTCCAGCAGCCACGTTCAGGCCGGGGACGGCCAGATAGCCACCATAGCTGTTGAGGTAGCCGTTCGATGTCGCGGAGCCGGAATCCGTCAGCAATTCCGAGCCCGTGAACTGGGTGGTCAATGTCTGAACGAGCGTGCCTGAAGTCGTGAATTCCTGCACGGCGACCGCCGCCGACGAACCGCTGAGCGCCGTCGTTCCGTTACCGATGCGTTCGACGACAAGATTCCCCGGAACAAGATCCGCGGCGGAGGCCATGGCTCCTGTCGACGCCAATCCGAAACAGCATGCGAGTCGAATGGCCCGGGCTCGGCGGGTTCCGTCGAACCGGAACGAGGCGGGGAGAATGTGCGACAAATTCACGGAATGACTCCCGTACATGAAGACGAATGGAATTTTCCTTATTTCTTATGTCGAACCGCGACTTAGGTAACATTGAACGGAAGTTGTCGATTCACGGATTCTTCATATGATTTCAGGTCGATGCAGTCCGGCCGGATCACGAAATCGACGGCGAAATTCCAAAAGAAAACCCCCGGAAGCAAAGCTCCGGGGGTCAATCGGTTCAGAAGTTTTCGAAGGGTTTGGGATCAACCGCAGCCCATCGAATTGCCGCAATTGAAGCATCGATAGCAGGTGCCGCAGCGAACCGTCAGGCTGCCGCAGTTGTCACAGGCAGGGGCGTCGCTCTGGAATCGGGCGAATTGTTCCTGCTGGATCGTCGAGCTGGTGATTTCCGTACGGACGGTACGGGTTTCGAGCGTGCTGACCGGAACGACGACCGGTGCCACGCCATAATTCGGTGCGGCGGCAGGTTGAGCCGTCACGATCTGCGGCTGGGGAGCCGGTGCCGCGATGGACTCGACGGCGGATTCGATCTGATCCCGCTGGGGCGCGTTGGCTTCCCGGTAACCGGGGATGAACTGAATGCCGAGCCAGCGGAAGATGTAGTCGGTGATGCTCTTGGCGATCGGGATGTCCGGGTTTCTGGTGAAACCGGAAGGCTCGTAGCGGCCGTGAGCGAACTTCTTGACGAACACTTCCAGCGGCACGCCGTATTGCAGGCCCATGGAAACCAGGGTACCGATGACGTCCATCAGGCCGCCGACGGTTGACCCTTCCTTGGCCATGGTGATGAAAAGTTCGCCCGGCTGGCCGTTCTCGAAGAAGCCGACCGTGATGTAGCCTTCGTGACCCTGAATGTCGAACTTGTGCGTCGTACTGTGACGCGTGTCCGGCAGGCGGATCCGCCGGGGCTGGGGCGTATTGACGACCTGCGGAGCTGGTGCCGGAGCCGGCGCTGCCGCGGCGACCGCAGCCTGCTCGGCTGCTTTTTCGGCCTTGGCGGCTTCTTCCTTCGACGATTCGCTCGATGTGCTGACCGGCTGGCTGCCCTTGGACCCGTCGCGATAGATCGCCAGAGCTTTGAGACCCAGCTTCCAGCCTTCCAGGTAAGCGTTCCGGATGTCGGCGACCGTGGCTTCCTGCGGCATGTTGACCGTCTTGGAAATGGCGCCGGACAGGAACGGCTGCACGGCGGCCATCATCTTGATGTGGCCGCGGTAGTGGATCGACCGGCCACCGCCCGCGGGCGGGAAGGCACAATCGAATACCGGCAGATGTTCCGGCTTGAGGCCGGAAGGGCCTTCGATCGTGTCGTTCTTGTCGATGTAGTCGAGGATCCTGGCGATCGTCGGCTCATCGTAGCCCAGCGTACGCAGGGCCATCGGCACGGTACGGTTGACGATCTTGAGCATGCCGCCGCCGGCCAGGCTCTTGTACTTCACCAGTGCGATGTCCGGCTCGACGCCGGTCGTGTCGCAGTCCATCATGAAAGCGATGGTGCCGGTCGGTGCGAGCACGGTCACCTGGCTGTTGCGGAAGCCGTTCGAACGGCCCAGATCGATGACTTCGTTCCAGAGCTGGCGGGCAATCGTCAGCAGCTCGGGCGGGCAGCTCGGACCGATATTCTCGACGGCGTCGCGGTGCAGCTGCATGACGCGGTTCATCGGCTCGCGATTCAGGGCATAACCTTCGAAAGGCCCGATGAAGCCGGCGATTTCGGCCGAGGTACGGTATGCCTCGCCGTGCATGATCGAAGTGATCACGCCAGCAAGGTCGCGGCCTTCGTCCGAGTCATACGGTCTGCCGGAGGCCATGATCAGGCTGCCGAGATTGGCGAAGCCCAGACCCAGCGGGCGGAAGCTGTGGCTGTTCAGGGCGATCCGGTCGGTCGGGTAGCTGGCCCGGTCGACCAGGATTTCCTGGGCGGTGATGAACACGCGACAGGCGGAGCGGAACAGCTCGCCGTCGAAGGTGCCGTCTTCGCGACGGAACTTCATCAGGTTCAGGCTGGCCAGGTTGCAGGCCGTGTCGTCCAGGAACATGAATTCCGAGCAGGGATTCGAAGAGTTGATCGGCGCGGTGTTCGAACAGGTGTGCCAGCGCTGGATCGTATCTTCGTACTGCATGCCAGGGTCGCCGCACTGCCAGGTGCCTTCGGCGATGGCGTCCATCAGGTCGGCGGCGGGCATGGTTTCCATCGGCTTGCCGGTGGTGACGGCCCGTGTCGTCCAGGATCCGCCGTTTTCGACGCCGCGGAGGAATTCGTCGGTGGCCCGTACCGAGAGATTGGCGTTCTGGAAGTTGACGGAACTGTAGGCTTCACCGTTGAAGTTCGCGTCGTAGCCCTGGCGGATCAGGGCGAGGGCCTTGTTCTCCTCGTTGGACTTGCAGCGGATGAAGTCCATGATGTCCGGGTGCCAGACCTTGAGAGTCTGCATCTTGGCGGCACGGCGGGTCTTGCCGCCGGACTTGATGACCGACGCGATAGCGTCGTAGACCTTCATGAAGCTGACGGGCCCGGAGGGCTTGCCGCCGCCGGAGAGCTTTTCGCGGCTGGAACGGAGCGTGGAAAGATCCGTGCCCGTGCCCGAGCCGTACTTGAACAGCATCGCCTCACTCATGGCCAGACGCATGATGTCGGGCATGTCGTCCGAGACGCTCTGGATGAAACAGGCCGAACCTTGCGGAAACTTGTAGGCGTCCTGGGCCGGAACGACCGTTCGCGTTTCTTCGTCCCAGCGCCAGTTGTTCGCCGGACCTTCGATGCCGTACTGGTCATGCAGGCCGACATTGAACCAGACGGGCGAATTGAACGAACCGTACTGATGCACGAGCAACGTGGTCAGTTCGTCGTAGAATGTGTCCGCATCGGCCGAAGTCGCGAAGTAGCCGTCTTCGAGACCCCAGTCGGTCAGGGTGCGGGATACGCGATGCACGAGCTGACGAACGCTGCGCTCACGTTCCGAGGTTCCGTTCTCGCCATAGAAGTACTTGCTGGCGACCACGTTCGTGGCCAGCTGACTCCAGCTTTTGGGGAACTCGCAGTCGGTCTGCTCGAAGATGACCTTGCCTTTTTCGTCCTTGATCGCCGCCGTCCGCTGCTCCCATTCCACTTGAGAGAAGGGGTCCACGCCCACCGTGCTGAAAACCCGCTCGAAGTGCAGGCCCGGACGGCCGGGGCGATTGCCGGTGTTCGATCTCTTGTCGCCAACGCTTGCCATTTCTGGTTCTCCGAACAGTCCTAGTTTCGGGGGAAGCCACCAATTGACCGGGGGAGCTTATCGCCCTGACTTGTCCGTGCTTTTCGCCATATGCCGGGACTTCCTCACAAATCCATGAGTTCCCGAGCGATACGACCACGAAGACCCGCCAAGACCCCGGTCATCCTCCTCCCACATTCCGCAAGTGAAGCATCGCTGATCCGTTCGATCGATAACCACGTTCGAACAGGCGACTCCGTTCATGCGTCCTTGAAGACTCTCCGGCAATACTCGAAGTATAACTCATGGAGTCCTCAGGGAGTCTGTCGATCCATCCGGCAAACGACTCTCTTCACGACATCTTAAGATCAAAACTCCTCCTTTCAAGAATATTCCGCACGATCACTTCAACCCATACCACCATTGTGACTTGCGTTCATGGAATTTCAGGCGCCCGCCAACCCCGCGGACCCCTGTTGAACAATTCCGAACGCATCCGGTGAACCGCTGTAACACGGTACGGAATTACACTCTGCCCGACAGGGCCTGGATCGTCAAGATGAATGTGTATGAATTTTCACCGAATTCACCTGATGACACCGCAAACTTCACGCAGAAAGAAAAGCGAAACGGTCGAGCCGTGAATGGCTCGACCGTTTCGTGAATCTAGCGAAGATGTGCAGGCGGGGTCAGGCGCTGATGCCCGTGATTTCGATGGCCGTCAGCGGTTGACGGTGCCCCGTTCGCTTGCGGTGATTCTTCCGGCGGCGGAACTTCTGGATCACGATCTTCTTGTCTTTGAACTGGCGCACGATCTTGGCTTCGACCTTGGCACCGGCGACCGTCGGGGCGCCGAACTTCGCGTCCCCCTCGCCAGCGATCAGCAGAACCTTTTCGAACGTCAAAGCCGAGTCGGGTTCGCCGGCGCGGAAATCCACGACGATCTTATCGCCGACAGCCACGCGATACTGGTGGCTTCCATCTTCGAAAATCGCGTACATCATCAATCCCCGGGTCCATGACCCGTGCTCGGAACTTTCGATCCAATCCGTGCCCCAATCGCACTGTGCCGCGAACTCTTGTGATGCCGTAAAGGTTGAGAAAATCTCACCTTACGGCGGTTCGCGAGGGAGCCGGAACCCAAACCCGCTATACGGTATCAGGTTGCCTGGCACCACTATCTTCGGGCACTTGACCTAAAATTCTTACCATATTCGCGTATGTTTCGCAAGCGCAATCGACGTGGCTGCAAAGCCGTTGTGGTCATTCCCGGGGCAGGGTGTCGAATGCCCGGTTCGTGCGTTGTTCGGCATGACGGTCCCCGGTCAATTCGAGCCAGGAGACCGCCAGAGGCGGAGCGTTTCGTAATTTCCCCGTCAACTCAGGGCCATTCACCCCCAGCAAATAAAGTGATGTGGCGTATGCATCTGTGGCCGATCCGTCCTGGCTGATCACGGTGACGGTGGCTCGCCGGGTGACACCGAAGCCGGTTCGCGGATCAACGATATGACTGTAGCGTCGTCCATCGATTTCGACGAAGCGTTCGGCGTCACCACTGGTGGAGATCGTCGCGTCGCGAAGTCTCAGTCGTACCAGCGGCAGATCGGAGTTCGGGTTCAGGCCCGCGACTTCCACCGCCCAGCCTTTTTGGCCTGGAGGGGGACTGCCCAGGGCGATGTCACCCGCGACCGCGACCAGCGCGCTTTCGACTCCGAGCTTCCTGAGAACCTGAAGGGCCGCCGCCGCCGCGTAGCCTTTGGCGATTCCGCCCAGGTCGATCCGTGTTCCGGGTTCCAGCGCGATTTTCCGTCCTGGCTCAATTCGCCGGATGCGTTCGAAACCGACCTGTTCGCGTGCCTTCGCAAGATTGTCGGCCGAAGGGAGTTTCTTTTCGCGAAAGGCTCTGCGCCACTGGCGGATCAGTGGGGCGGCGGTTACGTCGAACGCGCCGCCGGTTGAGCGCGAAATCGATTCGGCCCTGGTCAGGATGTCGAAAAGGTCCTGGCTGACTTCGACCGGTTCGGCCGGTCCTTCGGCGAAGTGATTGACGAGTCGCATCAGTTCGCTGCCGTTGTCGTAATCGCTGAAGCTCTTGTCGAGTTCGGCGATCCGGGCGAAGGCGGCTTCGACCGCGCGCTTGGCGACCTGTGGTTCGGTCGTGTATAACAGGATACGTACGCGAGCGCCCATGTGCGTCTCGACGAATTCGAGGCGTTCCGGTTCGGTCCGAACCTGTCGAGAAGCCCCGAACGCCGTCACGACGAAAAGCGCCAAGGCCGCGAAACATCCCGCGGCGATCCACCGTCGTTTCATGAACCTTCCCGCCTCATCCTGGTATCTGACGTTTCCGGAATCACGATCATGACGAGCCTGTCCGAAGTCCGGGCGTTCCTTCGCGGTCGCCGCCGCTACGATTTCCTGAGATCCCCGGTCCTGGCCGCATCGATCTGCTTGAGTATCGCCGGCACGGCACTGGCTCAGGTTCCGCCTCCGTCCAAAATACAGGTCGATCCGCTGCCGGCCGACATGAAGCCCTATACGGAAACCATACCCGGAACGAATTTCACGATCGAGATGGTTCCGGTGCCGGGGGGCATTTACTGGATCGGCTCACCCGAATCCGAGAAAGGCCGTGGCGATGACGAGGGGCCGCAACGCCCGATCCGCATTGAGCCGTTCTGGATGTCGAAGCACGAAATCACCTGGGACATCTACGACATCTATTCGTTCTCGCTGGATATCAAGCGAAAAGAGAAAACCGGCGTAAATCTCGCAGCGCAAAGCGATAAGGACAAAGCCGCCGATGCTGTGACGCGTCCGACGCCGCCCTATGCCGATATGACGTTCGGCATGGGCCACGACAATCAGCCGGCGATCTGCATGACGCACCACTCGGCGATGGAGTGCACCCGCTGGTTTTCGACGCTCTTCACCAAACAATACCGTCTGCCCACAGAGGCTGAATGGGAATGGGCGGCCAGGGGCGGCACCACGACGGCGTATTCGTTCGGCGACGATCCCGCGAAGCTTGGCGAATACGGCTGGTATGTCGAAAACGCCGAAACGCCCCAGAAGGTCGGTCAAAAGAAGCCGAACCCCTTCGGCCTGCACGATATGCATGGCAACGTGGCGGAATGGGTTCTGGATCATTACGTGGCCGACGCCTACGAAAAACTGCCCGCCGACAAGGCCAGCGATAACCCGGTGCAGATGCCGGACAAGAGTGAATATTCTTACGTAGCCCGCGGCGGTTCGTGGGACGACGACCCCGAGATGCTCCGAAGCGCGGCCCGAAGGGGATCTGACAAGGAATGGTCTGTGCAGGACCCGCAGCGTCCGCAGTCGATCTGGTGGCATACGGACGCCACTTTCGTCGGCTTCCGCGTAATGCGGGCTTACAAGCCGAAGCCGGGCCTGGACGACTTCAAGTCGCCGATCGTTAAGCAAAAGGGTACGAAGTGATCGTTATCTGATCCGGATCTCATACTGCCGGGTTCCTGAGTTCCTTGACGACTCTGGAAACCCGGCTTTTCCATTGACGGATCCATTTTTGCCGGTCAAGAATGAATTTTCCTCACGGATTCCGACCTCACAAGGTATGACTGGTGCAATGACTGTGGCGTCACGAGTTTCGAAACACCTGGTACATTTCCGCATCGCTGCCTGCTGGACGATTCTATCGCTGGTTTCCTGTATTCAGATTCATGCCGCGTCCGATCGTCCTAACATTCTTGTCTGCATCGCGGATGACTGGTCGTGGCCGCATACCTCGATCGCTGGCGAGCCGCAAATCCAGACGCCCACGTTCGAACGCATCGCCCGCGAAGGGCTGCTGTTCCCCCTGGCTTACGCTTCGGCGCCTTCGTGCACCGCTTCCCGTGGTGCTCTGCTCACGGGGCAATATCACTGGCGGCTGAAGGAAGCGGCCAATCTCCATTCGTTCCTCCGGTCCGAATTCGAAGTCTATCCTGACGTTCTTGCCCGCAACGGCTACCAAGTCGGCCACATCCGCAAAGGCTGGGGCCCGGGTCGACAGGACATGGGTGGACGAAAGACGAATCCCGCTGGACCCCGGTTCGCCGATTTCGACGAATTTCTTAAGCTCCGCAAGGACGGGCAGCCCTTCTGCTTCTGGTTCGGCAGCGTCGATCCTCATCGCCCGTACGAAAAGGGCTCAGGTGTTCGAGCAGGCAAGTATCCCACGGCAGTTCGTGTGCCGCCGACTTTGCCGGACGATCCCGTGGTTCGTGGCGATATCCTCGATTACTTCCTGGAAATCGAACGATTCGACCGGGAAACCGGCGAAATTCTGGCGAAGCTGGAGCGGGCAGGGGAGCTGGAAAACACGATCGTCGTCATGACGGCCGACAACGGCTGGCCATTCCCGCGCGGGAAGGCGACCGTTTATGACGCCGGCACGCATGTGCCGCTTGCGATCCGATGGCCGGCAGGAATTCGGAAACCAGGCCGCGTGATCGACCGGCTGACGAGCCTGACCGACCTGGCCCCGACTTTTCTGGAAGCCGCGGGTGTGCAGGGCTTGGCGGATCGAACAGGGCAATCGCTCATGCCGGTTTTCGAAGCTGTGGAGGATGACGAAACACAATCAGGCCGAAAGTATCTGATGACCGGCATGGAGCGTCATGTCGCCTGTCGGGATCTGGGCGAGGGCGTTCCTGGCGGTGGATATCCGATGCGGGCGATTCGGTCGAAGGATCACGTACTGATCCGCAATTTCGAGCCAGGCCGCTGGCCGATGGGTGACTGGAAGAGCGTTAAGGACGACGGCTCGGACAGTCCCGGTTTCGAACGCCTGGCCGAATCGACGTTCGTGGCTTTCGGCGACTGTGACGCATCGCCCACGAAGGCGCTGATGGTGCTGAATCGAAATCGACCGGGATTTGCACCTCGATTCGACACCGCCTTTCGGAAGCGCCCCGAGTGGGAGCTTTACGACCTGACGAAAGACCCGCATCAGTTGAAAAATCTGGCGCAAGATCCAGCCACGTCAGCGGTGTTCGATGAATTGAAATCGGCCCTGGCCCGTGAGATGGTCGCGACACGAGACCCCCGGGCGAACGGCGGCGGTGCGGCGTTCGATCGCTACGAATACCTTGGAAACGCACAAGCGGCGCCATCCGGAGTTCCCGGAAAAGCCGCGAGGAAAAAGGCCACGAACCGGCCGGAATCGAAGGAAGAAACAAGATGATCGCCGAAATTCGTTCCGGAATTGCCGCCATGTCGCTTGTCTGCCTCTTTCTGGCGACCGATCTGGTCCCCTGCCGGGCGGCTGAGCCTGTCTTCCGGCGCGTTTTCGGCCCCGAAGTTCCCACTGGCCCCTACAAGCACCCGGCCTGCCTGGAAGAGCTTTCGAACGGCGACCTTTACATGGTCTATTACGGTGGTGAAGGCGAATACGCTAACGACACGGCCGTGTTCGGAAGTCGCCTGGCCAAAGGCACTTCGGAATGGACAGCCCCGGTGGCGATCGCTCGGGACCCGCTCCGGTCACTCGGCAACGGCGTGATCTGGCAGGCTCCCGATGGCTGGGTCTGGATGTTCTACGTTGTGCGGTTCGGTCCGACATGGTCTGACAGCCGCATTCAGGCCAAAGTCTCCAAAGATTTGTGCAAGACATGGTCCGACCCGACGGTCGTCAGCTTCGAACGGGGGCTGATGGTTCGCAACCGCCCGATCGTACTGGCCGACGGCAGCTACCTGCTTCCCGCCTATGAAGAAAAAGGCGAAGACAAGGAATCGGTAAGCCCTGAGAGCGTATCGACTTGCTTTCGCTTCGACCCGAAGAAACCGGCCGAGGGATGGTCGCGGCTGGGATCGGTCTCGTCAGACAAAGGCAACATTCAGCCTGCGATCGTCGAACTCGAACCGAACCACCTGATCGCCTATTGCCGGCGCGGAGGCGGATATGGACCGAAATCGTCCGGCTATATCGTGGCCTCGGAATCACAGGACGGCGGCAAAACCTGGTCGAAGGGCATCGATACCCAGTTCCCCAACCCGAACTCGGCCGTGGACATGATGAAGCTCAAAAGCGGCCGAGTCATCCTGCTTTACAACCACAGCATGACGGTCCGAACGCCCCTGAGCGTAGCCATTTCCGAAGACGGCGGCAAAACCTGGCCCTATCGCCGTGATCTGGCGACGGAATACAACGCCTTCGCGTATCCGATCTTCTTCCAGGCGAAGGATGGCCGGATCCATGCCATTTACACGTCGGATCAGCGCAAGGTGATCAACCACGCGATTTTCGACGAGGAATGGGCCCTTCAGGGCAAGGCGAAATAAACGCAGGGCCGCTTCCATGAAGTCGTCTCACAGGCAATCTTCCAGGGTCTCGCCCGAGCTGGGTCAGGAAGAACTTCCGCTTCGAACCCGCACCGCTGATGCCTGGGCCTTCCAGGCTTTGAGCGATCCTCTTCAGCTTTTGAACGATCACGCATGGTTGGAGAAGAAAGCCGCGGCGAACGCGCTTGAGCTGCTCAACCGCTGGCCGCCGCCTCAGGCCCCCAAACAGTGGGTGAACGTTCTGGCAGGTGTGGCACGTGACGAGGCCGTGCATTTGTCGCAAGTCGTTCGCCTGTTGGCGCGTCGCGGAGGTCGGCTCACTCGAGCCCATTCCAACGGTTACGCCAATGCCTTGAGAAACCTCGTGCGCAGGGGGCAGGGGAATTTGGAGCTGCTTGACCGGTTGCTGGTCTCGGCTCTGATCGAGCTGCGAAGCTGCGAACGCTTCGAAGTGCTGGCCCGGGCCGCGCAAGGTCAGGACGAGGAGCTCGCCCAGCTTTACAAGTCTTTATGGACGAGCGAGATGGGCCACTATCACGTCTTTCTGAAGCTGGCCGGAACGGTCGTGCCGGATGACGTCGTCGAAGCCCGCTGGCAGAAGATGCTCGAAGCGGAAGCCCGGATACTCGACGAGCAGCCCGCCGGCCCGCGGATTCATGCGGGCAGCGCTTCTGGTTGAACGATCGTCCCTGCAGCCGGTGCCGCAACTTTTCGGAAAGGCGGGAATTTGCGATACGCAAGCCCGCGCCAGATCCATTCCACGGGGCCGAAGTTGTGGTTCGCCAGCCACTTCGGGCTCCACCACAGTTCCAGGCTCCAGACGCAAAGCACGATCACGAACAGCCAGACGCGCGAGACCTGGCCGAAAAGCCCCAGGCCGTACGAATAAAACAGAAACGTGCAGATCAGAGACTGGGCAAGATAGTTGGAAAGCGCCATCCGGCCGACGTGGCTCAGCCGCCATGTCAGGCCCGTGAAATATCCGCCTTTGAGAGCCAAGATGATCGCGCTGGCGTAACCGAGGGAAAGGGTCGGAATCAGGGCCTGGCGAAGCGGAACTATGAGAACCATGTCGAAGTAGCCTGTTCCAGGCCACAGATAATCGGCCAGAATGAAGAACGCTTCGGCGATCCAGGCCGCCGGAACGACCCGGAACGCCCAGACCCTGTACCATTCGATCGGCCATTTGCCGGCGAAAAAGCCGTTTTTCGCCAGACTCATACCGAGGATCATGAGCCAGCCCATCGAAAGAAATCCGAGCGGAGTCAACATACCGATGTGCATGAAGAACAGCTCTTTGGCGCGATCCTTGACCATGCCGAAATAGCTGCCTTCACCGTACATGCGGATTTTCCGGGTGATCTCATCCGGGCGCTGTCCGCCGGAGGATCTCATGCCCAGATACCCGCGCAGGATCAGTTGGTCGGCCCATTGCAGCGAATTGACGGCCGCCAGCCGCGCATCTCCCCGTGCATTCAGGAATTCTGCCGGGCTTTCGTCGGTTTTCGACGCGATCGCGGCTTCCGCTTTGCGGAGCACACGTTTTTCCAGCTCGGATCCGCGAGTCCGAATCTGATACATCACGGCCGCCGCGGTCCAGATCACGCTGACGAACAGAAGAAAGATCCCGAGCGAAATCCAGCCCAGGGTTTTCGACGAAAACCTTCGGAACGGATAGAGATAAAGCCCGATGGCGGCGTACATGAAGAGAATATCGCCGTGCCAAACCAGGTAGGCATGCATGGCACCGATCACGAGGAGAATCAGGATCCGCCGGTAGTAAAGCCAGAGCGGCCGGCCGCCGTCGTCGATCGTGCGCTGGGTAAGGTAGATGACGCCGGCTCCGAAGAGAATGCAGAATAGAGTCCGCATCTTGTCGGCGAAGAAGACGCCCATCGTGGCCCATTCGGCAACGTCGTAATTCGACTTCACGGCCGCGATCCTGACCTGGGCGGAGGGGTGCGCCCGAGTCATGTCGGGTTTCGGATCGGCCATTCGCTTCCAGGCGTCCTTGTCTTTTTTCTTCTCGTCCTCTTTGGGTTTTTCGGGCAAAGGGCCGATCGAAGCCGGGTCGTAATACAACACGTGAGGATTGTTGTAAGCCTCGTTCGGCCAGCCGAAATCGACGATGTTCAGAACAAGGATGCCAAGCACCGCGACTCCGCGGATGACGTCGAGCCCTAAAACCCGCGTTTTCGAATTGGCCGTCAACGGTGCTGCAGCGGTGCTGGACATATTCGAACCCTGAACCCAATGGAAGACTTCGAGCGTTCCCTGCGCGATCCCGGTCAGAAAACTGCGGAATCGTAAGGCGGCCCGAAAGCGTACAGGCAGACACTCACATGTTAACGTGCCGATGCGGTTCTCGCTATCGGCTCGCATGGCATGCACTTAAGCGAACGGATCAACGAATCGCTCGCCCGGGTGACGAGTCATTCGTCGAAAACACCCGGATATCGCACCTTAGCCGGAATTTTTTCGGCTTTTCGGAATTCGGTCCGGCCGGATCATTTCCGGCAGCTTGCGATTCGCGACCGCTTCGAGATCCTGTGCCGTTGGTTTTTGCCCATCTCGCAGGGCGTAGGCTCGATCCCGCGCCGATTCCCAATCGCCCGATTTCGCCATCTCGACGATCGCCATAAAGGCCCGCGACTGGGCCTGAGACATCTCGGCCGCGGCCGTCATCCGGCCGACTTCTTCTTCGACGATTTTCAGATTCGCCGGATCCTGAGTCGAAGTCGCCGTCGCCATCCTCAGGACGAGATCCCGATGTTCCGGCTCCACCTGGGTTTCACCGCATCCGGCGAACGTGGTCAGGAGAAAGGCCCACGACAAGTGCACGCCATTGCAATACAGGAACTTCCGCACGTTTTCAAAGACTTTCCGCACTGATGACCTCCCCGCCGCTTTTCGTCGCCAGGGCTGCCCAGACACGCTGATTGATCGTGGCCTTGATGAACCTGACACTGCCGTCGCCCAGCATGATATTCGCTCCTCCCGGGTGTTCGGAATACATCTGGCATACGTGAGCGGCCTGCGAATTCGGTGGGTGGATGATACCGCCTTCGAACGCCGATGGCCCCGAATGGGTCAGGACGAGCGTGGCTGCGTAATCGCACAACGAAAGTGCGAACCTCGGCTTTGGACAGACAACAGCTCCCGGGACCGTGGCGACCCAGGTCTTGTCGCTCAGGATGGCGGAATGTTCGCCCATGAAGAGCGTATTGCTGAGCCCGTCGGTCACAGCCGCGACCGTCGTGGCCGAGTTGCGGTAAAATGGCCCGTCAGCGATGTTTCTGTGATCGAAGGTCTGGTACATCCAGGGTTCGTTGTTGCCGGCGTTGAGCACATAATGCGAACGGGAGAAACGGCCCAGCCGCGTACCTGAAGCGTCGATCACGTCGAAGGCTTTCGACTCTTCGCTGACGGAAGGGCAGAGAAACGTCGCCAGAGAAGTGCGAGTGCCCGTTTCATTGGCCGGCGACCAGCTCGGGATGTTCACGTTGAGCGCCTGATATACGGCCGATTGTTCGAGAAACGGTGTCAGCATCGTGCCGTACGCCCAGCCGGGGCCGCTGTCCAGGGATACGGGATTGGCCGGTCCATGAACCGCATCGCCCGCGGGTGCCGACAAGTAGCCGGGCGGATAGGAACGGAATGCGCTTTCGTAATTGGCCATTCCCAGGCCGATCTGCTTGAGATTGTTCACGCACTGGGCCCGGCGGGCCGCCTCGCGAGCGGACTGGACCGCAGGCAGAAGCAGCGAAATGAGCACGGCGATGATCGCGATCACGACCAGCAGCTCGATGAGCGTGAAAGCCCTGCGTGGTAAGGCACGTTCCTGATCGTCCACCGGAAAAACTCCTTGCGTGTCGGGCACGAAATACCTGGATCGTGCAACGTCAGATCGTCGGACATCACAATTTCGGGTAGTCCAACTGACGAATCGCAATTGATTGTAAAAAATAATTCTGACAAGTCAATTCAAGATTTTGGGCAGCCAAAAACTATTTCGGTGCAAAACGTAACTCTTTATCGGTCCTGAGGGGCTTATTCATTTCCAGGGGATATTACCCTGCACGTTCAGGCGGAACCTGAAGACCTGATCGACAGCGGTGACGCACAGATGCGAGCCGTTCGGCCCGCACCAGGCCAGGTTGGAAGGACGCTTCGGTGTGCCGATGATGCCGAGGAATCGGCCGTCCGGTTCGTAAACCCAAATGCCGCCAAGCACTGCGACGTATACTCTGCCGGCAGTATCTACTTTCATGCCGTCCGGACCGCCGGGGCCGTCGGTGTCGAAACTTGCGAAGACTTTACTTTTGACGTTCGCCAGCTCACCGCCTGCAGTCATATCGAAAGCTCTTACATGATAACGGAATGTGTCGCAGACATAGAGTGTCCTTTCGTCGGGCGAGAGGGCGAGACCGTTGGGTCGTTCGAAATCGTCCGCCAGCAGTTTCGGTTCCCGCCAGCCTGCGCGGAAGGCATAAACCCCCTGAAAGTGGAGGGATCGATCTTCCGGAGCGACGCCGTAGGGCGGGTCGGTGAACAGAAACAGGCCGTCGCGGCGGCGGATAATGTCATTCGGGCTGTTGAGCCTGGCCCCGTTCCAGGTTTCGAACTCGGTTCTCAGGTCTGAACCGTCGGCCTTCATGCTGGAGATGCGTCGGCCGTTTTGTTCGCACAGCCAGACTCGACCGTCCGGGCCCCAGGTCTGGCCGTTCGCCGCATGGGTATGTTCCCTGAGAATCGAACCACCCTCGGCATCGGACCATTTCCAGGTGCGATCCGACTTGAGATCCTGAAAAATCAGCGATCCGTCAGGAAGTTCCAGTGGCCCCTCGGTGAAGACGAACCCTTCAGCGAGCAAATCGCACCGATCGTCATCGAGCAGATTTCGCACGCCGGCATCACGCCTGATGACGATCGTTTCGGAGCGGACAATCATTGACGAAACTTTCGAGGATTTCCCCTAAGCTCCTTGAGGGCCGGCCGTCAGTAAGTGATTTCCGAGGACGAACGATGTTTGCAGACGGCGTCGCACAATGCGTGGACCATCGGGTCCTTGATGCTGTACCAGACTCGAGTTCCTTCCTTACGGCGATCGAGCATGCCGCTGCGGGAAAGAATCGACAGGTGTTTCGACACATTGGCCTGACTTTGGCCAGTCGCTTCGACGATATTCGTAACGGTGATCGGCCCTGGCATCAGCGATCGCAGAATCTTCAACCGCGACTCGTCGCCCATAGTCCGAAAGGTCTTGGCCATGTGTGCGATCATGCTGTCATCGGGTAGAGTCTTGACCGGCGTTGACATCATAACCTTCCGGTTATATAGTAGAGTCTGTCGAGGGATTCCTTACACATGAATCATGATATGAATACGGAATCAGGTCAAGTCCGCGGTGCAGAAGTCAGGTCTCAATCCGGAGGCTCGCCGTTGGAAACTCTTGCGATCGTTGCCGCTTTGCTCGGCTGGTTCGTTCTGATGCGGTGGGTTTTGCCGCGGATGGGAGTGCCTACTTGAATGGGCGGCGAATGTGCCGACGTGCCGTCGGCCTCGTCCCGGTCCGAGACGATCGAATCGAAAGTGCATCTGAAAGATCAAGAATCCTGAGAGCCGCTTTTTCTTCCGTGCGTATTCGGAATCCACGAAGCAGCTCTTTCTGGACATACGAACGGAGCGTCAGTTCATGAGTTCGACTTTGACTGCGACTACGATCACGGCTGCAGAACTTGGTGCGAAGCTGGCCGCTGGCGAGCGGTTCGACCTGATCGACGTCCGCACCCCGGCGGAATACGTCGAGATTCATGCCGAGCCGGCTCGTCTGGTCCCGCTCGATCGACTTTCGGCTGATGAAATCCGCAAGCTGCGAACGACTTCGGACGATTCGCCGGTTTACGTCATCTGCAAATCGGGTAATCGGGGCCGCCAGGCGTGCGAAAAACTCCTGGCCACCGGCATGAACGTCGTCAACGTCGAAGGTGGTACGACCGCCTGGGCCGCCGCGGGTCTGCCGGTCATCCGGGGCAGAAAAATCATGAGCCTGGAACGTCAGGTCCGCATCGCGGCCGGTGCCATGGTGTTCGCCGGCACTTTGCTGGGTGCGTTCGTCGATCCTCTGTTTCTGATCGTTCCGGGCTTCGTCGGAGCGGGTCTGGTTTTCGCTGGCGTGACCGACACTTGCGGCATGGGCATGATGCTGGCCAGGATGCCCTGGAACCAGCGTGGAGCCGCGAGCTGTTCGAATTGAACGCCTCTTCATGGCGTATCGGCTGATCTGTCGAATCATCCGCGAATCGCGAACCGGCGTGTATGCCGGGTCGCGATCCGGTCAGATGCGGGTCTGAATATCTCGAAGGCGGCGCGCGACGTCCTTATATCCGAAGTCATTGGCGGCGACTTCGTTGTAATGCTCTTCGGCTTCCTGCAGCTTGCCCATGCGTTCGGCGAGAGTGCCCAGCCGGTAATGCAATTCGTTGGACATCGCGACATCTTCGGCCGTAACGCTTTTGAGAGCGTCCGAGTAGGAACGCTCCGCGAGCCGGTGGGATCCGTCCTTTTCGAAGCATTCGCCCGCGGCCATCAGAGCACGCACCTTCCAGGCGGCGTCGTTTCGTGCCTTCTGGAATGCGGCGATGGCCTGCTCCCAGCGTTCGGCCCTGGCGAGTGCGGAACCCAGCCGAAACTGGCTTTCGGCATCGGCGGGATTGGAAGTGACGCGGCGTTCGAATTCCGTGATTTCGAAGTCGTCCAGCTTGCGGATCAGTTCGGCACGCTTGGTCCGTGCTTCGGCGTCGTCCGGATTCTTCACAAGATGCTTGTCCCATTTCGCGAGCATCCGGGACATGCGCTCCAGGTGAGTATTCGCGTAAATCTGACGCAGCATATCGTCTTTCGGCCAATGATTGAGCACGCTGCGCAAGGTTCGATCCGCTTCTTTCCAGCGGTCGTCGGCTTTGAAGATCTCGGCCAGTTCGAGCGCCGACTGAATATCCTCAGGCGATTTTTCCAGATGTTCGAGCAGTTGCTCTTCCCTGGTCTTATGTACGGTCGAAGTCGGGCCGGGTTGAGGATCCCGATTCTCGCCGATCGATTCGGCACGGACTTCCGAACCGGGCGCTGCCGGGGCCGTGTGCTCGCCAGCACTCGTCGATTTGACCGTTCCCGCGAGGCCGGAGCGGGACATCATCAGTTTCGCCGACAAGTCGTTGAGTTTCCGGATGATTTCCTGATCGCTCGGACTGATTTCGCGGATCTGTTCAGCGCAGCGGATGGCGGAATCCCATTTGGCCAGGGCTTCGAAAACGCGAATCCGTAACCAGAGATAATCGGCGTTCTCTTCCGCACCTTCCGAAACCGAAGCCAGATTCCATTCCGCGAGTTCGGGGGCGTTCAGTTCCAGCGAGGCTTCGGCGGCATCCATCGCCGTCCCGACATCCCAGGGGTTCAGCAGAAAGGCATCCTCACAGGTATCCAGTACCCTTTGCCAGGCCCCGGTGGATTTGGCGAGCTTGATCTGGGCCCGAATGGTTTGTGCTCTGGCCCGAGCCATCATGCCGACCTTCGAAGGGTCGTTGTCGTACTTCATCCGGTGCGTGGCACGCAAGCCTTTGCGATAAGCCAGGTGAGTCGGGATGATCTTGCAGGCGTCGCCGATCATCTGAAGCGCGTAATCGAAATTTCGGCGATTGGCCGCGTCCATGCCCGTCTCGAAATAAGCCTGGGCTCGCTGGGCTTTTCGGGGATCGACTTCGCTGCTCATCGATTTCGCTTTCTTTACGATCGACGGGAGGTACGACCATCGAAGGGTCTCTGCCACTCACCATGATTCATTCTATCAGGTAAGTACATCGATCTCGACAGGAACGTGACGCGCCCCTGGAACGCAAGATACGTTCCAGGGGCGCGTGAAATTGCGGACGTAAGGCTCCGGGCTTCGATCGGTTTCGGTCGACGCTTATCGCACCACCGCCTCGAACGAGACATAGCCACTGTCACCCGGGGCGATCGATCCCGGCAGATCCCACCTCAACTCGGTGGATCCCGCGGTATTCACGTTGGCCGTGAAGACGGTCCCCTTCGGGCCACGAGCCGAACCCTGCACGTATTCGAGCCGGGGCAGGAGACTGTCGACGACGCTCACCGCCCGAATCGGAACATTGCCCATGTTGCGGAATTGAATCACGAATTCCACTTTTTCGCCCGGCATGGCCTCGTCGGCACTGACACGCTTGATCACGGCCAGGCCCGGGATGTCCGGAACCGGCTCGGAACCGACCTGCTCATGCGGAGTCCAGGTCATTACCTTTTCCGACGCCGATTGCTCGATCCCCGTGACCACGACCGACTCGGCGGTCTTGATCGCGACCGGGCCGACGGCCTCCTTCGCCTGAAGCGGTTTGACGGGCGTGGCGATGCCCTGCGGGCGGATCGGAATATCGTGTGCCTTGACCGCGTCCACAATTTCGAATTCGCCCAGAACCCGCAACTCGATCTTGGCGTCAGCGGCCTGACGGTTGATGATGCCCGAGGCCCGCTGCGTCATCCGGTTCGTGACCGGTGGGTCGATCCGGGTCAATTTGACGCCAAGCTCCCGGTTTCGAAGGGCTTCCATCAGCTGTGCGTTACGCTTGATGACCGGGCCCTGTACCAGGATATTTTCGTTGGCGCCAGTGCGGATCTCCGTGGCGGCGAAACGCGGGGCGTAGATGCACACGATGTTCGTAGGCAGCATCCGGCGCGATCCCGGGCCCATACCGATGCCGAATTGCACGACGGCGTCCTGCGGCTCGATCCCCATGGACGACCCCTGGGTCGCCGTGGCCAGGCGGCCATCGTCACCACCGTCGCAAAGATATTCGTCCATCGGCATGCCAGGCTGTTGCGGCGGTTTGCATGACGGTGCGACCGGTGCCGGAGCGCAGGTCACGGTCGGGCAGCTCATTCGGCACCCTTCGCCGGTCCGCGAGACATACAGGCAGCGTACGCCCGTGAGTGGCAGCCGCGAAGCTCCGAGCATCGCCACTTCTTCCTGAGTCGGTTCCCGCGTCCCGATTCGGACGACGGCCATGATCCGGCCCAAAGCGCGGGCGATGCGGAACGGATCCTCGCCGGGGCCCAGTTCCGTGGTCGGAAGGCGATCCGGCTGCGACAGATAAGGAATCGCCTGCCGAGGGTCTTCCAGATAAATCACACGCGTGATCAGCCGGCCCTGGTCGAGAACGGCTTCGATGTCGTCGTCGGAGAGCGTGACTCGCAGCGGAAATCGCAGCGGATCGATGTCGGACGGACGATGCAGGTGTCCGTAGAGCTCGATGCTGGCGTAAATGTTCTTACCTGTGCGGCCCTGCGGTTCCGGAAACTGGACGATCGACGTCGAACCGACTCTCAAGCCTGCAAGCAGGTGTCCATCCGGTGAATCGGATGCGGCGAACTTGAAGGCCGGATCCGGGCCCACGATCGACTTGCCGACACCGTCCGGCGTCTGAATGGAGACGACCTGAATATCCTGCGGCACAACGATATGCGGTGGTTTGGGCGCGGAAGGCGGCAGGGGCTGCGGAGCCACGCCTGCTGCGGGCACGGCGGGCACGGCCGTCGATTCCGCGGCGTCGTCCGGAGTGGGCAGGGGAGGTACGGGAACGGCGTTCTGGGCCATCGTCACCGCCGAAGCGGCGATTACCGCGAACGCGGCCAGCGAGCTGCGCCAGAGGGATTTATTGTTCGAATGACGTAAAGCGGCAAAGCGGAAGAGATTCGGCGACATGGCAATCGGCCCTCGTCTTCAGGGAGTCGCGGATCGGATCGTCCACCTGCCCGTTCGGACTGAAGGAATCGGGTTCTGGACTTGCTGAGTCTTGTGATTTCATTGCGAGCCTGGGTGTTCGCAGACCTGGGACCGCGTTTCGTCCGATTCGTCACGTTCGGAACGAACAGTCAGCGGCTCAGTCAGCGAAGAGATACGAATTCGCCCCGACCTGGCTCGAGGTTCGGGGCGATTCGTGTTCGGCGAGTCCGCTCAGCGAGGGGTCGAGAGCTGGATTTCGCCCGGTTCGACGGGATCAGGCACGGCGACCGGGGCCGGCGGGATCTCGTCGCTCAGTTGAGGGATCCCGTCCAGACCAGCTGCGGAAGCGGTCTTGGGGGCCTCTTCAGGCTTTTCTTCAGCAGGTGCCGGAGAAGGAGCCGGGGCTGGCGGGGGAACCGCACGGGTCGCCGGGGCGTCTTCGGCCGGAGCCGGGGCCACGGGAGCCCGGTCCACCGGAACCGTTTCGATCGCCGGCCGGGGAGCCGGGGCCAGACCGGGCGGCAGCGAACCAGGCGGCAGGACCGTTCCGGCAGCGGCACCAGGTACGTTCACCGGAGCGACGTTCGGAATCGAGACACCGTTGGAGGGCATTTCGAGGTCGATCGCACCGAGGCGGACGATGGCCAGAATGGTACCGCGGCGATCGGCTTCGGCGACCGGATCGACGCCGGGCTCAAGCCGCGTGGAGACGAGCGTTTCCACACCGGCGATCGCCAGTTCCTGGTACTTCGGGTCGGGAAGGTAGATGACCTTCGTCACGAAGTTGCCGGCGGAAACCTGATCGAGATCTTCGTCCGTGAACTGGATCGGGATCGGGTTGTGCGTCAGATACGCATCCGTGACCGGAGTGGACGGAGCCACTTCGATGGTCGGGTACAGGCTGAGCGATTCACGACCCGGAATGTTCGACAACTTCAGGCGATAAATATAGCCCTGGTTGAAGTTGTAACGGGCGGGGACCGTCAGCTGATTGCCGACGTAAGACCTTTCGCCAGAAGGCGATGCGGTTTGCCAGCCGATCGTCATCCCGGCGGGATCGACGAAGTAAAGCTGGCTGCGGGTATTGGGGAAACGGCGACCCGCGAACGGATCGGCCATGCCTCCACCCGTCATTCCGGCGGCCGTGACGGGACCGCCCGGCGGTACCGGGCCGTTCATGACGGCATGGTTACGATGAAACTTCAGACCACCCACATGCGGCTTGCCCAACTCGTCGGCTTGGACGGTGGCGGCCGCCAGGAGCAGCAATCCCAACTTTTTCATGCTTCCCCTCCTGGAAGATAAGGCGCATGGCTCCGAACGAGCTCATGACCCATGATCCAACCCATCCTGGACTGGAATTCTCGCTCCATCGCCGCCTGCCATGCTCACGTGCATGGCTCGTTCCCGCAGCCCCTCTGGTCAGGGTCAGTCGAACTTGCGTCGTTGGACGTTCGTGATTATCATCGTCTGAATCTGCCGTTCCCTTGAGCGTTTTCGTCACAGGCCGACTATGCGATACGACCGACACGTTCCCGAAAGGGAAAGATCGAACCTTGCGAGCCCGGTGGGCTATGCCCTCGCGGCTTTGCTGGCCATCATGTTCGGGCATCGGGAACAGGCATTCGGCCAGTTCGCACCGACAGGTACTCCCAAGACCGCCGCGGCTCCCCCAGGGTCGAGCCCGCCCGGCTTCAAGGTAGAAACTGATCCTTCGAAGGCCGAACCCGAAGAGCCGCCCACCGAAGCCGAAAAATTTCTCGACGAGGCCGTCAAAAAAGTTCGGGCTCTCGAATCGGTCTCCGCTGACATTACCCAGACTGCCGAAGTTCTCAACCAGAAGTTCGAACTCAAGGGTCAATACCTCAGAGCTCCGAACAACAAAGTGCGTCTACAACTGACCCTGGGCGGATTGCAGAACACCGCCGGCAGCATGCTGCAGGTGTCGGACGGCGAAACTCTCTGGGACGTGCAGGCGATCATCGACAGCCAGTCCTATCGCAAGCGCCGCATCGGCGAAATCCTGGCCAAAGTCAACGACCCGCGCATGGATGTCACCCTGCGTGAGCAAATCCTGGCCCAGCTTGGCTTCGCCGGGCCTGATGCACTGCTGATGGGCCTCCGCAAGGCGATCCGGTTCGATTCGATGACGGAAGACACCCTGAACGGCGTGCCCGTCGTGATCATTCAGGGTGAGTGGAAAGATCGTTCTTCGCTGGTCGCCCCTGGCCAGCCGCCCCTTCCGACCAACGCACCCCTGCCGGCCTATGTGCCCTCGATCGTCCGGGCCTGGATCGGCAAAGAAAATGGCTGGCCCTATCAGATTCGTCTCGTCGGCCGTGCACCCTCCGAAATCAATCTGAACCAGGCCCAGCTCGGCCCTGACGGGCGCCCCGTACGGCGCGCCGCCACCGGGCCGCGCGTCACACCTTCCGCGATGACACTGGTTTACGAAAACGTCAAACTTAATCCCACACTGAAACCCGAGCAATTTGCCTATACCGCTCCGCCGGCGATGGCCAGCCAGGTGGCGGACGACACGGAAGAATTTCTGACCGTGCTGGACCGGATTCTGGCCGAAGCCGAGGCCCGTGCTCGCGCGGCCGGAACGGAATCATCGCTGGGGCAATCCATCCCGATCCCCAAACGGGCGACCGATTCCGCGAAAGCACCCGCACCCTTGACGGCACCAGGCGCACCTGCAGCGAAAGCTGCGGAACCCCCGCCCGGCACCTCCGCTCCGGCAGCCCCCGGCACGCCGAAGAACGACGCGAAGCCCTGATCTGATCGATCTTTCGACACCAGGCTCAATATCTCGGTATCGGTTGAATGGTTCATTGAGATGTCCGATAGTCCCTGTTGGACGTCGAACTCTTAGTGAACTTTTCGTATAGACGGGAATCGAATCGTTCGAACGGCTGAGAATCTCGGGCAATTCAGCGATCATAATTAGCACGTACCACGCCTGTTCGGCGCGACGGTCGCGACTCGAGATTACGGCAAGCTTGGGCAAACGAGCCGGAAGCGTCTGCAACCGATAGGGTTACGCAAGAGCCCTCTGCCAGGAGAGATGAGGTCATGATTCGTACCGAACCGAAAACGGGCGCATTTTTCCATGCGAAGCCGAAGTGTACTGAAATCGTTCCGTCGCTGGCGCTTCCGGCTCGTTTCGGATATCGCAAATGCAATGTATGCGCCGAACAGGCGTGGACACGCACCAGGTTCGGCAAGAAGCCCGAACCTGGTGCGTCGGATTTGGAATCTCGATGCTTTTGATCTGTCGGCTTACAGAGCCGCCAGGGTCGTCGGCACCACATAGGGCTGACGGCCGGCGCGGGAGAGCAGGGCGTCGGCTTCGGGGGCGTTCACGAACCGCTCCGCGGCGACGTCGAAGCTCAGCGACGGACCGAGGATGTAATTCAATCCGTCGACGGCGAGGGCGTTGTCGTCCTTCAGGTGGTCTCGCATCCGCGCGAAGGTTTCGTTGCCGTCAGCCACGGTGCCGAACGGGTTGCCGTTCGAAGCGAACGGAACCGGCTTGCCCAGCCGATAGCCGATGTTCGCCAGGTGGCAGCAGGCCGAGCTGTAATGACCTTCGAGGATGTCTGCGTTCAGGTCTTCCTGCTTGCGGCTGCGGACTGCGGCGATGAAGTTGCCGAAGTGGTCTTCTCCACCTGGTCCGCGGGTTCCGAAAGCCTTGGGCAGGGGGCCGGGCTTTGTTTCGCCCTTGGCGATGAACTTGTTCCCGCCGATGATCGTGCCGCCTTCCAGGTGGATGATATTGCCCACCTTTTCGCCCATGTATTCAGGTGTTTTCAGGCCACGCACTTCGAAGGTCAGCAGCGGGCCGCCGAAGTCCATGACGGTCACCTGCGTGTTGGCCGTCTGCCCCTGATCCTTATAGCCGAACCGGCCGCCGATGCTCATGACCGATCGGGGCAGGGTGGCGCTGGGGATCATCCAGCGGGCGACGTCCATCTGGTGCACACCCTGATTGCCGATGTCGCCGTTGCCGAAGTCCCAGAACCAGTGCCAGTTATAGTGCACCAGGTTGGCATGATGCGGCTGGGCGGGAGCGGGGCCGGTCCAGATGTCGAAATCGACTTCCTTCGGGGCGGGCGTGTTCGGCTGGAATCCGATCGACCCGCGCGGTTTGTAGCACAAAGCTCGTGAAACCAGCACCTTGCCGTATTTGCCGCTTCGGATGAGATCCAGCGAATCGGCCCAGGCCTTGATGCTGCGGCCCTGGGTGCCGTGCTGCACCAGCCGGTTGTATTTGCGTGCGGCTTCGACGGCCATCTTGCCTTCGGCGACGTTGTGGCTCATCGGCTTTTCGACGTAGACGTCCTTGCCCGCCTGGCAGCCCCAGATCGTCAGCAGCGAGTGCCAGTGGTTCGGCGTGGCGATCGAGAGAATGTCCACATTCTTGTCTTCAAGCGCCTTGCGGGCGTCGGCGACACAGATCGGATCTTTGCCGTTCTTTTCCTTGAGCTTCGGCACATACCGGGCGAAGATACGAGAATCGGGGTCGATCAAGTGGGTCACGGCCACGTTCGGCTGAGCCGAATAACCGCTGACGTGAGCCGAACCGCGGCCGTTGATTCCGGCCACGGCGACGCGGATGGTGTCATTGGCGCCAAGGACGCGACCCGAGCTTTTCGTGCCGCTGATGGCGAAAGCGATGCCGGAATAAGCCCCGGCTTTCAATGCGTTTCGACGATTCATGTGAGGGTTCCTCGTGATTGTGCGGAGGCTTCGCGAATTGGCGACCGTTCGGCGGAAATCCGTTCCGCAGGCGTTCGAATGCGTGGTCGAAAGTTCGTCGAAGTCGATGTGGCAGGAATTCGATTATCGGCGAGAAGGCGCAGTGTCGCCAGAAGTTTGACGAAGAAAATCAGGTCGAATTTTCGCGAAACGGATCGAACGCCAAATCCGAGCGAAATCGCAAAGCCTCCAAACTTCCAAAAGATCAACGAACGGTATGATCTGGCTTTTTACCTGACGTCTTCAGCTCTTCCAAGACAATGAACTCATTCATGCATCGTTCGGAAAATTCATGAATCGAAACCGGATCGTCCGACCGAAGTCGGGTCAACATTTCTGAGACCAGCTTGTTTCGACGTTCGTCGTCGATGGGCGCCTTTTCGATCGAATACATGAAAACCGCGATACTCCTTTCGGTTAAGCCATGGTTATAGCAACGTGTGGGGCCGACCAGAATCATCCCAAAACCCGAAGAGGCCGTCTTCCGCCATCGGGGAGCAACCGGTGCCACGCTCAATCGATTTCTCACGAAGTTCGAAAACACATTATCCTGGGCCTGGCCATATTTTCCCGGAACGCCAGGATATTTCACAAAAGTACGGGTTCTCCCGGATTCGAGGTCGATCTCCTGTCCGGTTTCACGTTGATCGAAGAAAAGCAGTACGACGAGCAGAATGGTCCCGACCGACGCGAAGCGAATCAGTGTCAAGATGATGGGGTGAAGCATGGCAATTTTCCCCGTGATGTCGGTATTTTCCGAATTTATCTGTTTATCGTCGTTCGAATGGCGGGACATTGCAACTCCGTTCTTGTCTCTCAGGCTTGAGCGGCCGGCACGGGCGACTTATTATCGTTACTCAACACCCCCGGTTTCTCTCCTCGATCTTCCAAAGTCAATACGCACGAACGGATCGACTCCGATGACTCTCCCCAGGCATGGTCTGATTATTGCGACCGCTTTGGCGTTCGCTTCACCCGTTTTCGGCCAGGACGTTTCGAAAGTCACCCCGGCCAATTACGACGAAGCGAAGATCAAGCCCTACACCTTGCCTGATCCGCTCGTGTTCGCCGATGGTTCCAAAGTCGATTCGCCCGAAAAATGGCCTGCCCGCCGTGCCGAACTGCTGGAGACGATCACACGCGAAATGTTCGGCACGCAACCGAAAGGCGATGTCGATGTCAAGGTGATCACCCTTTCGGAGAAAGACGACGCTTTGGGCGGCCTGGCGCGGCGGCGGATTCTCAAGCTGAAGTTCGAACGGGAGGGCAAGTCGCACCTTGTCGACGTGCTGATCTACACGCCGAAAGCGGCCACCGGCAAGGTTCCGGCCTTCATGGGCTATAACTTCAACGGCAATCACGCCGTCACGAACGAGCCGGACGTGCCGCTGCCGACCTCGTGGATGCGGAACAACCCGCCCGTCGGCGTGACCGATCACAAGGCCTCCGAAAAAGGCCGGGGCTCGGAATGGAGCCGCTGGCAGGCGGAAAAGATCATCAAGGCCGGTTACGGGCTCGTCACGATCTACTACGGCGACGTCGACCCTGACTTCGACGACGGCTTCGCGAACGGCATTCACTCCCTGTACCGCAAGTCCGGTCAAGCGAGGCAGCCGGACGAAGGCGGCTCGATCGCGGCCTGGGCCTGGGGCCTGAGCCGCATACTCGATTTCCTCGCGTCCGACGACCGTATCGACGCCAAACGAATCGCCGTGATCGGGCACTCCCGCCTGGGCAAGACCTCACTTTGGGCTGCGGCAACCGATCCGCGGTTCGCTCTGGCGATCGTGAACAATTCCGGCTGCGGCGGGGCCGCGATCGAGCGCCGCGAGTTCGGCGAAACGGTCGAACGTATCAACGCCGCGTTTCCCCACTGGTTCGCGCTGAATTTCCGCAAGTACGGCAAAAACGAAGACAAGCTGCCTTTTGACGCCCATTCGATCGTGTCACTGGTTGCCCCCCGGCCGATTTACGTCGCCAGCGCGGCCGAAGATCTCTGGGCCGATCCGAAGGGCGAATTTCTGGGTGCTCTGGGGGCCGACCCGGTATATCGTCTGTTGACCGGCGAAGGCCTTCCGGCGAAGGAGATGCCGGCGATCGATTCGCCCGTGATGGGCCGGATCGCCTACCACAACCGCACGGGCAAGCACGATGTGCTGGAATATGACTGGGACCAGTTCATCAAGTTCGCCGACCGGTATCTCAAGCCCGGTGCGGCATCAGGAAAGTGACGGGGCCGGTTGTGCCCTCGCGATCGACCTGCCAGACGCGGCCGGAGTGAACGTCGAGGGCCGTAAGCCAGCCGCCGCCGCAGCAGAAGGTGTCGATGCAGACGATATGGCCGGCGTCGAAGATCCGGCCATTTTTCTGGGACGTGTGCCCGACGACGGCCCGCTTGCCTGACATATGCGGCTCGGGCACGTAGCCGCGCAGAGCCGTCCAGAGCAGGGCCTCGATCGTCTGCTTTTCCAGCGGTAAATCGGGCTCATAGCACGCATGCATGAAGATGTGGTCGTTCGATTCGACGCAAAGCTGGCATGAGGCCAGGAAGTCCGTATGTTCCGAGGGAATATCGCGGATCGATCCGTAGGCCGCGATGCTCGGTTCGCCGCCCATTTCGATCCAGACCTTGGGCGAGATGTGTCCGAACACGGCAGCCATCATGACCTGATCATGATTGCCCAGCATCGGAACGAGGCGGCACTGGCGTTTCAGCTCGATGAGGCGATCGATCACGCCGGGAGTGTCGGGGCCGCGGTCGACGTAATCGCCGAGCGTGACGATGACGTCGTCTTCCGTCGGTTCGATCGCCTGCAGGAGCGCTTCGAGGGCGACAGAGCAACCATGAATGTCGCCGATGGCGATCATGCGGCCAGCAGGGTTCGTCGGGATCGGCAGCATCGGCTTTGTCCGTTCGGACCGGTGCGATCCTTGAGGATTCGTCACGTTCAGGGCTTGACCTCGACCGCTGTGTCGAGTCTAACCAGAAGAAGACCTTCTTTGCGAACACCCGCTCTCGGAAATTCCGTCATGTCTGCTCAACGAGACTTGCTTCGATTCCAGCGAATTGTACCTGGTTCCACAGTCGCATTGTTACTGGCGACTCTGATCGGTCTGGCCGAGCCGGCGATCGCCCAACAGCAGGAATACACCGCCGCGCGCGATGCCGAGGCGAAAGGCGAAAAGCCGAAGAGCCTGGACGATCGCCTGAGCGTCACGCTTTTCGCTGAGCAGCCGCAGATCGTCACGCCCACGGGCATCGACGTCGACGACGCCGGCCGGGTCTGGGCCATCGAGTCGAACAGTCACTTCCGGCCCGAAAATTATGCCGGCCATGCTTCCGACAGGCTGCTGGTGCTCGAAGATACCGACGGCGACGGCAAGGCCGACAGAATCTCGCCATATGCCGATGGTTTCCGATTCGCAATGAGCGTGAAAGTGCGCCCGGAAGGCAAGGTTTACGTCGCTACCCGGCGCGAGGTGATCGTCCTGGAAGACACCGACGGCGATTCGAAGGCCGACCGGCGGAAGACGATCCTCACCCTCGAAACGAAGGGTGAATATCCGCATAACGGCCTGGCTGGCCTGGCATTCGATGCCATGGACAACCTGATCATCGGCCTTGGCGAAAACCTCGGCGAAAGTTACACGCTCGTCGGTTCGGACGACCGTAAGCTCTCCGGTGGCGGCGAGGGTGGTAACGTCTACCGTGCCCGGCCTGACGGGTCAGGGCTCACGCGACTGGCCACTGGCTTCTGGAACCCCTTCGCATCAGGTTTCGACGCCTTCGGGCGGCTGTTCACGGTAGATAACGACCCCGACAGCCGGCCCCCGTGCCGTCTGATCGAAATCGTCGAAGGTGGCGACTACGGATATCGCTTCCGCAACGGCCGGCGCGGCACGCACCCGTTCTCAGCCTGGAACGGTGAATTGCCTGACACACTGCCCATGGTGGGCGGAACGGGCGAGGCTCCTTCGGGTATCGTGGCCTACGAAGCTGAAGCCTGGCCGGCTGAGTATCGGGGCTCTTTGCTCGTCACCAGCTGGGGCGATTACCGTGTCGATCTATTTCGCCCTGAACCTGCCGGCGCGGGGCTGAAAGCCCGTTATCGCCCGCTCATCACCGGCGGTCCGAATTTCCGGCCGGTGGACGCCGCCGTGGGGCCTGACGGAGCCGTCTACGTTACCGACTGGGTCCTGAGAGATTACACGATTCACGGCAAGGGCAAGATCTGGAAAATTCAGGCGAAATCGGCGGCATCGGGAAATCCGAGAGCTTCGAAACTCAAGGAAATCGCCACGGGTGCGAACCTGGCGCGTTATTTCGATGACGCGGATATCGTCGTTCGGCGAGCAGCGGCCCGCAAATCGGCCGAGAGCCCGGATGGGCGCAGGATGCTGCGTGCCGAATTCGTGTCCGAACGAGCCACGATTCGAAGCCAGGTCGAAGCGATCTGGGCTCTTTCGCGAATTTCGCCGGCTGATGGGGGGCTTAACGCCGATGACATTTCGGCGGCCTTAAGGTATCGAACGATCGCCGCCACAGCCGCGGTCGAGGCGGCCAGGATTTCTTCCTGGCTGAAGTCGGCCCAAATCCGCAATATGCCGACCTGGCAGCAGGCTCTGGAAGAAGCCTGGCGTGACCCGGCGGACAAAAAGGTGCGAACCGGTCCCCAGGCGGACTACGACGGTGGCTTTCCGCTTGCGGTCATGGAGTTTTGGGCGGATCGTCCATCGCCGCGGATGGGCTGGCCAGAACCGGTCGATCTGGAGAAGGCCTGGCTCGATCCTTATCTGCGCCGGGGTCTGATCCGTCTCATGGCGGCTCATCCGGATCATGAACGCCTGCTGGTCGAAGCATGGCACAGGGCATCGGGCAGGTCGGACAAGTCGATGATTCTGGCCGCGGCACGCATGGCCCAGCCCAAGAAGGCGGAATGGGCTGGATTATTGCTGAAAGACGACGATCCCGCGATTCGTCGTGAGGCACTTCGATGGGTCGCGGAAGAGAATCTGACGACGCTCCTGCCGGAGCTGGACGGTGTGCTCACGAAGCCCGGGCAGGATTTGCCGTTGATCACTGTCCTTTCGGCCGCGCGATGGCAGCTTCAGGGCAAGAGCCCGGCGGAGTGGGAAAAACGAGGCCTGGGGCCCGATGCGATGGAGTACCTGGCTCCCCGCTGGCCTGAAAGTCTGCGGCTGGCCGTTCTCGAGTCATTGCCGCCTGATTTTCCCGAGCTTTCGGAAGAGGCTCTGCAACGGCTTCTGGATCAGGCCTCCGGCAGTTTCGAAACGGCGCTGGTGTTGCGTCTGGCGGGGCTGAAGGAACCGGGGAAAAAGTCGGTCGACGCAGTCTTCGATGCCTGGAACCGCCGGCCCGAACCCGCTCTGGCGGATGCATTCGCCGCCTGGGCGGATCGATCCGACGATCTCGGTGCCCGAACTCGGGAAGCATTGATCACGGCCCTGACGGAAGGCAACGCGGCGTTGTCGTTCGCGGCGGCGAGGAGTCTTCGAGGGCCGATCGCGCGCGGGCTGGCCGAACCTCGGGTCGCACTGATTTCGCGGGCTGAGAAGGCGGTCGCTTCGAAGTCGGAAGACGCGGACGAATGGGCGGATCAGGTCAAAGTGGCCCTGGGCTCATCCGAAAAAATCCCTGAGACTTTGCGACCTTTTCTGCCGGCGGTTCCTGCGGATCTGGCCGCATGGGTTCGTACTTTATCCAGGACCGGGGAACCTGAAGTCGGCAGGCGGGTTTTCGGCCATCGCAACGGTCCCGGGTGCCTGACGTGCCATGTGGTTCAGGGGCGGGGCGGGCTTGTCGGCCCTGACCTGACGAGTTATGCGTCAGGTCGTACGGTCGAGGCAATGGTGCGATCGATTCTGGACCCGGCTGCGGAAGTGGCTCCCCAGTTCGCGCCCTGGGTGATCGAGCTGACCGATGGCCGGACGGTCGAAGGAATGATCGTACAGGAAAACTTGGGCAAGATCACGATTGGCCGGGCCGACGGATCGACGGAATCGTTCGATTCTTCGGCAGTGGCCGCTCGATCCCCGACGACCGGTTCGATCATGCTTCAGGGGCTTGTCGACAAAATGACCCGCCGGGAATTTCGCGACCTGGTGAGTTATCTTCGAAGTCTGAAATGAAGTGTCGAATGATGTTTCGGTTCGAATCCCGGTGCCCGACGCAACGGACACCGGGATCGCTATTGTGAAAATCAGGACACATCTTGATTTCCTTTGCGGATTTTTCCCTGTATTTGCGACTTGACCGTTATACTGATTCGTAAAGATCCGAGAGCCTGTGATGGATTCGAAGATCAGCTGACTCGCGTGCCTTCGACGGGCAGGTCCAATGAAGTCGCCTTTCGAAAAAGCGGATATCGAACGCGGAGCTGGCCGCTTCGTCCGGATCGTTTTGGTATCCCTGATTTATCTTGGCCTTGCGGTGATCAGCCGTCTCGTGTTCAGAGATAGCGACAATGCCGCGACAATCTGGCCACCCGCGGCTTTCGGTCTTTGGGCCGTGCTGAAGTTCGGTTACTGGATTTGCCCGGCGATCTTTCTGGGGGATGCGCTCGACACGCTCGTCCATTTCGGTGTGCCGAAAACGCCTCATAATGTCGTGTTTCTCTTCGGTGTCGCACTGGGTGAAACAGTTCAGCCTCTCCTTGTGGGCTTTCTTCTACGCCGCTTCGCCTGGATCGATCGACTATTTTCGAATCCTCGTCAGACCATCGCATTCGTGCTCCTGACTTTTTTCGCATGTTCACTGAACTCGCTGATCGCGATTCTTTGCTTCGGTCTCACCGCACACGGCAATCCTGCTGTGATTCGCCCGATTCTTGACGCGCCGTCGATCGCGGAGCCTTTTCGCTACATTTTCGAATTCAGCGAAGTTTCCAGATTCGCCATTTCATGGTGGACTACCGATGTTCTTGCGATTCTCATTTTCTTTCCTTTGACCTACGTTCCTTATAGGGATTTCGATCTTTACCGGTTTCGGTGGAAAATGATCGAAGCGACATTTCTTTTCGCAATTTTCACAGATCTTTGTATCGTCACTTTTTTCGCCTCATGGGGCGATCTTTCGCGCAGCGGCGTTCCCTCGGCCGCTCATCTGCTTTTGTTCATCGTGATTCTGTCATTTCGCCAGCGGATGATCGGGGCCTGCTTCGGGACCCTCGTATTCTTCACGGTCGGGCTTTACGGCACGCTCAATCATCTCGGTCCGTACGGTCATCTCGAGCCTCAGTATGCGATTTTCTTTTTCCAGAATCTCAGTCTGGTGATGATTTCGATCGGGTTGCTGATGTCGACGAGTCTGGAAATGAATCGGTTGGCTCTCGCCGAACTCGCGGACCGGAAACGGCAAATTCAGGCCCGCACCGAAAAGCTGGAAGCCGTTCTGGAAGCGCAGCCGGACATCTATCTCTGGCTTGACTCAGAAGGCATGGTGCTCAGTGTCGACCATAAAGCCACAGACGAATTCGGCGAATCTACACAAGAAAAACGTCGAATCACAGAAATTCTGCCCCCGCAAGTCGCTCAGAATGTCGAGCGGTTGTTCGATCCGGTTCGCGACGAACACATCCCGCTTTCGTATGAATATTCCGAAAAAAAATCGGACAGGCTTCATCATTTCGAAGCCATCGTTCGACCCATGGATGACCGGCAGGTTCTGCTGATCATTCGCGACATGACCCAGAGGAAACAATCTCAATACGCCCTTGAAATGAATATCAAGAGCGTGAATTTCGCCGCCGAGATCGGCGCCGTGATGACGTCGGGTACGACTTTGAAGGAAACGCTCG
Source organism: bacterium (assembly GCA_016125085.1). Taxonomy (GTDB): domain Bacteria; phylum Planctomycetota; class Planctomycetia; order Isosphaerales; family Isosphaeraceae; genus QWQI01. Next base: position 350,630 of record WGMM01000007.1, read on the forward strand.
ATAATTGCGTCGAGTTGATGGTCAGTCTGCTCGGAGTTGGGCTTGCCCGGGTCTGGACTCAGTCCCCCGATTCAGGAATGCTTGAGCTTTCCGCCTCCGCCGGAATCGTGGAAATCGGCGATCTTGAATCAGAACGCCTCGCTATCGGAAGTTCCCGGGTCGGAAAAGTCGCCGCACAACGCGAGCCCCGTTTCGAAAATCGCATCGATTCGGGAACAGGTACGGAACGTGAAGCCGAAGAGTACGCCAATCCGCGAATTTCGTTCGTGGGCTATCCCCTTCTGAACGAAGGCCGTCTGGTCGGCGTGATCGGATTGTATTCGATATCGGAACTCGACGATTACATTGTCGAGGCTCTCGGATCGGTTTCGAGCACTATGGCGATCGGAATCGAACGGCGGTGGGCCGGCGAGCAGCTGCGAAGGGCTCGGGAAGATGCCGAGAAGGCAAGGGAAGAAGCGGTAAAATCGCAAGAGGATGCGGAACGGGCGAATCTTTACAAGAGCCAATTCGTGGCGAATATGAGCCATGAAATTCGCACGCCGATGAACGGCGTTCTCGGTATGACCGAGCTGCTCCTGCACACGCCGCTGCGGGATGATCAGCTTGAGTTCATCGAGACGATCCGTGCCTCGGGCGAATCGCTGCTGCATATCATCAATGACATCCTCGACTCGTCCAAAATCGATTCCGGGCAGATGTCGCTTGACCCATTCGATTTCTCCCTCCGCGAAGAGGTGGATCGCATGATCCGGCCGATCGCGATGAAAGGCCAAAGCAAGGGGCTTGAGGTTCTCTACGAAATCGACCAGGGTGTCCCGGACGCTCTCCACGCCGACTGGAACCGTATCAAGCAGGTTCTGGTGAACCTGATCGGAAATGCGATCAAATTCACACTGGAAGGCGAAGTCTTTCTGCATATCGATCTGGTTTCGAATTCACCGGGTGGGGCCAGTCTTGAATTCAGGGTGCGCGATTCGGGGATCGGCATCGCGCCGGATCGGAGGGATTCCGTCTTCGCTCCCTTCGTTCAGGCCGACGGCAGCATGACGAGGCTATACGGCGGCACCGGACTTGGGCTGAGCATTTCTTCGCGGCTCGTCTCCCTGATGGGAGGTCGGATCGAACTGGAATCCGAACTCGGCAAGGGCAGCGAATTCTATTTCCGGATTGAGCTCGAATGTGCCCGGCAGCCGATCGCGCCTGACTCTCATGTTTCGATCGATGACCTCAAGGGGATGTCGGTACTTGTCGTGGACGACAATGCCACGAATCGACTGATTCTGGAGCGTTCCCTCAAGGCGTGGGGCATGGAGCCTGTGATCGTCAACGACGGCTCCTCGGCACTGGATAAGGTCCGTGCTTACGTCGATCAGAAGCGAAAATTCGATTTGATTCTTACGGACAACGACATGCCCGTCATGGGTGGTCTGTCCTTCGTGCGGGAGTTGCGGGAACGCTTCGGAGAATCCGCGGCACCCGCGATTCTGATGCTCTCCAGCGTCGATTGCGTGGAGCTTTACAAACAGTGCCGCGATCTCGGCATCGTGTCCAATCTGATGAAACCCGTTTCGCAGGCTGCGCTTCTCGATGCGATCCGCAAATCCCTGCATCAGAAGGACGCGGTCGTCGCATCTTCCGGCAATCAGGCAGTGTCCGGGAAGTCTTCCGCACCAAATGGAATTTCGTTGCCGAAATTGAAGATCCTGCTCGTTGAAGACAATATTTTCAACCAGAAAGTCGCGGTGACGCTCATCCGACGAGAAGGTCATGCGGTAAGAGTCGCCGAAAATGGCCGCGATGCCCTCGACATTCTGGAAAAAGAACGATTCGACATGATACTCATGGACGTGCAGATGCCAGTCATGGACGGGCTCGAAGCCACGGCCGAAATCCGCAAACGGGAAGTCGTTTCCGGCGGGCATGTACCGATCGTCGTATTGACGGCCCACGCAATGCCCGGCGACCGTGAGCGATTTCTGGCGTCAGGCGCCGATGGCTACGTCACCAAGCCGATCCGCATGGACGAACTCTGGACGGCTATCCGCGACCTGACGGGCGACAGCCTCGCCGATACGTCGAACCCCTGAGCGATCGTGTTTCGGAAGACGTCGATCGATTTCCCTCAGGATCGAAAGCTAGGATTCGCCGCACCGCTCCATTAGACTGATCGTGTCACGTACGAATCGCCGGCGCGCTTCAGGCAGTCGATCGATTGCCAGGCCGCTACGTACCTGACAGCATCGTCCTGCCGCATCGATAGGCGTAGGACGGCGGATTCCGCCTTCTCTCGGCGATCGCCTGATCTGCGCAACCAGGGAGTTTCCACCTTCATGAATCATCGTGTCCTCGCTTCTTTCGTGCTCGCAATCGCGACGGCGATTTTCGGGCAAAATTCCGTTCAGGCCGGATTCGAACTCGCGCCGATCATCTCAGACCACATGGTCATCCAGCGTTCCAAGCCGATCGTGCTCTGGGGCTGGGACGCTCCAGGCCAGCAAGTCAACGTGACGCTGGACGGCAGCAACGCCCGCGCCACCGCCGACGCTCAAGGCCGCTGGCAAGTGACTCTTCCCGCCATGCCCGCGGGTGGTCCTTACGAAATCGTGATTTCCGGCAGCGTCACCGTGACGGTCAAGGATGTCCTCATCGGCGAAGTCTGGCTGTGCTCCGGCCAGTCGAACATGGAATGGACGGTCGCACTGTCCGATAACCCGCAGGAAGAGATCGCCGCGGCCAACTATCCGCTGATCCGCCACATCAAGGTGCCGCACATCCCGGCCGACAAGCCGCAGCGAAACGTCGCCGCCGGGGGATGGACGGTCTGCTCGCCCGCTACGGTGGCTAACTACACGGCCGTCGGATACTTCTTCGCCCGCAAATTGCACAAGGATCTCGAAGGCGTGCCCATCGGCCTGATCGGCTCCAACTGGGGCGGTACGCGGATCGAACCCTGGACACCGCCAGTGGGCTTCCAGTCCGTGCCCGCGCTCAAGGAGATCGCCGACAACCTGGCCAAGTTCCCGACGAAAAACGAAAAGGGCGAAATCAACTTCCAGACGCCGCTGGCCCTTTACAACGGCATGATCGCTCCCTTCGTTCCTTTCGCCATTCGTGGTGCCCTGTGGTATCAGGGCGAATCGAACAACGGCGAAGGCATGCTCTACTTCGAAAAGAAGAAGGCCCTGATCGAAGGCTGGCGTAAACTCTGGAACGATCCGAACATGCCGTTCCTGTTCGTGCAGCTCGCCCCGTTCATCTACGGCAATTCCAACCCTGAAAACCTTGCCGGAATCTGGGAAGCCCAGGCCAAAACGATGGAAATCCCAAACACGGGCATGGCCGTGACGGTCGATATCGGCAACATTAAGGACATCCACCCCAAGAACAAGCAGGATGTCGGCAAGCGGCTCGCTCTCTGGGCACTGGCCAAAACCTACGGCAAACCCGTCGCCGTCTACTCGGGACCGCTTTACAAGAGCCACGCCGTGGAGAACGGAGCCGTCCGCGTGAAGTTCGATCACGTCGGCGCGGGTCTTGTCAGCCGCGACGGCCAGCCTCTCACCTGGTGGGAAGTCGCTGGCGAAGACGGTGCCTTCAAGAAGGCCGAAGCGACGATCGACGGCGACAGTGTCGTGGTCAAGTCTGCTGAAGTCGCGGCCCCTGTGGCCGTCCGTTATGCCTGGAACCAGTCAGCCGAGCCGAACCTGTCCAACAAGGACGGCCTGCCCGCCAGCCCGTTCCGCGCTGGCGGCAAGTGATATCGTCCTGAGCACCGGGAAGGGGTTTCGGCCCCTTCCCGATTCGGATTCGAAATCGAAACGTCAAAATGAAGGTGCCATCATGAATCTGCGCCACATCGCTTGTGCTTTCGTTATCGCGGTTCACGCTTTCGTCATCGGTTCGGATGTCATTTCGGCAGATGTGGCGAAGCCCGAACTGAATCTGCGGGTGCGCAGGCAGTTCGAAACCAGCCCGGGGAGCGGTCGATTCCATACGGTGACCGAGCCGAAAACCTGGTCCGGCGGCGAAACGGCGATCATCGTGTGCGACGTCTGGGACGCGCACCACTGCCTGAACGCCGTTCGAAGGATGGAACAATTCCTGCCCCGGCTCAATGAAGTGCTGACATCCGCCAGGGCGAGCGGAATGACGGTCATCCACGCGCCAAGCGAATGCATGGCTTCCTACGAAAATCACCCCGCACGCAAACGCGCGATCGAAACGCCTAAGGCCGCTCAGTTACCGCCCGACATCGGCAAATGGTGCAGCCGTATTCCTTCTGAAGAAGCCGCGGCTTATCCGATCGATCAATCCGATGGCGGTGAGGACGACGACCCCGCCGAACACGCTGAATGGGCCGCCAGGCTCGCAGCCATGGGCCGCAACCCCAAGGCCCCGTGGAAGGCCCAGCACCCGGCAGTGAAGATCGATGCCGAAAACGACTACATCAGCGACAAGGGCGACGAGATCTGGAGCATCCTCGAACGCAAGGGAATCAAAAACGTCGTCCTGGTGGGTGTTCATACCAACATGTGCGTACTTGGCCGGCCTTTCGGCCTGCGGCAAATGGCGAAAAACGGCAAGAATGCCGTTCTGCTGCGCGACCTGACCGATACGATGTACAACCCGGAACGGCGGCCTTATGTCAGCCATTTGACGGGCACGGACAGGATCATCGACCACATCGAACGGCATGTCGCGGCTTCGGTGACGTCCGACCAGTTCACGGGCGGCAAGCCGTTCCGCTTCAAGGAAGACACCCGCCCCCGCGTGGCCCTGATCATGGCTGAGGATGAATACGAAACGGAACGCACCCTGACCGAGTTCGCCCTGACCAATCTCGGCCACGATTTTTCGATCCGGCCGATCTACGGCAGCGAAACGGACAAGTACGACATTCCCGGCCTTGAGGCTCTTGAAGAATCCGACGTGCTCGTAATCAGCGCCCGCCGCAGGCCGATCAAACAAGACCAGCTCGCCCGAATTCAGGCTTTCGTCCGTTCCGGCAAGCCTGTTGTCGGTATCCGTACAGCGAGCCATGCGTTTCACTTACGAACGGGGCAACTGCCCGAGGGTGTCGCAGGCTGGCCTGAGATCGATGCGGAAGTCTGGGGTGGCAAGTACACGAACCACCACGCCAACGATCTGAAATCTCAGGTGAAACTCATCGAAGCCGCGCGGGAACATCCGATTCTGACCGGAGTCCAATCGCCTTTTGCCCAGGGCGGCTCGCTATATCAAGTCTCGCCGATCGATTCGAAAGCCGTACCGCTTTTGAGCGGAGTGGCTGAAGGATTCGCGCCCGAACCGGTCGCCTGGACGTTCACCCGGGCTGACGGAGGCCGGTCGTTCTACACGTCGCTGGGGCACAAGAACGACTTCGCAAATCCCGCATTTCAGCGGTTGCTCGTCAATGCCCTGTTTTGGGCCGCTGGAAAAAGCGTTCCCGCGGATTTCCAGATTCCCAGATCACCTCTGATGAAACCTGGCGACTGGAACACGACGACCTGGGCAGCCCCTGAGAGACCTTGGTTCGATCTGGATGGCGATCAGGCGGGTGGCACGGAAGTCTGGGTCAGGTGTCTCGTCGCAATTCCGGAAGATGCCGCTGCGATCGAACTCAGAACCGCCTTTTGCGAAGACGTTTTCGTGAACGGAAAAGCCGCTTCGAAGGAAGCGGCCTCCGCGAAAGAGATGTGCTGGTCAATCGATCCGTCTCTGGTCGAACCTGGCGAATTGAATCTTATCGTGTTGCGTTGGGCCAGGGGGTCCGATCCGAAAGGCGCCGCACCGAGTTTGATGGTGTCAGGCCGCCCAGCCCCTCTCGGACCTGTCTGGGAAGTTCGTCAGACTCATTCAGGCGAAGCGGCATCACTTCCACTCCCGGCCAAATTCGCAGCGGCGACAACCCTGATTTCACGATAATCCAGTTGCCGGCCGCGATCAGGTCGGCCTTTTCGATCGTTACGCTATCCAGGAAGTTCACGAGCTTGCCGAATGCCACACCGGCGGCGGCACCACAGGCGATGGCCAGCGGAACCACGATGACCGCGCGGCCCCAGAAGCTGACCACGCCGAGTTCCGTCAACGCACGAATGCAAATCGTTTCGGCCGGCAAATGCACCAGAAAGATCGGGTATGTCCAGGGCGACAGGCTGGCCCATTTCTTCGCAGTTTCGGGGCTCAGGCGATCACGGATCAGCGACGATCCGAATGCGAGTGCAAGAGCCGTTCCTCCGGCGATCTGGACTTCGATATCCTCGACATACATCCCAGCACATAACCCGGTGATCAAGACTGCCGTCAGCGATCGTTTCGTCGAGTCCCAAGTTTGACGGGATGCGACCTCCCATGCGATCAGGCCACAGCCGAAGACGAACCATCGGTCGATGAAAAGACCTTCCAGCCTGTGATATGCGTTAATGTCGTAAAGAAATGCCTGAAATGCCATCAGAGCAACGGACAATCCGACCAGCCAGCCGCGCCATCGCGCTCCGGTGACGATCGCCAGAAGGAGAGCGAGGAAGATGAACTGCTCGTGGTAGCAGAGTGTCCAGGCCACGCGGGTGAAGATCTCGCGGGTCTCGCCGATTTGGGTTGGCCGCCAGGTTTCGATCAGGGCCAGATTTCCCAGCCACTGATTTTTGGTGATCTCATGGGGCGATTTGAATTCGAGTGCATCGCCGCCAGCGAAGAGGAATTTCAGTCCCGATGCTTCCAGGAGCAATAAAAGACAGGCCGTCAGGCCCATGGCCAGCCAGTACGGCGGAATGATCCGCCGAATTCTTCGCCAGAGAGAGTCCACGATCTTCCTGCGATCCCCAGCGGTTCTTTCCAGCGTGCCCATCACAAGAAAGCCAGCCAGGGCAAAAAAGATCGGAGTGCCTGTGCCGTACTTGAAGAACTTCAGAACGCCCTGGCGAATCGTCCATTCGACCGATGATCCAGCGCCATGCACATCGCCCCACTGCAGCACGATCGCCGCATGGTGCATCACGACAACTGCGCAGGCGACAACTCTGGCGATGTCAAGCAGCGGTTCTCGTGTCGACTTTGTTGTGGGTCTCGCTGGCTTCGTCATGATGGACATCACTCCGGATCGATCGCAATTCCGCAAGCCGTTTTTCTTCAGATCAAGTGCGACGACAAGACTCCGCAGACCGCAACTTGTGCTGCGGTCAAACCTGAATCTGTCCAGTGGAAGGTACATTCGGGTGAAATTGCCCGACCTGTCGTACCATCCATGTGGCGAAAGCAAGCGATCCGATCGCTCCATTCGCGAATTGTCAGGTTCGGTTCCGGTCCGCCCGAGCCGACAATCTTCATAATTCTATGTGCGACAAACCGTCCATCCATGGTCCCATGAATTCGGCAAAATTTTCCGATCGATACGTCCCGCCTGGCAACCGGCGAAAAGCGATCGAAGTCAAACTTCGACCAGCACGCCTCTTGCGCTGAGTGAACGACTAAGTAACGGATTCGGTGTCCGTTCGTATCCGGCCGACGAAAACCTCATTCGAACGAATTCCGATCGCGGTATTCCCCGCGCCGGTTCAGGCCAGCACGCCACGCACCACTTTGCCCGAGATATCCGTCAGCCGGAAGTCGCGGCCCTGGAAGCGATAGGTCAGGCGTTCGTGGTCGATCCCCAGCAGATGCAGAATCGTCGCGTGCAGGTCGTGCACATGGACACCGTCCTTCACGACGTTATAGCCGAACTCGCAAGTCTCGCCCCAGACCGAGCCTGGCTTCACGCCGCCGCCCGCCATCCAGACCGAGAAACAGCGTGGGTGGTGGTCCCGGCCGTAATTGCCTGGCGTAATCTTGCCCTGGCTGTAGTTCGTACGGCCGAATTCGCCGCCCCAGACCACGAGGGTATCTTCCAGAAGCCCACGGCGCTCCAGGTCGGTCACCAGGGCCGCCGATGCCTGATCGGTTTCGCGGCAGAGATTCGTGATGCCGCCCGGCAGGCCGCCGTGATGATCCCAGTCCTGATGAAAAAGCTGAATGTAGCGCACACCCCGCTCAGCCATTCGGCGCGCCATCAGGCAGTTGGCCGCGAATGTGCCGGGCGTCCTCGAATCTTTGCCGTAAAGTTCGAAGACGTGGTCCGGCTCGTCAGCCAGGTTCGTCACCTCCGGCACGCTGCGCTGCATTCGGAAGGCCATTTCGTATTGGGCGATCCGGGTCCGGATCTCCGGGTCCTGCGTTTCCTGCTCTTCCAGTTAGTGCAGGTCGCGCAGCCGGTCGAGCATTGAGCGTCGTGATGCCGAATCCACCCCGGCCGGATTGTTCAGGTAAAGCACCGGCTCCGCGGATGCCCGGAATTGAACCCCCTGATGGCGCGACGGCAGAAAACCCGACCCCCAGAGCCGCGAATAAAGCGGCTGACCACCTTTGCCCTTGGTGATCAGCACGACGAATGTCGGCAGATCCTCGTTTTCGCTGCCCAGGCCGTACGACAGCCAAGAGCCGATTGAAGGACGGCCCGCGATCTGAAATCCGGTCTGGAGGAACGTGATCGCCGGGTCGTGATTGATCGCCTCGCTATGCAGGGAACGAATCACGCAGATTTTGTCCGCGATGCGGGCCGTGTGCGGCAGCAGGTCGCTGATCCAGGCCCCTGACGGCCCATGCTGCCTGAAACCCGTGAACGATCCGACGAGAGGCAGCCTGGCCTGATAACCCGACATGCCTGTGAGCCGCTGCCCCATGCGTACCGAGGCCGGCAGGTCCTGGCCTTCCATCTTCTTCAGCAGCGGTTTGTAGTCGAACGTTTCCAGGTGGCTCGGTCCGCCACTCTGGAACAGCGAAATGACGCGCTTGATCTTCGGCGGATGGTGCAGGACACCCAGCGCGCCGGGCGTCCCGGTCGCCGCATGCGCATTCGCACGCATCAAGTCCGCCAGTGCGATACCGCCGATCCCGTGCGCGAACCGGCCGAGCATCTGCCGGCGCGAAAGGCCGGCCGTCGCCTCGATCCCGCAACAACCCGTTCGATTCGTCTCGCTCATCGTCTCGGCTCCCGTCGGCTCGAACTCTCTCGCCGGCTTATCGTTTCGTCACGAACGGATCGTAGTTGAAAAGGGTCTGAATCACGACGGTCATCGCAGCGTGTTCGACCGGGTCAAGCTTCTGGTCCCGGGCGAATTCGCCAGTGGCGATCAGTTTTCCGGCCGATTCCCGGTCGGCCCCGAACCGGCTTTTCTGCTCGTCGAGAAGCCGCTTCAGAACCTGAAGTTGAGGTTCGCTCGGCGAATGGCTCGTACATACTCTGAAGGCGGTACGGAGACGTTCGTCCTCATCTCCGGGCAAGTCTTTGATCAACCGTTCCGCGAGCACGCGTGCGGCTTCCACATATTGAACGTCGTTGAGAATCGCCAGAGCCTGCAGCGGCGTCGCAGTCCGCTCGCGCTTGACCATGCAGAATTCACGCGAAGGGGCGTCGAAGGTCGTCATCGAAGGCGGTGGCGCAGTCCTTCGCCAGAACGTGTACATGCTCCGGCGATAGAGTGACTCACCGTGTTCCTGAACGTAAGTCTTGCCCGTGCCTGATTCTTCCCAAAGGCCGGCAGGCTGGTAGGGCTTGACGCTCGGGCCGCCGACCTTCCGAACCAGCAGGCCACTGACCGCCAGGGCGTTGTCCCGAATCATCTCGGCCGAAAGCCGGTAGCGAGGCCCCCGGGCCAGCAGTCGATTGTCCGGGTCTTTTTCGTAAGTGGCCGGATCCCGAGGAGTCGACGACTGCCCATACGTGGCCGAAGTCAGAATCGTCCGCAGCGTGTGCCGCAAATCCCAGCCGTGGTCCATCAGATCCCGCGCCAGCCATGAGAGCAGCTCAGGGTGCGTCGGCTCTTCGCCCTGATAGCCGAAGTCTTCGAGCGTCGCGACCAGGCCTCTCCCGAAACACAACATCCAGAGCCGGTTGGCGATCACGCGCGAAACCAGTGGGTTCCGATCGTCGGTCATCCATTTCGCCAGGCCGACACGGTCATTTGGCCACGAGGGGTCGAAGGGCAGAATCGCCGAGGGGGTCGAAGGGCCGACTTCTTCCCCTCGTGCCGTATATTCCCCGCGATGCAGCACATAAGCCGGTTTTCGCGGGCCAGGCCATTCTTTCATCACCATGACCTGCGGAATGCCCGAGATCAGCTCGTTCTCTTCTTTCCTAAGCTTCGTCAGATCGTCTCGAATTTTCCGAATGTCGTCGTCGGGCGAGTGCAGAAGCACATGTCGGGCAAAGTCCGCCCGCGAGGCTTCTATCTTCGCACCCGCCGCATGGGCCACTTCCAGCGGTGATAATTCGCGCCGGAAGACTTCCAGATCGTCGATCTGGCCGCCCTGAAAGCCGACGTCCCGAAATCGCGCGCCGAGTGCCAGACTTACCGAGCCGGCATCGGCATCGCCCCAGGCCGCGTTATGCACGATATCGCGGGTCAGCCTGTCGCGAACGACCTCGACAGGCTCCTCGACACCATTCACATACAGCCGAAGCCCTTGAGCCCGGCTCGAACCGTCGTAGGTCACGCTCAACTGGGTCCAGGCGTCCATCGGCACGGGCCGCCTGGCCCGAATCGCAATGGCGTCGCCTGGCCAGAAGTGAATGAGGGAAACGACCGGCACGCCGTCGTCCAGGATGAGGCTCGAACCCCGATATGCCGAATCCTCCGCCGCCCGGCTCGCGTGCCAGACCACCATGCGGGGCTTGTGTGCCGAAGGCTTCAGCCAGAGAGACACGGTGAACGGATCCGAGCGGCGAAACGGTGCGACATCCTTGCAGACGAAGGCGTCGTCACCCTCGAACCGAATGGAATGCCCGATGCCGCCCCGCCCCTCCGCTGGTGCGTAATCGCCAGCGGGCTTGAGATCGTCGAAGTTCTTCGAAAAATCGGCTTTCGGGCTTCCGAACTCAGCGGGCTTCGGCTTCTCCGATCCAGCTGCGTACGAAGCCAGCCAGCCGTCGAGTTTGCCCTGAAGCTCTGCGATCTCTTTTTTCAGCGTTTCGTGCCGCGTTTTCTGATCGCCCGAATAGAGGGGCAGGGCGGGTGTCGGAGCGGTTTCGGTGAAGTGGCTGTAAAGACCGTGTTCGTCGATGTTTCCGAAAAACGCGCTGAGGCCGTAAAAGTCCTTTTGCGAGATCGGGTCATACTTGTGGTCGTGGCATCGGGAGCATTCCATCGAAAGGCCCAGAAACGCCGTGCCGGCCGTTCGCACGCGGTCCGAGACGTATTCGACGCGGAATTCTTCCTCGATCGAGCCGCCTTCGTTCGTCTGCCGGTGCAGGCGATTGAAGGCCGTGGCCAGAATCTGCTCCTTCGTGGCTTCGGGCAGCAGGTCACCCGCGATCTGCCAGGTAACGAACTTGTCGTAGGGCAGGTTCTTGCGAAACGCGTCGATCAGCCAGTCCCGCCAGGGCCAGGTGTGCATGTCCCGGTCGGCCTGATAGCCGAACGTGTCGGCATATCGGGCCACGTCGAGCCAGTCCATGGCCATGCGCTCAGCATAGGCGTCGCTGCTGAAAAGACGGTCCAGAACGGCGTTCTTCGCGGCATCGTCCAGTCTGGTGTCGGCCAGGAAGGCGTCAATCTCCGCCAGTGTCGGCGGCAGGCCGGTCAGGTCGAAGCTCACGCGTCGCAGCCACGTCGTCCGGTCCGCCTGACGGGCCTGCTTCAAACCTTCTTTCGCAAGACGTTCGGCCGCGAACCGGTCGATCGGATTCGCCACGACGAAGCCGCTTTCCTTAACTTCCGGCACCGGAACGGTCTTCGGCACCGGCACGAAGGCCCAGTGCGGCTCGTATTCCGCACCCTGGGCGACCCATTCCCGCAGAAGTGATTTCTCCTGCTGCGAAAGGGGCTTTTTGAACGCCGGCGGCGGCATCATCTCGTCGGGATCGTCCGAAGCGATTCTGGCCAGGATTTCGCTTTCGGAGAAATTCGCCGGATCGAGCACCCCCGCGCGGATCGCCTCGTCCCTGCGATCCAGTCGAAGGTCGGCCTTGCGCGAGGTCTTGTCAGGCCCGTGGCATGCGAAACAGCGGTCCGAAAGAAGCGGCCGGATGTCACGATTGAAGCCGGGCTTAGGCCGATCCGCTGGTGATTCGGCCCGAACGGAAAGGGCGGCCATCAACGTGATCGGCACCAGAGCCAGCAGCACGAACGTACGCGATTTTGTCGTCACGGCAGTGATCCGGCGGGAATCAAGGGCAGGGGAGCGGATTCCGCCGGATCGAAAAAGCGACAGGTGTCGAGCCGGCGGAAGCATATCGAATCTATTATAGCTAAGACATGAATCGATGGGTAACTGGATAGCTCAAGCCGATTTCGTCGCACAACGATCGAGCCTTCGTAAGGGTTCAAGTTCCTGATCGACCTGTTCGCAGGGAATTCGACCGAATCGGCCAATGCTGCCGTATGCATGATCGGTATGAAGGTTATGATGTCATAACCGTCCGATTCGTACCTGTCGCTGCGGAGGTTCCTGAACTCGATTGTCCACCTCAGTCGAGACAATCATGTATGATGAAACTTCGATCATCCGTAATCCCTAGGGCCGATGTCAGGCCATGACCCAGTACCGCGTGATCGTCGTCGACGACGAGATCCTGCTTCGCCAGGGGCTTTCCGCCCGACTGAGCCGCACCGTCGATCTGAAAGTCGTCGGCGTATGCTCGAGCGGCTCCTCCGTGCTCGAACGGCTTGCGGCAGGCTCGGCTGACGCAGTCGTCCTCGACCTGGAGATGAATTGCTCCGAGCCTCAGTCCCTGCTCCGGGATATCCGCGAGAAGTATCCGGAAATCCTGGTGCTGGCTCTCGCGCCCTCCGAAGCATTCCTGCGAAAGATCCCTCAGTCCCTGATCACGCCTGGCCGTTGCGAAGCGATCCTCCGGCCCCGGCAGAACACGACCGCCGAGGCTTTTCTCGACGACCTCGCCGCCACCGTCCGTATACGGCTTGTCGATATGTTGCGTTCCGCCGAGCGGGCAAGATCGAGTTCCGTTTCGATCGAAACCGTTCCTGAATCGCGTTCGTCCATTATCGCACCCATTCAGGAGCACCGTTCCGGTGTTTTTACGATCGCGCCGGAAGCTCGATCGGGCATGCGTTCCGCCGCCAGCCTCGTCAAAGACAAAGAAATTGCAGCCCCGGATTCTTTCGTCAACGGATCGTCCGATCTCTCCGCGATGCGCCACTCGGCATCTGACGTCACGATGTCGCGCAGCCTCAGACGCGTCGAAGTCCTGGCGATCGCCTCAAGCACGGGCGGACCGCAGGCATTGACCGAACTGCTCGCCGAATTGCCTCGCAATTTTCCCGTGCCCATCGTGATCGTCCAGCACATGCCGGCCGAGTTCACGAAGAACCTGGCGGACCGGCTGGACGCCACCTGCGCTTTGACCGTCCGCGAGGCCGCCGCTGGCGACGTGCTCCAGCCAGGCCAGGCCTTGATCGCGCCAGGCGACCAGCACATGGTCTTGAGAAGAGGCGAAGATCGCAGGGCTACCGTCACCCTCAATCAGGGGCCGATGGAAAATTCATGCCGGCCCGCCGCTGACGTGCTGTTCCGAAGCGTTGCCGATATTTATGGGGCATCGGTACTTGGCGTCGTTCTCACCGGCATGGGGAAAGATGGCCTGGCCGGCACGAAGGTCATCCGTGACGCCGGCGGCCGCGTGATCGTGCAGGACGAAGCCAGCTCGGTCGTCTGGGGCATGCCGGGCGAAATCGCCCGTGCCGGCCTGGCCGATGCCGTTTTGCCCCTGCGTGAACTGCCGGGTGAGATCATGAGACGCATCGCCGTGGGACGGATTTGACCTGATGCCGGAGTTCGGTCAATTTCAGCCTCGCACCGAAAGAAGTGACTTGTCCCCCGAACTTCTCCCGGGCGGTCGTCAGTAACCTTTCTTTCGTCGCCGGAAAATATTCGGATTCACGCATGTCCCGATGGGCAGTTGTCATCGACTGCCGCTCATGCTAAGTTCGATGCAGAACGCGAAACGTGGTTCGGTTTTTGATGTGTCTCGACAATAGACGATAAAGGCGAAACGATGCACGAAATCGACGAAACGATTTACGGGGCAAAACAATCCGGCCTGGGAATCGCGTCCTTCGTATTGAGCATCCTCTGCGGTTTTGCGATTTTTTCGATCATCGTGGTGGCCGGGTATCTGGATATGTCTCGTCCGGAGGGACTCGATGACAATTCGCCCGAAGCATTGTTCATCGGGTTTTCCATGATCCTCGCCATGGGGATTACGGTCGTCGCCTTCGGCCTGGGGCTCGCGGCTCTTTTTCAACGAAATCGCAGAATGAGCCTGGCCATTCTCGGCATGTTCTTCTCCTGCATGATCATCGTGGGCACGATCCTGCTCATCATCCTCGGAAATTCGGTGGATTGAGATTCCGGCCAGCGATGATCGGATTTCTTGATCGAGTCGAATTGCCCGGAAAATGCAGTTTGCGAGCGATACGCGCGCCGAACCAGCTTGGATTCGAACTTGATATGGACCGGAAGTGCGAGCCGAGATGACGCAACGATGCAATCGGCATTCGAAACGATGCGTGTGCTCGATCCGCGGATAGCCATGAATCACTTTATTCGGACGGTTGCCGAAACGGAACGAAAAAACCGCCCGGGGTGGGCGGTCTGTTTCGAATGACGTTCGAGGTTGAGGCGCGGGTCCTCGGATGCGATCAGGTGCCGAATTCGACGCGGCGCTCGGAGAGCTGTCCCTTGAGCCGTTCGATGATCGAGCTGTGCATCTGGCTGACGCGCGATTCCGAAAGGTCGAGTGTGGCCCCGATCTCTTTCATCGTCAGCTCTTCATAATAGTAAAGGATGATGATGAGCCGCTCGTTGCGGTTGAGGCCCTTCGTCACCATACGCATCAAGTCTTTGCGCTGGAGGCGGTTGGTGGGGTCCTCGCCCTTTTTGTCCTCGAGGATGTCGATCTCGCGGACATCCTTGTAACTGTCGGTCTCGTACCACTTCTTGTTCAGGCTCACCAGGCCGATGGCGTTCGACTCAGCGGCCAGCTTTTCGTATTCGAGGTGGCTGACGCCCAGTTTTTCAGCGATCTCTTCCGGCGTGGCGGGCCGGCCGAGCTGCACTTCCAGGGCCTTTTTGGCCTCTTCCATCTTGGAGTGCTTGCTGCGGACGAGCCGGGGCACCCAGTCCATGGTCCGGAGTTCGTCGAGCATGGCGCCACGGATCCGCGGCACGCAGTACGTTTCGAACTTCACGCCCCGTTCCAGGTCGAACGCATCGATGGCGTCCATCAGGCCGAAGACACCGGCCGAGATGAGGTCGTCCAGATCGACGCCGTCCGGGAGCCGCTGCCAGATTCGTTCAGCGTTGTACTTGACGAGTGGCAGGTAACGCTCGACGAGGCGATTTCGCAGATCCGTAGTAGGTTCTTCCTTGAACCGGTTCCAGACTTCCGCGATATCCGTTTCCACTTGGGTTGCCATTCAGACCTCCATGTCGCCGAGAGCCACGCACATCCATGTGCTGCCGAGACCGAACCGTCGTCATTCTGCCCCGCCTTGGAGAGGAAATTCGGTCGAATTTCCAGGGCGGGTTTCGAGCGTCGGCGGATTCGAGTTCGTTCGGGGACTCCCGTGATGAGCAGGAATCGCCAGTATCTTTATCGGAAGATCAGATACGGGCCTTGACGGTAAACATCGGATTTTCCGCAAAATCATCATATTCGTTGGCGATTTTCGCGGCATTTTCGACGGGACCCTGATGTGTCGGAAGGCGGAACGAGGATCGAACCGGCTTTCGTACGCATCGGGTGGGGAGACCTCAGGCTGACGTTACCTTCAGGCAGGTTCGGTCAGCCGGCTTTCCGTTTGGAACGGACAGAGTCCGCAGAAGCTTCGGGGGCCGCGGTTCCCAGAACGTTGATTGCCGGGGCTTCGACTTCCGTCGCTGCCGTGGCCCATTTTTCGAAATCCTGACGCACGTGCGTCGTGATCCGTTCGATGTCTCTGGCAGCGGTCGAAAGCCACCAGCCGGGTGCCTGGACGACGGCCATGCGGTTGCGGACGGCGCGGGGAACGTCGAGATCGTCGCGGACGACGCCGAGGTGTCCGACCGAAAGACCCTGGAAGAGTCTGGCCGCCTGGATCAGCCTGTCTGCGGCTTCGTCTCCGGCACGATGCGAGCCGGCCTTATTGACGAGCGACACGAGCTTGAGATGGCTGCCCGCGGCCCGGCGCAAGTGCGAGAGCAGGGCGTGGCTGGCCGCGATCGAGGCTTGTTCGGGCGTGGTCACCACGATCATGGCGTCCGAAGCGGCGGCCAGGGTCTGGGACCGTGCGGTCAGGCCGCTGCCGACGTCGACGAGAATCCACTCTGCCACTTGTTTTTCGCGGAGTTCGCCGATGACCTGGGCGACGAGTTCGTCGGTCGCAGGGCCGACGAGCCAGGCTTCGTTCATGCGGGCCGCATGGGATCCCGCCAGAAGCTTGATGCCTTCCGGGCCTTCGACCAGAGCGTCTTCCGGGGCGATGCGACCGGCGAGGACGTCTTCGAGATCGACGGTCGGCCGCCGGTCACACAGGATCTCGAGCTGGCCAAGGCCGTAGTCGGCATCGACGAGAACGACCGATTCGCCCTTACGTGCCAGTGATACGGCCAGATTATGGCTCATGACGCTCGTGCCGGCGCCGCCCTTTCCGCTGATGAGGCTGAGCACGCGAGTCGGTTTGGGCTCGCGAACCTGGGCGACGACGGGCTCGGGAGCTTCGTCGACCGTTTCCGGTTCTTCGAATCTCCTGTCCGCCTGTAGCGTCCAGCCGATCGTATTTTCCCGTTCCGGCTCTTCGTGTACCGGTGTCGGCTCATCCTGAGCCTTGGCTGCGAACAGGTGTCGCAGCGCATCCGCTTGGTCCGACATGACATCCCTGCCTTCCGTGCGAGAGAGATTCGTTTCACCGGGATTCCGGCTCGCGAATCGATCCCGACAAGTGCACCGAACCATGGACGAGACCTGAACCACTCCGTGTCGGTCTCCCTGGACGGGACGGAACTCTATCAAAAACAGGAGGGCTGACAAGACATCTTCGTCAGAATTTTCATGTGCGGTTATGAAGGCTCTATGGATCATACGAATTTTCCGAATGCAACGGTCAGAAAATGGCTGTCTGGAGAAAATTCATTGAATTGATGCTTTGCGTGTTTTATAAACATGGCGAAGGTTTTACGGCTGATTTGGGGTTGTAGGTTGAGTCAGCCCGGGAACCGAATTTTGCCCGTATCAGACTTGGACACACCTGGAGACTTCCCCGATGAGACGTTGGACCCTGGCCGCTGCCCTCTTGATGACGGGGTATGCTGGTTCGGCAACGGCCGTGAAAGCTTGCCATGGCTGCAAGCCAGTATCTTTCCGCTGCGTGCCTGCCGCCGCTCCGGTCGCAGCCCCCTGTGCCACGACGATTCCGTGCCAGGTTTCGGCCCCGGCTTGCGAAGTTCTCGTGCCGCGTACGGTGACCTGCTACCAGACCGTGACCGAAACGGTCTGCGAAGACGTGACCGATGTTCATAAGGTCACGAAGTATCGCAGCGAAACCCGTACGGAAACCGTGCCGGTCAGCCGCACCGAGTATTACACCGAGCCGGTCACGGAAAACGTGACTAAGTATCGCACCGAATACAAGACCGAGACTGTCCCGACGACCCGGACCGAATACGACAGCGTGCCGGTTCAGAACACGGTGACGAAGTACCGGACCGAGTACAAGACCGAGACCGTCCCTGTGTCCAGGACAGTCTACGACAGCGTGCCGGTTCAGGATACGGTGACGAAGTACCGGACCGAGTACAAGACCGAAACCGTCCCCGTGCAGCGGACCGTTTACGAGCCGGTTCAGAAGACCCGCGAAATCGAAGTGAAGGTCCCCACGACCGAAACCTTCGACATCAAGGTCACGAAGACGGTCTACGACAAGGTCACGAAGAACGAAAAGCGTTATGAGCCTTATCAGGAAGCTCAGACCATCACCGAAACGGTCATGCAGCCGGAAACGGTGCATGTGAACAGGAAGGAAAAGCGGACGGTTCAGGTTCCGCAGCAGGTGATGGTCACGCGTGAAGTCACCCAGTGCCAGGAAGTCGTCCAGCAGCAGGGCCACTGGGTCAATCGCCCGGTCGCCGTCGCAGCTCCGGCGCCGGCCCCCTCGTGCGGTTGCGGTCACGGCACGGGCCACGGCCTGTTCGGTCATGGCCATAAGGCCGGTTGTGCGGCTTCGACGGTTTCTTACGTCTGCCAGCCTGTGTGGGAAACGTACAACGTCCGCACCTCGGTTCCGGTCAAGGTTCATGTGCAGGACTGTGTCACCCAGATGGTCTGCCAGGAGCAGGAATTCGACGTTCCTTCCACCGAGACCCGCATGGTTCCCAAGCAGGTCAGCCGGACGGAACACGTTACGAAGACCCGCGAGTATGAAGTGCCTGTGACGCATCAGGTGCCCCGCTCGGTCGAGGAAGTCGTGAAGGGCTCCCGCGTCGCTTACACGAGCGAAAAGCGGTCTGAAACCTATACGGCCATGGAACCACGCCAAGTTACCGAAACGACGAGCCGCCAGGTCGCCGTCCAGATTCCTTATCAGGAACAAGTGACGACCTACAAGCAACAGGCCCGTCAGATCACCGAAACGGTCAGCCGTCAGGTGGCCGTGCAGGTTCCCTACACGGAAACCGTGACCACCTACCGGCAACAGCCCCGTCAGGTGACCGAAACCGTCACCCGTCAGGTCGCTGTGCAGGTTCCTTACACCGAGACGGTTACCCGTCACGTTCAGAAGTCCAAGACGGTGACGGACAACGTCACCCGGCACATCACCGTGCAGGTTCCCTACACGGAAGACGTGACCGTCGTCCGCAAGGTCCCCCGCACGATCACCAAGCAGGTGCCTTACAGCTACACCGTTTGGGAACGCCAGGCTCCGGCCGCCGCGGCTCCTGCTGCTGCTGTCGCTGCCCCTTCGGCTCCTGCTGTCGCTCCCTCGGCCCAATCGGCTCCCGCCGTGACGCCGGCTGCCCAGAAGTGATCGACCTTGACGATCAGCGAAGCTGGTCGGATCATGCCTGAATCGATGAGAGCGGCCTTTCGGGGCCGCTCTCGCATTTCTCATTGAACATAATCGTATAAGTGGCTGCGTTTATCCCATGATCAGTGCCGCGATCCGGTCGGGGTCAGCGGCGAAGAAGTCCTGCGGCACATGCTGACCGGTGCTGACGTAGGAAATCAGCAGCTTCAGCTCGGCCACCATGTCGATGAAGCCGCCGTGCCGGTCCGTTTCGTCCGTTTTGGTGACGATCAGCCGGTCTGGCCGCATGACGGCGAATTTTTCCGAGGTCAGCCTGGCCCAGCGCCTGGCCGATTCCAGCGGCAGAACCAGGTGCGTTTCGTCAGGCGAGATCACGTCGGCCAGTTCCGCAAGCGCGCCGAGGTGGTCGGCGTCCAGCGGCCCGCGGCCCGGTGTGTCGATCAGAATAATATCGGCCTCCATCGTCGCCACGGCGTCGGCCACGGTTTGCGCCGTGTCGGCCGCGGCGAAAGGCATGTTCATGATACGGGCGTAGGTATCGAGCTGCTCGACGGCCGCGATCCGGAACATATCACACGAGACCAGGCCGACTGAGCCTGAGTCGGTCAACTGCAGGTGGGCGGCGAGTTTCGCCAGGGATGTCGTTTTGCCGGCACCGGTTGGCCCGACGACCATAATCACCCGCTTCGAGTCGGGATCGATTTGCGCCGGGCCGATCGTCGGAATGCCGTCGGCGACAGCTTCGAGCACGGCCTGCCAGGCGGAGGCATCGTCCTGAAGGTCACGCGCATGCCTGCAGGCGGCCGCATGGCGGACGATCCGCTCGGCATAATCTTCCGAGACGCCCGAGTGCAGCAGGAATTGATACGGGGCAAGAAGGGCGCTGGGCACGTTCCAGAGCTTGAGCGGGTCATCGCCACGGTTTTCCAGCTCAGAAACGACCCGATGGACGATTTTGAGATCGTCGCGGCCCAGGGCCGATTCGGTCGGTTCCACCTTGAGCCTGGACTGATGCTCCTGCCAGGCTGCGTCGGCTACGGCTTCCACCTCGTACCATTCGGATTCGCCGTCCCGGTTCAGAAACGACAGAATCGGCGTGTACCGGTGCGTGCCCACGACATACAGACCTTCGCCGAGGGCGGCCTTCGCCCGGAGCAGGGCCTCACTCATGGACTTGCCACGAAAGGACCTTGTCATTCCAGCAAGGGTTTCGTGGCCTGAATGGGCTTTCCAGATCGTCGTTCTTCGGGTCATCGTTCACCAGCCCCGTATTCATCGGATCGATCGCCCGGATCGGTCGCTTCGGTGTTTCTGGTCGTTCGAAGATTCACGGTCGCGTGGGTTCGTCCGCCACGTGCGGTGGGCCAGCCGTGCGGTGCGGGAATCGACGAAGCGGGTGCGTTCGCCGTAAGTCGGGCGTCCTCATTGAAAGCCGCCGTTCGCTGGGCGTCGGACCGGTCGGCTTCCTCGAACCCGGCCGGGGCGACGGTCGCGATGTTGTCGACCGGCGTATCCCGAGGAATTTCCTGCTGAGCCAGCACGACGAGCCCCGGCAGATCCGTATGCGTCAAATCCCGGACGAGGCGTCGAACGAGCGAACCGACGACGAGAATCGGCGGGCGGCCCTGTTCGGTAAGTCGTCCGGCGGCCGCACCGATCGCCGCGACGAGCTGGCGGCTCCAGTCCAGCCCCAGGGCCGTTTCTGGCCGGGTGGACTGATCCACGGCGGCAGCCAGCCGATTTTCGACCGACTTGTCGAGCATGACGACATTCAGGTGGCCGTCCGGAGCCAGATACGGCTGAACGAGCCGCCGCGAAAGTGCCCGCCGGGCGTGTTCGGTGAGTTCTTCCGGGTCGCGTGTCGCAACCGCGGCAAGAGCGAGGGCTTCGAGGATCGTCTCCATATCCAGAATGCTGACCCGCTCTCGCAGCAGATTCTGCAGAACCTTCTGGATCTCGCCGACGCGGATCAGGTTGGGTACGACTTCGTCCACCAGCGATGCACTGCCCAGCCGCACTCGTTCGATTAACTGCATGACCTGATCGCGCGACAGCAGTTCGTCGGCATGATGGATGATCACTTCGGCCAGGTGATCCATGATCACGGCCGAGGCTTCCTTCACTTTGCAGCCTGCGAGTTCGGCGGCCTGCTTGCCTTCAGCCGCGATCCACACGGCCGGTCTGTCCGTCGCGGGGTCCACGCCTTCGCGGCCTTCAGGCACTTCGGTAAGCCCAGGAGGCACGATCGCCAGAAGTCGGCCTGGATACGAAACTCCGCCGGCTACCGTCACGCCCCGAATGGCGATTCGATACTCCTGCGGCTGCAGCGCCAGGTCGTCGCGTATCGCCACCTGGGGCGCGATCATTCCCAGCTCGCGTGCCACGCGCTGGCGTACACGTCCCAGCCGGTCCAGCAGATCGCCACCCCGGCCAGGATCCGCCAGAGCGATCAGCCGGTAGCCGATGGAAAGCTCCATGGCATCGACGCGGAGCCAGTCGGTCACAGCGGCTTCGGATGAACTCGATCTGATCGCCGCGGGCTTGCCCGATGTGGACGAGGTCGATGTTGCCGATGCGTCGGTTGTTGCCGGTGTTTTACGTTCCTGTGTAGCCGGTGCTGAAATCTGGGCTGGTTTCGTCGATTTTTCCTGGCGTGCTTCGATCGGTTTCGAAAATGTCGCGACAGTCGTTTTCGATTCCGTGTTTCCGGGCACGGTTTGGTTCATGATCCAGGCACCGAAGCCAAGTATTGCGGCCACGCTCAAAAGCGGCAGCTTCGGCAGCCCGAGGAACGCCAGGATCGTCAGTAGAACCGCGGCCGAAATCAGCGTACGCGTTTCACCGAACAGTTGCCCGGTCATTTCGCGGCCGATGTCCGATTCGCTGGACGATCGCGTTACCACCAGGCCCGCGCCCAGCGAGATCAGGAACGCCGGAATCTGGCTGACGAGCCCGTCGCCGATCGTCAGCTTGGTGAATATGTCCACGGCTTCCACCGGGCTCATGCCGTGCTGGACGATGCCGATCGCCAGGCCGCCAAGGATGTTGATCATCGTGATCAGCACGCCGGCGACCGCGTCTCCACGGACGTATTTGCCGGCACCGTCCATCGCGCCGAAAAAGTCGGCCTGACGATAGACCGCTTCTCGGCGCCGCACGGCTTCCGCCTGATCGATCAGGCCGGCGTGCAGGTCGGAGTCGATTGCCATCTGCCGGCCCGGCAGGCCGTCGAGCGTAAACCGGGCGGCAACTTCGCTGATCCGCGACGAACCCTTCGTGATCACGACGAATTGGATGATCACCATAATTCCGAACATGACGCCGCCGACGAGAATATTGTCGCCCGCGACGAACGAGCCGAAGGCCTTGATGACGCCGCCAGCGGCATCCAGGCCGCGCGTGCCCCCTTCCAGCAGGATCAGGCGTGTGCTCGCGACGTTCAGCACCAGGCGGGACAGGGTTGTCGTGAGCAGAAGCGTCGGCAGGGAACTGAACTGCTGTGGCGAACCGATCGTGATGGTGGTCATCAGGATCAGCACGGAGATGGTCACGTTCGCGGCCAGGAGCAAGTCCATGACCGCCCCGGGAACGGGAACGAGAAGCACGACCAGCGACCCCATGAGGGTGACCGGAAGTACCCAGGGTTCGATCGATCGGGTCGTGGCCGCGATCCGGGCCGGCATTCCTTGAGCCGTCATCGTGGGTGTCCGTCCCTTCGTTGCGCCGCGCGCTCCATCCATGAGCCCGCCGTGAGAAATAGCAGTCATGACGATTATGCCCGAATGCCCGAATCTGTCGAGGCGAAAACGCTGCCGTCGGGTCCGGCGGTTTGGGGAGCGGATTGTCGGATAGCCCGCCATCGAAACGATCTGAGGCCGGAATGTCTCCTGCCCGTCTTCACTATCCTTCAAACGGGCTTCCGCGAGCTGCTGTCCAATCACGAAGGATGACCGAATCGATGTGGTTTTCGTTTCGTAATCCGTTCCGAACAGTATGGAAATTCATGATTTGGGGCGAATTCAGGCGCGTCGTTCGGTCAATGATTCGAGTCTGGTCTCCTGATCGTTCCCCAGCGACTCCGTTCTTCGAACACCAAACTTGCATTTACGTAACCTGCCGCCATTTTCTGACCTCATCCCGTTTCGTAATTCGAACGTATCAAAATGCTATCAAATAGGTTGCGTCATTCCGTCGTTGTCTTCGATCCAGGTCGGTCGTTCCCATTTCCTGGGTGGAAACTGGTTCGGGCCAGAAGTCCAGTAAAGATAAATCGAAAACCAGCGAAAACAGTGGCTGGGTAATTCGTAAAGGTTATAGCGAAAATGCAAATTGACCAGAGTTCTATGACTGCCTAGTTTGCGATGTTCCTGCTTAAGCTCTTCGGGTGGTTACTGGATCACGATCGTTACGCGTCGCCTGGAGAATCGAACGATCGATCCTCGGACTGGCATTGACCGATTCGGCGAATCGAGCGATAGATGAAGCAGGTCAGGCCAGGACCGTGGAGAGCGGCGGCGACGGATCGAACGCCCGCCCCTGGTTCAGGCACCTCTCGATTCATGGACGAACGCCGATGAGCCCGAGCCCGCGGGTCGATCACGCACATTCCCACACTGAAACGCCGTCATCCGGAATCGCCCTGGCGGGTGAGCGCATCTACTTACGCTGGACTGGTTACGCCGCCGTGGCCGTGGTATTGATTCTGGCCGTCGGTGTCGGCTGGTATGTGATCGGGGCGAATAAGTCGAATTCGGAAATGTCGATCGTATTTCAGGGTCGGCACTTCGATAAAGCTGGCCGGCGCGCGGCATTGGACCATTTGAACCAGAGCGGAATCGCGGCCATGATCGGCGTCAGGGGCGAATTGCTCGTGTTGCCGGACCGTCTGCATGAAGCGCAGGCTTCGCTCGAGAAAGCGGGCCTGAGACCACAGACGCTCGACGAGATCCGGAACGTGCCGGCTGGGACGCTGTCGATTCTCGAATCGCCCGAACAGCGCGATCAGCGCAGACGCCAGGCCCGGGAAAATGAGCTGGCCTGGCACATCAAACGGCTGGATGAAATTGCGGATGCCCATGTCAGCGTCGAAACTTCCAGCGGCGGCACGCGCTGGATCGGCAAAAAGGATTCATCACGACCACGCGTCAGGATTTATGTCGAGCTTGAGGACCCGGCGAAGGGGCTTTCGGACAACGCGGTCGAGCGGATCGAGCAGTTGATTCTCGCCAGCCTTCCGAACGCCAGCCCCGGGCTTGTGACGATTCACGACGCCCGCAGGATTTACCGGATGGCGAATCAGGGAGTGGCGGACCCGGCACAGCCCGCGGCGAAAGCCGAACTTGCGGAATCGGAAACGGCACTCTCGGCGAAAATTCGAGAGTCAATTCCCGAGCTGTCGGCGGCCACGGTGAAGGTCGCGCTGCGTCAGGTCGAAGAAAGCGCAGGCGTTGAGTCGCCGCCAGCATCTCCAGCTGGCGAGAACTCGACCAAAATTTACTTCAATCGTCCTGTCTCGCTGTCGGATGCGGAAACGGCTCCACCACAGGGTGCAAAGTCGACACGGACGCAACGCGTGCGAATTCAGATTCTTCCGTCACCGGAGACAGTATCGTCCGTAACGGACGCCGATCACCGGAGGCAGATTCGGGACCGGATTTCGAAATTGATCGCTCCTGTGCTGGTCGAGCAGGTCGAATGGCTTTCGATGCCGGAAAACGGCGTCGCTGGCTCACGGAATTCGCAAATTGCCGCTGTCGAAGAACCACCGGCGGCCGAAGTCGCTTCCGGAGGATCGAAGCCGATGCCCGAAACGCCGCTGACGCCGATCGACGAATCGACGAGATCGGCTCTGAGCCCGTGGATCATGGGCGGAGTCGGTCTGGCTCTGGTCGCTGGCTTCGGATTTTTCTGGAAAACTCTGCGAGGCGG
This sequence comes from bacterium, assembly GCA_016125085.1. Taxonomy (GTDB): domain Bacteria; phylum Planctomycetota; class Planctomycetia; order Isosphaerales; family Isosphaeraceae; genus QWQI01. Next base: position 375,616 of record WGMM01000007.1, read on the forward strand.
CTCGCCGACGGGCGATGCTTCGTACGTAAGCCTTGACGAAACAGCACATTGGGCTCGAAATCTGGCTGCTGCCGTGAGCGATCGCCCGACGACGCACGGCCCCCATGAGTTGCCCGCGGACAAAGCCGCCGAAGTATTGAGTTCCTGGCTAGGTTCCGTCGAGGAACGGGAAAAGGGTGGCGAGTGACCAGGTATCGGGGCGAACGATCATGAACGATTCCGAATCGCCGACAATCCAGGGGAAGAAGCCTGTTCGTGGCGACGACGTCCTGCGACGCGCGGCGCTGGTGCTGGTGAGCCTGGACGATCGTCAGGCGGCCGACCTTCTGGCGAAGATGAGCCCACGGCAAGTCGAGGCGATTACCGCCGCGATCGAAAATCTGAATGAGATCGATCCCATCGAACAGGCTGACGCACTGCGCGAATTCTACGGCCGGATGGGGATGAATCAGCCGATCGGATCCGGACCAGAGCCTGTATCGCAAGTCAATATTGAAGAAGAGCTTGCGGAAGACCTGCGGGTTTGGCCGACTGAGGCGATCCGGTTCGCGTTCGACCCTGCGGCGGCCGACGACTGGGCCCTGGCACTGGCCGATTGCGAGCACGACCAGATTCGCAGGATTCTTAAGGCCTTATCGATGCGAGATCGGCGGCTTCTGGCTGAAGCCGACCGCAGACGCGGCCCCTGGAAGCTGCATGAACCGCACGATGCGCGGGAACGGATCCGGGTGCGATTCGCAAGAACGCGTGCGCCGGAATGACTGCACCGTAATCACGTTCCGCCAGCTTCACGTTTCCGGGCCATCATGTTGACGCCGGAACCAATGATCAGGTTGCGGTCGTAAGCCCATTCGTAAAGCCGGCCCGATTTTTCGGGCCGCAGCTCGACAGGCTCCTCGAAGCCTTCATCCAGGAACCATTGGCGTAATTCTTTCAGAGTGTGATGGCTCTGGTATGTCGGTGCGTACCAGTCGTAATTGTCGCACAGGCGGAGGGCCGGTTCTTCGAAAGTGCTGAAATTGACGATTTTGCTGCCCACCTGCTTGAAGCCCGGAATGCCGCCAAAAACGGTAAGCAGCCTGGCCCAGCCTCTCAGGAACCGGTCGGGCATTCGGGTGGTGAAGGCGCGCAGCAGCGAATTGAGTCCTTCCTGTGGCCAGGTGTTGCGGCGATAAAGCCAGATGGCCATGCGGCCGCCAGGCTTGACCGCGCGGGCTACTTCAGCGAAGGCCTTGCGGGGGTCGGGGCAGTGGTGCATCACGCCGATGGACCAGGCGAAATCGAAGGCGGCTTCCGCGAGCGGCGGTTTCAGAAGATCGCCCTGCACGATGACGACATCGGGCAAGTCTTTGCAGTTCTCCCGGGCTTTTTCGACGGCGCTGGAGAGATCGAGCCCGACGACACGAGCCCCGCAGGAACCGGCGAGCAGGGCATATCGGCCGCCCCCGACCCCGGCGTCGAGTACATCCAGGCCGGCGAGATCGGTGGGCCGGACTCCGGTTTTGGCCATGAACGTGGCTTCGTCCATGGCGGGCCGGACGACGTCGTAGCGATTCCACTGGATGCCGAAACTATCGATGTAGGATTCACCGGCGAATCGGGCGATGCCTCGAACGATCGGAAACCGATGCGGCTGAGGCCCTTCGCAGACCAGGGCGTCGGACGACGAGGCCTTCAAAAGCGCGCGGCATTCAGGGCAGCGGAAGCGATCCGGGTCGAAACGGGTTGTGTCGTCGCTCAAGGGAATCGGCTTCCTGAAATCGTGCGTCGGCTGAACGGTTCTCGAAATCCGCGTTTGCGATACGATACCATCGTGGCGACGAACTCTGAAGACGGCCGATTGCGTTCCCGTTCCCGATCATTCCATGCATGACGATCACGCGGCTCGACCCGAGCGACTTGAGAGTGACCGAAACGCCGCGAGGTTCGAGGCGGCCGTCAGCCAGTCCGTGCGAAAATGGCTTGACAGGAACGCGCGTGACATCGACTTCTCTGGCCGGCCGTGGATCCTGGCCGTCTCAGGCGGTGCTGACAGCATGGCCATGATGCATGCAGCGCACCGCATGTTTCCGGGGCAGCGTCTGATCGTCGCGCACATGAACCATCATGCCCGGGAAGGCTCGGATGCCGATGAATCATTCGTGCGCGAGACTGCCGCCGGACTAGGCCTGGAATTCGAAGTGGGGCATTGGCGGCCGACGCGCGATACCCATTTCGAAGCGGATGCGCGTCGGGCGCGGCACGAATGGCTGGCGCAGGTGGCTACCCGGGCGAATGCGTCGGCCGTTATGACGGCCCATACGCTGGACGATCAGGTGGAAACCTTGATCATGCGGCTGGCCCGGGGCGCGGGCCCCTGGGGGCTCGCCGGAATCCGGCCATGCCGCAAGCTGCCAGGCGGGGCCGCGGTTCTGGTACGGCCCATGCTGAACCTCAGTCGTTGTGATGTTTTGGGTTATCTGGAAGCGCTCGATGTTCGATTCCACGAAGATCCGACCAACGCGGATGTGGCGAATCAGACCCGGGCCTGGGTCCGTCATGTTGTCGTGCCGCAGCTTACGGAAAGGCTGAATCCGCGTTTCAGTGCTGCGGTTGGGCATTTCGCGGAACTGCAGTCCGAAGAGCAGGGGGGGCTCGATGACCTGGTGCATCGCAGGGCCGAAAAGCTGGGCATCGCGCGCTTCGAGGCCGGGGTGCTGCGGATTTCACTTCGGGGGTATCGGGCGTTCGGCCCGGCCTGGCTGAGGCGGCGGATGCTTCGGATGTTGTGGGCCGATCACGGCTTGCCGCAACGGTCGATGTCGCACGATCACTGGATCGAAATCGATCGACGTATTTGCCGGTCGCTGATCCGCGGGACCGTCGGGCGGTTTCCTTTGCCAGGCAGAATGTCGCTCGAGATCCACACGAAAGAGGCCTTGATCGCTTCATTCGATGAGGATTCGGCGAGTGAGTCGCGGATTGACGGGAAGACCGTTTCGGCTCCGGTTGATTTGCCATATCCGGGTGTGGTCGAAGCGGAAAACCTGCGGATCGTGCTTGAAGTGGTGCAAGAGGTTCCGACGTTCGATCAGATGCGGCGAATCGCCGACCACACTTGTGCTTTGGACGCCGCAATGCTGCGCCCGCCGCTGGTTCTGCGAAGAGCCGTTCCCGGCGACCGGTTCGATCCGCTGGGGATGGACGGCCGGCATCAGAAATTGACCGATTTTTTGCGGATTCGGGGGATCATGGGGCAAGCCAAAGGTGGAACATGGCTTGTCGAGGATCGCGCTGGTATCGTCTGGGTTGTCGGCCTGGGGGTTTCGGAACGTGCGAAAATACGTGCAGAGACGAAATCTGTGTGCATGATCCGGGTCGAGCCAGGGCACGAATCGAAAGGCACTTCGATAAGATGACCGAAGCGATGTCCGTGACCGATCGGGGAGAGCCGGATTTGACAGACGCGACACCAGGTCAGGAATCACCGGGCCGGTTCGTTCCGAGTGTCAGGCTGATCCTGATCGTGGCGGCGTCGCTTCGTTTTCTTGCGGCCTTCGGGGTCGATTTTCTGGCACGAAGGCGCGGCTCGATCTGCCTGTTCGGCGATACGCCGATTTACTGGCAATATGGCCGTGCGATCGCCGAAGGGGCGGACTATGTCGTGCATCAGTGGGATGTGCCCCATTTCGCTTTGAGGACGCCGGGGTATCCGCTCTGGCTGGCGGCGAACATGACCGTCTTCGGTGAATCGCCGCTGGCTGTCCGCATCGCTCAGGCTTTGCTGGGGGTCTGCATGGTCTGGTGGGTTTACAGGCTGGGAAAGGCGGTTGGCTGCTCGGAAACTTCGGCCCGCTGGAGTGCGGCCCTGGTGGCGATCGACCCGTTTCAGGTTGGCCTGTGTGCCCTGATTCTCAGCGAATCGCTGTTCACGCCGATTCTCGTCTTTTTCATGCTTCGAATGGTGAATGCCTTACGCACGCTGGGGAAGCCAATGGTGACGATTGGCGAACATGCCGAATTCGTGGCACTGGGCGCGATGCAGGCATTTCTGGGGCTGGTGCGGCCTTCGTGGCTGGCTTATTTGCCTGTGTGCATGGCCTTTCTGGCGGTGCTGGCGACGAAGCACCACGGGGTACGCAAAGCTGTGCTTGTCGTCTCGGCCGCGATGTTCGGCTGGGGCGTCGTCACGACGCCCTGGGCCGCGCGCAACATTCAGCGGACGGGCAGGATGGCGATCAGCGGAACCTGGGGCGGGGCGACGCTCTACGACTCCGTTCGACCAGGCGCGACCGGGGCCAGCGAGATGTCGTTCGTGGCGGATCCGCAATTTCGGGATCTGGGCGAGATCGAGCAGGATGATCTCTGGAAGGGCTTGTCCGTCGAAACGATCCGGGCGGAGCCGGCGCGAATCATGCGTCTCGCGGTCGAAAAGCAGAAACGGTTCTGGTCGCCCTGGCCGAATGACTCAGCAAAGCTGCCGCTCGCAGGCAAGTTCGTGAGCGCCGCGATCGTATTGCCGGTCTGGTGCGCGATCCTTGCCGGGTGGCTGCGGAATCGCTGCAAAACCTGGCCTTATCTCGTTATGTCGCCCATGATCGTCACGGCGCTGACGCATCTTGTTTTCGTCGGATCGAGCCGGTATCGGATGGCCGTGATCGTTCCCGCGATGGTTCTGGCGGGTGAAGGCATCGCCTGGTTGATCGACGGCGTATGCCGACGTGGCGGAAAGAACCTGGCAGGTAATATTCAGAATCAGGAATCCGCCGGCTGATCAGCGATGCGGACAGTGTTGCGGCCTTCGTGCTTTGCGCGATAGAGGGCTTTGTCGGCCTTGTCGAGTATGATCAGGGTTTCCTGATCGCCCTCGGCGGCTGGCCCCTGGCAGACGGCGATACCGAAACTGGCCGTCACATGAATGGGCTGCGGGAGGCCTTCGACCATCACCGGCTCGGCTTCGATTTTCGCCCGCATGGATTCGGCGATCGCGGATGCACTTTCTCTGTCGGTTTTGGGCAGGAGGATGAGGAATTCCTCGCCACCGAAGCGTCCGACGAGTTCACCTGGGCGATTCGCGGTATTTCGTGCGATTCCCGCAACGGTTTTCAGCACGAAATCGCCCGCGATATGACCATAAGTGTCGTTGACGAGTTTGAAGAGGTCGAGGTCCATGAGGATCACGGCGAAAGGTTCCGTTTCGCCGCACATCAATGCTTCCAGGTGATGCACAATGGCGGATTTGGTGAGCGTTTCGGTCAGGGCGTCCTGGATCGCGAGCCGGTACACGTGCTGAAACAGCTCGGCTTCCATCGTGCCAGGCTCGAGATATTTGAGCACCACGCCGCCGATCTGGACGATATCGCCGTTGTGAAGTTGAACCGAGTCGATTTTGTCTTCGTTGACCTGCGTTCCGTTGGTGGCGGAGAGGTTTTCGATCGTGACCGCGCCATCCGGGGTTCGAAGGATGACGGCATGATGTCGCGAAACCGAAGGGTCCAGAAGTTGAATTTCGCAGTCGTTTTCTCGCCCGAGCCGATGCCGGCCCTGGGGGATACCGATCATTTTGCCTGGTTCGCGGCCATTGATCACGAGAAGCCTGGGCGATAGATCGCCTGGGCCGCCAGGGCGTTCGCCCCCGCCTTCGACGATCGTCTCCATCGACCACAAGGGCGTGGTGTACCAGAGCATTCAGGCCTCTCCCCAACCCCGAATCGTGTCCGCCAGTCGAATCGCCGCCGAACGTGCCACGATTCAGTACCAGACCTTTTTGTCGACGACGTTCTTCAGTTCCTCGCCGCTGAGAAATCGCCCCAGGTTATCCCGCAGGACAGCCAGGTGACGGCCAGCGATCGCCGTGCTGTAACCGGCCGTGTGTGGCGTGACGATACATTCCGTGATGTCCCATAACGGATGATCGGCAGGCAGGGGCTCCGTCTCGAACACATCCAGAGCGGCTCCGGCGATCTGGTGCGATCGTAACGCCTGAACCAGATCGGCGAGGCGAACGATCGCACCCCGGCCGATATTGATGAAGTAGGAATCCGGGTTCATCTTCGCGAACATTGCCGCGTCGAACCAGCCTTCGGTGTGAGGCGTATGCGGAGCGGCGATCACGACCCAGCGAGCCCGGGCGAGTTCCTCGTCGATCCTGTCCGTGCCGACGACGCCCTCGACGCCCTCCGGAGGAGTGACGCTCAGGGGGCGTTCGTCCACCCCGCGCACCGTAATGCCGAAGGCCATCGCGCGGCGGGCGATTTCGCAGCCGATCGCGCCCATGCCGACGACGAGCATCGATGTTTCCGGAAGAAAAATTGTCGCCCGGTCCATATCGTTGACGACCGCCGGCCCGTAGGCATTGTTCACCCTGGACGATTCGCCCCCGGCCGGTTCGTAGCGGTGCTGGATCTGCTGGCGCACGTAGATGTGCAGATTTCGGGCGAAACAGAGCACGTAGCCCATGACCTGATCGGCGATGACGTCGGAAAACAGCCCCCGCATGTTCGTAAGAACGCACGGGTGCTCGATCAGTTCCGGAAAGACGTAATGCTCCAGGCTTACCGTGAAGGCCTGCACCCAGCGCAGATTGCCGGCCCGGGCCAGAGCCTCCGGCGTGATCTTGCCCAGATACGCATCGGCATCGGCCACATTGGCCAGGACTTCGTCCATCGTGGCGCAATTCACGAATTCCGCACGACCGTCCGCCTTTTCGAGCAGTGATGCCAGCCGTTCCGGTTCGACGGCGGGGTAGATCAGAATTTTCATGGGTTCAGGTCACTCCTCAGCCAGGTCTTGCCTTGCGGCTGATACAGATTACGCGGACTGCCCGGATTTCGGAATGCGGATCGACGAAAAACCACATCGAAGAACCGCCGTGATCGAAAGGAATACCTTGATCAACGACAATCCGCCAGAATGCGGGCGATTCGGGCCGCTCCGTCGACAGGGACGTCGGGCGGATGGGCACGACACGATACGGCCGATGTCAGCGGGGCCTCGAGCGACAGCGTTTCGAAGTCGTGCTCGCTGACCGGAATGCCGCCCGGCCAGGCTCGCAGCGCCTGATCGAGATATTCGAATTCGACGAACCCGCTTCTTGGCGGATAAATCACGGGCGTTCCGGCGGCCATCGCCTCGGCCACGGCACCGTATCCGGCTTTCACGACGGCAGCGTCGCAACTTGCCAGCAGGTCGGCCCCATTGAACTTTGTCGGATCGACTGTGAAAAACCTGCCCGGCAAATCCTGGCCCGGCGGATGCAGGCCGACGAAAGCGAACCGGCACGGCAATTCGCCGAGCCTTGCCCACGGCAGGTCCTCGACACCGTAGCGGCCGACATAGAAATAGACCAGGGCGGTTTCGGGAGCCAGGCCGAAGCTACGCATCAATTCCGCACGGACATGGCGTGCCGGATTGACCACGAGCCCGACGTCCTCGACCCGGTTGCCGATTTCGAACATCGGCGTGTGTGGCCAGCAGCGCAGCAGTGTGGCTGATCTGCAGGCACCTCGCATGCGTTCGACGGCCGACGTCACGAACGTTCGCATTTCTTCAGAGATCTCGTCCGTTCCAGCCCTGGCGAGCAGGTCGGCGTAGATCTCGTTCCAGGTGAAATTCGCGGCCAGAAAGGCCGGAATTCCGGCCTCTCCCGCAAGTCCCAGCGGCATCGGCGAAGCGTCGGCGTACACGGCCGTGACGCCTGACGCGCGCAGCCAGGCGATTTCACCAGCGGCGGCCTCGTCGATCACGGCCATTCGGGCTCGCAGACGCTCGAAAGTCGCGGGAATGTCCGTCCGGCTGTTCTGCCCGGGTGGGCTGGCGGTGCCCTGATCCGACGGGAAGACGCCGAAATCGAAGCTTCGGGACAATCGCTCTCTCAGGGCCGATTTCACCTCCGGATCGGCCCGGACCGTAATCCGGACAGTCTCGGGCACCTGGTTCAGCACCGCGACGACGCGATTGATGTGGCCGAAGCCGTGATTCGTGACGTAAACGGCCACGTGGGCCGAACCGGCAGGGCGGGCAATCGGGGATTCGATCGGCATCAACGGTCGGTACCAGGATTCAGTCGGTTCAGGCTTGCCAGATACGCCAGCAGGTCGGCGGCCTGTTCGGCCGTCAATTCTCGAAGAAGCCCGACAGGCATGAGCGAGACGACGCCTGTGTCGAGCCGTTCGATCTCTTCGGGCTTGAGGATGGTTTCGCCCTTGGCGTCCAGAATTTTCACGCGGCCGTCGGGTAGAGTCTCTTTCAGACCCGAGAGCACCCGGCCGTCGTGTGTCGCGACGGTGACCGGCAGCCACTTCGGCTCGACGGCCAGCGAGGGCTCGATCAGGTGCCGCAGCAGGGCCGTGCGGTCGTATTTCACCCCGATGCCATCGAGGGCCGGCCCGACGTTCCGCCCCCGGTCGCCCACGGCATGGCACGAAGCACAATTCGGGCCGGTTTCGGCGAAGAACAGGCTTTCCCCGCGGTGTGTGTCGCCCGTCAGGCTGAGAACTTCTTCCAGAGAAAATCCGTCGCCCAGCCGTTCGATGCGGGCCGACCGGGGCAGCAGCCGTTCGACATAGTCCCGAATCACGGGGTCGGTCACTTTGGCGGCTTCTTCGCGAGCCAACTTGCGCAGGTTCGGCGCCAGGCCTGCAAGTTCGATGCGCGAAACCGCGAGCGCACCTTCCGGCGTTTTCAGTGCATCTCGAAGAATTTCACGGGCATTCGCTTCATTGCCAGTGCCAACTTGGGCCATAGTTTTGAGTCGTCCCGCAATTCGATTCGAGCCAGGTTCTACGACCGGCGACTTTCCTCCGGAAATCGTGGAATGATCGAGCGCTTCGATCCATGAAGCGATCAGCCCCACGCCGGTGCGGTCAATCTCCTTGCTGCCCAGGCGCGGCATGTGGCCCGACCCCGCTTTGGCGATGCGGGCGAACAGGACGGAAGCCTCCGGTGCGCCGGGTTTGACGAGAAACGCGTCGTTCCCCAGGCCCATGTCGCCCTGTTGGGGCTTGACGTTCAGGAGCCGCATGGCGTCCGTCTTCGCCCAGGGGTCGAGCACGATCGTGGCCGCGCCGCCGGCGTTGAAGTCGTGGCATTGTGAACAATGCACCGCCAGCCAGGAACGGGCCCTTCGCTCGGGCGAAGCCGTCTTTTCATGTACGTCGAAGAGCGTGCGGGCAGCTTCAGGGGCCGGCACATCGGCAGGCTTGCCGGTGGCCCAGGCGAGCAAGTCCCGGTATTTTTCGTGCCGGGCGGGGTCCGGATGATCGAGCTGCGGGCGAAACAGCCCAAGCGGCGACGCCGACTGGCGGCCGTAGACGGTCGTCTTCGCTTCGACCCAAGGGTTATGGCACAGGGCACATTCTGAGCGCGCCGCGACGCGGTAGCGTGTCGCGTATTTTTCGCCGTCGAGCGTTTCGTCCCTGAGCGTCACCGGGATCGAGGCTCCTTCGGCCGGGGCGAGCGTCGCATCGGTACCTTCTGCGTTCCAGAGATAGGAATAGGCTGCCCAGGCGCCTTCCTGCTTCATCAGGATCTGCGTTTCCATGCGGCGGGGGGTGTCGGAATCGGCCGTCTTGAGCGAAACCGTGCGAGCGGCCACGGAGCCATCGGGCAAGCGCCATCGACCCGTCGCGGGGTCGATTTCGGCGTTCGCACCCGGCGGAATCGCCATGTGGCGGAGGGCTGTCGCCCCATCGGCCCAGACTTCGACATTCACGTCATACGGTCGAACACCCGCGGCCGGCTTGAGAGCCTGGGTGTTCTCGAACAGTCCGGTATCGCTGAGTTTCCGGGGAAACGCAGTTGCCGATCCGGCCAGTTCGGCCTGGGGCACTTTTTCAAGACGGAACAGGCCGTTGGATCTTTCATGCTCCATGAGCAGCAGGTCGCCGGAGTGATCTAGCCCGAAGCTGACGAGACGAAGGCCCGATTCGGCGATCTTTTCGAGCTTCGAGACCTGAACGCCGTCGAACTTCGCCGCCCAGACATAGCCTGACTGATAATCGCCGTAGACGTACGCGCCTTCGAGATCCTTCAGGCTCTGATCCCGCAGAACGTAGCCTCCAGTGATCGACGCGGCCTCGCTGTGGGGGTGATCGATCGTTGGCGGGCGGATCGGTGCAGGGCCGGTCGTCAGGCCCTTGAGAACTGGCTGCCTGCCTTCGACGGCCGCCCAGCCGTAATTGCCGCCTTTTACGACACGGTAAACAAGTTCCCAGAGTTCCCAGCCGACATCGCCGACCCAGCAGTCGCCCGTTTTCTTGTCGAACGTGATCTTCCAGGGGTTGCGGAAGCCGTAGGCCCAGATCTCCGGGCGCACGTCCGGCAGACCGACGAACGGGTTGTCGGCCGGTATGCCGTAAGGCTTGTCGCCGGAACGGCTTTCGATGTCGATCCGCAGAATGCTCGATTCGAAGTCGGTGACGTCCTGACCGGTGCGGTGAATGTCGGGCGGGCTGGCTGGCCCGGCGTCGCCCGTGGTGATGTAGAGCTTTTTGTCCGGGCCGAAGGCGAGCGCGCCGCCGTTATGGCCTCCGCCACGCCACTGAAGCAGCCGGCGTTCGGATTTGAGGTCGAGCCGGGGCGGCGATTCTTCCGTCATCCGGAATTCGGCCAGCTTCGTTCCGTCGGCTGATTCGCCGCCGAGCACATAGGCGATGTAGACGCGCCTGTCTTTCGGAAAATCGGGATGGAACGCCAGGCCGTAAAGCGCCGTGCAATCTGCATGCAGGGCTTTCAAGTCGCCGACGACAGTCTTTTGTGTGACGTCGGGCCGATCCTCGAACGCGACAAGTTTGCCTGCGACTTCGCCGACGATCATCCAGCGCGAACCTGGCACCGGTTCCACCAGAACGGGGCGATCGAACGACATGCCGCCATAGGCCGGCTTGATCCGGTAGGGCAGTGGGGGTTCCGGGCTGCCGTTGAGCCTGGAAGTCGTCCAGCGAGGGGCGGTGTCAGCCCCCGGTGCTTCGACCGCGCTCGACGTAACGAGGGCGACGCTCAGGCAAGTGAATTGGACGAACGCAGCGACGAGGCTCATGGCGGCTCTGCCGGTCATGATCGATCTCCGAAGTGCTCACCGCGGGAGGTGATCGTAGGAGTTTGCGAAGCGGGAAGTGGTCGGTTCGGTACGGAGAGGCACGATTCGACCGAAGGCTGCCCCGGTAAGTCATGGGTCGGGGGGGGCTTCGGATGCTCGAAACGTTCGGTCATCATATCCGATCGCCAGCGGAGTGGTTACCAATATTACCAAGATGTGCGGCCGGTCATTCGATATGGGCCGGTCGGACGTATTCACCGGAATGCGTGCAGATTTTCCGGGGTTCTCGCAATTTCGCCGATTCGCCTATAATTATGGTAAGTGGGTCGTCGTCGTGGACTCCCCGACACATCCGATATCGATTTCTCGAAAGCGAACGCAGGCGTGGCCAGGGCGGAACGTAAAAAAGATCACGAGAATTCCGGCATGAACCGCCTGGATTTCGAGTCGCAGTTCGACAAGCTGAACGCTTGCGTGGCCGATCTGGAATCGGGCCGCCTGAGCCTGGACGAATCGTTGAATGCATACCGGACAGGGATCGAGCTGGTCAGCCGATGCCGGGAGATCCTTGAACAGGCTCAGGCGCGGGTGGCCTCGATCGAAAGCCTCGACGAGTCGGGCGAGCCCAGGACCGCGCCGCTGGATCTCGAAGTCGAGTCCCATGCGGCACTGAGGAAACCGGAGACGATTTCGAGCCCCGATGACGAGCCCTTCTGATCGTGGGTCAGGAGGAGGCCGATCGATATCGATCGCTTTTGATCCGATTCGTTCGGCAGTCGCGACGATTCGGGCCATGTCGTGGCTCGGGAAATGAGCGGTTTTGGCAAGCGGGGGCGGTCGGGCAGGATTTCACGGCGAGGATCGAGTGGATAATTCGTCATGGCGTGGACATTTGGAGCGACTCTTGCCACAATAGCCGAATCGATCGGCGCCTCGCACGATGTCAGGTTGACCGATCCGTCGTCTCCGAATAAGGTTCGGGCCGTATGAACGAGAGTCCCCAGGTTTCCGGCGAAGCGATCGAAATCGACCCAGGTGGGTCAGCATCGGTCGATCTTCGTGAGGAAATGGAACGTGAGCGACTTCGGATCGAGGCGGCGCTGGAAGAATATCTGGAAGAGAGCGGGGGCCCTGACGACGGCCGCTGTCCGGAGCGCCTGGCCGCCGCGATGAAATACAGCCTGATGGCTGGCGGCAAGCGTCTTCGCCCGCTTCTGACGCTCTGGGCGGCGGAGGCATGCGGTGCTACGGCAGGAATCGCCATGCCGGCCGCGGTAGCGCTTGAAATGATACATACCTATTCTTTAATTCACGACGACCTTCCCGCGATGGACGACGACGACCTCCGCCGGGGCCGGCCGACGTGCCACAAGGCTTTTGACGAGGCGACCGCCATTCTTGCCGGCGACGGCCTGCTGACTCTGGCCTTCGAAGTGGTGGCGAGACACCAGCGGCCGCGTGATTGTGCGGGCGACTGCATTGCGATCCTGGCGGAAGCCGCCGGACCGAAAGGCATGGTCGGCGGTCAGATGGCCGACCTGGAGGCCGAGACGCGCGACGACGCGACTCTGGACGAACTCGAAGCGATTCACCGGCGCAAGACCGGCGCACTTTTGAGTGCGGCCTTGCGCATGGGTGCGACGGTAGCCGGGGCGGGCGATCGCGAGAAAGCCGCTTTGGCCGAATACGGACGGAATGTCGGCTTGGCCTTTCAGGTGGTGGACGACTTGCTCGACGCTACCGGAGACGAAGCCAAAATGGGCAAACGGGTCGGCAAGGATTCGGGTTTGGGGAAATGGACCTATCCCGGCCTGATGGGGATCGAAGCCAGCCGGGCCTATGCCCGTGAACTGACGGCTTCGGCCATCGAGTCACTTGCCGTTTTCGAGGGCCGCGCGGATCGTCTCCGCGCCCTGGCCCACCAAATCGTGGAAAGGGATCATTGAGCATGGCCAGCGCCATTTTGCCGCGAATCGCCAGGCCTTCGGATCTGAAGGCACTCTCCGAAACGGAACTCGAGCAGTTGGCGAACGAAATGCGTGGCGAGCTGATCCGGGTCGTCGGCAGCCGGCCGGCGCACTTCGCCAGCAATCTGGGCGTCGTCGAACTGTGCCTTGCCCTCCACATGGAGTTCGATTTCACCAGGGACAGGATCATCTGGGACACCGGTCACCAGATTTATCCCCACAAGTTGATCACCGGCCGCGCGGCACAATTGCCCTCGATCCGCACGCGCGGCGGCCTGATGGGCTATCCGAATCCCGAAGAAAGCGAATTCGACCTGTTCATGACCGGTCACGCGGGTGCCGCGGCATCGACGGCGCTCGGGCTCAAGGCCGGCGACGACATGATTGGCCAGGAAGACCGTTACTCGGTCGCGATCGTGGGCGACGGAGCGCTGCCCTGCGGCATGGTTTACGAAGCCATGAACAACGCGGCCGGCATGAACAAGAAGTTTCTGCTGGTGCTCAACGACAACAAGATGTCGATCTGCCCGCGTGTCGGCGGCGTGGCTCAGTATCTCGACCGCGTTCGAATGACTTCAGCCTATAACGACTGGAACAAGTGGCTGCGTAACCTGCTGCCCGCGATTCCGCTCGTCGGTGACGAGGCCGCATCGTTCGCGAAACATTTCAAGGATGCCATCAAGGGCGGCGTCCTGGGCACGGGCATGCTGTTCGAGGACATGGGCTTCACCTACCTGGGGCCCATCGACGGACACGACCTGAAGACGTTGCGTCACTACATCGAGAAGGTCAAATCGCTCGATGGCCCGGTGCTGCTTCACATTCTGACCGAAAAAGGCCACGGCTTCGAACCAGCAGCGGCCGACCCGGTTCGATACCATGCACCTTCGCCCTTCCGCACGGACGACTGCGGCGTCGTTCAGATCAAGTCGGGCGCTTCCTCGAAGGCCTACACCGATACTGTCAGTGCCGCCCTGTTCGACATCATGAAAGCCGACAGCCGCGTGGCGGTCATCACGGCAGCCATGTGCGAAGGCAACAAGCTTCAGAAAATCCGCGAAACTTACCCGGACCGCTTCTTCGACACGGGAATCTGCGAGAGTCACGCCGTGGCCTTCGCGGCTGGCATGGCCAAAGCCGGTGCACGGCCCGTGGTGGATATCTACAGCACGTTCCTCCAGCGTGGTTTCGACAACATCTTCCAGGAAGTGTCGCTGCAGAACCTCCCGGTACTCTTCACGCTCGACCGTTCCGGGCTCGTCGGCGCCGACGGCCCGACGCACCACGGCACGTATGACATTTCTTACATGCGTATGTTCCCGAACATGGTCATCATGGCTCCGGGCGACGAGCGTGATGTCCGTCCGATGCTCGAGCACGCCCTGAGCATCGACTCGCCGACTTCCATTCGCTATCCCAAGGCCAATGTGGAAACTGTCGAGCGGGAATGGCAGCCAATCGAAACAGGTCAGGCCGAAGTCATCGATTGGGAATCGGACGGCATGCTCGTCGTTTGCGGCACGCTGCTGGGAGCCGCCACGAAAGTGGCCCGCCGGTTGCGTGAAGAGCATGGCCTGAAAGTCGGCGTCATCAACGCACGGTTCGTCAAACCGCTGGACCGCACGACCATTCACAAGGCGATCGAAGATGCCGCTTTCGTGCTCACGATCGAAGAAGGCAGCCTGATGGGCGGTTTCGGCTCAGCTGTGCTGGAATCGGCCAACGATGCCGGACTTACGACATCTCACGTGCGCAGGCTCGGCCTGCCCGACCGCTTCATCCTTCACGCCGAACGTGAAGAACAGCTTGCTGAAGTCGGACTGGACGAAGCCGGAATTTACGCCGCGGCGCTTGAAGCCGCACATCACGCCGGTCTGGCGGTCGAATCCGATCGTTACCAACTGGCCGCAAACGGCAAAATTCCTGCGGCTCAACCATCGCGCTGACACTGGCGGCGAATGGCGGCGAAATCGAAATCGTGAAACCGAAAGCACGCCCTTCTTCTGAATCTACCGTCCGGCTCGCTGTATTAGGGCACGGCGGTCGCGATTCCGTACATGAGGTCGCGGATCGGATTCGATCGATCGTCAAGGAAGTCCCTCGCCTGAAGATCATCTGCGAGGATTTTTCGGCCGAATCGTCGCTTGAGTATCTCGATGCCGACCTGGCGCTCGTTCTGGGCGGTGACGGCACCGTCCTGCGTGTGTCGCGACGGATGGGCCAGAACCCGACCCCGATTCTAGGCGTGAACCTGGGGCGCCTCGGTTTTCTCACCGAAATTTCGCCCGAATCGCTCTCCCTGGCGCTTGAGGACCTGGCCAGAGGTGATTACCGCATCGACGAACTGATGACGCTCGAATGCCGGTTGTACCGAGACGGCCGGCCGGAACCCGACCTGGTTCTTCGAGCGCTCAACGATGTCGTCCTGCGTGCAGCACCGCCGTTCAAGCTGCTCGACATCGACCTGCTCATCGACGGCAGACCTGCTGCGAGGTATCGCTCGGACGGACTGATCATCGCTACGGCTGCGGGTTCCACGGCACATAATCTCTCGGCCGGCGGACCGATCCTCTGTCCCGAAGCTTTGATGGTCGTGATCACACCCATCGCGCCCCATACGCTAACCCAGCGTCCGCTGGTGGACGACGCCAGAAAAACGTACCGGCTTTCGATCGAAGGGCCGAACACGCCGACCGTGCTCGTCGTGGACGGTCACGAAGATTTGCCGATTTTCCCCTCGGACATCGTGGAAGTTGTGCGGGGGCAGCCGAGTTTGCCTGTCGTCCGTACATCAGCGAGCCACTTTTATGGCAATCTGTCCGAAAAACTTGGCTGGGGATCGTATCTCCCTGGCGATCGCGGCGGACGGAACTGATTCCTTCGTTCGATTCCGCCTGCTCGTGATCGATCGGTTATCGGATCGAGATGAGCGACGTAACGAAATCAGGTGTCCGTGAGCTGCGGAGATGATTTCGATCATCACATGAGATGATGTGATTCCCGAACCGATCAGGCCGTCCTGAAAGATGACAGAAATATCCGGAAAAGCTCCCCATAATTCCTACCGTCGTTCGAATCCATACATTTGTCATTCGAATTCGACTGAAGTCTTGCCTTGGGGCTATCTCGAAGTCATAACGATCCGATAAAACGATTAGTGCCCGCGAGGTGGGGATTCTCGGAAGAGAATTCCGATTGCGGGATTTGACCAAATCGCGGTCGCTGTGTAGGGTATAGCGGCTGTATGATTGTCATGGTCTGAAGTGTGGGGGGTTTGTCTAAAGTCGATATTTTAGGCAAACTGGACAGTTGAAGCTTGACTCAGGTGGAATAGGGAGTATGGTACAGTGACCTGCAGATGAATGGTCGGTGTACTGCACCCTATACCAAGAATCAACTCCTTAGGAGATCTCGAGATGCGTAAGTTCGCCGTGGCGGCTGCTCTGGTCGCTGTGACCGGTTCTGCCGCGAATGCACAAACCAAGTCCACACCTCAAGCAGTTGCTCCGGCCCCTCAAGGCGCCGTCGCTCCCGCCAAGGTGATTCCGGCCGCTCAAGCTGCCGCTCCGAGCAAGATCGCTCCGGCCGCTCAAGCTGCCGCTCCGAGCAAGATCGCTCCGGCTGCTGTGGCTCCTGCCGCTCAAGGCGTCGCTCCCAGCAAGGTCGCCCCAGCTGCCCAGGCTCCTGGCAAGATGGCTCCTGTCGCTGTGGCTCCTGCCGCTCAAGGCGTCGCTCCCAGCAAGGTCGCCCCGGCTGCCCAGGCTCCTGGCAAGATGGCTCCTGTCGCTGTGGCTCCTGCTGCTCAAGCTGCCGCTCCGAGCAAGATCGCTCCTGCCGCTGTGGCTCCTGCCGCTCAAGGCGTCGCTCCTAGCAAGGTCGCCCCGGCTGCCCAGGCTCCTGGCAAGATGGCTCCTGCCGCTGTGGCTCCTGCTGCGCAAGCTGCCGCTCCGAGCAAGATCGCTCCTGCTGCCCAAGCCCCAAGCAAGGTTGTCCCGGCCGCCCAAGGCGCCGTTGCTCCTGCCAAGGGTCTGCCGGCTGCTGCTCCTCAAGTTCCCGCCAAGAGCACGCCCCAGGGCTGATCTTAGCGAGGGATTTCGAATCCAAAAGCTGCCATGGTTTCCATGGCGGCTTTTTTGTTTTCATACTCAGCCATGTTGGTATGGATTCTTTCTTTCGGTGCTTCCATCGGATTCGACTAGGACAGATTTCAAGAATCGTTAGAATAAGTTCGGGAACTTGGACTTAGGCCAGGAGGGCCGTAGAAGGACATGCCCGTGACAGGCTTCCTGCGCCGATGGATCCGGCGCATCAGGATCATGGTGATCGTTACGGGCGGACTTCTGGTCGGCCTCGGGTTGATCGCATTTTTTTATGTCCAGGATGGCGATTTTCTCAGAAGTCAGGTCCTTTCTCAGTCTCCGAAGTTCTTTCCGACATCTCAGCTCGAAATCGCCAGGGCACGTTTAAGGCCGTTTCTCGGCGAATGTGTCTTCGAGCAGGTCAAGCTCTGGCAGGATGTCGGGACAAGACCGAATTCGCGGAAGTCTGGCTCGGAAGCGAATGGCGAACCGCCACAGTCTGGAGACGGGACGAATCATCCCGTCAGGGATGACGCAGTCGGCCATCCGAGTGTTTCGACTCATGCCGGTGCAGGTTCTCCTTCGGGTCGAAAGCTTATGCCGGCTTTCAGGCTGCCGTTCATACGGGTGTTGTTCGATCCGATCAAAATGATGCAGGGCGAAGTCGACGTACAACAGGTGATTCTGGCACAGCCGACGATCCGACTGGCCCAGTGCGACGACGGAAGCTGGAATGTCGACTCCCTTTTCGCCAGCCCCTGGCCCCTGAAACCCTCTGAAAGAACGCCGGTGGTGCGTATCGTTCGGGGGTCGATCGAATTGGTGCAGGGCGGGTTTCATGCGATCGGTAGAGAGGACTCCGCAAGTGACCGTCCACCTGTCGTATTGCGCGACGTGGATTTGACGATCGAGCCGATGGACGATCGTCGGCTGGTCAAATTCGCAGGCGAAGCGGCGTGTGACTGGGCTGACCGGATTCGGATCGAAGGCGTCGCTGATCCGGCGACGGGACGTATCGAACTGACCGGTGCGATGACCGGATCGAAACCCGGGACGAAATTGCTCTCCGCGGTAAAGCCGGATCTCGTCGAGGAATGGAAAAAAACAGGTCTGGATGATCTGGAATGCGATGTCGTACTTGAATCCGCTTCGCTCAAATTCGTGGCCGGGATGCCGAAGTTCCAGGATTATCGGATCCGGATCGACCTTCTGAGGGGCCGCCTGCAGCGTAACGACTTGCCGTTTCCCCTGACGGATTTGCGCGCTTCGGTGACTTTGCGGAACGACCAGATCCAGGTCGATCGAATCGAGGGTTTCAACGGCCGGACCATCTTGCGTGCTTCAGGCAAAATGGGGCTGCGGAATTGGCGTACCGATCCGCTCGATTTGACCCTGCACGCAGTCAATCTCCAGATCGATCAAAGGCTTCAGAAAGTCACTCCACAGCAGTGGAAGGATTTATGGGTCGAATATCTGCCGAAGGGTGAGCTGAATCTGGCAGTCCGGGCCGTTCGTGACCGAGCCGGCGGCGAGGTCGGTTTCGGCGTGAATGTCGATTGCCGCGACGTCGCCGTGTGTTACGAGTTCTTTCCCTATCCGCTGGAACATATCTGGGGACAGATCACGTGGTCCGGCAACGAGATACGGCTTGGCAACCCTGATAAACCCGTTCTTGAGGGCGGTATGAAGACGCTACTCGGGAACCGGCCGGCGGCGATTTCGGGGATCATCCGTAACCCTGGACCGATGGCCGAGGTCGAACTGACGCTCGAAGCCGAAAATCTGGTGATCGACGAAACGCTTCTGAACTCACTCCCGCCCGACACTCGCCGCGTCGTCGATGATTTTCAACCCACTGGTGAAGTCAAGGCTCGGGCGATCGTAAAGCGCAGACCCGCTCCTAATCCGAACGGTCCCAGGCCATTGAGCAAGCTGGAAGTCAAAACCGAGATGGAGCTGGGCGACCGCTGCTCGATCCGCTGGGTCGGTATGCCCTATCCGGTTCATAACCTGCGGGGAAAGCTCAAATTCGACTCCAATCAGTGGCAGTTCGAGAACATTACGGGAACCAATGGCACTGCGCGCATCAGTGCTGATGGGATTGTGCGCCGGCTTGGTCCTCGGAGCATCGCCCAGGGGCCTTTGCCGCGCAGGCGTCCGAGACCCGCGGCAGGCGATTCGAAGGGCGTGGTCACTCCCAAAGTCGCATCGAATACGGACCAGGCACCCAAACCCGTGCCGTTGCAGTCAAGTATTCGCGTCAGGGCCGAGCGTTTGCCGTTTGACGAGCAGGTGAAGGCCAGCTTGCCGCCGATCTGGCGCACGACCTGGGATACGCTCAATCCGATCGGATCGGCGACCGTCACCGCGAAAATCGACGTCGATCCATCACAAGATATTGACACAAAACGCATTACGATCGTTCCGGATCCGGATACCCGTCTCAATCTGGTCGTACAGCGACGCGACATCTCGGGCACAGGGAATACGAAGCCGCTGGAGCTTTCGCTGGACCAGGTTCGGGGCCAGTTCGATTCGATCAACGGGCTGGTTCAGATGAGCGACGTCGACTTCATGTTCCGAAACGCGCGCGTCTCGCTGGAGCAGGGGCAGGTCAATCTTCAGAACGACGGCAAGTTCGATCTTTGGGCCAAAGGTCTGCTGGCAAGGGATTTGCATCTGGATGCCGGGTTTCGTCAGAAGATGACGCCGGTCATGGCCCGGTTTGCCCAGAGGTTCGACGACGGCCGACCGATAACGTTTCGGGCGGACCTGCGACTGGGATGGTCCGGTCAGGCGGGTGAACCCACCTGGTGCCGCTGGGAGAATGGGCTTGTCGTGCTCAACGGTAACTCCTTCGACGTCGGCTGGCCGATTCGGAATCTTCAGGGGCAGCTCGATAACCTCTCAGGCCGATTCGATGGGCTGGATCTGGAAATGAGCGGGATCGTCGCGCTGGATACGCTGAATATCAAAGGCTTTCCGATCAATCGCTTCAGCGCGCCATTCCGGATCGAGCAGGGGTACGTCCGAATGCCGAGCATTCAGGCCGAAGTGCTGGGTGGTCAAGCTTATGGCGACATGAATCTTCAGATCGCCAACGAACCGATCTATGAGGCGAATCTCAAGCTCGTCGGGCTCGATCTGGCTCAATATGCCCGGACGGTTCCCGGCAGGCAATCCGTTCGTGGACGGGTCTCGGGAGACTTGTCTCTGAGCGGCAAGGGCAGCGACACGCGCAATCTCCAGGGGGCCGGTTCCGCGAAAATTACCGAAGGCGACCTGGGCGAAATTCCCGAATTTCTCCGGTTCGTGAAAGCCATAAACTTGTCGCCTGCCACGAAGACCGCGTTCGATACAGCTCAGGTCGAATTCGCCGTCGCCAACGGCACGACGAGGTTCGACACGATCAAATTCCAGGGAGACGCGTTCAGCCTCGACGGTGACGGCTCGATGAGTTCGCGAGGCGATCTGAATATCCACCTGAACGTCGTCTACGGCCGCGATCGGATGAAGATTCCGGTTCTGACCGACGCAATCAAGGAAGCGACAGGCCAGTTCATTCAGGTGCGCGTAACGGGCAAGCCCAGTTATCCGGATTTCCGCCTGGACGTGCTGCCCTCGACCATCGAAGCGCTTCGGATAATTGGCGGGCAGGATCGAACGTCTGTGCGCAACCCGATTTCAGGCGAATTCCAGGAAGTGCGCGAACCCCGCCGCTGGGGCTTCGGCCAGTTTCGTGGTCTGCGACCCTAAGGTTGAGCTGATCGGGATTCGTCAGGAATTCCGCGCACGTCCGTAAGTCGCATGGGCTTTGGCGAACGTACCCGAGACGACTGCGGCCAGGAGCGAAAATTCCAGAGCCGCTGAGGCGGCAGCGATGATTTCCGCCAGTTTGCGCGAGGCATAAGGCCCCTCCGCGCAACCGACCAGTTCCAGGTTGCGCCTGGCGGCCGGAAGTCGCGTACCACCACCGACGGTGCCCACCGTCATGCTCGGGAAAGTCATGCGACAGCGGAGGCCGGCGTCACCGAACGGGAAAGCCTGGCTGATGGCGACGGCGTTCTCGGAGACACAGGCCGTGTCCTGGCCGAAGGCGAGATAAAGTGCCGTAAGCCCATTCGCGGCATGGAGATTCGTTCCAAGTCCACCCATCGCGTGGCTGGTCACCTGGGCCATATTCTGAAATTCGAGGATCGATTCCGCCGAGGTTCCCAGATATTCGAGCACATGGGCCGGGAAATCGATTTCGACGACGACGGCATGGCCGCGCCCGTCCGAGAAGTTCCGCCGGCTCGGTTTTTTGTCGCTGTTATAGCCCGATTCCAGATAGAACCGGCGCCCGGTTTCCTGTTCGATGAATCTGCAGGCGGCGTCGGTCGCGATCGTCACCATGTTCTGGCCAGCGGCGTTGCCGGTGTCGTAAACGAAATCCAGGATCACGAATTGCTGCAGCGGGATGGTTTCGATGCGGAGCAACTTGCCGTGACGGGTGGTCGATTCGGCGATCGCCCGGATCTGCGGCTCGTGCTTCGTGACCCAGTCGAGGAAGTCGCGGATCTGATCCACGCTTTCCATGACGAAACCGGGGCTTCGCGACAGCTCCTGACGAAGGTGAACAGTGCGGCAGCCGCCGGTCTGAGCGAAGGCGAGCAGGCCGCGCGTCATCGAGAGGACGAGCGTGCCTTCCAGCGTGCAGACTGGCAGAACGAACTCGCCTTGGGCATAAGTACCCTGGATCTGGACGGGACCGGTCACCGCCATCGGAATTGGCATGTACCCGACATGGTTTTCGATGATCCCGCGGAGCTGTTCCGGCTCAGGAGTCGGAGCATCCTCAAGATTCTGGCCAGTCGCACGTTCGATCCAGCGTAGCCTCCTGAGCGTATCTTTTTCGCGAAATCCGCCGGGCGGTTTCGTCGAATTCGTAGAAGAGGCTGCAATGTCCAACGACATCCGAGTTTCGATGCTCCCGACTGTGAAGGTGCCGACTTTCTGGTCGAGTGTCTGGAAGATCCTGTGTCTTGCGGAAGAAGGATCGACGCTTAACCGTTTATTATAGTGAAACCTGTCAATCTCCGTTCCCTATTCCGCAAGCCATCGGTCGAATTTCCTCGTCAGGATCATTACGATCCGCATCCGGAACGAAACGAGAGGCCCAGTGTTCGATTCCGGAGCCCACCGTCCAAAAATGTCTTGCCAATTCTCGGGATGGCTCTGGAAATCGTTCATTTGAGTCGTGCGATCCGGCTCAGGTGCAGGCGGTATTCGATCAGTTCGGGGTGGCTTCCCTCCAGTCCGGTCGGGGGGAGGCCGTGCGGTATGGAAGCGGGCAATACGGATTCGAGGAACCGATCGAACCAGCGCCTGGCATCCTCGATCGTCCGAATCCGGCTTGCTTCCTTTTTGAGTTCATCCGACCGCACACACCAGGCCAGTGTCGCAAGGGCATAGGCTGGTGGAGCCGTTGTCGCCCTTCCGTGATCGTCAGGCCAAGAGCGGAATGCGGAATGACGACGAATGAGATCCGCGTAAGCGATTGCTGTTTCGACGCTTTGCAATGAGTCGCCGTCATTCCGGAATTCACTGGTAAGGAGAGGACCCTCGTAGCGAAGAGCCCCGGCGACTCGTGCGGCCTCCATGGCGAATCCGGTTTCGGCGCGACCTGGTTCGGATCCGAGGCGTTCCGCCCAATCGATCAATCTTTCCCGAAGATAATCCTGGACATCCCTCGGCATTTCGTTCGCCTCGAAAGATCCGATCGCTGGGGCGACGTCATCGGAAGGCACCGTCATGGCATGTTCGCCCGCCGGTCCGTATTTCGATGCGGAATTACCGAAGATCGACCGGATAAGCATGATCGCCAGCGAGATCGCGACGATTCCGCCAAGGATTTCGAGCCACCGTCCGCGAGAAGTCGCCAACTGATGCCTGGCAGGGACATCGAGTTCTTCCGGCAGGAATTTGAGAACGCCGTGATCCTGACGATCCGATTCGTCCGCAATTCGTTGATTACTGATGCAGGACCAGTGATACGGCGTGTCTGAGCGAAAGGCCCATGTCGTCAGGCTTCGGCGGCTTCTTACGCGAATTCCGAGCGACCGCCAGAACCGCTCAGTCGACTCGAATGTGTCGTAAGAGCCGACGCACCGAAGCTTTCGGCCTTTGGAGATCCAGCGAATTTTGGCTGGATCCGTTTCCGGTGTCGAGATTTCCGGCGGCAGATTCACTTCGACCGGTCCGCACGGGAGACTCATCCCTGCGGAGAACCGATCGATCAGGTGCGGCCGAAGTGGAAAAGGTGATGCCCCGAGGGAACGATAGTCTCGATTGCTCAGGAAAAGGCCGTGGAATGCCCAGGCACCTGGGCGGCCGCGGTCATCGCAGCCCTGCGCGCTTCCGAGCGCAACGACCCAGGGTCCGGCAGGGATTTTCCGTGCGAACAGGAGTCGGTCGACCACGGGCGAGGCTTCGCTGGGAGGCTGGCCGAGATCGCGACAATAGAGCGCGAAGGCCGCCAGCCATTCAGGGCGGCAACCAGCGGAGGCCGTAAGGATATCATAGCCCTGATCCCGAAACGGGAACGATCCGTACACGGCCTGCTCGCAGGTGACGGTCACGGTCGAAGGCATCGGGATCTCGGGATCAGGATTCCGGTTTCGGCAACTCGGGCACGACGAAGTCCGTGGCGAAAGTCAGCCGGGAGCCGTTTTCGCACTTGATCGTACCGCCGAAGGCTTTGAGGGCGAGGGAATCGGTCGATTTGCTTCGGTAACTGTCTACGGGAGAATCCCACCAGTCGTGGTCGGTGATCTGAACGGAAACCGGGTCGCCCATCTTCCAGACGACGGGCTTGGGCATGGTCCAGTCCCAGATCGGTTTGGCACTGTTCTTGACGATCGGAGAAGGGCCGTAACGAACGCCGGCCACTTCCACGATGACCGACAAATCCGGGCCGCCACCGCTGAGGTATTTGGTCATCGCTTCGTCGAATTCGCCGCGACGGAGAGTCAGCTTGTAAGTCTGCGGCTGATGGACTTTGTCCCACCATGCGACGAATTCGCGGGCGGCTTTGGCGTATTGCCCGTCGCCGTGGTCACGCAGATAGTCGCGGAGCAGCCGGGCGACTTCGGTGATGTCGTCCGGATGTGCGATAAGATGATCGTAGGCCAGGCGATAAACGTGGACGTCCCATTCCTCAAGGATTCTGGACTTCGCGTCCATCGCCTCGCTCAGGTATTTGCCGCCTGAAGCGTGCGTTTTGAGGTAGTCCTGATACCGTTCGAGACGCGTGGCGAAATTCGTCGGATACTTCCGGGAATAATCGCGGGCCGCTTCGATGTCGCGTTCGTCAATTCGGGCCGAGACGTCGGTAACGAGCGATTCGAGATCCTGCCGCACATCCGAATCGGGATTCTGCTCAAGGAATGCACGAGCCTGGCGCAGAACGTCCTGCAGATCGGCCTTCGGCATGCGGGCCGCCAGGGCGAGATTTTCGATACGCTTCCTGTCCCTGTCGGTCGTTTCCCGGGCGATCTTTTCGGACAGATTCACCAGCATGGCGGTGGCCTGTTCACGGTGCGCCGATTCCGGGTGGGTACGCATGAATACCACAACCCGGTCGCGCAGCTTCCTGACGTCTTCGCCCGGTATCGCCGCGTCGGCCTGAATCCGTTTCCAGGCTTCGTCGTGCTTGCGAAGGTCGTCGGCGGCCTCGACTTTCGCGATAGCGTCGGCCAGTTCGGGGGCGGTGTCCTTGATGACAGCCAGCTCCTGCTTGACGTTTTCCGAAGCGGTGCCCAGCTGGACTTTCTGTTCCGCGGCAGCGACGGCCCAGCGTGCGGATCGGGCCCGGGCGTCGGCCTCCATGCCAGGGAAGAACATGCCGAGCGTGGGGTGCCAGCTGCGCATTTCCGTCCAGCGGCGTGCGACTTCCGAGGCTGAATGGCCCTGTTCATGGCGAATCGCCAGGCGATAACCGGCCAGGTCATACCCGGCCAGACCACCGACGGACATTCCTGCCAGACCGATCGTCGTGAGGATGCGACGTCTCAGGCGGGCCCGTCGCTGGCGGCCAAGCTTGCGGCGGAACGTCTGCGAATGAGGCGATTCGGGATATCGCCGCTGATAGGCCTTCAGGCAGCGGCCCAGCCGCGAGAGATCATCTGGTGCGAGATCCCAGAGCCAGTCGAGCTGGTCACGATCAGCCGATTCGAGCTGATCGGCAAGCCACGTCAGAGGCCCTTCCAGGCCGATCGGGTTGAGGTGGTGGGGCGGCCGCCCATCGGCCGTGGCACCGAAGCCGTAACTTGAGACTGCGAAAACGGCCGAGCGTTTGGCGTGAGTCGCCAGAGCGTGGGCCGTCATACCGTACTGGCTTTCGACGAGTCGTTCGATTTCACCTGGAGAAAGCGCAGGAAGTGCAGCGGACGGCCGCCGGGCACGCTGCGGCAGATAATCTTCCTGTTCGTCGTAGGCGTCATCCTCGTCGGTGTCGGCTTCATCATGCCGCGATGTGTGTCCAATCTGGCGTGCATGGTGTGCCGCCAGAACACGGTCGAATTTCGTGAGCACGAGCGCGACCGGTCGATGCACATGCGAACGCTCGGACTGCTCCAGGCATTGCTCCAGGAGAATTTCGATCTCCTGCTGGCGACGCCTTCGATCGGCGGGCCGAAGCGCGTTTTCGGGGTCGAGACACAGGAGGATCGCGTCGCAGCCCGCGAGGAATTCGCGAATCGGCTCTCGACTGCCCAGGGCGACATGCTCGCCCTGATAGTCCTTGACCGTAAGGTCCATTCGGGCCGGGCCGTGATACAGGCGCAGCCTCAGGTCGGTTTCGGCCATCGTGCCGGCCGGCGGTTCGCCCGACTCGATCTGGGCGATCTTGTCAGCAAGATATTCGGCGGTTCCGGAATCGAGCGAAGCAAGGCGGCAGCCAGGTATCTGCCCCGTGCTGGCCTGCCGGTAAAGCATGGCGAGCAGCGTCGTCTTGCCGACATTGCGATAGCCGAAAAAACCGATCCGCTTGGGACCGGTCAGACGGTGCTCGATGGTATCCAGGTGGTACGTCCGCTTCCGGGAACGCCCCATGCGCAGCTCTCCTCGCTACCGACGGCACCAGCTTCTCTCGTCCGAACTCACGACCCACCAGTTCGATTATCGGCTCAGGAACCTGAGTCAGGCAAGCGATCCCGCATCCGGGAAAGTGCGGTTGTGACTCCTGCTTCATGTGGCGAATCTGGGGGGATTGCGAAGAAAAAATCGAAGGACGAATCGCGAGGTTCGTCCTTCGTCGTCAGAACGGGCGGTAGCGTCAGAGACGCGAGTTCGGACGGGTCAGTGACTTACGTCATGCACCGGCGATAGTTCGAGCGGCTTTCGCGGCGACCGCGATACATTCCTGAATCTCGCCGATCGGGTGCTTCGGGTTCTCTTCGTATTCCAGAGAGAGGGCACCATCGGCCGGGAACCCGATCGACTTGAGTGCCTTGAAGACACCTGCGACGTCCAACAGGCCCTTGCCGAGAACGACACCCTTGGCGTCTTTCTTCGGAGCATCGAAATCCTTGAGGTGTACGCCCCAGACCCGGCCCTTCATGGCCAGCAGCAGCTTGACGGGATCTTCGCCCGAGCGAATGAAGTGGCCGAGGTCGGCGCAGAAGCCGATGCGGGGGTCGCGGCCTTCCACGGCCTTCAGGCAGTCGGCCACTTTGTCGTAGCGGTGTCCTGGTCCGTGGTTATGGATGGCGATCCGCAGGTCGTACTGCTTCACCAGCTTTTCGAGACTGTCGAAGGAGTCGGGAGTCGGGTCGGCCGACAGGTTCTTGAAGCCGGCGGCGGCCGCGAACTTGAAAAAGTCCTCGTTTTTGGCGTGATCGGCTGTGAACGCCTGTACGCCATGAGCCGTCAGCGTCAGGTCGTTGGCCTTCAACTTGGCTTTCGTCGTGGCAATGGCGGTCTTGTCTGTCGTGATCGGGAAGTGATCCCGGAACATTTCGACGAAGTGAAGGTCCAGATCGTCGTGAATGATCTTGAGAGCTTCGTCGACCGGGAATGCCCGCAGGCTATAGGACTGGATACCCATCGGCAGGCCGGCGAAATCGATGTGCGCGCGCGCGGCGGCCCGGGCGGTGGAGGCGAAAGCGTCTACCCAGCCTGCTCCTGCCGCGGCGGCTGCGGCAAACGATTTGAGGACGAAGCGTCGATTCGGAGTCATCGGTCGTGTTCCTTCCCGTGGTGCGGGCGAATTCGGGGGATTCTCCCGGAATTCGCGAATTGGTCGTCGGTCGCATCAATGTAAACGTGCCGAAGGCGATTCGCAAATCGAAATCGCCGGGCTTCCTTCACCGGCTCTCCGGGTCACATAGAAAAACATCCCCGGCCGATCGGCGGGGATGTTCGTGCGAGTCGCAAGTGGGCGATCGTTTGCGCTGTCCGATCAATAAGCGTCGGCCGAGATCACCTCGCCACCCTTGATGGAGTGGAGAGCGTTCCAGGTGTCGGCATTGATCGTGTTCTTGACGAAACGGACCGATCCGTCGCCGAAGCCGACGTTTACGCCGCCCGGGTGCCGGCTGCGGGCACCGGCGAACTGATTGCTGTCCGAATTGCCGGCCTGACAGGGCAGACCAGGTTCGGCGACGCAGAACAGTCCGGGATTGTTGGGCATCTGGTCATAACCGTTCTTGAGGTTGAACCAGTCCTTCAAACCGTTTGGCGTGAAGCGGCTGGTGTAGGCACAGCCGCCCATGACGGTCGACCACATCATGCCGCGGGCGTCGAATTCAGCGCCCTGGATCACTTCGGAGATCATGGCCGAATTGGAAGTGCCGTCGACGAACTGGCCGATCGTCACCAGTTTGTGGCCGAAGGCGCTGTCGCGATAGGCGTCCTTGAGGATCTGGTCTCCGCCGAAGCTCTGACCCCAGCTCGCATTGCCCCAGTTACCGGCGTAATTGCCTTTGGTCATGGCCCAGCCGGAAAGCGCGCCGCCGGCATAACCGGGATTGATCCGGAATGTTCGCGGCTGATCGCTCGGGCAGAAGAACGACGAAATCCGTGTGCTGGAAACGGTGCTGTTGGCGAAGAAGCCAGCGGGCAGACCGTTGTTTCCGGCAGGGCCTTCGCTGCCGAGGTCGTAGTTGAACGAGTTCGCCAGGGTCGTCTGCTCGATGAAGGGCATCATCAGGCAGAACCAGGTCGTTCCCTGAATTCCCGCGAAGATCGTCGGGAAGTCGGTGGCCGGTCGACCGGGGCGGGGGCCCCAGATACGACCCGAAGGCAGCGAGCCGTTGGCACTTTCGTAGTTGTGCACGGCCAGGCCAAGTTGCTTGAGATTGTTCACGCACTGGGCCCGGCGGGCGGCTTCACGTGCGGACTGCACCGCTGGCAGAAGCAGCGAGATCAAGACGGCGATGATGGCGATCACCACAAGAAGCTCGATGAGCGTGAAGCCCTTGCGGCGAACGAACGATGCACGACTTTTCATTGTCGAGTCCCGGAAGATTCGAAATCAGAGCGGGTTCGTCGATTACGAGAGTGTCTCCCGTCGAGAAATCTCGCGAACGTACCGTCATGAGTTTGTAGAATGAGGAAGACACTCTCATTCGACATTTTTCCGGGGAAGATGTCAATCAAAATCGAACGTTGGCGAGATTTTCGGAACCCCCGGCAATTGCTGTTCGAAGCCTCGTTTCCGAGCCATCCCGAAATGATCGTCGAAAGTGAATATGTTCAATCGGTTCGTGATTCCTGCCCGACGGCTTCCGTCATTCCGGCGTGACAATTCGCTCCGCCAGATACTGCAGAGGATGCTTCGCGTTCGTCCCTGTCATATCCGCGACCTGAGCGCGACAACTCGTCCCCGCGGCGATCAATTCGGCCTCGGGCTTTTCGCGGATGGCTTTTCCGAGCACTCGTTCGGCCAGAGCCTTGCTGAGATCGAAATGGCTCTTGTCATAACCGAACGAACCCGCCATACCGCAGCAGCCACTGTCCAATTCCTGCAGCTTCAGGCCTGAAATCATTCGCAAAGCGGCCACCGTCGAAGCCGTGCCGAAAACGGCCTTCTGCTGGCAATGACCATGGAACATCACCTGATCCGACGAACTTTCGAACGTGATCCGACCCGCATCGTGCGCTTGGAGCAGCAAACTCTCCACGCTCGTCACGCACCTGGCGACGGCCATGGCCGGTTCGCCCAGGTTCATGTGCAGGTAGTCGTCGGCCAGCATGGTCATGCAGCTCGGTTCCACGCCCACGATCGGAATGCCCTGCGCAGCCGCCTGTTCCAGCGTTTCGAGCATGCCTTGAGCCAGGTCGCGGCCCTGTTCCAGCAAGCCTTTCGAAACCGCCGGCCGGCCGCAGCAGGCCCCGCCGACGATTCGCACTTCATACCCCGCGGCTTCAAGGAGTCGTACAGCCGCCTGACCGACTTCCGGATGGTTGAACGTCGTAAAGCAATCGTCCAGAAGAACCACCGGACCCATCGTCGCCGAGCGATCCGAAACCTGCCTGGACCTGAACCAGCGGCGGAAATTGCCCAGGCCGACGAACCGCGGCAAATGCCGCCGCCGGTCCAGTCCGATCGTACGTTCGAGGAAAATGCGTGTCAGACGCAGATTCGAAACGAAATTGGCGAATGGGGCCAGCCGCGAACCCCAGCGATTGAGTACGTGAATGTTGCCGAAAATCAGCGCTGCGAGATCCGGCCGGCCACGTTCCCGATGAATCTGATAGAGAACCTCGCTCTTGAGGCGAGCCATATCGACGCCGGAAGGACACTCGCTTTTGCAGGCCTTACAGCCCAGGCAAAGGTCCATGGCCTCCGCAAGACCGGGATGGTCCCATTTCCGGTCACCGAGCCGGCCACTCATCACTTCGCGAAGCACGTTGGCCCGGCCGCGGGTGGAATGTTCCTCGTCGCGCGTGATCATATAGCTTGGGCACATCGTGCCGGTATCCGTCTTGCGGCAGACGCCGACGCCCGAGCACAGCTCCACGGCACGATCCAGGCCGCCCTGATCGGAGTAATCGAACCCGGTCACATCCGGAATCACGGCATGATACTGCGGGCTCAGCCTCAGGTGTTCGGTCAATTCCGGCTCGGCGGCCACTTTGCCGGGGTTCATCTGGTTCGAAGGGTCGAAGCAGCGCTTGATCGTGCGGAATGCCTCGAACAGCTCATCGCCGAAGATCTTGCGATTCCAGCGGCTTCGGGCCAGGCCGTCGCCGTGCTCGCCTGACATCGATCCGCCGAATTCGGCCACCAGGTCGGAAACGTCAGCCGCGATGGCTCGAAGCTGATCGAGCCCGCGATGGGTTTTCATGTTCAGAACCGGCCGGATGTGCAGACAGCCGACATCGGCGTGGCCGTAACAGGAAGCCTCAGCGCCGTGACTTGCGATGATGGACATGAACCGGTCATAAAAAGCCGGAAGCACGTCGGGGTCCACGGCCGTGTCTTCCACGAAGGCCACGGGCTTGGCATCACCGGGCAGGCCCATCAAAAGGGACAGACCGGCCTTGCGCACTTTCCAGAAGTTGTCGGTCGAAGAGGCCGTGAGGTTCTGCCGGATGCCCAGCACGCTGCGGTTGCCTTTCAACCCCTGTTCGACGATACGAGCCTTTTCCGCAAGCTCTTCCGGCGAATCGGCATAGAGCTGGGCAGCGAGAACGGCCTGGGGGTCGCCGTCGGCGAATGTGACCAGCCTGGCGTATTCGGGATGGGCTCGGGCCAGGTCGAGGATCATGCGGTCGATCATTTCGACGGCCGCCGGACCTGCGGCGAGATAGGCCGGGAGGCTGTCGAGGGCGTCCTTGATCGTACGGTGCGAAACCACGACCAGGCCCTGGCATGGCGGGATCGGGACGACTTTCACTTCGGCCCCGGTGATCACGCCCAGGGTGCCTTCTGAGCCGACCAGCAGGCGGGTCAGGTTGAATCGCCAGGGTGCGTCCTGCCAGCCGGGGGCACGCACGGGCAGGCCCGGGATGAATTCGTCGAGGTTATAGCCGCTGACGCGCCGGAGGATGCGCGGATAGCGGGCGATGATCGTTTCGCGGTGCTCCGTGACGAGATCACGCACGGACTTGTGCAGAAAGCCCAGGCGGCCGCCGTTGGCGATCACGTTTTCGAGTTCCTGGGCATCGTACCCGCGAAACGTGGCTGACATGCCGCCGGAAAGCACGACATCGACCGATTCGACGTGGTCGATCGTCTTGCCGTATTTCAGGCTCCGGGCACCGGCCGAATTGTTGCCGATCATGCCCCCCAGAGTGGCGCGGTCACTCGTCGAAACGTCCGGGCCGAACATCAAGCCAAGTGGCTTCAGGTGCCTGTTGAGCTGGTCGCAGACGACGCCCGGCTCGACCCGCACGCACATGCGGTCCTTATCGACGATGCCGATGCGGTTCATGTACTTGGAAAAGTCAATGACGAGCCCCGCCCCGATCGTCTGCCCGGAAAGACTCGTCGCCGCCCCGCGCGGGATGATCGCAACTCCCATGTCGGCGGCGATTTCCACAGCTTTCGAAACGTCTTCGGCCGTTCTCGGCAAGAAGACGCCGACGGGCGGAATCTCGTAAAGGCTCGCATCGGTTGCGTAAAGCGATTTCGCCG
This sequence comes from bacterium, assembly GCA_016125085.1. Lineage (GTDB taxonomy): Bacteria > Planctomycetota > Planctomycetia > Isosphaerales > Isosphaeraceae > QWQI01. The sequence goes on from WGMM01000007.1 coordinate 407,302, forward strand.
TTTCGTCGAACCGGACTTCGCCGCGGCTCTCATCTCTCAGCCGACGGGCCAGCCGCCGCAGCTTGCGGGGTTCGTTTCCGGTGATCGCCGTGCCATCCTGCCTGGTAGCCATGTTCCGAGTCCGTGGGTGCGATTCGATGCGGTTCGCGATTCAGGCATTATAGGAAATTCGATGCGGATTTCGCTCCCGGAAGAATCAGGCCACACGTCAGACCGTGCGAAATGCCTTGAACGTCCAGTCCCAGGTTTTCGGATGGTTCTTGAGGATCTTGTATCCTGCCAGAGATTCGTCCCAGGGGTATTCGAGCTTGACCATTTCGACGTTTTCGAAGCCGGCTTTCCGTAACTTGAAGGCCAGTTCGTCGGGCTGCCAGAATTTCTGGCGGATCGCGCCGAATTCGAACTTGCCGAACGCGAAGTCGTAAAGCGAATGCTCCATGTGGGTCGCTACGAGCCGTTCCGACTCTTCCAGCGAGTAGCCCTGGTCAAGATAGGCGTCCCAGAGCATCAGCGAATGGTGATGAATCGCATCGACGGACGGAACCACGCCGACGAACCGCCCCCCGGGTTTGAGGGCTTCGAAAATGTTCCGGAGAGTCGTGTCGACGACTCGCGGATCAGGCATGACCAGCGAATTGACGGCCGCGGCGACGTCTACCGAGACTTTCAGGTCATCCAGCTCGTGCATGGCCCGGTTCAGGTATCGCACCTTAGCGGAACGCTTCGGCCCGAGCCTTTTGCGGCACGCATCGAGCATCCCCTCGGCGAAATCGAGTGCAATGACCGTTCCGAACCGGTCGACAAGATGAGGGAGCAGGGGCCCGGTGCCGCAGCCGAGATCGGCGACGGTCATCGATTTCGCCGCTTCGTCGTCGATCTCCTGCAGAAACCCCAGGAGCGGGTTCTCGATCGAATCGCGAAACGGGTCGAGAAACTCGTTGGCGTAATCGGCTGCCGAGCCGGACCAGGCATTGGCCTGATCGTCCGCGTGATGCGGGAGGTCGAGTTCCGGATTCTGCGGTTTTGGTTTGCCCATGCGAGTCGTCGGTCGTGTCCGGTTCATGAACTGCGTTGCCAGCGAAAACGGCCCGTGGCTTCAGCGTATCGGATCAGGCGGCGGAATCTCGGCCTTCGATGGGGTCAGTTCCATCACATCGATGCCCATGCGGTCCTCGACCCCGAAGATATCGCGCCTGTAAATGGTCGGGTAGCCGAGCCGGTCGTTGGACCGCATGGTGAGCACGACGGTCGTTCCGGGCGGCTGGCCGAAGGGTCTCGGTTCCTGGCTCTGGGCCAATTCCTCGCGGATCGTGCGGAAAAGGCCGTCGACCGAATAGAAATTCATATCGGCGGGCTTGAGGGCCACGGCCTTGCCGTCGGGCCTGACGAGCCGCACGGCCCGAACTTCGCTATTTCGCACATAAACCTTGTATGTGGATCGATTTCTCGTCGAGACCGATTGCCAGACGAGGTCGTAATCGCGAATTCCTGCGGCGGCCCAGCGCGCGGCGTCGGCTTCGATCCGTTCCGCCCGGACCGGATCGCCCGATTCTCCGCATCCTGCGAACGGAAGCATGACGACGCAGGCGACCAGAAGCCGTCGGGAGAGCGGAAAATGTCGCCCCGGAACGACCGGACCATGAAATCCGGGCGTTCGTGGCGTGTTCGGTGAAGTCTCGGGTTCGAAGCCGGCGGAATTCATTCGCTGGCCTGGCTCTTCATGACTTTGCGTGCCGCGATGTATTCTTCCAGGTCGAAATTCTCTTTGCGACAGAGGTCGAGTGCCGGCTTTTCGATGGCCTGGATTTTGGCGCAGGCATCGGCGATCTTGTCGGCGATTTCGTGGGGGATGATGCACACGCCGTGCTTGTCGCCGTGCAGGAGGTCGCCGGGGCGGATCTCGACGCCCCCGATCCGCACCGGCTTGCCGTAATCGACGAGCCGAACGTAAGCGTGCGAGACGCATGGGTTAAGGCCGAACAGGTGGAAGCCGATGGCGGCGACTTCGTCGAGGTCGCGCGGGCAGCCGCTGGTGACGTGCCCGACACAGCCAAGCTTTTTGTGGATCAGGGCAGTGACTTCGCCGAACTGGGCACCGACGCCGGCCGGGATGTCGAGATCTTCGCCCACGGCCACTTTCGGCCCGGGCATGGCGGCCACATAGCGGAAGTAATCGCCGAGGATATCCTCGCCCTTGGCGATTTCGCCCTCGTGGGCGGGCAGGGCACGCGTCTGGGCTGTGACGGCGTAGCCGAGCATCACCCCCTGATTCGGCAGCAGGCAGCGAATGGTGTGGGGGAGATATCCGAGGTGTCGCGGACGGATTTTGAATAGTTCGATGGCGTTGGACACGGTCGGCGTGTCGTACCGCCGCAGGGCTTCAAGTTGTGAATCCGAAAGCACTTGGTAAGGAGCGGGATGGCTCATGGGCGGCGCGACTCCATGGCGCGGGAGAGGAAAGCACAGGCACGACGGACGTTGACACATCATGGACACGTCGAGGAATCCGGTCAACCAGTCTGGGAATTCCCGACGGGATTTGCTATTGTTTTGTGATCGTGTCGGAAAACTTCGCCCACTCGGATCTTGATTCGGGCTGCCCAATCGGTTCAAGTGAGGTGAATCGCCCGAACGGCTCTTCGTCTTTACGGAAACGGCCGAGAGCATGATTCGGACGAAAACGTCGGGAATTGGGCAGAGGATCTCCCGAGTCGCCAGCACTTCGCCTCGGTCCGCAGATCACCGCCATCCGGAAACAGGACAGGAGCCATAGCCGATGTCAGCGTCCCGTAGCCACCTTCGGACCGAAACCATCGACGGAGTGACAGTCGTCAGCTTCGTCGATTCCACGATTCGAGACGAAGAAATCATCCAGGCCGTGGGCGACGAATTGTTCAGCCTCGTCGAGGAAGACGGTCATTCGCAGTTGCTGCTGAATTTCGGCAACGTTCAATACCTCTCTTCCGCCGCACTCGGCAAGATCATCAATCTCCGCAACAAGATCAAAAAGGCTGGTGGCACGCTCAAGCTCTGCTCGATCGCAGACGAGCTGATGGAAGTCTTCCGCCTGACCCGGCTGGACAAGGTTCTTCAGATTTACGACGAAGAACAGGACGCCCTGGCCACGTTCTGACGAACCGGGGCCTGATCCGCACAGGACGGTTCCTCTTCCCGACGGAATCGCCGAACACGAGTCGCCAGAACGGGCCAGCCCCGTGTCTGGCTTTCGTTTTTTCACAGCCGCGCAGATACCCGATATGTCCGATCCGTACGATTCGCCGATGATGCGTCAGTATCGTGAGCTGAAGGCCCGCGATCCCGACGCCCTGCTGCTTTTCCGCATGGGCGATTTTTACGAAATGTTCGGTGATGACGCCGTCGAAGCCGCCGAACTGCTGGGCCTCACGCTCACCAGCCGCGACAAGAATTCCGATAACCCGATGCCCATGGCGGGGTTTCCGCATCCGGCACTGGAACAGTACCTGGTCAAGATCATCAGCGCGGGCCGGCGGGCGGCCGTCTGCGAACAGATGGAAGATCCGCGCACGGCTACCGGCTCGGTCGTCAAGCGCGACGTCGTCCGGGTTGTCTCTCCAGGCACTCTCACAGAAGATTCCCTGCTAGACCCCCGTACGGCGAACCACATCGCCGCCGTGTTCGAATACAGGGGCAAAATGGGCGTGGCCGTCGCCGAGCTTTCCACCGGCCGGTTTGCGATTACCCACCTGCAAAAGCTGGAACTCGTCGAAGAATTGGCCCGGCTTGCTCCTTCGGAACTGATCGTCTGCGAGACTCAGACCGAAAACGCCTGGCTGAAGGCCCTGCGCGGGCAGATCACGGTTCTGGTGACGCCTCGGCCGAGCTGGGACTTCCTGCCTGACCGTGCTCTCAAAACCCTGTGCGACCAATTCGGCACGACCACCCTCGCCGGCTTCGGTGTGGACGACGACGCCCCGGAAATCCCGGCTGCCGGGGCTCTTGTGGCCTATCTGCTCGATACGCAGAAGGCCGCACTTCGGCATATCCACCAGATTCGGCCCTATCGCATCGAGCGTATTCTGGGTATCGATCCGAACACCCGCCGTGCCCTGGAATTGACCCGCACGATCCGAGAGGGCCGGCGCGAAGGGTCGCTCCTTGCCGTGATCGACCGCACGGCTTCGCCCATGGGTGCCCGGATGCTCAGCGAATGGCTGGCCGCCCCGCTGGTTGACAAGAGCGAAATCGTCGCGCGCCATGACGCCGTCGAGGAACTTTTCGCCAATAATGACATTCGTTCGAGATTCCGACGCTGGATCGCCGAAGTCGCGGACCTGGAACGGCTTTCGGCACGCGTCGGTACAGGCCGGGCGACGCCGAGAGACCTGCTCGCGCTTGGGCGAACGCTACTGATTCTGCCCGAGATCAAGACTCTTCTCGCGAAATGCGGCAGCGAGCTGCTCAAAAGGCTCGACGCTGCGCTGGAGCTTTGCCCCGAGATCCGCGCCGCCATTCTGACCGCCATCGCCGATAACCCGCCCGCGAATCCGCGAGACGGTGGTGTGATCCGCGAGCAATACCACCCGCTGCTCGACGAACTGCGAGACGCGGCCCGTGGCGGCAAGAACTGGATCGCGTCCTATCAGGCCGACCAAATTCGTACGACCGGTATCCCCAGCCTGAAAGTCGGATTCAACAAGGTCTTCGGCTACTACGTGGAAGTGACGAACCTTCACTCCTCGAAAGTGCCTGCCGAATATATCCGCAAGCAGACGGTCAAGAACGCAGAGCGGTATATAACCCCCGAACTGAAAGAGTACGAAGACAAAGTGCTTCGTGCCGAGGAACGGGCCCGCGAGCTGGAAATCGAGCTGTTTCAGGCCCTGCGCGACCGGGTCGCCGCCGAAACGCCAAGGCTCGTTCAGGCGGGCGGCGTGCTCGCGGCCCTGGATACTCTCTGTGCTCTCGCCGAACTGGCCGTTCAGCAGAATTATGTGCGCCCCGAGATGGTCGAGGAGCCCGTTCTGGAAATCCGGGCCGGCCGGCACCCTGTCCTCGATGCCCGACTCAGCCGTGGCGAATTCGTGCCCAACGACACCCGCCTGGGCCCTGATGGCGGTCTGATTCTCGTCATCACCGGCCCGAACATGGCGGGCAAAAGCACTTACATTCGCCAGGTCGCCCTGATCACGATTCTGGCCCAGATGGGTTCGTTCGTGCCCGCTTCGGACGCCAGGATCGGCCTGACGGACCGCGTGTTCGCCCGCGTGGGGGCCTCCGATGAGCTTTCGCGCGGGCAATCGACGTTTCTCGTCGAAATGTCCGAAGCGGCCAATATTCTGCACAATGCAACGTCGCGCAGCCTTGTGATCCTTGACGAAGTCGGCCGAGGCACTTCGACTTTCGACGGTGTCTCCCTGGCCTGGGCGATCACCGAATTCCTGCACGACCACGTTCGCTGTCGGGCCCTGTTCGCCACGCACTATCACGAACTGGTCGACCTGGAAAAAAGCTGTCCGGCCCTGCGTAACGCCAACGTGGCCGTCGACAACCAGGACGGCGAAATCGTGTTCCTGCACAGGATCGTCGAAGGCGGCGCGGATCAGAGCCATGGCATCCACGTGGCACGGCTGGCCGGCGTACCCGCACCGGTTCTGGACCGCGCCCGGCAGATTCTGGATCAGCTCGAAACCCAGCATGCCGCGATGAGCCAGGCTGCCGCGGCTACGCACGAAGCGGTCGCGCCCGTTTCGAACGCCGCGATGCCGAAAGCCTCTGCCCCGAAAGTGCGTGCGAAGACCGCCCGGGGGCTCACGGCATCGCTTTTCGCGGCCTTGCCCGACCCCTTGGTCGTCGAACTTCAGGAAACGGACCTTGCAAAATTGACCCCGGAAGAGGCGATCGAACGTATCCGCCGCTGGAAAAGCATCGTAAGCTGACCGTTTTCGACCGGTTACAATCGAGAGAGCGGGGCCCTCGAATCCCGACGCGCGCGTGTGATCCGCACGGATGCGTGGGGCACGTGGCGATTGTCGTGGGGGACTGATATTAGAAAGACTGATGATGATATCGATTCTTCATAGGGCTTTTCGATCAAAATCAGCATCTCGACTATTGACATGGTACCTGTGCATTCGATTTACTATTGGTCAATTCGATACTGTCGATGTGGCAGTATTATGAATTTTCGATGAAAGACGCGAGAGCCATGCAGCTCGAATCCCTCAAGATCTTTTGCGACGTGGCACGGCTGGCGAGTTTTTCGCGGGCAGCCCGCGAGAACGACGTTTCGCAGTCGTCCGCGAGCCAGGTCGTACTTCAGCTTGAGCAGCGTCTTGGGGCACGTCTTCTGGATCGTTCGAAGCGTCCGCTCGTGCTGACCGAAGCCGGTCGCATCTACTATGAAGGCTGCAAGGGCATCCTGGGCGAATTTCAGGAGCTGGAGAACCGGGTACGAAAGCAGGCGGATTCCGTTCCTGTCGACGGAACCGTCCGTGTGGCGTCGATTTACTCGGTCGGCCTGCATCACATGGTCCGGATCATCAAGGAATTTCAGGAAAGTCATCCGCAGGCCCAGGTGAAGATTGACTATCAGCACCCGTCTGCGGTGCTCGAAAGCGTGATGGAAGAGAAGGTCGAGCTGGGGCTGATCAGTTTCCCGAAGAAGTGGCCGGAACTGGTCGTGCTTCCCTGGCGGATCGAGCGCATGGTTCTGGCCGTGCCGGCTGGCCATCGTTTCGCGGAGCGCACGCTGATCGACCCTGAGGATCTTGCCGGGGAACGGTTCGTGGCTTTTGACGAAGGTCTGCCGATCCGGCGCGCGATCGACCGGTTTCTTCGGCACCATGGCGTTACGATCGATATCTCGCTGGCTTTCGACAACATCGAGACGATCAAAAGGGCTGTAGAAATTGGTTCTGGGGTGTCGATACTGCCTGAACCGACGATGTCGAACGATGTGCGCAGCGGCGCACTCGTCTCGATTCCGATCCGCAACGACGGCGAACCGCTTGTGCGGCCGCTGGCACTGATCCACCGCAAGAACCGGGCCCTGAGCCCGGTGGCGAATCGCTTCCTCAAGCGATTGCTCGACGAATCCGAGACTGAACCGCCCTGTCCGTCCCTGTGTGTCACGTCCGAACCGAAAACCGAAATGTTGACGAACGAGACGCGAATAAAACAGACGGACAATTCGGAGGCGACGCGTCCGACGGCCTGAAACCGTCGCATCCTCCGGATCGTCGACTTCGGCTCACCGCATTCCGGATCCCGCACGGGATTCGGGCCCCGAGCCGGACCCTGAATCATCGTCCTTAGGCATGGAAGCCAGCGCAGGCGGGAACGACTTTCCCGTCGGCGAAAGGCCCGCCCGGTCACCCTCCGGAGACCGGCCCGAACTCTCAGACTCCCCGAACGCAAAAAAACCGATGACCCAATCTGACGCCGAATCCGAGGGAGATGCCCTCATTCGGCCTGGAACCCGAAGCAGAGTCCCTTTAACCTACGGAAAGCAGTCGCCGATGAGTTCCCTTCGTCCCCAATCACAAGGTCTATACGATCCGTCCTTCGAGCACGATGCCTGTGGTGTCGGTTTCCTCGTGGACCTCAAGGGACGAAAAAGCCATAAACTGGTCCGCGACGCCATTCGTGCCCTGATCAATCTCGATCACCGGGGTGCCGTCGGTTCTGACGCCACCGGCGACGGTGCCGGGATCCTCATTCAGATCCCCCACGGCTTCATGCGCACGCGCTGCGAGGCCCAGGGCATCGAACTGCCCGGCCCCGGCCACTACGGCGTGGGTGCTTTCTTCTGCTCGCCGGACGAAGACAACTGCATGTCCGGCCAGTCGATGTTCGAAAAGATCGTGCGTCAGGAAGGCCTCCAGTTTCTGGGCTGGCGCAAGCTGAAGACTGACTCTTCGAAGATCGGCGATACGGCCCGCGCTGTCGAGCCGGCCGTGTATCATGCTTATATCGCTTCACCTTATGGCGATGACACCGACCGCTTCGAACGCAAACTTTTCGTCTTGCGAAAAGTCTTCGAAAAGGCGATGCGCGAAAGCGGCCGCGACGACGGCCACTACTTCTACTTCCCCAGCCTTTCCTGCCGCACGCTGGTCTATAAGGGCATGCTCACGCCCGAGCAGGTCGGCAGTTACTACGCGGACGATCTCGAAGACCCGCTGATGGAGTCGGCCTTCGCCATCTATCACTCCCGGTTCTCGACCAACACATTCCCGTCGTGGGAACTGGCTCACCCGTACCGCATGATCGCCCACAACGGCGAAATCAACACGCTGCGGGGCAACATCAACTGGATGCGAGCCCGTGAGTCGCTGTTCGCCTCGAATCTGTACGAGCCGGGCGATGTCGAAAAACTGCTGCCGATCATCACTGAAGGGCTCTCCGACACGGCGTGTCTCGACAACGCCGTCGAGCTGCTGATCAAGTCGGGCTACAGCCCGGCTCATGCGATGATGATGCTGGTTCCCGAGGCCTGGGAGCATCATGAGTCGATGTCCCAGTCCAAGAAGGACTTCTATCATTATCACGGCTGCCTGATCGAGCCGTGGGATGGCCCGGCGTCGGTCGTCTTCACCGACGGCCGCAACATCGGTGCTGTTCTGGACCGCAACGGCTTGCGTCCGAGCCGCTACTACGTGACGAAGGACGACATGGTCGTCATGGCGTCCGAAGTCGGCGTGCTTCCCGAAATCGCGCCTGAAGACATCGTGCTGAAGGGGCGTCTTGAGCCCGGCAAGATGTTCCTGATCGACATGGTCCAGGGGCGGATCGTGGGCGACGACGAGTTGAAAAGCTCGATCGCCTCTGCCAAGCCTTATGGCGAGTGGCTCAACAACAATCTGGTCAAGCTGGAAAAGCTGCCCCCGGCCGCGAAGGTGCCCGAGCCGGATCACGACACGCTACTGCACCGCCAGCTCGCGTTCGGCTACACGCTGGAAGATCTGAAGTACATCCTGGCCCCGATGGGCAACGACGGTGCCGAGGCCATCGGTTCGATGGGCACCGACACGCCGCTGGCCGTGCTTTCGGACCGGCCTCAGCCGATCTTCAACTACTTCAAGCAGCTCTTCGCCCAAGTGACCAACCCGCCGCTGGACGCCATTCGTGAAGAGTGCGTCACCTCGGTGCTCACGAACATCGGGCCTGAGGAAAACCTGCTGGAACCCTCGCCGCGGGCGTGTCACGTGATCGAGCTGAAAAGCCCGATCCTGGACAACGACGAAACCGCCCGCTTCAAGGCTCTCAACGGCTGGGAAGGGTTCAAGTCGACGGTTCTGGACATGACTTTCCCGGCTTCGAAGGGCGCGGCCGGTTTGGAAGCCGCCCTCGAAGAGATCTTCGACAAGGCCGTGCGGGCCATCGCGACCGGCACGACCATGCTGATCCTTTCGGACCGGGCCGTCGGCCCCGATCGCGCTCCGATTCCTTCTCTTCTGGCCTGTTCGGGCCTGCACCACCACCTGGTGCGTCAGGGCTTGCGGACGCGCGTCGGCCTGGTCGTCGAATGCGGCGACGCCCGTGAAGTGCACCACTTCGCCCTGCTGCTGGGCTATGGCGCCGGCGCGATCAACCCGTATGTCGCCTTCGAAACGCTGGACGACATGATCAAGCAGGGCTTCCTCAAGGCCGAGATCGACCACGAAGAAGCCGTCGAGCACTATCGTAAGGCGATCAAGAAGGGCGTGATCAAGGTGATGTCCAAGATGGGCATCAGCACGATCCAGAGCTACCGCGGCGCCCAGATCTTCGAAGCCGTCGGCCTCAATGAGAATTTCATTTCGAAGTATTTCGAAAAGACGGCTTCGCGCATTTCCGGTGCCGGGCTGCCCGAAATCACTCAGGAAGTGCTCGCATCGCACAGCCGGGCTTACAATCCGCGGGAAGCGGGCACGCCGCTTCTGGACTGGGGCGGTCAGTATCAGTGGCGCAGGGAAGGTGAATTCCACCTGTTCAACCCCGAAACGGTCTTCCGCCTTCAACACGCCACGAAGACCCAGCGCTACGACATCTTCAAGCAGTACACCCGCATGGTCGACGACCAGAATGAGCGGCTGTGCACTCTGCGCGGGCTGTTCGACTTCCGGTTCGACCAGGCCAGCCCTGTGCCGATCGACGAAGTCGAATCGGTCGAGTCGATCGTAAGACGCTTCGCTACTGGTGCGATGAGCCTCGGCTCGATCTCCGAAGAAGCCCACGAAACCCTGGCGATCGCCATGAACCGCCTGGGCGGGCGTTCGAATACGGGCGAAGGTGGCGAAGACCCGCGCCGGTTCAAGCCCGACGCCAACGGCGACAACCGCCGCAGCTCGATCAAGCAGGTCGCTTCGGGCCGCTTCGGCGTGACGAGCGAATATCTCGTCAATTCCGACGAACTGCAGATCAAGATGGCCCAGGGTGCCAAGCCGGGCGAAGGCGGTCAGCTGCCGGGCTCGAAGGTGTCGCCCTACATCGCCAAGGTGCGCCACACCACGCCGGGCGTGGGCCTGATCAGCCCCCCGCCGCACCACGATATCTATTCGATCGAGGATCTCAAGCAACTGATCCACGACCTGAAAAACTCCAACCCCCGCGCCCGCATCAGCGTGAAGCTCGTCGCCGAAGTCGGCGTGGGCACGGTCGCTGCCGGCGTGGCCAAGGCCCACTCGGACGTCGTACTGATCTCCGGCTTCGACGGCGGCACGGGTGCCAGCCCGCTCACTTCGCTCAAGCATGCCGGCATTCCCTGGGAACTCGGCCTGGCCGAAACCCAGCAGACGCTTGTGCTCAACGGCCTGCGGGACAGGATCGTCGTTCAGGCCGACGGCCAGATGAAGACCGGCCGCGACGTCGTCGTGGCGTCGCTCCTGGGTGCCGAGGAATTCGGCTTCGCGACGGCTCCGCTGGTCGTCATGGGCTGCATCATGATGCGTGTCTGCCACCTGGGCACTTGCCCGGTCGGTATCGCCACCCAGAACGAAAAGCTGCGTGAGAAGTTCGCCGGCCGGGCCGAGCATGTCGTGAACTTCTTCAAGTTCATCGCCGAAGAAGTGCGTGAGCTGATGGCCAAACTCGGCTTCCGCTCGATGGACGAAATGATCGGCCGCTCCGACCTGCTGAACATGAAGTCGGCCATCGAACACTATAAGGCCAAGGGGCTGGACTTCTCGAAGATCTTCTTCCGCCCCGAAGTCGGCCCGGACGTCGCCCTGCGTCGTGTTCGCGAACAGGACCACGGCCTGGACAAAGCCCTCGACCAGAAGCTCGTGGCCGAAGCCGCGCCAGCCCTGGAACGTGGCGAAGCGGTCGTCATCGACACGCCGATTATCAACGTCAATCGCACCGTCGGCACCATTCTCGGCAGCGAAGTCACCCGAAAATATGGCGGTGGCGGGCTGCCGGAAGACACGATCCGCGTGAATTTCACCGGTTCGGCCGGCCAGAGCTTCGGCGCCTTCGTGCCGAAGGGGATCACGCTCTCGCTCACAGGCGATGCCAACGACTACGTCGGCAAGGGCCTCTCGGGCGGCAAGATCGTCGTGACTCCGCCGAAGAACGTCTCGTTCGACCCGGCGAAGAACGTCATCATCGGCAACGTGGCCCTATACGGTGCCACCGGCGGCCGGGCCTTCTTCCGGGGCATGGCGGGCGAACGGTTCTGCGTCCGTAACTCGGGTGCTCTGGCCGTCGTCGAAGGCGTGGGCGACCACGGTTGCGAATACATGACCGGCGGCGTCGCCGTCGTCATCGGCCCCACGGGCCGCAACTTCGCGGCGGGCATGTCGGGCGGGATGGCCTTCATCTACGACCCGAAGGGCGATTTCCCGGTCAAGTGCAACATGGAGATGGTCGAACTCGAGAAATTCGCCGACAAGGACGACATCGACCTCGTCCGTGACCTGCTCATTCAGCATGCCGGCTACACGGGAAGCACCGTGGCCGCCGAATTGCTGGGCAATTGGGAAGCCGTGCGTTCGAAGTTCGTCAAGGTCATGCCGGTGGACTACCGCCGCGTGCTCCTGGAACGCAAGCGCGCCGCCGAAACCACCAAACTGGCCACCGCGAAAGCCTGATCACAGCACGAACATACGAATCGACGAAAAGAAACGGGAGAATACGAACCGATGGGCAAGCCGACCGGATTCATGGAACTGCCGCGGCAGACACCGAAGCGCCGCGACATTCTCGAACGCCTCAACGATTACCTCGAAGTCTACCAGCCCCTGCCGGTGGACACCCTGAAAGCCCAGGGTGCCCGCTGCATGGACTGCGGCATCCCCTTCTGCCATCAGGGCTGCCCACTGGGCAACCTGATTCCGGACTGGAATGACCTCGTCTATCGCGATCAGTGGCAATCAGCCATCGAACGGCTGCACGCCACCAACAACTTCCCCGAGTTCACGGGTAAGCTTTGCCCCGCGCCCTGCGAAAGCTCGTGCGTGCTGGGGATCAACGAAGATCCGGTGGCTATCAAGACGATCGAAGCCGCCACGATCGAACGCGCCTGGGCCGAAGGCTGGGTGAAGCCAGAGCCGCCGAAGGTGCTCACGGGCAAGAAGGTGGCTGTCGTCGGCTCGGGGCCGGCCGGTCTGGCAGCGGCTCAGCAGCTGCGACGCGCCGGTCATGAAGTGACGGTCTTCGAACGGGCCGACCGCATTGGCGGCCTGCTCCGCTACGGCATCCCCGACTTCAAGATGGAAAAGCACCATCTGGACCGCCGCCTGGATCAGATGGCAGCCGAAGGCGTCGTCTTCAAGCCGGGTGTGAACATCGGCTATGACATCACGGCCGACCAGATCCTGGCCGAGTTCGACGCCGTCTGCCTGTGCTGCGGGTCCACCGCGCCGCGGGATCTTCCGATCCCTGGCCGAGAGCTGCGCGGCATCGAATACGCCATGGACTTCCTGCCCCAGCAGAACAAGCGGGTCGCCGGCGACGAGATCGCACCGAACGACCTGAACTGGGCCGAGGGCAAGCACGTGATCATCATCGGCGGCGGCGACACCGGCGCCGACTGCCTGGGCACCGTGCACCGGCACCGCTGTGCCAGCGTGCACCAGTTCGAAATCGTGCCCCGGCCGCCCGAAGCCCGGGCCGACTGGAACCCCTGGCCTCAATACGCCAACATCTTCCGGACCAGCCAGGCGCATGAAGAGGGTGGCGAACGGGTCTTCTCGATCGCGACGAAACGCTTCGTCAGCGACGATGACGGCCATGTGAAGGCCCTGGAAACCTGCACCGTCGAAATGAAAATGAAAGATGGCCGCCCGACGTTCGAAGACGTGCCCGACACTACGAAGATCTATCCGGCCGACCTCGTTCTGCTGGCGATGGGCTTCGTGGGCCCTGAGCGGAACAAGCTGGTGGAACAGTTCGGCGTCGAGCTGGACCGTGCCGGCAACGTGAAGGCGGACCCGAACTCGAAAGCGACGAGCGTGCCGAAGGTCTTCACGGCCGGCGACATGACGCGTGGCCAGAGCCTGATCGTCTGGGCGATCGCCGAAGGCCGCCAGGCCGCCGCCGGCATCGACGAATTCCTCATGGGCCGCACCGAACTGCCCCGCACGCTGGCCCACGGCGCGCACATGCGGCCGTTCGTTTGATCGTCGAAATTGTCACGTTGGGGAGTCGGGTAAGTTGAGTCTTGCCCGACTCCTTAGCATCCTGTTCTTAGTCCTTGACGGATTTTCCTGCTCTGATGGTCTTCGAGATGCGGAATAATTCCTAAGATCTCGCTTTGTCGCAAATCAATTTCACGGGAGCCTGTTCGATTTGCTTTGGCATCGCGGGCTTGATCGCAATATCAAGCAGCGTGTATCCGAGATCGACGGAATCTTCTTAGCAATTCCAAAAACGCGAGCAGGCCTGAAGCTATTCCAAAAGAAGCGTATGTCGAAGGTTCTGGTACGGCTACAATTTTGCCCCGCAAATAATAAGTATTGATTTGGAGCCATGCCCCACCCGTGGATTGACTTATATAAGACAATCCCAGAGAACCTCCGGCGCCGGCAGAGCTGGAAGTCTGATACCATCCAGCGTTGGCATTCATTCCGGAGCCCGTCATGACGAGATAATAGAGCGAGTCAGGAATGAGTTGGTAATTCAACCCCGTAAGCGAATACTCATAGGGAGAGATAGGCATGCTCGAAACATCGATCGTCGAAATAGCGGGATATTCGGCATCGCCAGGTGTGTTCCCGGAACCATTTGCACGATAGATGCCGAGTGTCAGCGTTCCAGTTGTCGCATTGTAACGATACAGGCTCAGTGCGATCGATTCGAGATTAAAACCGGATTCGGTCGTTCTGAACGAGAGTGCTAATTGCTGATCGAAGCCTACGAAAGCAAATCCACCCGAGTTATTGAGAGTGTCGTAAATCACATCCGCGGATTCGCACGTGGATGACGTAAACAGAATCGACACGATACAAGCGATAATCGTTCTTGAGTTCATGACACAAAGACTCCGTGATTGTGTTATCGGATTCGACTTTACGAATCGCATCGACACCGAAATGATGAAATGCCGATTATTCTCACTGACGATACGACCGCATCAGTCAGATTCGGAAGGGGTGGAATTCGAAGCTCCGATCCCCCTCTTACGATCTTAAAATGTACAAAAAGTGCGGTTATGGACATGATTTGCCAAAAAAGAAGATTCTTCGGCGATCACATCAATCCATGAATGCGTGCATGGATGCGGCAAAGGCATTTCCAAGGCGAAATTCGTAGCTGATGTCGTCGGCTCAGAATCGTATATCCAGAGCGCAAGAAACATGACGATTTGAACTCTTTGATTCATCGAAACGAACCAAATCATCTATCCAAAATCCCGAAAATCGGAATAATGGCCGGCGTTCAGCGCGGCGGGTCTGGTTCGCGCCTGTCTTTCTCCGTTCAGTCGAACGCTCAGTTTCGCCGGGGCATCTATCATGATCATTACCGCCAGCCCCCGCATCGCTTCGCGCGGATCGTTCGGATTCCGCACGCTTTCGCCCACTTCGATCGACCGGACGGATGCCGCCGAGGCCCATGGCAATTTCGCACTCGCCTATTCCGTGGCCCATCAGCCGGGTTTGAGCCACTTCGGCAACGCTCAGGGCTTTTTGACCTACAAAACGGTCGGCCGAACGGCATGCGTGCTGGCAGACCCTCTGGCACCCGGGAATCTGTGGGAAGGACTCGTCGATGCGTTCCTCGCGAATCATCGGCGCGTCTGCTTCTGGCAGATTTCGCCCGGCATGGCTTCGATTCTGTCCGAACGTGGTTTTTCCGTTAACGAATTCGGGCTGGAAACCTGGCTCGATCTTGCCAAATACAATTTTGCCGGTCCCAAACGCCGCAGTTTCCGCACGGCCGATAACCGCTTCGCTGCTTCCGGTCATCGTGTCGCGGAAGTGCCGATGGGCGAACTCGACCCGCAGCGTATCGACGACATTTCACTGGCCTGGCGCAATACGAAGGCCAATTCGAAGCGGGAACTGGGGTTCCTCATCCGGCCCGTGCGGCTGACCGATGAGCCGGGAGTGCGCAAGTTCTTCCTGCTGGACGGCGATGGCCAGCCCGTCGCGTTCGCCTTTTTCGACCCGCTTCATGAAGCCGGGCGAGTCGTCGGTTATCTTTCCACCACGCGCCGATGGCGGACCGATATCGACCCGCTGGCCAGCTATTTCCTGGTACGGCGAGCGATCGAAACGTTCCAGGCCGAAGGCGTTGCACGATTGCATCTGGGTCTCATGCCGCTGCATGGCATTTCGCATCAGGCGGGCACGGGCGACTGGTTGATGCACAAGGCGTTCTCGATCTTCCACTCCAACGCCTGGATCCAGCGCACGTTTTATTCCTCCCAAAGTCTTTCGAAACACAAGGAATCATACGAGGGCGAAACGCGCCCGACTTTCTGCGCTTCGAACGGTCGTATGCCGGTTTTGTCGCCGCTGTATCTGATCCGGGCCTGCGGAATCGTCTGAATCGCAATTCGGACGAAATCTGTCCCGGTCTCTTATTTCAACCGACAATGCCGGAAATATCGATCAAGTGCAACTGGCGGCCCTGACCGCTGTAGGGGCTGTCGATCGTAACGAGCTTGCCAGACCGGCTGAAACGCGGGTGCAGGTCGACTCGCCACTCATTGAACCGGCTGCCGGTCACGTAAGGGTCGGGCAATTGCATTTCGCCGAGTTCGACGCGGCGGCGGGTGACGGTATCGAACAGGTGAGGATGCTGGATTTTGTTCTTGTCGCGGTAGGTGTCGTTGAGAATCCAGCGATTCCCGGGCAAATAAGTGCAGTGGCCGTCGCCGATGAGCACGCCTTTACCGATCTCGACGAACTTGTCTGTGCCGTCGTCGGCGAATTCGAAAAAGCCCCAGTCCATATCCTTCTTCGGCTTGGCGTAGGCCAGGATCGTCGAAGCATCTTTCCAGATGAAATGCGAAACGAAGCCGGAGCCGATCAGCAGGCGCACGTTCTTGCCATCCGGATCGGCCGTGATCATGTGCGTCAGGTGTCGGCCTTCAGACGTTCGCCAGCGGTGCAGAAACACGAACCGGGTGCCGGTGGGGTTCACCAGAAGGTGGTTGAACCAGTGCTTGACGCGCTTCGGTTCGTCGGCTTCGAACGGAAATTTCCCGGCGATGTCCGCCAGAGACAAGAGCAGGCGGGAACTGCCGGTTTTCAGATCGACGCGTGTGATGCCGAAGGAGTCTGGGGCGGAGGTGTCGGGCAGGGGGTCTGGCGCGCCGGCGTAACCGTAGCCAGGCCTCATGTCGTTCAGCCGGCTGAAGTTGGGGGCGATGGCCCAGGAGCCATCGGGGGCCAGGGCATATACCGGGTGGGGCAGTGTCCGCTTCTTGCCCGACTTCGTTTCGAGGATATGGGAAACGAAGCGGTCGCCTTCGCGGTCGTTCCAGATGACTTCGGTTTCGCTGCCGGGCAGCCACTGGAGCATGCAGCCCTGTTGCCAGCACCAGGCTCTGGTGGTGCCAAGGGGTGTCCAGCGGTCGTTGTCACGCAGGTCAATCAGGCCGACGGTGCAGGAGTCGTCCGGCCGGGGCGAGCGATTTTCGAAATCGACCTGATTGCACAAGACGAATCGGTCGTCGGGCGAAAACTGGAGCTTGTCGTAGTAGCCGAACCAATGGAATTTCGGCCCTTTAGTCAACTGCCGGATGGGCGGAAAATCCGCGGCATCGATCGATCGATCAAATTGAGATGCCCCGGCGAGGGCCGCCAGAGACGCGAAAAAGTCGCGGCGGTTCATGATGTCGTTCGATCCGGAGGAGAGAGCGGAGGGAAGATCAGACGTTCCACTGACCGCCGTTGGGATGCAGGGCGGAGGCAATCCGGTCCAGGGGCAGAACGATCTTGGCCGCGCCCCGTTTGATGGCTTCCCGGGGCATGCCAAAGACGGTGGAAGTGGCTTCGTCCTGGGCTATCGTCAGACCGCCGGCCTGGCGCATTTCCAAGAGACCATCGGCGCCGTCGTCGCCCATTCCGGTCAGGATCGCACCGGCGGCATGAGGTCCGGCAGCCTGGGCGACGGAACGAAACAGAACGTCCACGCTCGGCTTATGCCGATTGACGGGCGGGCCTTCGACCAGCTCCACGCGGAAACCTGTGCCATTGCGACGCAGGACGCCGTGGACATTGCCCGGGATAACGAGCACTCGGCCGGGCTTGACGGCCTCCATGTTCTTGCACTCGGTGACTTCCATGGCGATCTTCGGGTCGGAATTCAGCCGGGCCGCGAACGCGCCGGTGAATTCGGCCGGCATGTGCTGCACGACGACGACGCCTGGTGTATCTGCCGGGAACCCGGCGAGAAGCTGGTGGATCGCCTGAACGCCGCCGGTGGAAACACCCAGGGCGATGACTTTCTCCGTGATCGTGCCGCGTGCCTGAAACGGCTGGCGGGGTAGAATCGAATCGGCGGAAAGCCGACCGTCAGCCGCGGGCGGTTTCGGCTCGACCTTGACCTTCTGGCGTAACAGGCCGGCCCTTGCGGCCGTGCGGACACTTTCGAGTAGATTGGCGGACCAGACGCTCATTTTCGAAGGGTCGCGCCAGTCGGGCTTGGCGATGACCTCCATGGCACCGATTTCGAGGGCCGAAAGTGCCCGATCGGCGATCGAGGTGCACATGACGACAGGCAAAGGGTGTTGCCGCATGAGCTTGCGGAGAAACGTCAGGCCGTCCATGCGGGGCATTTCGACATCCAGAAGGATGACGGCCGGGACCATTTTTTTGAGAACTTCGACGGCGTCGTATGGGTCCGTGGCGGTTGTGACTTTGAAGGTGCCGTCCGATTCGACGATCGATTTGAGCGTCTGGCGGACGACGGCACTGTCATCGACGATCAGAACTTCCATCACCGCCGGTTCGACACCTGGCAAGCTCGGTCCAGCGGATCCTCGGGTCACGGCCATGGTGCGTCATGCCTCCTTCCGGAAGATGGAGGGCAGGACTTTCTTGAGACTCGCGGGAATCGTCGGAATGATTTCGCCGTTGCCCATGATCAGCCAGCCACCTGTGCGCAGGGTGCTGGCCAGGCGATCGAGAAGAACGACGCGTTCCTCGTCCGCGAAGTAAATCGAGACGTTACGGCAGAGCACGGCGTGAAAATCGCCCGGCAGGGGCCACTGAGGCGCACGCAAGTCGAGGTGGCGGAATTTCACGAGATCCCGAACTTCAGGAACGACGCGGAACGTGCCGTCCTTCGGCCCCGTACCACGCATGAAATACCGGCGCAGCATGTCCGGTGGCACACCGGCGACGTCACGCGTGTTGTAAATCGCACGGGCTGCGTTCTTTACGACTTCCAGGGAAAGGTCGGAGGCCCAGATTTCGACCTTCTGCGGAGTCAGGTTCGGGATGGTGTCGTGCAGCACCATGCCCAGGCTGTAAGGTTCCTGGCCCGAAGAACATCCGGCCGACCAGATACGCACTGGCGTGCCGGCGGCTTCGCGAATGGCTTGCCCGAGTTGTTCCACGAGGAATGTGAAGTGAGCCGGTTCGCGGAAGAAAGACGTGTGGTTGACCGTGCTCAGGTCGACGAGCAGCTGCATGCCGGGTCCGGTCGGGTCGACTCGAAGAACGCGATCGACGAACCGGGTGAAGCTGGTGAACCCACGTTGTTGAAGACGTGCTCGGAGACGGGCCTGGAGAAGCCCCATCCGGTGCGATTCGAGCGTGATGCCGATCTTTTGCCGGAGAAACGCGACGATCGGCGCAAAATCCTCAACCGACCAGGGTTCGGGTTCGTTACCCGAAACTGGTTGCGGCAGATCGTTTGGGAGGTTTCTGCCGTCGCTGCCGGGCACGTCAGAAACCTCCGCCCGAACCGGCGATATTCATCAGGGTCAGAAACACGCGGTCAACGTCAAGCACGAGCAGAAAACTCTCTTCCCAGCGAATCAAACCACGCACGTATGAGGATGCCTTGCCGAGCCCCATGGGCGGAGAAGGCTGGATGGAGTCGTTGGGGAACTCCAGCACATCCGAAACGCGATCGACCAGCAGACCCGTCACTCTTAACTGGTCTCCGACGAACGATTCTACCATTAGAACGCAGGGAGCACGACTGATACTAGAGTCTACCGGCAGACCGAACGGAATCCGCAGGTCCCACACCGGTACGACATGCCCGCGCAAGTTGAGTACTCCGCGAAGGCTGTTCGGCGAACCGGGAACGTGGGTCAGGGCCCCCATGTCGAGCACTTCCTGCACCCGAAGTACTTCCAGGGCATAGTGTTCGCCGCCGAGCTGGAAGATCACGTAGGACTGTGCCCGGTCGATTTCGGAATGATGTTCCATCGCGATCGGAGTGCCTGCCGGGCGGGGCGGCGAGGATATCGGGCTGTTCTCGATCATGACCGGCTCCGAGGATTCCTGATTTCGAGAATGGAACGAAGCACGCTCTTTCCGACCCGATGTCCAGCCGTCTCAGAATCGTTCGAAGTCGCTGTCGTCGTCCAGATTCACGACGATCCCGCTGGCGTTCGAACCGCCCGCACTCGCGCTCGAACCACCGCCCGAGCCTGACTTGCCAGTGCCCCAGTCCATATCGGCACCGCCCGAACCGGACGGCATCCCCGTACTCGAACTGCTGGATGACCCGCCCGTTCCTCGACCGAAGCCAGATCCGAACCTGCGGACTGGCGACGACCGGAACGAAGAACGATGCGATGCACCGCTCGCGACATACGCCGGCGAGGGAAGTGACATCGAATCGAAGCCGCCTTCGAGCCGGAAGAAGCTGACGAGCCGCTGCAGGGTGGAAGCCTGGCCAGCCAGGTCGCCTGAAGTCGCCGCCAGTTCGTGACTTGCCGCGGCGTTCTGCTGCACGACTTCGTCCAGCTGGCTGACACCCAGGTTGATTTCCTGAATGGCGTTACGCTGTTCCTGACTGGCCGCGGCGATTTCCTGCACCAGGCCAGAGGTTTCACGAATCATCGGCACGATCCGTTCGAGCAACTGGCCTGCATTCTCTGCAACTTTGACCGATTTCGAAGCCAGCTCACCGATCTGCTGTGCTGCGGCCTGGCTCGATTCGGCCAGTTTTCGGACCTCACCGGCCACCACCGCGAAACCCTTTCCGTGTGCGCCGGCACGGGCCGCTTCGATCGCCGCGTTCAGGGCCAGAAGGTTCGTCTGATAGGCGATTTCCTCGACCACCGTAATCTTCTTGGCGATCTGCCGCATGGCCTCCACGGTTTCGGACACCGCCGAGCCGCCGCGTTCAGCCTGGCTGCTCGCCTGGTTGGCGGTCTTGGCCGTCTGCTGGGCGTGCTGCGCGTTACGCTCGACGGAATTGTTCACGGAATGCAGGCTCGACGCGATTTGCTGCAGCGTGCCGGCCTGTTCCGTGGCACCCTGGGACAGCTGCTGGGCCGAGCTGTTGAGTTCCTGGCTGGCGGTCGACACGGAGCCTGTCGCCTGGCGGATTTCGCCGACGACCTGCCCGAGCTTGTGAATCACGCTGTTGAGCTGATCGGCCAGCAGGCCAAGCTCGTCGCGGCTGTCCACGTCGATGTGCACGTTCAGATCGCCGTCCTGAAGCTGCTTCGTCACGGCCATGATGCTGCGCAGGGGGCTGACGAACTGGCGGCCCAGCAGAAGCCCAAGGCCAATCGTCGCCAGAAGACATACGGCCAGAACGGCCAACGTGACGCTCTGAATCCAGTAAATCGTGGCATAGGCTTCGCTCAGACGAACGGCGACGATCAGAATCCGCTTGGGTGCATCTTCGCCGGCTTCTTCCGATTCGAGAGGCCAGTAGCCGACGAGAATCTTATCGTTGACTTCGGCGATTTCCTCGGCCCGAAGTACGGCGCCATCCTTGAATGCCACTTTGAAAAGGTCACGATAGTCGAGCTGGGTCGCGGAAAGATCGGTCAGGTTTTCGCCTCGTCTTTCGAGCACGCTCCAGGTTGCGCCGGTCGAGGTGTCCTTGCCTTCCGCCAGGAGCACCTGGGGCCGCTTGATGCCGTAATCGCCCAGCTGTTGCGAGACTTCGGCATAGGCCGTGTCGATCTGGTTCTGGAGCGATTGCGGCGGTGCGGTCGCCGCAGGGGGCGTATCTTTCGGCTTTTCCGGTCCGACAGGCTTCACAGCCGGCCCGTTCTGCCGGAGCAGACGCTCGACGGAATGGGCACCGGCGCGGGCAGTTTCGGTAATCAGAAAGGCCTGATTCCGTTTGAGTGTCCAGGCCGTATAGAACGTGACCGCCGCGACCAGGACCGACGGAATGATACCGAAGGCCACCAGAGCGGCCGATATTTTCGATCGCAGTCTCACGTTCATGAAATCACCTCGGGTTTGGACCCGGCCGCGGCCATGTCCAGTCGTATTTCGGCCGCCCGGCTTTCGCCGACGATGGCCGTCAGGTCCAGTATCAACGAGACGGCACCGTCACCCAGAATCGTCGCTCCGGAAAACCGGCCCAGATGGCTCAGGCCATCACCCAGCGACTGGATCACGGCCTGAACCCGGCCCAGAAGCCGGTCCACGGCCACACCGACACGCTGCCCGCCATGACGGGTCAGCAGAATTTCCTGACGCTTCGGCTTGGGCGAGCGGGCTTCGAAGAGCTTCCGCAAATCGACAAGCGGGACGAGTTCGTCCCGAACCGAAACGCACATCCTGCCGCTCGAAAGTGCTGGCCGAGTGCCCCCAAGGGCTACGCATTCCTCGACTTGCGATAGCGGCACGACGTATTTTTCATGAGCCACTTCGACGAGTAGCCCGTCGATCAATGCCAGCGTCAGCGGCAACCGGAACGTAAAACACGTGCCACGCCCCGGTTCGGATTGTACGGAGACGCTACCTCGAAGTGCTCGCACGGCATCGCGGACGACATCCAGACCGACCCCTCGGCCCGAGATTTCGCTCACCGTGTCACGGGTCGAAAAGCCAGGTTCGAAGATCAGCCCGACCACCCGAGGGTCATCCGGGCTCGTGTTGGCCGGAATCAGGCCACGGGCGATGCCTTTTTCCAGAATGCGATGCCGGTTCAGGCCCCGGCCGTCGTCTTCGATCTTGAGCGCCACACGATCCCCTTCGTGCCCGGCCCAGAGCACGATGCGACCCTGCCGTGGCTTACCCGCGGCTTCGCGTTCGGCGGGAGTCTCAAGTCCGTGGTCGACCGAATTACGTATCAGGTGGATCATCGGCTCAGCCAGCTTTTCGACGATCGTCCGGTCGAGCCTCGTTTCCTGCCCTTCCATCCGAAGCTGAATTTCCTTGCCCGACTTGTCGGCAAGGTCCCGAATCAACCGGGGGAACCGGCTGAAGAGTTCTTCAACGGGCACCATGCGCAATTCCAGCGACTGATCACGCACCTGCCGGCAGACCCGCTCCAGGCTTTCCAGAGCCATCCGATACGATTCGGCGCCATGAATGTCGCGCAGGCCCTGGAGATTGTCGGCCAGTACGGCCAGTTCTCCTGCAAGTCCCACGAGGTCGTCGAGCTGACTGGCATCGACCCGGATTCTCGTGGCCGATGATGTGCGAGTCGCCGTGGCTGCAGTACCCGCCGAAGCCGCACGTGAGGAAGCCGATCGATTGATCTTGGAAAGGGCTTCAGCACTCTCCGGCAGCAATGCCCCCGCCATCTGCCCCGGCAGACGTGAGTTTTCGGCCGAGTTTCCGGATGAACTCGGAGCTTCCGAGGAAGGCACGGGCCGCATCCCGGGCTTTGCCGTTGCGGGTTCATCCGCGGGGCGATCGGGCGAGGCTTCCGGTTTGACCGGAGCGACGCCCGTTGCAGGCTCGGACCCGGGCAAAAGCCGGGTTCGAGCTTCGGTGGCGATCCCGGGCGTTTCGCCCATGACGCTGGCGGCATCGAATGCGGACGCTGGCTGAGAGGCCAGGGGCGTGATCTCGACGCGGCATTCGCCACTGACGAACAGGAAAACATCCTGCACGCGTTCGATCGGCTCGTCGGTGCGAAGTTCGATTTCCCACGCGAGATACGAAAGCTGAGGATCGATCGCGTCGAGCGTCGGCACGTTCGAAGGATCGACCGTCAGAAACGCTTCACCCAGCTCCGTGAGTTCGTCCAGCACGCCAAGCGGATTGAGACCCCGCTTGAGAGCCTCTCTGCCCGGAGCGAATCGAATGCGAAAACCCTTGGGAGATCCTTCGCCGGTCGATTCTGCGGGTGCCGGTGGATTGACCGGCGGGTTCATATCTGACGATCCGGCATCATCTGTCAATTTTGCAGCGGCAGATTCGTCAGCGTCAGGTTTTTTCTTCGACGGTTTACGCTTTCTCTTCGGCCTGACAGGTTCGGTCGATTCCGGCGGGGTTTTTCCAGCGGCCTCCTGTGTGGCTTTCGCAGGTTCGGCGGTGCCGGGTTCGACGAGCTGGACGCGCTCCGAAGCTGGCCGGGAGATGTAATCGAGAGAAGCGAGCAATTGCGGCGAAGGTTCTACCGTGTCACCGCCGGCAGCGGCTTCGACTTGAGCCGTGAGCTGATCACGAGCTTCCAGCAGGACGCTGATGACCTGGGAATCGACCTGGACGGTCTGTGACCGGATCTTGTCCAGGACCGTCTCGATGCGGTCGGTGAACCCGGCGATCGAGCCAAGGCCGACCATCGCCGCGGCACCCTTGATGGAGTGAGCTGCCCGGAAGACCTTGTCGACGAAAGCGCGATCGCCCTGGCGGCTCTCCAGCTCCATCAGGCCCTCTTCCAGGACCATCAGAAGCTCGCGAGCCTCTTCGTAAAACATATCCAGGAAGCGATCGTCCACGCCCGAATCAATCCTTTCCCAGCACCGTAGGTCATGCCCGCGGTTCGAATCCGTCCCTGACCAGTCACTTCACGGCGCAACTTGAGTGCGATCGGCACTCTCATCGGCACGAAAGGCACGCTGGCCTATCATCGTTTTCGTGATTGGACGGGACAGGACTTCACGGACGATCCGCAACGGCAGCGACTTGGTCTTTACGCCAACCCTACAGTCGCTATCTCTTAACATGATTGTCGCTTTTGACGCGCCGTTTGTCGATCGACCGGCGGCAAGTTCGTCGCCAATCGGGCATTTCGATCTTCGGAACGATCGATGCATTCCGTCTCTTCGGACTTCATGGAAAAAACGACGCCGACCGGGTGTCTTTCGACATCCGGTCGGCGTTTATGTCATAGCAAGATTTTGCGAGACCTGGCCTTACGCCCCCGCGCCCGGCCGACCGATGACTTCGCGCTGGCGGTCACGACGCGTCGCAATGGAGTTCACGGCGTTCAGGTAAGCCAGAGCCGAAGCTTCGATGATGTCGGTCGAAGCGGCCCGGCCTGAAAAAGACCGGTCGTCCGACTCGACGGAAAGCTCCAGCTTGACCTCGCCCTGGGCGTCCTTACCGCCGGTGACGCTGCGGACGACGAATTCCTTCAGGTTCGCCCGCACGCCCGTGACGCGCTCGACGGCCTTGAAGATGGCGTCCACAGGGCCGTCGCCGATGGCGGCGTCCTGAACCAGGTGTCCATCGGGGCGGCGGATCGCGACGGTCGCCGTCGGCAGCAGGTTCATGCCCGTCGTCACGTGGAGGTTTTCGAGCTTCCACAGCGCCGGCGAATCGGCATGAATCAGCTTTTCGATCAGCACGATCAGGTCGTCGTCGAAGACTTCCTTCTTCTTGTCGGCCAGGGTCTTGAAGTCGACGAACAGGGCTTCGACCTGCTCGCTGGTCAAGTGATATCCAAGCTCGGCGGCGCGGTCCTTGATGGCTGCCCGGCCTGAGTGCTTGCCCAGCACAAGGTCGGTCTTGGAGACTCCGACATCCTCTGGCTTCATGATCTCGTAGGTGGAACGCTCCTTGAGCATGCCGTCCTGGTGGATGCCCGACTCGTGCGCGAATGCGTTCTTGCCCACGATCGCCTTGTTGCGCTGAACCACCATGCCGGTGATGTTGCTCAAAAGGCGGCTCGTCGGATAGAGCCGTTCGGTCTTGATGCCGGTGTCGAGCCCGAAATAGTCATGCCGCGTCTTGAGCGCCATGACGATCTCTTCCAGAGCGGCGTTGCCGGCCCGCTCGCCCACACCGTTGATGGTGCATTCCACCTGCCGGGCACCGGCTTCCACCGCCGCCAGGCTGTTGGCCACGGCCATGCCGAGGTCGTCGTGGCAGTGTACCGAGATCGTCGCCTGGCCGATGTTCGGCACCCGCTGCTTGAGCGTCCGGATGATTCCGGCATAATGCGAAGGCGTGGCGTAACCGACCGTATCCGGAATGTTTACGGTCGAGGCGCCGGCTTCGATCACGGCGGTGACGACGTCGCACAGGAAGTCGATTTCCGTCCGGGCGGCATCTTCGGGCGAGAACTCCACGTCCGCACAAAGGCTGCGGGCCAGCTTCACGCTTTCCACGGCCTTGGCGATGATCTGGTCACGCGTCATCCGCAGCTTGTGTTCACGGTGAATGGCCGAAGTGGCCAGAAACACGTGAATACGCGGCTTCTGGGCGTACTTGAGCGCTTCCCAGGCGCGGGTGATGTCCCGCTCGTTCGACCTGGCCAGGCCGCAGATCGATGAGCCGGTGATCTCGGTGGCGATGGCGCGGACCGATTCGAAGTCGCCGTTGGAAGCGATCGGGAAGCCGGCCTCGATGATGTCCACGCCAAGTAGAGCCAGCGCCCTCGCGAATTCAAGCTTCTCGACGTGGTTCATGCTGCATCCGGGCGATTGCTCGCCGTCGCGTAGCGTGGTGTCGAAAATCTTGACGTAGCGGTCGGCGACGGTCTCTGTCTTTTGGCTCTCGTGCGTGGTCATCGGTTATCTGTCCTTGCAGTGAAAGCCGCAATGGCGGCACCGGCCATCGAACTCGACGACCGACGTTGGTACGTCGTGTCAAGGCCCGATGTCTATTGCGGCATTTTCATCATACCCGGCAAGTCAACGGCTGGCTATCTGTATTTTCCCTGTCGCAACGTCATATTGTGCGTGCTTCGAGGGACGATTTTCCCTGCCGCCCAAGCGATGACGGCTTAAAGGGAGTGTTTCGTTCGCGCTTGCGCGAGAAGCGGTTTCAGCAGGCTTCTCATCGGTTAAGCAGGTTCGTCGCCTCGCGAAAAAACTGCATGGATTCGCGATCCGCGGCGTATTCCGGGCGTTGCATGAGCTTGCCCAAGCGGGCATAGGTCGCCTCGGCCATAGCCTTCCGCCCCAGCTTCCACTGGGCCATGGCAAGAAAGGCGAGGTCAGACGGAGATGCGACTTCCCCGTTCGGAGATTTATTGAGTTCCGCTGATTTCGCCAAAGTCTCAACGGCATACTCGTACTTTTCGGCCCGGTATTGGGCGACTCCGAGGGTGTTGAGAATTGCGGAGAAGTTCGGCATGCGATTTCGGGCTTCTTCGGCCATCGCCATGGCACGGGCGTATTCGGCCAGTTCCCGGTCAGGTGCCGAAGCGAGAAACGATGCGTGGATGCTCAGCACAAGTCCATAATTAGCGACGATTTCGTTGTCTTTCGGATGGTCTTGTACAAGGATTTCAAAATGGCGTATGGCCGCGTCGAAAGCCGCACTTGCGTCGCCTTGTCTGCCTGTGTCGGCTTCCAGGATCCCTAAGCTTTTCTGTGTGAGTGCCAAACCGATTCGAAACTCCGTCGCCATCGGGGCGGATTCGACGAGCATTTCGTAATTCTGTATCGCCCCCTGGAATGCCTTACGGGCCTCGTCATTACTACCAATGGATTTCGCCAGCGTCCCAAGATTTCCGAGTGCCCGGGCCAGACCGTTTCGAAACTCCGATCGGTTCGGGATGGTTTCGACGAGTTCTTCCCAGGTGCGAATGGACCGTTCAAAAGCTGCCCGAGCTTTGTCCGCATCGGTTACGGATTCTTCCAGCAGCCCGAGATTGTTCAGGGCTTGGGCCAGATTACTCCGGAATTCCGTCGCATTCGAATCCGCGTGGATGACGTCTTCGCAGATACGGATGGCTCGCTCATAGGCCTGCCGGGCTTCGTTCGGATTGTTCGAAACGGCTTCCAGAAGGCCTTGGTGGCTCAGTGCACGGGCGAGGCCGCCCTGATAATCGAGAACGTTCGGCTCGGCTTCGGCAAGGGCTTCGTAGATCTCGATCGCACTCCGGTTCAACTTGCTGGCGTTGTCCGTATTGCCTGAGCCTTGTTCCAGAACCCCAAGGTTGCTGAGCGCGCCGGCCAGGCCGGATCGATAATCCAGATACCGCGGATCGTCATCGATGAGGACCTTCCAGTTCGAAACGGACCGCTCATAAGCGGCACGAGCCTTGTCGAGACGGCTCGTGGCCATTTCCACGTTACCCAGCTTGCCCGAGACCCGGGCCAGGCCGCTGCGGAACTCCGCAGCCTTAGGATGATCCCTGATAAGCGTTTCGTAAACGAATAAGCTCCGCTCGTAAGCGGATCGGGCTTCGTCAAGCCGGTTTGCGGCACTTTCCAGATGTCCGAGCTTGTCCAGGACAAGAGCCAGGCCGCCGCGAAACTCCGGCGATTTCGGATGGTCTTTGAACAATGTTTCGTATACATGAATTGCCCGCTTATACGCTTCTTTCGCATCGGCGAGTTGGCCGGCGTTCGCTTCCAGATCTCCGAGATTGCCCAAACTGCGGGCCAGACTGCTACTGAATTCCGTAACCGTCGGGTCGTCTTCGAAGAGGGCTTCCCAGGTTTCGATTGTTCGAACGAACGCTTTGCGTGCCTCGTCCGGTCGGCCATTGACGCTTTCCAGAATACCCAGGTTGCTCAGGGCACGTGCCAGGCCGGTGCGAAACTCCGTTGACTTCGGGGCGGTTTCGGCGAGTTCTTCCCAGGTGCTAATGGCCTGCTCGTAGTTCGATCGAGCATCGCTGGTCTTCCCTGTAGCTTCTTTCGCTATCCCGAGGCTGTTAAGCGAACTGGCTAATCCGCTGCGGAACAAAATCGATTTCGGGTCGGATTCGACAAGGGCTTCCCAGGTTTCGCTCGCTCTCTCAAAAGGCGATATGGTATCTTCAATTCTGCCTGAGTTTGCTTCCAGATTCCCAATGTTGAAAAGGGCTTGGGCCAGACCGATGCGATACTTCGTGGATTTCGGATCGTTTTTCGAAAGGGATTCATGGAATTCGATCGCACGCTTCAATAATTTTCGGGCTTTGACAGGATCGTCGGAGTTGCGTTCCAGGAGTCCAAGGTTGCTGAGCGCACCGGCAAGTCCTGATTGAAATTCGATTTCATTCGGGCTGACTTCGAAAAGTTCTTGCCATAAGAGGATGGCTCGCTCGTAAGCATTACGCGCATCAGCGAAATTGCCGTCATTGGCTTCGAGATTCCCGGAATTGAAGAGGGCAAGCGCAAGCCCGCTACGAAACTTCGTTTCCTTCGGATCGTCTTTGACGATGGTCTCGTAAGTCCGGATGGCTCTTGCGTAACTCGCCCGAGCTCTGACGGTTTTGCCGGCCCCGGTTTCCAGAGTCCCCAGGTTGTTGAGGGCCAGGGCCAGAATGCTTCGAAAGTCCGTCACCTTCGGATTGGCATCGATCAGTTCATCGCAGAGACGAATTGCTCGCTCGTAGGCATTTTGCGCTTCTTCGGGTTTGCCCAACTTCTCTTTCACGTTCCCGAAACTGACCAGCATACGGGCCAGACTGCTACGGAACTCCGTAACAGTCGGGTTGGCTTCGAACAGCGATTCCCAGGTTTCGATCGAGAAGTTGATAGCTTCAAGGGCTTTGTCGGCATTCCCGCCGGTTTCTTCGACGATCGCGAGATTCCCCAATGCGCGTGCCAGATCGCTTCGGAACGCCGTCACCGCCGGGTTCTCTTTGACGAGGACTTCGTTGGCGTGTATCGCCGAGTGGATAGCTTCGCGAGCGGCTTCGGGGTCGCCGGTCAGCGATTCCAATATCCCGAAGTTGCTGTAGACCAGGGCCAATCCGGATCGAAAAATCTTCTCTTTCGGGTTGGCTTCGACGAGCGATTCGTATACTTCGATCGACCGCTTGTACATTTCGCGCGAAGTTGCCGTCTTTCCGGTTTTGCCCTCGAGCATTCCAAGGTTCATAAGGGCCAGGGCAAGCCCATATTGAAACTCTGTCTGATTCGGATGCGTTTCGATGAGGTCTTCTTGTGTTTTGACCGCTCGAACGAAAGTCTTGCGGGCGTCTTCGGTCTTGCCCGTGTCCGCTTCCAGAGAACCGAGGACGTTCAAGCCATCGGCCAGGTCGCTGCGAAACTTCGAATTCTCCGAATCGGATTTCACGAGTTGATCGAGAATTTTGACCGCCTCTTCGACCGCGTTCTTCGCGTCGGTCTTGTCGCCGATTTCGTCCGTCAGAACACCTAACTGAGCAAGCCCGCTGGCCAAGGAATAGAGCGATTGCGGGCGGGTGTCTCTGGAAGACTGCAGATCATCCCGCAACTTTTCGAAAAACTCGATCGGCGATTTCAGCAGTTCCTTACGCAGATCCTCGAGTTCGGGGCGGTTTTTGAGCTGTTCGTTCTTCGCCACGGCGTCGGAATACTGCTTCACGGCGTCGATGGCCATTTTTTCGCGGGCTTCGGCCCGGTTCCGCTCGCTGGTGATTTCAAGGTTTTTCCGTTCCAGCTCCGCTGCATGCCGGGACTGTATGACCAGGCCCCCAAGACTTCCGATCATCGCGAGTATTAAAGATGCTGCGATTGTCGCCGACTTACCCCGATTCTTTCTTACCCAGCGGCGGGATCGCTCTGTCAAATTCTCACGATAAGCTGATATCGGTTCGTCTGCCAGCCACTTTTCGAGGTCATCCGCTAGGGCAGCTGCAGAACGGTAACGTTGGTTTTCCTTCGGGGCAATGGCCTTCATGCATATGGCGCTCAAGGCTTTCGAAACCCCTGGTTTCACTTTGGCAGGCGGTACGTAATTTGCCGTACGAAGACGCGCTGCCTGGCGGGGCTTGGATTCGCCCTGAACCGCTCTGCACGGGAGACTTCCGGTGAGGATCTGATAAAGTATCACACCCAGTGAGAAAACGTCGCACATCGGTGTCATCGTCTTCAGGCTGTCCGACAGTGAGCCTTCATGTGCTCTTCGATGTTCCGGCGACATATAGGCCGGGGTGCCTCCGATGAAATATCGCCTCCCGCCCTGGCTTTCGTGCAGGGCGGCGCGTCGGTCGGGATGAATCTCGCCCAGTGGGTGATCCACGTGTGCATGTTCGCGGGTTTTGTTCCAGTCGTCCACGGGATTGACGAGCAGGGCGAGGCCCCAGTCAACGACATACGTTTCGCCGTAGCTGCCTGTCATGATGTTGGCAGGCTTCAGATCGCAGTGCAGCACGCCTCGGTCGTGAGCATACTGTATCGTCATGCAGACGGATCGAAAATGTTCGAGCAGTTTGCGGAACTGTTGGTTCTTTGTTCCCGGATCACGATAGCGGCCTCCATTGGCATGAAATTCTTCGATGACATCGCCCAAGTTCGGGGCGACAATCGATTTCATTACGTAAAACGGAACGCCGGAGGAAGTTTTGCCGAGTCCGTACATGGGCAGCACGCCGGGGTGGTCGAGTTTGCCGTTGATTTCGGCTTCGAGCAAAAAGCTCACCGGCGTAATGCCATGAGCCATGTGCTGAGATTGCAGCCGTTTCAAGGCCACTGATCGCCGGAATTCGCGGTCATGGCATCGAAAAACTTCGCCGAAGGCTCCTTTACCGAGTAGATCGACGTTCTCGTCGAAAACGAACTCCGTTTCGAAACGGACTTGGGAATCGCCAGGCGCGGTTGGCGAAGTGTCAGGCGTTACCACCGAATCGCTGACGAAATGTCGTGGTTCAGCGGTTGATATGGATAATTCGCCCCACGAAGATTCGTCGGGTTCAGATGTAGGGGAGGCTTCGAAATAGCCAGCGGTTACGGAACCGAACCGGGAATTGTAACCAATGGATTGGGTAAAATATGCCTCAGCATTGACAGTGGAGCGAAATATGTCGTCGTCATTGCCGGTAGCCCGATTGAGTGCATGGAGAACGCCGCTTTCGTCCTTTATTGATTCAAGCAAACGCTCCTGGCCGCCGGCATTGGCAATGCGGCGGTTCAGTAAAGCGTTCAGGTATTCGATCTCTTCGCGCGATAACCAACCCATGTCATGAATAATTTTATCAAGTGGCAAGTCCTTATTCAGAACCCATGACTGAAAGGCTTCGATGAGCTGCTCTTGCGTGATGTAGTCGTTTTGCAGGGCGAACATGCCGAAGAGCAGGTTGCGGTTTGCATTTGCCGAGGAATTCATGGCCGAACAGCTCCTGAACGGGGCGAATGAATCGCTAAATCACAAGACGGACAAAGGCGGATAGACTTGCAGCTTAAATCAGGATAATCGGTATGACAATTCTTTGGAAGCATGTCCTTCGAGCCATGCGGTCATTCGGATCCGAAATTGCCGAAGGCCGATCCCGGAAGCGTTTTACGACACATTCCGAAACCGGCCATCTAAGTTATATGATTCCATGATGCCGAATGAATTCAGGGAGCAGGCGCAGTAGATTCAGGTGCCTAGATCGCGGGCTTCAGCGGTTCTGGCGCTTCGATCTTCGGAGCTTCCACTTTCGGTGCCTCGACCTTCGGAGCTTCGATCTTCGGCGTTTCGCCGGCCGGGAGCGCTTCAGGGGTTTCCAGCGCGGGGGTTGGGGGCGGTTCCAGGCTCAGGGGCGAGGTCGCTTCCGGGCTCGGTGCCGCCGGGATCGATTCGGGGGCGGGGACGACGCTCTGCGTTTCGATCATCGGCTCGGCCGGGACGATCATGTCCAGGGCAGGGGCCGGTTGTACCGAAACGATGCCGCCGGTGGCTGTGCTCATGGCGGTGTCGATGACGATCCGCAGCAGACCGTTAGTTTCGGCGTTGAGAAGTTCGGTGACGTGGTCGTCGTTGGGGATCACGAAGCAGCGGTATGGCTGGCCGATGTGCGAATTGGCCCACATGAAGTGCTTCGTCTGACGCTTGACGACGTCGTAGTCTTTCTCGGCGTAGATGATCGTCAGAGGCAGGCACACGAGACGTTTCGTCTTGATCGGGCTGGCATGCCAGCCCTGCATCGGGCCCCAGTTCCGCCAGCGATTGCCATAACGTACGAGCAGGTTGATGTCATAAAGCCCGCTGATGAGTGTCAGGCTGTGAAAGTCGCCTTCGCTCAAGCCCGAACGGCCGTCGGAGAAGAGCATGTACGAAAGATGCGCGCCAGCGGAATGGCCGACCAGGTGGAATTTGGTCGTCGCGATGCCGTAATTCGCCAGATTCGCCTGCGACCAGCGAATGGCTTCGGCGACATCGATCAGGTTGCCGGGATAACGCTGTTCCGCGCCATATTGGGGTACGACCAGGTTGATGCCGTAAGCAGCCAGTGCCGTGCCGAGCCGGGTGTAGAGATTCTTGTCGTGCTTGTACCAGTTGCCGCCGGGAACGTAGAACACGACCGGTCCGGTGGAGTTGGCGGCATAGATGTCCAGCAGGTGGCCTTCGCCGTCGAAGGGGACGTCCTTGTAGATCGTCTGGGCCGAGGAGTTCGGTGCAGCGACGCTGAGTCCGAAAAGGACGGTCGCAAGCAGAACGAGGATGCGACTCATAAGAGACATCGGTTGCGGGCTCCCAGGGTGCGTATTCGAGTGGTGCGTACCTTCGACGCCCGGCGAACCACCGGTACGTCGCGTCGTGTCGAGACCGAATCAAGCTTTTCGTTAGCTGAAATATAGCCTGTATTTTGGGAAGTCAAAAAATCGGGCGTGTTGGTTCGAGCCCAAATCGAAATCGCCTGCTAATATCGGAAAAGAGCCCGAATAAATGGCCCTCGTTGGGCGATCGATCGTCATTCGAAAACTTGAGGTTGCGAATCGGAGGCCCTTGGTGAATTTCGTGTGAGGCTTCGGATTTCTTCCTCGATCAGCGCCGCGACCGGTTCTGAGCCATAAAGTCGAAGCGCAACCCGATGCTTGAGCTCCATTTCCGGCATCTCACCATGTTCGGCCACGATCGAACGGGCGATGGCCGTCCGTGCCAGTTGTAGCATGGCCCCGGCCCGGGCCAGTTTTTCGTCGGGGGTCATGGCCATCACGCGTTCCATGTACATCTGTTCGACCGACTTCATGCTTCAGGCCTCCTTCGGCAGTCGTGCCCTCAGCCCTTCGGATCGTTCGCCGCTTCGTAAAGATGATGTTCCCGCAAGTAGACTTCGACCGCCCGGGGCACGAGATACCGCACGCTTCGCCCTTCCGTGACTCGCCGGCGTATGTCGCGCGAAGCGACGCCGACATCGGGCATCGTCACATGATGAAACGGCTTCGAACCTTCCGGCGGTGTGAAGGCGTGCAGCACTTCGACCGGCGTACCGGGACGGTTCACCACCACCAGGCTCGCCAGCTCGCAGATGCGCTCGGGCTTGCGCCAGCCGGGCAGGTCGGCCAGGCTGTCGGCCCCGATCAGAAAGAAGAGTTCGTCCGCCGGCTTCTCGGCTGTCAGCCCTTCGAGGGTTTCGAAGCTGTAATGCGGGCCTGGGCGGGCAAGTTCGATTTCGGAAGCTTCGAAAGCCTCATGCCCGGCGATGGCCAGTTCGACCATTTCCAAGCGGTGTTTAGCCGACGTCCGCGGCTTGCCCTTGTGGGGCGGCTCGCCCGCTACGACGAACAGGACACGATCGAGCCCGCACGCTTCCCGGCAGGATTCCGCCAGGATCAGGTGGCCGATGTGGATCGGGTCGAACGTACCGCCGAAAATTCCCACTCGCATCGGGCATGTCCGTCACTGAGGCTGTCGATTCGCAAAGACGAGGCGGCGTTTTCGTGAGATTTCACCTGCCGTCGCGTCGGTTCGTATCGAATAGGTATAATCGGTTAATTCGGAAATGTCACGTTCAGCCGCAACCGAAGGAGCGAACCGGTATCGCCCGGAATCACTCATGAGCATGGAATTGCTTCAGAGCGCCTCGCCCGATGCCGCGGAAGCGGCGACCGTGGGTGTCGTACTGAACCGGCCTCTGGAAACCATGCTGACTTACCGGGTGCCTGAGCATCTGCGGCGTCTGATTCGCATCGGCCAGCGTCTGGAAGTGCCGCTGGGGCGGGGGAATTCACCCACCACCGCCTATTGCGTGGCGATCGACCCGACGTGCGACTTGCCTGAGTCGAAGATCAAGAACGTGCTGGCGATCATCGACCCGGAGCCGCTCGTCGATGCTCCGATGCTCGAACTGACGCGCTGGCTCGCCCATTATTACGTGTGCTCCTGGGGGCAGACGCTCGAAGCCGTCATCCCGGCCGGGGTCCGCAAGCAGGCCGGCACGGCCATTCGCACCTGCGTGGCTTTGCCGGAACCGTTCAGAGACGCTTCGGCCCGTGAGGCACTCAAGCTGACCGACAAACAGGCCCGAGTAGTCGAAGTGCTTCTGCATGCGGATCATCCCGTACAGGTGCAGGAAGTGTGCGAGCTGGCCGAGTGTTCGCCGGCGGTCGTCAATGGCATGTGTGTGAAGGGTTTGCTGATCGCCACCAAGCTGCGTGTGGCGATCGACCGGCGCCGCGCCTCGGAATCGGGCGAAAAACATACCGAGGGGCTGCCGCCTGAGGCCTTGACGGCCGAGCAGCGGGCCGTTCTGGAGCGGATTTACGCCGCGATCGCGACGGGGATCGAATCGCCGGGCCAGGGCTTCGCCCCGATCCTGCTGCACGGTGTCACCGGCAGCGGCAAGACGGAAGTCTATCTTTCGGCCATGGAACGGGTCGTCGCTCAGGGGCGAGAGGCGATCGTGCTGGTGCCCGAAATCAGCCTGACGCCGCAGACGATCCGCCGCTTCCGCAGCCGGTTCGATCGCGTGGCCGTGCTGCATTCGCACCTTTCGGATGCCGAGCGACATCGGCACTGGGCCTCGATCGCCGAGGGCGAGATTCAAGTGGTTGTCGGTGCCCGTTCGGCCATTTTCGCACCCTGTCGTAACCTGGGGCTGGTTGTCGTGGACGAAGAACACGAGACTTCGTTCAAGCAGGACACCGTGCCGCGCTACAACGCACGCGACGTCGCCGTGAAGCGGGCCCAGCTTCTCGGCATTCCGGCGATCCTCGGCTCGGCGACACCTTCGCTCGAAACCTGGGGCAATGCCAGGTCCGGCCGGTTTCAGCTGCTTTCGCTGCAGAACCGGGTCGAGAATCGCCCGCTGCCGGCCGTGCACCTGATCGACCTTCGAAACGAAAAGCCCGCACCCGTGGGGCAGGGGGGCGGCGACACTTCGCCGGTGCTCTCCACACCACTGCTGGACGGCATGAAGCGGGCCCTGGCCGCTGGCGGGCAGATCATGCTGCTTTTGAACCGGCGTGGCTTTCATACGGTCGTCATGTGCCCGAAGTGCGGGCAGGTGATCAAGTGCGAAAATTGCGACATTTCGCTGACGCACCACAAGAATCAGCGGTTGCTGGTGTGCCATGCGTGCGACTATCAGGTACGGCCGCCGGACCGTTGCCCATCGTGCCGAACCGGGCTGCTGCATTATGCCGGCATCGGCACCGAGAGGCTGGAACGAGAAGTCCGGGCCGTGTTTCCGAACGAGTCGATCCGCAGGATGGACTCCGACACGACCCGCGGTGCCGACAGCCATGAGCAGATTCTGGCATCGTTCCGCAAGGGCGATGTGCGCATTCTGCTGGGCACACAAATGATCGCCAAGGGGCTCGATTTCCCCAACGTGACGCTTGTCGGCGTGATCTCGGCCGATACGGCGCTGCATCTGC
Organism: bacterium; assembly: GCA_016125085.1. Lineage (GTDB taxonomy): Bacteria > Planctomycetota > Planctomycetia > Isosphaerales > Isosphaeraceae > QWQI01. The sequence goes on from WGMM01000007.1 coordinate 443,495, forward strand.
CGGACTTCCGGGCCTCGGAACGGACATTCCAGCTGCTGGCCCAGGTCGCGGGGCGTACGGGCCGGGGCGATCGGCCCGGCCGGGTACTGGTGCAGACTTATGCCCCGGATCATCCGGCGATCGAACTGGCCGCGAAGCACGACTACATCGGCTTCACCAAATTCGAACTGCCCCTGCGCGAGCAATTCGCCCTGCCGCCTTACGGCCGCATGGCCCGCCTGATCGCTCGCGGCGAGGAAGACGCCGCCGTGGGCCGGTACATGGTCGACGTCGCAGGGCGTATCGAGGCGGAAGCCAAAGCCGTCGCCGCCCGTGAAGCCGCCGCCGCCGGCAAACCCGCCCCGCCGCCGGACTCCCCCGGCACAGTGGTCGTTCTGGGCCCGTCGCCGGCACCCGTGGCCCGGATCAAAAATCTGTATCGCCATCATCTGCAGGCCAGGGCCATGACCGCGGCGGCTCTGCAGACGGTGCTGCACGCGGTTCTGCCTGACATCCAGCCCCCTTCGGGCGTGGAACTCGCCATCGATGTCGACCCCGTGAGCATGTTGTGAATTCGCCGGGCCGTTGCGGAGATTCGGCTTCAGTCGTTACAATTACCCCGTCTTTCGAGGTTCGACAGATCCTGCTGGCACCCCCTGAGCGTTCTGAACGGAGATCTTGACGTATGTCCACCGCAGTCGCCCCACGACGACTTTTGCTGGTCGAAGACAGTTCGACGATGCGGCGCATGATCTCCACGCTGCTCGGCGATGAAGGCTATGTCGTGGACACGGCCGTCGACGGCGTCGATGGTCTGGCCAAAGCCCGGGAAAAGAACCCGGAGCTGATCCTGACCGACTACGAAATGCCCGAGATGGACGGCCCGGGCCTGTGCCGTGCCCTGAAGGAAGACCCGCTGCTGCGTACGACGCCCGTGATCATGCTGACCACGCTTGGAGCGACGGACAACAAGCTGACGGGCCTGACGGCCGGTGCCGACGACTATATCCAGAAGCCGAAAAGCCCGGACGAGATCCGCGAACTGTTCGCACGGATCAAGGCCCGCCTGCGGATCGCCGACCTTTCGGCCGAACTGGCTGAGCGCAATCGCCTGCTGGAATCGGCACACAAGAAGCTGACGTTCGAACTCGACCTGGCCCGCAAGGTTCAGGCGGCACTCATGCCCAAGCCGCCGAAGCCGCGGGGTGTGCTCAAATACGCCGTCCGCTACAAGCCGGCTAACCAGCTCGGTGGCGACGTTTATGACTTCTACCGGCTGGACAAAGAGCGTCTGGGCGTTGTCGTCGCCGACATTTCCGGCCACGGCGTCAATTCCGCCATGCTTTCGGGCATGGTGAAGAGTCTCTCGTCGGCCCTGTCGATGGCGGTTCTCGAACCGGGCGAACTGATGGCCGGGCTGGACGTTCAGCTCGAAAACTACTTCCCCGATGGCTACTTCTGCACGGGGTTCTACCTGATCGCCGACGAAACGACCGGGCTTCTGCGTTACGCCGGTGTCGGTCACCCGCCTGCGATCGTGGTTGGCCCGGACGGTATCCGCACGCTCGATTCGAACCCCGGCCTGCTGGGCGTCGGCATGGTCGACGGCACATCCGGCGGGACGGACCGTCTCCAGCCTGGCGAATCGCTCCTGATCTATACCGATGGCCTGCCTGACGCCGCCACGCCAGCCGAGGAAATGTTCGGCCAGCCGCGGATCGAGCAGATTCTGGACACCAACAAGAACAAGACCCCTGACGAAATCCTCTCGGAAATCGAAAAGGCTGTCGCCGCGCATGTGCATCCCGGCTCAGCGGCCGACGACATGAACATGGTTCTGATTCAGTTCCCGCCCGAGGCCTGATTTCCGAACCCTGTTTGCCGTCAGGGCTTTCATGAGATACACTCGAATGCGGACGCGAATCCTCATCGCGGATTCGTTCGACTCCGCATCGCGTTCCGTTCCGATCGACACCGTGGCCCTCGCTCCATTCGGTCATCCCTCTCATGAACGCTCAATCCTTATCGGTCTCCGGACCGATGACGATTTACGAAGCCAGCGACTGGCGTGAGCAGTTACTCCACGCCGTCAAACCAGGTTCGCCCCTGGAAGTGGATCTGCACACCTCCGGACCGTGGGATATCTCCGGCCTACAGTTGCTGATCTCGCTGACGCGTACTGGGGATCATCTGGATAGCCCGGTCCGGTTTCTGCTGGTTCCGCCTGGATGTCGCGAAATCGCTCGTCGCGCGGGCCTGACGGACTGGCTCAGGAAGCATACGATTTCGGACTTGTGACGGGGCCCGGCTTAGCGTCCGGGGCTGACCGCACTTCCCTGAGGACGCGCGAATGGCGGCCGTGATCCTGCATGTTGACGACAGCCCGGCCATCCGTGCCTGGGTCGCGAGCGTTCTCAACGACGAACGGCTGCGGATCATCTCGGCCTCGGATGGCGTCGAGGCGCTGAACATTCTGGCGACCACGAGTGTCGACCTGCTATTGAGCGATCTCGAAATGCCGCGTGTCGATGGGCTCGAACTGGCTCAGGCAGCGCGGAATTTGCCGCAACATAAATACTTGCCGATTCTGATGCTGTCCACGCGCAGGGCCGAGGAATTACCGGAAAAAAAACGGGCACCGGTGACGGGCTGGATCTCCAAGCCCGTCGATCCGGTGCTTCTGCGCCGCTGGGTTTTCAGGCTTCTGCCTGGCTGAGTGAGCGTTGCCAAGTGAATGAGCTTGGCATCGGTGCACTCATCGCCGGGCTCAGGGCTTCTTGCTGGCAGTGTCCGGCAGGATCGAATCGAGGAATCTGCCGACCGAAGTGCTCGCCTTCTGCTTCGATTGATCGACCGTCCGGGCGGCTTTCTCGATCGAATCGTCCACCTTGTCACTGGCTTGATTCAACTGTTCGGCAGCTTGTTGAGCCGCCTGATTGACTGGAACGACTACTTTCTGGTTCGCCTGGGCCTGCATCTCGGCCAGACGTTTCTGGGCGTCGGTCTGGGCTTTCTGCACTTGTGCCGCAGCCTGTTTTTGCGCGTCGATCACCTGGTTACGGACCTGGTTCGCCTGATTCTGGAGCTGGGCCTGTGTGTTCGCCACATTCCGGGTCGCCTGTTCCTGGGCTGTCGTGACCGACTTCTGCATGCCGGCCTGGGTTTGATCCACACGCTGATTGAAGCGGTTCTGCAGGTTGTCGAACTTCTGCTGAAGTTCAGGATTCGTGCCGAATGGCGAGTATTGGGCCTGAGTCAGCGAGGCATCCGTTTTCGAACCGCTGGCCGACTCGATCACCCCGGGAAGACCGACGGCTGACTGCGGGTCCGCAGGTGCGGCAGATTTCGCGCTAGCCGTTCCGAAACCCTTTTCTTCACCAAGGTTTCGGTTCAGCGAGCTGCAACCGCCGACAGCAATGATCGCCAGCGTGCTGACGACAGCCATGACCTCTTCCACGTAGTTTTTCGAAAGACTGGAACTCATCGGGAACGGCCTCCGTGCGTTAGCTCCCAAGTGCCTGCCGGTCGAGACTCTTCCTTAAGTCTCCCGTGCCGGGAAGATATTCGTAAAAATCTTGACGATTTTGAGGATTTCGTCAATCCCGGTTCCGTTCTCTGCCGACGAACATTATTTTGGTGTGAGCGAGAAGCCCGGAAATTCTGTCTGCATGGCAAAGGAAACGCGAAGAAGTGACAGCCCGCCCGAACGATACGAACGCCATTGTGGATCTGTCCGTCCGTTTGGGCCGACTCAGTCTTCGTAACCCGATCCTGGTCGCCTCAGGCACCTTCGGCTACGCACGGGAAATGGTTCCCTTCGTCCCTCTGGCCGATCTCGGCGGGATCGTGCCCAAAACGGTCACCGCCAGGCCACGGGCAGGCAACCCGACGCCCCGAATCGTGGAAACGTCGGCCGGAATGCTCAACGCGATCGGCCTGGACAACGATGGCCTGGATCACTTCCTCGAACATCACCTGCCCTGGTTGCGGACAGTTGGCACATCGATCTTCGTGAATATCGCCGGCGAGGACATCGACCAGTTCGTGGCCATGGCAACGCAGGTAGGTCGTGCGGAAGGCGTGGCCGCTGTCGAATTGAACATCTCTTGCCCGAACGTCAGCCACGGGCTCGATCTCGGCGTCGATCCCGCCTCCATCCGCACTCTTGTCAAACGTGTTCGTGAAGTGTGCCCGCACCCGATCGTGGCCAAGCTCACGCCGAACGTCACCGATATCGTCGTTCCGGCCAGAGCTGCATTCGATGCCGGTGCCGATGCCGTCAGCCTCGTCAATACGTTCAAGGGTATGGCCGTCAACTGGCGAAAACGCCGGCCGATTCTGGCGAACGATATCGGCGGGCTTTCCGGGCCGGCCATCAAGCCGCTCGCTCTGCGGATGGTCTGGGAAGTGCATCGCGCGCTGCCCGAACTGCCGATCATCGGCATCGGCGGCATTTCGAATGTCGACGACGTGCTCGAATTCCTCGTCGCCGGGGCTTCGGCCGTACAGGTGGGTACCGCCACGTTCGCGGACCCTTCCGTCAGCGGGCGTCTGGTCGATGAACTCGCCGACGCCCTGAAAGCCGAAGGAGTCGCCGACGTGAAAAGCGTGATCGGCACGCTCCGCTCGAACCGGGGCTGATATCGGTCAAGCGAGAGGGCAGGAGGGTTCGTCCGCCACGCCTGCCAGGTCACGCAGCGAAGCCGTCGCGACCGGTCGCGGGCAGCTCCACACATGAAAGAACAGCGCCTGCCGGGCCCAGCGTTGCGCCGGGTCCGAAAGCAGGAAGCCGCTGCCCCGCCGCGCGATCAGGCACGCCTGGGTCGCCCGGGTGACGAGAGCGTTGGCCCTTCTCCTTACGTGTTCCGGCGTAATCGGCGAATCGATGTCGTTGACGATATCCAGAAGCGATCGCTTGATGTGATCCCATTCCTTCGCCAGAGATTCGACGGGCTCTTCCAGGGCGAACCTCGCCGGGTCTTCGGATTTGAGGGCCTCGATCGCGGCTTTGGCCTGGCCCAGGGCCAGGGCAGAAGTTTCCAGCCCGCCGGTGCCGCCCGCCTGGCGCGAGGTGATCACGTTCATCATCGGTCCGGCCAGAACTTCTTTCGGCCCGACTTCGACGCCGTCGCACCGGACTTCGGAAGTTCTCGACGCGTTCAAAGCCGCAAGGGGATCAGGGCGTTCGACGATAACGCCCTTCCGATTCGCCGGAACCAGGCACAGAACCTGCCGTCCGTCCTCAAGCGTTCCGCCCGTCACGAAGCAATCCGCACGTTCGGCACCGGTCACCCAGGGCATGGAGCCTTCCAGGCGGAAGCCTCCGTTCGAAAGGGGCGTGGCTGACATGGCCCTATCGCCACGGCGAATCGACGTCGTCAGATGAGATATGCCGATGGTAATGCCCAGCCCCTCGGCCACGATCCGCCGCAGCCACCAGGCCGCGGACCCTTCGCCGTCGGCCGGGTCCACGAGAGCTATGGGAATGATGCGCCGAAGGGCAGCGTCATGCTGGCTGAGCATGAAGGCTGCCGTCAGGCTTCCCTCGGCGATGGCGATGTAGCGGTCCATCAGGGTGACGCGGTCCAGCCCGTCGCCGCCGAATACTTGCGGAATGAGCCAGGTGAGCGCGCCGTGATCGCGCATGACGTTCCATAACTCTTCGGGCCATGCATCGATCCGGTCAGCCAGGCCGTCCGCCTCGGAAAGCTGGTGCGTCAGGTAATGCAGGTCGACGATTCTGGCCATGGCTCGACTCGCCCGGGGTGCAGGTCTGATGTAGGAATGCGATCGAGATCACACCGTCGAGAATAACAAACGCCAGAATCCGGGACAAAGCGAATCGGTCCCTTCGTGGTCTCGTTCGGCGAAAATCGATTCCCCCAATTGAAGTTCCGGCCATGAGCGAAGCGATTCCTTGCGGAAAGACCTCGCTCATGGCCGAAACAGGGGGGAATGCGGATCGGTCGGGTGGCCTGATCGAACCACCAGACTGTCATTGTCGTCGGTCAGACGATAATCGGCAGGAACGTAATCGCCTTCTCGGCATTCGTCAGAGTGACGATTTCAGGCCCGAAGCCAGAGAGCGAATGGTTCCATGTGACGTTCGAGGAGCCGCCCGCTGCCGGGCTCGTGATGACTTCGCCGATGTAGGTGCCCTTGAGGTCGAACTCGGCGATCCCGGTCGTGTTGTTCGACAGCGTGCCTGCGACCAGCAAAGTCCGGCTCGGAGAGATATCGACACCCGTGGGGTCAGTCACCCGGGCGCTTGTGTTCATGACCAGGCGTCCTTTGGTTCCGACGTTTCGGATTCGGCTTGCCTTGTCGATCGCATAGACCGAATCTTCGAGAGTCGACGTGATGTAGAGCGTGTCAGTCGTTGAGTCGTAAGACAGACCAGTCGGGCCCTTCAGATCGGTGGTCGCGGATCCGGCGGTCGTGAATCCGCCACCGATCTGCGTCGCCCTGGTCATCTTGATCTGGGATACCCCGCGCTGGAAGATCTGGAAATCGAAGCGGCTGATCGTGCCATTGATGCCGTTCGAAACGAACAGGCTGGCCGAGTTGCTCTTGTCGAGCCATGCCAGGCCGATCGGCCCGTTGATCAGCGTCGAATCCCGTAGAATCATCACGGGAGTACCGACCCGGTTCAGGATCCGCAATTCGCCCGCCTGGCTCGACGTTGTGTCCGTCCCGGCGTTGTAGGTTGTCGGCGTCACGCCTACCGAGACGAATCCGGCGCGAAACATCGCGGGCGGGGTCATCATCATTTCCGTTTCGCCCGTGGCATAAAAATTCTGCCGCTGGCCGAGCGTGCTCACGGACATCAGAAACGACCTGGGGCCGGTACCGTTGTCCGGAATCCCGGAAAGACTGACAAGAGCGGTTCCCGGGTTAGCATTGGCGTAAACGTAGCCGAATGGCACGATCGTCGCCCCACCGACTTTATAGTTGCCTGGTGTGCTCACCAGGGCCGTGTTCGGCGGCGGAGCGAGATCATAGGTGCGGCGAGACGCCAGTTGCAGACGCGGAATCGTCGGTGTCGGCAGAACTTGCGTCGGCTCCGGCTGGTACACCGGGATGCGCTGCGAGTAATGCGGCTTCAGCCGCGAAAGCAGCTTTCTGTCTTCAAGAACGTCGGTCGCGTTAAGCGAAGGCCGGAATTCACGTGACGGTTTCATGAGCGTTTGTCCTACGATCCGTGGACGAGAGATCCTGATTGACGAAGCCGCTCCTGGCACCGATGAGTCCATCCTGGACATTTCCGACCGATTCGCCTTTCGTCATGAACCGGCAATCCCGCCGGCCCATGAACGAAGCTTTACGAAACTTCGCTACGCCTCAGCGTCGCATGGTTCCGTTGGCAGCCTGCGTGTTGAGGATCGTGATCGATCCGCGATACAGGCTGTTCGAACGTACGATGTAGTACGTAAGTTGCTGGGCTCCTGAAACTTCCGGCTGCCGCAGGATATGCAGCACGTTATCCGGCAGAATCGTTTCCCAGTGCCTTTCGCCCACCGAAAGGCCGATCAGGATGTCCCCTGGCTGGATCGATGCCCGATCCGCGGAACTTCCCGGCAGCACGTCGGATACGTACAGCCCGCCATGCAGTTCCCGGCTCACGGGCGATACCGTGGCGGCACTGACCGGCCGTGTCTTCACGCCAAGCAACCACCAGATCTGGTCGCCGGCATCAGGCTGGGCTCGGGAAAGGGCCCGCACCGCGAGCTGCGTACTCACTTCCGAACCGTCGCGCTTGACGACGACAGCCACGGGCACGTCCGATTGCGACTCGAGCAGGGCACGCTCAAGATCGAGAGGATTGCGCGTTTCGAGTTCGCCGACCCGAACGATCTGATCGCCGGGTTTGATGCCCGCCTTTTCGCCAGGGCTCGTGCTCTGCACCTGACTGACGAGTAACCGGACGCCTTCGTCATCAGGACGCGACTCTGTGGCGATACCATGCCAGGTCGCCGCAAGCCGTCTGGTGGAAAGCATTTCGGCCGCTGAGCGGAGCACGTCGTCTATCGGCAGTGCGAAGCCGATGCCCTGAGCACCCGCACGCACAGCCACGTTGATCCCGACCAGCTCGCCTTTGATGTTCACCAGAGGGCCGCCGGAATTGCCTGGATTGATGCAGGCATCGGTCTGGATCAGGTTGCGATAAACCTGGTCGTCCGAGAGAGTTACGTTTCGGCCAAGGGCACTGATGATGCCGACGGAGACGGTATTCTCGTAGCCGAATGCATTGCCGACTGTGATGACGTCCTCTCCGACCATCAGATCCGAAGAGGTGCCGATCAAGGCTTCCGTCAGCGGTCGTGGCGAATCGACTTTCAGAATCGCGAGATCCATCACCGGGTCGGACTGGATCACCCGAGCGGGTAAAGTCGTACCAGCACCGTCGTTCAGGCGGACTTCGATCCCCTCAACACGATCGACGACGTGATGATTCGTAATGATGAAGCCGCGGCGATCCAGAACCACGCCGGTTCCCATACCGCTGACTCTTGACCTGGTGCTCTCCTCAGGCGAGAACGGCCAGCGGGCGTTCGACGCGGACAGCTTCTCGCTGGCGATCGAGACGACGGCAGGCTGAATCCGGGCCACGGCCTCCACCACGGCCGTCTTGCGGGCCGGTGATACCCGGGACGCAGCCCGGGCAGGTGATGGAGACAGCCCGCCCGCGACGAAAGTCGCGATGAGCATGCAGGCAAGGCCTCGTCCGGTCCATCCGGTACGATGTCGAAACGAAGCCGAAAATGACGTTCGCAGGTTCACGATCGAGAGTCCTCCATGACGGACTCGCTGGACATCCATGCTCCGTCAGCATCAGGCATTCCAGTCTTTCGACTTTCCGCTCGCGATGCCGCCGGGATGCATTCCGCCAGGCCCGAATCATCGAGCCTCGCGCCCCCTCCGCCGGGTCGGACCGATACTCCGGTCTTCCAGCGTGACTCCCCCGACGAACTCCCCCCGGAGTCACTGTCAGTGAATTCGTGTCACGCATTCGAACCACAATTCGGCCCACGCTATCCATCGGCATCCCGCCCGTCTTGCCTACTGGCCCAAATCGCCGATTTCTTGCCGGGTCGACTCCAATCTCCGATTTCTCCACAAAGATTGCCTATCTTCACATGGTTCGGAATGTCATTCGTCTCCTGGATGGGCGAAATCCGCAAGAACGCTTATAAAGACTGAAGAATCTCAAAGGTCGTCCGCATCGTGTATGCTTGACTGCTGACGAGCCACGCCATGCTTCCGACCACTCGAATCAGGTGAGAAATGGCCGAAAAAAGTCCGAAACGCATCGCCCTCGAGGCGAGTCTGGCAGATGATCCCCGCGATACCTTCCTGCGTTATGGCCTGGCCATGCAATGCCTCAGGGAAGGGGATACGGATGAAGGCCGCGAGAGACTCAAGGCCCTGATCGCCGATCATCCCGACGATAGCGTGCCGGCCTATCAGCAACTGGGGCAGTCGTTTGCGGAAACCGACGAACTGGAACACGCCCGTTACTGGCTCGAACTGGGCATCGAAAAGGCCAGGAAAATCGGCGATTCTCACGCCGCCGCCGAGATGCAGGGCCTGCTCGATACGCTCGTCTGATCGATCGATTCAATCGATGTGAGAGCGGATCATCACGCCTTCGGCCGGAGATCCGGCCCGACTTCGTGAATGTACAGGGCATTGTGCCCAGGCTTGTTGGCGATTGCCCCGCGCAGGTGCACGACCTTGTCGCCCGGTTCGAGCAGGGCGCGATCCATGGCCCAGTCCAGGGCGACCTGCAGATTCTCGTCCGGCTCGCCGTATCTCGTCAGGGGCAGGGGCTCCACGCCCCAGGCCAGAGCCAGAGCCTTGATGGCATCCGGGTTGTCCGACAGTGCCACGATCGGAATGTCCAGCCGCAGCTTCGAAAGTGCGAACGCCGCCAGGCCGGAGCGGGTGACGACGACAACAAGCCTCGGCTGAATCTGCTTCACGAGTTCCGCGACGGTGTGCACCATGGCCGCCGTAATCGGCGTCACGCGGGCCCAGTTCGTGGTTCGCATCGTATGAACCGAAGCCACTCGCCTGCCGACCTTCTCGTCCGTCGATGCGAAAGCCTCCGCACGCTGCACGATCTGGCTCATCGTCCTCACGGCCAGGACCGGATCACGCCCGACAGCCGTTTCGCCCGAGAGCATCACGGCATCGGTTCCGTCCAGCACGGCATTGAAAACATCGGCAGCCTCGGCTCGTGTCGGAATCGACGAAAACTCCATACTGCCGAGCATTTGGGTCGCCGTGATGACTGGCAGGCCGGCCCTGGCGGCTTCGGCGATGATCCGCTTCTGGGCCGCTGGCACCTGGGCGATATCCAGCTCGACTCCCAAGTCGCCCCGGGCAACCATCAGCGCGTCGACCTCTTCGAGAATCGCATCGAGATTGCCGAGAGCAGCAGGCTTTTCGATTTTGGCGATAATGCGGGCCGAGATGTTTCTTTGTTTGAGTTCCATCCGCAGCTGGCGGACGTCGGCGGCCTGCCGTACGAACGAAAGTGCGATGAACGACACAGGATGCTCGATCGCCCAGTCGAGGTCGACGATATCCTTGGCCGTCAAAGCCTTGATGCGTCCGCCGCCGCCCGGCAGGTTGATTCCCTGCCGGTTCCTCAACCGTCCGGGCATCAGGTTTTTGAGGATGGCCCGGCGCTGCCCGGGCCAGGCCTCGACGACCGTCATCGTCAGGGTGCCATCGGCGAAAAGCACGCGCTGGCCTGCTTCGAGATCTTCGAAAAGTTCCTCGACCGGACAGACGAGACTTTTCGAGCCGGGTTTTTCGGGGGCATCGAAGTCGACCGAATCGGCACACGTCAGTTCGAATCGTTCGTCCACCTGGCATTCCAGGGCCTCGTCGCCGGGGACGATCGTCCCCAGGCGGATCTTCGGTCCGGAAAGGTCCATGAGCACGGCCACGGACCTGCCGGTTTCCTCACGCACCCGGCGGATGTGATTCCAGACTTCGGCATGCTCGGCATGCGTGCCGTGCGAGAAGTTCAGGCGGAAGACGTCGACGCCCGCGATCGCCAGTCGGCGGATCGAATCATAATCACGACTTGCAGGTCCGATGGTTGCGACAATTTTGGTGCGGGTCGACCCGGGCGGTTCCGCCGAAGCGGGTACGGATGGCGAGTTCGATGGCCGTGTCATGCTCGTTTTTTCCCTGGTGCGGCTCGCCGTTCCGGAGCACTGGCTTGCTCTCGACCCGAGGCTGCCGGTTTCGCATCGCAATCCTTTGGTGCATTGTGGAAAGAAACTTGATCGAAACACAACCCCTGCGAAATTCGGAACCGATAAGGCATGCCTCATTGCGAATAGACGATAGGATCGTCGCGGTCAATCGGGTTCTTGTGCCGACTTCCGGTTGACGACCGGTGAGACGTACGGAACAATATCGCGGTACGTAGTCTGGAGCATCGTATTCGCGAAGATCGCAAGTCGAACGTATGGTTGCGGTTTTGCGTTCGCTCCGGCCCCCGTTCCACGAGTGAGGCTCAAGCCGGCATGTCCAAATCCCTGCGCCGATCTCTGGCATTTTTGTGTCTGGCGACGGGGTCGTTCGTTTTCGTCAAACTGGTGCGTCTCTCTCCGCCAGCGGCCTCGAAATCCGAACCATCCGTGCAAATCGCCGTCGACGACTACGTTTCCGAGAAATCCCGGCTCATCGCAAAGTACGCGTCCGATCCCGAATCGGCGGCACTCGTTCAGCGGGTACTCGAGAAATACGCCCAGTCCGCGATCAATCTGGAAAAGACGGACGGTCTGCGAGGGTTGAAGCTTCTCGATCTTCTCGATCTCGAAGCGCTCTACCTTTACGAACGCTATCCGAAAGACTTTCGCCGCCTTTGCGGCCTTGTCGACGAAAAAGCCGCGGCCAGAATCCTTCTCACCTGGCGCGATTATCTCGGCCTCAAGCGGGCGGACGAAACCGATCGCGCTCTCTGGATCGCCGAACTGGAGCGACTTTCGCCCAGCCGCCGCGCTCTGGTCGAAAAATATCCGGAACTCCTGCCTCTGATGATGAGCGAACCGGAGGCCGTCGCATCGCTGGTCGATCGGACCGAATCCGATCCCGACGATCTGCGTGATTCGCTGATCGCCCTCCAGCTCGTCAGCCTGAAAGAGGGCCCGCGAAGCCTGAGGAAAATCGTCGATACACTCGAACGGCATCCGAAATGGGCCCTGGAAGCGTTACGGCAGCGCGGTCCCGAAGGGCTCCTCCTGGTCAGCATTTTCGGCGACGTCATCGAAAGTCTCTCGAACGATTCGATCCTGAACGATTCCCTGATCGCCCTGCATGTTTCCTGCGAAGATAGCCAGATTTATCTGCGTGATCATTCGCCACAGTCGCTCGCGGCACATCTGCGGCATCTTTCCGCAGTGGGGCTGTTGACGAAAGTGGCGGATCACCCGAACGCCCTGCGGCTGACGCTTGATTATGGCGACCGCGGCGAAGCGGCCGTTCGTGCCGCGGGTGCCGATGCCGCCGAGATCGTTTATCAGGTTTATTCGGACTCGGTTCTCAGGCGGCAGGCGGTCGAATCGCTGGCCGATCACGGCAGTCAGGCGGCTCTAGTTCTCGAAAAATACGCGCCGGATCATCAATTCCGCGAAATTCTCCGGCGTGACGGGTCCGCCGTCATCCCACCGATCGCCCGCAGCGACATGAATCCCGATCTGGTCGCACGTCTTCGATCCAAAAACGAGCGAACGGTCGTGGAATCTCTGGCTCTGGGTGTGATGTCGCTTAGCGGCGACAGTGGTCAGGCGGCGATCCGCATGATTTACGAGGACGGACTGCCACGAGCTGCGCAGGTCTACGACGCGGAACTCTCGGCGGTCGAATTCCTTCCGTTGTATGACTTGACGCATCTCGCGAACGTCCTGGCCCATGGTTACGCACCCACCTCCGGCGAATGGACCTGGGCGATGTTCGATGGTGCGTTCGTCGTGGCGGATGTGCTCGGCCTGGCCGCCCTTCAGCCGGAAGCCGTTGCCGCCTCGGAAATGACTCGCGGCCAGATCAAGAATGTGGCCAAGGCTGGTGCCCGTGAAGCGGCCGAATCTCTCGGCAACCGCTCCGTGCGTGCAGCGGTCGAAACAGGTCATCAGGGTGCTTCTCAGGCGGCCCGCCGGGCCGGGACATGGTACTCCGTACGCCAGGCCGGTGGCCTTTCCCGCGTGCTCTCGCAACTGCCGAGGGCGATGGACAAAATGGGGCTTGAAGGGATCGAATCGTTCGCACGCCCCCTCGCCCGCAAAGCCGGCCTGACTCTCAGCCGGTTCGAACCTTTGCGATTCATGAAAGATGGCCGGGAAGTGCTGATGAGCATTCCCCGTGAACGAGGCATGAAATATCTTGCCGTCGAAGGTGCTCAGGCGGGGGTCGGGCTGGCGGCATTCTGGAAGATGGAAGAACATCTGGCTTCGCGACGTGGAGACACTGAAGGAAGCCCGAGCGCCCGGTGATCGGCGGAACCGATTTCCGGGCACGCGACCCTATGGATCGTTCAGGATGCCAGACTTGCGTCCTGCGATTTTTCGAGCGGAGAAAGGTTGACGACATGGCAGGCGCGATCGGAAAACGCTGCGTGAATCTGGTGCACCGCCGCGCGGGTTGGATCGCCACCAGCCTCGTCGCGCTCATTTCGCTGACTCCGACCTTCGCCACGGCCGGCGTTTTGTCCTGGCTTGACGACGTCGTCCAGGCAAGCGTGCGTCAGGCCGACCCCGACCTGGCGGCACGCCGTTCCGGCAGGCTCTTCGCAAAAGAAACCGCCGAACTGGGCGAAAATGGCCTGGAGACGATCGTCCGCCGCAGTGAAGACCTTGGCCGGAGCATCCGCAAAGCTGACGAACCGGCTTCAGCCCTGCTCGACGCCCGGTTTGACCGGCTCATCGACGGCGATGCCGACCTGGCCCGTGAATTCGCCCGGCTTTCGCCCGCGGAGCGTAAGTTCGTCGTCGAAATGGGCGAAACCGCCCAGAATCTCGCCCGAAAATATCCCGGCCGGGCCGATGCCATGATTCGTGGCATGGGTGCCGAAGGTCTCTCGGCCGTAGCCGTTTATGGCGACGATGTCGCAGCGGTTCTGGCCGCTGAAGGCCCACAGGCCGTGAACGTGCTGCGGCGCACAGGCCGCCCCGGCTGGAAATTCTTCACCGAAACAGTTCTGCCCAACAAGAACAAGCTGGCCGCCGCGGGCGTGCTGACGGCATTCATGGTCGCTCCGGAACAATTCGTGGACATGGCCGGACAGGCGACCGACTTCGCCGTTCGCCAGTTCGCTTCGGCCGGCATCCAGCTTGCCACCGCGATCGGTGGCGGGGCCGTCAGCGGGCTCGAAACGGCTGTCGGAAGCTGGCTCGAATCCCAGGGCCTCAACTTCACAGCAGTCCGTTATCTCGGTATGCTCGCCGCGGCCTGGCTGGTGATCGTTTCCGCAATGGTCGTCATCGGACTCCCGGCCCGAATCGCCACGGCTCCGGTACGAGCGGCCATCTGGCCGTTCCGAAGACTGGCCCGAGCGATCCGAAACTGAGAATTCCCCGATCCGGATCACCGATCTCTCTCGCCTTGCCGGTCGTCGTACTGGACAAGGCGATGCCATTTCGGCGAAACTGCCGCGTGGCGATTCGATCAGTCTGAACAGCCTGTAACCTGATCACGGTTACTGGATGAAGGCTTTGCCGACTCGCCAGAACCTGGCCTCTCCCACGATGATCGTGGCCCGGCCTGACCAATTCCCGTGACTGGAGTGCGAAAAGAGCCAAGACGATGATCAACCACTCGACCAAGATCGCCCATGTTCGTGGACGTCAGATTCTGGACAGCCGCGGCAACCCGACCGTCGAGGTCGATGTCCATCTGGAGTCGGGGGTCAGCGGTCGTGCTGCCGTTCCGTCTGGAGCCTCGACCGGTGCCTACGAGGCCGCCGAACTTCGCGATGCCGACAAGTCGAAATACCTCGGCAAAGGTGTTCTCAAAGCCGTCGAGAACGTCAACGGCGAACTGGCCAGGGTCGTCGTGGGCCGCGACGCCACGGATCAGGCCGGCCTTGACCTCGCGATGATCGCCGCCGACGGCACGCCCAACAAGGGCCGGCTGGGCGCTAATGCCATCCTGGGCATCAGTCTGGCAGCCGCCAAGGCTGCTGCGGCCGCATCCGGTCTGCCTCTCTACAAATACCTCGGCGGGCCGAACTCGCGCGTCGTTCCCGTGCCGATGGCCAATATCATCAATGGCGGCAAGCACGCCGACAACAAGATCGATTTCCAGGAATTCATGGTCATGCCGGTCGGGGCCAAGAGCTTCTCCGAAGGCATCCGCATGGTGGCCGAGGTTTTTCACACCCTCAAGAGCGTTCTGAAGAAGGCCGGCCACAACACGAACGTCGGCGACGAAGGCGGCTTCGCGCCAAATCTCGACAACGAAGAATCCCTCGACTACATCATGCAGTCGATCGAAAAGGCCGGCTACAAGCCCGGCCGGGGCGCTGATTTCGCCATCGCCCTGGACTGTGCCAGCTCGGAACTCTTCGACGAAGGCGGCAAGAAGGGCTACAAGTTCTGGAAGTCGAATCCTTCGAAGCTGTTCTCGGCCTCCGAGATGATCGACCTTTTCGCCGGCTGGTGCGACAAGTACCCGATCGTCTCGATCGAAGACCCGCTCGATCAGGATGACTGGGACGGATATGTCGAAATCACGAAGCGTCTCGGCTCCCGTGTTCAGATTGTGGGCGACGACTTCTTCGTCACCAATCCGGCGCGTCTGGCTGAAGGCATCACCAAGGGCGCCTGTACTTCGATTCTGGTGAAGGTCAACCAGATCGGCACTCTCACGGAAACGCTGGACGCCGTCCAGATGGCCCAGCGGAACGGCTACACGGCCGTGCTTTCGCACCGGTCCGGCGAAACCGAAGACGCGACCATCGCCGACATCGCCGTGGGCACCAACTGCGGCCAGATCAAGACCGGTTCGGCCAGCCGATCGGACCGTATCGCCAAATACAACCAGCTTCTGCGGATCGAAGAGCAACTCGGCTCCTCGGCAGTCTACGGCACGGCGATCTGGCCCGCTCACTTGCGTGTCTGATACCGATCGATCCGCCCGGCGGCAGATCGAAGCACTGAAGATGACCGTTACGAAGAATACCCATCGGGAGGAAGAGGTAGCCTGGCTGCCTTTTTCTCCTGATCGCTTTTTGCTCACACCAGGAGAATTTCAGCACGAATTCGACAATTCGGAATGACAGCGAAATCGCTTTCCTTCGAATTCTTATGCATCACGCCAGGTTCAATTCGTTCAACTGGCACTGGTGCGGGCTCGCTCGTTTCAATGGAAAACCAAAACGACCCTTGTCGGATCCGGTATCTCCGATTGGAATCATATTCCTGCCGAATATGAGGTTACAGTCCATCCCCAGGCGTGGTCCGGCGCGAAGGTTGGTCGATGTTCGAAGATCGGATCGCTGCAATCGTCGCATTCTTACATTTGTGCGCCTCTTTTCTTTCTCGACGGTTCGATATACTTGAATAGTCATATGGTCGATTTCCCTTCCTCTCGAAGCGAAAGTCTGCAATTCTCAAGCAGCCGTCAGGTTCGCTTCGGATAGTCCCCTTATGAGTGTCCGGTCCGATCGGAAACGGAAATGCCGAACTCCCAAACCCCATGCCCTTCGACCGCGGAACTTGCATCCGTGCTTCAGGGAGCGGCGTGTGAAGAACTTATCTCCCGCATCATGCGGCATCTCGATCATTGCGAGCATTGCGTTGCAGCTCTCGATCGGCTGACCGGCCCCAGTGTCGCTGAGAAATTGATTGGCATCGGCGAAATCGACGAAATCCAGGACTCCAGGGATTCGATCGCTTTTGCGGATTCCGAGGCTGTCGAACGGGCCGAACGCAATTTCGTGAACCGGCTCAAGAGTTCGTTCAGGTTTTCGACTCCTTCTTCGATCGGCGCGTACAGGGTCATCCGAAAAGTCGGCCAGGGCATGATGGGCGAAGTCTTCGAATGCGAAGCGCCGAATCTGCCTCATCATGTGGCACTCAAGACGATCCGCAACCATGTGATTTCTCCGATCCTGGTGACGCGAATCTCTCAGGAAGCCCGCATGCTGGCTGGGCTCGATCATCCCAACATCGTGAGACTTCATGAGTTCGGCGTCACTCTGGACGGCACGCCATTTCTTGCGATGGAGTTCGTCGGAGGCGGCAATCTGTCGGAACGGCTTCGCAAAGGCAGGCTCGAACCTGGTCAGGCGGCATCCCTGGTGCGACATTGCGCTCTGGCGCTTGAGCATGCACACAGGAAGGGCGTATTGCATCGGGACTTGAAGCCCTCCAACATCCTGCTTGTCGAGGCACCCAAAGACGAAGCCCCCGGCGAATCCGACAGGGAACTCGTTCCCAAAATCGCCGATTTCGGTCTCGCCCGCTATCTCGAAGGTGAAACGCATGTGACCCAATCGGGTTCGCTCGTAGGGACACCCGGCTATATGTCACCCGAACAGATCCATTCGGGCAACAAACTTGGCCCCGAATCGGACGTGTACGCCCTCGGGTCGATTCTCTATGAATCGCTTACCGGAAATTCGCCATTTCAGGCCCAGAGCCTTGCCGGGATTCTTAAGAAAATTCAGGACGATCCCCCCGTCCCGCCCAGAGAAGTCGAACCGAAAATTCCACGCGATCTTGAAATCATCTGCCTGAAATGCATGGAAAAGCGTCCGGAAGATCGATATCTGACGGCTGCGGATCTTGCGGACGATCTCACGCGTTTCATCGATCGCGAGCCGATTCTGGCTCGACCGGTGCCTATGGTCATCCAATGGCGTCGATGGTGCGAAAGGAATCGCAGACTCGCCATCTCTCTTATTTTCTCAATAACGCTGCTCCTGTTGTCGTCGATCGGGGGGGTGATCTTCGGGCTGGAAAAGTCTCGATTGCTGGATGAAGCGAATTCCGCGAACCACTTTGCGGATGTGCAACGTCAACTGGCGGAGAAATCGACACTGCAGGCGAACTCCGCCAGGATCGATTCCGAAGTGAATCGAGAGAGGGCGATCAATGAACGTGATCTCGCGGTCAAAATCATGGATGACTCGACGACTGCCATGTTCGCTGCCTTCATGATGTCCGGGGAAGGGGATCTCGCGAGACTCCCTGAAACTCGCAGGGTTCGCGAGCGTCTTGCCGGTTCTTTCTTCGATCTGGCGAGCGAAGCTCTCAAGATCGAGCATCTCGAACGTGACAAACCCATTTATTTGTGCGGTCTGCTTTACAAATCGGCCATCATTCAGTGGGAAATGGGCGCGAAGGAGCGTAGTCTCGACCTTTTCAGGCAACTGCTGAAGGTCTACTCTCATATTCCTTATCCTTCGCGAGATCTGGACGGGCTGACCGCCCAGGTCATTACGGCCAATGAAACCATCGGTGTAGAATCGCTGGTTATTGGAGGGCCTGATGCCGTGATTCCGGTCTGGATGGCCAACTGGAACGAATGGTATTGGCGCGGAGAGGAATGGTGCAGGGATTCGCCGATTTCGCTCGATGCGTTGATCACGCAGGGCCACAAACTCATCGGCGTTCTGGAGCATGAAGAACGCTGGGACGATCTGCGCCGAATCGAGAGTGAGCTTCGTCACGCCGAACGAATTTATCGGGAAATCGGCGGTCGAAATTAAATGAAGCGATCGTGGTCTTTAACTTGAGCATCCGATTCGAAACCGTCATTCGACAAAGGAGCTTCTCGACTCATGGCGGATTCCGAAAACACCTGCCCCGATCCGCACCTTCTGAGTCAGGTGCTCGAAGGCACTGCGAGCGAAGACGTCTTCGAACTGGTCGAATCACACCTTGGCGAGTGCCCTGACTGTGCCCGTCGGCTCGAATCCATCGTGCCGCAATGCCTCACCATTCTTGAGCGCATGCGTCGCATGAAGGCCGATCAGGCAGCACCTTCCTGGGAATCGGGACTCGAACTCACTGCTGAGAAAATTCAAATTCGAATTCGGAACCCCGAGACGATCGGTCCCTACCGTGTCATAAGGAAAATTGGCCAGGGAGCCATGGGAGAGGTGTTCGAATGTCAGGATGACCGGCTCCATCGGCGCGTGGCTGTCAAAACGATCATACGGCCCGATCATTCCGAGGATTTGTCGAAGAGGATCACGACAGAAGCGCGGCTGCTCGCCGGATTGAATCACCCCAACATCGTCACGATTCATGATTTCGGTTTTTCGGAAGATGGACTGCCTTATCTTGTCATGGAACTTGTCGAAGGCGAAACTCTGAAGCGAAGAATCAGGAAGTCACGGCTTTCCGCGAACCAGGCGGCCGCATTGACGAGGGATTGCGCACTGGCCATCGCCTACGCACATGAATGCGGCGTGCTGCACCGTGATTTGAAACCATCCAACATCCTTCTGGCGAGACAGCAGGCGATCGGATCGAGGGCGGAGTGCGATACCTTCGGTGCGATCGCCAAGATCGCCGACTTCGGACTGGCCAAGTCGCTCGAAGACGACCTTCAGGCCAGCCATACCGGTTCCGTCCTGGGCACACCTGCCTATCTGGCTCCCGAGACGATCCATAAAGGTGCGGCCGTTGGTCCGAGCGCCGACATTTATGCACTCGGTATCGTGCTTTACGAATGCCTGGCAGGCGAGCCGCCGTTCAAGGCAGGTACGTTCGCGGCCCTGGTCAATGAGATCGAACATGCCTCGCCCGACTTCGAACGGATCGAAAGTCGAACCAGCCTGGCCGATCTCCGGACGATCATCGAAAAGTGTCTGGAAAAACGGCCTGCGGATCGTTATCTGACCGCACGCGAACTGGCCTCGGACCTTGATCTCTATCTGGCCGGCAGACCGATTCTGGCCAAACCCGTGCCGCTCAGCGGCCAGTTGGTACGCTGGTGCCGCCGAAACGCCCTGGCGGCGACCGCACTCGCAGCCGTCATGATTTCCCTTCTCCTGATCGCATCGATCAGCGTGGTTTTCTCGTTGAAGCAGAGGGCCTTGCGGCGTGAGGCAGAAGGACTGATTCTCGAGGCCGGCATTCAGCGTGACCTGGCGAACCAGTCGAATCGATCCATGCGATCCATGAACCAGTTCGCGCAATCGCAGAGAGACGTTGCCCTCGAATCGCTGGACGAATCGTCCGACGCGCTCTTCGAAGCCTTAATGACGCTGAACACGCCGGAAACGAAATCCCTCGAAAGCGTTCGAGAGGCACGCGCTGCAATTGCGGCGAAGATCATCGATATCTCGGACCGCATCCGTCAGGTCGAAGGCTATGACCTGCTCGATACGACCTATCAGATCGATCTGCACGAACGGCTCGCATACGTTCGCACGGCCATGGCCCAGCATAAGGAAGCCGTCCAGCAATTCGAAGAGGCATTACGGCTTTACGAAACCCTGCCTGCGGAAATTCAAGAGAGCGGGCCTATGGTCGTCCGCCGAATCGAATGGGCTTCGCTGCTTGGCGACTCCCTCACGGCGCTGGGCGATTCTTCCGGAGCCCGCGCGGCATGGCGGAAAGCATGGAATCGCTTTTCAGGAAATCATGGAACGGCGGCGAGAACCGATCCGAATTCGTTGACCGTTCTGGTCGCTGTCGGCGAGAAACTCGCCGATGCGGAAATGAAATACGGTCAAGCCGACGACTCAGCCCGTATTCGTTCGGAACTCGATTCGCTAAAAAAACGATCGAACGAACGGACGCGGCTCGACGAGAGTGCGAAACGTAACGAGTTCGAACCGGCTGACTCTGAAGCACCGCAAGCCGGTCCGAAGACGCCCCGGTGCGATCCCTTTCCCGAAATGCGAACATGAAGATCCGTCACGGCGGCTGCCCGAGTGACGACGAATTTCATTTCGTCGTGGACCGCCAGGCCGAGGCCGATGTCATCGAAAGTGTCGACATCGTATCGGTGCTCGTTCGGACTGCATCGCACGACTCGCACATACGGAATTTTCCGTTTCGAAACTCTTCCGAATCGAACGACCGAATTACAGCAGCAACCGTTTCTGCAATCGGCGCAACATCGACTGCTCCACGACGAGGTCGCGTCCGCGCGGGATCCATCCCTGGGGCACGTCCACCGGGCCGACGACTTCCCGTGCCCGGTTCACCGGTATTTCGTTCGAAAAGATCGCCCGGCCTGCAGGTGCACGCTCAGGCCGCACCAGGTCTTCGAGTTCCTTGAAAACTTCGATACGGACGGCCTGGCCCATGCCTGTCGGGTCGGGCTCGACCGTGATGATCGCGAATCGCCGGATCGTCTGCAGCGACGATTCCACACGCTCGTAAAAATTGCCCGAGTCCATGTTCCAGGGTTCCAGCAGCGTGCCGGCCACCTTCGGCTGAGTCACGATTCGCCGCTGCTGGCGATTCTCGCTGGCGATGTCGAAATACTCGTCGACCACGGCGATCGTCGTGTTCCAGATCGTTTCGAAATCGATCGATGGAACGACAAGCGGGTTCGGTACCGGAATGTCATTTCGCAGTTGACGTGTCAGCGAACATCCGCCCGAGGCGCTCGCGCCCCCGATCACGAAGATGCGTGACAGCCGGGTTATCCAGCGACGCCGCGAGTCCTGTTCGCCGTCGATCATGGGTCGCAAGCCTCCATGCCTGCACGCCACCGCATTCATATTTCTTTCCGATTCGCGGCACGGAATCCTTCCGGAGCCACCTTTGACGAAGAGAATTACGCGATTCTCCGATTTCTGACAAGGCGGCTTTTCGCGGAATCGAATTGACTCCGTAGTTGCCCGTTCGCACCGATTCCGGCCTTGACCGGTGGACCATATCGATCATGATGATTCCAGACACCTGACGATCGTTCGGATGCGAAGCGATTCGCGGCAGGGAAGCCGAGGTGAAGTCATGAAAGCAGCCGTATCCTCTCGCCACTGCGCGATCTCGTGCATGCTGGCGTTCGTTGTCGCAAGTGGTCTGATCACCCCTCCGGCAACAGCTCAGGGGCCACGCCGCCCGCCACCGGGGTTCCGTCCGCCGCCGCCACGCCCTCCGGTCATCGTGAACAATTATTCGAACAACGGCTCCGGCCTTGCCGCCGGCGCGCTCGGTTTCGGCGTCGGAATGCTCGCGGGAGCTGTCACAGCGCCTCGGCCGGCACCCAACACCGTCGTGGTGACACCGCCCGCATCGTCCGTCATCGTAACTCGTCCGGCCACGCCCGTCATCGTCACGCCGTCGCAGCCTTCCGTCGTCGTGTCTCAGCCTGCCCCTTCAGTGGTCGTTACTCGACCTGTTCCTTCGGATCAAATCGCCGAAGGACTGAAGATGCTTAACGGCCGGTCTTATAAAACCCGCCGCGACGGTGCCATGATCCTCGGCCGAACGAGGGCCCAGGCCGCCGTCGGCCCGCTCATGGACAAGCTCAGGAACGACAAATCCGCCGAAGTCCGCAAAGCCGCGGCCTGGGCCCTGGCCGAAATCGGCGACACATCGTCGCTGGATTATCTGGAAAAGACCGCCCAGTTCGACCATTCGCCCGAGGTGCGTGCCGCAGCCCGCACCGCCCAGCAGCGTCTGCTCAACCGCATTGCCATGGCCACCCCGGTGGTGACGAGTTCCGTGCCCGTACTGACCAATCCAGCGCCCAGTTCGCCGCCGCTTCCTCCGCCAGCACCTCAACCGGCTCCTTCGACGCTGACATCCGGCGAACAGGCCCGGTCGACGATGCCGCGCGCCACAGCGCCGGGCATCACGCCCAATGCGGTCGGTTCAGGCCGGGTGCCTTCGCTCGAACCCCGTGCGTCAGGCTCGAAGAGCCCGTTCTTCGACCCGCCGGCAGCCCCCGCGGTTGAGGAACCCGCACTTCAGCTTTCGCCACCGGCGAAACCGCTGGACGTGCCGTGATCGTTTCGATCGATCGAACCTGAGACCGGAAAAATCCGAAAACTCAGCAGTCGAAGTACATCGCGAATTCCCACGGGTGGGGCCGTACGCGCACGGCTTCGACTTCATGCTGACGCTTGTACCAGATCCACGTATCGATGACGTCGGGCGTGAAAACGTCGCCCGAGAGCAGGAATTCGTGATCTTTCTGAAGGGCGTCCAGGGCGGCGTCCAGTGACCGGGGCGTCGTCGGCACGTTCTCGAGTTCTTCGGGCTTGAGGTCGTAGATGTCTTTGTCCAGCGGATCGCCAGGCGAAATCTTGCGCTGAATGCCGTCGATCGCGGCCATAAGCATTGCCGAGAACAGCAGATACGGATTGGCTGCCCCGTCGGGCGAGCGGAATTCCAGCCTTCGACTGGCCGGGTTCGGGTTATGCAGCGGCAGGCGGATGATGGCCGAGCGGTTTCGGCGGCTGTAGGAAAGCTTGGTCGGGGCGTCGAATCCGGGCACCAGCCGCTTGTAGCTGTTGGTGGTCGGGTTGGCGAAGGCGCACAGGGCAGGGGCGTGGCTGATGATGCCGCCCATGGCGTAGGTCGCCAGTTCCGACATGCCGCCGTAGCCCGTGCCGGGGAACAGCGGCTGATCGCCCTGATAAAGCGAAAAATAGGTGTGCAGGCCGGAGCCGTTGTCGTCGTACAAAGGCTTGGGCATGAAAGTCGCCGTCTTGCCGACACGGTGTGCCGCGTTTCGCACGATGTATTTGGCCAGCATGAGCTGATCGGCATGCAGCAGCAGGTCGCCGGCACCCAGGTCGATTTCGCACTGGCCGCCCGTGGCCAATTCGTGATGGTGGTTCGTGACCGGGATGCCGCATTCGGTCAGAATGGCAGTGATTTCCGTACGCAACTCCGCGAAGGAGTCCGTCGGCGGGCAGGGGAAATAACCATAACCGGTGCGGGGCTTATAGCCCAGGTTCGGGTTCTCCTGCCGGCCGTTGTTCCAGTCGCCCTCGACCGAATCGATGTGGTAAAAGCCTTCGTGCACGTTCTGACCGAACCGAACGTCGTCGAAAACGAAAAACTCCAGCTCGGTGGCGAATTCGGCCCTGTCGGCGATGCCGGTGCCCAGCAGATACGCCACCGCCTTGCGGGCGATGTTGCGGGGGTCGCGGTCATAATCCTGCCGCGTGATCGGATCCTGAATGTTGCACACCATGGCCAGCGTCGGGCGGCTCATGAAAGGGTCGATCAGCGCCGTTTCGGGCTGGGGCACCACCAGCAGTTCTTCTTCATTGATCGCCCGCCAGCCGGAAACGGCCGTGCCGTCGAAGCTGAAGCCTTCCTCGAAGGCTTGCTCCGTCAACGAATCCGCCGGAATGGCGAAGTGCTGCCACACGCCGGGAAAGTCCAGATAGCGCAGGTCGACGGTCGTCACTTCCCGCTGACGAATCAGCGCCAAAACCTCTCGTGGCGTCACTTTGCGAACTCCTGCGGCGGGTCGTCACAGCCAGATTTTTCGATGCCTTTGGGATTCTTAAACATATCCTACAACGGCCGCCCGTGCTTTGACGACTCCCGGCCACTCGGTTATCGTGGCGGAAAAGGCTGATTCCGTCCGATTCTGACGGTTCGCCGCGTATCAAACTACTGACTTTCGGAAGCCGCATCATGATCACCCGCTCTGGCCTCTTCGTCACCACGGCAACTTTTCTGGCCGTCACCGGAGTCATCGCCGCCGAATCGCCGCGCGTCGCCCCCAACGCGAGCTGCCGCGTCGAACACCCGCGTGGCTATGCGGCCGTCCGCACCGGAACGCCCATCGTGATTGACGGCAAGCTCGACGACCCCGCCTGGACGGCCGCCGCCTGGACGGAAGATTTCGGTGACATTCAGGGCGACGCCCGGCCGGCGCCCCGATTCCGCACCCGGGCCAAAATGGCCTGGGACGACACATACTTCTACGTCGCAGCCCGCCTCGAAGAGCCCCACGTCTGGGGCACCCTGACGCAGCACGATTCCGTGATCTTTCAGGACAACGACTTCGAAATCTTCATCGACCCGGACGGCGACAATCAGCAATACCTGGAACTGGAAATTAACGCCCTCAACACCGAGTGGGACTTACGGCTGCCGAAAGCCTATCGCGACGGCGGCCCCGCGCTCAACGAATGGGAAGTGCCTGGCCTGAAGACCGCTGTCGCCGTCGAGGGCACCCTGAATGATCCATCCGACCTCGACACCGCCTGGACCGTCGAATGGGCCATCCCCTGGACCGCTCTGGCCGAATTCGCCGGCCGCGCCTGCCCGCCCCGTTCAGGCGACGTGTGGCGAGTGAATTTCTCGCGTGTCGAATGGCGGCACACCATCGGTGCCGACGGCAAATACGCCAAGCTCAAGGGCTATCCCGAAGAGAACTGGGTGTGGAGCCCCCAGGGCCGTGTCGACATGCACCGGCCCGAACTCTGGGGCCACGTCCGGTTCGTGACGACCGCCGAAGAGGCCAAAAAGCCGGTGATCGCCGAAGATCAGGCCGCTCGCTGGTTTCTGCTGGAAATTTACGACGCCCAGAAGGCCCAATTCGCCAAAACCAAAAAATACGCGGCCAGCCTTTCCGAACTCGGCATCAAGGCACCGACCGAACCGGGCTGGGAATTCGGCCTGGAGGCGAAACCGGACGGATCGGATTACGAGGCCTTCGTCGCATTGCCCCGGCCCGGACGCGACCCGCTCAAACTGACAATGTCAGCCGATTCGAAAATCACTCGTAGCCCAGCGTGGGACCAGGACAAACCTTGATTCCGAACACTGCGCGGCGAACGATACGTAATTCGGAAACGGGTTCCGGAAATCACCGCGATCCGGAATCACTTCCGGTTCTTGTGAGTTCCATGCACGAAGTCGTAGAACGTCCGCAGGCTCAGCAATCCGGACGTCCCGAACTTCGGCTCGAACCAGACGTGGTTGTGGTTGTAGAGGAACGAATCCCGCAGGATCTTTCCTGCCTCGTCCACGGCGAACCAGCCGACGATCTCCGTCATCGGAATCTCGATCAACTCCGCTGAGACGCAGCGCGGGTCGATCACTTCCAGCTTGCCGCCCGCCACGTGTTTCGCTTCCTGATGCAGCCAGGGGTCTTCGATCACGACCTGGTTCATGAAGTCGGTGAGCGTGAGCACGAAGCCCGTGTTGAACTGAAACGTCGCCGGGTCGAACCGGCCTTCGCCCGTCGGGAAATACCGGCCGACGATCGTGCGCACGTCCACACCCACGCTGCCGGCCAGCACCGGATCCTGAAAGCAGATCACATGATGCCTGCCCGAGGTGTCGTCCAGCTCGTAGACCATCAGCAGGGGCAGCTTTTCTTTTTCTTTTGCGGTGTCGGTCATGGAACTTCCTGGCCTTTCGCGGAGCGTTCGCCATCGCGTCATCCGCGAAATCCTGACGGCCGGGTGGTCAGTCCCCCGGGCTGGATTCAAGCGAGGCGTCGATTTTGTCGATCTTAACGGATAACTGCCGATACGTTCGAGGGGTCCTCATGCGCGGGGACGAACGGCAATTCGGCGAATCGGCCCGTAACGTGGCCGAAACCTGCGGACTCGATCGGGTTTCGATCATGGAGGATCGTTTCATGAAACGTCGTGCTTTGTTGGCGGCCACGTTTGCCGTTCTCGCCGGAATTTTCTCGGCCAATCCGGTTCAGGCTCAATCCTGGGCCGACCCCATGTTCAGCGAGCTGAACCACAACTGGGGCCCGGTCGCCCGGGGCGCCACGGTGCGTTATCCGTTCCGAATGACCAACACGACGAATGAGCCGATCAATATCGTCAGCCTTCGGCCCTCGTGTGGGTGCACCAGCGGGGCTTCGGACAAATCGATCGTCGCCCCTGGCGACACCGCCACGATCGAAGCGCGGATGGACACGACCAACTTCGTCGGCCACAAGGCCACGATCTTGTTCGTCACGCTGATCACGGCCTCGGGCCGCCAGGCCGAAGTGCGGCTGGCCGTCAGTTCCGACATTCAGAGCGATATCGTGCTGAACCCCGGCACGATCGACTTCGGCTATGTCGTCGCTGGCCAGGAAGTGACCCGCACGCTCCGCATCGACCGCGTCGGCTCGCCCGAATGGCGCGCCATGAAGATGACTTCGAACGTCCGTGGCATCGACGCCAAGCTCGCCGAGACGGCCCGCACGTCGACCGGCGTGAGCTATGAGCTGACCGTCTCTCTGCGGAAGGACGCCCCCGAGGGTGTCATCCGCAATGACCTGTTCGTCCATACGAACGACCCGAACAACCCGGCCATCCCCGTGCTGATGACTGCCCAGGTCGTCGGTGCCCTGAACGTGTCGCCGAAGGCCGTCCCGTTCGGCACGATGAAGGCATCGGCCACTCAGCCGACGATCGGCAAGTTCGTGATCAAGGGTAACGCCCCGTTCGTCGTGACCGGCGTGGAAGGCTCGGAAGAAGGTATCGAGCTGATCGTGGCCGAAACCCAGCCCAAGACCGTACACGTGATGACAGTGCAGATCACGCCCGGCAAGTCGGCCATCAAGGGCGCGTTCCAGAAGACCCTGAAAGTCCACACGAACCTGCCAGGCCAACCTCCGGCGGAAGTGGTGCTGCAGGGCACTGTGAACGAGTGACGTTCGAGCTTTCGAAGCTCGAATCACTTGGACATTCGAAATCCACCGGCCACGAGGCAGTTCGCTTCGTGGCCTTCGGATTTTCGGTAAGCCGGATCGATTCAGGAATTTGCTGGATTCTTGCTTGCAAAACGCCTTCTGATCGAAATCGCGAACGACAATATCGCCGATACGATCGCCAGAACGCCCCCGGCTGTTGCGACACGTCGGCCGAATTGCAATTCTGCGACCGATGACGGTGCTCCGCCGATGGATAAATCCGCACCAAGCAGAATGCCGTGCAGGCAGATCAAGATTCCGAGCCAGCACAGCCAGGTGGAGGCGACCTGAGCCGCATTCGGAAGTCGGCCCCGACTCCACTGCGCCAATAGGAAAATTCCGCTGATCGCCAGCCACGGATAGCCGAACATGATGCCGAATGGAAGCAAAATCACCGTGATGCCTGTGCAAAATAGTACGATTGCAAGTGGAAGGAATGGCCATTTCAGCATGAGAAATCTCCTGAATCAATTATCGTTTTCGCCACTGCTTTTCCGACGTTTCGAAGAATTCCGATTTTGTTTCTGTGCCGTTTCCTCTTTCATCCTGTCCCACGGCAAAGGCTCGTCGCCGTGCAGCATCGCCAGCACACGGGCCAGCCGCACGCCCCGGGTCTTCGGTGTCTTCACCTCGTTGATCAAATAACAAAGTCCGCGTCTTTTGCCAGGTGAAAGAGCCTCCCAGGCTTCGGCCGCTGACCGGTCCACTTCGAGTTCACGGGCCAGTTCTTCAGGCACATTCACCTGGTCCTGCGGTATCAGCCGAAATGCCACTTTCACTCGGCTGCCCAGCTCCAGACCGGCCATTTTCAGCTTCGGCCTCGAAACGACCAGATACCATTCGCCACCGGTCGGCTGCCACGAGCCTTCGAAAACGACGCCGTTCAGGTCGACCTCCACACGCAATCTCGGATAATCCTTCAATGGCAGCACATCGTGCAGCCTTTTGTCCAGCCTGATCACGGTAAACGCGAACGTGCCGAAATCCTGTTTCTCGATCGTCGTTTCGAAGCGAATCACAGGCGATTTCATTTCCCGATCCGCTCCTTTCTTTCAGCACAGGGTATCACGACCGATGCGTCGAAAACCGCAATCATCAGAATTCCCGTGCTGTAGGCGATCAGGTCGAACCAGTCGAAACCCGAGCCGAGGATCAGCCGCCCGAAAAGCGTCCGGCGAATGCGGTCGATCCGATCATCATGATAGAGCTGGGAAAGCTCAACGGCGAACGAAATCGCCAGCGAACCGGCGGCGGCCCGCCGAACGCCGATCGAAGGGATGAACAGGACCAGCCCGAGATACGCCGCCATCGCCCAGAAGGCATCGCCCGGATAGTCGTGCAGGAATTGGGGAAAGAGCCGGGAATCTCGCCGCGATGCGAGCCCCGTCGTGATGACGCAGACGATCAGGCACAGGACGATTCGCCTGGACCTTCGAAAGTTCTTCGATGCCATTCAACCTGACCAGCTTTCGCTCAGGTCGACAATGGCAATGCCCTGGGCCTGGCTGCCTTTCTCGATCGCATAAGCGAATGTCAGCCGGTTGCCTTCCGGCGACCACTTGGCGTGCTGCACGGCTTGTTCCGGGCTTGTGACCGGGAAAATCCATGCCGGATTCGAGGGGTTCTGCACGAAAATCTGATAATTTTCATTGCCTGACTTCGAAGTTTCCCGATTCGATTCGAAAGCGATCAGCGAACCGTTCGGCGACCACCAGGGCGCTCGCGCCTGAAGACCGTCGATTGCGAAAACCGAACCGTTCGGGCGGCGAATCCAGATCTGGTTGAAATCCTGATTGTATCCGGCACGAGTTCGCTGCTCTCCGGCGAAAGCGATTGCCGGCAGATTTCCCGGCCCAGTGCCGACATGGCAGACGCTCGACATCCCGGGCCAGATTTGCGTCGGGTGCGTCAACGGGTTCGTCCTGCCGTTCAGCTCGCACCTGAGCAGGTGCTGCATGGTGCCGGGAGTCGTAAATCCTTCGGAATTCGTGCCTTCCCAGTAATTCGTCACGCACAGGGCACCAGCCCCGGGATACCATGACGGGTAACTGAAAATCCGGTTGCGGGCACTGTCGCCTTTGAGGATCAGCCAGATTTTGCGACTTGCGACATCCAGCAGGTAAATGCTGTTCTCGCTGCCGGATTTCGAAATGCCGCAAAATGCGATCTGGAACGAACGTCTCACCCATGACCAGTCAGGTCTTGTGAATTGAAACCCGTCGATCCGGGCGAAATCCGAAACTTCTCCGCCATTGGCCGGAACGGTACAGAACCATGCTTCGCCGGGTTCGATCTTCCCTTCGCCATTGCGAATCAGCTTCTGCCTCATGAACAGAATCGTCTGGCCGTCCGGTGAAAAGCAGGGTCGGCCATCGACATAGTCTTGCGATTCCGTGCCCGTGAGCCGACGCATTGTCGGATACGCCGTCGCCTGACCATGTGCCGATCTACCGAAAGCTCCGGACACGATCATGCCGGAGCCTGCGAGCGTGAGAAAATCGCGACGTTTCATGCTGGCCTTTCCGCCATCTGGCCTGGCTCGGAAGCGGAAGCGATCGGCTTTCTCCACAGTGACGGACACCGACCGAACGGGATCGCGCCCAGGAGAGATGATTGCAAGAGCGACTCCCGTAACATATCCTTGGATTCTAAGTGTGCCTGTCCAGAGTGGTCAATCGGGCCGCCTTCAATTCCGCCCCTGGCGAATGCCGCCTGGAACGATTCTCATGAATGCCACGATTCGATGCCTGATATCTCTGGTTTCGCTCGCCATGGTCATGCCATGTTCTCTGGCCAGAGCCGCAGAAAGATCGCCTAATATCATCATCTTCCTGGCCGACGATCTCGGTTACGGTGACCTTGCCTGTTACGGCAATCCGGTCATCAAAACCCCGAATCTCGATGCTTTCGCGAACCAGGGGCTTCGTCTGACCCAGTGTTATTCTGCTTCGGCCGTGTGTTCGCCCAGCCGTTCGGCCATCCTTACAGGCCGCACGCCCTATCGAAATGGCGTATTCACCTGGATTCCCGAGAATCGAACGCCCTATTTGCGAACGTCCGAAATGACATCCGCACGGCTGCTCAAAGAAAAAGTCTATGCCACGGCCCATGTCGGCAAGTGGCACCTGAACGGTTATTTCAATCAGCCCAATCATCCCCAGCCATCCGACCACGGATTCGACCACTGGTTCAGCACCCAGAACAACGCCGCTCCAAGCCATAAGAATCCGGAGAATTTCGTGAGAAACGGCAAGGCCGTGGGCGAACTCGCCGGTTTCTCCGCCCCGATCGTGGCCGACGAAGCCATTCGCTGGCTGAAAGAGGATCGCGACAATTCGAAGCCGTTCTTCCTGTGCGTATGGACACATGAGCCGCACTTGCCGATCGAATCCGATCCTCAGTACCAGTCGCATTATTCCGGTATCGAAAATCCGGACATTCGCCAGCACCACGGTAACGTCACCCAGCTGGATGCCGCCTTCGGCAAACTCATGAAGGCGCTCGACGAAATGAAACTGACGGACGACACTTTCGTCGTCTTCACTTCCGACAACGGCCCGGAAGGCAACGGCGACAACGGACGTACCAGAGGCTCGACCGGTGGACTTCGCGGCCGGAAACGCGATGTTTACGAAGGGGGCATCCGTGTTCCTGGTATCGTTCGCTGGCCCGGGAAAATCAAGCCGGGCACGACTTCGGACATTCCCGTCATCGGCTCCGACCTGTACCCGACCGTACTCGCCATCGCTGGTGCGAAATTGCCTGACGATCGCGTGATCGACGGCGGCAATCTGCTGCCCTTGTTGACGGAAGGCAAACCCGTCGAACGGTCGCGGCCGCTGTATTGGCGCTGTGCCATCGCCCGCAGCCCCATCAAAACGGCCATGCGGATCGATGACTGGAAGATCGTCGCCACGGAGAATCTGAGCCGGATGGAACTCTATGACCTGAAGACCGATCCCCATGAAACGACGGACTTGTCCACGAAAAACCCGGCCAGGTTCGCCGAAATGAAAGCGGAGTTGATGAAGCTCAATGCCGAAATCGAGGCCGAAGGGCCGAAGTGGTGGCAGGGCTATCAGCATGGCGGCGCTCCGCCAGCTCGCAAGACTGCCTCGAAATGAATCTGCATTCTTTCTGAACACGCCCTTGAATACAGAACGAAAGCCAAGATGAAACTCACCGACCGCCCTGAATGGAAAGCGCTGCAGGCCCACTATCACACGATCGAACCGGTGCATTTGCGTGACCTGTTCGCGACCGACCCCGACCGTGGTCGCACTTTCACAGCCGAAGGCTCGGGCATCTATCTGGATTATTCGAAAAACCGGGTCACGGCCGAGACGATGACCCTGCTCTATCGCCTTGCCGAAGCAGTAGGCTTGCGAGGCCGCATCGCCTCTATGCTGCGGGGCGACAAATTCAATAACACCGAGAACCGTTCCGTCCTCCATACGGCCCTGCGGTTGCCGCCCGGGTCGAAGCTCGAAGTCGACGGTGTCGATGTCGTCGCCGAAGTGCACGCCGTTCTCGACTCGATGTCGGCATTTGCCGAATCTCTTCGTTCGGGAACGCGTAAAGGTGCCACAGGCCGCAAGATTTCGAATGTCATCAATATCGGTATCGGCGGTTCCGACCTCGGCCCCCACTTGTGTTACGACGCTCTGCGTCATTATTCCGACCGGTCGATGACATTTCGATACGTTTCGAATGTCGACGGCACCGACATCGCCGAAGCCCTGCGCGCCAGTGATCCGGCCGAGACGCTGTTCATCGTCGCTTCGAAAACGTTCACCACACAGGAAACCATGGCCAATGCCCGAACTGCCCGTGCGTGGCTGGTTCAGGCACTGGGCGAAGCCGCGGTGTCCGATCACTTCGTCGCGGTCAGCACGAATGCCGCCGAAGTTTCGAAATTCGGTATCGATACGGCGAACATGTTCGGCTTCTGGGACTGGGTCGGAGGCCGCTATTCCGTCGATTCGGCCATTGGTCTTTCGCTTATGATCGCCATTGGCCCGGATCATTTCCGCGAATTCCTGGCCGGTTTTCATGACATGGACCGGCATTTCGAATCGGCCCCCTGGGAATGCAATCTGCCGGTTCTGCTCGGGCTTCTGGGAATCTGGTACGACAATTTCTTCGGTGCGCAGAGCGTCGCGATTCTGCCTTATGACCAATACCTGAATTTGTTCCCTGCCTATCTTCAACAGCTCGACATGGAGAGCAACGGCAAGAGCGTCACCCGCGACGGTCACCGGGTCGATTATCAAACCGGCCCGATCGTCTGGGGCCAGCCTGGAACCAACGGCCAGCACGCGTTCTATCAATTGATTCACCAGGGCACGAAACTCATTCCCTGCGACTTTATCGGTTTTTCGAAAAGCCTGAACCCGCTCGGCCGGCATCATGATCTACTGATGTCGAACTTCTTCGCTCAGACGGAGGCACTGGCCTTCGGGAAGTCGCCCGAGGAGCTGCGCGACGAAAAATGCCCGGAACCGTTGATCCCGCACCGGACATTCACAGGCAACCGGCCGACGAACTCGCTTCTGATCGAACTGCTCACGCCCCGAACGCTCGGCTCGCTGATCGCGCTTTACGAGCACAAGGTTTTCACCCAGGGTGTCATTTGGGACGTCAATTCGTTCGACCAGTGGGGGGTCGAGCTGGGCAAGGTTCTGGCGAACCGCATCGTGCCGGAACTGGAGTCGGCCACCGAACCATCGCTCGAACACGACAGTTCGACCAACACCTTGATCGAACGCTATCGGCGTCAGCGATCGAAGTGAATTTCGCGAAGTCGTCCGAAATTCAATCGCGGACGTCGTATCCCCGCATCGTCGTCTCGATGCGGTAAAGGCTCACGCCAGCCAGAATATAGAGCGTCGATCGGTTCGGTCCGCCGAATTCGCAATTGGCCGGGGCTTCGGGTGTCGGAATGATGCCCTGGAGCTTGCCGTCCGGGTGAAACACCCAGATGCCTGACTTCTCGCCCTTGCCGGCGGTGGCCACGATGCGCCCGTCGGTCGTGACTGTCATGCCGTCGATCCCGCGGCCGTCGCCGAAGTCGTGCAGCACCTTGCCGGGCTTGACGTCGCCCGACCGGTCAAGCTCGCATGCCAGCAGAACTCGCCGGTTGCCGCCGTTGTCAGCCACGTAAAGGGTCTGGCCATCGGGGCTCACCACAAGGCCGTTCGGCTTGAAGGCGCCGGTATCGAGCTTCGTGACTTTACCGTCGGGATCGATGCGGAAGACCGTTTCGAAATCGAGTTCTCGAGGTTCATTGCCGACATATCGCGGGTCGCTGAAATAAATTCGCCCGGATTTGTCGACAGCGACATCGTTCGGGCTGTTGAAGGCCTTGCCTTCGTATCTCTCAGCGAGCACTTCGATCTTGCCGGTTTTCAGGTCGGTGGCAGTCACCCGGCGATGCCCGCCCGTGTTCGCACCTTCGGCGGCGATCAACCGGCCTTTCGAGTCGATGATCGTTCCGTTGGATCGCCCTGAAGGCTTTCGGAACGGCGTGACAGTTCCCGCTTTCGAATCGTATTTCATCAGCGCATTGCCGATATCGGAGAAATACAGGCAACCGTCCGGGCCCCAGGCGCCGCCCTCGGTGAATTCGCCTTCGCCCCAGAGCTTTTCCAGCTTCGCTCCCGGGGAAATCAGGCCGCTGGCCGAATCCTGCAGGGCGACTTCCAGCAGCGTGAGTTCTTCGGCCGAGACTTGTGCCATGGAATCGACGCCCCGAAATCCGCAGATTCCGGCGACTGCGGGAGCGGTGAGCGATGCGAGAAATCGGCGGCGCAACATGATTCGATTCCTGGTCGGGCTCTGGCGATGTCGGACGGTCGGGAAATCCGCTTCCTTCCCGAATTCCGCCGTTCGGTTTAACATAACGGAACGGGCGGGACAATCCTCTGGCGGACGACTTCCCTCGATCGATCCCGCGGCGTTTCACTTCGAGCGATTCCATGAGCGTTTTCGAAATCGATTCGATCGTCTACGAGCGTTGGTGCAGGGCGGCTGTGTTCCATGGCCCGGGGCTACCGTGGGAAATGGCTCCGATCGATCTTCACACCGAACGCGACGAGGCCGTCGTATCGGTCGAAGCCTGCACGCTGTGTTCCAGCGACGTCCACACCGTGACCGGCCGGCGGGCTGGCCCGGTGCCTTCCGTGCTGGGGCATGAGGCGATCGGCAAAGTCGTCTCGCTGCCGGAAAGCTGGACTCTGGTGGATGTCGCAGGATCGCCGGTCTCCGTCGGCGACCGGATTGTCTGGGGCGTGGCGGCCCATTGCGGCGAATGCCTGTTCTGCCGCGACGGAATCCCTCAGAAGTGCGTGCGGCTCGTCAAATATGGCCATGGCGTTCATCGGCCGGACCAGTTGCCCAAAGGTGGGCTTGCGGGTTTCGTCGGCCTGGTGCAGGGCACGCCCGTGGTGGTGCTCGACGAAGCGACCGACGCCCGCATCGCCTGCCTGGCCGCGTGTGCGGGTGCGACGGTCGCCGCGGCCCTGCGGCTTGCGGGGGATATGCGTGGCCGCCATATCGCAGTTTTCGGCGGCGGCGTGCTCGGGTGCATCGCCTGTGCCATGGCACGTGATTACGGAGCGGCTTCGGTGGCCTGCGTCGAGCCGGATTCGGGCCGCCGAGAGCGGGCTATCGCCTTCGGTGCCGACATGGCGATTGACCCGGCCGAGCCCGGTTTCGAAGAACGCCTGAAATCGATGAACGACGGGCTTGGAGCCGACGCCTGCCTGGAAATCACCGGCGCCAATGCAGCGTTCGAAGCCGCGCTCAAATCACTGCGAACCGGCGGCACGCTGGTGCTCGTGGGGGCGGTCTATCCGGCCGGGCCTGTCGCCATTTCGCAGGAATACATCGTGCGGCGGATGCTGACGATCAGGGGCCTGCACAATTACGCACCGGTCGATCTGGCGTCGGCCGTGAATTTCCTGCAGAACCGTTCGAAATTCGAACCTGCGATCTGGGCCGATTTGTTCGGGCCTGAATTTCCGCTCGACGAAGTCGCCGCGGCATTCGCCTGGGCTGCCGAAAATCCGGGAGTTCGTGCGGTGGTTCGGCCTTGAATTCCGAAATCACATCGATCCCTGACGAGTTACCTCAATTTCATCTCGGTGATCGTCTCCATCACCCGGCTGAGATCCCAGAAATAGATGTTGCCGTCCGTTTCGATCAGATAAAGACCGGTGCCCGACCGGTTCCAGATTACGGGACTGGCCGTGCTGAGTTCCACGGGCAGGTCCAGGAAATGGCGAGGCTCCTGGCGCAGGCACCAGAACGAAATCGCCCGTTGCCGGACAATACCGAGGAAAGAAGGATCGTTCGGATCGAATTTGAGATCCACGATTTCGTTCTTGGATTCGTCTTCCTGCTCGTCGGGGGAGATGACGTTCAGCGTCCGCCATGTCAGCAGGTCGACCAGCGTCACGAAACCGGCACGTGTACCCAGAGCAAGAATTCTGCCGTCGGGCGAGACGCTCAGGGCGATGACGTCCGATGTCGGCGCACCGGCGGGCGGCGGCCGTCGGTTGGCTTCCCAGACTTTGCCTGCCTGAGTGTCGCGCAGTTGCCCAAGTTCCCAGTATTCCCATGCGGATCCACGCAACAGCACGAAGCCGTTGCCGTCCGGCAGGATGCTCAGGCGGCGTGGCAGGGGGTTCGGCCCGCGCGAGCCCGGAAAGCCGGTCATCGGTTCGATGCTCCGGCCCGAGGGCGGTCTTCCGCGCCCTTGCCCCGGGCGTCCATCGGGGCCGCGGAGTTCCGCGTCGTCTCGACGGTCGTTGCGTCCGCGATCTCCGCCAGGAGTGGGGTCATTGGACGATGTCGAAAAAATCTGAACCGGAACGAAGGAATCCGAGACATCAGGATCGAGCATCAGCAGGAAAGGGCCGCGAGTCGTGAACACCCGGTTCGAATTCGGTGCCGAGATCAGGCCGCTGAGCATGCGTGTGAGGCCGAAGCCGCGAATGGACCAGTCCATCAACTGCGTATCGACGAGCGGGAACTTCGCCGAGGGTGTCAACAAATCGGATTTGGCCGGCGACCATTTGTCGAAACGCTGGACGCCCCGGTCCATCATGACCCACAACCGGTCGGAGTCGTCGATGCGGAATGCCGAAACGCGTGAATTCGGTGTGGGCAGTTCCATTTTCCGGAACATGCTGTCCTGTGGCGTGCGAAATCGCATTTGCCCGCTGAAGCCCTGAACCAGCAGCGTTTCGTTATCCGGTTCGCCCAGCGACGCCATGCCGACGATCATCTCCGGCGCTGATCCGACGAAGCTTCGGACCTGCGGCTTTTCGATGCTCCAGACCCGGAGCGAGCCGTTTTTGGTGTCCGCCGTCGAAGCCAGCATGCGGCTGCCGTTCGCGGCGAAGGCGAGGTGGCTGACGGGGCCGCCCGTGCCCAGAGTGGCCACCGCCTGACCGGAATCGATGTCCCAAAGCTCGATTCCCGATGCGGTGCCAAGGGCTGCGATCAGGTTTCCCGTGGGTGCGAACCTGATCTTGCCGACCACGCCGAGGTTCGTGCCCAGGGATGGCAGGGCGATGGTCGAAAGGGTTGTCGTGCCGTTCTCCTGCTTCAACTCATAACGCCAGAGCCGGATCGTGCCGCCACCCGCGACGGAAAGCATGCGCTGGGGGCCGGCGGCTATCGACGTGACCGGCACCTGAGCGGCGATATTTCCGAGTTCCTTGCCGGTGTGCGTGTCGAGGACTCGAATCGAATCCTCGAAAAACCGGCACATGGCCACCCAGTCGCCATCGGTGCTCAGCGAAAGAACGGGCAGCGGAAAGCGAGTCCGCTCCGGCTCGAATTTGAATCGGTCCAGAACGAGCGGCCTGGCTTCAGCGTCTTCCAGGTCGTGGATCGCGATCACGATCTCGTCGCTGGGATTCTGGATTCCCTGGGGGGCGATCCGCCCGGTGGCGTCGTTACCGTAACCGGCCGGGTGGTATTCGATCGTGAGGATTCGGGCCTGATTGCCGATCGCTCGAACGTCCCAGATTGCCGCTCCGTTCGGGCAGGTCCATTCGCCACGAGGTTCCGCGGTGTCGGGGTCGATCCAGACGATCCCCTTACCATCCGGCCGTACGACACCGACAGTGTTGCCTACGGAGAAGACGGTGCGAAAGAACCGGCGGCTGAGGCCCCCGAACGGTCCTTCGCGCGGGCCCCGGCCTGTCGGCGGTCCGCCCGACCCCGGGCCGGCCGGCTGCGTCGAACCAGGTTCGGACATCGGCCGCTGCCGACTGGTGTCATCGTCGCGAAACAGGGAATCGATGAGAACTTCGGCACGGCGCTTGCGGGCTTCGATGTCCCAGACGGTCATCACACGGTGATCTTCGCTGATCGTCACCGTCCGTTTCTGGTCGGCCATGATTTCGAAGTCGGCGATCGGCTCGAACGAAAGCGGCGAATCCGCCCGGACATCGCTCATCGAAAGCGCTTCGACCACTTCGTTTCGCAACTTCGTCTGAAGTTCCGGTTCCGGGTCATATTTGGCCGCTTCGGCCACGAGTTCGAGTATGGTGCGCCTGCGATCGGGCACCGCCGACATGCGGACGAGTGAGGCCTCGCGCCAGAGCTGCTTGCGCATGGCGCCCTTGGCTTTTTCGAGTGCCGTCTTCTCGCCGCTGAGTGCGATGAGAGTTTCCGTGCGTGCCGCCAGGGCATCGTCACGTTCGCGTGCCACCTGGCGATAGGCGAAGATCGCCACGCCAAGAACGATCGAGGCCGCGACGACCGTGACCGTCGAAACGGCCGGATGCCGGCGCACGAGCCGCGAGAACCTGCCGATCGGCCCAATCCTGCGTGCCTTCACCGGTTCGTAACGCAGGAAGCGGTCCAGGTCCTCGGCCAGTTCGCCGGCGGTCGCGTACCGGTCTTCAGGCCGCTGGGACATCGCTTTGAGGATAATCGTCTCGAGGTCGCGCGAGATCGACGAGTCCAGCGCCCGTGGCGGCAACGGTGCCTGGGTGAGGATCTTGCGGATGACTTCGTCGCTCGATTCGCCGTCGAAGGCCGGCACACCGGTCAGAAGTTCGTAGAGCGTCACCCCGAGGCTGTAGATATCGGTGCGGTAATCGACGACCTTGCGTGCCGCCTGTTCCGGGCTGGTGTAACGCGGGGTGCCGAGTACGCCGTCGCCACGCGAAAGGCCCGGATCGTCCAGCCGCAGGGCAAGGCCGAAGTCGGTCACCCAGATCGTCCCGGTGCGGTCCAGAATCAGGTTCGAGGGCTTCACGTCCCGGTGCACGACCTGCCGGTTGTGGGCGTAGTCGAGTGCCATGGCCGCCTGAAATCCGACCCGAGCGACCCAGCGGGCGAACGTCGACGATCCGGCGGACTTCACGGAACCCAGGCTTGACGTTCCTGCCCGGCTCATCTTCGCAATGCCGTTCGAGCCCGGTCCGATCCGATCGGCTGTTTCGCCGGATCTCGCCGTCGTCGAATCGCCAGGCACTTCGGTCCGGATCACGGCCGTCGCGTCTGGCGATGCGACGTGGTTCGTCGCGGAGTCGGCCGCGGAATGGCCGTCGGCCGAAATGTCGCCTGCACTGCGCCGCCGGCGAATGATCCTGTCCAGGCCGTCGCCGTCGATCTTCTGCATCGCGTAATAGGTCGTATTGTCCGCCTGACCGACGTCGAAGACCGGTACGATATTCGTATGGTGCAGGGATGCCGCGGTTTTCGCTTCGTTCAGGAACCGACGGCGGGCCGAACCGCCTGACCAGTCGCGCAGCACCTTGAGTGCCACAGGGCGGTCCAGGTCCACGTGAACGGCTTCGTAAACCACTCCCATGCCGCCCCGGCCAAGCTCGCGGACGATACGGTAACCGGCCAGGCTATTGCCGGGTTTCAGCGAGGTCGAAAGCGATTTCGAAGTGTTTCCGAATAACTCTGAGCGGGATTCGCCGCCGGAGCCCAGCATCCCATGAACGACTGCCAGACCTTCCAGCGCCGCACGCAATTCGTCGCCCAATTCCGGATATTCGGCCAGGAAAGACTCCAGTTCGGGGGCGGTGCCGGCACGTTCCGCGCGTTCGAGGTAATCTTCGACGGCATCCCCCAGCTCGAGTGGTTCGGATACCGATAGATTCTCGAGTGCCTCCTGCGTCGTATCCTGGTTCGAACGCTCCGACATGGCCGTCGCTCCGGCGGACGTACAGTTCCGGTCGATCAGAAATTCGGGAAAACGATTCCTGCTCTTATTCTATCAGCGACGAACGCTCGCCGATGGTTCGGAGAATCGCAAAATCGGACGTAATTGCGATTTCCGATTCAGCCTGGCCCGACACCCATGCTTCGGCGCAAGGCCGCCAGACCTTTCGCCCATAGTCCTCGAACCACCTTCCGGCTCACGCCCTGACGCTGCCCGATCGATTCGAAGGAAAGCCCATCTACATGATAGAGCCAGAGCACTTCGGCCTGGTCGGGCGGTAATTTGGTGAGCGCGTCGGCCAGCAGGACGGTCGCCTCACGCTGACTTGCCGCCTCGCTCGGGCTCGTCTGGCTGATCGTCAGAAGTTCCGCGAGCCGCGCCGTTCGGCCCTGGCCGGCCTGAGCGGCATCCGGCTTCAAGTCGCCGGGATTCGGCTCGAAATCGAGCGGCAGCTGGGCATCGCCGCCGCCCCTTTTCACTCGGCTATGAAACCGGCCCAGGTCGGCCAGCTTCTGGGCGATAAGACGTCGCAGCCATCCGACCAGGGCGACTTCGTCCTGCCCCGTGAAAGCCGGAAACTGACGAACGACTTCGATCAGCGTTTCCTGAACGACGTCCGAAAGCTCTACCCGCTCACGAAGCCTGGGCCCAAGCCCGGTTCGGGCCAACATTCGCAGATAATTCCGATAAATATCGCATAACTGCCCCAGAGCGTCGCTCTCCCCCGTGCGAGCACGGGCGACGAGTGTCATCGGGTCTGGGGCTTCATGCGTCACGGTCGAATCGATCACGTTCGGACGGCGTTCCGCAAATCGGCCGGACATTCAAGCCGGCGAAATCGAAATGCGGACATGCGCGGACGTTCCGGGGAACGTCCGCGCATTTTCGAATGTCCATACCAAACGAATACGATGCCGGTGTCAAGCCGGAATCACAGCCAGTTCTTGCGCCGAGCCAGGCAAAGCAGCGTCAGGCCTGACCCGATGACCATGAGAGTGGAAGGTTCCGGAACAGGAGCCGCGGAAACCACGGCCCAGTTCATCATGGCATTGGTCGTGCCCGAACCGCCGATCAGGAATGGGCCGATACCGCTGAGGAAGGTCTCGGCACCCGTGAGACCGCTCTTGACGACGTCCACCCAGGGATCGGTCGGGTCGAAAGTCGCGACAAGGTTCGAATAACCGCCGCCGGTGAGCGTGCCGTTGAGCTTGCCCTTCAGAACGACGGGCTGAAGGTCGTTGGTGTACCAGGTGTCGTTGTAGTTGAGGCCGACGGGCAGAATCGAGATGGAGAAGGGCGTGTCCTTGTAGGTCGTCGTGAGACCCGGCGGCAATGGAGCCGTTAGGAACTGGCCGAGGTAACGTGCACCTGTGGTGCCCCAGACCGGGTCGGTCTGACTGCGGAAGCTCAGGGCGTTGAAGCCCGTGACGCCTTCCGTGCCGATCTGGCCGGACGTCGTGAATCCGAAGCTCGTCGCGGAAGTCGGCATGGCGTCGCCGCGCGCCGAATTCACGGTGAGTGCGACAGTCAATAATGCCGCAAGATTCCAGGTGAGCCGACGGAAAGAAACGACCGTCATTGTTGTGAAACTCCTGATGACCAATTTTGTGTTCATGCTGGCGATGTCAGTTTCTTGCGTCGGAGCGTCGCTTCGGAGAGCGTTGCGAAGTCCCCGGCATGATCCGAAGTGGGGTGATTGAGTCAAGAATGAGTGCGGGACGATGTCGATCAGCGGGACCGCGATGATTAAGCGGTCCCGCTCGAATCGAACGTGACGGAATCGATCAGGCCGGATCGGTCAGGCGATCCGCGACTGGCGTCGGCGATGCCAGACCACGCCCGCGATGCCCAGGCCGAAGATGGCCAGAGTGGCGGGTTCGGGAACCGGCTGGGCGACCAGCAGGGTTTGAGCCGTCGTGCGGCCACCGTTGGTGGTCGAGGGGACAAGGGTCAGGCTCGTGTCCAGATTCACCAGCGTGTTGACGTAGTCATTCGTGATGAAGCTCGGAATCGGGTTCTTGTCGAAGCTCACCATCAGGTCTGACTGGCTGGCGCCGGAGACGGTGCCGTTGATCTTGCCGGTCAGGACGATCGGCGTGTAGCCTTCCTGAATCGACTCACCATTGACGTCGGAAACCAGGTATGTGATCGAAAAAGGCGTGTCGGTGTAGGTCGTCGAAACTCCGGTCGGGAGTGCCGAAACCATGAACTCGCCCAGGCTGAACGACGAAGGTGTCGTGAACTGGCCTGAAGGTACGCTGTTGAAGCTCACCACGGGGATGCCGTCGACGCCGGTCGAGCCGATCGTGCCGGATGTGGCGTAGTCCATCAGGACTTTGGCCGATTGGGCCGGGCTGACCGCGGCTTGCGCGAACGCCGAAAAGCCGAGGAGCAGAGCCGTCGATGCCATCCATGTGCGAACCAGACGGGTATGTCGCATTCTCATTGCCTCCTGAAACCTCCATGATCAGGCTATCGTCCGCCGCCGGAAATCCCGGACTGGCATGACACAGGGTCTTCGATCGTCAAACGCGATCGACGCTTCGCCAGCAAATCGGATAGTTCAAGTCTTCGACCCGACTCTCCTTGCCGGACCCGCACCCCCAAGGCATGACTCCGTAAACCAGTCGAATCAACGACTGAACGGACTCATACCGAGTGACTTCGAGCATCCTAAATTGACTCCCTGATTCCGACAACCCCAATTTTCCGATTTTTCGTCAAGATTCGAATCGAACCGGTCGAACCAGCAGGCGACGCCTGCCGCGGCGACCGGCGTGATTTCGTCATAACAGGCTTTCCAGCACAAGTTTCAGCTTGCGCACTTCGGCCTCGGTGTCGAACGGGTTGTCCTCGCGGTCTTCGATGTCCAGCACAAGGCTCCGCTTGTAACCGCTCCGGTGCAGCTGGCTGATGATCCTGGCGTATTCCACTTCGCCCTGGCCCACCTTCACCTGGAATTCGCCTGGCTTGCGGCCCGAATCCCTCAACCGGACGTTGCGCACGAAGGGATAAACCTCGTCGAAGCTCACACTCTGGAAAGGCCCGTTCACGAAGTGGCTCGGATCCAGCGTCAGGCCGAGATCAGGCACCGCTCGGCACAGGGCCACGGCATCGGCGGGCCGTGAGGCCAGTCCTTCGGAGTGGGTCGTCACCGTCAATACGATGCCGTATCGCGACGCGATCGCCATCAGTTCCTTCAGGCGATCCACTTCCTGGTCGAACGTCGTCTTGCCCTTCGAAGGCTCCACCGAAACCACCGCCACGATCATCGATTTCGCAAGCCAGCAAAGGGCTTCGAACTGGGTCTTCTGATCGCTCACCTTGTCCGTATCGAACCGAATGTCGAACGAACTCGGGTTCAGGGCCGACGTGTTGCGGATTTCCCGCAATGCGGCTTCCTTTCCTTCGGCGATCCGCGACGGCCGAAGTTCCTCGTGCACGGAGTCGCCGCCGAATACGTATTCCACACGATCGAATTCCAGATCCAGCATCCTTCGCATCGCTTTGGCGAATGGCAAGCGTGCGAAGCATAAGGTACTGCAGGAAACGAACATCTGGCCCTCCTGACGGATCGCTCGTATCTTTCCCGGCCTGCCGGGCCAGTCAGTTACGCCTGACTTCGGACCACGCCGGATGTCGACCTCGCGCACAGGCCAGCGCGCCGAGGGACGAGCGAACGAAACGCTTGACTGGCTCTGACTGGTCGTGCGGTGACGACATTAACGAATTTAACGAATGATTCGCCGCTTCGGTAGATCGACCCGACCCACATCGGGG
The DNA here is from genome assembly GCA_016125085.1 of bacterium. Classification (GTDB taxonomy): domain Bacteria; phylum Planctomycetota; class Planctomycetia; order Isosphaerales; family Isosphaeraceae; genus QWQI01. The sequence goes on from WGMM01000007.1 coordinate 487,053, forward strand.
GTAATTTCGGAGTTCCGCCTCCAGTGGCGGTCCGTGGACATGCCGTCACTGAGCCGGAAAAAATCGGCCAGCCGCATGTCCCGATAGGCCTGAAGAGCCGCCATGAGGCGCCGGCCACGAGTTTTCGTTTCCGTATCCGATAATTCCTCGACGATCACGGCCCCGCGTGGCTCGGCTGGTTCGCTGTTCTGGCGAATCAGGGCGTCGTATCGGGTCCGGATCACGTCGCGCGATTCCTGGGGCAGATCCACGCGATAATTTTCCACCCGGTATTTGCCAAGATCCAGGCGGCCTATATGCAGGGGAGGAATCGAAAGCCGTGCCACAGCCCGGTCCGGACCGGACTCTTCGATGACAAGCTTCAGGTCCGCATCGGGGTTCACCGGCTCGGCGTCGCCCTGGGAACGCCGGACGAGCGTCAGCTCCAGGCCCACCGGACAAGGAAGGGGATTGATCGGAACCAGGAGTTCCGAATCGCCCGCATGATAGCTGCGCAGCGTCAGCCCGGGTTTCGGAGCGAGCGTTTCCCAGGCCTTGCGGCCGATATCCGGCAACCCTTCGTACCGAGTGACCCATGAAGTGAAGTCTTCATGCCTGTCGCCCAGGGTGCTTCGATCCACGATCAGTCCGGTGGCGTCGAGCCTCGATAGATGACTGACCATGGCCGACTTCAGAGCCTCGTACTCGTTCGAGTCAGTCGAAGGTTCAGGGAGAAGCCCCGGAGCGTTGCCCGCGAAAAAGTGCCCCTGGGTCGCTTGCGGCCCCAGCGCGGCTTCAAGATCCGGATGGGTCGCCCAGTCCCGGCTCGACCGGATGACCGAAACGGATTCCGCCCCGATCAGTCGAACCGCAGTGGAGTTACGCCACAGCTCCGGTTCGAACGCCATCCATCGCCAGGCGAAGACGGGTGATGAACCGATTCGCTCGGCTTCTTCGTAAAGCGTTCGAGACTCTGAATTTCCGGGGTGCGGTGCGGCGATCGTCAAAGGCAGCGCGTGATTTTTTTCGATCTCGTCCGCCAATTCGGTATAGAAAGACGCGATTCGGCGCGAACGCCAGGTGAGCCATGGCATAAGGCCGCGAGACTTGATGTAGTCCCGGCGTGATTCTTCATCGGTGAGCCGGCCACCCCAGTCGCTCTCCAGTCCGGTTTCGCGGAGGAAGTCCGCGAAGGTCGCTTCGTTCGATCCCGCCTCCCAACCCGCAGGCAATGCAGTGGGCGGCGCAAGTGCCACGAAGAACCCGGATGCCACGCGGGCTCCCGAAGCGTTCTTCAGTTCGGCCAGTTCGGAGACCCTTTTCAGGATCCCGCTCCGCAAGCTGACGGCCGAACCGGATTCGAGCGTCTTCGGAAGTTGCTCATTCGTATCGGGTTGCATCATGTCCCGCCCGGCACGGGAGGGTGCGATTTCGAAGCGGACATCGAAGCCCATCGTCGCCGCATGGCGTGCAACGGCCAGCCATTCATCCGGGCGATCGGTCAGGGCGGGATCGGGCAGTATGACTCGTGAGACACCGAATCGCCGAATGTCGGATGTGAGGCGAACTGCGAAGTCATAAACGCCGTCACTGTGCTGCATTCCCGATATGGCGTCGGAGTCTTCGGCCGTGAGCCTGAGAGTCACTCGCCTGCCGCGAGGCTCGGCACGCCCAGCGGTTTCGGGCTTCTCGGCGGGCTTGCTGTCGTCGCTCAGGCACGAATTCGCCATGACGATCCAGAGAAACGCCATCGAAGCGCGCAGGCCTGCCACTATGCGGCCATTGTTTCGTAAGTGGATCCTGCAGGCGAAAGTCAAGCGCATCACTCCGTCGAGGGCGAATCCGTTACGCCCGGTCTTTCATTCATGATCGGAATGTTCAAGAGAAAAAGTTCATCGATTCCGATTTCGTATTGACATGGAATCGATTTTCCGGTTCCCGGTACCGGCATTGGCCAAAACGTCGCGTGTAAAGGTCGGCGGTTGAGTTTCCAGCGCGTAACGACCCATCGAACTTTTTCCGAAACGGATCGAATTGCGGATGAAGGACTATTTGGGGCCGGTAACTTTTCGTGGTACAATCAAATTGGATACACATACAGGACAACGCAATACGTGTTCGACCCCATTTCGTTCGCCTCTCGATTCTGGCCAACTTTCCGCTGCGGCACGCGTCGCAGCCGGTCGGGCCTGATCGTCTGGGCCTCGCTCTGGGTCCTGTTGCGGCTGCCGGTCGCCGTGCCCGATTTTCACGAAGTGGCGCATCATCATTCTGACGGCGTCGACTGTCTCTATCACGAGCACCTGAATCGCTGGCATCGCCCCGTGGAAACGGGCGAATCCGCCGCCGGCCATGAACGAGAAATGGCCACGCTGCACTGGCACTGGGTGATTCCCGGTTCGAATCTGCCTGAAGGTCAGTCCGCTCCCAGCGATTCGAACGATACCTTTCTGGTCGGCCCTCAACTGACGCAGGGCTCCGGCGGCGATATTCTCAGCCAGGTTCTCGAATCCGCCCGAGCGATCGCGACGATCGATCGAACTGGATCGGAGCGGTCCGAACTTCTTGATCTCGCTGGTGCATGCCTTCTTTCATGCGTTCGCTGGCTCGAAGATTCGCCGCGGTGCGCCCAACGTGTAAGCGTTGCGCAAGTCATTGCCGTATCCTTATCTGCGTCTGATCTGAGCCGCCCGCTTCGTTGTTGATTTCCATTCCGGCATACTGATTCGACGGATCCGATTGCCTGTGTCTCAGGTCTTGGTCCGTTCGCATCCCTGGTTTCCGAAACACGTCTGTGCCCTTTGCGTCGAACGTTCCGCAAGGGGCTGGCATCAAGTGAGTTTAGCGTACGAGTAAGGACGAAACCATGAGCGCATCCACATGGCGAATCGGCAAGATCGCCCTGTTTCTCCTGGGCACGGCAGTCGGCATCGGCGGTTGGGAATTGGCATCAGGGCTGCTTCATCGCGGCGGCGAAACGGCCCCGGAAGCGTCGGGCGAGACGGCAGCCGCACCAACTACGCCTGTAGAAGTCACCCTCAACGAAGAAAAGCGGCTGGCGGCCGGAATCGAGTCGATCAAGGTCGCCCCATCTTCCGTTCGCACCCGCATGGAATTCCCGGGCGTGATCACGCTGGATCCTGACCGGGTCGTCGAAGTGCGGCCCCGCGTGACAGGCATCGTGCGTGGTGTCGACGCCAGGCTCGGCCAGGTCGTCAAGGCCGGCGACCGGCTCGTGATGCTCGAAAGTGCCGATGTCGGATCGGCCCGGCTCGATGTACGCATGCGGCGTTTCGCCATGCAGGTCGCCCGTGGCGACATGGAATGGAAAGAAAAAGTCGCCGGGAACGTCGAATCCCTGATGAACGAGCTGATCAAGCGGCCCGACGAAAAGGAAGTCGAAGTCAAATTCGCCGACAAGCCACTGGGTGCGGACCGCGCCCTGCTGCTGAGCAACTACGCCAAATACGAAATGGCGATTCATGAAGAAGCGAAACAGCAGGACCTGTTCGACAAGCGCCTTATCGGCGAGCACCTGCTGCGGCAAGCGAAGCACGACCGGGAAGCTGCCCAGGCCCTTTTCGAAAGTGCCATGGAACAGACCCGGTTCGACGTCGTTCATGAGCTGCGTGTCGCCCAGGAAGACCTTCAGAAGGCCGAAGTCAACCTGATCGATTCGATTCAGAGGCTTCGCCTGCTCGGCGTCCCCGACGACGACCCGGCCACCCATCTCGACCTTCAGACGACGCAGCCGATCACGGCCGACTGGACAAAATTCATCAGCATGGAGGATGTCGCCGCTTATCCCATCTACGCGCCTTTCGACGGCACCATCACCCATCGAAGCGTCGTCCCCAGTCAGCGGGTCGAAAATTCGACGGCACTCTTCACTCTGGCGGATCTCAATATCGTCCGGACCGAAGCGCGCATCAGCGAGAAAGACTTCGCCACGCTCGGCGTCGTGAAAATCGGCGACACCGTCGAACTGAGCGTGCCATTCGCTGCCGTCGAAAATCTGGCAGCCAAAGTCATTTACGTCGGTGCCCAGCTTGACGAACACACCCGCACCGTGCCGATCGTGGCCGAAGCGAAGAACCCGGAAGGCCGGCTCCGCCCTGGTCAGTTCTGCCGTGTCGGCGTGCGGTCCGCCGAAAGGCAGGGGGTCCTGGCCGTGCCGGCGTCCGCGCTTGTCGAAGTTCAGGGCAAGCCGGGCGTCTTTCTGACGGGCGATTCCGCGGGGAAATACCGTTTCCGCCAGGTGGTCATCGAGCGGCAGCCGAATTCGCCGGACGAAATGGCGGTCGTCACCGAAGGGCTCAAGGCGGGCGATCAGGTCGTTTCCAAAGGTGCGTTCGTGCTCAAGAGCGAATTGATCCTGGCCTCCGAGCCGGAAGAGGAGTGAGGCCGGAAACATGCTCAATTCACTAATCTCCGGCGCCCTGAAGAATCGCTTCATGGTGCTGGCTATCACCATCATCGTCTCGATCGTCGGTGCGGTTTCAGCCCTTCGGCTGCCGCTGGACGCCGTCCCCGACCTGACCAACATCCAGGTTCAGGTCATCACCGAAGCCGCCGCCCTGAGCCCGCTCGAAGTCGAAACGCTGCTTTCCTACCCCGTCGAAGGGGCCATGAGCGGCCTGCCCGACGTCGAACAGATCCGAAGCGTTTCCAAATTCGGCATTTCGGTCGTCACCATCGTCTTCAGGGAAGGCACCGACCTCTACCGCGCCAGGCAACTCGTCAACGAACGTCTGCCGCGTGCCGCGGAAGGCATTCCGCCCGGGTACGGCACGCCCCAGCTTGGGCCGATCGCAACCGCTCTCGGTGAAATCTACCAGTTCGAAGTGCGCGGCGACGGCTCCGTTTCGCCCATGGATCTGCGTACGATCCTCGACTGGCAGGTGGCTTTCCGCCTGCGAAGCGTACCAGGCGTCACCGAAATCAACAGCCATGGCGGCCAGCTCAAAACCTACCGGATCGAGATCGACCCTGACCGGCTGGCAAACCAGAAGCTCACTTTCAGCGAAGTGGTCGACGCGCTCGACCGCAATAACGCCAACGTCGGCGGCGGCTATCTCAGCCGGGCAGGCGAGTCTCGTTACATCCGGGGCGTGAGCTTGATCACCGACGCCTCCGAAATCGAACGTGTCGTCATTCGCGAAACCGGCGGCGTGCCGTTGACGATCGGCGACGTCGCCCGGGTGTTCCCGGCGCCGATGATCCGTGCCGGTCTCGTCACGCGGGATGGCCGCGGTGAAGTCGTCAGCGGCCTCGTCATGATGCTCATCGGCGAAAACGGCCGGCGCGTCGTCAACCGGGTCAAGGAAGAGATCGACAAGATCAAGCAGAGCCTTCCGTCCGGCGTGACGATCGAAACCCTTTACGACCGTTCGAACCTCATCGATCACGCCCTCGGCACCGTGAAGGAAAATCTGGCCGTCGGCGGATTTCTCGTCGTCGCCGTGCTGCTTGTGATGCTCGGTAACCTGCGCGGCGGGTTGATCGTCGCCCTGGCGATTCCGCTCTCCATGCTCTTCGCCGCCAACGTGATGCTGGCCACGGGCGTCACGGCAAGCCTGATGTCATTGGGTGCTATCGACTTCGGCATGATCGTCGACAGCTCCGTGATCATGGTCGAAAACTGCGTGCGCCGCCTGGGCCATGAAGGGGGCACGCGGTCCAAGCTCGAGATCATCCGCGACGCCGCCATCGAGGTCCGAAAACCGACGCTTTACGGCGAGCTGATCATCGCCATCGTCTATCTGCCGATCCTGGCCCTGCAGGGAACCGAAGGCAAACTGTTCCGGCCCATGGCACTGACGGTCATTTTCGCCCTCGCCGGGTCGATGATCGTCTCGCTCACCGTCATGCCGGTGCTCGCCAGCCTGGCTCTGTCCGACAAAACCGTCGAAACCGAGCCCTGGCTCGTCCGCTTCATCAAGCGGTTTTATGAGCCCATGCTCAATGGTGCCCTGAAACATCGCACGTTCGTCGTCGGCCTGGCACTGGCGCTGCTGGTCGCGACGGTTCCCATCGGGCTTCGGCTCGGGGGCGAATTCATGCCCCGGCTCAATGAGGGTGACCTGCTCGTCGAAGCCGTGCGCATCCCCTCCGCGGATCTGGACGGCGCCGTGCCGATGGGCACCGCTATCGAGACGATCCTGCGAGGATTCCCTGAAGTCCGCGACGTTTACTGCAAAACCGGCCGGCCTGAAATCGCCAACGACGTGATGGGCGTGCACCAGACCGACGTCTGGACACTGCTCAAGGACCGCCACGAATGGCGCCCGGGCGTCACTCGCGACGGCCTCATCGAAGAGATGAACACCAAGCTTTCCGACAGCCTTCCCGGCGTTCGCTTCGGCTTCAGCCAGCCGATCGAAATGCGGGTCAACGAACTCGTCGCCGGCGTGAAGTCGGACGTCGCGGCAATCATCTACGGCCCCGACCTGGACGAACTCTCGCGACTGGCGACGAAGGTCGAAGGCGTCATGGCCGCCATTCCCGGCGCCCGTGATGTCCGTTCCCCCTCAACCGGCCGGCTGCCCACGATGCGCATCCGCGTGAACCGCGAGCAGCTTTCGCGTTACGGCATCAAGGCGCAGGACGTCATGGACGCTGTCGCTTCGCTGGGCGGTAAAACCGTCGGCACGGTCTTCGAGGGTAACGCCCGCCATCCGATCCAGATCCGCCTGCCTGAAAGCTGGCGCAACGACGCCGACAAGATCGCGTCCATCCGCCTGATGGACGCCCAGGGCCGGGCCATCCCCATGGCCAACCTCGTGGACATCAAATACGAGGAAGGCCCCAGCGAAGTCGAGCGGGAAAACATCCAGCGCCGAAGTGCCGTCTCCGCCAACGTCCGTGGCCGCGACATCGCCGGCTTCGTGACCGAGGCTCAGGCCGCGATCGCGCGAACCGTTCCCCTGCCGCCCGGTTATCACATCCACTGGGGCGGCCAGTTCGAGCACCTGCAGACGGCCATGAAAAGGCTCATGATCGTCGTGCCGCTGGCGCTCTCGCTGATCTATCTGCTGCTCTACACGTCGCTTGGGTCGATGAGCCTGGCGGCCCTGATCTATCTTGCCGTGCCCTTCGCCACCACGGGCGGCGTGTTCGCTCTGGCGCTACGGGGCATGCCGTTTTCCATCTCGGCCGGCGTCGGCTTCATCGCTCTGTTCGGCGTGGCCGTGCTCAATGGCCTCGTCTGGGTTTCGGCCGTCGAACACCGCCGGGCGGAAGGGCTCGACCTTCAGCACGCCGCTCACGACGCCGCGCTCGAACGACTTCGGCCGATCCTCATGACGGCCATGGTCGCCGGCCTCGGCTTCCTGCCGATGGCCGTCAACACCAATCCCGGGGCCGAAATTCAGCGCCCGCTGGCCACCGTCGTCATCGGCGGCCTCTTGACCAGCACGCTGCTGACGACCGTCGTTCTGCCGACGATCTATCCCTGGTTCGCCAAAGGCCTGCCGGTTCCGCAATTGGAATCCAGTGACCATGAACATGGGCATGATCTTTGACCAGAAACCGACGCGAAGGAGAAATGGCCGATCGCGAGACGGCCATTTCGCCTGACGTCGAGCCGATTCCCGTGAATCCCCATAGCCAGGATCTTTCGAAAACGTAAGGTTTCCGATTCGCGGGCGTCGTGTGGCCAATGTTCCGTTCCAGCTTCGGCTCGATACCGATATTCGGCTTTCCGTGGGTCTTTCGCTCTGGACTTGAGATAGAAAAACCTTGCGTCACGGCAAATATAAGCGACGGGATTCGCGAATTCGCCAAATCTTACATGCAAAATGTCGTTTTTTCGGGACTTGGTCAGTGGCTTGTTGACATCGTTTTCGATGTCTGCCTAAATACCTTTCGAAAGTCGCTCAGACATTACGCTTCCACACTAGTGAAACGACAGGCCGTTCAGGAAAGCAGGTGCAGGCGATGAGGACGAATTCCGATGTAATTGGGTATTTTCTCCCGAAATTCGTGCTGGCGATGTCCGCCATGACCTTGGGCATGAGTTCGTCCGAAGCTTTGGAGCTCTACGTCATGCGTGATGCCCCGAATGCTCAAGGCACGCCGGGCATTACGCAATATTCCTCAATCACGAATTTTCAGGCGAACAGTGGCGGCTTGACTTCGGACCGTGGTATCGCTCAGGGCTCGAGTTGCGATTTTGCGATCGTCAACGGTGTCGTTTACTATATCGCCGGGGACGCGTCCTCCACTGGCGACAAAACACTCTTTTCCTGGCCGAGCGTTGCGGATTGGGCAGCGAATACCAACACGACTTCCCCGGGAACTCGCACCGGGGCAGCACCCATGTCAGGTATGGCGATTTATCAGGGGTCTCTTTACGTTCTGGAAGGCAATATGACAGCTACTGAATCGAAAACCCTGAAACGCTGGTCTTCGCCTTCGGCATGGGCTACCGGATCAGCTCCCGACGAAACGTTCGGAGCCCGTAACGTAGGTGATGGTATCGGGTTCGATATCGACGAAAATGGAGTCGTCTATTTTCTCGATACGAACGGAAGTCCGAATTCAGCGACATCTGGCATCCTCTACAGCTGGCCTTCGATCTCGAATTTTATCGCCAACACATCTATAAGCACGAACGTCGGCCCATCTACGGACCTCGGCGGGACATTCACTTTCTTTTCCGGCTCTGCGAATGAAATTGCCGGTCTGGCCATCGTCCCCGAGCCGTCGACATATGCCATGGCGGTTCTGTCCGGCCTGACTTTGGCCGCGGCTCATCGGCTTCGAAAGAAACGCAATGCCTGACGGTTCGGTCCTTCCTCAGGAAACCGCGTAAAATCAACGATCGCCGGTCATTCGACCGGCGATCGCATTTACCATGGCCGAATGCCTTGATCTTTCTCAAAAAGATTGCGTGATTGCATGACGCAACATTCGGAATTGATAAAACTTCCGTCCGAATTCCGGGATTTTCCGGCTTTCGATACTGGCCCCGGAAACGTGTTCCGGGATATTCTTGAGTAGTATTGAATCGCAACATTCTCTTGTCCCACGACCGGCCATGTGGACACTCACCGCCGAAAACGCCGTCGAATACCTGCACTTCAGCGGTCAATGGCCGCCCCATGTGCCCGCGCGTGCCTGCGTGCTCTCGGGCGGCGTGTCGGCCGCCGTCATTCGGGTCGTGCCGGCGGATTCCGGCTCCGATTATCCTTCGATCGTTCTCAAACAGGCCGCCCCGCAGCTGCGCACACGCAAGGAGTGGTTCAGCCGGCTTGACCGCATCTGGAACGAAGCCGAAGCCATGAGGTTCCTGGCCGGGGTGCTTCCGCCTGGTGTCGTTCCCGCGATTCATTTCGAGGACCGCGACCACTACCTGATCGGCATGACCGACCTGGGCCCGGCCCGCGACAACTGGAAACTTCTGCTGCTGGAAGGCCGCCCTGACGTTTCTCTGGCACGCACCGCGGGCCTGATTCTGGGCACCATGCATGAAGCCAGCCTGCGGCATGCCGAAGAATTGTCGACAAGTCGTCTCGCCGACTGGACGGTTTTCGACGAACTCCGCATCGACCCCTATTACCGCACCGTCGCAAGCGTTTTGCCCATTGTGGCCGAACCGCTCGAAGACCTGATGCGATCGATGCGTGACGTCCGCCAGAAGACGTTCGTGCATGCCGACTTCAGCCCCAAGAATATCCTTGTCGGCCATGGCGGCGAATTGAGCCTGGTCGATTTCGAAACCGCACACTGGGGCGACCCGGCCTTCGATCTCGGCTTCTTCATGACACACCTGATGCTCAAAACCTTCCGGGCCAACCGGCTGGGCATGTCGGCGCGCGACGAATACCTGGAAATGATCTACGAATTCTGGGCCGCCTATCGCCGCGGTTTCCCGTCGCTTGACGATCCGATGGAATTCGAACGCCGCACACTGCGGCACCTGGCGGGCTGCATGCTGGCCCGGGTCGACGGCAAGAGCCCTGTCGACTACCTGGCCGAGCCGGATCAGGACGCCGTCCGCGTCCTGGCGATCGAAGCCCTCCGAAATCGCTACGCAGGCCTGTCCGACTACATCGCCGGCGCGAACGAACGGTTCCGGATGGAATCGGACTGAGCCAGTCGAACGAACGACATTCATGCCACACCTGTTCGGCACGAAATTTGCGCATTGAGTCCGGCGAGGTCGGTTCGACTGCCGAATCGACAGCCTTCGCGGGGCTCGGGATCTCATGGGCGAAAGTCGTAAGATATCCGATATCAAGGGCTTGAAGTACTTCAAGCCGCTCGTCAAGCTTCTGCGCGACCTGCACCTCGACGGCTGCCGACGTGACAGGGCGGGCAACCGCAAGCTCCATTACGATCAATACTG
>WGMM01000006.1 GCA_016125085.1 bacterium
AAACGGATTTCACGCCGGGCCCGACGTGCTCGAAGACAATGCCGAAATCGATCCCCTCGACGATTTCGAGCCGGCTGACGACCGCCCCGACGCGCAATCGGCATCATCGCGGGCGAAGCTGGCGGCCGTCTCGCGGGATGAGGGCACGTTTCGGGACCGTATCAAGATGATCCGTTACCGCGACTGGTCTGACTCGCGGGACGTGATGGCCGACGAGGCCGACATCCTGAGGCAGTTGATGGCCCTGCCGGAGTCGTTCGAGCGGACATTCACGATCCAGGCCCTGTTCGGCTCGGTCAAGGCCTTCCGGCGCAGCTGGCGGGCATATAAAACCTGGGCTGATCCGCAGCTGGTCGCCGCTGCCGAACAGGCGTATCAGGCGAGCGTGAAGTGAATTCGAATCGTAAGTGATTGCCCGGGATGATCTTTGACAATTCGGACGTGTTTTCGCTGCACCCGATTCACCCCGGAGCGGGCCGGGGCATTCCGCATCCAGCCCGCGCTGACCGTGTCATCCGCATGATTCCGTAACCGTTCATGGCGAACGAATCGGTGCATAAGCCTGTATTTCGAGGCCCGTTTTCGGATACGATTTCTGTGTGATCGACAGCCGGAACAGGATTGAGCCAACACCCCAGCCGATCGGGTCTTGAGATGCGACGACCTTTCAGCCGTGCAGCTTTCCGAATCGCGTTCGCACTCGTTGCGATCGTTTTCGCCCAGGTTCATCAGGCACAGGCCTGGAACGGCCGTGGGCACAGGTTGATCGCCTGGATGGCGTTCGAGCAGCTCGACGAAAAGACGAAAAACGAGCTGGCCCGGATCCTGGAAAAGCATCCGGCGGAAGGCCCCTGGTGGAGCGAAGCCCGCTTCAACCCGCGAGACGAGCGGCTGGCGCTGATGGTCAACGCATCGGTCTTTCCGGATCAGGCCCGGCCGGACACGAAGTTTTCCCGCTATTTCCGGCCGCGGGCTCATTATGTGAATCACAAGCTGATCGTCGAGCGTAATCGCCCCGTCCGGCTGGAAGAACCGCAGACGCGGCCTTCGGACGAGAACGTGATCAACACCTATCTGGCTCACGTGAAGACGTTCAAGGACCGGAAAAACTCGCCTGAGGAACGTGCCGTGGCCCTGAGCTGGATCATCCACCAGGTGGGCGACGTGCACCAGCCTCTGCACGCGGCAGCACGGTTTTGCCCGGCCACGCCGAACGGCGATCAGGGGGGCAACCTGATCGAGGTGCCGAACGACAACGGCCCGGACAACCTGCATGCTTTTTGGGACGGCGTGCTGGGCCGCGAGGAGAACCCGCCCTCCCTGGACCGTGAATCACGCCGGCTGCTGCGTGACTTCCCCCGAGACCGGTTCAGGGACGAGCTGCAGAGGGGCAAGATCCAGGACTGGGTCCGGGAAAGCGCAGAGGCCTGCCGCGACGTGGTTTACGCCAATCTTCCGATCGACGAGACCCGCCTTCGTGACCTGCCCGTTGGCTATGCGGCGGATGCCCGCAAACTGGCCGAGCGGCGGGTCGCACTGGCTTCGCACCGGCTGGCGGACGTGCTTCGCGACCTGGTTCAGGACCGTGGCCAGAACCCGCAGGAGCCCAGGCCTGAATCCGCCAAGGCCGTTAACCCGGCTGGCCGCTGACACCAGTATTCGCCGCATCGCATTGCCTGGTTTTGACTTGCGGCAGAGTACGAAAGTCGGATTGACCGATTTCGGGGTGGCCTGTATCTTCCGCTCCACACGTCGAAGCCTGTCAGTCGATCGTTCGGCGATCGAACCTGGCGAGCCTCGTCAGGCAATATCGCGCGGAACCAGCGGCGAACAGGCCAGGGATGTCTTCGAGCGCTCCATGGAAGGATGCGCATAGTCGAGCCAGCCCCTGGGACCGGTGAGGTGACTCATGGATGAAAACCTTACCCGTCCGACGTGTGACAGCCATGCAGGCGAACCCCCGACGCTATCGATCGTCATCCCGGCCTACAACGCCGCCGACGATCTTTCCCGGTGCCTGCAGCGGCTGATCCGGCACACTTCGTTGCACTTCGAGATTATCGTCGCCGACGATGGCTCGACCGACAGAACCGCCGAAGTTGCTGAGGCTTACGGCGTCCGGTACTGTCGCACTGAAAACCGTGGCGGCCCGGCCCTGGCCCGTAACCTGGGCGCGCACAAGGCCCGTGGCCAGTGGATTCTCTTCATTGACGCCGACGTGCTTCTGCATCCCGGGGCATTATCGCGAGCCTTTCGGCATCTGGGCGAGGATGGTTCGATCGTCGCTCTGTTCGGATCTTACGACGACCGGCCCGAGGCTTCCGGACGGGTCAGCCGGTTCCGTAACCTGTTGCACCATCACGTGCATCAATCGGGCCGGTTCGAACGGGAACGACGCCCGGCCACGACCTTCTGGACCGGCTGCGGGCTGATTCGCCGCGATATCTTCCTCAAGTTCGGCGGCTTCGATCACGAACGTTTCGAGCGGCCGGCGATCGAGGACATCGAGCTCGGCTACCGGCTGACCGGGGCCGGGCATCGGATCGTCCTGGCCCGGGACGTTTTGTGCACGCACCTGAAGCCATGGTCGCTGAAGACGATGGTCCGGACAGACTTCTTCCAGCGGGGCTTGCCCTGGAGCCTGCTGATGCTCCGCGAGGGCAACAAAAGCCAGGACCTGAACGTGGACAGGCGGCAGAAGCTGGCGGCTGTTTCGGCCGGGGTTTCGGTCGCCTCGATCGGGGCACTGCCGTTCGAACCGGCCTTCGCGGCCATGCTCTTCGCCTGCTCGGCACTTGCGGTCGTTTCGATCAACAGGGCCTTCCTGGGCCTGCTGCGCCGGAAGGGCGGGGTGAAGCTGGTCGCAGCCGGGGTGCCGCTGCTTTACGTCTATTACCTCGTCTGCCTGACAAGCTATGCCACAGCCCAGGTGCTGCACAGGATGCACCGGCTGCATCACGCGGGCAAACGCCAGGCACAGGAATCGGGCGACACCGGCCGGGAAATCGCCAGGCGGCAGCCCGCCGGACCGCACTTCGCCACCCGGCCCTTGCAGGAACGCCCTGCCGAAGATGCGGGCATACGTTGATCACGCTGGCCGGGGCCGAACACTCTTGAAGCCCGTAATGCCATGACTGCCGCCAGGATACCGCGATCCGACCGCCCCGTGATTTATGTGGACGGCAGACGGCTGACGGCCCATGCGACGGGGGTCGGGCGTTACTTGAGCCTGCTGCTCGAAAGCTGGGCCGAGGCGGTGGAGAGGCTGCCGTTCGAGCCGGTCGTGATCCTGCACCAGGAGCGGCCCGGGCATCTCGACTCCTGGAGACAGGCATTCACTTGCGAAGTCATCGGAAGTCGTGCCCCCGGCTGGGTCTGGGAGAATTTCTGCCTGGCCGCGCTGGGGCGTCGAGAGGGGCTTCTGTTCGCCCCGGCGAATCTTGTGCCCAGGCGCTGGCGGGGGCCAGTCGTGCTCGTCGTGCACGACACCTTCTGCGAACACGCCGATGCGCAAATCCCCTGGAAGGCCAGGCTTCGGTTTCGCCAGCGGTATCGCTACAGCGCCCGGAGGGCCGATCTCGTCCTGACGCCCTCAGAAGCCACTGCAGGCGACGTGCGCCGCCACTTCGGAGTTCCGGACGAACGGATTCGCGTGATCAGGCCTGGTTTGCGCAGCACCCGGACGGACGTAACGCCTGATGAAATCAGGAAGTATGCATATCTCGCCGATTCGCCGTTCGTGCTCTTTGTGGGCAAGACTTCGGCCCGGCGAGATTTCCCGGCGATCGCCGAGGCCGTCGAGCACATTTCCCTGGGCGGCCGGGATCTGAAGCTCATCCGCGTCGGCCCGCCCATGGCCGAACCGGTTCGAACCGAAACCCTGATCGACCTGGGCCACGTGCCTGATTCCGTTCTGAGCTGGCTTTATGGCCATGCTCGGGCAATGGTCTGGCCCAGCGCCCGCGAAGGCTTCGGCCTGCCCGTGCTGGAGGCCATGGCCCATGGCTGCCCGGTCATCTCGAGGCCTTTGAATGCCCTGGCCGAGCTTTGTGACGGGGCTTGCCTGGCGCTGCCGGATACGAAGCCGGAGAGCATCGCGGCAGCGATTCTGGCACTGATCGAAGACGGGGAGCAGCGCAGAAGGCTGATCCGTCAGGGCCTTGATCGGGCGAAGGCCTTCGACGGCCGGACCTTTGCGGACGAAGTCGCCGGGGCGATCGCTTCGGTCTTGACGATCACTCGTCGAGCCACCAGCGGGGCGGAATCACGGGCTTGAAGTCTGCCCTTGGTCGGGTCGCGGTCAGCACCCAGCATTGGCCCAGGTCATGCCAGCCCAGCAGGGTGATGCAGACACGCTGGATGGCGACCAGCGACCGGCTGGCCCGCCAGCGGACGCCGACGGACCCGACGCGAACCGTCTCGAACCGCTCGCTGAGCAGGTCGGCCCAGTGCTTGAGGTCAGCCAGATAGCGATGGGTCGGGTCAAGGTGAGCCGCACAAGTGCCGAGTGCAGGCACGCGGACGACAAGCCTGCCTGAAGGCCGCAGCACCCGCGAGGCTTCGGCGATGGCGGGGCGGGGGTCGGCCAGGTGTTCGAAGACACTCTCAGCCAGGATTTCGTCGAACGAACCGGCGGCAAAGGGCAATCGCAGGGCATCAGCCTGAATGTCAACGCAGCCGGGCAGGTTGCGGCGATCGACATGCACGTACCCAGCGAGCGAGCCGGAACCGCTGCCGAGGTTCAGCTTAAGTGGGCTTGCCTGTGTCGAGCCGGCTGCGCCGTTCATGCCGCGCGGGTCGCGAGGGTTGTGCCGGCCGGTTCGTCATTCGAATTACTCGATTCGCCCGGTTCGATCTCCGTGCGAGCCGCCCAGGCGAGATATTGCTTAAGGTGGGTCTCCTCATCGAACCGGTGCGGGATCGATTCGGCCCCGGCCCGGCCCAGCGAGTTCGCCAGCGTTTCGTCTTCCGCAAGTCGCCGCATCGCATCGGCCAGCGAGCCGGACGATTCGAAAGTGATTCCGCCACCGGTCGAATTCAGCAGGTCAGGGAGCGCACCCAGATGTCGCCCGACAACCGGCCGCCCTTGAGCGAAGGCTTCGAGCACGACATAACCGAACGTTTCGGGAACCAGCGAGGGCACGATCAGGGCCCGGGCGCCGCGAATCAGCCGGCGCAGGCGATCGCCTTCGAGAACGCCTTCGAAGATCACGTTGGGCAGATCCGCCGCCTGTCGGCGCAGATGTTCGCCGAATTCGCCATGGCCGGCGATGCGCAAGTCCATATCCGGAAACAGGTGCATCTGCCCGATGGCGTCCTGGAAGCCCTTGATCGTTTCGAGCCGGCCGACGCAGGCAAAGTAGGGCCGCTGGTCAGCTGGCGCGTGGCCGGCATCGAGCCTGCGGGCGAAGGGCCAGTCATCAGGCAGGAAGTAGGGCAGGACGTCGATCGGGCGTTCGACACCCCGTTTCCGGTGCTCGTCCGCGGCCGACCGGCTCGGCACGATCAGCCGGTGCAATCGTTCGAGGCCACGTTTCATCAACCGGCCATGCCGCCAGAGCTGGGGCGGGCGGCCGCTGGCCAGCGAGCAGCGATGGCACTTCGGCCGGTCGCACAGGCGGCCGTCCGAACGCCAGAGCACGTGCATCGGGCACACCAGCCAGTGCTCGTGGGCCGACATCAGCCGAGTGGCCGGGCCAAAGTCGCGCAGCAGCAGCCCCGGGCCGCCGATCAGCGAAAGGTTATGGAAATGCACGACATCCGGCTCAATTCGGCGCACGATCTCGCGGATCATGGGCCATTTCGGCCCGGGGTGGCCTGTCTGTTGTGTCCAGAGCGGCGAAAGCGGCCCCAGGCCCGCTTCCAGGCCATGCACGTAAACGCCTTCCGGCACTCGATATTCGCGGTCCGGGTATGTCCCCCTGACCAGTTCGAAGGCGTCGCGGCAGTAGATGACGTGCACCTCGTGCCCCCGGCTCGCCAGGGCCCGGCTGAGGCGATCGACATAGGCCGAATCGCCGCCGAAGCTGTGCTTGCCGAAGAAGCTGGTGAGCATGCAGAACTTCATCCGGCGAGGCTCCGATGACGCATCGCCGGGCCAGCGACCGATTCGATCTCGTGCCAGAGCATCTCGCCGGCTCGACTCCAGCGATAGTTTTGGGAGCG
The DNA here is from genome assembly GCA_016125085.1 of bacterium. Taxonomy (GTDB): domain Bacteria; phylum Planctomycetota; class Planctomycetia; order Isosphaerales; family Isosphaeraceae; genus QWQI01. The sequence goes on from WGMM01000006.1 coordinate 6,166, forward strand.
GATTCGCCCCCTGGCAGCCAGCGATTGCCTCAGTTCGTCATCGTTCGCCAGCAGCAGCCAGGCGGCCCGAATGGCATCGACGGAAAGCGGGTCGAACGCGATACCGGCATCGCCCACGATCTCCGGCAGCGATCCGGCCGTGCTGTGCAGCACCGGTGTGCCGCAGGCCATGGCCTCAGCGGCGGGCAGTCCGAAGCCTTCCCAGAGCGAAGGCAGCACGACCGCACGGGAATGCCTGTAAAGAACGGCAAGGGCATCGTCCGGAACGAACCCGGGCAGATGGATGCGATCGGCGCGGCCGCTTTCGGCCACTTTGGCACGAAGTTCGGGGATATGCGTGTGAAACGTATCGGCGAAGTCGCCGACGAGCACCAGATCGCCGGTCGAGTCGGGCAATCCGGCGAAGGCCTCGATCAGCCGGATCAGGTTCTTGTGCGGGCTCAGGCCGCCGACGTAAGTCCACAAAGGCCTGTCCGGGGGCACCTTGTAGCGTGCGGCGACTTCTGCGAAACCTGGTGCACCGGCGGATTGGCGATAGAAGACCGGGTCGACACCTTCGGTCAGCAGGCCGATGCGGCTTTCGTCCATCCGGAAGAATCGTGCAAGGTCGCGCCGGGAGGTTTCGGAAACGGTCGTCAGCCGGGCTGCCGACCACCTGGCCGCCTGTTCCTTGAGCCACCAGAACCAGCGGCCGGCACGCGTGGGGAAGACGAGGTCGGGGCGGTCCACGGCCAGCGTGTCGTGCATCGTCACGACCAGGTTTCGCACGCCCGGCAACGGCACGAACGTCATGGAAGTCGGGAAATAGACGACGTCATATCGCGCGGCCCGAACGGCTCGCATCATTCTGCCGATTTCGCCAAGACTGCGGTTTCCGCTGGCCGTGGCGGCTTCGACGGCCATGCGGCGCGACGGAACGGACCGCACCGATACGCCTGCCGGGATGTCCAGGCGGGCGACAGTCGCTTCGTCCGCGAAGATTTCGAGGCTGTGGCCGGGGTTGGTCTCAACGAGCCCGCCCAGGATTCCCCGGGCGAAACGGCCGAACCCGCGCCGGTTGACGAGGCATCCGCCGTCGAAGCCCACCCGCAGGTTTCGCTGAACCGTGTTATCCGACCGATGTTCGATCATGGTTGCCGTCCTTGATGGCCATGACCAGATAAGAATGCCCAATGGGAAAATTGACAAGGCCAGTCCCGCAAATTCGGCTTTCCACGAACCCGCACCAGCTGGCCAGAACATGCCCGGCCGGCCGCCTGGTCCACGTTTGCGGCAGCCCGGACTTGAACGGCCCCGGCACCGAACCTGCCCCCTTTTTCCTTCGGATCGCCCTGGTGACGTCTTCCGCAAGCCCGCCGCAAGCATTGAACCGGCTGGATCTTGCGACACGCATCCCGGCTTCGGTCAGCCAGCGGTTCAGGCGGGCGGAATCGACGATCGTCGGGTCGTCCACACCCTTGCGGAAAAGCCCCGGGGCATTCGTCCGCATGAGCAGAATCCCATCGGGGCGAAGCCGTTCCGCGATCGACCAGATCGAGTCCCTCCGACGCTCAGCCGACACATGCTGCAGCACGTCGAAGGCGGTGATCAAGTCGAACCGTTCGGATTCGTACGGCAGATCCGGCAACCGACCGATCCGGACAGAAATCCCGGGGTCAGCCGCAGCGGCCTCGACCGCATCGATTTCCGGCTCGACCCCCACTCTCTCACCCCAGCACCCCCAATCGGCCCAAAGTCTCAGCCGTGTGCCCGTGCCGCAGCCGACGTCGAGCCAGGTATATGGGAATCGCCTGGCCCTTTTTCGCAGTGCATGTTGCAGCCAACGCCGCTCTACGTATTCGATCGACCGGCCCCACCAGTGCGTCAGCGAAGCCCGGTCCAGCATTTCGAAGTATTTCGCCGGGTCGGCCAGTGTGACGGCTTCAGGCATCGGCATGTGCTCCGGAAGTGCCACGGGCAAGCCCCTTCGGCAAACGCTCCAAGAAGAAGGAGGCCGGACGCCTTACGCCCTCGCTTCGGCGTATGCCGCGAAATTTCCACGTAAACCCGGCCGCAGCGAACCAGCTTACGCAAGCTGCTGCGATCGCCCATTCGACCGTTATGAATGCGATATAGCCAATGACGGGCTCGCCCAGCGAGCCGCCCGCCAGAATCAGGCTGAGGCTCAGGCAAACCTGGGCAGCGGGAATGGTCCGAGCGAGGTCGTCGCGGCGCAGGGTCGTCCAGAAGTTCGTGGCGCACAGCAGGATCAGAACCGGAACGAGTCGGGCCGACATCAGAACGAGCGATTGCCCGTCGACGAGTGTGTGCGGGCCGAAGAGAACTGGCGTGATCCACGGCGCAAGGACCAGGCTGCCCAGAAGAGCCATGCCCCCGACGGCGAATGCGGCCTTCGAAGCGAGCAGAAACCGGGCTCGGATGGCGGCCTGGCTTTCGCGTGCCAGCAGCGGGCTGAGTGCCCCCAGGTAGCTGGCGATCGGAAACACGGCCGACATCATCAGCGACCGGGCCGGCGCGACCGTGGCCCAGAGCCCAGTCGCCAGCATGCCAAGCAGGAATGCATCGGCGTTCCACGACAGGACCCGCAGCCAGCGGCTGAGGGTCTGATTCAGACTCCGTCCGAAAACCGCCCGGCCGCCGCGTCGAAACACGACGAGCCAGCGCCCGCCGGGCAATCCGCCATGAACGGCCGCATCGATCCACCAGAACAGGGCGATGGCAGCCTCAGTCATCAGCATTACGGCAGCCATGTTTTCGGGCGACCGGATGGAAACAGGCAGAATGACCACCGCGACCGCGGGAACGACGTTTCGAGCCATTTGCAGCACGCCGGCCAGTGCATAGCGGCCCTGAACCCGTGCCGCCAGATCAGGAACGACGGCCTGAAGCGGCAGGCTCAGCGCCAGCAGGATCGCAAGAAAACTCGACGTGCCGGAAGAAACCCGGAGAACCGCCAGAAAGCCGCCGATAGCCACCACGGCCAGCGGCACGCGGCAGATCAGGCTGATCGCCGTCCATTCCCGCAAATGGCCGGGATGCCGCACGGCACACCGCTGGGCGACGACATCCAGCCCGTTACGCGGCAGCAGCAGGCAAAGCCCCAGCACCACGCGCAGCCACTCCCAGCGTGCGAAAACCGGCGCTGGCCAGTTCGAACAAAGGGCCCTGAAAACGACGAACCCGGCCAAGATCGAAAGGGCATCGGCGAAAAACAGGGCTTTGGCGGGCCAGCGCAGAGGAGCGGTCATCGTGCCGCACCGGTCGAAACACGGAATTGCGTGAATCGATCGAAATCGACTTCCGGCTTACGGAGGACGACTTCGCCAATCGGCCCGAAGTGCCTGAGAACGGCCGAGAACCCAGGCACGGTCGACAAACGCCCGAGCAGCCGGGCCGATCGGGCACGCATCGAACGGTCCGCCTTGGGCCAGGCTCGCAGATCCGCGGCGCGGATGGTCGATTCGAGCCCGGGCATGACCGCCTGCGCCAGATCAGCCCATTCCGCACCGGTGCGGCAGGGTGGCCAGAATATCGGTCCGCGACGTGCCTTGACGTATCGGCTGGCCAGCCTTTTCGGAAGAAGCGGCAGGCCGATCAGGCCGACGTGCGGGTCGGGCCCGAGCCAGCGGCGATTCGGGAACCAGAGGACAATCGAGCCCCCCGGGCGCAGCACTCGCAGCATTTCCGCCAGTGCAGCGGCCGGATCGGCGACATGTTCGAGCAGGCTGTCTGCGACGACGACGGAAAAGCTGGCATCCGCGAACGGCAGGCTTTCGGCGCAGGCCGCGAGCAAACGCGGGCAGGGGAATCGCGAGGTGGCCTCGTGATGCCTGTTTCGAACGGCGTATCCACCCGTGCACGATTCGAGCCGCTTGCGGGCGACGACAAGCCAGCGGGCGGCGATGTCGACTCCGACGATCTCTCGCCCCGCCAGGGCCGCCGCGGCGACGAACCCGCCCGTGCCGCAGCCGACTTCGAGCACAGGGCCTTCCGCCGGGATGCGTGCCAGCAGGGCCGAGCCACGGCCCTGGGCGTCCAGAATATGGGCCACGAACCGGTCTTCACGGGCTCGGGAGACGTCGGCCGTCATGCGGTAATAGTGCCGGGCGAGCCCTTCCAGGCTTTCGGCCGGCTCGCGGGCACTCAGTTTCACGGCCTTGCGGGTTTCCTGATTGCGGCTCAAGTAGCGGTCGGACGATGTGCGCAGGTCAGGGAAACCAGCCGCGTCCTTCGCTTCGAAGCCACATCGAAGGCAGGTGATACCGCTTACCACGAATGGATCGGCCGGGAAACCGTCGCGGCACCGGGGGCAGACGATTCCCCGGCTTCGGTCAGCCTCGGGAGCCGCTTCGGCCTCGGCCTGTTTCAGGCTATGAGCCGGTCGCATGGGCCACGCTCCGCCGGGGTACGAACCTCGCGATCGATCGCCTGCAGCGCAACTTCATCACAGCGGAACGGGTCGGGCCCGACCAAGCCCACTGAGACGCCACCCCGGGACGGACAAGATCATAGAGATCGACACGTGGCAGACAGGCCGGGTCGCTCTCAGGCCGAACTCGCCCCGGCAAGGTTCCGAAGCCTGTCATGCCGCTTTCGGCCACGACCAGCCGGGCCGTTCGCGGAGCATCGCCATAGGGGTAAGCGAAATAGCGGCAGGGACGGCCGATGCGGTCTTCGATCGACTTGCTCGAGGCTTCGATCTCATGCCGCTGCCTGTCCGCAGGCAATGCGCTCAATCGCGGGTGCGTCATCGTATGGGCCCCGATCGTCCAGCCAAGTTCGGCCAGGTCACGGATCGCGGCCCAGCTCAGGCACGGCTCACGAGGCACCCACGCCGGCTGGCCGGGCCAGTCATTACGCTTGCCCGCATGGGCGGCGACCACGAAGAGGATCGCCGGAGCCGCCAGCGACTCGGCCACGAGCCCGACGGATGCCAGGGCGTCGTCAAATGTCAGTATCGGCCGGGCGACTGGTGCCTGATGCTCGCATCCCGCAGCTGCCGCCTGGGCTCGCTGGTGCGGCAAATCAGCGGGATCGCCGAAACCGCCGACATGCTGGCGGCAGGCTTCGGACCAGCGGCGGAAGGCATCGATGGTCACATGCGTGGGGGTCGCCGGGCCGGCTTCGCGGAAGCCATGAGCAGCGACGACGACCGGCCCTATCATGCGCAGCGGCTCCGGGGCACGGCCTGGCCGATCGACCGCTGGCGATCCTCCATAACCGCGTCGGCCTGATTTCGCAGCGATTCGACGATCTCGGCGACACGGGCGCCGTCATGGGCCGTCCCGAAGTCGGTCGAGGCATCTGCGCGAGCTTCGCCGCGAATGGCCTGGCGTATGGCTTCCAGTTCGCGGACGAGACTCGATTCGAGCCCCGGAGCCCGGAAACCCAGCCATTTCGCGGCGATCCGGTCTCGCAGGTGCCCATTCGCGGTGCGGGGCTTGCCGTATTCGACGAACTCCGACTTCCAGGGGAATGCCGAGATCCGGGCGACGCCTTTCTCGAACACGAATTCCATGGCGAGATAAGGCCGTTCCGGGTGTTCCCACGAGCATTCCGCACGCAGCGTCGCGCCGGTTCCGCTCTCGCCGCAGAACTTCAGGTAGGTGTCGATACCCGGTTTCCGTTCGTGCCAGCGGGCGTCTTCGAGCTTTACGGGGCCCAGTTCGCCTGCGGTCGAGCGGATCAGGTCAACCAGGTGCGAACCATTGTCGATGAGTACCCCGCCGCCCGACCGGCCTCGATCGCCGAGCCAGCCATTGAGAGTCGCATCATCCGGCGGATGGCCGATGGCGGCCTCGACATGACAAATCTGCCCGAGCCGGTTCGATCGCACACATTCGATCACCTGGATCACTGGCGAATAGAACCGGTGATTGAAGCCCGTGGCGAGGACGAGCCCCCTGCGTTCGGCATCGTGTGCCAGGAAAGAAGCCGTATCGGCATGAATCGTCATCGGCTTTTCGCAGAGCACATGCCGGTGCGCATGCAGGGCGGATTCGATCTGGCGGTCGTGCGCGGCAGGGGGCGTCGCGACGACGACGACATCCGCCGCCGAACCAACGATGGCCGTGGCTTCGTCCGGCCAGCTCTCGCAGCCCAGTTTTCGTGCGGCGGCTGCGGCCCGGGCAGGGTCGGCGTCATAAACCCCGGCGAGACTCCAGCCCCTGGCCAGCCGGATCGCCTGGGCACGCCTGAGCCCCTGACCACCGACGCCCAGAACGACGGCACGAAGCGTATCGGAGCGAGTTCGACTTTGAGCCATGTGCATTCACCTGAATCGTTCGGAGGTCTCGTAGCGGAAGGGCCGGCGGGCCGGCTTCGGCAAAGGCCGTTAGGGAGCTTCGGGTTCGAGCAGTTCGACATCCTGCACGGTGACGAGCCGCCCGCGCAGGTCTTCGTGATAACGCACCCGGCCGCGGATGCCGACCTTCTTGCCCAGCCACTTTTCCACCGGGGCAGCCGGGGGCAGCTTGAGATAAGCGATCGTCAGGCCGGTGTCGCCGATGAGGTTGTAGAGCAGGTGGCCGTCGACATCGCGACGCGAAGGCAGCAGCAGGCCGCTGATATCGAATCGAGGCGCGGCCCGGGCGGTGACAGGGGTATCAGGCGTCCGGCCAGAAGGGTCGTGCGACCGGCTTCGTCGCATGGAATTCCAGAATTCACGCGACGACCGGCCGATTTCCTCCTGCCGTTCGGCCATGGTCTTCAGTCGATTCAGCCGCCCCGCCTGAGCAGTCGTCAGTTCTCGCCGGCCGAGCGTTTCGCAGGCGAGCAGGATAGGCCGGAAGTCCCAGGAAACCAGCGGCTCGCTCATGATCACCCTGAACCGCGATTCGAGCGATTCGAGTGCGGAATCCCGGTCGGCGGGCAATTCGAGGGCACTCACCGGCCCGGCTGGCCGAGAACTGGCCTCGGTGGCGACATCGGCGATCGGCTCGACCTCCGGCCCCTGGCGGGGTGGCTCGACGGGATCCGGCCCCGGGGCTTTCTCAGGCTTTTCGCCGACCAGCGAATCGGGAATGTCGAGGATGGCGAGATCCTTGATCGACTTGCCTTTTTCGGGTGCCCCAGCGCCCGGCGCTGCAGGCGAGTCGATCGCCGGAACGGGCTTGACCGGTTCGCCCGATTCGAGCTTGCCGGGCGGCTTCGCGGGCATTTCGGCGATTTCTTCGGCAGGTTCGCCGGCTTTGGCGTCGTCGGCAAGCGCGAGAGCGCCCGGGCCTTTGGCGGCGACGAAGCCGTCCGGCTCGGGCACTTTCCTGTCGTCGATTCGGCGGAGATGCTCCCTGCGGACGAACCGGGGCTCGATCGAAGGCGGCTCGATGGCCCGCCAGGTGAGCAGCCCCTGTCGCTGGGGGATCACCAGCGGCTCGCGCGGCTGCAGCCAGACCGTGGCCCCCGAAGCGAGATCGACGCCGGGCGGCCCCGGCAGGCGTGCCCCGTGTCGGCCGGGGCGAATGCGCGTCGTGGCGACCCGGACGCGGCCCTCGCCGGCCCGGATTTCGCTTACGTCCGACTCGAGAATCCAGCTGATGGCTCCGGCCGGGGGCTTGATGCGCACCCATTCCGACTCAGGCGAGATTTCGCGGATCCAGACCAGGTCGCCCCGGTTCGATTCGTCGGTGACGAACGCGGCATCGTTGGGCGACTGATGGATCAGGGCACGATCGGTCACGACTTCGGCCATGACCCAGCCGGAACCTTCAGGGGCCGTGTTTCGGGCCTGCCAGGCCGATGCCCCGGCGAACGTGGCGACAATGGCCGACAGGGCCGCGATCGCGCGGATCACGGCCAGCCGGTATGTCGATATCGTTCGCGATCGAAGCATCATGAAAGACCCGTGGCCCCGGTTCGGTCAGCCCGCTGTTCCGGTTTCGTCGTGAATCGCACCGGATGGCGACCGCACGGCTGCCGAACGTGTGCCGAAATGGTGCCCGCGCAGGGGTTCGGCATCGGTTTCGCCGATCGCGGGCAGGGCGTCCCGCCAGAGCCTGTGCAGCGGCGCGTGGCTGTGGAGCCGGCACCGGCGGGCGATGGAATCGAGCGGGTCGCCGACGAGGTCGACGTTTTCGAGAGCCAGATTGCCCAGGCCCAGGCGTTCGGCAAGGACCAGATAGCCGATATCCGCCACGTTCATGCCCATGAGCCGGGCGACGACTCCGTCGACTGCCACGGGGTCATTGCCCACGACAGCCCAGCCGAAGTTGCGGGCGCGGCCGAAGCGGGGGCCTTCGCCGTCCATGGCTCCGAAGCCGTCGACGACGGCCAGTCTCGGGCCGATCAGCGTATTGAGCCTGGCGAGATTCACGTGCAGGGCCGCGATCGACTTGACGAACTCCCGGCGCGGCGGCCTGAGCCGGTCCCACTGCAGCCGGCCGGCGATCGATTCGACCTGAAGCGGCACTTGCCGGGCCCGGCCAAGCGCCGTCGTGGCCCAGGCCACAGCGGGGCCATCGCCCTTGAGCCACTGCACGACATGCTTCTTCAGGCCCGAAAAGCCGTTGCCGCCAGGGGCATAACCGTGCATGCGGATGCGTTCGTGCGGGTGCACGCACGACATCTGGTTCTTCATCGAAGCCGTGAGCATCGTGTTCACGTGCGTTTTGGCCAGGGCGACGGAAACGTAAAGCCCAGCCTTGGCCATGGTTGCGCTGACGCGTGTCTCGTGCGGGGAGCCATCCGTGGCGCGGGTGCGGAAGGTCGTCCACTCGGTCTCGTCGCGGTTGATGTCGAAGAACCGGACGGGCCGCTTCCAGAACATGCGGCGATGGCCCAGGCGTTCGAACCCGGCGGTGGCGTCGGTCGCCCCTTCGGCGACGGTCAGTTCGGCGGCGCCTCGGGCATACAGGAAATCGGCGACGGCGCCGACAGTCGTGGCGTGCGAACTCGCTCGCTGATCCTGGTGGCTGACCAGGTTGATTTTGACGACGGTACCGTGCTCAGGCACTTCGGGCCAGGCGTCGCCCAGGAGGTGCATCGCCTGCGCAAGTGCATCCTGACGACGAGGATCGGTAACGATCGCCACGCGCGAACGGCGATGCATGTGGGGCACTCCTTGCCGGGTCAGTCCTTCGATGAGAACGCCAAAGTTGCCCAAATTTGCGAAATCGTCAAGGCCAGTTGCGGTAACGTCAGAACGGACTCCGAAGAAATGGTCCGAATCGTTCGACGGGCTGAAGCACTTCGAATCCGGGCACGCAGCTTCCGGATCGGCCCACGTAATCCCTTGAATCGTCCGAAGTTCCCTTGCCGAAACCGGGGCGGGAATGACAAAATATGTCTGGTTTCGAACATTTCGGCGAAACGGTGTACCCGACGACCGTTCGCATGGGGCGAGTCAGCGAATCGAATCATGTCTCTCGTGCCGGATGTCAACGGATGCATCGTGAGCGAGTCGTGCGGAGCGCGAACCGCTTCCATGCCTCGCTGGTGCTGGATCAGCCAGGAACGGGCGATCCCCCAGCGGCTCAAGACGGCCCTGAGCCCCCGAACCTGCCGCAAGATCGATGCCGACGAACCGGTCGACTTCCTGCGTTCGAACCGGATGGACAATCCGGCCGCCGGGCAGGTTCTCGTGCTCGACGGCTCCGACGGTCAGATGGACGTCGTGCAGCTCTGGCTCAGGCACCTGCGCCGGGATTCCGCCACTTCGGCCCTGCCGATCCTGGTGTGGGCACACTCCGGCCGGCTTCAGCCCGCCGAGTGGGGCGACGTCGACTTCCGCCTGCTGCCCGACGGCGTCATCGGCCGGGCCGACTGGAAAGCCCAGGACCGCTGGATCGACCGGATCGAAACGATCCTCAGCAAACGCATCCAGCGCCACTTCCGTATCGATGTCCATCTGGACATGCACAGCCGCATGGAATCGCTCGAGCGGACATCGCAGTGGATCATCGACTGCGTCCGCCCTGTGCCCTGGATGGCCGAAAAACTCGGGCGGCTGCGGCAGACGATCTTCGAACTCGGCGGCAACGCGATCGAATGGGGCAACCATGGCGACCCCGACAAAACCGTGCACATCCGCCTGAGGGCCGACGACCGGAGCCTGCACGTGATGGTCTCGGACCAGGGCCCCGGGTTCGATCGCCGCAACCTGCCGCACGCCGCGACCGAAGACGACCCGATCCGCCACCTGGAAATCCGCGAAGAACTCGGCCTTCGTGAAGGTGGCTTCGGCCTGATGATCACCCGAGGCCTTGTCGACCGCATGGTTTATAACTCGACGGGAAACACCGTCCTGGTGACGATGCGCCAGCGCAGCAGAAATTGAGCAAGGTTTAATCGCTCGATTTCATTCGCGATCGTTCCTGTGCCCCCCGGCCTGTGGTGGCCACCCCTCCTTGAAAAGGAGGGGAGTCGTCAGCGCTACGCGAACACAAGGTAATGCATGGCAGAAACATAAGCTCTCCCCCTGCCAAGGGGGAGTACCGCGAAGCGGGGAGGGGGTTCTGCTTGCGTGGGTGATACTCCGCATGCGGAGAAACCACCCCGGCCTGCGGCCCCTCCTCCTTGAAAAGGCGGGGAGTCATAAACGCTACGCGAATATAAAGTAATGCGTGGTAGAAACATAAGCTCTCCCCCTGCCAAGGGGGAGTACCGCGAAGCGGGGAGGGGGTTGCTGGGCGATTCAGGCCTGCCTCGCCATGAACCGCTCGTATAGAATCGTATGAAACGTCAACCATTCGACACAACGGCCCAATAGCGATCGAATCTCTGACCATGGAACCCGATCAAGAGGAATCACTGACAGTGAGAGATCACGATTCGATACGAGAGTCGGAGACGGATCGATCTGTTGAAGATCAAAAGAAAGACCGAATTAACAATTTGCCGGAATTGGCCCCGATTCGCAAAACATTATGAAATCGACTTACACCCGCAGAGGCGAAGCTATGGACGTTGCTGAAAGGATCCCGACTCGATGGTAGAAAATTCAGAAGACAGCATAGCATAGGACATTACGTGCTTGATTTTTATTGCCCGGAAGAAAGGCTTGCCGTCGAGCTTGACGGGCAGGTCCACAATTCCGAAACAGCCGTTCTGCGAGACCGGGAACGAGACCTGTACCTCAATCAATTAGGAATCAAGGTTTTGAGATTCGAAAACAAGCTGATTTTCGAAGCCACGGAAGGTGTCTTGAATGCCATACGTCTGCAATTCGGTTGGAATGCATCACGTGTACGGCATGATGTCGAATCATGATCAGGTCCTTCCAGCCTCTCAAGCGAACGGGCCATCTTCGATTTCCGGCGATCCGTTCGATCTGTCGAATAGCAGAACCTTTACGCTTTAACCGGTGAAGGTCGAATCTTGAGTTGGCTGGTCATGCGAATCAACCACCCCGGCCTGCGGCCACCCCTCCTTGAAAAGGAGGGGAGTCATTAGCGCTTCGCGGATTTAAGGTAAGGCGTGGCAAAACATGAGCTCTCCCCCTGCAAAGGGGGAGTACCGCGCAGCGGGGAGGGGGTTGGTGCATGCGAGGGTGAAACTCCGCTTGCGAAGAAACCACCCCGCCCTTCGGGCACCCCTCCTTGAAAAGGAGGGGAGTGTCTTGTGCTGCCTTGCTTTAGGGGCCTGAGCGGCAATACCAGGGCCAAACGGCATTGACGGATATCGTGAAACTGGTAGTTTGTACCCGCACCAGAGGCCCGAGACGGAATTGGGCCGAAAGCATCTTTCCTGAACTTCACAGTTGGCTTGTCGGTTCGGAAACGAATGGTTCTTTCCGGCGAAATGGCCGGGGTTCCGTACAGTTGTCATTCGTAGTTCGGCCCACGATTGGGCTTCGTGGTTTCCGCTGGAGATTCCGGAAATGCCGTGTCGTACCCTCAGGAGAAACCGGTCATGAAGACCAACCGATCGATGACCCGAACCCTCGGCCTGCTGGCCGTGTGCCTGCTCGCCTCGTTGGCTTCCCCCGAAGCCCTGGCCGATTCGATCCAGCCTCAATACCGGATCGAGGATCTGGGGCCGACTTCGAATTGGGGAGGTAAGTTACCCAGGTTTTACATTGACGGAACGATTCATCGTCGCGACCAAATGCCTGGGTCGCCCTTCCAAAGTGGTGATTATCGTATGGACTTTGTGTACGAAAGCGGACGGAAAGTTCAGGTCGTTCTCTTCAAGGGCGACAGCCCGACGAATCTCTTGACGGACGAGCAAAGTCGATATTACGCCGGCCGGGCTCAAGACATTACGGCCGACGGCAAGATCCTGATGCTCAACGAACCGACGCTAACCGACTATTCGATCTACGACGTGAACACCGGCCAGATGACGCTCATCAAGTCATCGAGTGAAATCGGCGATCCAGGCAGCAAGGCTCAGGTCTATTCCATCAACTCGCTTGGGCAAATGGTCGGCCAGCAGAGTTCGAACGCCATTTTTTATGACGGCTTCGACGCAACGCCGCTTCTCTTGAAGGACCTTGTGGAGAATTTGGGCGTCTGGCAGATTTACGAGGTTTCGGACATTTCCGAAACCGGCGAGATTATCGTCAGTGCCCATGGCGGTCCATCAATTGGACTACACGCCCTCAAATTCGTTCCGATTACCCCAGTACCGGAGCCTGGTACGTTCCTCATCATTGCTTCCGCATCGGCGATCTATGGTTATCGTCGATGGCGATCGAGTCAATCATAAGGCCAAGTTCACTCGTTCGTAATGGAATCTATCCCAGTACCAATCCTCTGGGATGCTGGACGCCTCGCATCGAAACATACTCTGCGATCGAGCCTCTTCCGGCTTGTGTCGGAGTATTGCTTTCGTAATTTCAGGCTCTTACGCCTTTCTTTTCCCGATGTGGATCAGGGTACGGGCCGAGGCGCCGGGCGGCAGGGTTTTCAGGCCTCCTTCGATGCCGCGGGCGGCCAGGTTGATCGCGTCGGTCGTCTGCGTGTAGGGCTCAAGGGCGATCGCGTTCGGGTTCCACGATGGCGTGAAGACGACCAGTTCGGTGAATTCCGGCGAGGCGGCCAGGAACGCCTCCTGGCCGATCGATTCGTCGACGAGCCGGCACTCGGTCGATCCGTCGGAGCCGTGTTCCAGGCCTGTCAGCACGTCGTCGGCCTTCAGGCCACCCAGCGGCAAGCCCTGGCGGAAATCGAGTTCGGCAGGCAACGGAACCTTGCGGCCGGTCGGCAGGAAGCCTTCCAGCTCCCATCGGCGCGTGGCGGGGATAAAAATCCGCGACTTCGCCGTGTCGGTTTCGGCCGTAAGCGGCATGCGGAAGTAGGTGTGATAGCCAAGGCCCCAGGGCAGGTCGACGGTGTCGGGGTTGCTCACGACGGCCTCGATCGTCAGCCCGCCCACGCCGAGCTTGCACGAAACGTTCAGAGCGGCGTCAGCGGGCCAGTGTTCGCGATGCTCGGGGGCATCGACGGAAAGCTGCCACCTGGCTTCGACCCGGGCGTGATCGTCGCCACCCTGTTCGGCGATGACTCGCCATGCTGAGCGCAGGGCATAGCCGTGGATCGCATGCCCGCTGGCATTGACCGGTGTGCTGTATGGCTTGCCCTTCCAGGTGAATTTCCCGTCGCGAATCCGGTTCGGAAAGGGGAAGAGAATCGGATTGCCGTAACGCGACGGATTGGCCTTCAGTTCCGCCAGAGAAGGCGGTTCAAGGAGCACGGGCGTGAGATTGCCCGCGATGTTGAGCCGCAGGGAGAAAATGTTGAAACCAAGCTCCGGAGCCACTCGAGCCGATGCACCGGATTCAGTATCGGTCAATTCGATGACTTCGAATCCTTCGACCTTCTGACGTGCCACTGTGAATCTCATCGTATTTCTGTCCTTTGCATTTCCGGCGAGTTTCGAAGTCTCCATTCGATGGCCGAAATCACTGCGTGCCCTTGAGCTGGATGTTTTCGGCTTCGATCAGCAGTTCCTCGGCCCATTTTTTCAATTTCGGGTCGATGCCGGATCGCGACTTCAGGCCTTCCAGCGTACGGATCCAGATTCTGCGGCGGATGGGCGAAGTGATCATGGCCCGCATCGGGGCCGTCAGTGCGGTTCGAAGTTCGTCGGATTCGCAGACGAGGACGATCGCGCGCCAGGCGGGGGCGGCGTCCTCGATGGCCGCACGGGAAAGGGCGTTCTGCAGGCGGACATAACAGGCCGTTTCGATCATCCGTGTGAGCTTCTTGGAGCGTGCGCTGGCGGGAACGTCTTCGGCGAGCGAAATCGCCAGCTCGTGGTGATTCGTTTCGATGGCCAGGCAGCCGAGGAGTTCGTCGCGCGTGACACGCATCGCTTCGGGCAGCGAGGTCCGGTCGATGGCTTTCAGCACGGAGAGAACCGATTTCGGCGACTGGTGCGGATCGGCACCCGTGGACCACACGAGATACTGCCGCACGCACCAGGCGAACCTGGCCAGGGGGGCGGAGTCATTCGGCGGGATCGGTTCGAAGGCGAACGCGGGCCAGGAATCGAACATGGGCAGCGTCGTTCGGGCCGGGCGGTCGCCGGGGCGGGCGACGGTCATCATCGGGTCGCCGAAGACGATCAGCCGCCACGGGTTGCCGAAAGGCTCACGGCCCGGGGTTTGTCGCACCGCGGCGGCCCAGGGATAGCCTTCGGCAAGGGCATCGGCGATCAGCCCGGGTGAGCGAAAGGCCTGGAGGTAGGGCTCATGCACCGAGCCGAAATAGCCATAAGCGCCGTTCACGAGCCAGCGGCCGGCGATGGTGTAGGGGTCCTGGGCATCGGCGGCGGAGAAGCTGTGGATGATGTGAATGCGGGCGGGATCGGTCCAGGGGATGTCCCAGGTGGTTCCGTTGCCGCCCCGAACGTTGAACGACGACGGATTGCCCGAGGTGTTGATGATCAACAATCCAGCGGAATTCTTCGGCAGAAACGCCTTCTGCCAATTGCCCAGGCTGCCCATTCCGACCTGTTCGGTCTTGAAGCCGAATTGAGTGAGCCGGGCGTTCGCGCCTGACTGCGAATAGCCCTGAAAGCGTGCATCGCCGGGGTCGTAGCCGTTGAAGAGGGTGGCGTCCGTCGGTTGCAGAAAGAGCCCGCACATGACCTGATAGATCTGCTGTTCCATCGAGCCGACGATACGTCCGAGGTAAGCCCAGCGCGGGGCGACGCCTTTCTCCTTTTCCGGCAGGCGGCCCATGAGATCGTCCAGGCAGTTGATTCCGTCAGGGGTCGTGTATCTGTAGGGCATGTCGCCTACGATCGTGACGAAGTCAACTTCGTCTCCCATCTGATCGGTCGCGACTTTGGTTTCCTTGATGAGTTCGTTAAGCCCGAGCGTTCGCCCTGTGGCTTCTTCGAACGTGAGCGTGTCCTTCCAGCCCTTGTCCTCGGGCCAGAGCATCAGCCCCTGCCGACGGCCCGCCGCCAGGGCGGCCGCGGCGATGGAGTCATTGCCGCCGCGCGTAAGGACGATGCCCGGCGACCGGCGTTCGACGATGCCGGGGCCTTTCATGCCGTCGCGAATAAAGAAGAGATTGCCCCTGACGGGGGCCTTCGGCTTGTTCTCTTCGGAGAGAACGGCGCTGATGGTGGCCGTGAGCGCCTGGACCCAGACGGCGTCGTCCGGCAGCGTGGCCGGCCTTTCGGGGAACCGGACGATCTTCTTCGGGCGAAACTCGCGGATGAACTTGACGGCGTACTCCGTGTCGTCCATGAGGATGGGGAAGTAGTGCTTGTCGTCCCACTTCGCCAGGACTTTCAGGAACGTCTCGCGGTTGGGGACCAGGCAGACGACGTCGACGATCTTGCGGGTCTCGGCGATCTGTTCCCGCCACTTCACCGACGCCTTGGACAATGCCACGTCGCCCAGATCGCTCAGGCTTTGCGGAACTCTGTATTCCGGTTTCTGCGGTTCCTTCGGCCTGGGCTGGGCGAGGGAGATTCCCACCGCGAGCCAGCTCACAAGCAACATCGGGAGGAACCGGAGCGGACGTACCGAACGCGACCAGAGCATGATTGGATCTCGAAAAATGCCGCGGAAGGGCGTTACCCCGGGTGCGTCGGAAAGCGCGTCGCCGCCTGGCCGGAACAGGGCCCCCCGTCAGTCGGAGACACCACAATCCCCGGCGGTCGTGGTGTCGTTCCTATCCAAAGGAGCACGGCAATCGCTATGATAAGCCTGCGTGCACAGCCATGCCACTGGCAGTGCCTGAAGTCGAGACAATCGCGAGCGGAAACGACGGAACCGGACACATGAAAAAGGGCGGAATCCTCAATCCTTCGATCTGTTCCCTGATCGCCGAACTTGGCCAGGGCGATGAGCTGCTGATCGTGGACGCCGCATTCGCCCTGCCGCCGGACGCTTACGTGATCGATCTCTCGCTGGTGCCGGGCATTCCCCGTTTCATGGACGTGCTCAAGGCAGTCGCCCATGAGCTGGTGATCGATTCGGCCATCATCGCGCGGGAAATGGCCGACGACAATCCCGAGATCTACCGGGAAGTGACACGACTGCTCGACGAATCGTCGATCGACGAAATTACCCACCACGAATTTCAGGAACAGGCGGCCGACGCCAAGGGCGTGATCCGCACAGCCGAATTTTCGCCCTATGCCAACATCAAGCTGATCTGCGGCAGCGCGTTCTGACGACGAATGCGGTTGCGCCCGAACGCAATTCCGGTTGCCGGAGCGGGCTGGGCAGATCATAATAAGATGAATGCGATCCTGTACGGAACGAGATGCAAACGGAAGCGAAACATGAAATCGAAGTCGATCCTCTTCGCCGCAGCGCTGGTGTTCACCTTCGCGGGCGTCTCGAACGCCTGCCCGAACTGCAAGGACGGCCTGGCCCATTACGACGCCGCGAATGGCCGGGCAGGTACATCGACGAACGGCCTTCAGGCCGGATTCAACTACAGCGTCATGTTCATGCTGGCCGTGCCGGTTTCGATCCTCGGCTTCGGTGTCACCAAAGTGCGCAAGCTGGCCAAAGAAGGCCGGTTGCCGGAATTCTGATACGAATCTGATTAAAAGAGGCCCGGGATTGTCTGAACCTGACCTCCCGGGTTAGCCAGCCGGCACCATTTCGGAACTGAGATTGAGGGGATCCCTCGTAGCACTTGCCGTTCGCTCCAGGTAATCTGGCTCAGCGACAGGATTCTGCCGCCATTGTACCGGTAACGAATAAGCCGTAGCAGCGAGACACCGCTGCCACGGCTTTCGATGCATTATTACTTGCCGGCGACGTTCCCACCTGCGACCGCGGGCGTGAACTTCACGGTGCGGAGCAGCTTGCCATCGTTTCCGTTGAAGACGTAGAGAGCCCCGTCCTGCCCGGCGGCGTAAACGACCGTCATGTCCTTGTCAGATGCGGCCGTGAACAGGAAGTCAGGTGCGCCTGCGAATGTCCGGGCGATCTGTCCGTTATCCGGGTTCCAGAACCGGGCGACCTTATCGCCGGCCGCACCCAGAACGATCGGTTTCGTGGCCGACCATCGTACGCTCGTGATCTGCTTGCCGGCATTTTGTGCCGTGCGGACCTGTTCGCCGGTCTCGACGTTCCAGAGCTTCAGGGCCTGATCGGCTCCGGCCGTTGCCAGTTGGGTCGAGTCGGGCTTCCAGTCCACGCCCAGCACGTGATTGGTATGCCCTTCCAGCGGCCTGAGCGTTTTGTAGTCGGAAAGCCGCGTGACCTTGGCGAACTTGTCGGCCGCGCAGGATGCGAGATACAGGCCGTCCGGGCTGAATTTGACGCCCAGGACCGTATCGGAATGGACACCTTCGAGGTCTTTCAGTACGGCCCCGTTCGAAGCGTCGACGATCTTCAGCTCGCCGGAGCGTGAAGGCACGCCGCTGCCGACAGCGATCTTCCGGCCATCGGTGGAATAATCGACGCACAGTACCCGGTCCGAAAAACCTTCAAGGCTCTTCAGTGCCGCCAGTGAGCCGGAGTATTTCCACGAATCGACGGCGCCGGCTTTCGAAAGGGTGTCGATGCGTCCGTCCGCAAGTCGAACGGCCGTCGTCAGTTCCACGGGAGGCGCGATCGGCGAATCGGCACCGGCGGACCAGGCCCATTCGTCGGCCAGCGTGATCGAATCGAGCAACCGGGCCAGGCCATCGGCATGCACGACAAGAACACCGGCCGTCGATGTCGCTGGGTCAAGCGCCACGACCGGCTTGGCGTAAGCGGCATTCTCACCCCGTTTTGCGGCCAGGTCGGCCGTGAAGGCCGAAACGCGGCCATCGGCCTGGGCAATGAGGATCGATCCGTCGCGCCGGTCGCGAGTGAGAATCGACACCGGCGGGGCCGCGATCGCCTGCGTGCGGACCGATTTACCGGCCTCGGCGTCCCAAAGCTCCAGCGTGCCTTCTTTTACCAGCGCCACGAGCGATTTGCCGTCGCGGTTGGCCGAGAGGGCTCGCACCGGCCCATCGGCGCCTTTCCATTCGGCACCCGGTTTGACGGCTTCGGCGATTTCGAAGATCTGGATCTTGCCGTCCGACCGGCCCACGGCGAGCTTGCCCTTGGCCAGCCATTCGGCCGAGGTCGCCGTTACGCCCATCGGCGGGTCGATCTTGTGCAGGGCCTTGCCGTCGCCGGAGTTCAGAATGTGCACGACGCCCTTGTCCGTCACGACGGCCGCGACGGTGTCGAACGGCGAACGGGCGAAGCCGGCGGCCAGGCCTTCAGGCCATTTCAGGGCGACGGTTTCGGCACGGGTTTCGAGATTCACGCCCCGCACGACCGGTTCAGTCGGCGATATCGCCCAGGCCAGGTTCGAAGCCGGGTCCTTCACGAAGCGGGCGACCGGGAAGGGCACTTTGTCCCACCGGCCGGCTTTCACGACCTGCGGCATCGTCCAGCGCGTGACGGTCTTGAACCCGCCGATGCCGAGTTCGCCGCCATCCGGGCGAAATCGCAGGGCCCCGATCGCATCGACATGCTCGACGATCGTCCGGAACACGAAGCCGGAGACAGGCTCAACCAGCCGAAGCGCCGCCCCACGGCCCACGGCCAGAACGCGGCCATCAGGGGAAACGTCGAGGGCATAGATCGGCGCGAAGCGGTCCGGCAAAGGCTTCAGGGCCACGGCGGGCGCTTTGGCCGGCTCGGGAGCACTTTCAGCCGAATCGTCTTTCGCACCCTGGTCGATCCAGAGCTTGATCAGGGCGGCTTCTTCGGAGGTCCAGGGCTTCAGGTCCTTCTTGTCCCTGGGCGGCATCACGGGCTCACGCCTGTGAGAACCCATCAGGAAAACAAGGCTGTCGTCGGCTTTGCCGGCCACGATTGCCGGGCCCGACTTGCCGCCCTTGAGCATCTGCTCGACGGTTTCCATCTTCAACTTGTTTTCGGCCAGGGCGTCGTTATGGCAGCCGGTGCATTTGGCGTCGAGGATTTCGATCACCTCGCGCGAAAAGCTCACGGGCTTGTCGGCAGCCCGTTTGAGGTCGGCCAGCTCGATCGGCTTCACGGCCGATTTGGCGGCGTCCTGCGCCGTCGCGGGCATGCCGAACCATGCCGAAGCCATGCCCACGGCGAGAACGAACGATAGGTCGAAAATTCGGGCGATTCGGTGTCGATGCATGATCGGAAATTCTCGAGAGTTCAGACGATATCGAGGAGTGTTCGGGCCAGGGCGGCGTCAGGGCGTGACGATCAGCGTGACGGGCCGGCTGGGCTGATTCCAAGGGACGTTCGGCTTTTCCTTGGCGGCGGGGTCTTTGGCGAAGCCGAAAGGAGCTGTGCCTGTCACGTAAACCGTGTGCCGGCCCAGCGGCACGTTCGCGCCGATCTTCAGTTTCAGGACGGCTTCGGCTTTGTCCTTGGGCACTTCGCCAGCGACGGCTTCCATCGTGGCCGGAAGATTGTCCAGCTTCAGCGCGATCGGGGCGTCGAATGGAGCGTTTCGTACGGCAGCGACAGGCAGATCGACCGTTTCACCGCGCTTGGCGAAAACTCGCAGCGGTTTGGCTTCGAGCCGGAACGGAACGGGCGTCGACCGGATGGCGAGCCAGTGGTCGCGCGCATACCGCGACACGCCCCGCTGCTGGTTCGGCTGCCCGACGAGCGGCTTCACCAGACCGCCGCCAAGTTGCTCCTGGCGGCTTTCGAAGGCGGTTTCTTTCGTCTGCCCCGGCACCCAGTCGACGGAATCCTTGCCGTCGGACCAGTTCGACCGGCCTCCCAACTTGAGCGGAAACTCGCCGGCTGCCGCCTCGGCGGCGACTTCGACGATCATGTCCTGCTTGCGAACCCCGGGGCCGAAGATCACCGGATATGCCGTGACGCCCGCCGGCAGGCCGAAGGCTTCGACACGCACCGAGCCATCGAACCCATCGATGCGGTCCAGCAGAACCGTGACCGCGAAACGCCCGCCCGGAAAGATCGCCGAACCGGCGGGACCGGAATCGGTCGGCATGGCGATAATCCGGTAATCGGGCTCCGGCTGCCGCACGACGACACGGTAATGATAGCGGGCATCGCCATCACGCTTGTTCAGGTTCGACAGGCGAATGACATAGCCACCTTTTTCGCTCAGTTTGGTAGTGATGCGAGGGTCGCGCGTCGCTTTTTCGAACGTGGGGCCAAGCGGGTTTTCGCGATAATCGGTCGCATTCGTGAGCATCCGCGCAACGGGGCCTTTCGGCTCCTGATGGAACAGCTCGATCTGAGGCTGGGCCAGCGAGTGCTGCCGCTGGGCAGAGACGTCGATGATCCAGGTGGCGTCCTTCTCGGATTCGAAAATGAGATGGTCGATATCGCCTGGTTTGCCGAACGTGCCGGAGAAATCGGCTGGAACCATGATACGCTGGCCGTGTTCCGAATCGTCGTTCGACTCGATCTCAGCCTGAAGCTTGCCCTGCGGCATTGCGACGGTCAGGGGCTCGGCCAGCGGCACGCCGCGAACGGACGAAAGCGTCGCCGCGAACGGGGCCGAGGCGAAAGAATAAGCGCCGATATATCCGCCGGCAGCGGGCTTCGCCGGGAAGGTGAAAACCTCGCTGAGGGATTGTTCCGGCTGACCGAAAACGGGCGGAAACTCCGTGAGCGATCGCTCGGCAGCGGGAAGGCCCCGGCCAAGAACTCTGAGCATGGCCCGGTCGCCGAACGGGGTCAGCAGCGCGGCGTCGACCGTCGGGCCGGTGTGGATCGACAGCCGGTAACGATGAGCCGGCGAACCGCCATAAATGGCGTCGAACAGATCGACGCGGTATTCGCCGTCCTCGGGCAGGATCAGTTCGAGCGAGGCGTCGTAGTCAACGGAGTCGAGAGCTTCGGCGACGACATTGCCGCGAGGGCCGAAGATGCGAACGGTCGAATCGAGAGGCGAGTCGATCGATTCGGCCTTCACGCTGATGGCAACCCGCTGCCCCTTCTTGCCGGGGAAGCGAAAGCGGTCCACGTCCGTAGGGGCCTGAATCCGGCCGTTGATCGTCTGGGGCACAAAAAAGGCTTGGGCCTGTGCGTCGTTCGGCTCGATTTCGGCGATCTCCACCAGCGGTCCGACAACGAACGGCACCGGGTTGGTGATACCCCAGGCAGCGACGCCGCGAATTTCATAAACGCCCGAAGGCGTGCCAGCATCGGCCGCGATCGACCACTTGCCGTCGGCGGCTTTCACCGGCTTCAGACGTTCGTCGGAAACGATCAGCCGCGAAAGGCCATCGAGATCGGCCCCCGAAATTTCGACGCCAACGCTCGTCCCCGACTGAACACCAGCCGGGAAGATCCAGTCGATACGCGGCTTCGGCGGCTGCGCATCGGCCTGGGCGAAAACCAGCGCCAGGATGCATGCCACCGATGTGAAAGTCATTCTGCTGCAGGAGTTACGCATAGAAGATTCGAGCCGCGGGGGTGGGTCGGAACCGGCGGGGCAGGGCGGCGGTGGCAAAGTCATCGCCACCGTTCCAGATTACGTCCAGTGTGCGATGCGGCGGCCGGTTTGTCAATCATCGAACGCCGCTGGCACTCAATTGGGGTAGATAAATCGGACAAGGAGATCTACGATATGCGTACGCTCATGGAGACGACGTGAGCAACGATAATTTCGAACGGAAGGCGATGTAAGATGTCAGAAGTGGATTCTCGACCGGCCACGACACTGGAAGATCAGGGCTTCAAGGAATTCCGCCCGCCACTGTGGAACCTGAGCGAGCCCGTGCTCGTCGAACACACGCTGCGCCGGGGCGAAGGGCTGCTGGCCGCAAACGGTGCCCTGGTCGTGCGCACCGGCAAATACACCGGCCGATCGCCCAAGGACCGGTTCATCGTGAAGGACGATATCACGGCGAACACCGTCGACTGGGGCACCGTGAACATGCCCTTCGAACCGGCCCATTACGACGCCCTGCGCGAACGGGTACTCGATTACCTCAAGCCCCGCGAAATGTATGTGGTGGACGCCTACGGCGGCACCGACCCGAAGTTCCGCCTGCCCATTCGCGTCGTTTGCGAAAAGGCCTATCACGCCCTGTTCGCCCACCAGCTCTTCGTGCGGCCATCCGTGCACGAACTGCTGCACCATCACCCTGAGTTCACCGTGATCTCGGCCCCCGACTTCCTCGCCGAGCCTGCCCGCGACCACACCAAGACCGAGACCTTCATCCTGGTGAACTTCACCCGGAAGGAAGTCCTCATCGGCGGCACGCTCTATGCCGGCGAGATCAAAAAGTCGATCTTCGGCGTTCTCAACACCCTGCTGCCCCAGATGGGCGTGATGAGCATGCACTGCTCGGCCAACGTCGGCCGGCGCGGCGACGTCGCCCTGTTCTTCGGCCTTTCGGGCACGGGCAAGACGACCCTTTCGGCCGAGTCGCACCGGCACCTGATCGGCGACGACGAGCACGGCTGGTCCGAAGAGGGCGTCTTCAACTTCGAAGGCGGCTGCTATGCCAAGGCCGTGCGGCTGAACCGCACGAACGAGCCGGAAATCTACAACGCGATCCGGTTCGGCACGATTCTGGAGAACGTGATCGTCGACAACGACACACGCATCCCCGACTACAACAACACCCTGCTGACCGAAAACACCCGGGCGGCTTACCCGATCGACTACATCCCGAACTACGTGCCCTCGGGCCGGGCGGGGCATCCGGTCAACTGCGTGTTCCTGACGTGCGACGCCTTCGGCGTGCTGCCGCCCGTTTCGCAACTGACGCCCGAACAGGCGATGTATCACTTCCTGTCGGGCTATACGGCCAAGGTCGCCGGCACGGAGCGGGGCATGGGCAACCAGCCTTCGGCCACGTTCAGCCACTGCTTCGGCGCACCGTTCATGACGCTGCCCCCCAGCAAATACGCCGAGCTGCTGGGCGACAAGCTCCGCATGCACAAGACGAAGACCTGGCTGATCAACACCGGCTGGTCCGGCGGCGGCCCGGACAAGGGCAACCGCATCCCGCTGCCTTACACCCGGGCCCTGATCGACGCCATCCACGACGGTTCGCTCAATAACGTGGAAATGGCCGTCGACCCGATCTTCGGCCTGCATTACCCCAAGGCCTGCGCCAGCGTGCCTTCGGAGATGCTCAACCCCCGCAACGCCTGGGCCGACAAGGCCGAATACGACAAACAGGCCCACCACCTGGCCAAGCTGTTCAAGGACAACTTCGCCAAATTCGCCAACGTCTCCGACGCGATCCGCAAAGCGGGGCCGCTGGTTTGAGGGTGATGATTCTTGTGGGCTGATTTCGATTCGATACGACAGGCCAGGCGATTTCGCCTGGCCTGTCGCTGTTTTTGGATGCGATGGATTATAGCGAGTGCCGATCATGGCGTGAGGGGCTGAAAGGCGTCGTCGGGGAGGGGGCCATGGAAACCGGCCTGGAGTTCATACCAGAAGTTTAATTCTTCTTTATATTGATTAGCGTTGTTCCGCATTTGATCCTTATCGGGAATTCGCTTTAATTCCTTAAGGATGTCATCGTAACGAAGACGAGCTTTCTGATAGGCTAAATCCGCTTCAGGATCATTGCCTAGTTTTTTTTCAGCCAATGCCAGGATCGTGAAATCGGACATGTGTGGTGTTTTTACATTGGAGGTCTTTTCAAGTATCTTTTTCGCGGATCCGAAGTCGCCGTATCGATACATGGCCACACCGAGTGTGTTCAGAACAAGATACCGGTCAGTTATTTCTCCATTGCTTTTCGAAAGAGTTGTTGGATCAAGTGTCGAAAGGGAATTGGGATCAGCGATGTTCAATAAAAGCATAATCATATCCACAATATCATGAATCGATTTTCTTTCGATTCTTGGCTCAACGACAAGCGGCCATAATCCAATGTTTTGATATTTTTCACGTTCAACAGCATTGATCGTGAAACTGGCGGCAACCGGATTTCGCTTGTGAATCTCCATAAGACTTTTGTTCCCTTCCATCGAAAGACGCTTGAATTCCGCATAATCACGATCTTTCTCAGAAGCGATATCGGCCAGTTTCCAGTAGCACCATGTCAGAATTTGAAGATGCGCAGTAGGAGTCGGGCTTGTTGCACTATTATCGGTATCGTAGGCTTTAAGTGACTCTTCCAAAAGATTCACCGCTTTTTTAAATATTTTTACGTATTCATCAAGCTTCCGTTTTCTCTCGTAGGAGTCCTTAAATCGATCTGACCTCGCCTGATCCAAAAGCAACACGCCTCTATTGTAAACTATTCTTCCCGTTTCGCCGATCGCCTCCGAATGAAGTGATGGTGTCGATGGCATATTTGTTGCTTCACGAATCAGATTCTCTGCATCATCGAGATATCTTATGACTTCTGCGAAGAGAGCGTTATTGACATCATCTCCGAAGGGCCGAATCGGATTCTGGTTTTGAGGTTCACTGTGCCTTCTGTACTTCGCAATTCCAACATTCAGGATCGATCTTGCACGTTTGATTATTTGCTTTTTTCTCTCGTCACCGATCGATTGATCGATTAAGGATTTTCTGGAGGATTCCGATCGCTCGAAGTATTCGATTGCCTCGTCATAACTGTTTAGTCTCAATAGAGAGATGCTGCCGATACGATGATCGACGTCGCAAATTAAACTATTCAATTCGTTTGGTTTTAGATTAAGATCGGCACCTCTTGCTTCAGGATTCAATTTGAGAAGTTCTTGATAAGTCTTCTTTGCGAGTTGCAGCTTGTTGATAGCGTCTTTGGATTCTTGAGCTGCTCTATTCTTGGATTTTTCATCGATTCCTGGCTTAGTGTTTTCATCCTGTGCTTCTCCGGTCCACTTCAATAAGTCAGCCTGAAATCTCCTAATCAATGGCGAGTTACGGTCTGATATATCAGTAGGTAGCGTTTCATGGAACATTCCTCTTGACTGAGTCAAAAAATCATATCGGATATCCGCATTATTCTGAAAACCTGGAGTGTCGATCGCTTTTTTCGTCAATTCGATTATCTTGTGTCTTGCGTTCTTTGCGATCAAACGTTCTTGCCCAGCGATAATTCCTTGAACTCTGACTTTCGAATCAAGTATTACGATACAACCGAATATCGCTGCGGTCGCGATTGATCCGATCAGGATCTTGCGGATGCGTCGCTTTGCCCTTTCGGCTGCGTCCCAGCGGCCAACGACTTTACAAAGTGTGTCGTGTCCAAGGCGGATTGTGGCCTCCTGGGTCTCATGGGCACCCGTGCAAGATTCGAACCGCAGCAGGTTGGCATCCTTTGCTTTAGACAGTATCCTTTCGAATGAGGCGGGCGATCCGGGCCAGAATCGATCGGTAGCGACTTTTCTGTCCAGTTGGGCTGAGGTTAGCGTCCCGTCCGGCTGCGTCAAATAGAGCCGCATCATCAGCGACTTGAGTGCCGATTTGATCGAACGGTTGCGATCCGAAATTACCGTGATTGAATCGTCGGCGAAATCTTCCAGCAATTCCAACACCAGGCCTTCCGTATCCGATTTGCGGGATTCCGCCGACCTTCGAGCCAGAGTTTCACGACGGCGCATTAGCCAGTTGCGGAAGAACCACGGCATGTTTTCGAGTTCGGCGAGATCGATGTCTTCTGGAGCAGCCTCGACCGGCACTATTTGACGCGGCACTTCACTCTGCAAGCTTGCGAGGTCACGATGCCGGATCACGGCCACAATGGGATCACGTGTCTTTACCCGTGCCTTTTCGTAAAGCCGCGTGCAGACGACCTGGGCGATGGGCAGGACGCTGTCCGTATTTCGTCCCCGCAGGCGGAAAATGCCGTCGACAATGGCATCGATCACGCCGGGATCGTAAGTGAAGCCGTATTTCTGCCGGGGTGGTTCGAGCCCTTCGACCACCGGGAAATCGAGCGTGGGGCGTTCGATCACCTGGCGCAGCTGAGCCTTGTTCAGGTCAGTGATGAGGTAATCGACCAGCCCCGGCGTTTTTCGCAGGCCGGAGCGGATGCCGTCGGTGATACGGCCGTGGTATTCGGTGCGGTAGCTGAGGATGACCTTCCAACGGCCGGAGCCGCGCAGGCAGCCCCGCAGCTGGGCAAAGGCCTGCTTGCGGCGGTCTTCGGCCCGCTGGATCTCTGCGGGCGTGTCGCCCTGGCCGAGGGTGTAAAGCTCTTCGGCCTGGTCGATGGTGACGACGAGTTTTTCCGGAATCGCGGCCGTGAAGGCGTCGAGAATCTCGCGCAGGAGGTCGGGGCGTTTGGGATCGTCAAGCGCGGCCTGAAGTTCGGCAAGGGACACGTCGGACGATTGCGGATCGACGCAGCGGGCCAGAATCGGTTTTAAGGCCACGGGCGGTTGCGGCGTGCCGTCGGGTCGAGGGGCGAGATCGTAGTCGTGTTTCGTGAATTCGAGCAGGTCGGCGGCCAGGCGGGCGGCGAAATTGTCGGACGGGCGGAAGAACAGGTGCAGCTGTTCGGTATCGCCCATGCCGGCGGATTGCGGCCGGCGGGGGAAGCGATAACCGACGGCATATTTTTCCAGATAAGGCACCAGCCCCGCGCGGATGACGGACGACTTGCCCGAGCCGGAGGTGCCGTGCAGCAGCAGAACGCGTGTGGCGGGGGTGTCGATGAGTTCGGCCAGGCGGGCGGAGTCTTCGTCGCGGCCCAGGAACAGGGCCTGATCTTTCAGCGTGTAGAAGCCGAGGGAAGGATAAGGTTTTTCAGGCCAGGCGAGGGGCTCGGGGGGCTGGGCAGGTTCAGACTGGACGGGTGAATGGGCGGGTTCGGATTCGAGTTCGCGGACGGCTTCCGAAACTCCGGTGGAGAGTTTTAGCCCGTAGCCGAACATTTCCTTATCGAAGAAGAGCGGGGGCGTCGATTCAGCGAGTTTGGATTCGTCCGGCGGCGCGACACAGACACGAGACGGGCAGTAAGAGCCGTAAAGCAGGCCGAGCGGAAGCGTATTGCAACGGATGTCGCGGAGCAGCGGGCCGGCGTGAGCACCTTCGACGACGAACCGCTTGAGGAAATCGAGGCCGATCTTGTAAGCGTAAACGTTGATCGTTTCGTTTTCGGTGCCGATGACGCCGACGAAAAGATCCCGGTCGGTGAAGCTGCGCAGGAACGATCCTTCTTTCGCTTCGATCGCGGTGCGGCAGCCGTTGAAGAAGGCGATCGTCCCCTTTTTGGCCTTAAGGGGCACGTCGTCGAACAGGTCGCGAACGTCCTGCATTTTCAGGAGATCGTCCCCGAGTTTCAGTTCCTCGGGTGCCGCGTGGCTGAGCCAGTAGAGGATATCGGGCCGGCCATAGGTGTTCAGATGGTCGCTCAGTTCCTGCTTGTTCCGAGCGATGAGGACCGTGGCGTTGGCCTTCTGCAGCTCTTTCGCCAGGAGATCGTAAGTTTTGAGAGTTTTGGCCCAGGATTCGGCTTTCGGAGCTTTCCTGGAGCCGGGCCTGGCTTCTTTCTTCGCCTGGAACTTGCGCAAGGCCTCTTCAGCATCCTCCGTGGTATCGGGATCGAGCACCATGAGAACGGAAAGACCGGCAGGGTCGATACGGGAATTTCGCTTGAGGGGATCGACATTGCGGACGCAGGCGATATCGTGGCGCACGCCCCAGAACGGCAACCAGACTCTTGCGAGTTCGGAATCTTCCGGGTCGGCGAGACTGGCGGCGAATTCCTGTTTCAGTTCGTCCTGGGTTTTCAGACGCCCGGGGTCGGTGCGATCGACATCGCTTAACACGAGATTCCATGGGATGGAGGTCAGCGTGCCGGTTTCGGCGTCGTCGCAGTGGTCCTCAACGAAAATTTCGAGCGTTTCGACCATGTTGCGTGCGGTGAGCCCATCGAGCCATAGGGAGACGGTATCGGCGGTTTCGGGCTTGTCTTCGCTTGCGAAGATCGCAGCGTGGAGCCTTCGTCCGGTGACGGCGAGTTCAGCGCAGGCGGAAGCGAGGAGATCCTGAAATTCGGGGGTTTCGTGATCGTCCACGTACTTCTCGTCCGCATACAGATCGACGACCTTGAGTATCGCAGCACGCACGTTGCTGACGGCCAGCGCGAGCTTATCGGCCTTGATCGAATATGCCGGAAAGAAGCCGCCTTTTTCGGACCACCGCAGCATGATCCGCCCGGCGGCCTTGAGGTCCTTGTCCCGAACGACTTGACACACCACGTTGGCCTGATCAGGGGAGGCCTCACGCGATGTTTCCCGAATCTCTTCTTTCGCGGGAGTTCCAGGCTTCGGATCCGAATCGCTGGATTTCGTCTTGCGGGCCATAAGGCGATCTCGATTCACGAATGGGTGGCTTTGTGAGCCAACTCTCGAAACAAGCTGGAATCTGAGGGCAATTATGCGACGTGATGTGTTCGTAGTTCACCAAATTAAGCCTGTAGCTAGCAGGAATCAAGCCATAACAGGACAAAACTGTCTGCAAAATGGTGGGGGTCATATGGCTGGAGGGTTGAATTCGATTCTACGGGGCGGCCTCAGGATCGAAAGTTCATGATGCATACGGATCCCGAATCGCCATTTTTCCGGCGAATCGGTTGATCGTGCGGTTGCGATGCCGTAGAAATTGAACTGGCGGGGCTTTTGGACGGACGTTCGAATGGCACAGGCGCTGAAAAAATGATCGGAACGATGAAAATCCCGGGATACTGGAACACCGTGCATCTTGTGCCGCCGACTCCGTTCGACGCTTCGGGCAAGTCGGTCGATACCGGACGGCTGGCGGCTGAGACGAAGCTGGCGATCGAGGCCGGGATGCGGGTGATCATCCCCGGGGCAGGCACGGGCGAATTTCATTCGCTTAGCGAGGACGAAGCCGCCGAGGTGCTGGCGACAGTCGCGGGCGTAGCTGCGGGGCGCGAAGGTGTGGCGGTACTGGCACCGGTCGGGCTCGGGGTCGATCGTGCCGTTCGGGCCGGCGTTTTCGCGAAAGAGAAGGGGGCGGCGGGGCTTTTGGTCATGCCGCCGGTGCATCCGTATTTGTCGGACGAGGGCGTGGCCGGCTATTTCGAAACGATCAAGGCCGAAACGGGCATGCCGCTGTGGGTCTACAAGCGGGGGCCGATTCCATCGGACGCAGCGCTGGTGCGGCTGATCGAGATGGGCGTGATCGCGGGCGTGAAGTATGCCGTGAACGATGTCGACGCCGTTCATGCGTTCGTGCGGAATGTCGCCGGGCGGGCCGAGGTGGTGTGCGGCACGGCCGAGCGGTTCGCTCCGTTCTTTCATCTGGCCGGGGCGCGGGGGTTCACCAGCGGGGCGGGGGCTTTGTTCCCGCGCACATCGCTGAAGCTGCACGCGGCGCTCGACGCCGGCGACTACGCCGAAGCGATGCGGCTGCGGACCATCCTGGAGCCGCTGGAACGCTTCCGCGCCCGGCAGGGCGATGCGCTGAACATTTTGGTGATCAAGGCCGGGCTGGCACTGCTGGGCCGGAGCGTCGGCCCTGCACGGCTGCCTAATCGACCGTTGACTTCGGCCGAAACGATCGAACTGGAAGCCGTCGTGCGGCAGATTCAGCGATTCGAAGAATCGATCGGCTGAACCGGTCCATCGAAGGCCAGCAAGTTCCGCTTCTCCCGATCCGACCCGGGATTTTTCGGAGTGCCTGGAGGTTGACATTTCGAGGTGATTTCCCGGTGGCAATCGATTCGAAGCGATTCAGGGAGAAAGAACGAAGTGACACGATCCGAAATGTCACCATGCATTCCTGTGATCGATGGTTTCGAATTCTTCGTCGCGGTTTGCCCTTTTTGCGAAGTCGCCGGTGGCTTCTACCAATTCACACTCGTGAATGAGGACAAGCTTGCCATCGGCATTTGCGACTTCGTCGGCTCTATGCATCCTCATTTTGATTCGTTCATTTCGAAACTTTCGAGTGAGATGAAGGACGCGATTCTCACAATTCATGACCCGGCTCATATTCTGGAACATCTCGACGCCGTTTTCACTCCGATTCTCAGGCATCCTGATCCGTTGGCCTTCCGAATGGTAATGGTATCCCTGGCAATTCTTGACATCCGCGACGGTTCGATGATCCTCACCAAAGGAGGTCAACCTGACATGGTCATTCGTCGCGCGGATGGCTCTTTGGAATTTCCGGATCGGGATATCAAGGGCCGGCTGATCGGTCTGGTCGACGGGAAAGAATTGTCCAAGGCCGAGTTTTACTTCGAAAATCGGACGGTGCAGCTCAACCCGGGCGATGTAGCCATTTATTGCAATGAGGGCCTCATAGAAGCTAAAGACATCCACAACAAGTCGTTTGTCGGCTGTGACGACCTGCGGACCTTCGGCGAGGTGGTCGCCCGCAACGATGGTGGCCCCAAAGCCATCGGGGATGCAGTGATGAAAAGGCTCAGAGAATTCACCGCCGGGGCTTTGCAGGATGACGACATGACGTTCATCTGCTTCGGTCCCAGGCCCGATTTTCGCCCGGCGACCACCTGAATTCGAAAACAGACGGAACGTCTGCAAACGAAGAAGGTTGACGGTGAAATTGACGCCGGTTCATTTTCCTGTGAGAAAATGTAGCCGGCTCAGCGAGGCATGGCGCTTTGCAGGTCGTCGATCATGCGCTGGGTGGCTTCACGCACGGCCGCTTGCCAGTCTGCCCCGAATTTTGTGGCGTATTCGGGCTTGCGATAGGCGAAAGTAATGCCCCGCGAGTTATTGACGACGGCCCCCAGGCCATTTTCGTCGAACGCCACGGCGACGTCTTTCGCCGTGCCGCCCTGGGCCCCGTAGCCGGGAACGAGGATCCAGATACCCTTGAGCACGCCACGAAGCTCCGCGAGCTGGGCCGGCGACGTAGCCCCGACGACGGCCCCGAGGGGCGAATAGCCGGATGTGCCGGCATGGGGCGAGGCCCATTGCACAAGTCGTTCGGCGACGTGACGATAGATCGGCTTGCCTTCGGCCACAAGATCCTGAAACTCGCCGGCCGACGGGTTGCTGGTGCGGACCAGCAAAAACAGGCCAGTGCCCGCCGCGACGGCTCCGTCGAGAAAGGGCGAAATGCCTTCGCTGCCGAGGTATGGGTTGATGGTCAGGGCGTCGCTCGTCCAGACCGGGGCGGGCTGGGCGGCTTTGGGTGAGCCGACGTAGGCCTCGGCATAGGCTTCGGCCGTGCTGCCGATGTCGTTGCGTTTGCCGTCGAGAATGACGATCAGGCCGAGTTCGCGGGCGGTGCGAGCGGTGTCTTCGAGTGCCTGCAGGCCGGCCGGGCCAAGGGCTTCGTAAAAGGCCATCTGGAACTTGACTGCGGGCACCAGCGGCGCGACGGTTCGGAGCACTTCGCAGCCGAATTCACGGGTGGCGGCGATGACGTCGCCTGCGAACCGGTCGATCCATCCGGCCGGGAACTGGTCGGGGCGGGGGTCGACGCCCACGAGCACGGCATTGTTTTTGGCACGAACGGCCTGAGCCAGGCGGTCACCGAAGTTGAGAGGCATGCGCGGAATCGTCCTTTCAGGGTCAGGCCCTGATCATACATATTCCCGGATTTCGGCGCGAAGGGATCGATAACCGGGCTCAGCGATTTTCGCCCGGCTTTTTCTTGCGCTCCAGCCGCCAGACATCCGATTCCATATTATTTCCGGCGACCATCCAGAGCGAACCGTCGTGCACGAAGACGGACGCCGCATGCCGAGGCTTCCAGGGCGTATTGGGCACTTCGAACCAGTGCTCGCCGTCGGCCGAATACCAGACATCGTTGCGATTGGCCCCGGCGTAGCCTTCCATCACCCACAGGCGGCCGTCCCAGGCGGCCACATCGTGATATTGCCGGGGGGCCCAGGGGGCGGCCGAGGTGTGGAGCTTCCAGTCGACGCCGTCGGCGGAGCTCCAGACATCGTTGAAATATTTGCGTTCGGGCGTGGTCGGCGTGTCGTATCGGCCGCCGCCGAGGATCCAGATGCGGCCGTTCACGACCGCCGCGCCGCCGATCATTCCGCGTGCGGGCCAGAACGGTTCTCGCGGCTTCACTTCGGTCCAGTTCACGCCGTCGGTCGTCGTCCAGATATCGCGATAGAATTTTTCTTCGGAGGGGGCGAAACCGGGCATCGTCTGCCCGCCCATGACCCAGATTTTATCGTCGTGCACGACGGTATAATGCAATGCACGGTCTCCCCAGGGTGCTTTCTGGCTGACGAGCTTCCAGTCGCGGCCGTTTTCGCTGTTCCAGACATCGGGCTGATAGTGCTTCTGGTTGCAATCGCCGCCCAGGATCCACATTTTGCCTTTGTAAACGGCATAACCCGCCGTGTGCCGGCCTTCCCAGTCCGTGGTTTTGTCGAATTCGGCGGCGGTGTAGGTGTTCGGCTTTTCGAGCCGCCAGTCGCGGCCATCGGCGGATGAGAAGACTTCATTATTGCAAATTCGGGGAAATGTCGAACGATACGACGCGATCGGATTCCAGCCGCCGATCAGCCACATGCGGCCCTGAAAGCTGAGCGCCCCGGCACCGTCGCGGGGTGCGAATTGCGCTTTATCGGTGACCTTCACCCACTCGTAGTCGACCGGTTTCGAAGGGTCGTCGGCAGCCTGATTCGAAGTCAAAGTGACCAGAATCGCAATAGCCGGAATGATGGTGCCAATTCGAAATCGCATCATGGTTTCCAGTCTATCGGTAATTGAAGGGACCAGACTTCCGCCGAGAGGGGCCGGGCGTGACCGCCGAGAAGCCAGAGCTTGTCACGATGCACCAGTGCTGAATGTTCGTGCCGGGCTTTCCAGACGGTCGCCGTTTCGAGCTTTTTCCATTCCCGCCCGTCGGCCGAGTGCCAGGCGTCGCCGTAATTGTCTTTCTCCTTGGACCACCCACCGAGAACCCACATCCGGCCCCGATAGACGGCCGACGAGAACCAGAGACGTGGCTCCCAGGGGGCCGACTCGGTTTCATTTCGCCACGTTTTGCCGTCGGCCGAACTCCACACGTCGTTTTTGGAATGATATTCCGGCACGTAATTGCCGCCGCCGAAGACATAAAGGCGATCGCCCAGCACGGCCGCCTGATGATAGGCCCGGGGCGACCAGCCGGCTTCCGGGGTTTCAAGCGTCCACGTTTTACCGTCGGCGGAACTCCACACGTCGTTTTTCAGGCTTTTGGCGTCGCCGAAGTAATAATTTTCGGTGCCGCCGAGAATCCACATCCGGCCCTTGAATTCGACCGCCGCGGCCGCGATCCGGGGCGACCAGCCGGCGGCAGGTGTGACCTGATCCCAGGTTTTCCCGTCTTTCGAACGCCATACCTGATTGCTGGCCGAATGGCCGGGCAGACGGCCCTTGTACCAGCCGCCCATGATCCACATGGAATCGCCGAAGGTGAGGTTCATCGGCAGGTCGCTGTGGATCCAGGGCGCTTCCTTCGAAACTTCCTGCCAGGTCTTGCCGTCGGATGACGCCCAGACATCGCGCGGTGGGGCTTCGAAGGAGTCGAACCAGCCGCCCATGACCCAGAGCTTGTCGTCAAATGCGAATTCGGCCTGCGAGTCGCGTGCCCGCCACGGGGCCGTGCTTTCGAGCACCCAGTTCGGAGGCTCATCAGCCTGCGCGGAGATGCAAGCCGTCAGAATCAGTACGAGAGAAACGATGCATCTCATGCGATTTCGGGCCCAGCGGGGTTGCATTTTCAGGGTTCGTGACGTGCATGGCCCACCTTGCGGGTCAGGCGGTCGATACCGGCGGCGATGCGATCTTCGATATCGCCGGCCCAGCGAAACGCCGGACGGCCGTATTCATAGAGAAACGAGCCGCCTTCGTAGCGGCCTTCTTCCCACACCCGGCGCGAGGGAATATATGAAATCATGTCGTCGGCATAGCCCAGCACCCATGTGCGCTGGCCGTATTCACGCTTGAACCGAAGGGCATAGTCGACGACCGTCTCCGCCCCCATGCCGATCATGAGCGTATCTCCGCCCAGCAGCCAGGCGTGAAGTGGGTAGGGATAGGCCGATTCGAAATTCGCCCCGGCTTTGCGTTTCTCAAGCAGCCGTTTCGCCCAACGGGATTTAATTGCATTCGGGTCGGCCAGAGCTTTTTCCAGCGTGGCGTCGGTCACTGGCTCGAGATAGGGCAGGTCGACCATTTCGAAAGCCACGGCCAGCTTCGGTTCGATCGCCCGGCCAGGCTTAGCCAGGGCTCCTTCTACCCCCTCGGCCAGCATTTTGCCGTACTTTTCGCACAGGGCCACTTGCCGCCGGGGCAGGGGGTTCTGGTCGCCGCCGCAGGTGTTCACGAACAGAGCCGTCGCGCCCGGATGATGCTTTTCGATTTCAATCTGGGCAAAACCGGGATAATCGCCGCAATATGTCGTAAAACTCAGCGTCGTCGGATGACAGGCGTAACCGAACAGGATGGCCTTCGTCGAACCGTCCGGGCGGCTGACTTTCATCACAGGCACCGAATGATCGACCGGCCCCTTGAGCGGGACGCCTTTGGCGATCATGTCAGGCACCTCCGGCTCGGGATTTTCCCGACGGTTCACGGCGAACGTGCAGCGGCCTTCGGAGGTTTCGACCGTGGCCGGGGCAAGGTCGGCGAGGGCGTCGCCGACGAGCCTCACGCAGGCTTCGACCATCTTCGACGTATAGGCTTCGACGACCCGTTCCTGTTCGGCTTCGACCGGGTAGTAATCGATCAGATCGTCGCCCAGCCGGGGGCCGCAGTGGTTATGGGAAAAAGTCAGCATGATCCGCGAACGGTCCAGGCCGAATTTATCCCGCACGGCCGCGAACACGCGGTCGCTCATGCTTTTGGGCACGCCCTGAAAGTCGCTGGTGATGAGCACGGCCCGCGTGCCATCCGCCGCTTCGAAAGCCAGAGCCTTGGCCCACAGGTCATGCAGCTTGCCGTCGGGCACACGTTTGGAGCCATATCCGGCCAGCCACACAGGCGTATCGGGCGTGATGACGGTTTTGGCGACGCCGACTTTCCATGTGGCGGCGATCGCATTCGCTGGCGCTGACATCGTCAATGTCATTACGAGCATCAGGCCTGCAAATTCCATCGCAAGAAGCCGCATCGATCGCAACATTCGAAAGTCTCCGTTCGAATCCTCTTCGCGAGATCGACCTGATCTCTCTCGGAAATTCAAGCCTCGACCGAAGGCGGAACTACGCCGACCGATTCGGCCATGGCCACGAATTTGTCCCAGTGGCCCTGTTCGATCGGAATGCCCGTGGCCTGGCGTTTCTCGCGATTGAGCCGTTCGGGATCGCCCGGGAGCAGGATTTTCTCGACGCCTTCGCGTTTTTTGCTGGAAACGACATATTCGGAAAGGCCCAGCGACTCGGCCAGCAGGTGATCGGCCCCCGCGAACAGGGCAGGCTGGATCACCAGGAAGAAGACGTTATTGCCCTTGGCGGGCGGTGCGCCGGGATAGGCCGTTTTGCCGCCGCTTAAGCCCCCGGCCAGAATGTCGAGCACGAAGGCCAGCCCGAAGCCCTTGTAAGCCTGTTCGCCGCCCATGGGCAGAATGCTGCCGAGCGGCTTTTCATAGAGCACGGAGCTGTCCGTGGTCGGGTTGCCTTCAGGATCGAGCAACCAGCCGGGCGGCACGGGCTTGCGGTCGTTCATGAAGTAGTTGCGCACCTTGCCCTCGGCGACGACACTGGTGCCGAAGTCAAGCACCACCGGATCACGGCCCGTGGGCACGCCGACGCAAAGGGGATTCGTGCCCAGGCGAGGCTCAACACCGCCGGGCGGGGCGACACGCTGGCCCGCGCCGCAGTTATTCACGGTCGAAAGCAGAATCATCCCCTCACCGGCGACCCGCTCGGCATATTCGCCCAGGCGGCCGATGTGGCCGAAATGGCGGCCGCTACCGGCAGCCAGGCCGAACTGGCGGGCTTTCGGCAGAATGAGATCGAGAAGCCGGTGCGACTGCACCTGCCCGAGGCCCCAGCCGCCGTCGGTGGTGACGACCGCCCCCTGATCGGATTCGACCTTCAGCTCAACGTTGGGCGCGTAGGCACCGGTCTTGATGAAGTCGACATATTGGGGCAACCGAAGCAGGCCGTGCGAATCATGCCCGCAAAGGTTGGCACCGATGAGGCTTTCGGCCACGATCTTCGCCCCTTCGGGCAATACGCCGACGGCTTCGAGCACGGACTGGGCGAAACGGACGAGGGTGGGGCTGTCGAACGTAGGCACGGCGGGGTTCCAGGACATGGTGGGCGGAAGGCGGCTCGCGGTGAGCTTTACCGTGTATGCCTGCTGACGACACGAGGAGGTGCATGGCAAGCTTGACACGTATTATGCGAGGTGCGACGGGTGGGGTTCAACAGAATAAGAAGGCCCCAGGCGAATTCGAAGTGATGGACCGTTTCGCAACGAAAAAGGGAACGTCAATAAAGCCCCCGTTTCCCTTCTTCGTTCGTCCAATGACTTCGTCTGCCGCTTCCAGGGATTCGCAACGCCCAGGCCTGCTGTACTGTCCTCGTAAAAAACCGCCAGAGTTCGGTCCGGAGCGTAATCCGAATTCGAATCCCCGATCTTGAGTAAACCTTGTCGTCACCGATCCCTCGGGCCAGTTCGCAAGGTAATGTCGTGATCTCGATGTGCAGCCAGCGTGCCCGACTGGCGCGGGGGCTGACCCGATGTGTGCTCAGCCCCATTTGCCCGTGTGAGAGACCTTAGCCGGGCAGCGAAACGTTGTGGTAGATTTCCTGCACGTCGTCGCAGTCATGCAGCATGGACAGTAATTTCTCGAACGTGGCGAGATGATCCCCCGTCAGCGTGATGTAGGACTGAGGAATGAAAGAGATCTCCTGCATTTCCAGCTCGAGGCCGGGGATCGCTTCGATCAGGGCCGTTCTGGCTTTGGCGAACTCGGCGGGAGGGGCGAAGATCGTGATGACGCCCTCTTCGCTTTCGACTTCTTCGACAGCAACGTCCGCCGCGAACATTGCCTCGATCACTTTTTCCTCGTTGTCGCCCTTAAAGGAGAGGACCGCAAGGTGGTCGAACGACATGACGACGGAGCCGTTGGCGGCCAGCTTGGAGTCGTTTTTGTTGAAAGCGGCGCGAACGTCCGAGATGGTTCGAGTCGGGTTGTCGGTGAGGCAATCCACGATGAGCAGGGAGCCGCCCGGGCCGAACCCCTCGTATCGCATGGGCTGGAAGTCTTCGCCACCGGAGCCGGCCGCTTTCTGGATAGCCTTTTCGATCACGTGGCTCGCGACGTTGTCTCGCTTGGCTTTTTCGACCAGGGCGCGGAGCGACGGATTGGCGTCCGGGTCGGGCACGCCGTTTTTGGCCGCCATATAAAGTTGCCGGCCATACTTCGAAAAGAGCTTGGACTTCTGGGCGGACGTTTTGAAGATCGAGGCTTTTCGCTTTTCGAAGATTCTTCCCATGGGAATGCTGCCTTGTCTGTTTCAGATGGCCAGGTATGAACCAGGACAAGAGACCAATCGGAAAATCTCTTCGCGTCATTCCGATCGAGCTGGAGTCACGATTCGTTTACTGTACCGGAACGGATGCCTGACTCGCTAGATCAGGCCATTCCGTACGTAACCGGTGTGGTCGAAGCTTATGGAGAGCAGAAAACAGGAACCTTTGGTAAATTAGAAAAGCATTTGGAATCGAGAACCTCATCAAAAGGCCCCCAGACTACCATAAAGGCTCCTGACCCCTTTTCTGACCCCGTTTACTGTACCGGAACGGATGCCTGACTCGCTAGATCAGGCCATTCCGTACGTAACCGGTGTGGTCGAGGCTTATGGAGAGCAGAAAACAGGAACCTTTGGTAAATTAGAAAAGCATTTGGAATCGAGAACCTCATCAAAAGGGCCCCAGACTACCATAAAGGCTCCTGACCCCTTTTCTTCTTTCCTTCTCCTTTTCTACCGGCAAACGTTGCGAAGTCTACTATCAACGCTTTCTGCGGTTTCGATATCGATCCACAATCAAGATCAGCGATATACCGGTCAGGCCAAGAATGCAAGACGAAGGCTCGGGCACGGCGGTCACCGTGATGGGCTGGGAAATTGCATACATTCTGTACTGTGTGGTCAATACGGATTGTTCTCCAGCCGCGGCCCAACCATTTTGATTGGCCCCGGCTCGACCGATTTCGACGCCGAGAGTTTGATCAGGCAGAGGCTGAAAATTGCCGAAATCATATCCCTGATAGGTCGCTGTCGCGCCAAGGGCAGATTGGACCGTCCCGTCAGGCGAGCCGGAGGAGTCATAATTTTGCTGGGAAACAGGTTGCCCGTCGGTACCGAAACCGGTCCAGACAAACGAAAAGTCGGCTACGGTGACAAGATTTCCGCTGCCGTCGACGGATTTGTTGATCGGCGCCGAATGGGAAAACGACCAGAACGCACCCGCGTTGGAAATTTGAGTGCCATCAAGACCAAAAGTCGGCGCGGCATTGGCCTGGGAACTGTATCTGCTCGCGTCCGACGATGCATAAGAAGTGAGCGTCGTGCCGATCGCCTGCCAGGTCAGCGAAGAACTGTTGTAGGTGATCAGATTCAGATTCTGACCGTTCACGAACGTGTCGTAAGACGTGATGTCTTGACTCGTCGCAGCCGTCGTGCCATTCGTGACCATCACGAGCCGGAACGTGTCGCCTACGTTCAAGCCCCAGGAGAGGGGCGTGATCTCCATACCCGTGACAGAACGGGTTGCGAGCGACAAAACGAACATCATGCAGCAGATGCGGAGATTACGACGGATCGTCATAAGAGACTCGGGGAGATGACCGGTGAGAGGTACGAAGAACCGGATGCCGTCTTCGAAACCGGTCGAAGACTTCCGAAATTCTCCGAATGCTCATGTCGGGAAGCAGCGGTCCGGCACTTCTGGCCCGCTATCGAATGACACACACGGATTGGAGCTGATGGACGTCGAGAAGCGTTCAGGACGGCCCGTGGCCAGGATCATAGTGGTTCGAAGCCGGGAAATGCAATACGTCAATCTTCGAATTGTCGAAGAATTCTCAATATCGAATCGATGGGCGTGGGGCGATGTAAATTACGCACACGCTTCGCAAGACGGCCGAAGCCTTTGCTGAGGTTTCCTGGATCGAAGGGGAAGGCATCGAAATGCCAAGCACAGTGCGATCGTCAGAACCTGCGACTTTTCGAAAAAGTCCGATGGTGAAATGCGGCCGAAATCGTGTGATCCAGTTCAATACCGGAAAGAATGCAATTTTACCGGAATGTCCGATCGAAACTCAAGGCCACGTGAAGGACGAAGCCCCTTGACCGTGGCCTTTCGATTGGATCGACGTTATCGATCAGCTTGAAATTTGGACGGTTTTCAGCTTCGTTCGCCGCGCAAGAGCGAGCATCGTCAATATCCCGATGCCTGCAAGAACATAGGTCGAAGGTTCGGGGACGACGTTGACGGAAAGTGATCGCGTGCCCGAATTCCAGGTGGCGTTCAACGTATTTCCGACAGTCAGACCCAGGTCGGCGAGTGTCTTGTTCGTCCACGTCGCGGACGAGTTGAAAGAAGTGCCGTTCGTGAATGAAGACGTCAGCCACAACGACGAGCCGCCGCCGTTCAAGCCGAATTTCAATCCGCTGGAACTGTTCGCGAAAATGTCCGAACCGCCTGTGCCCAGGGAGCCGCTGACCGTTAGCCCATTGTAAATATTGAAATTGCCGGGACCGCCTACGAGAATTCGACTTTGACCAGGGCGAATGAGCGCGTTCGTCGAAATGCCCGATGCCGCCAGGGAGAGCCCGGCCAGATCCGCCAGCGAACCGGTCCCGGTCGCGACCACATCCGACCCGACTTGTGCGATCACGATTTCGAGATCCGCAGCTTGTCCGATACCGGAAAACTGGGACAAAACGAGGAACAAACACGAGAGTCGAATTCGCATGAGATGTCTTTCTGATGAGCAGGTACTTGTCGCGAGCAATGAATAGGCTGCTGGTTATATTCTCTGTCCACGTTCTCTGACAATACCCTGGCAAGTGCCAGCGGCGAAAAGCATTTCGGAGAGAGGGCTTAAGTTCCTCTAAAATAGGAGATAACGATTTCGACATCGTCTTTCGTTCGTGAGTGAAATCGCGAAACTGAAATCACTCGGAAAGGAGTTGGGTTATTGGCACGCAAGGAAACGGAGGCATTTCTTCGCCGGCCTTCCTCACGAATACCCGGCCCAAATCTGCATCCCATTTTGTTTCCTGTTCATTTTCTAAGCTCACAAACACCCATTCCATATGGGAGATTCTCCATCACCGTCCCAGAACTGAAAGCGGTATCCGGTGAGGCTAACCTGACGGGCGGCGTCAAGAAAAGTTGTTATCCAGTCTCGTTCGGCTTCATGTAGAGCGGCTACGAATTCCTGGTCTTCCAGCTCTGAATCCGCGAGCCGCTCGTACTGGAGACGCAGACGAGCGAAAACGACGAGGCATCCGGCTTGCTCGATTCGGCCTGAGATCGAGTTCGACGACGGAAAGGCGATCATTCGGCCTGAATCCGGCCAGAACTCGACACGTAAGTAGTCCCAGGCGATTCCGTCGTTCCTGGGAATGACGTAGTCTTTGATTTGCTGGCAGAATTCAGCCATTGCCGGCTCGATCGACTCACCAGACTCGACCGTGGCCATCATGTAATTGTAATTCAATGCTTGCCATTTCATATTTTAATTCTTCCCGAATCTCACTGAAGTGTTTTCGTGCGACTTTCCAGGCCTGCCCGCAACGGATCGGCATATTGTCGTATCGCAGTATTGGGATCGAACCAATAAATGACCCCCGTCTCCTTTTTGCGTCCCCTTTTTGGCTTTGCTCACCCCGAAACGGTCCGCAAGATATCTTCGACCTTGTTCGCCACAAGTTCGGCCGGGGGTTTGCGCTGTTCCAGGGGAATGTAGGCTGTTGCGTCGTCGATGATCCGTACTTCACCTTTGCGAAGTGATGCCAAACGGGCGAGTTTCGTGGGGGAGCGGCCTTTGAGGACGGCGTAGGCGTCGTCGATGTGGATGCGTTCCACGCCCCAGCGTGCGGCCAGAATTCGCAGCTCGTTTTCGCGGATCAGGTTTTTCGCCTGCTGCGGCAGGGCACCGAAGCGGTCCTCCAGCTCCTGTGCAAAATCTTTCAGGCGGTCAAGCGTGCGGATGCGGCCCAGGCGGCGGTAGAGTTCGATCTTGACCTTGTGGCCGTCCACGTAGTCCTTCGGCAGCCAGGCCTTCCAGGGCAGTTCGACGAGGCACTCGACCGGCGGCGGCTCCTTTTTGCCCGTCTTTTTGCGGACGGCTTTTTCGAGCAGGGTGCAGAAGAGTTCGTAGCCGACGGCCTCGATATGGCCCGATTGTTCGGAGCCGAGGATGTTGCCCGCGCCGCGGATTTCCAGGTCGCGAAGGGCGATTTTGAACCCCGCGCCCAGGTCGGTGAATTCCTCGATGGCCTTCAGCCGCTTCACGGCGTTGGGCGTCACCGGCTTTTCGTTTTCGAGCATCAGATAGGCATAAGCCCGGTGCTTGAAGCGGCCCACGCGGCCCCGAAGCTGGTGCAGGTCGGCCAGGCCGTATTTGTCGGCTTCGTTGATGAAGATCGTGTTGGCGTTGGGGATGTCCAGGCCGCTTTCGATGATCGTCGTCGCCAGGAGGATATCAGCCTCGTGCCGCACGAATTTCAGCATCGCCTTTTCGAGTTGTTCGCCCGGCATCTGCCCGTGGGCCACGATGATCCGGGCCTCGGGCACGATGCCCTTGATGCGGTCGGCGATCACGTGAATGTCGTGCACGCGGTTATGGACGAAGTAAATCTGGCCGTCGCGATTGAGTTCGCG
The DNA here is from genome assembly GCA_016125085.1 of bacterium. GTDB lineage: Bacteria > Planctomycetota > Planctomycetia > Isosphaerales > Isosphaeraceae > QWQI01. Next base: position 48,242 of record WGMM01000006.1, read on the forward strand.
GTGAATCGCCCGGCGCACCAGGTCGGCATCGAACCGGCTGATGCGGGTTTCGATCGCCTTTCGGCCCGCGGGGGGCGTTTCCAGGTTCGAAATGTCGCGAATGCCCAGCAGGCTCATGTGCAGGGTGCGCGGGATGGGAGTGGCCGAAAGCGTCAGCACGTCGACGGTCGTCTTTAGCGATTTGAGCCATTCTTTGTCTTCGACACCGAAGCGCTGTTCTTCGTCGATGATGACCAGGCCGAGGTCGCGGAAGACTACATCCTTCTGCAGAATCCGGTGCGTGCCGATGAGGATGTCCACGCCGCCGTGGGCCGCGCGGGCGATGACTTCCTTCATTTCCGACTTCGGTCGAAAGCGGTTGATCACTTCGACATTGAACGGATATTCGGCCATGCGGGCCGAGAAGCTGCGGAAGTGCTGCTCGGCCAGAACGGTCGTCGGTACGAGCACGGCCACCTGCTTGCCGGCTTCGGCCGCCCGAAAGGCTGCGCGAATGGCGAGTTCGGTCTTACCGTAGCCGACGTCGCCGCAGACGAGCCTGTCCATCGGGCGGGTGTTGGCCATGTCGTCGCGGATCGAATCGATGGCCGAGAGTTGGTCGGGCGTTTCGTCGTAAGGGAAGGCGGCTTCGAACTGGCGATACCATGCGGAATCTTCGCCCGGGAAGGCGAAGCCGGGGACGGATGCCCGTGCGGCCTGGATTTCGAGCAGTTCGCCGGCCAGGTCGATCAGAGCATCGGCGACGCGGCTTTTGCGTTTTTCCCAGGTGGTGCCGCCGAGCTTCGAAAGGGGCGGGTCCGACTTGCCGCCGCCGACGTACTTCTGGACAAGCTCGATCTGCGAAACGGGCACGAACAGGCGGGTTTCGGAGGCGAATTCCAGGACGAGCGTCTCTTCGGCATGGTCGCCGGTGCGGTCGATCGTCTGGAGGCCGAGGTAGCGGGCGATACCGTGATTGACATGGACGACGAGGTCGCCGGGATTGAGGTCGAGGAAGCTGTCGATCGCCCGCGATTCGTACTTGCGGCGCACGGCCGTTCGGCGCGTGTCGGGGCGGTGGAAAAGCTCGTGATCGCCCAGGACGATCCAGCCCTGATCGATCAGCCGGAAGCCACTTTTGAGCTGGCCGACGGTGAGAAAAAGCCGGTTTTCTTTCGCCAGGCCGGTATCGGCGAACAGTTCGCCCAGCCGCTGGCGTTCGCCTTCGTTATGGCAGGCGATCAGGACACGGTCGCCCTCGGCCACGCTTTCCAGCTCGGCCTTGACGCGAACGAGATCGCCGGCAAAACGTTCGAGCGACTCGATCCGCAGGTGGCACGCCAGTTCGAAGCCGTCGGCGGCGAGGCATGAGACGGCGGCCGTCGGGTGGTCGATCGTGCGGGCCCAGGTTTCGTCGAGCGAATAGAGCCCCCGGGTTTCGCGTTCGCGGGTGAGATAGATTTCGGCCTGCTGGCGGATATCGGGCGGGTCGACGAGGACGAACCAGTCCTGTGGGTCGGACCGGTCGACGAAGTGAGCGCGGGCGGGGTGGTCGTCGACTCCGAGATCGGCAAGGGAGCCAAGTTTGAGCGATTCGAGCGTTCCGGAAGTGCGCTGCGTGGCGACATCGAAGGTGCGGACACTTTCGAGTTCGTCGCCGAAGAACTCGAGGCGCACCGGGTCGGGCGATTCGAACGGGAAGACGTCGAGGATACCGCCGCGGAGGGCGAATTCGCCGGGCACTTCGACGACGTCCACGCGATGGAAGCCCTGATCCACCAGCCAACTGGACAGCTGATCGGGCGGTTCGACCGTTCGGGGCAGGATGGTGCGGGTGGAGTCTTTGTCCCACGTGGCGGAAACGACGGGCTGAAGCAGTGACTGGATCGAAGTGACGCAACGAGTGGGGCCCGACTTGCGGAAGACATAACGGCACTGGGCCAGGCGGCGGACGGCGGATTCGTCGGGCGTTTCGGCGGCCCGGGGCGGCTTTGTCCAGGCATTGACTCTGGCGATCCCGGCATTGCCCGAGAAGCCGGACCAGTCTTCGGCGAAGTCGTCGACATCGCCTTCGTGGGGCAGCACCACGAAGAGACGGCCGGGAGCGGCGGCGGCCAGCCCTTCCACGATCATGGCCATCGACGAGCCCCAGGCTCCGTCAATGGTGACGCTGCGCCGCTCGCGCAGGGCGCGTACGACTTCGGCCCAGCCCGATGCCTGATCCAGCATCGAAACCAGGTCTTTCAAGCCTTCGATCGGCTGATCGTTCGCCTTCCTGACAGGGGAAGGGGCCTTGATTCTAGCCACTGGCGATCGCTCTCCGACGCCTTGATGCAAACGCCCGATTCGTGGTCACTTACCGGTCGATCTTCCGGACTTGCCGTTCGGTACTCTCGCCCGCGCCGATGGAGTCGTACCTGGCCAGGTGCGATCCGGCGTCGTGGCGGATGCGGTGGGCCTCATCCGTTCGCAGGTTGCGGGCGAAGTCACGTAGCCGCCGCTCATGGGCGGCTGGTCGAATCTGTGACTCGGAACCGTGCGTTGTGGCTGGCCGTGATGTCATTACGGCATGGCGTGACAGCGAATTGCGAAGGTCTTCGAACTCGAAGGGCAAGTCCAGGCATGCGACGGCACCGGCGCTACGGGCACGTTCGACGATCGTGCGATCCGCAAGCCCGAGCAGTGTCAGGATCGGCCGCAACCTGGACTGGTCACGCAGTCGTACTTCCCAGCGGTCGGAGAGTAGCGGAACGTCCCAGATGAGCAGGGCCTCACGCGGCACGGCCGGGTCAGACCAGCCGCTCAGGATCGCCGGACGGTAGCCGAAGGCGTCGCACGTTTCGAGCAGGGTTTCGCCGAGCGGACGGTTCGTGGTGAGGATCCCTACCGGAGCACCAGCCGTGACTTCGGGTGCCACGCGATGCTCTCTGGCACCGTAGACCTCGGCCGAGACCGCCTCGGGAACGATACGATCGACGAGCGGGCTGGCGATCTGCAGATCGGCGTATCGCACCAGGTCTCCGGCGATCAGTTCGAAGCGGGGCTTCGGGTCGCAGGCTTCGATGGCCTTGCGAATCTGTCCCAGGACGGAAAGCTCGGCCACGCTGAGACTTCGCCTGTGGATGACGACATGACTCAGCGTATCGCTCGAACCCGGAATGGTCAGCAGAGCATCCGGCACTCGCTCGCCTTCGGGCCAGTCGATAACGAACGTAGAGAAGGATTCGGGGTCGATCGCGCCGAGGAGATTGGCGACAAGCCGGTCCGAGAGGTCGCCTGCGAAAATCCGAACCGGGTTCGAACGCGAATTCTGTGGCGACATATCCGAAGCATCCTTACTTCCGTTGTCATGTGCACGAAGATCGGCCGAATTGACGCCATCCGTTCGGTCAATCGGTTGGGTGCGGAGTGAGCCGTTCTTCACGTTCAGCAGCTTCCGGCAAGGGCTTCAGGGCCAGGAGCGACAGAATTACCGCCCCGGCGACGAGCATATTGTCGGCGAAGTTGAAGATCGCGCATTCGAAGCCGATCGGATCGATGTGGAAATAGACGAAATCACGGACATGACCGTACACGAGACGGTCATAGCAGTTGCCTGTCGCGCCGGCCATGATCAGTCCCAGAGCCACGGTCAGCCAGAAGTCTTTAGCGGCCCCCTGCCAGAACAGCCACCAGACGATGAGAATCACGGCGAAAATGCTGAGCGTGGCGAAGATCAGGCTCGAATGGGGCATATTCTTGCCCATGCCCCACAAAGCCCCTGTATTGTGCGCCGTCCGCAGTTCGATGACATTCGGGATGACGGAAACCGACTCGGAACCGGGTGGGCCGACGTGGCGGAAGATCGCGGCTTTGGTCCAGAGATCGAACGCGGCTCCGCCCAGGGCCAGGAAGAGAAAAATCAGAATGTGGCGGCGAGGAATCCGATTCATATCGATCCTTGTGACGGTGCGGGCCTTCCTGAGCCGGCAGTAGCGATGGATCAAGCGTCCCTTGAGTTTCCGTACGAATACTCTGGAGAATACCCGATCACGATTCCGGTGCCTATGCCAGTTCGCCGACGACTCCGGGCAGGTCATCGATGACACCCGTTCGACATTCCCGATTTCCGGATACGAACACCGCCGCATTCGTCAACGACGACGCAAGATCGGCGACCGTCGTTTCCACGCTCGGAACAGAAAATCCATCGCCGTCGACGAGCCCTGGAGCCGAACGACGCCGATCTTCCGAAGTGTCACTCAAGGACAAGCTTGCGCCTGATCGCTTGCCAGAAGTCCCAGCGGTATGGCCAGGGCAGCAGGTAAAAGAGCAATGCCTGTCCGATGAGATAGATGATCAGACCGAACTGCGAACGAGTGATCATCGCATCGAACAAACCCACGACGGTCCCGATCGAAACGAGATAGACCCTGGCCAGTTGCGATTGCCGGAAAAGGCGGGCCATGGCACCCATCAACTGTCGTTCGAGGATTTGGCTGTTCCGGTTGATGTAGTCTCGTATCTTCTGCGTACCGACATAATCGATCCAGAATGCCAGCGGAATTTGACCGATGAAGCTGAGCATCGCGACAATCGATACCAGAGCTTCCTTGAAGTTGAAGGCACTCGATCGAAAGCCGGAAAAATTTCCCGACAATGCCTCCGATGAGAGAAAGACCACGGCCGGAATCGAGACGACCATAAGGCAATGATTCATCGTCTTCCTGAGAATTTCAGGAGGATCGACCCCGGGAACGATAATCACGTCCAAAATCATGGAATCAACCGATATGACACGAGATACGGGACAAGAAGAGCACGGGAAGGGATGAACGCCAGAAGAAAGACGCAGCAGGCCATCATTTTTCGTTGGCGGCCATCGATTGAACTAGACTGGTTCCAAAAGGAATCATAGCTCCAGATTCATCGATCGTAAAGATTAATCGATTCGGCAAAAGCCTCCCGGCTTCAAGAGCGGGCATCGAATTATTTCCGGAACGGTATCGGAATTGACGATTCTGCCAGACAGATCGACGATTTTGGCCAGCGAAAATCCGGACCTCGAAAAGTCGCCGGAACCGTTGCGTAACCCCTCAGGATCCGGTCTTTTCGGCAAGCTTTTCCAGCTTTTCGACGAACTCAGGCGCATCCCAGCGGGCCGAACCGACGTCGGATGCGAGCAGTTTCCCCTCGCTCGAAATCAGGAACGTCGCGGGAATCCCTTCGGTCACGAATTCAGATGGCAATTCAGGCACGAAGTAGGCCGGAAAATCAAGCGTGTTGCGTTTGAGAAACTCCCGCAATTGCTCCGGACGATCATCGCCCGAGACGCAGAGGACGACCAGCTTGTCCTTGAGTTTCTCGTTTTTCGAAAGCGACTCCAGCGAAGGAAGCTCTGCCCGGCATGGTCCACACCAGGTGGCCCAGACATTCACGAGGACGAGCTTGTCCTTCGCCTTCGACCAATCGAACGGCTTGCCGGAGGAATCAAGAATCGTCCAGCCCGTGGACACTTTCGACGGCGAAGCCGAAATGTCCATGATCGGTGCCGGTAAATTCGCCCCGGACATCATGACTGATCTGTTGTATCTCAGAACGCCCATCCACGTGGCCAGCAGGACGATCACCATCAGCCATTGTCTTCTGTTCATCCGGGGCAGCCTCCAGGCAAGGTTCGAACGATTCCCGGGCAGTGCCGGGGGATCGGCGGGTCAGTCGTCGCCGCGGGTCGCCGCGACCGGCGCGAGCAGGTTTTCGACCGGTGCGAAGTCGTCCGTGAGAACGATTCCGCGCGACCGCACTTCCAGTTCTTTCATGTTCTCTTCGGTGAACGGATCCGGGCTGAACGTTTCGCCATCGTCGGTTTCGAAGACCGGGTCGCCCATGCGCTTGCCGAGTTCGGTCAGGTCAACCGGCTTCTTCGAAACCACGACCACGAAAGTCTCTCGTTCGCCGCCGCCGGCCTCCGCTTCCGTGCCGTAAACCTGCACGTGCGGGAAAGTCTCCCGCGCGGTCTTCACCCACGACGAGAGGAATCCGCCCCGGTTCCGGGCCCGGGCCAGAGCCGCGCCTTCGTCGGAGTTCTTCCTGCGGGCGGATTCCGCGGCGACCTTGTCCGACTCGTAAACGTCGATGATGTTGATCATGTAGACGCCGTCGTCCGTCAGCAGGTCGGCGATGCGTGCGTTGAATTCCCGCGTGGTGAGGTGCCAGGGCACGGAGAAATCGTTGAATGCGTCGCCATAAATCAGGTCATACTTGACCTTGCCCTGATTTTTGAGGACGAACTGGCGGGCATCGCCGATCGTCGTACGAATCGTCGAATTCTCGGGCAGCCCCAGCGCGACCTGATTGGCCCGCAGCACAGCCGGATCGATTTCGGCGACGTCGCACTCGGTCTTCGGATAGAGATTCTGCATGTACCGGGGGAAGGTGTACGCACCGCCGCCAAGGAAGAGTGTCCGAAGCGGGACGTTCTCGGTTTTGTCGAGCCCCTGGGCCTTGGACTTCGCCTCCGCGACACGTCGCGACACGAGTGCGTAGATATGTTCGTAGTCATAATCCAGCCGTTCCGGGCGGCCGAGGATGAAATAGCCGTGGATCAGATTGTCCAGAACGATCGTCCGCTTGACGGTGTCCTCGACCGGCTCGTTGTTCACCTTGATGTAGTAGTACTGGCTTTCGTCGATCCAGGCCAGGGCGCCGTCTTCGGTCGTGGGGTCGCCGACAGGCTCGCTGAGGCCGAGACGCAGCGATTGCAGGCGGAACCAGTCGCCCGGCATCAGGGCGATCACGCACAAACCGAGCGGCAGACCGGCCCAGGCCGACTGTAACACCCCGCCGAGAATCGCCCCGCAGGAGGCCATCACAGCCGAAAGCAGCAGAAGCATGAGCTTCGTGCCGAAGATGTCGATCAGGTAAAAGCCGGTGAGGAAGGTGCCGAGGATCGAGCCGACCATGCCCCAGGCATAAACCGAGCCGATCGACTGGCCGACCCGGCCCGAGGCGACGGACCGGTCCACGGCGATCTTCGCCAACAGGGGGCTGATCGTCCCCAGGGCGAGGGCCCCCGGGAAGAAGCTCGTGAAGACGACGCGGAGAACCCGCTCCCACCAGGGCATGCCGGACATCATGACCGCTTCGGACAGATACGGCGTGTGCTCAGCGAACCAGTTCACATTATCGGAAAGCACGTTCGCCGGGCTTTCCAGAACCAGGCTGATCAGGATTGTGATCGAGCCGAGCATGAAGAAAAACGCGGCCAGGCCTTTGCGGGTCGTGAAGTTCGAAAGCCAGCCGCCGATGAAGTTGCCGATGCTCAGGCCACCCAGCAGAACGCCGATGACGGTCGTCCAGCCGTAGATGCTCGAACCGAGGTGTCGCGTGACCAGTCGGCCGGCGACCATCTCGTAGGCCATGAAGACCAGGCTGGCGACGAAGCTCAGCAGGGCGAGATCCCACAGAACGGGCTTTTCGACGTTCGAAGACGAGGCCGTTTCGCTGTCCTGTAAGTTCATCGAAATGGGCAACGCCTTTTCTTCGTCGCCCGCGGCGAGCACTTCACGCAAAGCGATCACGCCTGTGACCCCCAGCGCGATACATGCAAGGTAACCAGCAAGCATGGGTATGGAGACACCGACACCGCCGATGCTCAGGACTTCGGCCCCGATCGGCCCAAGGACGGTCAGCAGAGTCGACACAGCGCGGGCTTCGCCGAGCAGGCGGACGATCGCGGCCGCCGAACCCAGGCCCAGCAGGCCGACCGTGGCCAGGGCCAGCAGGCGGATACTGGCGAAACCGCCGGGCACGATGAGCGAAAGCCCTGCGAGCAGGCCGGCGACGAGGGCGACGATCGTGGATGTCTGGGCGACGAAGATCAGGTAGTAGCCGGCGATGAACGTGCCGATGATCGAACCGACGGCACCGAGGAAGTAGATCAGGCCGATCGCCGAGCCGGTTTTCGTCGTATTTTCGACGGCCATCTTGGCGAAGATGGGGCTGAGCATGCCGAGGATCGTCGTGGGGATCAGAAAGTCGAGCGAGATCAGGATGACGGCTCGGACGTTGAACGGCAGGGCTTCGATCGCCGCGACCGGCGGGCCGGCGAGGTCGTTGATGATCAGAGAAAGGAGCGAATGGGCGGAGGCGATCGCCAGAAGCGGCCCGACGAGCCGGCGCGGCGGAGCCTTGTCGGCCAGGCGGCCGCCCAGGGCGTTGCCCACGCAGATGCCAGCGAGCATGATGCCGATCACGCTCGTCCAGACCGCGAGGCTCGAACCGACGTGGCGTGCCACCAGCCGGCTGGCCACCAGTTCGAGGATCATGATGCTCAGGCTGCAGAGAAACGCCAGCTTGTACGGAAGAACTTTCCGGACCAGGCAAGACAGACCGTCGGAACTGTCCATTTTGCCGATTTCCAGGGGCGAACTCACGGTGCGATTCTCCGGTTGCCACGGACAAGGCTTGGACCGGTACCGCATTCAGGGAATGCGATGCCCGGCACGGCGGACTCCCGACGCCTGATTCATTCGATGGCAATCCTTCGCATCAGCGTTTACGTACGCCGCAACCAAAATAACCGAACCGTCCGGTACACTCAATCGGTTCGCACACATTCGCACACGTTTCGATACGCCGGGACCGGCAGGAGATCGATCGGCCCAATGCGAAAAGACGCCCGGCAAAGCGCGAAGCCTTGCCGGGCGCAGGTCGTTCAGGTTTTGCCGGGAAGAGTCAATCAGAATCCGCGAAAGCCTCTGGGCAGGCTCGTTTTGCGGACCGTCGCGCTCAGCAGCGGCACAGCCCCCTGATAGTTCGAAGCGGCTCCGGTGTTCGTGCCGTCGAGCGGGTTGCCGCTTTCGCTGCGGACACCGGTCGTCGTGGTGGCGAGGATCGAAATCCGCATCGGCCGTGTGGCGATCGTGTGAGGCTGGTAGGGCGTCACATAAACCGTCATGGTCGCGGCATCGTAAACGGCCGAGGTCGCGCCGACCACGCGGTCGTCGGCCGTGCCGAACTTGTTGTCCCGGCCCGGGACAACGAAGTAGTAGTTCGAAGCGTTCTGGACAGAAGCGACGTCCATCGCCATATCGTAAGTCACTGCGACGCGAAGACGGCCGTTCTGGCGAATCCGCCGCACGGTCGCGACTCTGGGCAGGGTCTGCGTGGTACCCGTGCCGCCGCCAGTGCCGCCACCGGTGCCGCCGCCCGTACCACCACCAGTACCGCCGCCCGTGCCGCCACCGCCACCACTGCCTGTGCCGGTCGAAGCCACGACGACGATGTTCGTCGTCGCTTCGTTATTGAGAGGCTGGGTGTCGTCCTGATCGAGGTTCACCTTGGACGTGACCGAGAACGTACCCAGAGAAGTCGCCTCAAGAGTGATCGCGATCGTCTGGGTCGCGTTGGCCTGGAAGACACCGGGGTAAACGACCGTCACGACGTTGCCTGAGACGCTCACCGTACCAGCCGAGACCTGAATGCCGCCCGGGGGAATCACGAAACCGTTCGGCAAGGTGACCTGAGCCACAACGCCACTGACGGCCGTGGAGCCGTTGGTGACGGTCGTCGTCAGGATCGTGGCTGTGTTGATGGCGACCGTCGCGGGATTCGCGGCAATCGCCACCGCGATATCCGCCGGTGCGGAAACGACCGGGATGAAATCGCTGATTTCGGAGGTGTTGCCGTTCGTGTCAGCCGCGATGGCCGTCACTTTTTCGCCGATGCCCAGTGGATAAGTCGTGACGAACGAGAAGTTCGCCACGCCGTCGGCATCCGTGGTCACCGAGATATACCCGAGATAGCTGCGGCCCTGAACGGAGGTCGGCGAGAATCCGGCCGGATTGGTGTAGACCTGAATGGTGAAGTTCGTATTCGGGGCCGATTCGTACTGACCGGTGATCGTCGTCGAGATGGCATCGGACTGAGCCGTCAGAAGCGTCGGGAAGTTGATGTTCTGGTTCGCGCCCAGGTCGTCGTCCAGAGGATCGTTGGCGGTTCGGCCATCGTAATTCAGGTCGATGCCGAGCCCCTGGTTCAGGTAATACTCGTTCGCGAACAGGGCATTGAAGTTGCCGGAGACGACCGTGATCCCGTTTTCCCCGCTGTAGCGGATCAGGTTCTGCTGCACCAGGTTACCGTCGGCATCGTTGCCGATCAGCACACCGTTGGCTCCGTTGCCGCGGGGCAGGATGCCCGTGATGTTGCCGTTGATGTCGATCTGCGAGTAGTCGTCCAGGCCGATCCGGTTGTTGAGAACGCGGTTGGTGTGCTCGGCGGGCGGAACGAGACCGGCCGCGGCCGGGCCCCAGATGACGACGCCGTCGCGACCGTTGGCCGCGATGACGTTCTCACCGGCCGGGAAGGTCAGGAATTCGCCGGACGATCCGCTGCCAGCCGGGGGCAGCGGGGTCGGATTCGGGCTGGTGGGCGTAGCGACACCGACCAGAATTCCGCTGGAATTGGTCAGGTTGACGCCATCCACACCGTTCGGCAGGGGGGCGAGATTGGGGCGGTCGACTCCGATCAGATTGCCCTGGATCGTACCGCCGTTAACGTTGACGAACACCACGCCGCTGGACTCGTTGCCCGAGATGACGTTTTTCGACTCTTCCGTCAGCCCGCCGATCCGGACATTTTCGGAATCACGGGCGACAATGCCGGCCGAGCAGTTCTTCATCTCGCCCATGCCGGAGAGTGGAGCGGCGCCATCGGCACCGACACCGATGTGCGAGCCCTGTATCGCGACATCGCGGGAACCGACGATCGAGATGCCCGACCCATTGAAGCCGCCGATCGCCAGGCCGCGGATGACGGTGCCTTCCGAAGCGCCCAGGCCGAGGCCGGTCGAGATGGTGATGCCATCCACTTCGGAGCCAGGAGTGAAGTTGGGCGGGATGGGGATGAAGCCGCCGAAAATTTCGACGACGGGTAGCGGATCGAGCGGGTTGAAGCCCGGCTGGGTTGTACCGTCGATGACAACGGCGTCCGTGACGGCCGGAAGGGCTTGAGAAAGAGCGATTCGATAAGGGGCGAAGCCGGGGAGGTCGAATTCGATGGTGTCCTTGACGCCGATCGTGGAATTCGACTGAGTGATGGCCCAGGCCAGGGTGTTGGGAACGAGCGGGTCGCTGCCGTAATCGCTGACGATGAAGGTCGCCAGAAGTTTCCGTTCGTCAAGAATTTCCAGATCGCCCCGCCAGCGGCGCATTTTACGACGGGCTTCGAAGGGAAGGCGGTCAGACTTCGGCAAGGCTCGGTAACGCATCGGAATCGTCACTCCCGGCTATCGCCGCAACAGCAGGCGGCGTCAATGTGATCGGATCTCTGTCCGGAGGGGTCACCCGTCACGCTCCTCCCTGCTCACCCCGAATCTGCGGCGCACAGTCCCTGCACGAAATCATCTCCAACTTACCCCATCGATGCATCTTGTCAAAATCAGCCAGCATATTCGAGGAGCAGTGATTGCATGCATGCATTCTAATTGACGGGATTTCAGGTCGTCAAGCTTCAGAGACAAAAGTGAATGTCGAATTTCGAGGCGAATTCGTTTCCGACCGCTTTTCCGGGCCTCGATCTTCGGCTATGCTCCAGCCTTCCGGGGCAACAGGGCCGAATCTGCGACCGGCGACTTCTCCCCTGGATTCCGATATCCACGTGTTCGAGACTCCGTCATGAAGAAGATCACCGGCGCGGCGCTCTGCGCCGCGACACTCGCATGGTTCGCATCCGGATTCGCCGAGTCGCAGGACAAGCCTGCACAGAAGATGCCGAACGCGGCACAGGTGCTTTCGCAAGCTCAGAACGCAGTATCGCCGAATTCGCTGAAAGCACTCCTGCGGACACTCACCGAAGAACCCCACGTGGCGGGCACTCCGGCCGATTATCGGACGGCGACGTTCGTCCGCGACAAGCTGAATTCATGGGGCTGGAAGGCGGAACTCGAAGAATTCGAAGTGCTTCTGAATTACCCGGTCGTGCGGCGGAAAGGGGACGCTGAGCCACCGACGCCGAGCCTGGAAATCCTCCGCCCGGAGCCGCTCGAACTCGCCGTCGACGAGAAGACGAACGCCGCCGACAAGGACTCCGCCTCGCCTGACTCCTGGCCCGCATTTCATGGTTACGGCGTGTCGGGCACGGCATCAGGGCAAATCGTTTACGCCAATTATGGCCGGCCTGAGGACTTCGAAACGCTGGGACGGCTCGGTGTCGAAGTGCGGGGCCGGATCGTGCTCGCCCGTTACGGAAAGCTCTTCCGAGGCCTGAAAGTGCGTGAAGCCCAGAAACGCGGGGCCCTCGGCATTCTGATCTTCAGCGACCCCGCGGACGACGGATACGCCCGGGGCGATGTCTATCCGAATGGGCCTTACCGGCCAGGCTCGGCCATCCAGCGCGGCAGCGTGCAGTTCCTCAGTTTCGGCCCGGGCGACCCTTCCACGCCCGGTGTGCCGAGCCTGCCGGGTACCCAGAGGCTGCCTTTCCACGCCCGGTTCGGTTTCCCGCTCGACCCTGCCGAAGTGGCCGATTGGGAAGCCAGGACGGGCCTGAAGCGGATCGATGCCTTCGCCGCAATTCCGGCTTTGCCGATCAGCTACGACGCCGCGCGACAGATTCTCGATCGGCTGGCTGGCCCGAACGTGCCCGCGGACTGGCAGGGGGGGCTGCCACTGGCGTATCACGCTGGCCCCGGGCCTGTTGAAGTACGGTTTTCGACCGAGCAGGAATACCGGATTCGCAAGATCTGGAATGTCGTCGCTCGGCTGGAAGGCCGCGAGGAGCCGAACCAGGAGATCATGATCGGCAACCACCGCGATGCCTGGACATACGGTGCCGTCGACCCATCCAGCGGCACGGCCGCGACCATGGAGATGTGCCGGGTACTGGGCGCGGCCTATGCCGAAGGCTGGCGGCCCCGCAGAACGCTCGTCTACTCCAGCTGGGACGGCGAGGAATACGGCCTGGTCGGTTCGACCGAACACGCCGAGGCTCATGCCGCGAAGCTCGGCAAGAGTGCGGCACTCATGCTTAACGTGGATTCGGCCGTGAGCGGCACCTCGCTCGACCTGGAAGGGATCCCCAGCCTGCGCACTCTGATCCTCGACGCAGCCGCCACCGTGACCGATCCCCGTACGAGCGTTTCGCTGAAAGAGACCTGGCTCAACGGCGAACGTGCGGCCTGGAACAGCCGACCTGTTTTTCCGGATCCCGATTTCTGGAAAGACAAGGGCCCCGATGCCGCGAAAAATGCACTGAACGAAGCCGGAGGCGAAAAGCCGTTCGCGCCGAAGCTGGGGGATCTGGGCTCAGGTTCGGATTACACGGCGTTCGTCGACCATCTCGGCATCCCTGCGATGGACATCAACTTCGGCGGTCGATATGGTGTCTATCACTCGACTTACGACAATTTCTTCTGGATGGAGAAGTTCGGCGACCCTGAATTCATCCAGCATGCCACGGCCGCGAAACTCTATACGGCGATCGTTCACGAAGCCGCCTCGCGGCCTGTGCTGCCTCTGCGGTTCGTGCCCTATGCCGAGGCGATCGAAGGTTATGTCGACGAGATTCGGACGATGTCGATTCTCAAGAACCGTGCGGTGGCCAGTGGCAAGGACCGTTTCGCAATCGAGGGTATCGAACTGCTGGCTGATGCGGTGAAGGATTTCCGGACGGAAGCGACGGAGACCGACAAAGCCATTGACGCGATCGCATCACTGGAGCAAGCACCGGACGAAAAGCTTAAGGCCGTCAACGACGCCCTCGCGCAGGTCGAACGGGCTTTTCTTCATCCCGGCGGACTTCCGGGCCGGCCGTGGTACAAGCACGTGATTTATGCTCCCGGACTGACGACCGGCTATGCCGCCTGGCCGCTGCCGGGGCTGCGACAGGCCGTGATCGGTTCGGACAAGTCGATGGCGAAGGAGCAGACTGCGATTCTGGTCGAGCGCTTACGAGCCGCGATTGGGGCGCTGCGGAAGGTGCGCGAAGCCGCGATGGTCGTGAGGGGCGGGTGAGCCCCGTCGCTCGCTTCGGATGCGCAATCGACGATTCTTGCAAGTATCGCTTGCCCATCGCGCCGGAAATCGGTGGGCCCTGAATTTGCCGTTCTCACAGGTATCGCGGTTTCACCGAACGGGAGTTCGGTGGCCCCGGGGGCTGATCCGGATATTTCGCGAATTCCGCTCAAGTTCCGGAGTGTCAGGATCCGATCATAAAAAGTTGCCTTGCGGGATTCGGACATTCTGATAATTTGACCGGCCATACGACCCGTGCAGGATGCGGGCAGGCGTTTCGTTCGAATCGGTGGCAAGGAGGCTTCCATGAGTCTTTCCGAAATCGTTCGCAGGCAATGGCAACCGTTGGGCGAATCTTCCCTGAGGAAACTCGTCGGCGGCACATTCGGACTGACTCTTCTGATCTCCGGCTGCGGCGGTTCGGGGGATGATTCCGCCCCCGTGAAGACAGCGGCGACCCCTCGGCCTGTGGCCCAACCGGCACCGAAACCGGGCCAGGCGACCGATTCGGCATCGCTGGACGGCCTTGCCGCATCGATTCAGGCGGGTGACGCCCAGGCCTTGGCGGCGGCATTCAAGCGCAGCATGGCCATGCCGAACTTGCCGGAAGTGAATCCGCCGGCTCCGACGACCTCCGAAATCGGTTCGTGGAAGCGGGTGATCACTGCCTGTGGCGAGCACATGGACAAATTCGAGCCCGATGCCCGCAAGGTGATGATGCGCATGGCCGGGCAGATGCTTGTGATGGTGGCCCGGGACGGAGTTCCCGTGAACTGGTCCGACCTGCTCGACCCGGTTCGTGCCGTTCTGGCCAAAGGCTCTGCCGATGCCGATTGCGAAGTTCGGGCAGCCGCGATCGATCAGGTCTCGATCGTCTGGGACTGGGTGCCCGGGCGCGACATTTTCACGGTCGAGCGCAACACTCTCGCCGCCTGGAAGGGCGGCATGCTTCAGCTGGTCCAGCCCCACCTGAAAGACGCCGAGATCCCGTCGCGGCTTGCGGCCATGCGTTGCCTGGCGTCGTTGCCGATCGATACGGCCGCGGCCCCTGCGCTTGAGCTGCTGAAGGACAAGGAATCGTTCGTCCGCGTGGAGACGATCCGCCACTTCGCCGGCAGAAACGGGCTGATCAGTGAGGAGCAGCTGCTTTCCATGACGACCGACGAAGACTCGCTGGTCGCCCAGGCGGCGGTGATGGCACTCAGCTCGCGTGGCATCAGCGAAGACCAGATCGCCCTGGGGCGTTCGATCCTCAGCAAGAATCCTCAGGAACGGATTTCGGTCATCGCCAGGCTGGACGAGTCGATGGACATCGATCCGGGTATCTGGCTGGCACGGCTGGTCGAAGATCCTGACGCTTCGGTTCGCCTGAAGGCGCTCGAAGCGATCGCGAACCGGAAGGTCAGCCGCGAGCTGATTCGCCGCATTCAGGTGATTTCCGAAAAGGACGCTTCGGACGCAGTACGTAAATCGGCTGAAAAAGTGCTTCGTTCGCAGACCACGGCTTCCGTCAGCAGCAACCTGCCGCCTCTGCCGCCGGCCTTCGACAAGGGCAGGGCAGGCGACGACCGCCCGGCGACCCTCCGGGCGAATTGAAGCCTTATTGCGACCTGGCCAATCGAACGAAAAGACCGGAACGATGTTCCGGTCTTTTTTCGTTTCGGATTTCGGGCGAATGCACGCATGCTGAGCCCGACCGGCACGGATTGAGACATCGCGTACTTTTCCTGATCGTATCGAAATTGTTACATTCCAAGCCTTCATGATCTGCGCGACATGTGCAGACAGCTTTTCCGTTCATTCCGAACCGGTGAGCGAATGATCGAAGTCATCGGCTTGAGCAAAGTGTTCGAAGATTACAAACGCGGCCCCGTTTATGCGGTTCGCGATGTTTCGTTCGAATGCCGGCCCGGAGAGATTTTCGGACTTCTCGGCCCCAACGGCGCCGGCAAGACGACGACTCTGCGGATTTTGTCGACCGTTCTGAGCCCCAGCTCCGGGACGGCCCGGATCGCAGGCCATGACGTCCGGCGCGACCCGCAGAAAGTCCGGGAAAACATCGGCTTCATGTCGAACGCCACGGCGATCTATGACCGGCTGACGGCCTGGGAGACGGTCGAATTCTTCGGGCAGTTGAACGGACTAGACAAGTTAACGCTCAAGAATCGCATGGAAGACGTCTTCGAATGGCTCCAGATGAACGACTTCCGTGACATTCTCGGGGGCAAGCTTTCGACAGGCATGAAGCAGAAGGTGTCGATCGCGCGGACGATCGTCCATGACCCGCCGGTGCTGATCTTCGACGAACCGACGAGCGGGCTCGACGTGCTGGTGGCCCGCGTGCTGCTGCAGAAAATTCTCGAGCTGAAATCCCAGGGCAAGACGATCATCCTGTCGACCCACTCGATGCATGAAGTGTCGCGGCTGTGCCAGAAAGTGGCGATCATCCATCGTGGCCAGCTCCAGGCACTTGGCACGATCGAAGGCCTGCTCGCGGAACATGAGCTGAAGGATCTCGAAGACCTGTTCTTCCACCTGGTCGATCGTGCCGAAACGGCCGCGGCCGCAGCGAGCGAAAGGGCCGGTGACTGATGCTCGGCAAGAACCGTCCCAAAGTCATCGGCGCCATTTTCCGCCGGGAAATGCTCGACATCCTGCGCGACCGGCGCACGATCTTCATGATGATCATTTTTCCGATGATGCTCTATCCGCTCATCGGTGTCGTCATCAGCCAGCTGCTGATTTCGTATCAGGAAAGCGCACGCCGGGTGGTGGTCGTCAACGCCGGAGCATTACCCGAACAGCCGCCGCTGCTGAACGCCGACAAGACACGCTTCGCCGCGGAACTCTTCACCGAGCCGGACGACGTTTCGAAGCTGGAAGTGCTGGCTGCCGACACGAAATCGCCCTGGGGCGATGAAGCCCGCCGGGCCGACCTGATGCGCGAAGGCCTGGCGGACGTGATCGTAATCGTACCCGACGGCCTTGCCGGCAAGATCGCCGAAGGGCAGGCGGCCGATCTGGAAATCGTCTACAACTCGGCCGACGACCGGGGCAAGCTGGCCTACGGACGGGTGAGCGACATCGTCGCACGCTGGCGGGAAAAGGTCCTGATCGGCCGGCTCAAAAAGGACGACAAGCCGAGCGACTACGCGACGCCGGTGAAAGAGAAAGTGCGCGACGTCGCCACGGCTCGTGAATCGAACTCGCAGCTCTGGTCGCGCATGCTGCCGTTTCTGCTGATTCTGATGAGCCTGACTGGCGCCTTTTATCCGGCGATCGACCTGTGCGCCGGCGAAAAGGAGCGGGGCACGATGGAGACGCTCCTGATCAGTCCCGCCAGGCGCACGGAGATCGTTCTGGGCAAGTTCCTGACGATCCTCACCAGCAGCCTGGTGACAGCCGGCATGAATCTCGTCAGCCTCGGCATTACGAGCAGTCAGTTCCTCGGCCAGATTTCGGAGCCGACGAAAACGGGCGCCCCTTCGCCGCTTCAGGGCTTCGCTCTGCCGACCCCCGGCACAATCTTCCTTGCGTTTCTGGTGCTCATTCCGATCGCGGCCTTCCTGAGCGCGGTCTGCCTGGCGCTCGCCGTGATCGCCCGCAGCACCAAGGAAGGGCAATACTACCTCACGCCCGTGATCATGGCCGCATTCCCGCTGACGTATGCCACACTGGTCCCGGGTGTCGAGCTGACACCGTTCTACTCGCTGGTTCCCCTCACCGGCACGGCCCTGTTGCTGAAAGCCATGCTCGCCGGGCGGTTCGACCAGGCCCTGCCGTTCGTTCTGCCGGTCCTCATTCCGACGATCGCCTACGCGTGGATGGCCCTGCGATGGGCCGTCAACCAGTTCGAAAGCGAGTCGGTCCTGTTTCGTGAAGCCGAACGGTTCGACATCAAGAGCTGGCTGCTCTGGCAGATCCGCAACAAGACCGACCGGCCGACCGCCGACCAGGCCGCCGTGGCCTTCGTGGCGATGCTCCTTGCGAGCGCTTTGCTCGGGCCTGCGATCGCGGCCCGGATCTCGCCCGGCGGCAACTTGAACGGCTGGACATTGATCGCCACGCAGATCATCGTCATCGCGGCGCCTTCCGTGCTGCTGGCGGTGTTCCTTTCGAGGAGTCCGCACAAGGTCCTTCGGCTCAAGGCTCCGACGGATCGGCGGTTTCTCTGGCTCGGGCTGGCTTTGCCGGTCGCGATGAATCCACTGATTTCGGAACTTTACGCGGTCGTCGACCGCCTCTTCCCGATGTCCGACACGATGAAAAAGGTCTTCGAAGGGCTCACGAGCGATGACCCGCTCTGGCTCAGCCTTCTGGCCGTGGCGGTGGCACCCGGCATCTGTGAGGAACTCGCCTTCCGCGGCTGGATCTTCACGAGCCTCCGCACAGGCAACCGCCCCTGGCCGACGATTCTCATCTCGGCCGTGCTCTTCGGCGTCATGCACGTGATGCTCAGCGCCTATCAGCAGTTCTTCCATTCCACGGTGCTCGGCGTGGTCCTGGGCCTGCTCGCTCTGAGAAGCGGCAGCCTGTGGCCTTGCGTCATCATGCACGTCGTGAATAACGGTATGGCCGTGACGTTCGGCTGGCTGGCCAAGAACGCGCCGGGAGCTGCCGGCCTGCTGTTTTCGGACGCGAAAGGCATGCGTTACCACCTGCCTTTCGTGATTGTGGCGATCCCGGCGGCGATCTTCCTGGTGCGGTTTTTGTACCGGCTGCCGGCCGATGCGGAAGCCTTCGACGATCCCGTCGCGGATATCGATTCATGAGCGGCATCTCTGGCCCTGTGAAGACCCTGGCCGCCCGCTGGATTTTCCCTGTCGAAGATGAGCCGATCGAAAACGGCTGCATCGACCTGAGCGGCGATACGATCGTGGGCATCGGCCCCCGTGCGAACCGGGCCGTCGATCTGGACTTCGGCAACGCGGCGATCCTTCCCGGGCTCGTGAATGCCCACTGCCACCTGGAACTCGAACCGCTCGACGACCGCCCACGCTGGCAGCCGGCCGACCCGCCGGAATTCGAAGTCGACTGGCTGCGCAAGGTCGTCAAACAGCGCTGGCTGACCGACCCGGAAAGCTATGCCGACACCGCCGCCCGGAACGCGCGTGATCTCGTCCGCGCCGGCACGACGCTTGTGGCTGACATCACGACCGCCGGCGCGAGCGGCCCGGCACTGGTCGAAACGCCGATCCGGAGCGTCATCTTCGCCGAAGTGATCGGCCTGAAGCGGTTGCGGGCCATGGCGACGAACGAAGCCGCCTGGGCCTGGATCAATGCCGTCGAGCCAGCGCTCAAACGAGCGGAGGCATCGGAAAAGGCGTATCGTCAGAGGATCGGTCTTTCGCCTCATGCCCCGTATTCCACGGCGGGCTGGATCTATCATCAGGCGGCGACTTCCGGCCTGCCGCTGACCACCCATCTGGCCGAAATGCCGGAAGAGGCTCAACTTCTGGCAACCGGCATGGGGCCGCTGCGGGATTTTCTCGAAGAGATCGGCGCTTGGCCTGAGGACGACGAATTTCGCCCGATCGGCCCGAATCCGATCGACTACGTGCGGCACAAAGACCTGCGGAAATCGGACTGGCTGATCGCACATGGCAATTACTTCGAAGAGAGCGATCTCTGGAAGCTCGCCCCCGCTTCGCTGAAGCCGGGCCAGCGCATCGCCGTGGCCTGGTGCCCGCGCACGGCCTACCGGTTCGGCCACCGGTCGCATCCTTACCGTCAGCTTCTCGAAAGGGGCGCGATCGTTTGCCTGGGCACCGACAGCCTGGCATCGAGCCCGACCTTGTCGATTCTCGACGAAATGCGGTTCGTGCGCAGGGTCGATCCGAACCTGCCCGGGTCGGTGATTCTGGCCATGGCGACGCTTTTCGGGGCCTGGGCTCTGCGGGCCGATGACTTTTGCGGCAGTCTGAAAGCCGGCAAAAGGGGCGATCTGTGCGTGATCGCACTGCCGGATCAAGACCATCAGGGCACTCCGCACGAGTTGATTCTCGATTCGGACCTGCCAGTCGTTGCCACCTGGCTGGATGGCCAGGAAGTCGCGTGCTTCGGCGTACCGGGCGGTTGAAATTCGGCTCGAAAGATTCGAAGCGTGAGAACTGGCGAATCCGATTCAGGATGAATCGGGCCTCAGCGACTTGCCGCGAATTGCGCACCGGTGCGTTCGTGTTACGATGACGCAGCATTATCCGTACCCTGCGTCATTCCCGGGAGTACCCGACATGCCGGAAGGAAAACCACGGCCGCCTATCGCTTCGATCGCGGCGATTTATTTCGCGATCGCAATTTTTTGCGGCTCGATGATGCTCCCGGTCTTTTCGCTCACTTTCAGTCCGCTCTTCGGGATATTGATCGGCGTCTTCCTGTCGATGCCCTTTTTCGCGCTGGGCATGTGGCTCGCTCCGGTCGAAGACAAAACGGGGAACGCAGCCACGTCGTTTTGGCAAGAGGTTCCGGAAAAGGATGCCGTCCTCAAAGGCGTCTGGGCCGTCGTTTCGATTCTCGTTCTCGGCACGTTCGTCATTGTGCCATATGTCGTATTCGGGCTGATCTTCCTTCTTTTGCCCGGTGGGGACACCTGGCCGACCGCCATCGGACGGAACGCATGCTTTCTCGCTGCGATCGTGACTTCGTTCCTGACCCGCACATTCGCCGAGCGAGCGGTTCCGAACTGGTTTCGCGGAAAAGTGTCGAACGAGTTCATCGAGAGGGAATTCGGTGAAAAACCAGGCGAGAAACCAGTCACGGTCTTTCGTACTGTGCTGAAGAACTTGCCGCTGCTCGTCTACTCTCTCATGGCGTTGGCTATCTCCTTCGGTGTTCTGGATCGCATCGGCCCGTTTCGTGAGGTACACGGTGTCGGCAAAGGAAAGTCTCTGATGCGTTTGGTGAACTGGTATCATGAATATCCGAACACGATCAGGTTATCGGCCCTGATCTTCGGTCTCAGCAATATCGGATTTTTGGTGAAGCGGGCGATCGACAGCCAGAAGCCACGGGACGAATCGGGTCGGACACCCCGCGGCGAAGGCATGATGCGTTAAGCCGGGCGATCGAACTCGACGCAGGCGAGATTCCCATTTCCGTCGATTGCGCTACCGGAACGCCGCCGATGTTCGGCTGGGCTATGGACCGACCCGGAATCGGAGACTTAAAGACATATGATCAAGGAGGTTTCGACATTGCCGGTTTTTTCGGTTGAACGCCATTTCGGCTTCGTTCATGATATGCGCTGAAAGTCTTCCCGTAACGATACGTCATAAGTATGGGCCGCATCGATTACCGTTGCGTGACGACTTCCGTTCGCATCGTTCCCGTTTCGTCTTGTCGCAATGTGAGCACAATCATGTCGAAAATGCGTCAGTTGCCGCTTTATTCCGCCTTCGCCCTGATACCGGCGCTTTTTTCGTTGCCGTCGGCGTACGGCGAAAACCTGGAGGACTGCGTCGTCAGGTTGACGAGCCAGGTCCGCTTTCCGAACCCGATTCGCCCATGGACACGTGCCAACGCGATCGAAGGCTCAGGAACCGGTGTCCATATCGGTGGCGGGCGGATCCTCACGAACGCACACCTGGTGCTTTATGCCACTGAGGTGGACGTCCTCAGCCGGGGCGGCCGGGAAAGGACCGAAACCACGGTTCAATTCGTGGATCCGGAGTCGGATCTTGCGATTCTCGTCGCAAAGGATTCGGACCTGCTGCAGAAGCTGCCCGTGATGCCGATCGCGGGCGAGGATCCGAAAACGCAGGAGAACGTGACCGTTTATGGCTTTCCGGTCGGGGGCGACCAACTTTCAGTGACTCAGGGCGTGATTTCGAGGATCGAGATCGCGAATCTCGGAATCGGCAATTTCGGCAAGGTGCTGCAGGTCTCCGCGGCGATCAATCCGGGCAACAGCGGCGGGCCGGGCGTAGTCAACGGCAAGATGGTCGGCCTGGTATTCAGCCGTTTGGAAGAAGCGGAAAATACAGGATTTCTGATTTCGAGCGATGAAGTCAAACAATTCCTCAAGGACATCGAAGACGGCAAAGTCGAAGGCAAACAGGGCATGGAAACGCGGCTGAACCTGAAAAGCCTGGAAAACGAGACCATGCGCAAGATGCTCGACGTGCCGGCCGGGACGCACGGAATCGTACTCACCCCGGACGGCGGCAAGCCGCTGCGCGGGGGACTCAAGCCGTTCGACGTGATCACGCATGTCGGCGATTTCGAGATCGACGACCAGGGCGCGGGCCGGCTGGAATCCGGCCTTCGCGTGCCGGTCTTTTACCTGGCACATCTCGTGGTGAAGGACGGCCAGATTCCCATGAAGGTGATCCGCGACGGCAAGGAGGTAAAACTCAGCTATCCGGCCGTCCGGTCACGCGACATGCTCGTCCAGCAGCTCCGCGGTGAGGAACTGCCCTATTTCGTGCATGGGCCGCTGATCTTCGCGCCGATGGTGCGCGATTCGATCGTCCTGTACACACGCGTCAATCCGGAGCTTCTGGCACGTAACACGCCCTGGATCACGCGAGCCGAAGAGACCAGGGCATTCCCGGACGAGGAACTCGTCGTCGTCACGGCCCCCCTGTTCAAACATCGTTCCATGAAAGGTTACGACGAAGTTCTCGGACAGGTCGTAGCCCGGGTCAATGGTGTCCCGATCAAGAATTTCAGGCATCTGGTCGAAGTCCTGCGCGACGCGAAAGAACCGTTCCTGAAGGTCGAATTCGCGGAATCGCTCAGCCCCGTCCTGGTCTTCGACCAGAAACAGATCGAATCGATCACGGAATCGATCCTCGAAGATAACGGTATCGCACCGGGGAAACGGGGATCGAAAGACGCCATGAAAATCTGGAACGAAAAGGATAACGCCAAAACCGGGGGATGATCGCATCCACCGGTTTCAGGCGTTCGATTTCTAATGGTTTCTCGCGCTCAGGGCGAGGCTTTACGGGTCTGGTAGGTGTCCAGATATTCCTGATAAGCCTTGTCCCTGGGGCGTTCCCTGTCGGATCCGAAGGGATAATCGGGCATGCCTCGATAAGGCAGGGGGCCGACCGAATCGCTCACGGCCGTGTAGGGGTCTGCGTCCTTGCAATATCCGTAAGTGCGCAGGACATACGTCCGTTCGAAGCCTGGCTTGAGCGGCGGCAGCGACTTCGCGTCGAATTCGAGGCGGATTTCGTCGCCGGGGCCGACGACGCAGAAGCGGTCGTCGTCGCCGGTCAGCAGGGTCTGAACGTTGCCATAACGCGTCAGGTTGCCTGAAAGCTGTGCCAGGGGGGCCGGATCGACATAGTCGTAGTCGTAAATCAGGGGCAGTTTGCCGTCTGGCGAGACTTCACGCGTGTAGCCCCGCCACTGAAGCTGCGCGTGAGCCACCGGCACGCTCGTTACGGCTAGTTCCGGCTGAGGCTCCAGAACGGCAAGGAAGGCTTCGTCGTAGTAGCATTCCATATTCGTGCGGATGCGCAGCTTCACGGGCCGCTCCAGCGGCAGCCGGCCGGTAAGTTCGAGAGTCGTCAGGCGAGGCAGTCCGGCAGGGTAGCCAGGGTCGGCCTCAAGCGTCTTCCAGGAGCCGTCAGCCTCTTCGATTTCCAGAACTGGCGGCTTAAGTGCGACCCCGCTGGTGGCCGCTGCGAAATTGGTCTGCGAATAGGGGTATTCGACCCATCCAGCCAGGCCGAGGATGATCTTCTCGTCCCGTTTCAGTCCCTTCAGCCGGTCGCCGAAATCGAGAATGACAGCATGTTCCTCGGCATAGCCGACCCAGCCGATCCTGCGCAGGAAGGCGTCGCTGGTGCGGCGGTCGAACTTTTTGAGCGTATCGGTCAGGTCGTTGCCTTTCAGATCCTGTGCGGCGAGCGGATCGATCCGCCGCTTCCACGCACGCAGAGCACCTGTGGGCCGGTTGCCGCCGGGGCTGAAGCGTTCGTCGAGCCCGACGGAAACATCGGCCGGATGATCGACGACATCGAGCATGAGATGGTCGATATAGGCCACTTCGTCCATCGGTTCGGTGATCGACATGCGGAAGACGCCGTTCTCCGCCTTGAGCTGGCCGGAATCGATCAGCAGGGCTTCGTCGCGGTCCGGTTGCGAGTAAACCTCCGGAGCCACGAGATACCCCAGGCCCCCGCCGCCGAGAAAGTCGCCAAGGCACACGAATCGCTCACCGTTCCAGGTGAACAGGACGGGGCAACTGCCCGTCTTGCGGTTGTTTTCGGCCATCGCCAGCAGCTGGTTCGCCGGTACGTTCAGCTCGGACTGCATCACGCCGTCCGGCCAGCGCATTCGCAGAAGCGGCACGGTTTGAGCCCCGGCCGTACCGAGGACGACCGGCGTCTGGCTCTGACCCAGTTCGGCCGAGGGCGTCGTGTGCTCGTAGGGAACGAAAAGCCCCTGACCCTCCAGCGCGATTTTCGCCCCCAGCCCGTGCGGATTGGTACGCATGTGGTCGAAGCTGCGTTTCCACCTGCCGCCGAGATTCAGCGCGATGAAAGGGCGGTCGGACGTTTCGTTTACGGCGACGAACGGCCCGGTTTCTGTCCAGAGAACCAGATCCGGCAAAGGGCTGCCCATGACATCGGTGATCGACATGCCCACGCTGCTCGTGGCGTTACCCGTGCCGACAACTGCCGGGAATTCCTGTGTCACGAACTTGTCGCCCGCAATGCGAGACCACATCGGCAGAGGAATCGACTGATCGCGCGGGAGGCCGATCAGTTCCATGCGGCCATCCAGATCCAGGTCTGCCGTGATCACTTGCGTGTAAATCCGCGGATCGATGGGCATCGAGCCGAATTCCAGAACCGGCCCTTCGCCGACCCGGACCTTGATCCGATTGACGAGCACGGCGACTTTGCCGGAAAGGCCGTGGAGTACGAGGTCGCTCCGGCCGTCCTGGTTCACATCGGTCGTGAGTACGCCCGTAATCCTTGGATCGATCAGGGCGGCCGTTACGCCGAGATTCATGGGCGTGAATTTGCCCTGGCGATCGTTGAAGAGGATCTTCGGCAGCACGTTGTCGTGAACCAGGATCACGTCCAGGTCGCGGTCGTCGTCGAAATCGCCGGCGGCGATACCGGTATGAGGGGCATCGTCGCCACCCATCGTTTCGCTTTTCGGCCATGGAGCGAACGCCAGCGAAAGACCGCTTTTCGCAGGCAAATCAGCCGGCGCGACGGCCAGTGGCGCCCAGTTGTCGGCCGGGCGTCCAGGCACCGGCGGCGGCACGCCGTCATTGCGGAAGATCAGGTTCGTCTGGCCGACAGGCTCCGTGGTGCGAAAGAGCCTGTCATTGTTGGCATGGCTGTACTGGATGACGTAGAGATCGAGGTCGCCGTCCTGATCGAGATCCAGCCAGCGGGCCGTGAGACCGAGAGCCGGAATCCCGGGTACTCCGATCAGGTAGGATACGTCGTCGAACCAGTCCCCCAGGCTGCGCAGGAGCCGATGCTCACGCAAACCGGTCAGAAACAGGTCGACTCGGCGGTCGGCGTCGAAATCGGCCACGGCGACGCCCGTCGAAGGATGATCCGCCGGCACGCCCCAGGCGGACGAACGGTCCTCGAACCGGCCTTCGCCAAGGTTGATCAGCAGGCAGTCACGCAACCCGGCCGGCGTAACGACAGCGGAACAGACGTAAAAGTCAAGCTTTCCGTCATTGTCGAAGTCGGCCGCGGCAACGGCCTGGCCGAACCGCCGCCGCACAGCCTGAATATTGACCGTCGCCGGGTTCGAAAGGTCATCTTCGGGCGCCCACCGGCAGCCGTTTTCGAGTTTTACGTCCAGCTTTCGCAGTTCCGCGAATTTCGGCGGGGCAGGCAATTCGGCTGCTCCTTCGCCTTCGACTTTTTGCTCACGGCGATACGGCGGATTGATGATGCGGGCATATTTGCCCATTTCGCCGTAAAAGGTTTCGGCTGTTTCGCCGTATGCGGCCGCGTTCTGCTTGGAGTTCAACTTCGTCCAGCGTTCGATCGTCGCGCGCTGCTCAGCCCGCTTGCCTGCCATGGCATACGCCAGCTGCAATCGATACAGGGCAGGTACGAGATAGGGATTGCAGGAGAGCGCCCTTTCGAAAAGTTCGATCAGTTCCGGAGCCTCTTCCGGGCCAGCTGGCTGATTCGGATCAATCTGGCTCGTCAGTGTCGAGCCGACCTTGTACCAGGCATGGCCGTCGCCCGGATCTTTCACGGCGACGATGCGGAAATCGCGGTGCGCTTCGGCGATTCGGCCGACGTATTCGAGAATGATTCCGCGGCTGAAGTGAGCATGCAGGTTGGTCGGGTCGCGTTCGATGACGCCGTCCAGCAGTTCCAGGGCTTCGTCGAAGTTCGACTTCGCCTCACCACCGCCCGTCCGTTCCTCTTTCGCGGCCTCGGCTTCCGTCCCTGTCTGGTTCAATCGTGCGATCGCCAGATTGATCTTCGCCCCGTTCCATTCCGGCTGAAGGGCGACAACTTCACGAAAAGCTTCGACGGCCTGGTCGTATTCGTAGCGCTCCATGTGGCCAAGGCCGCGAAAGTGGATATCCACCCATGGGCCATCCGCCGGGGCGGCGGCATCGACGGCGACCGAATCGGGCGGAACGATCGTCGCGGCTTCGGTGCGTGCCCTGTTCAGGTTGGCGCTCGAAACGATCATCGGGGATTCAGGCTGGGGCTTCGCCTCTTCGGTCTTAAGAGGTTCGGCAGGCTGAAACTGGACGGGGTCGACTTTGATGTCCGGCCCCGAAAGCAGATAAAACCCGCCACCGACCGCGGCGAAAACCAGTGCGACACCGATCACCCATGCGGCCTTGAACCACGCGGGAGCCCCGTCATCCGTCGGCCTCGGTCCGATCGGCCCCGGGGGAATCTCCTTGAAAAACGGTGAACTCATCGTGGAACGCTCTTCTGGTGTTGTCGGCGATCTGGCGGAGGATGCGCCGCATCGTCTCGAAAACGAGTTTCGGAAATTCGGGACGCGACCGGATTCGAACCGGTCCCGGGCGGTTCAACCAGTATAAAACGAGTCGAACCTGTGGGACAACAACCGATGTCCTCGCCGGCGTTCGCGTTCCGCGCGCTGCGCGTCCAGATCGACTGGCCCTACGACAATTTTCTCGCCCGGGCCCGGGTCGGCCTGAGACAGGATCCGGCCGTCGAAGTCGACGATCATCGAACCGCCCGGCCAACTGAACGGCGGATAATTCGCGAGGCTCGCTGCCTGATTGCAGGCGACGACATGGGCCATGCTTTCCACCGCCCTCACTCGATTGAAGAGAGTCCACCAGTCCAGAGGCGGCGTGGCCCCCCAAGGGTCCATGTAAGCCGAAACCCGCACCAGAACCTCGGCCCCGTTGACGGCCAGGCCACGGATCACTTCGGGAAAGAGCCAGTCGTAACACACGCCCACGCCGATTTTGCCCAGTTCGGTCTCCACCACCGGAAACAGCTCGCGCGGGTCATTGGTCAGCGAAGCCGGGCTGGTATGAATCTCCCAGGGCAGCCAGGGCTGCACCTTGCGGTATTTCATCAGCAGGCCGTCCGGACCGATCAGGCACGACGTATTGAACACGTGGCCCGGTTGCGCCGGATCGATTTCCAGAAACGTCCCGGCCACGATATGAACGCCCAGCCGCTTCGCCGTGGCCGCGTACAGGTCGGTGAATTCGTTCGGTACGGGGACGGCGAGCCGGTCGATCAATTCGTCGACGGTCGAATAAATCGGCGCGGCATGGACGAATTCCGGGAAGACGACGAGTTTGACGTCGAAGAAAGGTTCATAGCCGACGACCGCGTTTTCGATCATTCCGATGCATTTCGCGACACGTTCAGGATATGCGGAACGGTCGGTCGGGCAGGGGAAGTCGGTCTGACAGCAAGCAGCGTAGTAACGAGTCATGTTGCCCGCTTCTCTTTTCGGATCGATGTTTCGGTCGTCGCGGCTTCCGGCCTGATCACCCGGAAGTTCCAGGGCGGCCGAATCGTTCACGGGATCGCCCTTGCGATCGCACATCCGTCTCCATCATTATCGTCAACCAGGCCGGCTCGGCCACGGCTTCTCCGGCAGCGACCATTCTTCGGTCCTTGACTGATGATTGACCGGACGCGATCCAGAGCACTATCATTTGTCGTTTCGGGTTTCGCAAGGCAGTGCGCAACGAGCCCGAGATCGAACCGAGCCAGTGGGACGAGGAACCCTTAAAGTGTCGAATACGTGCGTCGTCGGACTGCAATGGGGTGACGAGGCCAAGGGTAAGATCGTGGACTTGCTCTGCGACGTCCACGACACCGTCGTGCGTTACCAGGGCGGAGCCAACGCGGGCCACACCGTGATCGTCGGCGACAAGACCTACAAGCTTTCGCTGATTCCGACTGGAGCGGTACGGCCGGGGGTCGATTGCGTCATCGGCAACGGCGTGGTGATCCATCCCCCCATGCTGCTGGCCGAAATGGACCGCCTGATTTCCCAAGGCGTCGATTTTTCCGGCAGGCTCCACATCAGCGACCGGGCTCACGTGATTTTCCCGTACCACCTGGAAGAAGAACGGTGGTCCGAAGAATCGAATTCGTCCAGCGAACGACTGGGGACGACCCGGCGCGGGATCGGCCCCTGCTATAAGGACAAGGTCGGCCGCGTGCACGGCATTCGCATGGGCGAGCTGTTCCGGCCAGATCATCTCCGTGAACGGCTCGGCCGCGTGCTCGAGTTCAAGAACCGCATACTGGGTGCTACGCTCAAGCCCTTCGAACCGATGAACGCCGACGCGATCTGCGACGAATATCTCGGTTATGCCGAGCGGCTTCGCCCTTATGTCACCGACACGGCGGCCTGGATGGCCAGCGCCGTGAAGGGCGGCCGGAACATCCTGTTCGAAGGGGCCCAGGGCTCGCTTCTGGACATCGATTACGGCACTTTCCCTTACGTGACTTCGTCGAATTCATCGGCGGCCGGCCTGGGCACCGGTTCCGGCGTGCATGCCCGGCACATCGACAACTGGGTCGGCATCGTGAAAGCCTACACGACTCGCGTCGGCGGCGGCCCTTTCCCGACGGAACTCGACAACGAGATCGGGCAGCGGATCCGCGACCGGGGCCGCGAGTACGGCACAGTCACGGGCCGGCCACGCCGTTGCGGCTGGTTCGACGCCGTCGCCGTGCGCCATTCGGCCTGGGTCAGCGGTGCGACGGAATTGAGCGTCATGCTCCTGGACGTGCTCTCCGGCTTCGAGACGATCCGTGTCTGCACAGGTTACCGCCGGCCCGACGGCACGCTGCTTGACTGGTTCCCGGCCTGTCTCGAGGAACTCGGGCAAGTCACACCCGTGTATCACGACTTGCCCGGCTGGTCGGAAGACGTCACCGGCGTACGAAACTGGAACGATTTCCCCGCGAACTTCCGCAACTACGTGCGGTTTCTGGCGGAGCAGGTCGATGTTCCGGTTCGGCGCGTGAGTGTCGGCCCGGAACGCACTCAGACCGTCGCAGTGCCGGCTGGTTCATGGTAAGCTAGATCGTTATGCGGCTTGGAGGTTTCGGTACGACCGGCCTGACCATGCCTGTGTCCGTTTTCGCTCGAATCCGATCCTGAGGCGAAATCTCACCCATGAGCAGCGCTGCGACGGCCACGAATCCATTGACCGGGGAAGGGCGACAGCGGCTTGCGGAAATCGGCCTGACCCGCGAACAGTTGCCAAGGCACGTGGCCATCATTATGGACGGCAACGGCCGTTGGGCGCAGCAACGCGGGCTGCCGAGGGTGTTCGGCCACCGGCGCGGGATCCAGAGCGTTCGCGCCGTAACCGAAGAATGCCGCCGGCTCGGCCTGGAGCAGCTCACGCTCTATTCCTTTTCTGTGGAGAACTGGAAGCGCCCGGCACGTGAGATTCGCTTCCTGATGCGTCTGCTGCGCCACTTTCTGATCGTCGAACGTGACGAGCTGGCCGCCGAAAATATCCGTCTGGCGATAATCGGCGAGCGGGAAGGGCTGCCGGCGGAAGTGCTCGCCGAGATGGACCGCACCGTCGAAATGACCCGCCACAACACCGGCATGACGCTCGCCCTGGCCGTGAATTACGGCGGGCGGACGGAAATCGCCAAGGCCGCGCGGCGAATCGCCGAACGGGTCGCCAGGGGCGAGATCGCGCCTGATGCCGTGGACGACGACCTGTTCGCCGCACACCTGGACACCGCCGGAATGCCCGACCCGGACCTGCTGATCCGAACCGCCGGAGAGATGCGTGTCTCGAATTACCTGCTGTGGCAGATTTCGTATGCCGAGATGTGGGTGACCGATCTCAACTGGCCTGATTTCCGCGAAGACCATCTGGCGGAAGCGTTTCGTGCCTTCGCCGGGCGGAAACGGAAATTCGGCGGCCTGATCAAGCCCTGAGCCGCAAGCGAGGTCATTCCGGAATGCTTCGACACAGGTTGCCGGTCAGCATCGTCCTGATCGCCGCGTTCACGGGCATTTTGATCATCGACGGCTGGACGGCCCCTTATCACATGCTTTGGATGGGCCTTGTGCTCGCCGCCGGGGCACTCGCGACGGCCGAAGCGATACCGCTACTTGCCGCGACCGTGGGGCGTCCTGTCGCCGTTCCACTGTTCGCGGGCACGATTCTGTGTCTCGCTTCGAACGCGGCAGCTTCGGCCCTGAAGCTGGAAGGCGTCAGTGCGCTCGGGCCTCCGGGCTGCGCCCTGGCGATCTCGGCCTGCGTTGCCTTCGCATCGGGCGTACGTCTGTTCGATGACGCATCGCCAGTGGTGCCACGTGTGGCTGCGACGATTCTGGGGATCGTCTATGTGGGCTCGCTCGGCTCGTTTCTGGCGCAGTTGCGGTTCCTGCACGGGCCGGATCGCGGCCTCTTCGCTCTGGCTCTGGTGGTCGGTGCGACGAAGGGCACGGACATCGGGGCATACACCTTCGGCAAGCTGTTCGGTCGGCACCTGATGACACCGAAACTCTCGCCCAAAAAGACCTGGGAAGGCGCGGCGGGGGGTCTGGCATTCGCGGTTGCGATCGTTACCGGGCTTTGTTTTCTGGAACGGAGCGTCACCGGGCAGATGACTCTTCCGGCATGGCCGTCTCGGGTTGCGTTCGCTCTGGCTGTATCGGTCGCGGGTCAGATCGGCGATCTGACCGAATCGATGATCAAGCGCGAAGCCGGTGTGAAAGACGCTTCTTCGGTCATTCCTGGTTTCGGTGGCGTCCTGGACTTGCTTGATTCGCTGATGTTGGCGGCTCCGGCGGGTTGGGCGATCCTGACGATTCTCGGATGAATCGAATCGACATCCTTTGCGTTTGCGCGTTGAGTTTTCACCTTCCCTGCGCGATAATCGTACGTTACGCGAACTGCAACGATTTGCGAGTTGCGCCCGAACAATCGGTAAGGACCGGTCATGCCTGATTCCCCTGTTTCCGTGACGATCGCGCTGGATAGCCACGACGAAGAGTTGGCCGTACTCGGAAGCCGAGATCAGTACTTGAGACAAGTCCGGGATTCTCTCGGCATCAAAATTCTGGCACGTCATGGCGAGCTGAGGCTCGACGGCGACGCGGACCGGATCGAACGCGCCCAGAAAGTCTTCGAACAGCTTCGCCAGTTGTATCGCAAGAAGGTCACGATCACATCCGCGGAAGTCAGCCGCATTCTGGACGAGGCAAGCCCGGTTCAGGCGGTCGCGGCCGTCGGCACTCCGATGTCGACGGAGCTGGAAATTCGCGAAGGGGCCAAACTGATCCGCCCCCGCACGGAAGGCCAGGCGTCGTATCTGAAGTCTCTGCGCGAGAACGAACTGGTATTCGCCCTCGGTCCGGCGGGTACGGGCAAAACCTACCTGGCCGTCGCGATGGCCGTCGCAGCGTTGCGTTCCGGAGCGATCAAGAAGATCGTGCTGGTTCGGCCCGCGGTCGAAGCCGGCGAACACCTCGGCTTCCTTCCCGGCGATCTCGAAGCCAAGATCAATCCCTACCTTCGCCCGCTGCTCGACGCCCTTCATGACC
Organism: bacterium; assembly: GCA_016125085.1. Lineage (GTDB taxonomy): Bacteria > Planctomycetota > Planctomycetia > Isosphaerales > Isosphaeraceae > QWQI01. The sequence continues at coordinate 80,203 of WGMM01000006.1, forward strand.
TGATGGACTACGAGCAGATCCGTCGCTACATGAGCAACGACCTGATCGAAATCGCCCCGCTGGCCTACATGCGCGGCCGTACGCTGAATGACGCAGTCATCATTCTGGACGAAGGCCAGAACGCCACGATCCCCCAGATGAAGATGTTTCTGACCCGGATGGGCACCAATGCCCGGATCGTCGTCACCGGCGACCCGACACAGAACGATCTTCCGCCAGGCACGCCCTGCGGCCTGAGCGACGCGGTGAACCGCCTGAGCGGTATCGCCAGCGTCGGGATCGTGCGGCTGACCAAGGCCGATATCGTGCGGCACCCGCTCGTCCAGGCGATCGTCAACGCCTACGAAAAGGCGGCTCCCGAATGACCGGCATGCCGGAATTCGGTACGGTCCAGTCACACAGGCAACCGCAACTTACCCGATGAACCTTCCGAGACGACGCTGGAAATTCGCACGGCCCGCCCGAAACGCCGAACTGGAGTTCGGTTCTGGCAGGTCGAACCGGCATCGAGACCGTCGTCTCCGAATCCTCATCATGGCGGCAGCCTGCCTGGTTTCGGCCATTCTCGTTCATGGCAAGGGGCCGACCTTCGGCTTCCGGCTGGGCCAGCGGCCCAGCCGCGACCTGCGACTGAACGTGGACGAAATCCAGCGCAGAAATATCCTCAGATCGAACGCCGTTCGCCAGGTTCGCGAAGACGGCGTCGCGCCGCGGATGATTCACGATCCCAAACCGATCGAAAATCTCATCAAATCCCTGGAAGATCTCGGGGCCGCGGCCGGCAAAGTCCACCAGGTGGAAGAATTGCCGCCAAGTGCGATCCAGTCCTGGGGCATGATCTCCAAAGATCTTTTCGAAAACCTGCGAGAAGCCAACGACGTTCCGGAACGTCGAGACCAGTTCGCCCGCGAGTTGCGTGAAGCGTTCAACCCGATCCTGCGGGAAGGAATCCTCGGGTCGGCTCCGCTGCCGCGCATCGACCAGAATGCGACCCAGTTCGCGATTCGACTCGAAAACGAGCCGGAACAGCGTTCCCGCATCGTCACTCGCGACAAGGTCTCGCCAGAACGTCTCTCCCGGCCGGAGAGCGAATTCGCGAACCATTTCGTATCGAGCTTTCGTCCCCCGGAACTTGGCCAGCGGCTGTTCGACCTGATCGACGACAAACTCGCCGGTGTGCCGACTTTGACCTACGACGAACGGGAAACCCTGCGTGCACGTGAACAGGCAAGGGCCGAAGTTCAGGACATTTTTGACCCGTTCAAGGCAGGCGACCTGATCGTCCGGCAGAATCAGCCGATTGACGCCGAAACGCTTGACCTGCTTCGCCTGGAGCACGATCGCTACGTTTCCCAGCTTTCTTTCGCGGACATCTTCGAACGCTGGCTTGCGGCATTCGGTTTGTGCGTCTCGCTTTACGCGCTCTTCGGATACTACCTGTCATGCAATGAGCCCCGGCTGGCCAGAGACGCTTCGAAGATCCTGCTCCTTTGCCTGTTGATCAATATCGGCCTCGCATCCATGCGAGTGCTGACCATTCAGAGCTGGGACGCCGAATCGCTGCCTGTGGCAGTCTGCGGCATGGTGGTGACGATCGCCTTCGGCATGGACGTGGCGATCATGTTCACTCTGGGCCTATCCCTGCTCACCTGCCTGGCCCTGGGGGCCGGAATCGACGAGCTGATCGTCCTGGCCGCGGGCACGACGGGCGGCATCGTCACGCTCGGCGACATTCGCTCACGGACGAAACTCATCAAGGTGGGGACGACCATCGGTGCGGCTTTTTTCCTCCTGACATGGGCCGCCGGACTCTGGCAGCGGGACCCTCTCGACCTGATTCTGGCGACCAGTCTTTGGCGCGGTGTCTGGGGCATCATGGCCGGCTTTTTCCTGGGCGGAATTCTGCCGTTTCTCGAGTCTTACCTGGGCCTCATCACCGGCATCAGCCTGCTGGAGCTGGGCCAGGCCCGCCACCCGCTGCTGCAGGAACTCGTGCAGCGAGCCCCCGGCACTTACAATCACTCGATGACAGTCGGCGTACTTGCGGAATCGGCGGCAGAAGCGATCGGGGCCAATGCACTTCTCGTTCGTGTCGGGGCATATTTCCACGACATCGGCAAAATGGTGAAGCCCGAGTATTTCATCGAAAACCAGCCCCGGGGCCAGACCAGCAAACACGCCAACCTGACGCCGGCCATCAGTACGATGATCATCATCGGCCACGTGAAGGACGGCTATGAACTTGGCCGGGAACACAACCTGCCGGAACCGATCCTCGACCTGATCCTCCAGCACCATGGCACGACGCTCGTCGAATATTTCTACCGGGAAGCGGCCAAACGCGATGCCAGCGCGACCAATCCGGTCGGTATCCACGAAAGTGCCTTCCGTTATCCAGGCCCGCCGCCCCAATCGCGAGAAGCCGCCATCCTGATGATCTGCGATGCTGTCGAATCTGCCAGCAGAACCCTTTCCGACCCGACTCCGGCCCGGCTCGAAGCGCTCGTCGACGAACTGACCAACAAGCGAATCCACGACGGCCAGTTCGACGAATGCGGGCTCACGCTCAAGGAACTTGCCGCCATCAAGAAAAGCCTGACCGTTTCCCTCATGGGCCTGTATCACCTCCGTATTACCTATCCGGAAGCCAAGTCGGCCTGACCCCATGCGAAACGCCGGAGCGGACGACCACATCGTAAGCGTACTTATCCGTCAGCAGTCGCATCCGCTGGACGCCCGGCGTCTCGAATCGCTCATCCTGCGCATGCTCAAGCACCTGGGCATCCTGTCCGCGGAGCTGCATGTGCTGATCGTCGACGACCGCACGATCGCCGATCTGAACATGCGGCACCTCGGTCATGAAGGGCCGACCGATATCATCACCTTCCCGGCGTCGGAGCCCGGCGACGATCACCTGGAAGGCGAACTCGTGATCTCCGCCCCCTGGGCCGCGCGTGTCGCCGAAGAACATGGCGATGATCTCTTCGACGAAATCGCCCTTTATGCCGCGCACGGGATTCTGCACCTGACCGGGCAGGACGATATTTCGGCCGACGACTTCCAGGCTATGAAACAGCGCGAATTCGAACTTCTGCGGGCCGTCGGCGCCACGATTCCCAAGGGGCGGTTCGATCACGTCGACACACCAGAACCCCTGACCTGACCGTGTCTTCCGTACGGTGCAAGGCCCTTGTGATTCGTGCCACGGACGTGTTCAACACGAGCCGGATCTTTACGCTTTTCACGCGCGAACTGGGCCGGGTCGATGCCCTGGCTCAGGGCTCGCGGCGGCTGAAGAGCCCGTTCGAAAATGGCCTTGATCTTTTGTCGGTGTGCGATATCGTGTTGCTGCGAAAAAGCGGAGACTCGCTCGACTTGCTCACGGAAGCGATGCTCGTCGAACGGTTCGGCTCGCTGCGGCACAACCTTCCGGCCATGTTCGCCGGGTGTTACGTCGCCGAATTGTTGAACGACCTGACGCACTCCTACGACCCGCACCCAAAGTTGTTCGAAGCGGCGGTGATCACCCTCAGGAACATGACCGATCCGGAACTGCTGCGACGCCGTGTCCTCCGCTTCGAATTGGCCATGTTGCGGGAGCTGGGATTGATGCCGAGTCTGGATCATTGCGTTCACTGCGGATCGGAGTCGGCGATCGCTCAGGCGAGCGATCGCGTCGCCTTCGGGCTCGCCGTGGGCGGGGTCCTGTGCCGGGATTGCCGCAACGGCCAGCCGCATGTCGCGACTCTCACGCGATCGACTCTCGAACTCTTCGGGCATTTGAGCAGGCCAGGGCAGGAGTGGCGTCAGGCGGGGTCCTTCCGGGACGAAGCCGCCGCACGCGACGTCATGTCGGCCGTCATTTGCCACCTTCTGGGCCGGAGACCACGAATGCACAGATACCTGCACGGCGAAGCGATCGGCTGAAAGACCCCGCGTCTTTCCCGTTTCGTGCCGCTCGAACGGCTCCGGATCGATCGTAACAGTCCAATCATCGGCCAGTGGTGGCGAAGGATCGCTCCCATGTATTCAGAAAGCGCAAGGATGCGCGAATTCGACCGATATCGCGGTATTGCTCATTTATCGATCGTCGCTGTAGCGATGGGCCTGTCCGGATGTGCCAGCGGGGCGACATCCGCCTGGTCGAGGTGGTCGATGACCCGCGATCAGGGCATCGCCAAGGGCATCTCCGACGAAGAATACGCGAACGCCAAAGGTTCGAAGGAACGCTTCGGGCCGCTCGGCGTCGTCGATTATCTGCGCGGTAAGGACAAATCGCAGTCCACGACCAACGCCGCCGAAGTCGCCGCCGATTCGCTCAAACGAACTACAAGTCGCGACAACTGGAAGCTTCAGCAGGTTCAGGCCGACCCGGAAACCGAAGCCGAGTTCGAAGGGGCGGAAAAAGCCTTCCAGCAGGGCCAGTTCTCCGCAGCGAAAAAGACCTTCGCCAAGCTCGCCAAACGCCGCAAGGGCACGCCATTCGGCGAATCGGCCCAGTTCTATGTGGCTGAATGTGCCTTCCAGAACAGCGATTTCGTCACCGCGCACAATGCCTACGAACAACTTGTGGCGGATTACCCCGGCACCCGCTACCTGGATCGGGTCGTCGAACGGGAATACGCCATCTCCCGCCAGTGGCTGGCCGCGGCGGGCATGAACGTACCCAATCGGGCCGAAGAGAATTCCGTGTCGATGACGCCGGGCGCGTTTCGCGACAAAGGCCCGCAACTGATGACCCCCGCGGTGCCTGGCAGCGAGCCCGCCAAGCCGGCTGATACGAAGGACCGGGACGACGGCGTCAAAAAAGTCTCGACGGACGATTCCTCCGCAGGTGCCGGATCGGAAGTGAAAATCGCCACCGACCTGCCCGTGCCGCTGGAAAAGATGCCCTGGTATGCCCGACTTTCCGGCCTTTTGCCCAGTGTCGATGTGCGTGGGCATGCCTTCGCGGCACTCGAACACGTGCGCCACCACGACCCGACCGGCCCGCTGGCCGACGACGCCACACTTCTGCTGGCCGACGCTTACTTTCAGGCTCAGGACTACGAAACGTCGTCCGTCTACTACGACCAGTTTCTGAGCGACTTCCCCAAGAGCCCGATGTTCCGCGAGGCTCAGGAAAAAGCGATCCTGGCCAAGATCAATTCCTACATCGGCCCGGAGTACGACGCCCAGAGCCTGGAAAAAGCCCGGGAGCTGATTCAGCAGACCCTGGCCAACTACCCGGACCGGCCGCGTGAGGAACAGAAGAAACTCTATCGGATGCTCGACCTGATCACCGACCAGGAAGCCGAACGGGCTTACATGGTGGGCGACTACTACAAGCGGACAGGCAAGGCCATGGGTGCCGAATTCTACTTCGGCAAGGTCATTCAGAAGTATCCGAACAGCGTCTGGGCCGAGAAAGCCCGAGTGCAGATGGTCGAAGTGGCCAAGATGCCCCGCAAGTTCTCGGCACCTTCGAAGATCATGACGCAACCTGGCGCCGCCGATCCGCTTTCGATCAACCGCGGCTCATCCGGCGCACCGACTCAAATGAGCGGCCCGAACGGCATGTTGGGACCCTGATCATGACCGCATTCGAACCCAGCCAATCCCGGCAATCCGTCAGCGAAGCCCGATCCTCGCGTATCACGCGCAGGGGCTGGCTCCAGAGCGTGGCCATTCTGCCCTCGATCCTTTCGATCGGCTGCGGCTACTCCGTCCGCCCGCCGTATAACCGGGAAATCCGAACGGTTTACGTCCCGATCTTCCGCTCGCTCACATTCCGCCGTGACCTGAACCTCATGCTGACCGAGGCCGTCGCCAAGGAAATCGAGAAGCGGACACCCTACAAGGTGGTCGGCACGCCCGAAGGAGCGGACAGCACGCTTTCGGGCGAGGTCGTCTTCGCCGACAAGAACCTGCTCGTCGAAAACCCGCAGAACCTGCCGCGCCAGCTCTCGGCCGACCTGGTGGTGAATGTCCGCTGGACGGACAACCGACAGAACCTGAGCGATCCGAAGGACGTCGGCAGCGTGACGATGCGCGAGACGGTCACCTTCAGCCCCGAATTCGGCGACACGGCCATGATGGCCTATCAGAAAGCCTGCCAGAAAATGGCGGAGCAGATCGCATCGATGATGGAAGAGCCGTGGTGACAGACAAGTCATGATTCCGTGGCGACGATTTCGTGCGTCAATCATCAGAAATGTGGGAAACCCAGGTTTTTCAGATACCTTTCGGGCTCGTCAGGCACGCGAAAGCGGCGGGACGCCGATGCCACTTGCAACGACTCTGTGGAAGAGGCGTCTCGCCTCTTTCGCGTTGAGAAAATAACGATCGTGACGGGAATCAGACGTTTACGTGACCATCATGCCCAGTTTCTTTTGACAACCCAGCTCGAGGTTCGCGCGAAAGCGCCGGGACGCCGCTGCCACTTGCAACGACTCTGTGGAAGAGGCGTCTCGCCTCTTTCGCATTGAGAGAAAACCAATCGTGACTCTTCGTGCTCGATCAGTCGCTTAAACGCGTTACTTCCTGGATCGATGATCGCGCGAAAGCGGCGGAACGCCGCTTTCGCTTGAAATCGCCGTCACTTCTCCGAATCGTCGATCGACTTCACGGAGCCCGAACCGCCGCTGCGGAGAGTCGTCGAATTGCCGTTGGCACCACCTGAACGGGCAGGGGAGGTCGGCGTCTCGACGTCGATCATCACCAGGGTTTCCGTTTGCGTCGGCACGGTGCCGGGAATCCGCAGGTTCAGGAAGCCGTTCTTGTTCTTCAGCAGCATGCCAGGGTGGATGCCGCCGGAGATCACGAGCGTCTGCCCGATCGTCCAGCGCACCGTCTGAACCAGCCGGCTCGAAACGACTTCCGGCACGTCGACGGTCACTTCGTTCGCACCCTGTTCGCGGCCGGCCAGAACGCGAGTCTTGATCATCGTCTTGACGGTGTTGCAGCTCAGTTCGATCGAACCGTCCACGGCGTTGCCTTCATACGTCAGCAGCGGGCTGAACTGGAGGGCGACGCCTTCGGTCAGCTGGTTGAACGAAGCTTCGGTCGACTGATTGTTGGCTGTCGCCTGGCGCTGGAGGCCCGGGTTATAGGGCTTCTTCTCGCCCGTCGACATCGTGAGCTTCTGGCCGTTGATCATCTCCACCTGCTGGTCGGCGAGCAGTTCGAAGCCCTGGTAGACTTGCATCTGCGTAATCGCCATGGTGGCGTCGGTCAGGCTCATCGTCCAGATCTGCTGCCCCTGGGGTCCGCCGCCGAGAAGATTCATCCGCGACAGGACCATGTACCGCCAGCGAGGGTCAGCCGCGGCGACGAACCGGATGCGAACCTTGAGGATGTCGGCCGTGGAGTCGGTGAACCGCTCGACGATCTCGCCGACCTGCTTGAGGACCTTGCTGTCGTGGTAAGCTTTGACCTGTTTTTTGTTGGCGACGAGGGCCGCGACTTTCGAGCCGTGCCAGATGCCTGTTCCGTACCGGCGGATGATCCAGTCGATGATCGCATTCTGTGGCGGAATCGTCTGATCGTGCGGCAGTTCCATGTAGCGAGCGATATCGTAGCTCATCCAGCGGTGGCCGGCTTCCTCGAATCCGGCGGCGTCCGAAGGAGCTTCTTCCGCTTCGTCGCTCTTGGGAGCCTGGCGCGGCGGGCGGGATTCCTGGGTCAGCGCGACCTTCCGGCTATGCACCGGCTCAAGATCGCCATCTCCCTTGAGGCGAGGCGACTGGGCGTGCGACGTTTTCGAAACGAGGGCCGCGCAACTGGCCCATAGCGAACCGAACAGTGCTCGGCGACGATTCATGGGTGGAGCCTCCCTGCACGCGAATTCCAGGAGCGTTTGAGATTTCGAACCGGCCCATCCGTGGACGGTTGCGAGAGATAACGCCATCCTGTATCCGAAAGACAAAAATCGCTCAAGTCCAACTTGGGAATTTCCGACGGGCCCGGCTTGATCCGAAGTTCAGCTGCCGGACCGGCGCACTCCCAAAGTTCCAGACTGTGGCGCCGCGTTCATCGTACCGGCACCAGGATCGGCACCGATCGGCTCGATCGTCGGCCGGGCGTCGATCAGGCGGCGGAAGGCGATGTCGTAGCCAAGATGCTGCACGACGTCGAGAATCTGCGTCGTCTGGCGTATCCCGATCGCATTGGCCACGTTCAGGAGTTCCCGCTGGTTGTCGGAAAGGCCCGACATCTCAAGGCGGGGGTCTTCGGTCAGCTCCTCGTTCGCCATGAAGTCGAGCGAAAGCCCAACCGCTTTGGCGAGTCGATAGGCGTTTTCGAGACCGGGATTCGACTTCCCGGCCAGAATCCGCGAAACTTCCGAATCGCTGACGCCGGACGTCCGCGACAGTTTCTGCTGATTCCAGCCGAGACGGACCAGTTGGCGGTAGAGCTTTTCTGCGTATTTCATAGCCCGTATCTTAGAAAATTTCTCCCGAAACGGGAAGTGAAGTCCACACCTTTGCAAAGTTTTCTCAAAAGTTGAGGATTGAATTGACTTTAACGAACAAAAATCCCGTGCGTCGGATCGATCGCACGGGAAAGAAATTTCGTTTGCCGGTCGATCGGGCGTCTCAGAAAGCCCGCTTGACGACGTCTTCGGTCATCGAAGAAAGAATGGCCTTGGCAGGCGAATCCTCGAGCACTTCGAGATTCTGCCTCGCGGCGTCGACATAGTCGCGAGCCGTTCGCCAGCAATCGTCGATGATGCCGTCTTGAGAAACGACCGTCTTGATCGCCTTTCGGCGCGATGTCGAATGATCCGTATCGGTCATCAGGGATTTGACGCTGGCGGCCTCGTCCGGCGAAGCCTGAGCAAGGTAGCGAATCAGCGGCAACGTGAGCTTCAGCTTGTCCAGATCTGTGCCCAGGCTTTTGCCGGTGTTGCGTTCGTCGCCCAGGATGTCGAGGAGATCATCGACAATCTGGAACGCGATGCCCAGGTTGCGGCCGTAAGACTCCATCGAATCGACGACCTGCGGTTCGGACTCTGCGAAATAGGCACCGAGACCGGCGGAAACGGCCGTCAGTTCGGCCGTCTTGCCGCGAATGATGTCAAAGTAGGTCGATTCGGTCAGATCCAGATCGCCACGGTGATAATTCTGGGCCATTTCGCCTTCCCAGACTCGATTCGTGGCCCGTGAAATCCACTGGCATGCCAGGGTTGAGCCTGTCGAGGCCGCCAGATGGAAGGCGTGGGTGAAGAGATAATCACCCAGGAGCACGGCCGATTCGTTGCCCCATTCGACATTGATCGTCGCGGCATGGCGGCGAACCATGGCTTCGTCGAGAATATCGTCATGCACGAGGCTGGCCGTGTGGATCATCTCGACCACGGCGGCGAGTTGGTGGTGAATCGGCCGAATGCCGCCGCAGGCGCGTGCCGTGATAAGCAATAGCGTCGGACGAAGACGTTTGCCCTGAAACCTCGCGGCATGATCGACCAGACGCTGGACGAACGGCACGGAGCTTTTCAGCTCGGAGCGATAAATTTTCTCGCAGGCTTCAAGATCTTCGGCGATCGGCAGATACAAGGCCGCCAGTCGTCGCCTGGTCTGTTCCATGCCAGAAAGATCGTTCGTCACCGAGGACATTTCGATACGCTCCGTTGAATCACGAGCACACGACCAATACCGGAATTCCGTTCACGAGCCCGGCAGGGGATATCAAGACTGTCGGCGAAATTCGCCGGACCGGCCGCCTGACTTGGATTCGAGTCGAATCGCTTCGATGGTCATTTCCCGGTCGAGCGCCTTGCACATATCGTATATCGTAAGCGCTGCGGTAGAAACGGCCACGAGAGCTTCCATTTCCACGCCGGTTCGAGCCGTGGCCCGAACCGTCGCGTGAATTCTCAGCTTCGTCCGAGATTCCTCGCGAAAATGAACCTCGACCCCATCCAGCCCGATGGAGTGACACAAGGGGATGAGCATGTCCGTCCGCTTGGCGGCCTGAATGCCCGCGATGCGGGCCGCCGCCAGAACGTCGCCTTTGCGATTCGTGTCGCCACGAATCGCATCGAGTGTCGCTGACTGCATGCAGACCAGGCCCGAAGCCTCGGCGACACGGTGCGTTACGGATTTCTCCGCCACGTTCACCATCCGGGCCTGACCCGATTCGTCCAGATGCGACCATTCCGCCATGCCTTGTATTGACCTCACTCGACCGTTCTTTCGGTTCTTACTGAAAATTATAGAAACCGTACGGTACATCGCTACCCCATTTTCCGCATTCGAACGGAAATCTGTCGCGAGCGGCCTTTCTATCGATCCTCGCAAGATCCCTTCGGGCCGCACCATATGGCCGCAAGCCAGACGCCGTCCCGCTGCCGCACCGCGACCGGCGGTTTCGAGCGAATCCAGTCATCGAGCCCTTCGGGCCAATACGACGGCCGACGATAAATCACCAGCCAATGAGCATCGCGCCAGCGGCTTTGTTCTTCGAACGTCATGCCTTTACGCAGCAGCGCATCCGGAGTAAGGAACGCCGCCTGACCACCTGCAAGCGTCGGCACCACCGCCACTTTCTCGCCAGGTTTCACGAGACGTTCGATCTCGTCCATCAGGGTCGAATCGACGGCATCCCCCCAATAGTTGAGATCCATCCCCCTCGATTCGAAGCCGCGAATTCCGCCAGCCAGCGGGCTCACATAACTCAGCGGCGATGGCTTCAGGCATGGCACGATCAGCAAGATCGCCAGAACCGCACCGGACAACACCGGCGACCAGCGAGCGTAACCTTTTTCGGCAAGATTCCGGCGAATGCCTTCGAATCCGGTACCGGCCAGAGCCGCGACAGCTGGCCACAGAACGAGAAACAGCCTGTCGGTGTCGTAGCGTGCGATGGGCAGGCTGAAAAGAACCAGAAGGCCCACCGGAATCAGGCTGAACGATCGGTCAATGCGCTGCCCCGGCGTTCTCCAGGCCATGAACGCTCCAGTGGCGCACAGAACGAGTACCACGGGCGGCACTGAGGCGAACCACTGAACGACAGCATAATGCCAGGGCAGGCGATCGTCGGCATAGATCTGGCCGAAGTACATGACGTTCAGATGCGTCCGATCGACGCTCGAGAGAAAATAGGCCCGCAGCCTGGCGGAACTTTCGTACCACATCCAGGGCCAGCCGGCGACCCACCAGAGGGGGACGGTCGCAAGGCCGGCGAAACCAGCGAGTCTCGACCGCCAGGATGTCGGCGTGAAGAAGATGACCACGACGATCCAGGGCAGAATCAGCCAGCCCTGAAGCTTCGTCAGGCATGCCAGACCTGTGCCGAATCCGGCCAGGAGCGATCTCTTTGCCGCAGGCGATTCGCTCCAGCGCAGCCAGGCGGCGACCGCCAGGAACCACGTCAGATTGAGTACGCTTTCGAGCGCGGCCAGGTGCGCATGGCCGAACACGTGGGGCAGACACGCATAGCTGATCGCGGCGGCCCATCCCGCCGGGCGGCCGTGGCGTTTCGTGACGAAATGGCCCAGCAAGGCTATGGTCAGCCCGAATGCCGCGGCCGATCCGATCCGGGCCCCGGCGATATTCAGGCCAGTTGGGTCGGCGTTGCCAGTGAAGGCAAGCCGAACCGGTTCGAGCAGATAAGAAAAAGCCCCGAGCACCCATCGAGCCAGTGGCGGGTGGTCCGGATTGCCGCCGAACATGCGGCGCACGCCTTCGGGGCCAAAGGCTTCGCCTTTCAGATCGAACGCCGTTTTCCAGTAATGTCGCCCCGGGGCGACGTCCAGCGGTTCGTCGATCGTCACACCGACCTGGGTGACTCCGAGGCAAACCCACAAAAAAGCGGCGATACCGGCCCAGCGGGGGTCGGTTCGGCGCGGCTTTCGATCATTCACGGAAAACGACATGGCGATGTGGTCACCTCGCCCGCATCATAAACGAAACGAACCGTGCGTCGAAACCGGAGATCGCTCCAGGTTCGGGGCACGGTCGTATCGTCGTTCGGAGACTTTGGCGAGATCTCAGATCTCGTCGGTCTTCTTCTGCGAAATCAAACGCTTGATGCGTTCGTTCAGAAGGGCACCATCGAACGGTTTCTTGAACGCGTCGTTGAACCCGAGGGAATAAATTTCAGGGCCCGGGGTTTCGCTGGTCAGGGCGATGAGAACGGTGTTGATGTGATCCTGGCTGCGACGCAGGTTCTGGGCGATTTGACCGGCTTCGATCCGGCCGATCGCCATGTCGATGATAATGCAGTCCGGGTGGAAGCTCTCGGCACGAATGCCAGCCTCGAAGCCGGACGAAGCCGTTTCGAGCCGGAAGTCGTCCGATTCACGCAGGTGATCTTTGAGTTGCGACATCAGCGGGGCATCGGCGCCGACGACCAGCACCTTGTTGTAGACTTCGGCTTCGAGATCGCCGAGAGGCATGCCATGCTCCTTGAGGAAGCGCAGCAGGTGCTCGCGGGGAATTCGCCTGTCCTGGGACCCGGGGATGCGATAGCCACGCAGCCGGCCGGAGTCAAACCACTTGCTCACGGTTCGGGGTGCCACCTTGCAAATCTTCGCGACTTGGCCGGTGGTGTAAACCTTTTTCATATCGAGGACTCCACTCGCTTCCTAGTTGTGCGAGACCTCGGAGGTTGAGTCACCAACCTTCCGGAATGGCCCGACGGTTTCTCACTCGAATCTGCCAGCGGCTGGATCGAGAATCCTTTCTCGATGACCTGACACCAGAGATTCACACGCAACTCTTCCTGAACGCACCGCACGAATCGTGAACGACCCGCACGAAGGGACTTAGCCTGATCGCCAGGCTTCGAACCGACAGGCTTTCGCCCGTCCGCCCTGGAAGGGTGTCCTTGCTCAAGGGACGTTTGCGGCCAGCTCGGACCACTCAAAGAGATCTGGCGTGTCTCCTTTTCGTAGCAGACCTAACCGTCACAACTAATTTTCGATCAGGAAGGCTCACAACTTTAATGCGGGATACTCCAAAATTGGCATTTAAGACAAAATGGAGACAAAGAGGGGTTTTGGCAATCCCGACACCTGCCCCGATCCTGCACGAAAAAAGGAACCGGCCACACTTATCGGTGCGGCCGGTTCCTCACGATGTGCAGGCGGATTCGAGCCGAACGGTTGTCCGGCTCACTCCGGCGGCAATTCGGGAAGCGCTGATTTCGAATTCGAAAACGGCAGATTCAGACGGAGCGATCGCAGAGGAGATTCCTTCGGAGACTTGTCCTCCGACTCCCCGGTCTTGTCGTCACGTTGACCGAAACCGCGAAACTTCGGAAGCTTGAAGATTCGCCGGGGACCTTTCTCTTCAGCATCGTCCGGATCTTCCGCAGACGCCTTTCGCAGAGAGCCGTCCTGCTTCGGCTTTTCGTCGAGACGTTTTCCGTCGATCTGGGCCTGGGCATATTTTTCGGAAGTCACCGGCCTGGCATCGGCCAGCAACTGCCCCTGCAGGTTGTGCTGCTTCGAAGCCGAGTTGAGCAGTTCGACGATTTCCGGGTAGGTGGCACCAAGATTGGCGACTTCGCGAATCACGTCCTTCATCGCGAGCGAGGAGACGACCTTCTTTTCGAAGTCGAGCGAGTTCCGCGTGATCCGCGAAATTTCGACTTTCTCGTCGCTCTCCGAAGCGTTCAGGATGATCGACCCGCCCCCGCCCAGAACGATCGGCGTCTCCAGCTTCTGATTCTCGCCGAACAGAACGATTTCTGCCCGGTTCGATCGTGTGAAGTGCACCATGGGCGGGCCATCGCTCGGAACGACATACAGCTCGAACGGGTCGTCGACCGTCGTGCCGCGTCGCCGGCGTGACTGGATCTCCGAAATCGCCGCGGCCATGTTGTCCGAACCCTGGTCAGGGCTGCGCTCCTTCATAACCGAAACCCGGCCAAGGTAAGCGTTTTCGGGATCGGCCGTACGCAGGGCGGCGAAGGCCCCATAACGGATGACCGGATCCGCATCGCTCATCAACGACCGAAGCGCCATCATCGCCGCGGGCTGATCGGCTGCCGCCAGTGCCGCCAGTGCGAAAGCCCGCAGGTCAGGCGACTTGAGAGCGGCATCCTTGAGCACCGCAACACCTGACTCTTTCTGGAGATAAGCCAGTGCTTCAGCGGCGAAGAAGCGGGCCTCGAGATCCCGGCTCTTCAAGCCTTCCTCAAGAACTTCGACCCCAGGCTGGCCGGCACCTTCGAGCTTGAGAGCCGCGATCCCGGCCTTTTTGGGATCCTTCAGTTCTTCACGCCACTGAGCGAGCCGGGCTGTCCGGACATCATCCCTGTCCACGATCGGCAGCAGCTTCACCACCTGGAAGAACCGGGCCTGATTCTGGTGATAGACCTGCGGCACCTTAAGTTCCAGGAATTGATCCGTCTTCGCCGTCGCGACCCCGCGCGACTCCGGACCGATCCTGACCGCGAACCGGCGGTTGATCACATCCTGCACCAGGGCCGATGAGCGAATGCTCTGATGCTTTTCCTTAAGTGCAAGCCGGTAGGGCACTTCCTTCTTAACTCTAGCCCCGCCCAGGACACGGCCACTCTTCGGGTTTTCGGCGTTTTTGTCATCCCCGATCATGATCGGGCCATAGGCGGAAGCCAGCGGCGACCCTTCCTTGATGTCCCGCTCAGTCATCAGCACTTCCCTGAGCGTCGTCCGCATCAGGTATCCGCCGGCGAGGCTCGTCGTCCCGCTGTTGGGGGTCAACTCCACAGTGACGTCGATCGGGTCGGTCGTCGAAAGGCCCGCAGGGATCGTCGCTCGGACGATCACCATCGAAGTGTTGGGCGACTCGAGAATTCGGGCCGGCGAATCGACGCCCGCCTTGCGCATCTGCGTAAGAAGTTCTTCGCGATAAACACCTGATTCCGGATCCGAACCGGTTCCGTTCAAGCCCACGACAAGGCCGACGCCTTCGACTTTCTGCGTCCGCTTGGCACCGACGATCGCCCAGTCGCCGACCGTATCGTTCAATTTAGGCGAAGCGGATGTGAGCTTCGGACCAGGGCTATCCGCCCCCGCGATCAGGGCCGCACCGGCAAGCGCAGCCAGAGCGCCTCTTCGGTTCGTCTCGAAGTGAAGCAAGGGACCAGCCTCCATGCGAGTTCGTCCAGCCCGCCATTCGGGAGAACATCCTGTTCTCCGGGAGTCAACGCCGGGCCATTCCGGCCGAAATCGCAATTTCGCGCCGGAACTTTGCACGGTTTTCTATCCCAAACCGCCAGCTTGGTCAACATCAATTTGATTGTCGAGCCGATTGCTGAATCTGGCCAGCGTCGAGTCGAAAGTTCAATCGGCCTGCGACAGCCGCTTGACCGAATCCCCGCCGACCAGATTGTGCATCTCCCGCAGTATTCCCAAAACTTTTTCCCGATAAGGATAGTCTGCAAGAGCCGCCTTCAGTTCGGTTTCGACGCTCGCCAGATTCGCGGCGTTGACTCCCGGGAACCAGTGCCCGCCATTGCCCAGCAGGTTGTAGCGCATGCGGGCGTAATCGGTCAGGTCGAAGGCTTTCAGCAAATTCCAGAGCCACACGATGATTTGCAGATTGATCTGGCCCGGGGTTTCTTCCCAGCGTGGCAGGCCGTTCGACCAGCCAGCCAGCCAGTCGGCCCCGACGGCGTCGGCATAGGCCTTCTGAAGCCGTTCGAGTATCGGCGGAAGGATTTTGTCCGCCGTTTCGAGCGACTTGAGCCCGGCGATGTGTTCGTCGAAATCCGATGGCCGGGCCGCGCCGAGCGAAAGCGTATGAATCTGAGAGTGGGACAGGCAGAAAAGATCGTTGAACTGCATCGGCGTGAGAGGCTTGCAGAGTTCGACCAGCTTCGGCGTCGGCTTATAGAGCATGCCGCCCTTGTCCGAAGGGCTGATGATGAACACGCCCATATCGTGCCGGGTGGCCGCTTCGATCGCGGCCGAGTTGTTCCTGAAAATCCAGTAATAGTGCAGATTGACGTAGTCGAACCGGCCCGATTCGATCGTGGAGACGATCAGGTCCGTCGGCCCGTGGGTCGAAAAACCGATGTGCCGCACAAGCCCTTCCTTGCGCAGTTTCTCGGCTTCGTCCATGCAGCCGCCGGGGCGGAGCGACCAGTCGAATAATTCCTGATTGTTGATCCCGTGCAGTCCGAGCAGGTCGACGTATTCGAGGTTCAGGAGCTTCAGGCTGTGCTCGAACGTCCGGCGAAATTCGGCGGCATCTGCGAACGGGGGGACTTTCGTCTGCACGATGATCCGTTCGCGCGGGAAGCTCGGCAGAATCTTGCCGAGCTGATATTCCGAAGTGCCGTATCCGCGGGCGGTTTCGATATGATTCACGCCCAGCTCGACCGCCCGGCGGATCGTCGCTTCCAGATTCGCCTGGCCTTCGGGGGTCTCGCCGCCAGCGTCCTCGTCTTTCCACGAATGCTGGTAGCGCATTCCGCCACAGGAAAATACGGGCATCTGCAGTTCGGTTCGGCCGAATCTTCGATAGATCATGAGCGTTCGAATTCCATGCGACGGGCGGAAACGGATGCGAATCAGGCGGACTCCGTCACGAAAACGGTGTCCGCCTCGATTTCGGTTTCGGATAAGTTCGCGAGAGCCTCAGATCGCTGGGCCGAGCAGATCCTTGACCACGTCGCGTTCGTCGGTCAGTTCCTTGACGCTGGCGTCGATCCGCTGCCGGGCCTTTTCGTCGACGACGAAATCGTCGATCACCTTGTAGTTCTTGCTGTCGGTCACATGCAGCGGCATCGAATAGATCAGGCCGGCGGGAATGCCGTATTGACCGGTCGAGCAGATGCCGGCCGATACGCAATCGCCGGCGGCCGTCGGGTTGACCATACTATGCACGTGAGCCAGTGCCGCATTGGCAGCCGAAGCCGCCGAGCTGGCGCCCCGGGCCTTGATCACAGCCCCGCCGCGCTTGGCGACGGTGGGGATGAAGGTTTCCTCAAGCCAGGCGTGGTCCGAAATCACTTCGGTCACAGGCTTGCCGCCGATACGTGCGTTCTTGTAGTCAGGATATTGGGTGTCGGAGTGATTTCCCCAGATCGCCATACGGGTGACCTGGCCCACATTCACTCCCGCCTTGGCGGCCAGCAGGCTGGCGGCACGGTTCTGGTCGAGGCGCGTCATCGCGAACCAGTTTTCGGGCTTGATCCGCGGTGCATGGCTCTTGGCGATCAGGGCATTCGTATTGCACGGGTTGGCAACGACAAGAATGCGGGCGTCGGCCGAGGCGACATCATTGATCGCCTTGCCCTGACCGGTGAAGATCGGGCCGTTGGCCCGGATCAGATCGGCGCGGCTCATGCCGTCCTTACGCGGCATGCCACCGACGAGGATCACCCAGTCGGCATCGGCGAAGGCCACTTCGGCCTTGTCCGAGGCCTGTACGTCAGCCAGCGTCGGAAAGGCGCAGTCCTCAAGTTCCATGATCGTGCCCTGGAGGTTGGGCAGGAACGGAGTGATTTCCAGAAGTCGCAGGCTTACGGGCGTTTGTGGCCCGAAGATCTGGCCCGAAGCGAGACGGAAGATCAGGGCATAACCGATATTGCCGTTGGCACCACTGACAGCGACGCGAACTGGACGACTCATGTGAATCTAGACCCCTGAAATTGTGCTGTTCGAAGGACGCCGATGCGACCGGGCTCGTTCGCCAGTTTTCGCCCCGGGTCCCGCCGCCATGAGAATCTCAGGCGGACATAATCGGACAATATAGTCGAATCGATCAGCTGGAAAAAGACCCGTCGCCAGTGCCATCGTTCCTGGGGATGTCGTCCAGCCGATCATAAACCGTTGCTGCTCTTGCTTCTTTGCGCAATCGATCTTCGCGGTTCCAGCGCCAAACCGACGAACCGATCAAGATCGCGAACAGCCCCAGAAAGCCGAATGCCACGAGGGCGAAACCTCGATCGAATCGTTCCCGGATCAGGTCATTTCGTTGCCAGACGAGCCCGTGCCCCAGCAGAACCGGCGCAGAGCGGAAACCATCCTGTGCCCGATAGGCCCAGAGCTTCAGAAAATAGCCGGCCGTTTCCACGCGTTCCTGTAAATCCGTACCGAGCGGGAAGCCCTCCGGCAGGTTCGTCAGTTCGACGACCCAGGGGAATTTGCCGGAATCCTCAGTGAAAATCCAAAGTTCGTAGCGTTTCTTCAGGCCGTAGGCGTTGGGGTCGACGTCGTATGCCACGGCCCGCCGTACTGTGCCGCGTAGGCCAATGAGCTGCCCCCGATATTTTGGCGGGTCGTTTCGCGGGTCCTTGTACAAGTGGGCGAAGGTGACGTCGCGACGGGCATCGGCAATCAGCCGCTCCGGCTCGGCCTGCCGGGCCTTGTCGAGAAAGTGATAGTAAAGCGCCGGCGGGAGGTCGCGGTCCAGATCGACCAGTGATTCCATCAGAAACGGCAAGTCTTCGGCTCGCGTTCGCTCCGGGCCATCCACGGCAGACGAATACGCTGCACCGGGTTCGTTCGGCGTAATAGCCTGGCCGTCCGGTTCGCTTTTGTTTTCCGATCTTTCAGGGCTTTGGGCAGCCGTCACCGCTGAGGCCAGAATCATGCCCGGCGGCAGTTTCGGGCTGTCATCACGGGGTTCGATGAGGGCCGTGCCCTGGTTGGCGAGGCCGCCATTTCCGGAACCATCGGAACCGGACAAATCGAAAGCGGACCGGGTGAACATCGCCAGCAGCGCGACTACCATGAACAGCCGCAAACTCAGAAGGGCGATACGCCGGATCGGTCGATCGTTTGTGACCCGAGGGCCGAATTGCAGGCGGGGCCTGGGCGGATCGGCTTCATCGGTCATAACGGGTCTCCCTCGGGCGATTCGGGCATTCGAAAAATCGCGAAATCGTCAGTTCGCCAGGATCGCGCGCATTCGCCTGGCTGTGATGTCATCCAGTTTCTTGTCCTGGTGCGGGGTGATGTCTGACAACTCAAGTGCTTTTGTTGCCTCGGTATGCGCCTGTTCACCCAGGCCCAGAGCCGCGTCAATTTCAGCGAGATCGGCCCAGATGTGGGCATTCGTCGGATAAAGCTTCGCGACGGTGCGCAGGCACTTCGCTCGCTGTGCCGTCAGCACGATCTGCTGCGCCGGGGGTATTTTCGTACCCGATTCGCGGATCATTCGCTCAATGAAGGCCGCCTGCCGACGCCAGATAGGCACAGCCAGCGGGTTTCTTGGTGGAGTCAGAGCCTTTTCGTAGGCGACAAGAATCTTCGACCACGTGTTTTCGAATTTTTCGGGCTTCGATCCATCGGCCCGCCAAGCCTGATATTCCAGCTCCGCCAGTTCCACGAACGAGAGCGATTCCATCGGATCGGCCGCGATCGCCTCCATAAGCAATTCCCGCGCGGGAGCCACGCGGGGCAGGGGGGCGTCCACCAGTTCTCGCGCCCGGGCCCTGGCCGATTCCGCTTTCCAGAACGGAACCGCCGAGCCGAGGAACCAGCCGATCGCCGCGACACTCAAGGCCACGGGCAAAAACCGCAGGGCCTTGATGTCCACGACGACTTTCGTCTTCGCCGACCGCCAGTGCGTGTCGGCACAGTTCGCCCCGGCAGCGGTCATCAACCAGAACGGTAGCGCCACGCTCGGAAAGCCGATCCCGCCCGCGGCCTGCCAGCTTACGAGCATGGCCACAATGGCCCCGGCGAGATGAGCAGGGCGAATCACGCTGTGCCTGAGCACCCAGCGCAGTACCACCCAGCCAAGCCCCCAGAATGCCAGCAGGACGAAGCCCCGCCGCAGAAGATCTTCCTGAAACAGGTTCCAGGAGCCCAGAATCGGCGCGATCAAAAACGCGACACCCGAATGGCCCACGATTTTCCAGAGATTCGTACTGCCTGAGCGCGTTTCGTATTCCGTTTCAGCAGGCTGGCTCAGGGCCTCCCGGGAAGTCATCTTCCAAAGACTCCAGCCGACGGCCGCCAGAAAAGCCAGCAGGGCGAACACGCCCGCCGTGACCCAGAGTTCCAGGAAGACGTTGTGCGGGTCGCTGATCTCTTCGCTGGCTTCGGGAAGCTTGTACTGAAGATAACGATAATTGAAATTGGCCGGGCCCACGCCCCACAGCCAGTTCCGGCCTTCCTGAATCACGTCCCATGTCGCGACCCAATACTCCACTCGATATCGCAGGCTTTTCGTACTTTCGGTCAGCACGAGCAAGTCCATACGCCCCGTCGCCAGGCCTATCAGAAATAGCACGATGGCGATCAATATCAGCGGTACGGCAAGCGCGGCGACGTGCTTCCAGCGCGTTCTGCGAAGCAATTCCAGGCACACGACACCCACGCCAGCCACCAGCCCCAGCCAGGCGCTGCGGCTTTTCGTCCACTGCAGGCAGATCGCCAGGACAAACGAGAGGAACGCCAGCCCGACCACCCGGGCCGTGCGAGCGTTACCTGACAGATGCGATTTCGTCATCTGGTCGAACATCAGGCCGATCAGGATCACCAGGGGGCCGACAAGCACGGCGGCCAGCGAGTTCGCAAGAGCGAAAGTCGCCATCGCTTCGTTCGACTGCAGCAGCCGGTCCTCAAAAGCTCGCCGCAGCGGTGAAGCCGGATCGATCCCCATTTCCAGGAGCGTCCGTTCCGGATGTGCCCGATACGCCTCACGCAGCGCGGGAAATTCCACGGCGGTCTGAAACATGCCGTAGCCGGCCAGTGAGAAAGTCATCAGCAACTGAGCCCAGACCAGGCTCGTCGACTCCCATGGGTCTTTCGGAATCTGGCGGAAGATCACGTAAATGACGCCGATCGTCAGCCATTCCAGCGACAGATTCGCCGCCGCCCGATGTTCGAGCGCACCATGGGCCGAAGCCAGCACCAGCCCGACAAGAGCCATGACGGCCGTATCGGCCAGTGACCATCGAAAGCGGAAGTCGTTGCGATATAGCCGCACCGCACTCAGCAGCAACGCAGCCAGTAGAACCCAGAGGCACCAGGCCAGCCCTGTGCCCTGAGCGGCGTCCTCACTCGGCCAGAGCGATCGCGAGCACACCAGGCCGGCGAGCATGCCCAGGCCGATCGATTCCCACGTGAGTGCCGACGGCAATCCGATATCGACCGAATCACGCCTGTGGACGATCGTCGGACCCTTGTTTCGATGACGAACGGCAGGGCGACCAGCCACGGCCAAGCTCCTATTGTCCGTCGCGAGTTGCGGTTCCGGTGGCGCCTTCGAAGGCGGTCACGGTTTTGATCGTCTCAACCCGGCATGCCCGTGCACCAGCCGTCCAGAGCGTCCCGGCGAACAAGGCCACGAATACGATAACCGCCGACCAGAACCCGATCGATTCCGTTAGGTTATCGGGCGGCCACTCCTGGTGCAAGCCGTTCATGAGGCTTACGGCTGCCAGCAGAATGCCTGCGGGAGTCCAGAGCGTCAATGCCCCGAACAGCAGGTACATACGCCGGTCGGCCTTGTCCAGGTCGCTCCAGTGGATCATCACGCCCGTGCTCCGCCGCCCCGCCTGGCAGCCTTGTCGACGCATGCCTGCTGAAGGGCGTCACGCTTCGCACGCCAGACGTTCACCACGGCCTGAGGGCCTTCGCTCACAGGTGCTGTGAAAGACTCTTTCGAATCACGCCATTTCAGCTCGACCTGGCCTGCGGCAAGGCCCTTCTCGCCGATCACAAGGCGGAGCGGGAAACCGATCAGATCGGCGTCCTTGAACTTCACGCCCGGGCGCTGGTCACGGTCGTCGATGATCACGTCGGCCCCGGCTTCCACAAGTGCCTGGGCATAGGCCTCGGCCGTCTTCATCAGTTCCGGCTGATTGACGTTCAGAGGAACCACGACCACCTCATAAGGCGCGATCGGCATCGGCCAGACGATTCCGTCGGAATCGTGGCAAGCCTCGACCGCTGCGGCAAGAATCCGGTTCACACCGATCCCGTAGCAGCCCATGATCATCTGCTGCTGCTTGCCGTGCTCGTCGAGGAACACGGCATTCATCGCGGCCGAGTATTTCGTGCCCAGCTTGAAGACGTGGCCGATTTCGATCCCCTGCGTCACCACCATCGGGGCGCCGCCTTTCGGGCTCGGGTCGCCAGCCTCGGCGTTGCGCAAATCGAGAACGCGTTCGAGCGTAAAGTCTCTCCCCGGTACGACATCGACGAAGTGGACGTCTACCTCGTTACCACCCACGACCGTCTTCGGCATCGCAGCCACTGAGGTGTCGATCGCCAGCGGAATCTTGCAGCCGATCGGTCCCAGGAAGCCCATGGGCGCACCGGCCGCTTTCGCGATTTCATCGGCCGAGGCCAGTTCCAGAGCGCTCGCGCCAAAGGCCCTACGCACTTTCGCTTCGTTGGCTTCGTGGTCGCCTCGAAGGACGACACCGACGATCTTGTCATCGGCCTTGTAGACGAGCAGTTTGGACGTCTCTTCAGGACGCACGCCCAGGAATTCGGCGACCTCCTGAATCGTCCGCTTGCCCGGAGTCGATTTCGCCGAGTATGCCGGCGCGGCCGGATTCGCCGGGGCAGGCCATTCGATCTTGCCGATTTCGGCCCGTTCCTGATTCGCCGCATAGCCGGAAACCGGGTCCTGGATGATTTTGTCCTCGCCCGTCGAGCTCGGCACCATGAATTCGTGAGAGCTGTCGCCGCCGATCGGACCCGATTCGGCCTCGACGATCACATAAGGCACGCCGCACCGGTCGAAGATCCGGCAGTAGGCTTCGTACATCGAGTCGTACGCTTCGTTGAGCTGCTCGACGCTCGTGCTGAACGAGTACGCGTCCTTCATCAGGAACTCGCGTGTCCGCAGCACGCCGAACCGCGGACGCGGCTCATCGCGGAATTTCGTCTGAATCTGGTAGAGCGTCACTGGCAGTTGCCGGTAGCTCGAAATCAGGTCGCGGGCCAGGTCCGTAACCACTTCTTCGTGTGTCGGCCCAAGCGCCACATGCCGGTCGCCCGAGAGCTTCAGCTGCATCAGCAGATTGCCGAACGTCTCGAACCGTCCGGTCTCCTTCCACAATTCGATCGGCTGCAATGCGGGCATCAACACTTCGATCGCGCCGGCGCGGCCCATCTCCTGACGTACGATCGCCTCAGCCTTGCGCAAGCTACGCAAGCCAAGAGGGAGATATGTGTAGGCCCCGGAGCCGAGCTGCCGAATGAATCCCGCACGAACCAGCAACTTGTGACTGGGGACGACGGCGTCCGAGGGCGATTCTTTCAGCGTGGGAGCGAGCGTCTGAGTCCAGCGCACTTTGATTCGGTCCTGACGATTCGTCATCAAATTCGAGAACTCGGGGCCGAACGTACCGTTCTTCGGATCCCCCAGAGGAACTGACTGAGTTTACACGTCGGCAGCAGAACTGTCCAATGGCCTGTCGCCGAACGAAAGAGGAACTGCCGTTCGGGAACAAAAACAAAAAAGGGGACGGGGGTCATTTCCAGCGTCGGCATTCATCCGGAAAAAGACCCCCGTCCCCTTTTTCAGGTCATTCCGTCACGGCTCGGTATGTGGTCTTTGACTTGCGGAATCCGAGCTTTCGGTAAAGCTTTACGGCATGAGGGTTTTCGGCTGTCACTTCAAGCATCGCACGCTCGACGCCGAAATCGGCGAACCCGGCCAGCGACTTCCGGACCAGGGCCTTGCCAAGGCCAAGCCGCCGATAGGCCGGCAGCACGGCCACGTTCTGTATCGATCCCATGCCCGAGGCATCGACGATCCCCTGAATCGTGGCGCAGTAGCCCCGGTCGCAGCCGATCAGCCACGTCGCTTCCGGCAGAAAGCCAGGCTTGGACCGAATCTCCCGCATCAGTCGCTGGCAGCCCCAGCGATCGCCCAGAATCGGGAAGACCTTGCTGTCTACCTCGTCACAGAAGCTGCGATACTTGATCTCGGCATGCAGGTCGGTCAGGCCGTCGGCCCAGGCCCGCCAGTGAAACCCTTCTGGCAGTTCGAATGCCGGTAGATCTTCCGTAAGGTCGACCTCCATACGGAAACGTTTGAAGTAAATCACGCCCATTTTGACTCGGTACGTCCCCGTACGGGAATGGCCGGAACCCCGTCTGTTCGCTCACGCCGTATGAGATTTCTCACAACGCATCTTAGAACCGCCGAGCGAATGCGTCAATTCATCAGCCGAAAGGCCGCGATAAATGCGGATTCTTCGAACTCCATGGGCTGATCCTTATCGATCCTTTTTTCGAAATCGCCAGTTCGTTCGACGACATTCGCACGATAGTCCTTATGAAGATCTTTGACAATCCGGACGATTCCTCACACTCTTATCAGGCATGGAATATAAGGTCAGGTCTAAAATCCGGAAGACTCCAGTTTTCGAGACCTTCACTGTAAGCGGCCGTCCGTAAATCAATACGAACGGGCACACATGGAATTCTTCGATCAATAAATTCCGACCGCAATCCTGCTGCGGACCGATCGGCCGTTCCCAAACGCACGGCGGCGACATTATGATCGATTCGAAGAATCGACGGCAACCTGACCCAATGACGTCATGAGGGCACGAGGCCCCTCACCAGGGCATAACTTCATTCGACCGGAAAGGACCTGTGCCGCAACATGAGCACCGCCCGAAGAATCGCCATGTGGTCCGGCCCTCGCAACATTTCCACAGCGATGATGCGATCCTGGGGCAACCGGCAGGATACCGTCGTCTGCGACGAGCCCCTTTATGCCCACTACCTGCTCGTCACGGGGCTCGACCACCCCGGCCGAGAGGAAGTCATCGCCTCGCAGGACACCGACTGGCGAAACGTCGTGAAAATGCTCACCGGCCCAGTACCCGCCGGCAAGGCGATTCATTACCAGAAGCACATGACCCATCACCTGCTGCCGGAGATGGATCGGGAATGGCTCTTGGGGCTCTCCAACGCGTTCCTCATTCGTGACCCGCGCGACATGATTCTTTCGCTCTCGAAAGTGCTCAAGGAAGTACGACTGGTCGATACCGGCCTGCCGCAACAGCTCGAAATCTTTCGACTGGTCCGCGATCGAACCGGCAAAACTCCGCCCGTGGTCGATTCCCGCGAGGTCCAGAACCGGCCTGAATCGATCTTGCCCGCTTTGTGCTCTGCCCTGGACGTACCCTTCGACCCCGCTATGCTGCACTGGCCCGCTGGCCCTCGTGACACCGACGGCATCTGGGCCAAATATTGGTATGCGAGTGTCGAACGCTCGACCAGGTTCGAGCCCTATCAGGAAAAGACCGAACCGGTTCCGCCGGAACTCGCCGGAATCCTCGATTCCTGCACGCGTATCTACGACGAACTCGCGGAATGCCGCATTCGGGCCTGAGCGATCGAGAATTTTCACACAGCCGAATTCCGCAATCGAACACGATCGAGAAACCTTCACCATCGCACCCGAACCGGGATCGAATTCACCCGATGCTTCAAAAATACGACACCGCAAACGACGATATCCGTTATTCCGTCAACGGCAAACTGTTCCGCAGGACCGAGCCTGGCATCAGCCCGTTCGATTCCGTCGTTCAAGGGGGCGATGCCGTCTGGGAAGGCCTCAGGCTTTACGAAGGCCGAATCTTCCGCCTGACGGAACACCTGAACCGGCTGCGTAACTCGGCCAAAGCCCTGGCGTTCGCCGAGATCCCGTCGGACGATACGATCATCGCGGCGATTCGCGAGGTTCTCGTCGCCAACCAGATGTTCGACGGCGTCCACATCCGCCTGACGTTGACCCGGGGCGTCAAAGTCACCTCCGGAATGGACCCGCGGCTGAACCGGTCCGGCCCGACATTGATCGTACTGCCCGAATTCAAGCCGCCGGTTTACGACAAGTCCGGTTTGAAACTCGCGACTGCCAGCGTCCGCAGGCCCGGACCAGACGTCATGGATCCGAAAATCCACCACAACAACCTCATCAATTCGATCATGGCCAAGATCGAAGCGACTCTCGCCGGCGCCGACGACGCCGTGATGCTCGACAGCCGCGGCTTCGTGGCCGAAACCAACGCCACGCACCTGTTTCTCGTCAGCGGAGGTATTCTGAGAACCCCGCGCGCCATCGCGTGCCCGGAAGGGATCACGCGTGAAGCCGTACTGCAGATTGCCGATTCTCTGGGGCTGCCAGCCATCGTCGAAGATCTTTCGCTCGTCGATTTCTACCGTGCTGACGAAGTCTTCTGCACCGGCACGATGGGCGAGCTGGCACCGGTCGTCGCGATCGATTCCCGCCTGATCGGCACGGGGCGCTCCGGCCCCGTCACGCTCCGCCTGAGCGAAGCCTTCGCCGCGCGGGTGGCGGTCGAGGGAACCGTCGTCGTGACCCGGGACATGTCCGAACAGGCATCTTCCTGACAAACCGCATTACGCTGATTTCATCGAGGCACTTTCGCCATGGTTCCTGAAGAGACGAACGACCCGGATCGTGGCCAGCATGGCGAAATCCCTGGCATGAGTGACTACGACGATCATCAGCCAAAGCCGCGGGGCGAATTCACCGTCGGCGACGTCTTGTCCCGAAGCTGGGAGATATTGCGTTCCGACACGTTCCGCATCGCCGGAACCATCTGGGCAGGGATTGCCTTGATCACCTTCGTGTTGATCTTTCAGGCTGCAATTTTCGATGACCCGAACCGCCGCGGGCAGCCGCCTGTATTGGCTCAGCTCCTCGTCGCCCTGCCAGGATGGTGCATCATCGCTCTCGTGATCGCGGGCATGCACCTGTTCGTCGTGAACGTCGCCTCGGGGCGGAAAGCCCGATTCGGCGATCTGTCCCGATGCCGCAAATTCGCCGGGACGATCCTCATCGCTGATCTGCTGTTCGGGCTCGTCGCCGGTGGAACTCAGTGGATCGTGATCTTCGGAACGCTCATTCTCGGCGAATTGATCGGGCCTTTTGCGCTTATGATAGGGATCTTCGCAGGAATTCCGCTGTTGTATGCCGTTTATTTCTCACTCTCGCAGTTTCAGTTTCTCGTCGTCGACCGCGAGACGAAACCGCTGCAATCGCTGCAGTTATCGTGGGAACTCATGCGCGGTCATCGACTCGAATATCTTTATCTGAACCTGATTTGCGGCGTGATCAATATCGTCGGCTTCTTGGCCTGCGGATTCGGGATACTCATTACGCTGCCTTTGCAATTCGTCTCGTTCGCGGTCTTTTACCTGGCCCTGACAGGCCAGCCAGTGGCCGACCCCTACGGCTGGTCTCAACGGACCGCGGAGAAACTGCATGGCCAGGCGTAGGCTGTCGACGCATTACACTGGAATCCGTTGCCGATCCCGCCATTTCGACCTTGCTCTCGATGAACTTCAGGCATAGGATGAACTAGTAACCGATTGTTTCCGTTAGTGGCTCGTGATCGGCAATTCCGGGGACCGCCATTCCGAAGGACGTAGGACCATGCGCCGCGATTCGAGTCTTCGCAGCCTTTGCCTGGGGCTTTTCGCCACGATCGGCATCATGTCGTTCGCTTCTGACGACGCATCGGCCCAGGTGCTTCGCTCTTCGAGCCATACGCAATCGGGCAGCTTTTATGGGCCATCGAACCAATCCCGCTCGGTCTTCGGTTCGCCGTTCGCGAATCAGCCGTTCTCGATTTCTGGCATGAACGGCAGCCTGAACCGGCTGGGCGGTTCGCAATCCGGCGGAATTCCCGGCTCCGGACCCGGCACTGGCGCGGGCGGCTGGTGCGGGAACGGATCTCTGGGTGGTTTGGGGTTAGTCGCACCGGGCTGGTGGGGCCTCGGCTGGGGGCCTGGTGTCGGTTTCTGGGGGCCCGGTTACGGCATGTATCCATCCGCATGGTGGGTCGGCGGCTGGAACTCGGGCTTTATCGGCCCAGGGTTTATCGGAAACGGCTTCATGGGCCCAGGCTGGGGCTGGGACCCGATGTGGACGATGGGCCCCTGGCCGTTCTGGAATCAGGGTTTCGTGTGGGACTGGGGCTTCCTCGGCGCCATGGACAACATGGTCCTTATGGGTAACTCCCGCTTCGGCCCGGCAAGACCTGTGCGGCAGCAGCGTGCCGCTGCGAGAAACGGAATTCAGGTGCCAGGTAATCCGAATGGTGCTGCTGGCGGCCTGAACGCGATGCCGCCTATGGGTGTGCCTAAGGCCGGCGCAAACCCGCGGATTCCTCTGGTCTTACGTAATGCGAATCGCGACGCCGCGATGCCCCGGCAACAGGTGGAACCCAAGCCTGTCCCACCCGATCGCCCGCAGACGGCGGACCGGCTTGCCAGGAACGGTCTATTCGAAGAAGCACTGTACCGATACCGCGATATTGCGAAGGCCCATCCGCAAGACCCGGCCACCTGGATTCGTATCGCTCAGGTCGAGGCGATCGCCGGTCGTCCGGCTCAGGCGATCGAGGCATTCAAGATGGGCGAGTCTTCCGACGAAGGGAATTTCACCGAAGTCGTGAAGTCGAAGGCCTGGACCGAAATTGCCGATTCTGTCACCCTTGACCGGGTACGGACCGATTTCGACGAGTGGTCAAAACAGCCGGAATTTGCCGGCATCGAAAGACTGAAGGCAACGATAACAGCAGCCGAGCCTCCCGCCGTTGTGCAGGTTCCTTGAGTCGCAAACCAGTTACTGTCGTTCGTTGCGTCCGGCCGGAATCGATCACGTCCGCAACCGAGATCGAACGGTCTCGCTCCGCATCGTCTTCGGCGAACGATCGTTCCGTTCGATTTTCCCTGAAGGTGCAATCCGGGATTCGATTCGGTTAGCTCCAGAAAGATGAAATCCCCTTGCGGAATCGGCCATCGCTGTCGATACTTTGAGAAGTTGTAGCGTCGCAGCGATTCGGACCGAATTGCCGACCGAAGCGAACTTCATGCAAGTTCGAACGTATGTTTGCCCGAGTCGAACGGTTTCCCGGCCCAGACATGTCCACCAGTCAAGACCAGGCGAAGTTACGAGCTGCCAAAGCAGGGGTGGAGTTCGTTCACGACGGCATGATCCTCGGGCTCGGTTCCGGGAGCACGTCCGAGTTGTTCGTGAGAGAACTTGGCGAACGTCTCCGGCACGAAAAGATGACGATCCGGGCCGTCGCGACTTCCGACCGAACTGCCCAGATCGCCTCAACTTACGGAATTCATCTGATCGACCCCGAATCCGTCGGCCATCTGGATCTGGCTCTCGACGGAGCGGATGAAGTCGACCCGGAATTCCGGATGATCAAGGGCAGGGGCGGTGCTTTGTTACGCGAGAAAATCGTAGCATCGGCCGCGAATCAGCGCATCATCATGGTCGACCGAAGCAAACTCGTCGACCGCCTCGGCAGCCGACACGAACTGCCTGTCGAAGTCTCGAATTTCGGCCATCGATGGACAAGCGCACGCATGGCACCATTCGCGACCGACGTCCATGTCCGACTCGATCGTCACGGAATGCCATATCGAACCGATGGCGGCAATCTGATCCTCGATGTTCGCACAGGCCCGATCGACAACCCCCAAACCCTTGAATCCCAACTGCTTGCGATTCCGGGCGTTTATGAAACAGGCCTTTTCATCGGCCTTTGCGACATTTTGATCGTGGCTGAGGCGGACGATCTGGAGATCCGCCGGAAGGCCGACGGATAAGTCTGGGCGGCTCGATTGAGTCCGAACGCACGAGCCGACACCCGGCTGAATCAGGCCAGGATTTCCTTGATGACTCGGCCGCCGTTTATCGTCAGCCGTTCGTCGCGGCCGTCTCGCGGGAATGTCAGCCGTTTGTGATCCAGTCCAAGCTGGTGAAGAATCGTTGCATGGATGTCGTGCACGTGCACGCGGCCTTCGATCGCCTTAAGGCCGAATTCGTCGGTCGTGCCGAACGTCAGCCCCGGCTTGATTCCGCCGCCGGCCATGAACATGGAAAATCCATAAGGGTTATGGTCGCGGCCACGTGTGCGCTCGTTCATGGGCGTCCGGCCGAATTCGCCGCCCCAGACGACGAGCGTACTGTCAAGCAGGCCACGTCGCTTGAGATCCTTGATCAGCCCGGCGACCGGTTTGTCGCTCCTCGGGCAAAGCCTGCCGTGGTTTTCCTCGATGTCGCCGTGGGCGTCCCACTGGCTGCCGGAGCCGCTGTAGCACTGGACGAATCGGACACCACGTTCGACGAGCCGCCGGGCTCGCAGGCACATCTGGCCATAGGTGCGCGACCGTTCGTCGTCGAGACCGTAAAGCGACTTCGTCTCTTCGGTCTCGCCCGACAAATCCACCGCTTCCGGAGCTTCGGCCTGCATACGATAAGCGAGTTCGTAAGCGGCGATCCGTGCGGAAAGGCGAGTATCGTCCTCCCGGCCCTGGAGGTGCATCCGGTCCAATTCGGTAATGCCTTCCAGCTTTGTTTTCTGAGTCGATTGTCCAGAACTTCTTGCGGGATCCAGGTAGAGAATCGGCGAACCATCGCGACGGAACGGAGTGCCCTGAAACGTTGCCGGCATCCAGCCCGTGCCCCAGTTTCGCGGACCGCCGGTCGGGTCGCCTGCGTCGCACATGACCACGAACGAAGGCAGATTCTCGTTTTCCGTACCGAGACCGTAGCTGACCCATGCCCCCAGGCTCGGCCGACCGGCCAGAATGCTGCCCGTGTTCATCTGACACACGCTGCCGACGTGATTGATACCGTCGCACCAGCAGGATCGGATGAGGCAGATATCGTCAACAACTTCGGCGACGTTCGGATACCAGTCGGAAACCCACATGCCCGATTCGCCATGCCGGGCGAATTTCCGCTTGCTCGGCAAAAGCGTATTGCTACCCACGCCCATCGGCGTGAAAACAGGACCGATGCTTTCGGGCAAGGGTTTGCCGGCCCATTTTTCCAGAGCCGGTTTCGGGTCGAACAGGTCGATGTGGCTCGGCCCGCCTTCCATGAACAGGAAGATCACGCTCCGGGCCCTGGGCGCGAAGTGGCCAAGTCGCGCCCCCAGGGGATTGAGAGGATCGATCTGCGGCATTTCCGCATGGGCCGAGTCCCAGGCCATCATCGACGACAGGGCCAGGCCGCCGAAGCCGGCACCGGACCGGGCCAGGAAATCGCGCCGAGTCGTCGGCCAGATCACGTGCGACTGCTTGTTCTCGTGCATCGTTCACTCGGTATTCGATATCAATCGACGAATACGAATTCGTTGAGATTCAGGACGACGTGGCACAAATCCGCCCAGGCCGCCAGTTCCGCGTCCGAAGCGTTCCAGCCCTTCGGATCGACTTCGCCCGAAGAGGATTCACCATGTTTCGTGGCCGCGGCTCGATAATTGGCCAGTAACCCGGCCGCGACCTGCATCTCCTGCGGTTCGGGCTTGCGAGAAACAGCCCGCATCCAGATTCTTTCGATCCGGTCCTGATCGGAAGCTCCTGGAGAATCAGCGATTACGGTTCGCGCCATCGCTCGCGCCTCGTCGATCGCGAAGTCAGAATTGAGCA
This sequence comes from bacterium, assembly GCA_016125085.1. Lineage (GTDB taxonomy): Bacteria > Planctomycetota > Planctomycetia > Isosphaerales > Isosphaeraceae > QWQI01. Next base: position 111,530 of record WGMM01000006.1, read on the forward strand.
TCATCAGTGCTTGCGGAGCATTTACCGAGATCAGCCGTTCCGGGCAACTCAAATTCGAGTCGGGAAGGTCAAACGATTCCAGGAACGGAAACTTCACGTTTCTCTGTGCGAAGATGTAGACACTTCGGCGACGATGTGCGGTCTCGTCCTTGTCCGCGACCCAATCCTTGGCTTCGATCCCCGCCGGAAGCGGCGGACGCACGCTCGGGCCACCCTGGGCCGGGTTCAACCGTCCGGAGACGGCAAGTACCGAGTCGCGCACCATTTCGGCATCAAGCCGCCGGCGCGTCTGATGGCTGAACAGGAGATTGTCCGGGTCTTCCTCGACGGCACGCGCTTTGGGTTTCGATGAAAGGCGATAGGTTCCGCTGGTCACCATCAGCCGGTGCATGGCCTTCAGCGACCAACCCTCGCGAATCAGCCGAAGTGCCAGATAATCAAGCAGTTCCGGATGCGTTGGCTCCATCCCCTGGGTGCCGAAGTCCGAAGGAGTGGCGACGATCCCTCGACCGAAATGCTGCTGCCACAATCGGTTAACGACAACTCGGGCCGTCAGCGGATGGTCCGGCGATGTCAACCAGCGCACCAGTTCCGTACGTGTGCCGGTCGTCGCGTGGCCGGTCGGTTTCGGTTCGATGACCCGTTTGTCGCTCAGTACCGACAAAAATCCAGGCGGAACTTCCTCGGCCTGGAGGTGGAAATTGCCCTTGATCAGAAGGCGCACTGGCTGGGCGTCTCGACCGGTGTCGGTCATGCCGATGGCGACGGGGCCAGCCGGGGGCCTGGTCTTCTGGGCATCACCCAGGCCGGTTTTCATCGCCGTCCAGCGATTCCTGTCCGCGGGCGACATCGCCGCAAGAACTTGCTCCGGAGTGACTTTCAGCGTCTTCATTGCGTTGCGGATCGTCGTCACCTGGGCATCCGTCCGCTTGTTCGAGGGCGTATCCAGGGCTTCTTTGGTCGTCGGTGACATCTTGCCCCGGAGCGGTTCGAGCACTGCCGTCCAATAGGGCTGTTCCAGGTCGGTCAATGCCTTTTCGGCAACTGCGATCCGGGCGGCGAATTCACCAGCCACAGCGGAGTTTACGGCGATTGCCGCAGGGTCGCCTACCGGGTAGTCGTCCTTCGGAACAAGGCCGCCGAAGAGGGCTTCGAACCGGTAGTAATCCTTCTGGCTGATCGGGTCGTACTTATGATCGTGGCAGCGTGCACAGGCCACCGTCATGCCCATGAGCAATGCCGCATTGGTGTCGACGATGTCGTCCAGGATCAGCTGCCGGTTCAGGCCCGGCACCATGTTGTTGTATTCGTAGGGGTAATTCCGGTTCAGGCCTGTGGCCACGAACGCGTCCGGATCGTTCGGCTCGATCTCGTCGCCCGCGAGTTGCATGGCCACGAAGCGGTCGTAGGGCATATCGGCCTGGAGGGCATCGATGACCCAGTCCCGATATCGCCAGGCGTTCGGGCGAATGTCGTCGGCCTTGAATCCGTCGCTCTCGGCGAACCGGGCCAGGTCCAGCCACCAACGGCCCCAGCGTTCTCCATAGGCCGGGCGATTCATCAGGTCTTCGACGAGCCGTTCGTAAGCGTCCGGCCGCTTGTCGGCCAGGAAGGCTTCGACTTCCGCCGGTGTCGGCGGCAGACCTGTCAGGTCAAAGGTGACACGCCGAATGAGCGTGCGGGCATCGGCCTCGGGCGAGGTTTCGAATTCCATCTTCTCGATCGCGTCCAGGATGAACGCGTCGATCTCGTTACGGACACGGCCGGAGTTTTTGACTTGAGGCACCTGCGGCCGCACGGGCGGCACGAAGGCCCAGTGGCTCTTCTGTTCGGCTGACCAGACCGGTTCCTTGATGACGATATCCACCCGTTTGGTCTGGTGAAATTCGTCGTCGGCGATCGCGGTCAGACAGAACGCTCCGATGAGCACAAGAACGGGCCTGAATGGCCACGCACAGGTCCGGTCAAAGGCGGATTTCATCGGAGGGTCCTCCGCAAGCCATGGCGAACGGCAGCGAATCGAGAATTTGCAGGAAGAGCACAGGCAGGGGGTACCGGGCCGAAACCCGAAGTATCTTCCAATCATAATCGGTCAAACGAGCGTGGTCCACTCGGAAGTTCGGACGTTTCCATCGTTTTTTCCGATTGACCTTGCGGAAATCGACGGTTCAGGTACAAGGGCATCTTCGATCCGGTAACAAGCTCAGCTTCCCTATCGCCTCTCCAAGGATGGTCAAGGCGTGAGAACGAAACCTTTCGGCGATCGGATCGCCATCTGTCTGCTCCTCATCATGGGTGGATGCCGCCATGCATCCGTGCAGGACGACCCGAACTGGCCAAGCCCCGGGCCTGTCGATGTCGCGAGTCTGCCGCCGATCACGTCCGTGATCAACCACGGCACGACCGACCCTGACGCGCTCCTGGCGAATCGGGCCACTTCGAAGCCCGTTTCGCGGCCTGAAGGCAGCTCCGCAGCCGCCCCTGTCGTCCTCGGCCCGGTTCGAAAAGATCATCCCGCCGAAAGTCCAGCCGCTGCTGCATCTTTCGCGACCGTAAGCCATTCCGATACCACAGCACCGCAGCCGCAAGCCGCCGTACCGGCACCTGTGAGAGAGTCCGCCCCGCCGCAAGCGGAACTCGCGACGCTGCCGCCACCGGCTCCTGTCACTCCTGCCTCTTTACCGGCTTCCGCCGCACGCGATGAATTGGTGCGGCCGACACAGTCTGTCCCGGGGCAAGAATCGCTGCCGCCTTCGTTACCGCCGCAAACGGAAGCCTCTTTGCCGACCGCGGTGCCCTCTCAGCCGCTTCCGCAAACGGCACCCGCGCCACCTTCTGCTCCTGCCGTTTCGCAAACGAATCCAGGCCAGAAACCAGTCGATCAACGCGTCCCGGGGGCTCTTCCCAAGGAAATCGATTTCGAGGGTTTGCCGGATTCGGCCGTTTCCGCAGGTCGTGTGGCAGCCAGGGTGGGTCGAGAAATCATCACCGTTTATGACCTGAACGTCGCACTTCAGGAGTGGGTGCGCGATAACGTGCAGCCAGGCATGAAGATCCCGCGCCGCGAAGAGCTCTTCATCGCCAAAATGGTGCTCGGGCAGATGATCGACCGGATCCTCATCGTGCAGGAAGCGCACCGGCTGATGAAAAGCGAGAAGCAGAAGGAAGCTCTCTTCAAGCAGATCGATCAGGTCTGGCAGGAGCAGCAGATTCCGCCTCTGCTGAAGAAATACAAAGTCGACACGCCGTATGAGCTGGATCAGGTCCTGAAGAAACAGGGGCGATCGCTCGAAGCCGCCCGCAAGGAATTCATGGATGACGCCGTCGCCCACGAATTCATGGGCATGAAGCTGGGCGGCAAGGTGCATGTGTCACTCGTGGACATGCGTCGTTACTACAACGAAAACCGCCAGCAATTCGACCGCCCCGCTCAGCTCACCTGGCGGGAAATTCGCATCCCGGTCGAAACCGGCGCTGAGGCCCAAACGCAGGAAGAAGCCCGCGCGGTTCTGGCCCAGGTTCGTTCGCATTCCGATTTCGCCACTCTCGCCAAGCGCCACGGCAAGGGGCCGACCGCCGATCAGGGCGGTCTTTGGGAGACATCCCCAGGCGCATTCGCCGTCGAGGAAGTCAACAAGGCCCTGGAAACGCTTCAGCCAGGGCAGATTTCGGACATCGTCGTGACTCCGAAAGCCCTGTTCATCGTGAAACTCGAGTCTCGCCGCGAAGCCGGCCCCGCCCGGTTCGACGAGGTCCAGACCGAAATCCGCAAGAAACTCGCGGAAGTGAAACTCTCTCAAGCGGCAGCGGGCTACCTCAAAGACCTGCGGAAATCGACGATTATCTCCACGATTTTCGACGACATTCCCGACCCTCGCGCCGCAGCCGCCGATGGTCAGCTGCAGAGAACGTCGAGCATATCACCACAGTCCGCCACTTCGAACCCGCCTGCTTCGAGCCCGGTCGTACCATCGCCACAAGGCCCTCCAGCGAACGCACTGCAGGGTGCTCCACAAGCCGCCGCCCCGGAAACGCCGCTGCCGAATCTGAACCCGGCCGGACCGATTCCGCCGAAGGGGTTCATGGGCGGCCAATCCGTTTCGCCTTTGTAACGGCCTGACCGTTCCCGTAAGATCCGTCTTCCGGCATCCGTCGTACGTGTGGCTCTCCGGACTGGCCCTCACGTAAAGTCGACGTGCCAGGCGGATCACTCTCCATGCGACATAACATCCTGCTTTTTCTGGTTTTCGGCATTCTCACGGCAAGCTTTTCCTTGAGCGATACTCGTGCTGAAGATGTCGTCGTCCATAACGTCACCGAGCTTCGCCAAGCCTTGAATGGTGCGCGGGCTGGGCATGTCATTCGGATCGCACCCGGGCGATACCCGGGTGGCCAATCGGCGGCGGGCTTGCAGGGAACGGCGGATGCTCCGATCCGAATCACGGCGCTCGATCTGGCCGATCCTCCGGTCTTCGAAGGTGGCGGCAATGCCTTTCATTTTTCTAGCGTGTCGCATATCGTCGTCGAATCGCTGGTGCTCTCCGGCAGCCAGTACAACGGCATCAATATCGACGACGGCGGCAAATCCGATCGTCCGTCGCACCATGTGGTTCTGAAAGGCCTGACGGTACGCGACATCGGCTCCGGCGGCAATCACGACGGCATCAAACTCTCTGGGCTAAAGGACTTCAAGGTTGAAAACTGCCGCTTGTCGAACTGGGGCAAGGGTGGCTCAGCGATCGACATGGTCGGCTGCCATCAGGGCGAAATCCTTAATTGCACGTTCTTCGGGAGCGAGGACGACGCCGGTAACGGAGTTCAGGCCAAAGGCGGATCGTCGGAGATTCGCATTCTCGGCTGCCGGTTCGATAACGTCGGCAGCCGCGGCGTGAACCTGGGCGGCAGTACCGGTCTGCCGTTCTTCCGGCCGATCGACGCGCCGTTCGAAGCCAGAAACATCGCTGTGGAAGATTGCGTTTTTCTCGGTTCGCCGGCGCCGATCGCGTTTGTAGGTGTCGATGGCGCAAAGGTCAGACACAACACGATTTACCTGCCTGGCAAGTATGTCGTGAGGATCCTTCAGGAGAACACGAACGAGCGGTTCGTGAAGTGCCGAAACGGAGTGATCGAGCGTAACCTGATCATCTTCGACCCGGCTCGCATGGGTTCCACGACGAACGTCGGGCCGAATACCATGCCGGAGACTTTTGGCTATGTCGATAACGCCTGGTTCAGCACGGATCAGCGGGGCAGGAAGCCTCGGCACGAGATTCGTGAAGAAAAAGGCGTGACGGATCGCATTCCGATCTTCGTCGACCGGGATGGCGGGGACCTTCGGCAGTCCAGAGATTCGCCGACGCGTGAGTACGGTTCCCGCGCGGACACTGCCCTTACGCCAAGTCGATAATTATGACGGAATGCGAACTTCGAGAGCAAATTGACAGGGCTTCGGTCTCAGCCGACTTCGGCGAGGGGCGAAGCATCTTCCGCTTGAGAACGAGAGTGAAGCTTCAAGGTCATTTCCGGCTGCGTCGACCGTGCGGAAGTCCGTTCTTTCGGCAAATCCTGAACCTGAAGCATGCGTTTGAGTTGCGACACCTGATCCGGGTCGAGGTTAAGCGAACGTTGCGTGAACCAGCCAATGCCTTCGGCGAAGTGCTGCTCGCTCATGACAAGCTCGACATTCCCGGCCTGGCGTTGAACCAGAGTCAGTTCGAGCCTTTGATCGGCAGAGGGCCCGTCGATAAATCCGAGTGTCGTGGAGCGATTCATCGAATGCATACTTCCTCGTAAGGCACCAGCACGATGCGACTGAGATTCAGTCTCAACAGAATCATTTTGTGCGAGTACGCCGGGAGAGTCAAGGGTTGAGCATCAGAAAATCAGGGGCAAGTCTGGCGCAAGGGCGTGACGGTATCGTCCGGCCATGTTCCGGAGCCGAACGAAAGCTGCGGAGTGCCACTGCCAATTCTGGCATGAGGTAACGGCATCCCGGCATTACGGCGATCGGAGGAGATTCGCTCCCTGAAACGAACGCGACCTGGTAAATTTGCCTGAATTACCAGGCTCTATCGTCGCGTGACAGCGGCAGGATACCGCTGCCACTTCTGGCTGAAACTTCAGATTTTCGTGTCGTCACGAGGCGTGCGCGGATTCACTGCGATTCTCCGGCTCACCGCCTTTTTGGTTTTCGGAAGCACCAGAGTAAGCACACCCGACTCGTATTCGGCCGAAATCGACTCCCTGTCGAATTCGTCGCTCAGGATGAACGACCTTTCGAAGATGGAGACTGTCGTTTCCAGTGCCAGCGGACGTGCACCCTCGGCTTCAGGCCGTCGGACTTTGGCCAGCAGTTTGAGCACGTTCTGTTTCAGTTCGACGACGATATCCTCCTCCTGAACGCCAGGCAGGTCGGCCTCAAGAATCAGGGCGTCGTGTCGGTCGTAAATATCGACCAGTGGAGCGATTCTCGCAGGGCCAAGGCCCGTGCCGATATCTTCCAGTGAGGTCGGCATGGAGACCAGCGGGTCGGTCACGCTTCCCCATGGCTGGTGGTGCCGTATCGCCGCATCGGCCGGATGAATCTGACCACTCAGAAGCGGGGAAGAAGAGACGTAAATCCTGATCCAGTCGGAATTGCGATTCATCGTTCGTCCTCATGCCGATCCGTGTTGCGGCGCACGAAGGTTGGCTTGTGAGCCGGGAGTGCAGGCCGGGGAATCTCGGCCGGAGCCGTCGGCCCTTCCAGGGCACGAGGTTCGGATTCCCGGGCCCGGCGAGCTTTGGCGGTAACCGGAATGTTCTGGGCTCGAGCGCGGGCGACCTTCGGCAGGTCGATCCGCAGAACACCGTTTTCCAGGTCGGCAGTCACTTCTTCGGCGATAACCTCTTCAGGCAAGGTCACCCGGCGTTCCCATTGGCCGAAAGGGCGTTCCTGGCGCCGGAACGTCTCATCGGTCACCCGGTCAACTCGCCGGCGTTCACCGCGAATCGTCACCGTGTCGCCCGATACGCTCAGTTCGATCGAGCCTGGATTCGTTCCCGGGATTTCGGCCAGAATGAGAAATCGATGCCACCGCTCATATGCATTCAGAGCAGGGAAAGTGCGGGCCGAATGAAGCGATGTCAGACCAAGATGTTCGAACACCCTGCCCATCTCTTCGCCGAGCAAACGCAGAGGGTCCCAGCGTCCCATTCCATCCATTGCGGCATCTTCTCCGTTCGCGTCGCAAAACTCTCAGCATAATCTTCACATGTAGCAAGTTTTATGCCAGTGTTCCGGTTCACTGATCTCGCGATCGAATCGAAAAGGGCTCATTGCGTTCCATCGATGCGATCATTCCGGCATGTGGCTGTCCGAGTTGCGGCGCACCGGAAGGTCGACTTCGAAAGCCGGAATCATGACCGTACTTGAATTCACTGCCGAAATGGCAGATCATCCAGTTATGCAGAAGCGAATTCCGGCAATGTGAAAATTCCAGTCAAGCCCTGGGTTTTCATAGGTTGCCTCAACGTCCAGGCCTCGCTTCGATTCGCGAGTCAATACCCTTCATGAGTCCGAAAACCGAAGGATCAATCGCATGAATGTCCGTGTCGAACGGCCGAAGAAGCTGTGGACGATCTCGATCCTATCAGCATTCACGATTCTGGCCCTGATCGGCTGGGGGATGAGGCTCGGGATCGAAGAACGGGCGAACGCCGCCGAAAGGCAAGCCGTAAAAACAGGCGACAGTCTGGCTTCGGCACTGGCGGCGTTGGATGAATCACGTATCGTCGACATGTCGCACACGTTCGACGAGAAAACAATCTACTGGCCGACGGACAAGCCATTCCGCTGGGAAAGGCGGGTATGGGGGCCGACAGCGAACGGGTATTTTTACGCTTCGGCGAATTATGCCGCGAGCGAACACGGCGGAACGCACCTGGATAGCCCGATCCACTTCGCCGAAGGTGGCGATACGGCCGAGAAAATCAGCCTGAAGCGACTGGTCGGCCCGGCTGTGGTCATCGACATCGCAAAGGTCTGCCAGGAAGAGCCTGACCACGAACTGACCGACGAGGAAATCACCCGCTGGGAGGCAGAGCACGGGCGGATCGAGCCAGAATCGATCGTCGTCATCCGCACCGGCTGGGGCAAAAGATGGCCTGACAAGAAGACTTACATGGGGACGGACGAGCCCGGAGACGTGGCCGGGCTGAGCTTCCCGGGTATCGGCGCAAAAGCCGCTGATCTGCTCAAAAACCGGGGCGTGAAGGGCGTGGCGATCGACACTGCGAGCGTGGACCGGGGCAAGTCAAAAGACTTTATGGCTCACAGAATCCTCTATGCAGCCAACATTTACGGCATCGAGAACCTGGCGAAGGCCGAAGCTCTGCCGACGCGAGGGGCCGTGCTGATCGCCCTGCCGATGAAAATCGGCGGCGGTTCCGGCGGACCGGTCCGGGTCATGGCGATCCTGCCGGAACGATGATGCAGGGTGGTGAGCTTGTCGAAGCCTGACGGTCAGGCTTCGAGTGCTTTTCGAAGCGAGGCGACGTATGCATCGACGTCGCCGGCGATCTTTTGAGGGGTCGCCCCGGACTGAGCCGCGTCATGCACGCGTCGGACGATCGCGCTGCCGACGATCAGGCCGTCGGCCACGGGTGCGAGCATTTTCACATGCTCCGGCTCGGAAATACCGAAGCCGATGCAGATCGGCAGGTCGGTCTGGCCGCGGAGCCACGTGACTTTGTCCTTCAAGTCTTCGGGAAGGGCACGCCGCTCGCCCGTGATTCCGGCGACGGAAACGTAGTAAATAAAGCCTGTAGTGGACTTTGCGATGGCAAGAGCTCGATCTCGCGGAGTCGTGGGCGTGATGAGCTGAATGAGCTTGATGTCACGCGTAGCAGCCAGCTTCGCAAGTTCGTCGGCTTCTTCGACCGGCAGATCGGGAATGATCAGGCCATCCACTCCAGCGGTTTTGGCGTCGTCCAGATACTTCGCGACGCCGATGCGGTGGACGATCGCGAAGCTGATCATCGTGACGAACGGGGCATCGACAGGGCTCGCACCAGCTCGTAAACCCTTCAGGCAAGCGAGTATCTCATCGACGTGAACGCCCTTCACGAGGGCCCGGTTGTAGCTGGCGGCGATGACGGGGCCGTCGGCGATCGGGTCCGAATAGGGCACACCGATTTCGAACATGTCGGCCATGCCGCTGGCGGAAAGGGCTTCGATCAGGCCTTTCGTCGTTTCGAGATCGGGATCGCCGGCCGTAAGGAACGGCATCAGGGCCGGGCGTTTTTCGGAACGAAGGCGGGCGAAGAGAGCGTCAATGCGGTTCATGAGAGGTTCAGGCCGTGGGATTCGTTGGGTGGTAGTAGCTCAGGACCAAGAATAATATCCGAGTCAGGACCTTCGAAATCGATCTCTCGATGAAGGCCCATCGTTCGGATGCTCAGTTCTTCACGTACTTCACATCGGCTCGCCGCGCAGGCGGGCGATTTCGTAGGCGTCCTTGTCGCCGCGGCCTGAGAGACAGATCACAAGTCGTTGATCCGGCGACATTTTGGCCGCTTCGATCATCGCCTGGGCCACAGCATGGCTCGATTCCAGGGCAGGCAGAATGCCTTCCAGCTTCGCCAGCGTGTTGTAGGCTTCCAGGGCCTGCTTGTCAGTGATCGATTCGTAGCGGACACGGCCCGTGTCTTTCCAGTAGGCGTGTTCAGGGCCGACACCGGGATAGTCCAGCCCGGCCGAGATCGAGTGTACGTCTTCGGTCTGTCCTTCTTCCGTCTGCAGCACGTAGGAAAGGCTGCCGTGAAGAACGCCGGGCTTGCCCTGGGTGAGGCTCGATGCGTGCTCGCCTGAGATCGGCCCGCGGCCGCCCGCTTCGGCACCGACCAGTTCGACGGATTTGTCAGGAATAAAGGCGTAGAACATGCCTGCTGCGTTCGAACCGCCGCCGACGCAGGCGACGACCTTGTCGGGCAGGGCGTTGAAACGTTCCAGGAACTGGGCACGGGTTTCGTTGCCGATGACGGACTGGAAGTCGCGGACGATCATCGGAAACGGATGCGGGCCGACGACCGAGCCGATGGTGTAATGAGTCCAGGAGGAGCTGCCCATCCAGTCCCGCATGGCTTCGTTAGTGGCGTCCCGAAGGGTACGGCTGCCGCTGGTTACGGGCACGACCTGGGCACCCATCGTGCGCATGTTGAACACGTTCAGCTTCTGCCGGCGGATATCTTCTTCGCCCATGTAGACGGTGCATTCGAGCCCGAAAAGGGCACAGGCCGTAGCCGTGGCGACTCCGTGCTGGCCGGCGCCGGTTTCGGCGATCACACGCGTTTTGCCCATGCGTTTGGCCATGAGGCACTGACCGATAGCGTTGTTGATCTTGTGCGCGCCGGTGTGGTTGAGATCTTCACGCTTCAGGTAAATCTGAGCGCCGCCGACATGGGCCGTGAGACGCGTGACATGCGTGATGCGGCTGGGCCGGCCGACATAATCGCGCAGGTAGCCTTCGATCTCGGCCCAGAACGAGGCATCGCTCTTGAGCTGAAGGTATTCGGCCTCGAACCGGTTCAGGGCATCGATCAGGGTCTCGGGCACGTATCGGCCGCCGAAGGGGCCGAATCGGCCCAGGGCATCGGGAAGGCTGGCCTGAACTTTGCTGGAGGGTTCCGCCACCGACATGGGGGATATTTCCTTCGAAGCTGGGTTTGACGATCGGGACCACGACGTGTACGGGCTCCCGAAAGCCGGGCGTTCTTTCATTGTCCGAATCGATGGCGGTCCGGTCAATGGATTGCGATTTCGAACCGTCATCACAGCCATCGAACGAGCGACGGAACCGTCAGGATTCGTATTGTTTACGCTGACGGCTTGACGGGATGTGCAACGCCTCGCGGTATTTGGTCACGGTGCGGCGTGCGATCGTGATGCCCTCGGCCTTGAAGGCGTTCACGATCTCTTCGTCGGAAAGCGGCTTCGACTTATCCTCTTTGGCGATCATTTCCGTCAGCTTCTGCTTGACGATATCCCAGGCCAGTTCACCGCCGTCGTCCGTCGTCGTGCCGCCGGTGAAGAAACGTTTGAGCGGATAAATCCCGCGTGGCGTGGCGATCCATTTGTCGTCGACGGCGCGGCTGATCGTCGTCACGTGCACGCCGATGATATCGGCGATCTGCTGCATTTTCAGCGGTTCGAGAAACTCGTCACCGAAATCGATGAACTTGCGCTGATGGTCGACGATCTCCTGTGCCACCCTCGTCAGCGTGGTGTGCCGCTGCTCGATGGCCTCGATCAGCCAGCGTGCCGATTGAAGCTTGCGCTGAAGGTATTCGCGGTCCTTGCCTTCGATCTGTTTGGAGCGAGCCAGCCGTGCATAGGCCCGCGAGACACCGAGCGGGGGCAGGGAGTCGTCGACCAGATGCACCTTGTAGCCGCCGCCTTCGAGCGGTTCGAGGGTGAAATCCGGAATGACGAACGAATTCGGGGTGGCCGCGAAACGTGCCCCGGGGCGAGGGTCGAGCCTGCGGATCTGATCGATGGCTTCCTTGATCTCGGCGATCGAGAGGCCCGTCCGTTTTTCGATCAACGGCAGCCGGTTGTGCTGGATGTCTTCCAGGTGCCGTTCGATGAGAATCCGCAGGGCGGAGGCCATCGGATGTTCGTCCGTCACCTGCAGCAACAGGCATTCGCGCAAGTCGCGGGCAGCGACGCCCGGCGGGTCGAGCGTCTGCACGATTTTGAGCACCTGCTCCACTTCGAGCGGGCTAACGGCATGGCCTGCTTCACGCGCGATCTCGTGCAGGCTGACCGACAGATAGCCCCGTTCGTCGAGATTGTTGATCACGAACCGGGCCATTTTCTGATCCGCCTCGCTCAAATCGAGCAGGGCGAGCTGTTCTTCGAGGTGATCCTGCAGGGTCGGCGGTCGGTCGGCCGCGTTCATAAGCGCTTCGTAGCGCCTTTCGGAAAGCTCATCCAGGGCGGATCGGCTCAGGCTCGAAGTTTCCCGGAAACGGTCGTCCAGGTCGTAGAAATCGTCTTCGTAATCGTCCGTTGTCGAACTTTCCGATCCTGCGCTATCCGGCAGGGCGGCGTCCGGGGCATCTATCGCGGCGGATTCCGGCACCGGCTCGAAATCGGGCGAATCGTCGCCATTGGCTTCGGGCGAATTCGAAGGCTCGCTCACGACCGGTTCGGCTTCGCCCGGTTCGGCCTCGTCGAGATTCAGTAGCAGGGGGTTGTCGGTCAGCTCCTGATCGATCTTGTCCTGAAGCGCCATCAGCGGCATCTGGAGAATCTCCATGGACTGGATCATCCGAGGCGCCATCTTCATGCGCATCTCGGCTCTCATGTTTTGTGAGAGATCCATCCTCATGGACATCGCCCGCTTACCACCTTTCCGCCAGTTGATATTTGACCTGATCCAACCATTCCGAACGAACTGCGACTTGCCCCCTCAATGATTATCAGTATTTCCGCCGACCGAGAACTGCGTCGGCCAGCATTTCCTTGTTGGCGAATTCGAGGAACCCGCCCGAAGGCAGCCCTCTGGCCAGTTTCGTCACTTCGATTCCCATGTTCTCGAGCCTCTGCGAAACGAGCATTGCCGTCGCGTCGCCTTCCAGGTTCGGATTCGTCGCGAGGATCACTTCGCGAACCTCAGAATTCCGCACCCGTTCAATGAGCGATTCGAGCGTCAGCTGATCCGGCCCGACTCCGCTCAAAGGCGCCAGCCGCCCCAAAAGGACATGATACGTGCCGCGATAGCAACCGGACCGCTCCAGAGCCATCAAGTCCCGCGGCTGTTCCACGACGCAGATCACCGAAGCGTCGCGCCGGGGGTCGCGGCAGATCACGCACAAGGAGTTCCCGGCGTCCGTCAGGTAATGACACCTGGAACAGAAGCCGACTCGCTCCTTGATCGCCCGCAGCGATTCCGCCAGCGCGAGAACCTCTTCAGCGGGAGATTTGAGCAAATGGTGCGCCAATCGTTCCGCCGATTTCGCTCCGATGCCCGGGAGCCGGCCAAGACGTTCGATCAGCAGTTCGATCACGCCTTCCTGGGAATCGGCCGTCACTGACCGCCTCCGCCCATGAGCTTGTCGAGGCCGGGAACGTCCACGCCGCCCGTGATCTCGGCCATGCGTGCGGCGGCCTGTTCGCGGACACGCGTCAGGGCGTCGTTGACGGCGTAGAAGATCATGCCCTCCAGTTCATTGACCGGGACCGATCCCGGCAGCGAGGGGTCGATCTTCACGTCGTCGACTTCCATTTTGCCCGTGATCGTGACACGCACCTTGCCGCCACCCGCCTCGCCCGTGACTTTCAGCCGTGCCAGCGACTCGGTCGCCTGCTTCATGGCCTCACGCATCTGACCGGCCTGCCGCATCATGTCAGCCATCTGACCCAGCTTGTTGAACATCCGGTCCATCCTCCCACATGTCTTGCAAAAGGCGAACGTTCGGCCGTTCCGCCGACCGCTCCGTTCCGACACCAGACTATTTTAATGATTCCCGGCCATTTGCGTAGGGGGAGAATTCAAGAATCGGCATACGAATTGCTCTGAGGGTGGCCGCATCCTCACAGCACGCCTTGCGATGTGATCGTTTCGGAAATCGATCGACGGATCGGTCCGTGCTGATCCTTCATTCGCGAACGATGCCGATGAAAGATCGATAGACGAACGTCGCCGGTTTCGGAATCATGGCGAATCCGGTCCGGTTCGTTCGAGAATTCCAGCGATCCCGTTCTTCAGATGGTAGTCAGGTCTGAACCGGCACCGCGACGCGTCGTGTGGGGTCGAGATGTGCGGGCGATCTGGCTGAACCGGTCCGGCTGATTCCAGCGCGGCAGGTCGCAAAGATCACCGCCCATATAGATATGATGCCAGAGCTGGGTTGTGACGACGCATGTCAGAGTCTGATCCATCACGAACCGGCGAAGCGTGACGGCGGGCATCGATGTCTGCAGCTTTCGCTGGCGGGCGATCTTCGCAGGGTCGAAGTAACCGGCCTTCGCCAGAGATTCTTCGGAGAGAAGCTGATCGACCCAGGCCGGGCGATCCGGGCCGAGGATTCCATCGGCACGACTGGCGCGGAACATCGTCTTCTTGCGATTGGCGATTTTGGTCGGCAGCGTCTTGGCGGCGACCTGCCGCAGCAGCCATTTGTCGATACGGCCGTTGAGCTTGTACTGAGGATGCAGCGTCGCGCAGAACTCGATAACCTTGTCGTCCAGAATCGGGTACCGGCCTTCCACGGAAGCATTCATCGTGACGCGGTCGCCCTTGGCATGCAACAACATGCCGGCCAGCATCACTTTATAACCGACGTACAACGACTGGTTCAGCCAGTTCCAGCGGCGGAAGTTCGGGTTCGGCAGATCGATATCTTCATAAGGGTTGTAGCCGTCCAGCGAATCCCACATCCGGCCGCCGTAAACGAGGCTTCGCCCCTGGCCGAGCCAGTCATAGAGATCCTGCTGAGCCGTGCGCTGGCCCATGATCGGGAACCGGTCGTGCCGGGCCCGTGTGTCGGAATCGATCATCCGCAACAGTCCACGGCGGAGCAGGGCGGGAATGACCGAACCGAACCTGCGGCGGAACCGCTCACGTGCCATGCCCGACTTGAACCAGGCATAACCGGCCAGGGCTTCGTCGGCACCTTCGCCGGTGAGTACGACCTTGTTGCCCGACTCGTTCACGGCCTGGGCCAGCCGCAGCAGGCAGCCGGCCGAAGTGTCGAGCACCGGCATCTCGGCGGCACGGATGAGTTCCGGCAGTGCCGCTGCGACGTCCTTCTTTTCCATGGTGACCATCGTCAGCGGCGAGCCGAGCGAAGTAGCGGCTTCGATGGCTTTGTCACGCTCGTCCGGGCCGGCGTTTTCCAGCGCGATCGTGAACGAATCGACCGGTCCGCCCCGTTCACGGGTCGCCAGGCCGAGGACGACCGTCGAATCGAGCCCGCCGGAGATATAGCTGGCGACAGGTACATCGCCGCGCAGGCGAATCTTCGTGGCGTGACCAAGCAGCCGTTCGAGTTCGTCGACGAGGATCGAAGGATCGGCCGCGACTCGTTCCTGGCCGTTGTCGGGAAACTCGAGATCCCAGTATTTATGGGGTTCGATGCGGCCGTCTTTGACCTTCAGGAAGTGCCCGGGGGCGATCGCCTGAATGCCTTCGAATACGGTTTGCCCCGGAGTGGCGCTGAAGAAGTTGAAGAAGTAGTCCAGGCCTTTCACGTTGGCCCGGGGCGTGACCATGCCCGAAGCGAGAATGGCCTTGATTTCGGAGCCCCAGATCAGCCAGCCGTCCTGAACGGTGTAATACAGCGGGCAAATGCCGACCCGGTCCCGGCCGAGGATCAGGGTTCGCTGATCTCGGTCATAAAGGCTGACACCGAATTGACCTCGGGCATGCTCGAACATTCCCGGGCCGTGATCTTCGTATAAATGTACCCAGGCTTCAGTGTCGCAGCGAGTCGCCAGGTGGTGGCCTTTGGCGAGAAGTTTTTCGCGGATTTCCGGATATTCGAAGATTTCGCCATTGAAGGCGACCCAGATCCGACCGGTTTCGTTGGCGATCGGCTGATGGCCTCCCGCCAGGTCGACGATCGAAAGCCGCCGAGCCCCGAGAGCGACACCAGGTTCGATGTGAATGCCTTCGTCATCCGGGCCGCGATGCGTAATCGCGCCGGTCATCGATAGCAGACGGGTTTCGTCGAACAGCCGTTGTCCTTCGAGGTCGAATGCACCCGCGATTCCGCACATCGGTTACGTCTCTCGATTTTCGTGTTCGACAATCCGGCAATCCGAAAGCGGATCGGATACCTCGACGCTACGCAACGGCAATTTCGGCCGGCCACGTCCCGCCATGACGGCGATCTCAATCCAGCAAACATACATTACGAAAGCCCGGAAAGCGAAAAAGGCTGCCCCGGCAGTAAGTTCCGGTCGTTCGTGTCGTAACGGTCAGAAAGGGGTAGAAGCTTCCCCTTGATCAGAGTGACAGGGCCTGCCGTCAATAATCGGGCCGACGATTGACTTCGACCTGAGTCACGAACGGCTCGGAACGTCGCGGCCTTTCGGGCAGAATCAGATATGTCAGCAACAGACCGACCGCGAAGCCTCCGATATGGGCAAGATAGGCCACCCCGCCGGTTTTGCCCAGCCTGTCCATTTCGAACATGCCAAGCATGAACTGGGAGACGATCCAGAGGCCGATCACGACGAATGCCGGGAGATCTGCGGGAAAATAGAAAATCAGCACACGTATCGGATTCAGCGGATAGAGGACAAGATACGACCCCATAACACCCGCGACAGCTCCCGAAGCGCCAAGGATCGGGATCATCGAATCAGGGCTGGCCATGGCCTGGAATGCGAAACCGACGACTCCCGCGGCGAGGTAGGTGATCAGATACGCCACACGGCCAAAAGCTTCCTCGACATTGTCGCCGAAAATCCAGAGAAAGAGCATGTTTCCGAGCAAGTGCAGCGGGCTTCCATGAAGAAACATGGCGGTCAGGAGCGTCGACCAGATCGGCAGCCCGTTCGCCTGGTGCTCGAAGCCAGGGTCATGAAAAACGACACCGGGAACCTGGTCCGCCGGGACAATGAAGACCCTGCCGAACGGGTCGCGGACGAGGAGCTGCCGCACGGGGCCCTCGACATCGCGCCCATGCGACAGTTCATATGGAGTCACGGCATGCGCTGCCGTAAACTTGTCGCCTTCGGCGATCTGAACGACGTAGACGACGACATTCAGGAGGATCAGGATGTATGTGATCCAGGGCGTCGTGCGCGTCCGGTGATAATCGCTGATCGGAAAGACCATTTCAGCAGGACCTTGCGTCACGAGGCACGAAATCGGCAATCGCCTTCGGAACTCGGCGATCGATTCGACGAATCATATCAGATCGATCGAATCGCTGCTCGAATTCGCGCCTCTTGACACGAATTTACGGCACATGACGCTTGTACGATTATCTCGATTTTCGTTCGGCTTACCCGGGGACCCCCCAGATCTTGCGATCGCGGTTCGTGGCGGATTCTTCCTCCCAGGCCTGGCGGACTTCACGCAGCCCGTGAGCACAAACCTCGAAGCTTTCGGAAAGCCGGTGCATCACAGGGGCCTGCGAACGGTCGAGTTCGCCAGCGACCTGATAGGCGCGTTTACCGGTGAGCGTCATCATCCGCAAGTCGCCTGATCGCCAGGCATTGCGGCGCTCGACAGATTCCGGAAAAACTCCGGTGAGAAACAGGTTACGATCGCCGAGCCTTCGGAAGGCCTCGGTCGCGATCTGGGAGGACCCTTCCCGGGCAATTTTCTGGAGTTCGCATAAAGTGCCGAGATCGGCGGACGGAAATGGGTCGGCGGCAGGGTTGAGGGTATCGGTGGCGACGCCACGTATCAATAAGGCGGAGAGATAATCGACGATCCCGGGATCACCCATCCCGAGTCTCTGCATGAATGTGTATTCGGTCAGACCTCGAATCCAGCGGTGCAGGGGATGATCCTCCCCCAGCGAAAATGCTCGTTCCATGAGAGAGCCTCCGAAATTCCGGCCGACGAGCGGCTCGCGGATCGGTTCATGACGATCGGATGAGGACGAAGCGACATTCGGGTTCCCTGGGCAGATATGTAGGGGCATGCTCGCGCGTGCCCCGTCAGCAACTTCTATTATTATGATTTCGGATAAAGGGTCAACATCGGAATAACGAATCTTAATGAATTGCGAAAAATCGAAGAAACGGTGCCGGACTTCGATATTGTCTTGACCGATGAGATGTGGTAGAGTGTCGAACTTCCTAAATTGTGCCCGACTGGG
Organism: bacterium; assembly: GCA_016125085.1. Classification (GTDB taxonomy): domain Bacteria; phylum Planctomycetota; class Planctomycetia; order Isosphaerales; family Isosphaeraceae; genus QWQI01. The sequence goes on from WGMM01000006.1 coordinate 129,353, forward strand.
CGAGTCCCGCCGCGATCCCGGAAGGATCGGACTCGCGAACGAAACGGTTCGATGCGAACCGGGACGGGCTCCGAAACGATGACCCAGCGCTAGGGATCGGTCCAACAGCGATGTCGAAAATCAAGGCCAAGTCTCACAAAGGCATCAAGAAACGCTTCAAGGTCACTGCGACCGGGAAGATCAAGCACAAGCGAGCCGGCTCGTCGCACCTGAACAGCCACAAGAGCGGCAAGCAGATTCGCAGGCTGCGCAAGAAGTCGACCCTCAAGATGACGGCGGAAGCCCGCCGCATGCGGTTCGCTCTTCTGAAGGAAAGGCGTGCGACGCTGGCACTTCGCCGGGCGGAAAATCCGGCCGTGGAAGTGGTCGAAGCCGCTTCCGAAGGTGCTCAATCCTGAGGTCCTCCGGGGCCTCGCCGCTCGTAACCGAATCAAGATTCCTGCGATTTCACGGAAAGTATCGATAGAGACATGAGAGCGAAAAGCGGTGTACCGCGTCGACGGGCGAAGAATCGTTTGTTCAAGGCCACGAAGGGCTACGTCGGCGGCCGTCGGCGTCTGCTGAAGTCGGCCAAGGAAACCCTGCTGCGTGCTGGCGTGTTCGCGTTCCGCGACCGCCGCGCCAAGAAGCGTGCCTTCCGCCGCCTGTGGATCACCCGGATCTCCGCGGCCGCCGAAATGCGTGGTCTGCGCTACAGCCAGCTGGTTAACGGCCTGAAGAAGTCCAACATCACCTTGGACCGCAAGAGCCTGTCGGAACTGGCCATTCATGACCCGGCCGTGTTCGACCAGCTGGTCGCCAAGGTCCGCACCGCGATCGGCGCCTGACCGAAAGCCCGGTACGTCGGACCGGTTCCCATGCCGCGTTCTTACGAAATTCATGACGAACGCCCCGCTCAACTCCGGGGCGTTTCTTCATTCACACCCCACGCCTCCCCGGCTGGCCTGGAGCGAATCGGAACCAAATGAGTTCTGCCGACTCTTCTGCCCCATCCGCGCTCGATGATCTGGAACGCCTCCTTATCGACGGCAAAGCCGCGTTCGAATCGGCGGCCGACGCCGACGCCCTGGAAAAAGCCCGAGTGACGTTTCTGGGCCTGAAGCAGGGCCGGATCAAGACGGCACAGGAAGTTCTGAAAACGCTGCCCGGGCCCGACCGCAAAGCCTATGGCCAACGCTTCAATGCCGTTAAGACCGCGCTGGAAGAAGCTTGCGAGCTGGCACGACTGCGGATCGAAAGCGGCCAGGCGAGCCAGGCGGTGGCCTCGATCGACTTGACGGTGCCTGGAGCGGCTCCCCGATTCGGGCGTCGTCATCCGCTGACTCAAACAGCCGAAGAGCTGATCGACATCTTCGGCCGAATGGGCTTTTCGCTCGCACGCGGGCCAGAGATCGAAGACACGTTCCACAACTTCGTCGCGCTGAACATTCCGGAACATCACCCGGCACGCGAACCGCTCGACAATTTCTACGTCACTCCCGGCACGCTGCTGCGGAGCCAGACGAGCACCGTGCAGATTCGGGTGATGAAGAAATGCCAGCCGCCGGTGCGTGTCGTGGCACTGGGCCGGGTCTATCGTCCCGACGCCGTCGACGCGACCCATTCGTTCATGTTCCATCAGATCGAAGGGCTTTACGTCGACCGGAACGTGACGATGGCGAACCTGAAAAGCACGCTGCGCCAGTTCGCGAAGTCTTATCTGGGACAAGATGTTACGGTGCGATTCCGGCCTTCGTTCTTCCCGTTCACGGAGCCTTCCGTGGAAGTGGACATGCAGTGGGACGCCTCTGGCCGCTGGGTCGAGATGGGCGGGGCGGGCATGGTCGACCCGAACGTGCTGAAGGCGGTCGGATTCGACCCGGAGATTTATTCCGGTTTCGCCTTCGGGCTGGGCATCGAGCGGCTTTGCATGAGGCGGCACGGGATTGACGATATCCGGCCGTTCTATCAGAATGATTACAGGTTTCTGAATCAGTTCTGACTCACTCGAACGCGGGTCCGTGGGTTCCGAAACCGAAATCCGCCGAACATCGGTACCAGGTCATTCGACCTTACCCAGCCGGGAGCGGTTCCATGAGTGCCGAAGTCAAGACGATCCACATCGAACCCTCTCCGGAATCCGGCGCCGTCGTGGTTTATCACCGCGATTTTCCGGAGATTCGCGTTCAGGGCTGTTCCGAAATCGAAGCCGTCACGCTTCTCTGCCACCAGTTGACCCGGGCTCTGGATTCGGCTTTGACCGACTGGCGCCGCCAGAGCCTGCAATCCGCACTGAACGACACGCACTGTCATCGCGACAGCACCAAACCTGGTTGAACCGGTGCGATGCCGTCACCCAGTCACATAAATCTCGAATCCGTGATCCGCGCCCGACCGCAGGTCACGGTTTTTCGTTTCTCTTGGGAGCTTGCCTGAAGCCATGATCGTCAGCTGGAACTGGTTGCTCGAATATCTGCGTCTGGAAATGCCGGTCGATGCGCTCACGGAAAAGCTGGCGCTCTCCGGGCTCAATCACGAATCGACGGAAGATGTCGGCGGCGATCTGGCGATTGATCTCGAAGTCACGAGCAATCGTCCGGACTGCCTGAACCACCTGGGAATCGCACGCGAAATCGGCGTACTCTTCGAGCTGCCTGTCCGCTACCCTGATCCCCGCCCCGCCGCAGGGAAAAATGCCAAAAGCGTTACGTCGCTTGCTTCTGTCGAAAATCTGGAGCCGGACCTGTGTTCGCATTTCACGGCCCGGGTGATTACCGGAGCGACCGTGAAGGAAAGCCCCTGGTGGCTGCGCAAACGGCTGGAAACGTTGGGTGTCAGGCCGATTTCGAACGTCGTCGACATCACCAATTACGTGCTTTTCGAATGCGGCCAGCCGCTGCACGCGTATGACCTCGGCAAACTCGCAGGAAGGAAGCTGGTCGTACGGCGCGGGATCGAAAACGAGAAGCTTCAGGCCATCAACGGCAAGACTTACTCGATGACGCCGAACATGCTCGTCATCGCCGATGCCGATAAACCTGTTGGCCTCGCCGGTGTGATGGGTGGCCTCGAAACCGAAATTTCGGCCTCGACGCGTGACATTCTCATCGAATCCGCCCGGTTCGATCCGATTTCGGTGCGCACGACTTCGCGGGCTCTTGGCCTGTTCAGCCCTTCGAGCCACCGCTTCGAACGCCCGATGGATCCGGAAAAAACCGACTGGGCCAGCCGCCGCTGTGCCGAATTGATTCTGGAACTGGCCGGAGGAACGCTTGCCGAAGGCGTGATCGAACTTGGCGGCAACTTGCCGAAGCGCGCTCCGATCACCCTGCGTCTTTCGCAGATTTCCCGAATTCTGGGGATCGAAATTCCAGAATCCGAAGTGCGTGAGATTCTGCATCGGCTCGGGCTCAAAAGCCATGGATCGCCTGTCGAAGGCCAGAGCACGTGGACGAGCCCGTCCTGGCGCAGCGACCTGGAGAGAGAAATTGATCTGATCGAAGAAGTCGCCCGGGTTCATGGCTATCACCACATTCCGGAAGACCGGCCCGTGCCGATGTCCGTCGCATCGCGAACGCCACGGGAACGGGTCGAAAGTGGCGTGCGGGACACGCTCACCGGTGCCGGCCTGTTCGAAGCCGTGACCTTCAGCCTGATCGCCGAAAACCTGTCCAAACCGATTCCGGGCGACCTCGCCCCGTCGGTCGCACCGATCCGAATCGAACATTCGAGCCGCAAGAAGGAAACGACCCTGCGGCCAAGCCTGGTACCGAGCCTTCTCGAAGCCCGGGCCTATAACCAGGCGCACGGCTCGCCGGACGTGAACCTGTTCGAAATCGCTCACGTTTATCTGCCACGGCCTGACCGGGAACTTCCGGACGAACCTGTCCGTCTCGCGGCTGTGGTCGGCGGCGACTGGCGTCAGGCCAAAGGTTTGGCTGAAGCCCTGGCGAGCCGATTCCATCTGAGCGGCAAGCTGACGACGCGAACCAACGCGAATCAGCCCTGGCAGGTTCTGGCGGGTGAAGCTCAAGCGGTGCTCGAGTTGAGCGGCAAGCCCTGGGGCATTTTCGGCAATGTCGCTACCGACACCTTGAAGGACATAGACTTGCGCCTTCCGTGCGCGGCACTGGAACTGGATCTTTCGCTGCTGATCGAACTGGCGGTTCTTGAGCCGCAATACCGGCGAATTCCGGATCAACCGGCCGTCACTCGCGACCTTTCGCTCGTCGTATCGGACCGGATCCTGTGGTCACAAATCGCCGAAGCTGCAAGTCATTCCGCGGGCCCATGGCTTGAATCGATCGAATTTCTGGACGACTTCAAGGGTGGCAATCTCGCGTCTGACGAACGCTCCGTGCACTTCGGGATGAGCTTCCGCAACCCGACGCGCACGCTTTCGGGCGAAGAAGCGGATCAGGCCGTGGCAGAAGTCGTCCGTTCTGCGTCACAAAACCTGGGAGCCCGCCTGCGGCAGTGACGTAAACCACTTCGCAGAAGACACTTCCGCATATCGGAAACCTGGCCATGAATGCGCCGATCGCCCGCAAGCTTCGAATTGCCTGGCCAGGTCAATCGATCACCTGGCGCGGGATTCTGCTGGCCGCGCTCTATCTGGTTCCGCCAGTCGTCTATTTCTGCCTGGGGGCCTGGTGGCTCTTCGAAAAAGGGCTTTTGATTTACGGCCTCGTTGGCTGGCTGGCGTGCACGATCGCATTTTCGATCTTGTCCAGGCGATGGCTCAAGGGGGCGGAGAAAGTCCTGCCCCCGCTGGACTGGGAAAAGCCCTGGACATTCGCCCCACGCGACGCCCAGGCATGGGCGATCGTGCAGGAGACGGCGGAGCGAGGTGCGGATCTGACTCTTGATCGCCTGAGCCGGATCGAAACCTACAGGGACACATCCGACGAACTGGCAAGGCGCGTTGCGGCGTGTTACTACCCGAACGTCGAAAATCCGCTCGACAAGTTGCCGATCGTCGACCTGATCGTCGCGATCCAGCTCGCGGCGGACGATCTCGAACGCTTGTGCCGCCAAATCCCGGTCATGGATCAACTTACCCCTGGCCACTTGAAGGGCCTTTCGAAGGCCATGGGTGTGGCACAATCGGCCAACGAGCTTTATAACTTCGCACTGCCGGTGTTCCGCCCTGTGACAGGCATTCCCCGGCTTCTCGTGCAAAAGCTCGTGGCGGAACCGGCATGGCGGCAAACCAAGGAAGGCGTGCAGCGCTGGCTGTACCGGGCCTACGTCAATCGACTGGGCGTTCACCTCGTCGAGCTTTGCAGCGGACGTCTGCGGGCCGGTTCGACGGCCTATCGTCGTTCCGCGTCGAACGCGGGTGAGATGAAGCCTGACGCAAGTCCTGGCGAACCGACCAACGCTGGGGACAGGGAACGGATCGTACTTCGTTCAACCGTTCTCCTGCCGGGTTTCAGCGAGAAAGGGAGCCTGGAACGCATCGGTGCCTGGCGTCATCTGGCGACGACCGGTCAGCACGAAATCGCCGAAGCCCTGAACGACCAGTTCCGCACGCTTGAAGGTGTGGAAGATCTCCCCGATATTGTCTGGCTGCGAACCGCCTGGCCCAGCGATCCGGATTCGCTCCTTCCAGCCGGAAACGGGGAACCGTGGGACGAAACGCTCGAAAAACTCGTCGAAACGGACATGATCGTCGCCGATTTCCGCCACCTATCGGACGACGAAGCCGCCGAGCGGGCCCAATCGCTGATCGATCACCTCGGCACCGAATACGACCGAAAAGGCGACTGGCCGGTCGCCCCGATCGTTTTATTGTGCGACCCGGGCGTACTCGCATCCCTCAAGGTTCATCCGCATCTCTTGCGTGAGACGAAGATCAGCGAAGCGGCGAGCCGCTCCACGGGGAGCGAATCGGCGGAATTCGAGCCGGCTGACAGCCGGGAGCCGGAAGTCGAAACGCTCGCAGCGATATCGGCAGTCGTGCCATTGGCTCGGCAGCGTCGATTTGCGCGGCAGATGGCGGCCGAATCCCGTAAATCAGGCGTAAGGCGAGCGGCTGGGCAGGTGGCCGAAGCCGCGGGCAAGGCCGGTATGGATCTGATCCGCGGCTGGTTCGATCGCAAGGCAAAACCGGCTACGAATACGACCGAAACGACGAAAAGGCCAGGCGATGATGACGCCACTTCGACCACAAAGCCAGGATGAACCCGACTTCGATCGATCGTCACCGTGGTTCGACCGGCGCGAATTCGGCCGATTGCTGCGGTTGCTCGGTCCGCTGATCCAGGTTCCCCTGTTGTGGCTGTTTCTGCAAAAGCCGGAATTGGTTCGCACACGTCCGGAATGGATTTATGGCGGAATGAGCCTGGGGTTCGCTCTGGTTCTCATCGGAATCGTCCTCAGTTCCAGAAAACGCCCTAAGACATGAGCCGGTTCCCAGGAATTTCCGAACTGGCCTTTTCGAATTTGCGGGAATCGATATTCTCTGCCTGACTGAAACATCTTCCGGCAGGGAGATTCTGTCTTCGCTGGCCCGTGCCAGAGACAGCCATGGATGGCCTGTCGCCGTACGGTTCCCTCGCGAGTCGCACGATTTTCTGCCCGACGAACGGCACGAATTCGAGACTCCGTACCCAAGGAGTTCTTCAGATGGCGAATAGGCTAAGGAAGGCCGCCTTATTCATGAACCCGATTCGTTTCGCGTGGATCGTTTCCTCGACTTTCGGAATCATCGCCAGCTTCGCCGCGACGGCGCTGGGCGATTCGGAAGTCGTGAACCGGGTCGTCATGGAACTTCAGATTCAGGGCCTGACCAAAGAGGGCTGTATCGTCGAAATCGCCCCTGGGCACCCAGGCTGCAAATTCAAAAAAGTCCGGTACAAGGTCGACAGCCCCCGTGTGCTGCTTCAGCCGATCGAAGTGACATCGCTTTCGGCAGATCGTGATTGCTCGTTCGCCATCACCATCAAGGAACCCGGCATGCCCGAGCAGACCATTCGCCGGGGCATGCGGCTGGCACGCCCGGAACAATCGGGCTCGGTACCCGAATCGAAACTGACCTGTTATCTCGCAACGCCGTCTCAGGCCCAGCAGGCCCGAAGCGAAAAGGCTGGCGATCCGCGTGAATCGAAAGTTCGCTGATCGCAGCGATCCGCCATCGACACACCGAAGGTTCCGATTCGAGCACGATCTCACAGACAACAACGCCCGGGCCGCATCACTGAAGCGGGACCGGGCTCGTCTTTTTGGCTTCTTCCCAGATCGGCCCGTAAACGCCTTTGTCGAAAGGCGGGCAACCGGTTGCGAACTGCCCCAGGGCGTTATGCTTGGACCGCATCAGTGCGGTGCAATAGCTGAACGTGCGGCACGTGCGCTTCGGATCGAGCGGCCGCGAGCCGAGAATGTTCGCGGCGAAATCCGGATGCGAAAGGCTGGCCCTGCCGACGCCGACGAGCGAAACGTTCCCGTCGGCCACGTTCGCGGCCCCGGCGTGGGGTAGAAAAGCCTGCAGCCACGAATACCCGGAACCGACGACACAAAGCCTGGGGAAAGCTTTCTGAATCACCGCCGTCATCCGGAAATGGCGTGCGACTCCTTCCAGCGGATGCTCGGGGGTGAGGTAGCCATCGACCGGCGAATATTCGAACGGCCGCAGCAAGTGCGGGCTGGCGTAAGGGTTACCGGCCGAGACGCTGACGATCGACACGCCCAGATGTTCCAGCTCTGCGATCAGCCGAAGCGGTTCTTCCAGGTCGGGCTGGGCAGGGGCATCGGCTCTCGTGCCCCAGGCGGTCGATACCGGCAGGCGATACGGAGCCGGCTCGCCGTTTCCATCCTGCCCGGTTACGAAAGGCAGTCCGTCATACACGTTCATGCGTGTTGCGATGATTCGGTCCGGGTGCATCTCCCGAATGCGCGCGACGAGTTCGCGGACGAAGCGGGTCCGGTTTTCGTATGATCCTCCGAATTGCCCCGGACGGTTCCGTCCCGCGAGAAGTTCGTTGAGCAAATACCTGTGGCACTGTTTGATGTCGACGAAGTCGAAACCGATTCGGTACGCCAGGTCAGCCGCGGCGACATAGCGGTCCTGAAGACGTTTGAGGTCGTCGTCCGAAATCAGGGGCGTATCGTCGCTGACCTTGATGCCGCCTTTGCGATCCCAGAACGTGAGCGGGTCGAGGAGCGGATCATGCTGGGCCAGCACAGGTCGGGGGACCGAATAGCGGCCGGAATGGGTCAACTGGATACCGACGAGGAGGTCGGCGTCGTTTGTCCATGTCTTGCGATGCGCCGCACGGCAGACCGCGAGGAGTTGCTCGAGCCCATGGGCATGCGATTCGTCGATGACGAGCTGGCGTGGATTCGCACGGCCTTCGGGCGTGACAGCGGCCGCCTCGCCCCAGACGAGTTTGGCACCGCCGGCCCCAAAGCGTTCGTAACGTCGAATGGTAAGGATGTCCGGAGTGCCATCCGGATTCGCGTCGCATCCTTCCATCGGATGGATCGCGAGCCGGTTGCCGATGGTGCGCGAGCCGAGATCGAAAGGTTTCGCCAGAGGCGACCAGTCCTCCGAAACACGAACGGCGAGTCCCCGCCGTTTCGCATCCGTCTCCAAATCCTCGTGCGTCTTGTACTTGAAGAATTGCGACACGGATTCCTCCTGAAGCTGGCTGTCCGAATCACGAGCGACAGCATGTCGCCCCGGGGTCGTCCATTCGCCGCTTGCTGACCGAAATCGTAACGCGTACGAATCGAACCGTCACGGGTGGCCGTACCCGATGCAGCATACCTGATCGAAGTCTACGCGATCATTCCCGGAACTGTCCTGATTCCCGGAAATTCTTCGCCCGCCCGGTCAGTATCCAGGAAAATATTGGGCTGAAAAATCTGGCGTCGTCATGACTTCGATCGACGCGAAAAAATGTGGTAAGATAAGGAAGATGTCTAGAATCGGGTCTTCCGGCGTTCGGCGAAGCAGGGCTGATCATGGAAAAAAGTATTTGTCTGGCCGTTGCGATTCTGGCCGGCCTTCTGGCATTTCTCATGGTCGCGGATGCCGCCATCGGCTTCCCGTTCGGTAAGGCCAACATCGTCGTCGATATATTGATCGCGATCGGGGCGGCAATCCTGATCTGGCAATCGGTCGCTACGGCGCGGGAATTCCGCTGATCCGATTCATCCCGATTCCGATCGACGCCGCTCGTATGCGAGGATCGCATCGAGCAGCCCTTCCATGGTGAACTGGTTCGCTTCGACCGTCGGTTCGAGGCCGGCCTCACGAGCCGCCTGGGAAGTGATCGGGCTGATCGATGCGAATTTCAATCGGCCGGATTTTTCCGCCGGCCGCAATTTCGCATAAAGTGAGGCAAATCGGCGGGAAATCGCGGAGCTGGTCAACGTGACCCAGTCGACACGATCTTCCTCAAGCACTTTTTCGATCTCAACAGGCCACTCGGGCATATCTTCGTTCGTATAAACCGCCACCTGCCGGACATCGGACGCAACCGGCTCAAGACGATCAAGCAATACGGTGCGGCCACGGTCTGCCCGCGCCAGAAGTACCGATTTACCAGAGACATGCGGCAGAAGTGCGTCGGCAAGGTCCTCGGATCGAAACGTCGCAGGGACGACGTCGGCATTCAGCCCATAGCGTTTGAGGGCCTCTGACGTGGCTGGTCCGATGGCCGCGATCTTCGCATGACCCACGGCACGTAGATCAAGGCCGAGTTCGAAGAGCCTGTCGAAGAAGAACCGGACACCGTTCGCCGATGTCCAGACGATCCAGTCGTAACTGGCGAGGTGGCCGAGGGCGTCGTCCAGACCCGATCGATCGGCGATCGGTCCGACGCGAATCGTCGGCGCGATCAGGACTTCAGCCCCCAGGTTTTCGAGAACCGATTCGGAGCGACGCGCGTCATCCTCAGGGCGCGTCAGCAGGATGCATCTGCCGGCCAGCGGCAGACGAGAGAACCAGTCGAGCTGAGGCCTGAGCCGTACGACTTCGCCGATCATGATCAGGGCAGGAGCTTTCACTCGCCAAGCCCGCGAAGAGTCGGCAAGCTCTTTGAGCGTGCCGGTTTCGACCTTCTGATCCGGCCATGAACCCCGCTCGACAAGGGCGACCGGCGTCGATGGGCTCTTGCCATTTTCGATAAGTACCTGAGCGATCCTGGTGCGGCGCGTCATTCCCATATAGACGACGACCGTGCCGGAAAAACGGGCGAACCAGGGCCAGTCGACACGGCAATCCGGCGAGTCGGGGTCATCGTGTCCGGTAACGAAAGTCACGGCCGAAGCGTGGTCCCGATGAGTCACCGCGAGCCCTGCATAGGCAAGAGCCCCGATTCCGGCCGTGACGCCTGGAATCACCCGGAACGGCACACCCGCTTCCGCCAGTGCTTCGGCCTCTTCCGCGCCACGGCCGAACACGTAGGGGTCGCCACCTTTGAGCCTGACGACCGCCCGGCCCTGAAGGGCTTCGTCGCACAGGAGACGGTTGATTTCCTGCTGAGGCATTTCCTGATGCCCACGGCGTTTGCCCACGTAAATGCTGCGGGCATTGGCCGGGATCCATTCGAGGATCTTACGGTGCACGAGGTGGTCGTAAACGACCGTATCTGCGGCCCGGATCGCGGCTTCGGCGTGGCGGGTCACCAAGCCAGGGTCGCCCGGCCCCGCGCCGACAAGATAGACCAGACCAACCGGCATGTCAGGCTCCAGCCATTTCGCTCTGCGCGTCCTGAGCCGAGGAATTCACCAGGATGATACCGAGTTCATAAAGGGCATACATCGGCACGGCCAGAGCCAACTGGCTGAAAATGTCGGGCCCGGGCGTGAGAACGGCGGCGATCACGACCATGATCATCAGGGCGAATTTGCGTTTGGCCCTGTAATCTTCGGCTGTGAGGATTCCAATTTTTGCGATGAACAGCATTACCAGAGGCGTCTGAAAGCAGACACCGAAGACGACGGGCAGGATCGTGGCGAAGCTGATCCATTCGTTCAGCTTGAGCATCGGCTCAATACCCAGCCAGACATTGAATTCGAGCAGAATCGACAGCGTCACCGGCAGGATCACATAGAAGCAGAGGAGCACGCCGGCCAGAAACAGGAAGATCGAGAACGGCAGATATTTCTTGACGTAAGCCCTTTCGTGACTGTAGAGCCCGGCGGCGATGAAGGCCCAGATCTGGTAGAACACCCACGGGCTGGAAAGGACAAGGCCCGTGACGAGACAGACCATGAAGAAGATCATGATGGGCTCGAGAGGCGCGGTGTTGATCAGAGCAGAGCGCTGCTCGGTCGTATCTGCGACCGTTTTGATGACGTCCGCTTCTGCCTGGCGGATCGGCAGAATGATTTCCTTGCCTCGCAGAGACTCAGGTGCAGGTAAGGCAAGATCAGGCAGAAGTTTCTTGAGTTGCGTCACGAATTCGTCGGCCGGGATTACGCTTCTGAGCGCCGGCGTGAGCTTTTCTTCCTTTTCGGCCTCTGCGGCACGTTTTTCGGCCTTTTGGGCGTAGAACTTGTCGAGCGCTTTCTGAGCTGGATCCGAAAGTTGCCTGAGAACGTTCCTGCCCAGATTGACAGGAGGAATGAATGTCAGCATCACACCGACGGCAAGACCCATCAGGGCCAGAACCAGTCGAATCCGAAGCTCTTCAAGATGGTCACCGAAGCTCATGGTGACCATTTCTTCTTCTTCGCGGAACAAGTCGTCGTCGGTCGGTCGAGGCATCGGGGGTCGTGGTCCCGTCACGCGGCGGTCGTTCAGCAACTACATCGGATCATACAGAAACTCGCGGGAAATTGACCAGCCCCGATCGTGGCCGATAAATTTCGCTCTCTGTCTGGACTGCTCGTATTGATGCTTCTGATGATTCGCTCGAAATCTCGCAGTATTCGTGAAAACCGACTCGATCCGCAAAAAGCTCGGCTTGACGATTGGCCGGAAATCGGAGAGCTTGCTGCCTCCGATTCGGCAATCGACCTGCGGTTTGGTGGTCTATCGATGTTCGATCAGCGGAAATATCGTCGAGCTGTGGTCTGGGCCTGCCTGGCTTCAGGATGCGCGGGGTCAGGCGGGAAATCGCTTCGACCGCCCAACTCGCTGGCAGCTCTTAAACGCGAAGCTCGCGAGGAAGCGGAATCGACGGCGAGATTTTCGCGCAAGGCCGTTTCCGACGCCGAGATGCTGCAGGGCCATTCCGCTCAGGAATATCGCGATTCCGTCGTTCCCTGAGTGACGGCCGGAAGATCAGAGTTCGTGAATCGAACCGTATTCCGGCATAAGCACAGGCTTGATGACCGATTTTTGAAGTGTCGGAGCGATCGCCTGCATACTTTCGGGTTCGCCGTGCACCAGGAAGGCCGACTCGACCTTACCGCCTGTTTGTGAGTACCACCAGGCGAGATCCTGAGCGTCGGCATGTCCTGAAAATCCGTCGAGCACGAAGATCGGGCACTTCACTTCGACTGGCCTGTCGAGCACGTGCAGCTGCTTGTGGCCAGCGACCAGATGACTGCCCAAAGTCCCCTCCGCCTGATAGCTTACGATCACGACGGCGTTGTTTTCGTCTTCGAGTCCGTGCAGCAGGTGGTGCCGCACGCGGCCAGCATCGCACATGCCGGAACTGGCGATGATGACCATCGGCCCAGACTGGTGATTGAGCCGTTTCGAATCATCCCACGTCAGACACGGGTGCACGTAGCGTGAGCCGAAATAGCTCGGGTCGCGATCCATCAGCCTCCGGGCTTCAGGCGTGAACGCTTCCGGATAATCCCTGTGAATTTCCGTAAGTCGATTCGCCAGAGGGCTGTCGACATGGATCGGCATCGGTTTGACGCGATAACGATAGAAAAGCTCCTGCAAGCAGTAGATCATGCGCTGGGTGCGTCCCAGCGAAAATGCCGGAATAATCACTTTACCGCGAAGCCGGTGTGCCCGGGCGAGGATCGCATGCAGACGCTTCAGCAGTACTGAGTAGGGCTCGAGCGTTCGCGCGCCGTACGTCGATTCGCTGATCAGGACATCCATACCGCTGACTACGGTGGGGTCGGGCAGCAGACCCATATCCCGCCGGCCCAGATCGCCCGTAAAGAGGAACTTGCGATCCCGGCCTTCTTCGCGGAACTGGAGATCGACCATGGCCGAACCGAGGATGTGGCCGGCATCATGAAATGTCAAAGTCAGGCCCGGGAAGATATCCGTCGGTGTGGAGTACGGTAAGCGATAGAGACGGTCAATGACCCGCTCGACATCGATCAGTTCGAAAAGCGGGTCGGGGAGATCCTCGACTTCGGTCGCTTTCGCGTAAGAATATTCTTCTTTCTGGATACGAGCACTGTCACGCAGCATCACTCCTGTGATGTCGGCCGTGGCGTGCGTGGCGTAAATGACGCCGTTGAATCCGAGCCGCATGAGCCGCGGAAGACGCCCGATGTGATCGTTGTGGGCATGCGAAAGTATGACGGCGTCCAGCGTGCGCGGATCGAACAGGAATTCGCGGTTCAGGCTGTTCGGATCGAGCCTGTCATGGTCGTGAAGGCCACAATCGAGAAGGATACGGCGGGATCCGATTTCGATGAGATGGGCGCTGCCGGTAACCTGGCGCGTCGCTCCATGGAATGTGATCCGCACCCGATGGGAACCCCGGACTTCGTGGGAATAAGCTCGAACTCAACGATCCGATACGCCCGCCGCAGCATACGGCAAGGTCCTCAGCGACTTCGGACACTGTGTTTTTATGAAAATCCGCCGTAAAATGTCAAGCGAAATCTACATTTCGTAAGGGATGAGCCGAATCCGGGCTTCGCTTAAGACGCAAGAAAACGACTCGCACCAGTTACGTATGGCACTTGATTTCGGAACATCGCATCATTAATTTGACTTTGTCGCAGTTTCGATCCCGGGCCGGGATTCCTCAAAGACACGATTGACGATGCAAATTCTCATGATGACCGGCGATGCCGGCGAATCCCAGGAAATCTACTACCCCAAATTCCGGCTGGAGGAGGAAGGGTGGTCGGTGCGAATCGCTTCGCCCGCGAAGAAGCCGCTGCTTTCGGTCGTTCATGACTTCGAGCCTGGTTTCGAAACATTCACCGAAAAGCCTGGTTATCGTGTCGAATCGGATGTTTCGTTCGACCAGGTCGATCCTTCGGAGTTTCAGGCACTGGTGCTGCCGGGAGGCAGGGCTCCTGAATTTTTGAGGACCAGGCCCAGGGCTATCGAAATCGTCAGACACTTTCTCGAAGCCAGGAAGCCGGTGGCTGCAATATGCCACGGGCCACTGCTTCTGATCGCAGCCGGATACGGGCCCGGGAGCCGGATGACGGCTTATCCGGACCTCGAATTCGACGTGAACCGGGCAGGTGCCGAGTTCGTGAACGAAAAGGTCATCCGACACGAGAACGTCGTAACGTCTCGCGGATGGCCTGATAATGGATACTGGATGAGGGAATTCGTCAGACTTTTGAAGGGAGAGTGCTGACGGCAGAGAGGGATGATTGCGGCTGGAGAACGGGCGATTTCAATACGAACCGCGAGGTTCAGGGCCGATCGGATTCGAAGGATTCACCGGATGATTGGGTGAACTGTTACGGCGTTTGGCTTCCCAGACTTCGCGGCGATCGACGCTGACGCTCGGCGGAGCTTCGATGCCAAGTTTGACCTTGTCGCCGCGAATCTCGACGATCGTCACCGTGATCTGATCATCGATGATGATCGTTTCGTTTTTTTTACGAGATAGTACGAGCATGGGTCATCGTGGCTCCCAGGGAGTCCGCAGTGATGGCGAACGGGCCGAATCGCGTAGGTTCCGATCCCGCATGACGTTTCGGTGCGTCTTTCAAGAATCTAACCGACGTTGAAAGAGGAGGTCAAGAAATCCACCCCTTTGCTGGACAAAATCAACAGGCGCATTCGTCAAAATCGATTCGATCCTTATTACGAATCCCGATTCGCCATTTTCGTTATCCCTATTTTTGCAACTTTACTTCAATTTCCGATACAAGCTCCCTAAACCAAGATCATTGAGTTCGCTTTCGATATCTTCCTGAGTTGCGTTCGCGATGGTCTCCCGGAGTTCCTGTACGAGCAGATCGAAGAACTTCATCCGCGCACGCTGGAGTGTTTTCCGGAAAGCTTCTGGAGAATAACTCTGGCCCGAGCCACCGTTGAACCGGTCGACGAGTTCCTGGATCGACGCCTCGGGATCGCTCACACGGAGCTTCAGAATCGTCGCGTAGCGATTATGCGGCGTACCGGCTTCGAAGAGTTCCAGACGCCCCCAGACACGTTTGATGAGAACTTCGCGCCAGACTTTGTCGTAGTCCTTGTCAGGTTCGTCCGGTTCCGGCAGATCGCCGGGGGGAAGGCTCGTCGTTTTCCGTGTCCGGAAATGATCGACCATCAGACGATGGAGAATCGTCCGCAGATAGTCGCGGAAACGGCCCTTGGTTTCGTCGGCGCCGGCAAGCTTGTGGTTCAGAACTTTCTGCCAGAACTCCTGGAGGACGTCATCCGCCAGGTTCTGATCCTTGATCTTCATCCGAAGATATCGATCGACGGCGTCATGATAACGCGAGATCAGCTCCTGCATGGCCACCTGGCCCTGCGGGCCCGGAATATGTGCCGCATGGATCTGAGTCCAGCTCGTCTTCAGATTCGACAGGTGTTCGGGTCGAATCTGAGATTTTTCGGGCGGCGGAATCAATGCTGGGACTCTCCGGGCCTTGCCGAACGATCGTGAGCTTGAAACTGGATGAGATGAGGATCGAATCGATCACACCTAGAAATATCAGGATTTCCCAATGCGGACAAGTGCCTGGGCCGCTTGTGCTCGCGATTCGATCCGAGAATCGTCAGGCGATCCGACAATCGCCTGGCGATCGGGACGACCTGGAATTTCAGGATTCGAGAGCGACGAGTTCGGGACCGATGAGATCCTCGAAAGTTTCACGACGGCGAACGAGCTGCACTTCGGATCCGTCCACGAGCACTTCGGCGGCCCTGGGGCGGGTGTTGTAGTTGGAAGCCATCACCATGCCGTAGGCACCAGCGGAGAAGGTCGCAAGAAGGTCTTGGTTGTGAACCTCGGGCAGATGCCGGTCCTTGGCCAGAAAATCGCCCGATTCGCACACGGGGCCGACGACGTCCCAGGTTTCGGTTCCGGGGATCTCCGACTCGAAATTCTCCGGCAGGTCAGGCCCGCCTTCTTCCATGCGTACCGGCCAGATCTTGTGAAAGGCCTCGTAAAGGCTTGGTCGGATGAGGTCGTTCATCGCGGCGTCTTGAATCAGGAATCGCTTGTCGCCCGACTTTTTCTTGTAAATCACGCGGCTGACGAGAATCCCGGCGTTCCCTACGACGACTCTGCCCGGTTCCATGGCCATACGGCAGCCGAGTGGCTTCAGACGTGGGACGATTTCTTCGGCGAAGGCCTCGATCGACTTCGATTCGCCGCCACGATAAGCGATGCCGAAGCCGCCGCCCATGTTGTACCAGCGGATCGGATGGCCCATCGCCCGGAGCTTGCCGATGATCTCGACGCCCTTGTCGGCGGCGTGAGCGTACGGCTCGACCGTCGTGATCTGGCTGCGGATATGCATGTGCATGCCGATCATCGAAATGCCCGCCATGCCGGTCGCCTGTTCGGCCAGGCGCAGGGACCGGTCGATGTCCATGCCGAATTTCGACTCTTTTTTGCCTGTGGAGATGTACCGGTGCGTTTTGGGGTCGACATCCGGATTGACCCGGAGTGCGACCGGAGCGACCATGCCGAGAGTGGTCGCGACCCGATCGATCGCGGCGAGTTCTTCTTCGCTCTCGACATTGAACATCAGCACGCCGGCCTGCAGTGCGGACGCGATTTCGGAATCGGTCTTGCCGACGCCGGCGAACACCGTCTTTTCGGCCACGCCGCCAGATCGAAGGACGCGAGCGAGTTCGCCGCCCGAAACGACGTCGAATCCGTCGCCCAGTTCGGCCACCAGCTTGAGAATCCCCAGGTTGGAATTCGCTTTCACTGAGTAGCACACAAGCGGGTCGAGCGGGGCGAACGCTTCGTTGAGCGTCTTCAGATTCCTTACGATCGTGTTTTTCGAATAGACGAAGACAGGCGTTCCGAAGCGTTCGGCGATATCTGCCACTCGGGCTTCTTCGCAATACAGTTCACGATTCCGATAGTGAAAATGATCCATGTGCTCTGATCCGGCGTGCTAGATGTCACAACGAAAGTCCGATCGGGAAACTTGCCACGCATGTGGCACCCACTTCGGAGCGAACTGCGATCCTGGCTTTTGCAGGCCACGGTCGGTCGTCATGGCGACACTATATCACAACGCGGGCGCGACACAAAATCCGGGGGAACTTCCGTCAGCCGGGAATCGAAAGCATCGGAGCCCGCCACGATCGCAGCGTCGCACGAAGATATGCCCTTACGGGCCATGGATCGTCTATAATGACAGAACCGATCCGAAACGTGCCGTAACTGGACTCGAGGTCTCGATATTCCCGTGGGATCAGAACCGTCGCCGACGCATGCCCTTCCGATCCTCGATTCCGATACTCCGCGGACTCGCAAGGAATTCGAGGGGCTCATTCCGAAAGGGCCTCGGCCGCTTTTGCGTCGCACATTCACCACAACGATGTTCGGCCCTCTGGCGGTACTGATCGCCATCCTTCCCGGCCTTTACGGCTTGAGCCACTGGGATCTCACGCCTCCAGGCCCCTGGTGGGGGTTGCGTGGGCTTTCCGTGATCGACGACCAGATGTGGATCGATCAGTCGCCCATGACGGCCGCGATTTCCCGAGGTCAGGACAACGAATCGATCGGGATCATTTCAGCCCAGCCGCCTCTTTATGTATGGGCTGAAGCGATCCTGCTGCGGTTGAGCCCTTCCCGTTCTCCCATGGCTACCGTGCTGCCGGCATACGTCAGCGGTGCGGTGCTGATCATGCTGGTCTACAGACAGGCGAGAACCTGGTCCAAGCCAGGCACGGCCATCATCGCTGCCTGGATCATCGGCTTTCACCCACGCACGCTCGACGCCATGCAACGCTGCAGCCCGGCGACGCTGGGCGCGGCCCTGATCGTCGCTTCGCTCCAGTTCTACAGCGAACACATTATCGCAGGGCAGGGCGGCCGAATCCGAGGCAGAATCCTATATGCCGTAGGCTGCGGAGCCTGTCTCGGCCTGAGCCTCATGACTCTGGGGCTCCTGGGCCTCATCCTGGTGCCGATCATCGTACTGCACCAGCTCGCTCTGAACGCGGGCGAATCACCGCTGGAGCGGCCACTTCACTGGTACGAAGCCTGGCGTTCTCTGCCAGGCTTCTTCTACGGTTCATCGGCCATGATCGTCGCTTTGAGCATCGCGGCCCCATGGCATGTCTGGATGTCACTGGTCCACGGCGGTGAGTTCTGGCTTTTCCTGTCCGAGCCATCGAAGTCGCTCGGCAGCCTCAATCGCGGGCCTGTCCATCACCTGCTGGACGCTTCGCCGATTTTTCTGATCCCGGCTCTTTATTCCGCCTGGCTCTCCGTACGCAACTGGTTCGCCGGTTCGAAGTCTCCGGACGATGCCGAAGAATCCCTCACGCGGCCCGAATGGCGCGAGCGAGTGGCCCGCGACACTCTCGAACAGGATCGGGACGGACTCGTTCTCTGGACGATCTGGGCCGTAGTCGCACTGGCTTTCAGCGTCTACTGGCCCCTCGGGCCGACAAGTACCATGGGGCTGCTGCTGGCGTGCCCGCTCGCGCTGCTGGCGGCCCATACGATTCGCGGCCTGTCGCAGCGGCAGATTCCCGCCCGGCTCCTCATTCGCATGACACCTCTGGTCGTCCTCGGTTTCAGCTGGTGGGCTTCTTCCGATGTCCGGCTTGCGATCGCCGTCGGGCAGACTCGAGGACTCGCCGATGCATTTTCGGGCGAATACGGCAAGGCCCTGATCGCGACGATCCTGTTGGCACTCGCGACATGGGCAGGGGCATCGATATCGACCAGGTGGATTCGCAGGAACGATGTCCGCATCAGACTCGTCCTGGCCCTGGACGTGCTTTCGCTGCTGGCGGTGCAGATGTCTCTGGGCATCAACGAACTGAGATTCCGTCACGACATCACCCGCCAATTGCTTGACCTGCGTGAAGCGATCGTTCGGCGAAACCAGGCCAGCCCGATCGAACATATCCATCTCGTCGGTTCGATATCGCCTCGAGACCTCGCCGCGATTCGGCCTTACGAACAGGACTCAGGCTCGCTCCTGCCCGTACGGCAAGTCATCACACCACAGAACCCTTCCGGCATCGACCCAGCGGGCAGACTCCGTTTCATCCTGCGATCCGCTTTGCCTCGCGTTCCACAAACCGATCACCGATCAGTCGATACATTGTTCAATGCACCGGTCAGCCGGTCGCTCGTCATACTCGTCGGTCACGACAGCCGTTTATCGATCGCCGAGCAGTCGCGACTCGGGCTCGAACCGATTCACCCGGGTGTCGACCGAATTCTGACCGCGTTCGCGTCCGGTCAGCGGGGACGCACCGTTACCGCCGAAACGAGTTCGGGAGCGATCATCGGAAATCAATCCGTTTCGATCGCACCTTTCGATACGGACGCCCAGGCAATTCGAATCTCTCCGACTCCGTGATCCCAGCGTAACGCATAAACGTTGCAGTTCGGATTCGCTCAGCACAGCGATTATCTTCGTTCCAGCGATCTTGCGAGCTTCATCACTCTGCGATACGAAACCTGGCCGTTTCGTTCCCCGCGGGCACAAGCCGCACCCCGTACGGCGAACCAGTGTGGTTCCATGTCGCCGAACAGCCGAATGTTTTTGATCGTCAATCCACCCGCGATGGCGACAAGCATACCCTCGTCGATCGAGTTCTGGACGAAACGGCTCCAGACTGGCCCCCAGAAATGAGGCCTGGATTTATCGAACGTATCGATCAGAATGCCCTGAAAGCCGCAATTCCTGGCCATGTCAAGAATCCGCTGCCGGGGCAGGGCCCCCGCACGTTCCTGATCGGCATAGACGACGGCGATCCAGCGCAAACCTTTCGGTCCAAGGGATCTCAGCCGATCATAAGCTCGCTTCAGGCCTGCCCCGTCGTCCATCGCCGATCCGCATGGCCCGATCTTCGCGAAATCGAAGCCTTCGAGCATCGTCAGGATTTCCTGGACTCGCTCATCGTCCAGCCGATCCCATTCATCCCATTCTCCGAGTGCCGCGCTCAGGGGCTTCATCCCCCTCAACTTTTCGGCGACGGCTTGCCATATCGTTTCGTCGCAGCGTCCCAGCGCCCCATGAGCCGGTTCCTTGAGATCGATCAGATCAGCGCCTGCACGCGCTGCCGTAATCGCTTCACGCAGGTTTCGAGCACTGACGAGCAGCATGGGCATCAGATTTTCCGGATTCGGTCTGTCGCTTTCGTGCATCATCGTCGGGGCAAGGGCTTCGCTTTCGATTCCGGGTTTACGAGTCGTCGCAATCGTGTCGATGCGAAAAGTCATCCTGAGAGTCCCCTGCGACATTCTCCTGACATTCCGCGCGATCCGCCCGTAATCGCCTGATTCCCTGAGTTATCCAGCATGATTCGAGATCCTGGGCGTCGATATTGCTGAAAGATAACGTACAGGTTCGGAAGGAGCGTTGGGCGGATGGAAATTTCATCCAGACAGCGACGTGTGCTCTTGATGGTGGTGACGGCTTCTCTGGTCGCCGTGTCGGGCTGTGCCCGTCACCGCAACAAATCCGTCATGGTGTCGAACAGTCAGCCGGTGATCGCCGGTGCCTCATCGGTGGACCAGGCCTACTCCGTCGACAAGCCGGTCGTCGGCACTCGATTCGTCGATCGGCACCCGATGTTCTACAAGCCGGGTGAATACTACACCACGACGGACGGCAACGCTATCGTGCGAGGCGCGAAGGCGACTTTCGTCGGAATTCCCGCGGGCGTTTTCGGCGAAGTCAAACAGGCTTTTCGCGGCGTACCGAAGACCGTGATCATTCAGTGAGTTACGGCCGTCACTGCACGGGTCTGCCGGGTTCCGCATCCTCGACGGTCGGCATGACGAATCGCCGCAGCAACCGGTGCGAAAGCCACAAGGGCATGCGCCGGAGCGAACCGGTCAGGAACGCGGTCGAAAACGGAAAGTCGTACTGATATTTCCGCTTTTCGATCGCGCGCAGCATGCGCCTGACAGCAACCGTCGGCTCCAGAACGCCTGGTTGAGGTGTTTTTTGATCAGCGATCATCGGCGTGCGGATAAACCCCGGGTGAATGACCGTCACGTCCACCCCTTCCGCCTCCAGCTCCACTCGCAGGCCGTCCAGCATCATCGTGAGAGCCGCTTTCGACGCACCATAGGCATAACCCAGCGGTAAGCCCCGCTTGGCCGAAAGGCTGCTGATACCGATGACATGCCCGGCCCCCGCGGCGATCATGCCCGGCAGCACGGCTTCGATCGTATTGGCCGCCCCCAGAAAATTCGTTCGCAGAATCGCTTCGACCTGACCGGCTTCGAAATCCCTGGCCCGGAACGTCGTACCGACGCCGGCGTTGAGAATAGCACGATCGAAAGCCGCGATGCCGAGTTCATGACGAATCGAATCGATGGCCTGATTGAGCCTTGAGCGATCGCCTACATCAGCCGCCTGGCAGGCGATTTTTACGCCCCTGTCGGCCAGCTCATCAGTCAGACGCAGCAATTTATCGCCCCGGCGTGCGACCAGCCCGAGGTTCGCACCCGCTGATGCCAGTTGCCGTGCGAATTCCTCTCCGAGACCGCTGGAAGCCCCGGTGATGAGAATGGACTGCCCCCGAAACCCGTTCGCCCGAGCCATCGCCCGCCCCTGATTCGCCGAAAAAAGGGGTCAGGTCTCTTTTTTCTTCCATCAGTTGTCCGCCTGGCCGATTCGTTCGGGGAAAAGGGTCCTGCCGCCCCATTTCCCCGCATTCAGAATAGCTCGCGGATCGGTTCGCCGCCAGACTCAACGACATACACCGGCCTCTGCCCGCCGTCGATGTAAGTCGTATCCAGAGGAACGCCGAAGTGCTGATAGATCGTCGCCGCCAGGTCGGCGGGCGTCACGGGCCTGTCCTTGATGTAACCGCCCGTGGCTTCGGTCGCTCCGATCACCTGACCATGTCGCAATCCGCCGCCGGCCAGGGCCATCGACATCGCGTTGGTCCAGTGGTTGCGGCCGTCCGTCGAACCCTGGGTGCCCATCACGGGTGTCCGCCCGAATTCGCCCATGGCAATCACCAGGCAGTCGTCCGCCAGGCCCCGCTCTTCCAGGTCGGTCACCAGGGTCGTGATCATGTGATCGAATAAGGGCAGCAAAGGCTTCAGCCCCTTACTGATACCGCCATAGGGCGGAATGTTGTCGCCGTGATTGTCCCAGGTTCCGCTGGCCGTGTGATAAGAAAGGTCGAGCGTGACGAACGCCACTCCGGCCTCCACAAGCCGCCGGGCCAACAAGCACTGCTGATGCCAAAGGTGCTTGCCGTATCGCTGGCGGTTCTCTTCCGGCTCAAGCGAAATATCGAAAGCCTCACGCGCGGCCCGGCCAGTGAGCATGTCCAGAGCCTTGCGCGAATACTGGTCCATGCCGTCGCCCGACTCCAGAGCAGGGTCAACGCCGCGGCGGATCGCCTCCAGCCGTTCCTTCAACGTCGAACGCTCCGTCATCCGTAAACGGTCCAAACCCTTCGGCATGTCGAACAATTGCCCGCCGGAAACACGGCCGGTGTCGACACCCACATTCGTATACACGGGCAACTTCGCGGCAGTCTGGGCGATGAAGGGGTCGTACTTGCTGCCGAGGTACCCGGAAAACGCGATGTGGCTGCGGCTCGTCATGAACGCCACGTAGGCCGGCATCGCAGGATCGTTCGGGCCATGATGCTTCGCCACGACCGACGCGATCGCCGGATAGCGTTCGGCCTCGGGGTTCACGCGGGCTTCGGCAAGCTTATTGCCCGTCTGAAAGACCTTGTTCGGCTCGTGATTCGAATGGCGGCAATCGACGGACCGGATGAGCGTAAATTTGTCCAGCATTCCCGCCATTTTCGGCAGATGTTCGCACACCTGCACGCCCGGCAGTTTGGTCGCGATCGGCGCGAACGGCCCCCGGTTCTGAAACGGCCGGTCAGGCTTCGGGTCCCAGGTGTCGATCTGGCTCGGCCCGCCCGTCATCCAAAGCAGGATACAGCTTTTGCGCTTCGGCGCAGATCCGGCCAGATCACGTGCCTGCAAGAGGCCCGGCAGAGTCAGACCCGCCAGCCCGGCCATGCCGGCCTTGAGAAAATTGCGCCGGGATGCCACGACCAGCCCTTCAGGCGAACGGCCATGCCACTCGCCGAACGCATGGGCGTGCTCGGAAGCGTGCGAAACAGGAACATGGAAGGGAAATCGTGCGGACATGGCAGCCCTCTGCGGACCGGGGAAGGCGGAACAGGAGGTCCTGGATGGCGTCGTTCGGCGGGATCCGTAGGCACAGGCAATGGCTGGCTGCGGATGTTCGTATTTTATCCTATGAAGGAAGGTGGCACAACCTCGCTCCGCGCTGCATGAATTGAAGAACACTCGTGGAGAAACGCCATCACGCATCCGTACTGAGACGGATTCTTTCAGATAACGAACTGCGATTCGCGGTATAATGGCTACGGAAAACGACAGGAATTTTCGACGGTACGCCCATGACGCTGAACGGATCGAACGGAAGACGATACGAAAGCTTTGACGCTTTTCGCAGCGTCGATCGACTCGTGGCCAGGCGTCGCGAAGATCTCGAACGGGTGTTGCCGATCGACGAGCTTCAAATAGCACTGACGGAAAAATGGATCGTTCCGGTTCTGGCGGAAATCGAAACGGAGTTTCTCGAGATACGCATGGCCGTCGATGTCGAACTATCTCGCCGGTTCGCCCAAGGGCCATCGAAACCTGGATTTTCGAAAGCGACCAAGATTTATCCTGAAGGATACTGCCTGCAGATTACGAAGCACGTGCTCGACGAATTCGAAAAGCGTCATGCCGAACGCCCCTCGAAGGTCAGTACCACGATCGATTCGTTTCGCCGCGATGGCGGCCATTTCCACCGCGTCTGGGGCATACTCCGCGACAAGTATTTCCAGAACGCCCTCCAGATCGGATCATTGTATTTCGACATAGCCAATGACACGGTCGACGTGGCCAAACCCAAGCTCGAATACATGCCGATGGCAGACTCGGGTTTTCGGAATATCACTTCCTTCGAAGATTATGCCACGATCGTCGAAAGCTACTGCGGCGGCACTATTTACCCCAACAACCATTTCCCCTCGCTTGCTCCGCTGATGCCCATCTTGTGGATCGACGAACGGATGGAACTGACGATCCGAAGTTCGATCCAGTACATGCTGCATATGAACATCGACACCGGCTTTCTCGCAGCTGAGCGCTTCCTGACGCAAAGCCCCTGGGCCGATCGCCCCCTGCCGGATGCTATGGCAGAGCGTATCGAACGATTCAAAGCCGAATCTCTGCCCGCCAAATCCCGCACGCCAGCGACAGGTGTTTCCTTAGAAACACTGCGAGCCAATTTCGAAGAATACCGGAACGATCGGAGTCATTCTTCGAGAGTTTTTCTTGCTCGAATGCTCGATTGGAGTTTTCGCGTCAGGCTGAAGATCGATTCGTGACAATGCGGATCGGCCAGGCGAACGCTTGCATTTCGATCCAGCCAGATTCTGTAAGACCATTGTTGCAGTGCGGTATTCAGAGAATGTCAATATTCGCCTCTTGAATCACAGAACAAAACAGATTACGATATATTTCCGTTTCTGATTCGATAGTCCGAATGAGCAAATTCCTGAAATATATAGAGAGAGTCCCATGAACGCATCGATTCCGGATAAGTTCGAGAAATTCCAAGTTCATCCATACAAGCGTGATGGAGTTACGACGGCTGGAGGTTCTTTGACTCTTCTCGCAATTGTCGTTACCGCCGGTATCTCGATCGGTTTCGTGGTGATTATCGCAAAGTCCTTCGGCCTGAACGTTTTCCTGCTTACGCCTTTATTCTGCGCATTCCTGATCGGATTTCCGGCAGCATACGGAGCGAAAGTCAGCAAGGTCCGAAACCTGCCTGCGATCATAACCGTTTCTCTGTTCGCGGGTTTGACGTCATTCCTGATTCCGCACACTTACGAATACTATCGAACGGAAAACGAACTCAAGATAATCCCGTCTAATTATCGAGAAGTCGCGTGCAATTTCGAAAAGTATCTGGTGAACATCGACTCTCAAGAACCCGAAGTCCAGGAGTTGATCGAGTATCTTCGGAATGAGCCGGTCATAAGAAAAAGGCTTGCGGTGAAGGGATTCTTCGGATTCATGAAATTCAATGCCGAGAAGGGACTCGTGATCAGCGAGAGTGCTCCGAACGGTCAGATTCCATCAGAAACCGTTTATAGCGACAAAGCACAATACGCTTACTGGATTTTCGAGTTCGCGATCGTGTCCCTCGGTGCGTTCATTGGAATGTATCTCAGAAGTAGCGTTCCGATTTGCCGTAAATGCGAGTCCTGGAAACCCGTCACGCAAAAGATCGAATTGGCGGGCGATTCCGCAATGGCAAAAGATGCATTGACATCCGGGGAACTGGAGAGAGTTCTTTCGTGCCATTTGCCTGGAAATCCGGAACTGATGAGACTCGATATTTTCTCCTGCCAAAATTGTGGCAGTGCAGAGGACTTCGAAGCGAAGCTCGTCAGGCTGACGGATCCGAATCGAATCGGTAATCATGTCAACGCTCGCGGAGATAAAGAGATATGCCTGATCACTTTCCCCTCTGACGCCCGACGACTTCTCGCGAGTTTCCACTATCAGGATCGTAGGCAGCAGGCTGCCAAAGCCGTGTTGGACATGAAGGATATGGAAACAGGTAAGGAGATGATCCTCTTCGGCAAATTCATCCAGGCTTTAGCGATTCTGATCTTTCTCGGGTCGACGATCGCGAGTTTCATCGAAAACGAATTGTGGCTTGTCGGATTCGCAATCTCACCCGTCGTTTTCATTTGCGGGTTCGGTCTCACCTGGGTCGGGAGAAGGCAAATCCATTGAACCTGCTCACCGTTCTTCGTCGGTAGTATTTCGGAGCGATAACATGGGCTGAAGAACCTCTCGCGAGTCGAGGCTTATGAATTCGCACCTAAAGACCTTTCGTCAACGGTTCATCATACGCTTCGCTATTGTCAGAGATCGATGCATCGATCAGATCACAATCGCGTGAACTTCGATTTTGCTGGGGTTTCGATGCTTCGAAATCATGCCGTGTGACGGGATCGATCGAAATCGATCCCGCAACAGGAATCCTCATCGATCCATCACTTCGACTTCAACTCGAAAGTGACCTTGTCGATCTTGCCCTGAAATTCGAAAGGGGTTGAGTAATCGGGCGAAACGGGCGTGATCGAGTCGCGGCCGATTTCGAACGGCTCCAGGCCATGCCGGAAGACCGTACGTTTCAGCCGGCCTTCGGCAGCCGGTTTGCCGTTCACGATGATTTTCAGGGTTCCGCTGCCTTCGCGATTGCCGTCGGGCGTGAACTGGGTCGAAAGCGTCACTTTACCAGCCGGCAGGGGTTCCGATCCTGTGATCGTCACGTCGGCGATTTCGAAACACGTATACCGGAAAGTCGGCTTGCCGCCTTTCACGTACAGCGACCAGCCTGCCGAGAAAGCCCCGGCGCATGCGATGACGCCATCGCTGCCGCCATCGGGGACTTCCATTTCGACATGAATCGTATGGGGCCGGGGGAACAGTTGCGGGCCGATCGGCTCGGGCAGCCAGACACGATTGCCGAAATAGGTCCAGTTCGTTTTCGGCGCTCCTGAAATTCTCACTTTCGGGTCCATGCGTTCGACGAACCGGGGGTCGAGCGGAAAAACGCCGTACTTGCGGGCCTCTTCCATGAAGATGCCCTGAAGTTCCTTGAGTTTCGACGGTTCGCGGGCCGCCAGGTCGTCCGCCTGGCTGAAGTCGTCCGTGATGCGGTAAAGTTCCCAGGGTGCATTTTCGAAATCGACGCCGCGGCCACCCGTCACCCACGGCAGCCCGTATTTGCTGCAGGCCACCCAGCCGTCGTGGTAAATCGCCCGGTTCGTCGCCAGTTCGAAGTATTGGGTCGTGCGGCGGTCTTTGGCCTTGGCATCGTCAAATGTGTAAACCATCGACACGCCTTCGATCGGCTTCTGTTCGATGCCGTTGACGACCTTCGGCTCGGCGATTTTGCATGCTTCCAGAATCGTCGGCACGACGTCGATCACGTGATGGAACTGTTCGCGTGTCTGCCCTTTGGACTTAAACCCTTTCGGCCAGTGCACGATCATCGGGTTTCGCGTACCGCCGAAGTGGCTTGCGACCTGTTTCGTCCAGCGGAACGGCGAGTTCATGGCCCATGCCCAGCCGACCGGCACGTGCGGCTCGCTGGCCGGGCCGCCGATTTCGTCCATGCGGTTCGCCGTGCTCTCCAGACCCAGTTGAATTCCGATCAGGCTGGCGATCTCGCTGAAAGTGCCTTCCAGGCCGCCTTCCGCACTGGCGCCGTTATCGCCGACGATGTACATGACCAGCGTGTTGTCCAGCTCACCCGAGGCTCGCAAGCTGTCGAGCAACCGGCCGACTTCGAAATCGGTATAGGCCATATACGCCGCATAATTTTCCATCAGGCGGGCATAAACCTTGCGGGCCAGTTCGGGTTGATCGTCCCATGCCGGAATTTCTTTCGGCCGAGGCGTCAATTTCGTGCCTTTGGGGATGATGCCCATCTCGATCTGACGGGCGTGGGTCAGCTCGCGCTGCCGGTCCCAGCCGTGGTCGAACTTACCCGCGAACTTCTCGCGCCATTCTTGCGGGGCATGGTGCGGGGCGTGCACTCCGGAGGTGCTGAAGTAGTTGAACCAGGGTTTGTCCGGGTCGGCTCCGCGGATGTTGCGGATCCAGGCGATGGCTTCGTCGGTCATATCGGCCGTGAAGTGATAGCCCTGCTCAGGTGATTTCGGCTGCGGCACCCAGGTCGTGTTGCGATAGATCGTGGGATAGTACTGGTGCGTTTCGCCCTGATTGAATCCGTAGAAATAATCGAACCCGAGGCCGGTCGGCCAGCGGTCGAACGGTCCGGCAGGGCTGATATCGGGCTCGGGCGTGTTGTGCCACTTGCCGAACATGGCCGTGGCATAGCCATGATCCCGCAGCATTTGCGAAACCAGCGCAGTGCTTTTCGGGATGATGCCCGTATAACCGGGATAGCCGGTGCCCATTTCGATGATGACGCCTGTGCCGACACTGTGGTGGTTGCGGCCGGCCAGGAGCGCAGCCCGCGTGGGACTGCACAGGGCGGTCGTATGGAATCGTGTGTATTTCAGGCCGTTGCCGGCGATCTTGTCCATGTGGGGCGTGGGCACGGGGCCGCCGAAGGTCGAAGCCATGCCGAAGCCGACGTCGTCCAGAAGAATCAGCAGAACGTTCGGGCTGCCTTTCGGAGCTCGCAGCGGCATCGGATAGTTCGGCGTGGAATTTTCGAATGTCGTGCCGATCCTGCCCTTGAATTCCGGATCAGGCAGGGGCAAGCGCTCGACGGAATTCGGATTTCGAGGTTGAGCGTCCTGAGCGGCAACGGAGGAAATATGCAACAACGCCGCGAGGCAGAAGACCGATGTCAAGAGGCATCGCCATACGGACAGTCTGCGGGTGATTCGATCCATCAATTCTGCTCCTTATCAAGGCTTACGGAGGTTCTCATCACCAGTCAAAAGTCATTCCTGGCGTGAGGTTCGCATCGCTGTTTCGCGTAGAGGAATTCGATATGTCCGTTTCGCGGGAAGATGGCAGTTTATCGTGATGGAATCATCACGCATAGAGACATGTTCGATGACACGCACATTGATGCGACGGGTCAAGCAAGTTCCGCCCGCCAGACAGCCCACTGGCCGAAATTCTCTTCCAGATGCACTGTGATTCGTTCCGGCCGCTTCAGGCCCTTGCGGTCGAAACGACCGAGAAGTTCGAGCCCGAGCCAGCGGGCAATGAGTTCGGTCGTCGTATTCGAAATCGGCAGAACGACACATTCGTCCTTCGGAAAGCTCCAGTAACGCTGCCGATAGGTCGCTTTCCAGTTTTCGCCATCGTCATGCAGATGAATTTTATCGCTCTGGCCCGGCAGCAGCATGCGGTGATCGAGTTCGGCCACGATCGCTGCAAAAATGTCCCGTAATGCGATAAAGTCAAAAACATAGGCATTTTCGTCGAGAGGGCCATCGACTTCCACCGCCGCACGGTAATTATGTCCGTGCAGGCGTTCGCAATGTTCGCCGTCATAGGTGATGAAATGGCCTGCGCTGAAGACGAACGTGTCTTTTTCGACCCGGACCTGATAGCTTTCCCGCATGATGTTGCTCCTTATTCACAAGGGTTGATTCACGTCTGTTTCGAAGATATCGATGCACGCTGCGTGAGATCCGGCGGAATTTCGATCGTTCCTGAAAACAGACCGACGAACAGCGCCGCAGTGATCAGGTCGGCCGTCGTGCCGGGGTTGCGCCGATTACCGTCGGCCCGCAGCCAGGCGTCGAACTTGGCATGCTCGGCTTGATACGTCGCCGGATCCGCTCGATGCCGGACAACCGACGAGGCGAGGGATTTCAATTCCGCCTCGATCGCATCGCCACATTTGCGGCGGACGAGCGTATCGCCCCGAACGAGCCTTGCCAGATGCACATCGGCGATCGCACGCAGCCAGTCGTCTGAGAAGCGGACTTCTCTCTCCAGTTCGCCCGCGATTTCGAAAACGTCTGAGAATCCGGTTGCATATTGGGCGGCGACATCGTCATAAGAGGCGGCAATTTGCATCGCCTCGTACAACGTACACGACGGCTGGTCGGCGATGTCCTGTGAACCACGCTGGCCCATGCCGCCGGGTTTGGCCAGGGCGATGGCTTCATAGGCTGCGATGGCGTCATGAACGGTCGATTTCAGCAGAATTCCCTTAACTTCTCCACGATCGATTCGCCCGGTTTCGAACGCGGCTTTCGAAAGTGGGGCAAGCAGGAGAATCTGTCCGAGATTCGTATTGGTCGAAACGACCGCTCTTGTTGCTCGGACGGCCTCCAGCACTAGTTCGCCGACGGTTCGGTAGGCAGCGGCTTCGAAAACGGGCCGAAGCGCACGGGCCGAAGCAAGAAAATCGGCGACGTCAAGATCGGTGAAATTCCAGGAAAACCCGGGATGAACGTTGCCGGCTTTGGGTGCGAGCACTTCCATGACGCAGGCCGCTTCGATGCAGGCCCCGATCTTCTCACCCGGCAATGGCATCGATTCGCGATCGTTCATGAGCGGCTACCGATCGATCGCCGGACGGCCGCCAGCCAGGCGGATGCGATGTCAACGCCCGTCGCCGCTGCTATCGCACGCCAGCCGGGCACGCCGTTCACTTCGAGCACGAGCCAGCGGCCTTCCCGGTCGCGGATCAGGTCGATGCCAAGAATCATGCCGCCGATGACGTCGGAGACGGTCTCAGCGATTCTTCGAACTTCAACGGGTATTTCAGGCAACGCTTCGGCACGGGCCCCCTGAGCTACGTTCGCACGCCATTCACGCGGAGCGGCGATTCGACGCATGGCTGCGACGATTTCGCCATTGAGCAGGAAAACACGCAGATCCCAGCCTTCGTTCGGCACGAAAGCCTGAAGATAAAGCACGGAACCGATCCGCTCCATCGCATTCACGACCCGCCAGCAGCTTTCGCGGTCAGCGACACGCACGAGGCCGCGGCCCTCGGAGCCGAACACGGGCTTGATGACCACATCGCCGCCCAGCCTTTCGAAAGCATCGAGAGCTTCTTCAGCATTTTCGCCCACCCAGCTCGGCGGCACGGCGATGCCGGCCCCGGCGAGTCGAGATAGCGAAAGGGCTTTGTCGACTGCCATTTCGACAGTCCGGGGCGGGTTGAAGACCGGCACGCCACAATCGACGAGCCTGTGCAGGGCGTCCATCCGGAACACGACCGGCTCCAGCCCCGCGGGCGGCATCATCCGCACAAGGATGGCATCCTGCCCGGCAAGTTTCAGGCCGTCGGCGAAAATCCCGCAATCCGAACGACCGGTGTGATTTGTGCTGATCGACATCGTCAGCGATTCGAAAGCGCGAATGGTCAGATCGACCCCGATGATCGCCGCGGCACGCTGCAAATCCTGAATATGCCAGCCAGTGCCTGATGCCAGGACGGTAAATTGCGGGCGTGAGCCGGAGCCGGGCAGCATCGAGGTCAGAAGTCCTCGATCGCGAACGAGGCTCGGAGGATTTCAGGGCAAAGCGATCCGAACCCGTGGCTTCGGCCGGTAACGACGTTTTCGAAAATGATTCTGGCGGGCGCGAACAAGCCAGGATCGACCTTGTAGAAATCGTAGCCGTAGCGTTCGAACGTGACGGCGAACGGGTCACCGAAATCGCGCGAGGCACACGATGGAACACGCGATGCAGCCTCGGCGATCGATTCGTCGTCGCCCGTTACCTGAAGTACGACGGTGGCACCGTAAAGCACGGCGTCGTTCGTTCGTCCGATGGCAGCCATGTCGTTTTTGGCGATCGGGGGCAGGGGGGCCCAGCCTTGCGCGGCCACCAGCCGCGACAAGTCAAAGCCCAGCTCGACGAGCTTATGCAGAGCCGTTTCCACACTTCGGGCCACCACCTGCACGCCACCGGCCAGGCTGGCTGTCGGAGCGACGGCAAGCACAAGCCTGTCCGGCGAAAGGCCGCAATCGCCGGAGACTTTCTCGATGATCTCGGCCGGCGGCAGTTTCCGTGTTTCGAGCACCCCGGTGACACGTGCGGGCGTCTCGGTATAACCCAGCGACTTGATCAGCTCTTCCTTGCCTGCCGCGGAACGCATCGGGCCCGAGCCCATGGCGAAATACTTGCCCGAGCTGAGCGCCCAGCCGGCATATTGGGCGGAAAGGCAGGCAAGGACGGGAAAATCGGTACGGACGAAGACCATCGGGCGATCGACGCTGGGAATCGATGCGGGAACGATCGAGACGTCGGCCAGATCACCCATGCACATCCGGGCCAGGGCCAGGCCAGCGCTCAAACCACCCGGCACGTCTATGCCGCAATTGACGACACGTGCCCCGCCGTGCGATTCATGGCTGGCCACGCGATAAAGCGACGGACAGGCGGTGAGCGCATCGGCCACGCGAGCCGATCGATCGTTCAGAGCCTCGGGAGCGACCAGGGGTACGCTCAATTTCGCGCTGTGACTCATGTGTACGCCGTCGCCCCTTCCGCGGAATCTGACAATACGAGAATTTCGCCCAGGCCATGATTCAGCCGATCGCCCAGATAGCGTCTCACCGAACGGCAACAGAGCATCGCCCCCGCGGGCTTCCATCCTGCCGCCGCCGCATGGCTCAACTGAATGCCCAGCGTGTGGGGCCGGAAGCAGTCCGCTTCCGGAAATCCCGTGGCTGAAATCGAAGTGCGACAGTCAGCGTATGGGCCGAGAACGATCGTGCCCCGTTTCATACCCTGGCCGACGATACCCTGCGTGAAACCTGCCAGCAGGATCGATCCAGCGATCATGCCCCGGCCCGCGCCTTCGCCAACAGGGCCAGCCACTGCGATTGTGCCACGGCGCATGCGTACCCCGACATGGTGCCGCGCGCGGCCGTGCACGAAAATCTCGCCGCCAGTCATGCCCCTCAACTCGCCCGGCCAGTTCGCGCCAAGCCAGTCGCCAGTCTCGCCGTGAACGATCAGTCGGCCGCCGGACATCGCGGCACCGGCCCATGCACCACAATTTCCGTGGATTTCGACCGTTCCGCCGACGAGTTCAGCGGCAGTCCTGGCACCCGTGTCACCTTCGACAATCAATTGCCCCGATTTCAACCCGAAGCCAAGGCCGTCCCAGCGGGAGAAATCGCCGACGCAGAAAATGCAATCGTCGGTTCCCGCCGACTTTTCGACCGTCGCCAGAGCCTGCAGAGGCACATGAATTCGACCGACCGCGAGTGCGATCGACCTGGCAGCGGCGATATCGCAGCCTGCCTGCAGGGCTTGTACAAGATGGCGAGCCTCGACCCGGGTGGCGGGAATGGCGTCTGGCCTGGCTGAGATCGTCCAGCTCATCGGCCGCCTCCATCATCGCTCAGGCAATCGCTGAGCCGGAAATGAAACGGCCCGAGCTTGCCACCGTAATTACCGGCAGAGATGGCCACGACACCGGGCGATGCGGCGGCTTCGTGAAGTGCGACCCGCATGGCCTGGGCTACGATTTCCGGCGAAAGGCCGTCGATGACGATTTCATAACAGCAATTGGCACCGGCGGGAAGGTCTGATGTCACCAGAGATTTCAATGTCGGGGCATAGGCGTGATTGGTGCTGGCGATCTGCCCCTTGTATTTCGAACCGACCTTGGAGCCGGAGCGGACGACGCCACCGGGAAACGGCATGATGACGCCCTCGATGCCCCGCACTTTCTCGACCGCACGCTCGGCTGCGGCGAGCGTCTCGGCCCCTGAGCAGCCGAGAATCAGAATGTTGCCGCCGCCGACACCCTTGACGGTGCCGAATTCGTCCTCGCAGACGAATTCACCGTCCATCACGGGAATGCGCCAGTATCGCCTGCCTCCGATGACTTTCGAAATCTGGAAACCGTCGCCGAAACGTCGCAACTTGCCGCCGACCCGGATGAGTTTCGATCGATCGGCAATCCCGTCGTAGCAGGCCGTCGTCGGGCAAGTCATCACGCACTGGCCGACCCGTTTGACCACGGCTTTTTCCAGTGATTCGCGATTGAACGCAAACAGAAGCACGGCCAGCCCGGGGCGTCCGTCGGGCGTTTCCTCAGGCGTCAATTCCCGCTCAATTCCCGCCTCTGCATCGCACGCGATCACACTCGTGGCATAACCGGTCATCACCGTGCCGGCAGTGCGTGCCCAGGCGATCGAAGCGGCCGTCACGACCACGCGGGCCGCCGTCATCGGAAAGGCTTCAGCGAAGGTGTCCACGATCGTCACTTCACCCAGCTTCAGGCAGCCGGGTGTGGAAGGAGAAGCGTCAGACATCTCTGGCCTCCTTCTGGCCGAGCGTTCGCGGGGCGATCGTCCGGAGGCGGCTGCGTACATGGTCGCCGATATCGGCCGTTTCCCAGGCCGTCGTGGCGCTGCGCTGCCACCAGCGGCGGATCGGTTCGAGCGTCTCCTCATCTGGCCGGGGCTGGTCGAAGCGATGCGTCGTGCCGGGTTCGAAGGCACGAATCTCGGTATCGTCCACGATCACACGGCCGCCTTTAAGAACCCAGCGGGGCATGGCGAACATGCGTCGCAAGTCCTTGTCAGGCTGATAAATCGTAATATCCGCATCAGCCCCGGGCCCGAGATGCCCTTTATGGGCAAACCCAAGCATGCGAGCCGGAGCGGCCCGCGTGACGATCGCCAGCTCCGAAAGCGAGTACTCACGCGAAAGATCCCGAATCGCAGTACGCTCGCGTACCGATTCAGGCAGGCGTTCCAGACACTCGCGGCGGTACCCGGCATCGGCCAGCAGGGCCATCAGCTCAGGATAAGCCGTAAACGATGCACCGTTGGGGTGATCGGTGCTCAGGGCGACCTGCCAGGGGTCTTCGGTCCGCAGGAACCATTCCAGGCCTGTGGCCCATTGCACCGCGTGCACCAGGTTCTTGTCGCGGTATTCGATCGGCATGACGCCGCAGCCGGTCTCCAGCTCGACATGGTCCAGCAGCAGCTTCCGCTTCGTCAGCCCGCCGAGATACTGCGCCGTCGCTCCGTCGGCGGTCATGACCGTCGTCGCCCCGAAGAGCACCTGGCCGACGTCGACAGAAATCTCCGGGCGATCGTTCACCAGGTCAACAAGTGCTTCGACATCGGCCCTCAAGCTCGCCGGATCGTTCGGATCGCCGCCGTACGAATGAAACTGAACGTGAGCCAGGTGCACCGGCAGACCGCTCAAAGCCCGAAGCGTTTCGGCCGTTGTGGCATGATTACCCGGCAGGCCAAGATTGAGCGAATGAAGATGCACCGGGTGCGGCAACCCAATGGTGGCGGAGGCTTTACAGAGACTTTCGAGAATCATCCGTGGCGAGACGCCGAACTCGGGCACCTGGTCGTCGAGGGCCGAAATCCTTGGCCGCCCCTGCTTCCAGGTTTCGATACCGCCTGGATTGACGACCTTGACCCCCAGCGATCCGGTGCGCCAGACCAGCCACCGCACAAACGCTTCGACCCGCGAATCGACCGAAGCCGCCGAAGCTTCCGTCGCCCCCTGACTTAAGACTTCCAGCAGGTAACGATGATTCCCCGCCAGGGTCAGAAAGCCGCGATCGACCAGCGGCGTATCGGCCAGTTCTTCATGGGCCAGATAGGCCCCGACAGGCGCGATCGCGGCGTCGTTGACAGTCGTGTAACCCATTCCGGCATACAGCCGGCCCGTCATCGTCGCGGTCGGGCAACTGCCCATCGTGCCGCCGGAAAAGTCTCCGGATGCCGGGCTGGACTGGCCTGCTTCGAACCGACGTTCTTCTGGCCTGAGCAGGCGTGAGGCATCCACCTTGGCACCGGCCACGTGGCAATGCACATCGACACCGCCGGGCATGACGACATACCCCCGGGCGTCAATCGTCCGATTCGGCCGAATCGCGGGATCCTCCGGCGCGGCGATGATTCGGCCATCGCGAATCCACACGTCGCGTGGCTCTTCATCCACCCCATGAAGCGGGTCGATCACTCTGCCGCCGGCGATTTTGACCAGGCCGCTCATTGCGCCGCCTCCGCACCGAACCGGGCGTTCGCATCGCCGGATTCCGCTGAGTTCGAATCGCCCTTCGCTCGCAATGCGTTCCGAAGTGCATGCAGAATCGTCAACAGGTCCGGATCGCTGGCTTTTCGTACATTCCGCACAGGCACCACGACTCCATCGCCACGAATCAGCGTTCCTGAAGCCCCCAGCCCGCATGTGCCGACGGGAATCGAAATCGTTCGGCCGGAATTCGAATCAGGGCCGAAACGGTCCGCCGCATCAACCGTCACAAAGCGAATTCCGGCGGGGATGTCCTCCTCAGAGAGTCCCGTGTAGAAACTCACGACGAAATCGGCCTTGTCCGCCGACCATTCGCCCAGCGCTCGCGCAGGACCGTCAGCGGTGAATCGCATCGGAGTAGACAGTCCGGCACGAATGGAGAGCACGGCATCGAGCCCCGCCGCGTTGATCTCGCTCGGCACATGCGTCGACACGACACGGCGATCACCCGTCGAATTGGCTTCGGCGACCAAATCCGCGAACGATTCGGCAACGCCGAATGCATCCGCCAGCCCCGGCGGATCGTCGCCACGCACGATAGCCAGCCAATGGGAATTGCGGACGGTGTGGACAAATCGCCGCACGCTCGCATCCGGCGATTCCTGCAAGTCATCCTTCAGGCTTGCCCGGACGGCGCGGAGAAACGCGTTCGACTGCCCGGGATCGACCCGGATCATCTGATCCTCGATCCAGCCAACGGATGCGAGCGACGAATCCGGCGAAACGACTGCCAGACGATGCGCGCGGCTGGACGCCGGCCCGAAGCGTTCCATCCAGTGCGGGTGGGTGTGCCAAAGCGGGGCATACCAGAGCACGACCGCATCGCTGCGAAGCCTGATTTCGCCCCAGCTCGCCGCCGTACAACCCTTTTGAGCGAAAGACGCAGCCCAGGGCGAGCCACCACCCTGGAATTCCGGCTCACGGACGACCCACGCGCCGAGATCCTCCGCAAGCGCAATCGCCGCTTTCTGAACCTCCCACGCGGTGTGCTCCAGCCCCACCAGCGCGATCGAGCGACCGAAGTGCAGGGCATCGCGCAATTGACTGGCAGCCATCGCGATGCGATCGTTCGAATCATCCTGCGTACGCGAAATCCCAGAACCTGCCCGCCGCATAAAATTCCGGGCCAGTTCGCAATTCCGGAAATCGGGGACGCCGGAAAGCAGTTCCAGGTCATGACACAGGCATCCGCAGCCGGCGCACACCGGCACAGCCCCCGGATGGATCGAACTCGCCGTCATCCCAGATGAAGAATCTTCGCCCGTCGTCACGATTTCGCTTCCCGATCCGATCGATCCGAATCCTGCCTGCAACCGGTCACCGTCACTTCAGAGCACTTCGGTCGAGATCTTCGGCCCGCTGGCCGGAATCTCCCGAAACGGCTCCAGGGCCTGTTTCATGGTCAGGGCATCAGGATAACGATCGCGCGGGTTGCGGGCCAGTGCCCGGTGAATCGCCCCGGCCAGCGCTTCCGGAATCTCAGGATCCCGCTTGCGGATCGGCACCGGCTCTTCCTGCAGAATGACCAGCAGCTGCTGCGCCAGATTCTGCGGATAATCGTGAATCTTGTGCCCGCTGATCAGGTGATAAAGCGACGCCCCCAGGGCATACTGGTCAGCCCTCGCGTCGGTTCCGCGAAAGTCGGTCACCTGCTCCGGCGGCACATAGCCAGCCGTGCCCGCAATCTCGCCCGTGAACGAAAGTCCGCTCATCGGTGAATCCTGATAGATCCGCCCCAGGCCGAAGTCGGCCAGTTTGACGACCAGCTTGCCGTTGCGACGCGCGACCAGAATGTTCCGCGGCTTGATATCCCGGTGGATGAACCCCTGGCCGTGGGCAAAAGCCAGCGCATCGAGCACCTGGCACGCGATTTCGATCGCCAGCGGAATCGGCAGCTTGCCGCCCGCCCGGTTCCTCATCTTGGCGGCGTTCACGCCCGAGACATACTCCATAGCCAGATACAACCGGCCCTGATCATGCCCGAAATCGCGATACTGAACGATCTGCGGATGCCGCAGCCGGCGCAGAATCGACACCTCGCGCAGGAACCGGCCCACGATCGTGTCCGAAGCGAACACGGCGGGCATGATCGTCTTCACGGCGTCGATCCGGCCTGTGTCCTTATGCCGGGCTTCGTAAACGACCCCCATGCCACCCCGGCCGATTTCGCGGACGATTTCGTAGGCACCGATCGTTTTGAGATCCTCGTCGGCGGCACCGGGCCCGATCGCTCCAGCTGGGTCATCAGGCCTGGTTTCTTTCATGGCGCCGGGGATCGGGCACCATTGACCGGACAGGATGCCGATCTCTTCGGAATCCTCCGGCTCGATCCGCACCTTGAACCGGCTGGCGCCGCCCCGTATTTCGTCGCCGTCGGCAAGTGAGGAAACTCCCACCGGCTTGCCGTTCAGAAACGTACCGTTGCGGCTGGCCATGTCGATCAGCCGGCAACTGGGCGGGTTCATTTCGATCAGAAAATGAAAACGCGAGAACGTTTTATCGGTCGATGGCAGCCGGAAGTGGGCCTGAGGCGACCGCCCCACGATGAAGTTATCGTGGTTCCGGAACTCATAGCGATGCCCGGAATGGGGGCCTTCGATCACTTCCAGCACGACTTTCATCGATCGTCGAGTCCGCTTACGTGCTTCATCGCAAATCACGTTCTACCTCATGATTTTACGAAGTTCGCGCCGGCCTTCCTAGTGAATTCGCGCCAGGGCGAGCCGCGTACCCGACTCTTACGCCACGAACCCCTTCCAGGTTCGGAAAATCCGGAATCCGGTGCCGATTACGATGCCGAAACCCGACTGCCGGAACGTCGTCGGCCGGCGCATCTCTTCGTCATAAATCAGATATCCCGCAAATTCGCTTGACTCGGCAAGGCGGCTCGGAGAATCTGAAATCCGTAAGCGATTTCTCTCCCTCGTTCGTCTTTCGCCCGTTCGTTTCGCCTTTCCGGTCGTCGAGGCCCCAGGCCATGAATCACGCCCCCGGACATCCGCATCCGCCGTTCTCCGCCGGACTCATCCCGGCCCACTCAACAACAAGCTCTTTGGTACCATATTTGTCGTTTCATCGGGAAAGGACAAGAAATCGACCTCGACAGCACAGATCTCCCATTCTACGAATAAGGCTCCTGACCCTTTTTTCCTTCCTGTGCATAATGGATGGGAGACATGGCATCGGAATCTGGACAAGGAAGTTGGAGATTGGTTAACTGATCATCCAGAGGCACAGAAGGTAGAATTCGAAACGTGGTTAAAGAATCGATATAGTCAGCCGGATTTGACTGATCGCTTTCCGCTTCCGCCATCAGGACTTTGAACAGAGGGAACATGTATCGATGAAGTTTTTCCTCATTCAGAGGCCGCCTGCCGGCAGCGATGAAGATCGTTCGTTCGGCGTGGATTGCGAAAAAACCGATCATGCGCAGAACGGCAATGCGAACATATGCCCTGAATGCGGAAGAGCGTTGTCAATGCTAGAATGGCTGCCGCCATTCGAGGTCGAGTTGACAACATTTGGTCGACATTATGCCGATATTTTGTACTGCGTTGACGATTTGCTCGTTTCCGACCGATTCGTCGATGTCTATCGCAAAGCGGGACTGACGGGCTTGGACGAATTCATCCCTGCCCAAATCGTCAAACTTCGACATCGAAGGAAAAAACCGCTCGAGCCGATTCCGCAATATTTCCGAGCTCCCGTGAAGATGTCGAAGACGACCATCGATCAGGTGGCTTCCGAATACGAATGGGAAGACTGTTCGAAAATCTGCCCATGCTGTCTCACAGGTCCACTGATTCGCTATAAATCGCAGATCGTCGATCAAAATACCTGGGATGGGCTCGATATTTTCTTACCTCGCGGCGGAAGAAGAAAACTTGTCAGTCAACGTTTCGTCGATGCCTGTCAGGAACACAATCTGAACATCGGGATTTTCACTCCAGCGGAGACATTCGGAAACGACGGATTTCCATGGAAAAAAGGACACCTGCAGAAATAATAAGGCCGGCGACGAAGGGAAAAACAGACTGATCTTCCCCACGGAGATAGACGCTGAATCAGTTGAACATCCTGAATTCCCGAACGCTTAGGCAGTGCTTTCCAAGTGCTCATACTTGTCCTGAATTGTACCTGCACCTTGTTCGTTCAGTACCAGTTGCCCCGCATCGGCCCTACGCAATCGATCCGCATAACGCCGTTATCGCCTCTCCATCGTTCGGACATTCCTCGATAATCTCTTCCCAAAGCCGCCGCGCAGTTCGCAAATCGCCCTTCTCCTCAGCAATTCGGGCCAGATTCCGCCGCGTCAGATGCCCGTAAATCCCGACGTCCACGCTCGAAAACCGCTCCGGCCGTTTCAGCGTCAGGATCCGGTTCCAGCACGCTTCCGCTTCGTCGCGTGCCCGGAATCCGCCGTCATTCGGTTTGTCAAATCGGATTCCGGCGAACCACAGCAATTTTTGGAATTCGCTTGCCCCCGCCCGCCTGTTCAGCGAATCTGAAATCCGTATACGCATTCTCTCCCTCGTTCGTCTTTCGCCCGTTCGCTTCGGTTTTCAGGTCGTCGAGGCCCCAGGCCATGAATCACGCCCCCGGACTTCCGCATTCGCCGTCCGCCTCCGGACTCATCCCGGCCGGGTCCGATGACATGATCATCGGGTAGGACAAGATATCGAACTCGACAGTGGAGCTCTCCTAGAGCCTGTTATGCACTTTTGTCGAGCGATTTCGCGAGTAGAAGTACGATAGCCGCGAGCCAGTGCCAACCTTCCAGCGTTTGCGGGAGTCGTTCGTAATCCCTTGCGAGACGACGGAATCGGCCGACCCATCCGAATGTCCGTTCGACAACCCATCGCCTCGGCAAAAGCACGAATCCACGCTTCGCTTCGGTGTGTTTGACGACTTTCAATTCGATACCGGCCTCGGCTGCGGCTTCCGAGGCCGCTTCACCTGTGTATCCTTGGTCGACGTACGCAACCTCGACGTGCGAACCCGTCGCTTCCTGGACCTTTGCAGCCAGTTCCGCGACCTGGGCTCGGTCCTGCTCGTTCGCCGAAGTCACCAGCACAGCCAGGAGATGCCCCAACGTATCGACTGCGATATGAACTTTCGATCCCTTCTTTTTCTTGTGCCCGTCAAATCCTGCCCTTGAACCGCTTTCCGGCGTCGATTGCAGGGTGCGAGAGTCCATGATGGCGGCCGAAGGCTGAGCATTTTTGTTCTCCAACAGTCGAGCGAGAATGCGGAGATCACGAGCGATGTCTTCGAATATCCCTGCAGCGAGCCAGCGTCGCCATTGTTGGTATACGGCGGAATAGGGAAATGGGGACATTCTACTTTTTGATTGACTGACAAGGCATTGGAGGAAATGGGGACATTCTACTTTTTGATTGACTGACAAGGCATTGGCCCATAAAATCATGGCATGCCAAGAACTGCGCGAGCCTCTGCGGGCGATTACTGCTATCATGTCCTGAACCGTGGCAACGGGCGGGCCGAGGTGTTTCACGACGCATCCGACTACGAGGCGTTTCTCGAACTCATCGCGGCGGCGACGGCCCGGCTACCGATGCGGGTTCTGGGGTGGTGCCTCATGCCCAATCATTTTCATCTTGTCGTTCGGCCGCATCATGACGGCGACCTGAGCCGCTGGATGCAGTGGCTGATGACGAGCCACGTGCGGCGTTATCGACGGCGTCACGGGTCCAGCGGTCATGTCTGGCAGGGCCGGTTCAAGGCGTTTCCGACCCAGGACGACGGCCATCTGCTCACGGTGCTGCGTTACGTGGAGCGGAACGCCCTGCGGGCCGGGCTCGTCGGCCGGGCCGAGGACTGGCGTTTCGGATCGCTTTTCGCAGGCGTGAACAACAACGGGCCTGTCGCGTTGGACACGACATTTCAGCCGCGTGACGCGAAATGGATCGCGCGGGTGAATCGTCCGATGGGCGAAAAGGAACTTGCGGTCATTCGTCACAGCATTCGCAGGGGTACGCCGTTCGGGACGAAAGACTGGGCCTCGCAGACCGCCGAAAAACTGGGATTGGAGTCGTCCCTCCGACCCCAGGGTCGGCCAAGAAAGCAGGAAAAGTAGAATGTCCCCATTTCCCGAGCCGATGCCGAAACCCGACCGCTCGGAACCTCGCCGTCCGGCGCATCTCTTCGTCAAAAACAGATATCCCGGAATTTCGCTTGACTCGGCAAGGCGGCTCGGAGAATCTGAAATCCGTAAGCGATTTCTCTCCCTCGTTCGTCTTTCGCCCGTTCGATTCGCCTTTCCGGTCGTCGAGGCCCCCTGGCCATGAATCACGCCCCCGGACATCCGCATCCGCCGTTCTCCGCCGGACTCATCCCGACCCACTTAGCTACAAGCTCTTTGGTACCATGTTTGAGGTTTCAGCTAGGAAGGACAAAATATCGACATCGACAGTGTAGCTATCCCAATCTACCAATAAGGCTCCTGACCCTTTTTCCCTTCCCCAGAGAATGCGAGGTAATCCTTGACCAACCTTGTGCTTTGCAACTCGGGAGTAACATGATGAAGCACGGCGTCTATCATAAACGAGCGATTATTCTCGCAGTGTTTTTGATCGCGATCGTCGGGATTCGACTCATCGGATTAAGGAATGGGGCACGACGAATCGATGAGCCTGTCGCAGTTGTTCCTGATCCGTTCGTGGAAGAATTGGTGCCGGAGTGGCTCCCGAGCGATCCGACCCTGCCATTCGATTTCGGGCCGAGAAAACGTTTTGTTCCGATGGTTTTCTCACCGGACGGACATTTCATCGCGTGTGGATACGGGGGATGGGATCATAAAGACGTCGTTGAAATCTGGGATCTGAAAACGGGTGCGAAAGAACTTCTGGAACCCCGTTTTCCCGGTAAATTGGAGGCCGTTTACCAAGTTGAGTACAATAAGGACGGCAACCTGCTAGCAGTGAATTACAACGGCCAAGCGATCAACATATTCCATGTAAAAACAAAAAAAAATCCTCTCCACGTTTGTGTGCGAGCGCCCAGTTTACTTAGGAGATTCCATGAGATTTACTGAAGAAAACAGGTTGCGTTTTTTCGAATCGACGCTTGAAGAAAAATTGCAGATTTCCGAACTGGACCCGGCAAGCGGCAAGAGGAAGGTCGTCTATGTTCTACCGGCAGAGGCCGACAGTATGGGAATAATCGCCCCGGGAGGCGGATATGCGACGGTGAGTAATATCGACGAGACTTTCGTGGTCGATATCGAGCAAAAAACGAAACTGTTCGGTTTTGTCCGTTGGGCGGTCACAGAATACATTCCCGGTCGCCAGCAGATGATCGCCCAGCATGGGCGTGAATTGCAATTGCTGAGCCTTCCTTCCGGGCGTGTGCTGAAGCGGCTCGACCTTGGCGAACATGTCACTGGTCCTGCAAGTTGCATGGCGGTGTCATCGAGCGGAGCCATGGCGGCCCTCAGCAACATTGACGGCTACAGTAACGTTCGATTAGTCGACCAGGAAAAGATGCGGGAACTTCGCAAAATAAATATAGGTCCCAGTGAGTCCAAACCGGGGGTTGTCACATTCTCCAGCGATGAAAAGTACCTGCTCACATCGACACATTCAATAAGCGTAAGAGATAAGCATGTCGATCCTGTGATCTGTATCTGGAAGCTTGAATAGTCGTCCGTTGCCCGCTCGGTAAGCTATGCCTACGACGCCAACGGCAATCGGAACGCGACAGGTTAGGCAAA
Organism: bacterium; assembly: GCA_016125085.1. Lineage (GTDB taxonomy): Bacteria > Planctomycetota > Planctomycetia > Isosphaerales > Isosphaeraceae > QWQI01. The sequence goes on from WGMM01000006.1 coordinate 172,907, forward strand.
TTCGCGGCGTTCATCATTCTCGCCATGCGATTCCAGTTGGCGCAGAGCGGCTTTCGCCTCGGCATCGTCAGGACACTCCCTGAGCGTCTCCAGCCAGTGAAGCCGAGCCGTTGACCAGCCACGTCGTTCCTCAGCGATCCGTGCCAGGTTCCGCCGTGTCAGGTGTCCGTAGATCCCGACGTCCACGCTCGAAAACCGCTCCGGCCGTTTCAGCGTCAGGATCCGGTTCCAGCACGCTTCCGCTTCGTCCCGCGCCCCCAGCGTCCGCAGGGCCACGGCTTTACGGTACAGCAACTCGACATCGTCCGGCGCGATCTTCAGGCCGTCGTCGCACACGGCCACGGCTTCGTCCGGCCTGCCCAGCGATTGCCGGCACTTGGCCACTAGTGCATAGAGCTTCCGCGTGATCGAGTCTTCCGGCTCCGAATGGGCCAGGCTCACCAGAAAATGCTCCAACGCCTTACCCCACTCGCCTTTTTCCACGGCGATGAAGCCTAGATTGAACCGCACGAACGGCTCTTCGGGCGATTCGGCCAGAACCCGCTCCAGGATGCGCGAATCGCGGTCGAGCTTGCGGCGGCGAACGGCTTCGTCGACATAGCCCGTGTGCCGCACGACGATGTCCGTCCACTCGACCGGAATGCCCGCGCGCCGCAGGGCGGGCAGGATCTGTTCGTGCACGGGATAGGTCCAGCGGACGTCGGGCCGCAGCGGAAAGAGCCGCATGTGATCGACGACGGTGCCCTGGATTTGGCCGTCGGGCGTGGCGTCGCAGGCGCACCGCACCACGAATGCCGCCGGGCGTGAAGGCGAAAGCCGGTCGAAGAGCGCGCGGAGCTTGTCGCGGTTCGCAAGAACCGGGGGATCAGTCGACGCATGTTCGAGACAGACATCGCGTCAACGACGGCTCCAACGAGCCGGAAGCGTAAGCGCTCAAAATACCTCACATCTCAGGGCTTGACCGATTTCGGATTCGGGTTCTAACTTTTTCGCGGGCACGTTCGTAGTCCAGAAGCTCCATCAGTTTCACTTGGCCTCGCCAGAGGACGATCCAGCCGGGGCGGGCTCCTTTCGCCCGGTTCAGCCAGCCTCCGAGACGGGCCAGTTGCGTGACGTACTCTCCGATCGTCACGATCGGACGATCGGCTCTGCAGGCCACTTCCAGCACTTCG
>WGMM01000002.1 GCA_016125085.1 bacterium
ACGGAACTGGACCAATATTTCGGACCGTACATCAAAACGGTCCAATGATCGAGGTCAGAATCGTGAATTCGACTATGGCTTGAAACAGTTGAGGAATCGAACTGTCAGGCTATCGATCGACCTTTTTTGCCGCCCCGTCGACTTCTGACAATAGCTCAGCGAACCTGCTGGAGCAACGTTTCGAGGTTCAACGTCCGAACCAGGTCTGGCAGACCGACATCACCTATATTCAGACGAAAGAAGGCTATACGTACTTGTGGACGGTCGAGGATCTGTATTCTCGCCGAATCGTCGGCTGGGCCACGGGCCGCAAGATCGACGCCGAACTGGCCCAGCGGGCCTTCCTGCAGGCGGTGGCGTTGCGATCGTCGCTGCAGGGCCTGATCGTGCACAGCGATCGGGGGTCGCAATTTGCGTCATCGGCGTTCCGCGAAGGTCTGCGCCGGTGCGGCTGAGTGCAGAGCATGAGCCGCAAGGGGAATTGTTATGACAACGCTCCGATGGAGAGCTTTTTCCGCAGTTTCAAGGTGGAGGAGGCGTATCGGTGGGACTACGAGAGGCACGAGCAAGCGACGCGGGGCGTCACGGATTACATCGAGCGGTTTTACAACCGCACGCGATTGCATTCGTCGCTGGGCTATCGGAGCCCGGTGGAATACGAGCGGCTGCGACTGTGGGAGGTGGAATGTCGAACGGGCTGAACCTGGGTAGTGAAGGTGCCGTGGCCGGTCGCTCACCCCGGCGCAGCTTTGCGGAGCGCATGGCGACCGGCCATGGCGCCGTTACGGACCAGGTTCTGGAAAAAGGGAGGTGTCGAAAAGGCGGAAAAGCGATGACCGACAGAGTAGAGTGTCAACCAAGCAATTCGTAAGATTCCGTGTCTACATTTTGTGGGGAAGACCGCTTCCGAGGTTGGCTGGCCATTCTTGACGTAATAAGTCCTGGCGTGTTCGAAGTACCGAACCGCCAACTCCGTGATGGTCAGAACGCGATCTTCGCCTGATTCTTCCCGTTGCTTCCTGACGGTCGCCAGCCGCTTCGGCCTGGGCGTCTTCCGTCCGGTCTGAAGCCATTCCGAGACGACCCGTTCGTAATTCGCTTTGGACTCGGGGGAATCATACAGGCCGAGGTGAATCTCTCGACCGTTCAGGACGACCCGGGCATAGATTTTCTTATGGCGACGATACTTTGGAAATTTCACGCCGAAGATCTCGATCGAATCCGAAACGGGGGAATCCCCCGATTTCGTTGCGGATTTCGATCGGAAATCGTTCGTCAAAGTTGCCTCGCAAGTCTATGGTGCATAAGACTTTTGAGTTAGTGGAGGATAGCGGGATCGAACCGCTGACCTCTTGCATGCCATGCAAGCGCTCTCCCAGCTGAGCTAATCCCCCTCACTGGTCAGTACAATCTATCGGATATTCCTCGCTTCGTCAAAAGGAAATTCCGCAGTTTTTCGCAAGTTCCTATGCAAAAGGCCCTTGCACTTGCAGATTCGCAAGGCTGCCGGTCGATGGCGCAATCGATTCCGGACATTTCGATCCGCTTGGTGTTGCGAATCGAAGCTCGAACTCTGTCGCGAATCTTGCCAGGAGTGCTCGATTCCTGAGAGTTTGGGACACACGCAGGCCGACGAAGACGTCCGCTTTTCGAGCCGTTTCCGACAAGGTGCTTCACAGTTGCAAGCATTCGTCTCCGAAATTTCCTATACTGATTCTGAGCGAAATCGAGCGACCGGATGCGTCTGTTTCCTGCGATCGAACCGATTGCTGAAAATATGACGCAAGGGCTGAATGAGTTGAGCCTTGAGAGGTGATTGCGGCATGAACGTGACGACGGCGGTGATCACTGCGGCGGGCCGAGGCGCGAGACAGTACCCTGCGGCAGATACGGTTCAGAAGGCGATGATACCGCTGGTTGACCGGGACGGTGCCACGAAGCCTGTTCTCCAGATTATCGCCGAAGAAGCGATGGATTCCGGCGTCGAACGTATCTGCGTCGTATCAGCTCCCGGCGACGAGGCGATCTATCGCCGCCAGTTTCAGGCCTACGCTGACATGGTCCGCGGCGGGTTCCCGGACGAACCCTGGGCCGTCGATCAGGCCGCACGCATGGAAGAACTCCAGGACCGCCTCACGTTCGCCGTTCAGGAGGCACCTCTGGGATATGGCCATTCCGTCTGGTGCGCCCGTAAAGTCATTGGCGACAACCCATTCCTCCTGCTGCTCGGCGATCATCTTTACATTTCGGCCGAATCCCGCCGATGTGCGCGACAGGTGATCGACGCGGCGAAGGCACTCGGCTCGTCCGTTTCGGCCGTTCAGCCCACGCGCGAACACCTGATCCACCAATACGGGACGGTCGCAGGCAAACGGCGTTCGGATCGATCGGATCTGTACGAGATTCAGGAGATCATCGAAAAACCCGATCCGACGACGGCAGAACTGCGGCTTACGGTGCCGGGCCTGCGAGCAGGGCATTATCTATGCTTCTTCGGAATCCACGCATTCACTCCAGCCATTTTCGAGATACTCGACGAGGTGATCCGCGAAGGCGCGAGAGAGAATGGCCAGTTCGCCCTGACGACGGCCCTGAACCGGCTGGTTCGGCGTGAGCCTTATCACGCACTCGAAACTCGAGGCATCCGCCACAATCTGGGCGTGAAGTTCGGTGTCGTCGAGGCGCAGATCGCCCTGGCCCTGGCGGGCGAAGGGCGTGAGCACATGCTCGGCCTGCTGGTCAACACCTTCGCGCGGCTCGAAAAGACTCGCAGTCAGGGCGAAAGCGGTTGACGCTCATTCGGTTTCCCCGTCAAGCCTTGATCTCCATTCACCGTTCGAGCCCGACGCCCAGACCATGTCACCTACTCTGATCGATATCGTCACCAGCGCATCGGCCGAAATCCGCGACCTGCCTGCTGTCGAAACCGCTCGCGATCTGCCGCTGCCCGAGCTGTTCCGCCAGATCGCCGATCTCGAACGATTTCGTCTCGAAACTTCGAACTTGTATCACCGCGTTCGTGCGGCCGTGATCCTGCACGCGATCCACCGGTTCGTGCTGCAGGAGCACTCGGATGTACCCAGCGACGGCCGGATCGACGAACGTGCATTCAAGGATCTGCTCAACCGCAAATTCGAAGACTCCATCGCCCGGTGGAATGCGCTTGTCGTCCAGAATGGACTCGATCGTACCACGGCGAGTTGCCTGGCCACGGCTTATGAGCAGACGGCATTCGCGACTCTGGCGGACCAGGTGCGAAGGTCCGTGCGTCAGTGTGCAGGCAACCGGTGGATGTTCCGCGTCGGTTGTGCGGAAGAGCACCCGCTGAAGCTGCGCCGGGAGCTGATCGAACGGGACGCCGCGACCGGTCTTTTCCCGATTCTGACGGAACGCACGCCGGTGCGCATGGATCTCTCCCACAGCGGCTGGTCGGACATTTTCTTCCTGGGCATGGATTATCCGGAAGGTGCCCGGGTGCTCAACATTTCCGTCGATCTGGGCGTTCACGGGCGTGACGCCGTGCCACGTCCGCCGATCGAGACCCGCCTTCGGGTGATCGACGAACCGGTTCTGCGATTGACGAGCGTGGATCTGGGCGACACGAAGGACGTCACTACGCTCGAAGAACTCTTCAACTTCGGCAACGATTACCTGGGCCTGGTCAAAGCCGGCGTGATCGCTTCCGGCCTGGTGCCCGCTTCGCTCGAAGGCACGTCCGAATCGCTCGCCGACGTGCTCGGCCGGGTCGTTCGGCCGGGCATGGGCCTGGAAGTCGTCAGCAAGGTGAACGATATTCCCAAGGGCTCGCGGCTGGCCGTTTCGACCAATCTTCTTGCGTCGATCATCAGCGTGCTGATGCGAGCGACCAGGCAGGCGAAGTCACTGACGGGCGGCCTGGAAATCGAGGAAGCCCGCGTCGTCGTCGCTCGGGCTATTCTGGGCGAGTGGCTGGGCGGCTCGGGTGGCGGCTGGCAGGATTCCGGCGGCGTGTTTCCCGGCGTGAAAGTGATCGAAGGGGCCCCTGCCCAGCCTGGTGACCCCGAATGGCAGATCAGCCGGGGCCGACTTCTGCCCCGGCACAAGCTTCTCGACGAAAAGGAACTTGGCCCGGAGGTCGCCGCGGCACTGGCGGACAAGCTTTCGAAAGGCCTGATCCTGATCCACGGCGGCATGGCCCAGAATGTTGGCCCGATCTTGAACATGGTGACGGAGAAGTACCTTCTGCGGAGCCGACGGGAATCGGCAGCCCGACAGGAGAGCCTGGCGATTTTCGAACGGATCGTCGCCGCCATACGCTCCGCCGACGTGCGGGCTTTGGCCGGCCTCACCGACCGCCACTTCCACGGCCCGCTGAAGACGATGATCCCCTGGGTCTCGAACCGGCTCACCGAGACCGTCATCGAACGCATGAAGGCCCGTTACGGCGACAAGTTCTGGGGCTTCCTCATGCTCGGCGGCATGTCGGGCGGCGGCATGGGGCTTTTCGTCGATCCGGAAATCGGGCCGCATATCCGCGGCGAGGTGCTCGAGCTGATCCGGACTGCGAAAGCGGAGCTGGACGACGCCCTGCCCTTCGCCATGGAACCGGTCGTTTACGACTTCCGCATCAACGATCGCGGTACTTTCGCCGATCTGGCCAGTGGCTCCAGTGCCGTCATGCCCGAGAGTTATCTGAGCCTCTCGATCGCCCGCATGAATCCGGCCGAGAGCGACGGGTGGGCGAATTCCCGGCGGGCTGAGATGTACAGGTTCGCATCCGATATTTCGGGCCGGCCGGATCAGATCGAAGTCTTGAAAACCCTTGTCGGCAGAATCTTCCCGCTCGACCAGGGCAGCATCAAGCCGAACGCCATGGAATGGGAAGCCGAGGCCGCCCGCATTCGCGAACACTACGGCTTCGACCCGATCCAGCACGCCCGCAACCGGGAAGACCTTTTGCGGGGGCGCATCGGCCTGGCACGCAACCGGCTGCCGAACTCGGTCGAAGTCACGGATGTCAGGGATCAGGATGTCGTCGACACCCGAATTTCGCCTGTCGGAGATCGCGCGAAACCGGCATCCCTCAATAGCGCAAGCCTGGCCCCGTTCGGGCAGGTCGCCGTCGTCAGCCTTGCAGCCGGTGTCGGCAGCCGCTGGACGACCGGAGCTGGCGTCGTGAAGGCCGTCAATCCTTTCGTCCCGATTGGCGACCGTCACCGCAGCTTCCTGGAAATCCATTTCGCCAAGACCAGGCGCAGCCAGAAAACTCTCGGCACGAAGATCCCGCACATCGTCACGACCAGCTACCTGACCAAGGACGCCGTGCACAGGCACTGGAGCCGGTGGCGGCAGGAATGGTCCGACCTTTCCGTTTACGTTTCCGAGGGGCGTTCGATCGCCCAGCGACTTGTGCCGACCCGGCGAGATCTTTCGTTCCTCTGGGAAGAATCGCCCCAGGCCCTTCTCGACGAAAACAAGCAGAAAGTCCGTGAAGCGGGGCGGCGTGCGATTCTGAACTGGGCGTCATCGGTCGGTGAGGCCACCGACTATGTCGACAACGTCCCCTCGCAGCGGTTTCACCCGCCCGGGCACTTTTACGAAGTTCCGAACCTGATGAGCAGCGGCACGCTCGGCAAGGTTTTGCGTGATTGCCCGGATGTCCGCTGGCTGATGATTCACAATATCGATACCCTCGGCGCGACTGTCGACCCGGAAATCCTCAGCAGGGTCGCTGAACGTGGCGCCGTGGCCAGTTTCGAAGTGATCAGCAAGCGGGTCGAGGATCACGGAGGCGGCCTGGCTCGCGTAGGTGGCCAAACCCGGCTACTGGAAGGGCTGGCTCAGCCCCGCGAAGAAACCGACTATATGTTGCGTTATTACAACACTCTCACGACCTGGCTCGATCTGGACAAATGGCTCGAGGCACTCGGACTGACCCGGCAGGACATCGTCGAAGACCGGCGAGATCTCATCGACGCCGCCGTGCGGGAACTCGCCGCCCGGTTGCCCGTCTACGTCACGATCAAGGACGTGAAACGCCGCTGGGGATTCGGTCAGGAGGACGTCTTTCCCGTCGCCCAGCTCGAGCGCCTGTGGGGAGACATTTCGGGACTGGAAGATCTGTCGAGGGCATTTCTCGTCGTCGACAGGTTCCGCGGCCAGCAACTCAAGGACCCGGCACAACTCGACGGCTGGGCCAACGACGGCGGGCTTCGATTCGTCACCTCGCTTTGCGATTTCGGATCCGATTTGTCATAGTGTCATGATCGATGTACTGGTACCGCAAACGTGCCTGGAAATTCGTCTTCAGTATTCGACAGGATCATTCGAACGTGAGCGTCAAGACCCCTTTGGTATTGGTCACGGGCGGGGCTGGTTTCATCGGTTCCCATTTGGTTCGTGCCTTGCTGAACCGATCGTATCGTGTTCGGGTTCTCGATAATCTGAGCACCGGCAAGGCTGAGAACCTGGACGAAGTTCTCTCGCATGTCGAGTTCCTCCGGGGTGACGCCGCCGATTACGATATTGCCTCAACGGCTGTCGCGGGTGTGGATTACGTGCTCCACCAGGCGGCGATTCCTTCCGTTCCACGCTCCGTGAAGGAACCGCTCGACGCCCACCGCAGCGGCCCGACGGCGACACTGAACGTTCTTGAAGCCTCCCGAGCGACCGGGACGGTCAAACGGGTCGTATTCGCCGCCTCCAGCTCGGCTTACGGCGATACCGTCGAACTGCCCAAGCATGAAGCCATGCCGCCGAACCCCCTGAGCCCCTACGCCGCTTCGAAAGTCGCGGGCGAAATGTACGTCCGCTGCTACGGCAAAACCATGGGGCTGGACACCGTCTCCCTGCGTTACTTCAACATATTCGGCCCACGACAGGACCCCAACAGCCCCTATAGCGGCGTGATCGCCCGTTTCGTACGCGGCATGTCCGAAGGAGTCCGCCCGACGATCTTCGGCGATGGAACACAATCCCGGGATTTCACTTACGTCGACAACGCCGTCGCCGCCAATCTTGCCGCCATGCTTCACCCCGAACCGCTTATGGGTACCGTGTTCAACGTCGGTACGGGCCAGAGAATCGACCTCGTCCGCCTGGTCGATACACTCAACTTGATCCTGAAACGGGACCTTAAACCGATTTTCGCAGACGAGCGCGCGGGCGATGTCAAGCATTCCCAGGCATGCCTGAAACGCATCGGTTCGGTGCTGGGCTATCGGCCTGAAGTCGATTTCGAAGAAGGCCTGCGGCGCACCGTCGAAGCCGAAATTCACTGATTTTTTTCGGTCAATTTCCTCAGCCTCGCCCGCCTTCGAGGCAGAATGGAGAAACTCTGCCGCCGAGCGACTCACTGGACGACCGCACTTCCATGGTGTATGACAAAGTGACGCATTTGTTCGTCAGTCGCACCATGGCCGCGGCACCGGGATTCGAAAATGGGCTGGATCGCAATCAAGATGCTGACGGGCGACCGGGCCAAGTTCGCCGGCATCGTCTTCGGCGTCGCTTTCGCCGCGGCCCTGATCATGCAGCAGGGCTCCATCTTCTGGGGCCTTATGTTGCGAACCAGCGCCCAGATTTATGACCTCAGAGGTGCCGACCTCTGGGTGATGGATCCGTCGGTCACATTTATCGATGACGTCAAACCGATGCTCGAAAGGCAGTTGGGCATCGTCCGCGGCGTCGAGGGCATCGAATGGGCCGTGCCTCTGTACAAAGGCATGGCCCGGGCAAAGTTATCGTTCAAGGACAAAGCCACAGGCAAGCGGGTGGACGTGATCGAGCAGGTGATTCTGATCGGTCTCGACGATTACTCTTTCGTCGGCGAACCGGCCAGCATGTTTACGGGCGATATCGAAGACTTGCGCCGGCCCCATTCCGTGATCGTCGATCGAGTCGGCCTGCGCAAACTGTTCCCCCGCCAGGGCCTGAACATGATCGAAAGCCCCGAAGCCCTGAAAACGGCGTTAAGTCAGGCGACCGGCCGGAATCGAGCCGCAGTCGCGATGAAAGCGGCCGGTAGACCGACCGCTATCGAGCCGCCGACTACTGCACCGGTTCTGCCTGAGCTTGAGGATCAGGGCACGCCGGTACTCTTCGAGATGGAAATGAACGAGCGGCGGGCCGAAGTCGTTGGGATCTGCAACGCGACTCGGACGTTCCAGTCCAATGCCATTCTCTACACCACGTTCAGCCGGGCCAAGGAATTCGTGCCCCGTGAGCGCAAGCTCCTCAGTTACGTGCTCGTGAAGGTGCAGCCGGGGCAAAGCGTGGACGCTGTCGCCGCCCGGATCAAAAGCCAGACAGGCCTGGCCGCATTGACGACCGACCAGTTCGTCGAGAAGACGATCAACTACTATCTTCGCTTCACCGGCATTCCCATCAACTTCATGACGACCGTCATCCTCGGCTTCTTCGTCGGCACGGCAATCGCCGGGCAGATGTTCTATTCGTTCACGCTCGAGAACATCCGCCAGTTCGGGGCCCTCAAGGCCATGGGCGTCGGCAATCTCAAGATCGTCGGAATGGTCCTTCTGCAGGCGGGGCTCGTCGGGTTTCTGGGATACGGCCTGGGGGTCGGCGGTGCGACGTTGTTCGGAATGGCGAATCGGGGTGCGAATTCGGAGCTGGCCTTCTACACCCACTGGTATCTGCTCGTGCTCGACGCCACGGCAATCGCCGTGATCTGCGTGCTGGCGAGCCTGTTGAGTATCCTCAAAGTCGTCCTTCTCGAACCCGCGATCGTGTTCCGCGGCTGATTCGTCGCTTTCGCTTCAGGGAATATGCCGAAATCGGATCCGGAGTCGATCGATGCAGCCGCAGCAACCGGAAGTCGAATTCCCCAAGATGCACGCCAAGCGTCTCGCGGTGCGCATTTCCGGCATTCAGAAAAAATTCGGCAAGGGCGAACAGACCGTCATGGCCCTGCGGGGCGTGAGCTGGGACATCGCGGCCCAGGAAGTCGCCATGCTGGTCGGCCCTTCCGGTTGCGGCAAAACGACGCTCATCTCCGTCGTCGCGGGCATCCTTGACGCCGACGTCGGCTCCGTCACCATCTTCGGCGACGACATCACGGCCATGCGCGACAGGGCCAAGACCCGCTACCGTTCCCATAATGTCGGTTTCGTCTTTCAGCAATACAACCTGCTGCCCGCCCTTTCGGCCGCCGAGAACGCTGCCGTGCCGCTGATCATTCAGGGCGTACCGCGCCGCAAGGCGATCCGCGAAGCCGCCGATCTGCTCGGTCAACTCGGCCTGGCCAAACGCACCCACGCCCGGCCCAGCCAGCTCTCGGGCGGTCAGCAACAGCGCGTGGCGATCGCCAGGGCCCTGATTCACAAGCCCAAGATCCTCGTGTGCGACGAGCCGACGGCCGCCCTCGACCACGAAACCGGCATGATCGTCATGAAGCTCATTCGTGAGATGGCCGTTTCGGCCGACCGGGCCGTAATCGTCGTCACCCACGACAACCGCATCTTTTCCATGGGCGACCGGGTCGCCCATATGGACGACGGTCACATCGACTCCGTCGTCGACGGCAACGGTCACCCCATCCCGGCCACGTTCGCCGAACCGGTTCACGCAGGCACGACCTGAAATGCCGCTCGATCACGGATTCGACACGACAGACTCGCACTGGAGAAGCCGCCCATGTTTCGCTGGATATTGACCGTTCTGTCGATCGCCGGCATCGTTCTGGCGATCACGGTCGTGCTTGAACTTCGCAAAACCCCGCCAGCCTCGCCCCCCCGACGCCTGCCGCCCGTACCGGTGGTCAACGACACGCCGATCGCATCGCCGATTTCGGCCACCGGAGTGGTCGAAGCCAAGTCCGAAAACATTTTCATCGGCACGAACCTGCCCGGCGTGGTCGAACAAGTGTTCGTCAAAGTCGACGATACCGTCAGCCCCGGGCAGCCGCTGTTTCGCCTCGATCAACGTCAGGCCGTGGCCGACCTGAAAGCCGCCGAAGCGAAACTCGCCGTCGCGGCGGCCCAGCTCGAACGCATGCGTAATGCGCCGAGGAAAGAAGACATCCCGCCGGCCCAGGCGCTGGTCGAAGAATCGACGGCTCGGCTTGAAGACGCCGACGTCGCCTGGCAGCGTGCCCAGCAGCTTCTCAAGCGAGGTTCGATCAGCCAGAGCGACTACGACCGCGACCGCTACGCTTACTCGATCGCCAAAGCCGCCAATTCCCGAGCCGTCGCCGAACTGACGAAGCTCAAGTCCGGCAGTTGGGACAGGGAAATCGCCGTGGCCGAAGCCGAAGTCGCCAGCGCCAGGGCCACCGTCGAAGGTGCGAGAGTCAACCTGGAACGCCACACGGTCAACGCCCTCGTGCCCGGCCAGGTGCTTCAAGTCAGCGTCCGCCCCGGCCAGTATGCTGGCCAGCTCAATAACAACATCCTCCTGGTTCTGGGCGATACCGGCACTCTGCACGTCAGGGCCGACATCGACGAACAGGATCTCGACCGGTTCGTGAAAGGCGCCAAGGCCTTCGCCTATCTTCGCGGCCGCAGCGAGCCTGTCTTCGAACTGACGCCTTATCGTGTCGAGCCCTACGTCATCCCCAAACGCAACCTGACCGGCGAAAACTCCGAACGGATCGACACCCGCGTCCTTCAGGTGATCTACGCCCTGCCGAACTCCGTCAAACGAGGCGAGCTGTACGTCGGCCAGCAGATGGACGTGTTCATCGAAGCCAAACCCTTCGAAACGGACAAATCCCGCTTCGAAGCGGCCAAAAAGACTGGTACGGAGGTATCGAAAGGCACAGCGCCCGCGAATGGCGTCGAAAATGGCAAAACCAGCTGAATCAGAGAAAAGCCGATCGATCGTATCGGCTTCGGGCCGAATTTCTTCGTCCACTTCGACCTGACTCTCGAACATGCAGAACAGTCAGATCGTCAACGTCCGCGAATGTCCGAACTCCGTATTGCCTTTGCCCGGAGACTCGTGAAGTTCGTGTCAGGTCGCAACTTTCCGCCAATTCCGTTCGGTTCGGCCAGTCACCATTCCGGCGTACGTTTTGTCGCATCCTGACTCTCGATCGATGATCCGCTCCGCAATTCCTGAACACGGTTCGTTAAGTCGGCTCTCGACTTTCGTGCATCCGCTCGTGAAGATGCACTGATCGGTCGAGAACCGGAATGATCGACATCAGTGAAGACGTTCTTATGCAGATCACAGATTCGCCGGACGATCACGGGCGGCCTGCGAAAAGGTCCATGGCGAGCGATCACGATATCGGCCGCCGTACGCGCAGTCACGCCCGAACACTTTCAGGCCGGATCTATTTCGAGGGCAAATCAGTTCTCCTCGTACGCGGTCTGCCCAACGCGGACAAACTGCTCCAAGCTCTGACCGACCGGAACGACCTGCCGAAACTGGCGGACCTGACGCCTGCCATGCTCGGTTTCGACAGCTCGGACATCATTCCCCTGAATCGCGGCGGGCTGGAAAGCCGGGCTCGCTCTGTCCAGCGCTGGCGATACTGGATCGAAAAGCAATGCGCCGGGCACCTCACCGCCGCACGGCGTCAGGAACTCAGCGAAGAATGGCGTGAACTCGAATCGCTGTCTGCACGCGTCGCCGACCACCACAGGATTTTGGCCGAGCCCGAAGCCCGAACTTCACAGTTCTGGCTGGAACCCGCAGCGGTTCAGGCGATTGAGGATTCGATTCGCCAAGTCCTTGCAGGCCTTCATGTCAGCGGTGAGGTTTCCGACCTGGTTCGGCTCATTTGCTGGATCTCGGGCCTTCCGGCTGCCCGCCGGTTCGTCGAATCGGCACGTGATGGACTCATCACGACCGAGCAGCATCAGCGAAGGCAACATGTGATTCGGTTCCTCAACTTCGTTCAGGAACTCGAAAATCGCCGCGATACCGCGGAAGAAGAACTTGAAGAACGATCGAAGGCGGATTTCGAAGCATTCCGCGAACGGTTCGAAGGATCGGGCTCTTTTCGCCGTCTACGAGATGCCTTCGCCGTGATGCCGACCCAGATTCGTGCCCAAATCGTCACGGATTTTCCGGAGACAGTCTCCGCAATCGATTTCCGAAAACTCGCGCGCAAGTGCGAAAAATATGAGAAGGCTCAGGCTCGATCGCTCGGAACGCAAGCTTTCGAGAAAGACACGGCCGAAGCGGTTCGCGTCTTCACCGGCCTCGTCTTCGAAGCCGTCGCAGAACTTGACCTCATCGAAACCGCTGCCGCGCAACGCAAAGCGAACTTCCGAGCCTCTTTTCGGGCCAGAGTTCGCGAAGAAGGACTGTTTCGAAGGCTGCGGGAGCTGTTCGAAACGCTGCCCGAAAGCGTTATAGCACCGGACAGGATTTTTTTGCCCTCGCGTGACTCGGAAATCGACCTGGAGCTGACGCTTCGCCGCACACGAAATGCTCTCGATGAAATGCCCAAACCGCCGAAAGACAAAAGTCTCAACTGGATCGCACTCTTCTGCCTCACGGACACCTGTTCGCTTCCCATTCCGTGTCGAACGTTCGCGACTGTTTTAGAAAATGGCTCGTATTACGTCGAGGAATTCTGGAAGCAGCGATCGGAATGCGGTTATAGCCTTGTGCTCGAAAATCTGAGCCGGTTGCACCCGAATTGCCATCCCGAGACCGCCCGGCAATTTCTGAGTACTGGTGGATGTGTCGAGGACCTCAACTGGCTTCACGAGGTCGACCCTTATTGCATCGGCTCCAAAAATCATGGTGCCGCCGCGAAGCCGTTCCGGGCGATCGTTTCCTGGCTGCAAACGAACGAAGCCCCCCTGACGAACGACGAGATCGAAAAACTATGGGAATCGATCGCCACGGTGCCGGGAACAGCCGTGATCGAAAGCCTTGCCCGATTTTCGAAATGGCTGGCAAGGCCCAGCCGTCAGCAGGTCAGCGAAATCGTCACCCTGCTGAACATCCTGGCGCATCCTTCTCAGCGCACGACCTTGATCGATCGCTTGCGAAGCTGGGCCAATCCCCCTGCGCGTCCCCGGCTGCCGGAAGGCTGTCCGGATTCTCTTCGCGTAGAATTCGCCCTGGAAGTCAGGCGACTTGCATTCTATCAGCGGCTCGCCGGCCAGAAGGCTCGAATCCCGGGCTCGATCCGCAGGATCCTCGAAGCCCATTCTCGACGAATCGCCGAGCATGATCACCTGGCGAATCTGGGCGACCTTGCGACCCCCTCACAGAAAATTCGCCTGGCACATCTTTCGAAAGGCATCGGAGAAAATGCGAACCCTGAAGCCATTTCCCATGGGCGATTACTGAATCAGATTCGCGAAGTGACCGTCGTCACGGCCATGGCAGCGGTCAAAGCCATCATTCGGGAAGAAATTCAACGCTGGTGGCAGGATCGCTTCGGCCACGAACCCGACCTCAAGGATTTCCGCTGGCAGGACCTTTTCGAAATCGTCCGCTGGGCGGATCGATTGCCGGACCGGTCTCGCGATTCGGTCAATGCAATCATGCAGGCACATCGGCTTCATGGTCCGGCATGGCGGCGAGCGCTTCCCCATAACGAAGCGTGGACGAATCATGCCGGAAATGGGATCGAAATCGAATCCTGGCTGAATCCGCCCCAAATGCGATTCGAAATCGATGGACAGCAGATCGTCCTCCGTGCCGCCGGCCATCCGATCGATGTTTTTCTTATGGGAAGTCGTTTCGAAACGTGCCTGAGCCTGCATGATGGCTCGAATGCGTTCTCAGTCGTCGCAAACGCCGCCGACGCCAACAAGAACGTCATTTACGCCTACCGGGCCGACGGAACCCCTATCGCCCGCAAGCTCGTCGGCATCCGGCCAGACCTGAAACTCCTCGGCTATCGGCTTTACGCACACAACGCGTCGGAGTCTCTCGAACATGCCTTCTCCCGCTACTGCGGCACCTGGGCTGCCAGGTCGGGACTGGGCCTGGCCAATTCAGGCGTACCGGCCGAAATATCCGGCGAACGCTGGTATGACGACGGCACAGTCGCCTGGACAGAAGACGCCTATTCGGCCTATCGGACAATTCACCCGGAAGCGAAATTCGAAACCGGGGAATCGCATGAAAGTTCGCTTGGCGAACTTCATCGTGCACTGGCATTGATTCAGGAGAACAAGGCGGCCGGTCTCGTGGCATTGCAGCAATTGGATTTCGAATGCAAAGGCCCCGCCGCTTTCTGGAGGTTCGTCGCAGGCGGATGGCCATGTCTGTCCGAAGGCGGCGAATTCTACGACCACGCCTTTGCAAAACACCGCAGCCTCCTTCAACATCTGGTCGCGGCCGGACTTGCAACACGAATCGCCGATCCGCGCCGGCTCGGCATCGCTCCCGGGAAATGGCCGGATTATTGGGCGGAACTGGTCTGGTTCTCGCTGGCGATCGTGCCTTTGGACAGGAAGTCTCTTTCGAACGTGGCAGATGCCATGATGAGATTTCCGGCGTATCAGGAAGGCTTTCATTTCTCGGCCTGTTTCGATATTTGCCGAATCACCCCTGCTCTCGCAGTATTGCCATTCGGCAGAATCGTCCGGCTGCTTTCGAAATACACGGATTTCTTCGGCAATCACCATTGCGGCTGCAATGCGGATGGCTCGAAGATGTGGGCCAAGGTTTTGCGCATCGCATGGATCCGCCAGCCCGATTCCGCAGCTTTCTCTCAGGCGATCGAATCGGCCGGTCCGGTCGCTTTCCAGGTCTTGCGCAAATTCTGCGAAATCTGTCCCGACTGGCGTTTTTCAGGCCCGTTTCGCCGCAAACTGAGGGCTACTTCCCAAGAAGCGAGCCGGAAAGAACTTCAGGAAATCCGGGCTCTGCTGGCGAACATCGAACCCGCCAATTCCGAGAGCGATTCGGCATTTCGAGCTGAAGCCCTGGCCTTCGATCCCGAAACACCATTCGATCGCCGCCGCGACGCCATCATCGAACTTGCCGCCGATTCCGATATGGCCGATGCCATTTCGGGCACACTCTTATGCGTCCATTGGACACCTGAAGAACGAGCGGTGTTACCGATCGAAATACGCAGGGCATTCGCCGCCGAAATGGCCTCTCAGAGCTTTGAGGAAGAGTGGAAGACCTGGCCCCTGCTCCATTGGCTGGCCACGTTGCCTGAATCGGACCGATTCGAAATCCTGATGCAGGCGAACCGGGCGAAATCCCAGCTTGTCGAGCGTATTGACGGCGAGGACTGGGTGTCCCTGCCCGGGCATTTCAATAATAGCTCCTGGGTGGTCCTCATACGGGCCCTGGAAAATCCGGACAGCCTTTTGCGAAATGCAGCCGAAACGGTCTTCCGCGCGACGTTGCGTCGCAAGCCCGAATTGCTTGAAAAGCTACTGAATTTGGCTGGACACTGGATCTGGCCCGAAACCTACCGGCGTCTCAGCGTAGCTCTTCGAGACGAAGCGAATGCGACACCATCCGCGAGTTGAACGGATGGATGTCGCATTCGATCATGTCTTCACAGCAGGTCCGAACGGGGGCTCTTCGCCAATTTCGCCCCCATCGTACTTTCGAAAAGGAACTGCCCCGCGGCGTCATTCACCAGCCAGTTCCGCCGTAATCGCCAGAACGATCGGGGCCGTCTGATCCTGACCCTTGATCAATTCCACCGATTTGACCGGTTCCGGCCGTTTCGGGTTCAGGGTGATCGCCCGCATCTGCTGGCCGCCGGCCTGGAAGGCGAAGGCCGAGCCGGGCACGTCCACACGGCGGATGTAATCGGCGAAGTGCTCGCCGTTGATCAGCTTGTGATCTTCCGTCGAGCCGTCGGCATAGGTCAGCCGCACCGTCATCGACACGCTCCCCTTGCCGCTGGCCGGCCAGCCCCAGCCCGACACGCCCGACAGCAAATGCAATGACTTCACAGGCGCGTTCACCGGCAAGGTCACCGATTTCGGCATCTTCGGCGGCTGGCTGCCCAACGGACCGTTCAACAGTATGACATTTCGCGTCGACTTCCCGCGCGGGTCGACGACGTCGAACGGAACCCCGCCCACCTCGCGCCTGGCCCAGTTTTTCAGCACGATCCGGTCCGGGCCTTCGTCACCATCGTGAAACATGCCCTTCGTCGAAACGGCCGTCGCTACTTTCTCGATGGAAAGAGGCAGCCAGCGGCCCTTCCGGGTCAGAAATTCCAGCAGATCCGTCAGTTGCTTTTCGTTGATCGTCTTTTCGAAACCTTCGGGCATCAGCGACTTGGTCGATGCCGCGATTTCTTCGATTTCCGACCTCGGCAGGCGGATCACCTTCGCCTCGGCATCAAGCAGCTCCACCGCCGTGCGCGATTCGCTCGCCAGCAGGCCCGTCAGCACGCGGCCGTCAGTCGTGGCCACGGTATAGGCCCGGTAATTGCCTTCCACCGACCGGCTCGGGTCGAGGATGTGCACGGCCAACTCCTCCTTCGGATGCACGGCCATGCCAGTGAGGTCCGGGCCGACCGCCGCCCCTTCGCCCGAATGGCGATGGCATTTGGCACAGTTGTTCTGGAACACGGCCTTGCCCGCTACAGCGTCACCGGTGCCGCGATAGACGGCCGCAAGCTCCTCGATGACCTTCTGCCTGTCAGCGCTGGGCAAGCCGCCCCCCTTTTCCAGCACTTTGCGGAACCGGGCTGCCAGTTCGGCTTCGGGATATTGTGCCAGGGCCGTGCGCTGGTCCAGAGCCAGCTCGGAAAGGGGAAGCGAGCCTTGCTCCAGGGCGTCCAGCAGGGCACGTACGCCGTCGGTGCGCCTCGTGACTACGGCCAGGGCCGAACGCTTGAGGGCTGGTGTCCACGGGCCGATACGGGCCAGCAGGGTCTCGCCGGCTTTGTCGGACGACGCCTCGCCGACGGCCTCGACGATGCCTTCCGCCAGTGCCGGGTCGGTACGAGGAGTGATGAGGTCCAGGACTTCGCCGATCGCCGCCGGATCGTCACCCCGCAGCTGAATCCACTGCGCGGCAGCCGCCACGCGGTCTTCGGCTTTCCCCGATTCGTCGCCCGCCTGTTTCAGGAACACGGCTGCCACTTCGCGCGCCTGCTTCGAAAGGCTGGAGGTGCCCCAGATCTTCGCCAGGCGGACGACTCGCCCCTGCCCCGATTGCCCCTGCGATGCCAGCAGCTTCGCCAGCGCCGCGCCGATTTCGGGCGAATCCGCCGGTTTGGCCGTTGCGGGCCAGCCAGCGACCAGTCCTTCCAGAACCGGATCAGCCAGCGGGGCCGGCAGGCTCGCCAGATTCTTCACGATGTCGAGCGCTGAATCGGCCTTGCCGCCCCGTCCCACGTGTTCGCCGAAAATTCGCAGGATCCTGCTTCGATTTCGCGCCGCGGCGGCATCGACCGGGGCTTTGAGCGAGGAATTCTGGCCGAGAGCCTTCAGAACGAAGTCCTCATTCCGCGCAACGGCCGAGGTCAAAGCGTCCGCCAGGATCGGATCGGCGAGATTTTCCCGATCGGCCAGAGCCGCCACGAGCACGCCCGCCACGGCCTCAGATGGCTCGAATTCGGCGAAAGCCAGGAGCGACGAGAGCCGAACCTGCATGTCGTCATCTTCGATTCCTTCGGCATCGATCAGGAGCTTCGCCCCGACCGCCCCCTTCCTCGGCAGCACATCCACCGCCGCTTTTCGCACGCCTGCCGAGGGATGCCGCAGCCCTTCATCCAGCGCCTTGATCGCCGATTCATCCGGACTCTCCAGCACACCCAGGCCATGCAGCGTCCACAGGGCGTGAATCGCACCCGGGTTCAGGCCGATGGCATCATAGCCCGGGTCGCTCACGAGATCCGTCAGATCCCGGGCCACATCGGCCTTGCCTCTCTCCACCAGGAGACGCTGGGCATGCCGGCGCCAGAAGAAGTTGTCGTCCGTCAGGGCCTCCACAAGATCTTCCGGGCTGGCCCCTTCCAGGCTCTTCCGGTGCGGCTTTTTGCCGTCGCCATAGACCACGCGATAGATCCGGGCATGGGTCTTGTCACGCAGGTCCGTTTCGTAGGCGTTGCCCTTACCGGTCTTGAAGCCCTGGGGGGTCGGGTTGTGCTGCACGATGATGTTGTACCAATCGATCACCCAGACCTGACCGTCCGGGCCGACTTCGGCCATGATCGGCGCAACCCATTCGTCTCGCCCGGCCAGCAGGTTCCAGCTGTTGCGACTGAAATAGGTCGCCCCCTTCGGCTCGATCACGAATGTCGCCGCCAGGTGGCCGGTCGGCTCTGCGACGAAGGCCGTCCGGTTCCAGTATTCCCGCGGATAGGCACGGGCCGTGTAAAGCGCATGCCCCGCACCTGCCGTGAACCGGCCGTGCTGATCGACCTGCCGCACCTTTTCGGTGATCGGGTACATCCGCGCCGTCTCGGAGATCATCGGCAGCACGCCACTCGACCAGCCCCGTACCTGCTCATAGAACCGGTTCGGAATCGGCATGTGCACGGAGGGATTGTTGTTGGCTGTCGATCCGAACAGGACGCCGTCTTCGCTGATCCCCACGCCCCACGAATTGTTCGAAGTGTTTCGGAGGAATTCCATTTTCGAACCATCCGCCTTGAACCGGTAAAACCCGGTCCGGAACTTCATCGGCTCGCCGCCCACTGTGCCTTCGAAACCCGAATAGCCCAGAATGCCGTAAAACCAGTTATCCAGGCCATAATTCAAATTCGAAGGGCCGGCGTGCGTGTCCTCCGTGCCCCAGCCGGAAAACAGCACCTTGCGCTCGTCCGCCTTGCCGTCGCCGTCGGTGTCCTTCAGAAACAACGTTTCAGGCGCCTGATGCACGATCACGCCACCGTTCGAAAAGCCAAGGCTCGTCGGAATCGACAGCTTTTCCGCGAACACGGTGAACTTGTCCGCCTTGCCGTCGCCGTCGGTGTCCTCGCAGATCCGGATCCGGTCACGCCCCATGCCGGGTGGTTGCAATTCGTTGGGATAATCGACGGTCTCGGCGATCCAGAGCCGACCCCGCTCGTCCCAGTTCATGGCGATCGGCTTGCCGCCGATCTCGGGCTCAGAGGCGAATAACTCCAGCCGAAAGCCTTCCGGTACGCCGATGTGCCGCATCGACTTCGCCGGGCTCAGCGGGGCCTGCATCGTCGTGATCGGCTCGCCCTGAACGCCCCACTTGTCGCTCACCGGATAGAACGGCAGCCTGCCCGGGATAAAGGCGAAATCCTTCTCCGAACCTTCCGCCGGCACGATCAGCCGGGGCCGGTCGTTCCAGGGCCCGGCGATGGTCGCGTCCTCCCCCGCTGCCCAGCGGATGCCCCGCTCAAGCAGGTTCAGAAAGCCCGGGTTGCCCCACGTCCGATCGTCATGCCCCCAGGCCGTGTAAAACACGCGGCCTTTGCCGTGCGTGCGCACCCATGTCCAGGGCTCGTGTCCTTCGCCCTCGGCCCGCGTTTCCAGAACTATGCGGTTTTCGGGGTTGTGCTTCGTATGCACATATGTCTCGTCGAAACTGTCGAAACCGCCGAACCCCTTGAGGATCGGATGCTCGACGGCTTCGATGCGCGTGCGCACCAGGTCCATGCCGTGCCTCTGGAACTGGGCCCCGACAAGCTTCACGTAATCGTCGCTGTTGCGAAAGCAGTAACTGGCGCAGTGAATCGGCACCAGGCCCTTGCCCGAAGCGACGAAGTCCAGCATCGCCTGAGCCTGCCCGGGCTCGATGGCGTCATGATTGGCGTAAATCGCCAGAACATCGTAACCGGCGAGCTTTTCTGCATTCAGATCAGCCAGCTTGTCGGTGTAATCGATGCGAATATTACGCCGCGACATCGGCACGACCGCCTGATCGAATCGGGCCCGTGGCTGGTGATGCCCGGAATCGCCCAGAAAAAGGACCCGCACCGGCGGCGGAGTCTCGGCGGCACCTGCGGCAGACGCCCCGGCAGCAAGAATCGAAAGCCCGATGGCCAGCAGGCCGGTGAAGACAGTTCGGATCATGTTTTTTTCGCGATCGAGGTCAGTATCGGCGGAATACCGTGTGAATCGCACTATCATAATCGATGCATGGATCGATGACAAACTGGCAGGTCAGGCACTCGCCCCTCGACCGTCGCTTAACTTGTTTTCGCCTCAGGCTCACGAACTTGAGCAGTTGCGGCCATGCATTGCATTATCTCGAATTCGGCGGCTCTGCCAGATTTCGGGATAACCACTCAGCGATCGCCAGAATCAGCGGCTCGGTGTCGACCGTTTTCGCAACGGCCATGAATCCCATCCAGATATCCCATTCCAAGTCGACCTGCGCTCGTCCACGCACGTAGCCCTGATATGACACGTCGATACCATCGATCGATTCACCTACTGGCTTGAGGCCGAATTCGCTCGAAATCTCGCGGCAAGTTTCGGAATATCCGGCAGCATCGATACCATCGCATGAGCATACCAGTCGATCGCTCGAGTCTCTCCAGAGCTTCACGTCCCGTGGCATCGTTTCACCGTTCATCGATCGACTTTGCCGGTGCTGCCGGGATCGATTCAGCGTTTCTCTCCCATATCGACTCCGCGCCGCACGTACATCCGCCCATCTTCGGCTCCGATAACCAGATCCTTCTTCCCGTCGCCGTCAATGTCGGCCAGGGCGGGCTGTGTGTCGTGGGCGTCGAGCCTGTGCTTCGCGACAGGGCCCTGATCGACGAGCGTCCACACGCCGTCCTTTAAGCCCATATTCCGCAGGAAACTGGCGTTGGCCGAGTTGATCAGGAGATCCATGCGGCCGTCGCCGTCCCAGTCGGTCGCCACCAGCTTCCGCCGGCCGCTTTTACCTCTGGGGCCGCCCGCGAGTTTGAGCGGCTGACTATCCGCACCGACGAAAGCCCGAACAGGGGGCAACAGGACGAGCGAATCGCCCCGTTTCTCGCGTCGATAGAGAGCAAGGAAGCCGTCGGGATCGAGCATGACAAGATCCGGCAGGCCGTCGCCGGTCCAGTCCACCGCCACTGGTGTCGTTCGCCACTGGGTGACCAGTTCCTGACCGGCGGGATTCCACCAAGTCCAGGCCGGTTTCGGCGGCACGTCCAGCCAGGCGACTTCGACCGCTCGATCGGCATCCAGCACCGGCTGGCGGGCCGTGCCGACATTGCGGAACCACCGCACCGCGCCCCAGATGGAGTTGACGACCAGGTCAAGCCGGCCGTCCATGTCCCAATCGGCCACGCTCAAAGTCGTATAACCCCACTTCGTCTCGGCGGGGCCTTGAATCGAACCGTTCGGGCCGGCTTCGAAACGGATTTCCCGACCGCCAGCCTGAAGGGAAACAGGGGCGTTCCAGCGCGCCGGACGGCCACCGAGATTCTCGAAAAACAGGATCGCCCCTGAAGTGTTGCCGGCGATGATGTCGTCGTCGCCATCGCTGTCCCAGTCCGCACCGGCAGGCGTCGCCAGTGCCCCCGACTTGAGCGTATCCGCCTTCTGGCGGAAATAATACGGCGGCAGAAAGACCGGCACCCCGTCGCGAACCACGCCCGTATGCTCGACCAACGCTACGCGGCCGTCTTCGTCGCCCACGATCAGGTCAATGTCGCCGTCGCCGTCCCAATCGACGGGTGTCGGCTTGATCATGCACAGATTCATGCGTAAAGGCTGGCCGTTTACGTCAGCCGGGCGTACGCCGGCGGCCAGATCGAAGTTTCCGCGGCCGCCCGTGTTTTCGAAATACGTAAAGCCATCCGTAAATTCGCCGCAGATCAGGTCCGTGTCGCCGTCGCCATCGAAATCGGCCAGGCATGGCGAAGGCCAGCCGTAGACATCCAGCGGCTTGCCGCCGGCCATCAGCCGTTCGGGCGGGCCGTAGTCGGGTGATTCGTCGGTGCCTCGGTTGATGTGCTTGTAAACAAGACCAAGCAACGGCCCCTTCAGCCAGTCGCCCGCGGGAGTGTAGCCATCGTCCCACCCGTAGTCGCCCCAGTCGTCGACTCCGACGATCAGGTCATGGTCTCCGTCGCCATCAAGATCGGCCAGATGCCACTGGTCAGCACGCCGGTTGCCCTTGTTCTTGTGGGTCGGCGCTTCCACCACAATCGGCCGGACCTCTGCCAGCGATTTCGAACGGAAATCGACGAATTCCTTCGCCGCACCCAAAATGCGATCGACACCGCCGACGCGGCTGTGGCGTACGTTGTGCGGCACACGGCCTTCGAACGGCAGTCGAACACCGGCTTCGAAGACCGGATGCTTGCGGTCGCCGCCCGGGTTTTCGAAGAAATACAACCCGTTCGAAGGCTTGTCCGGACATGCGACGACCAGATCCAGGTCGCCGTCGCCGTCATAGTCGATCGGCAGCGGTTCGGCCCACAGACCCACCCCCAGATCGACGACCAGCCCCGGATTCGCATAGGGCAGACGCACCAGGTCAGGTTCGGCGCCCACGGCCTGTGCGTGAACCGAACCTGCGAACGGGCCGCAGGCCGTTACGACGAACGCCGATGCCAGAAAATGTCGGAATGCCGGAAGTCGTCGCGGTTTCATTGTGTCGGGAAGCTCATTTCCATACGGCGATCCTTGCGCATCACCGTGAATTTCAATACCGTGCCCTTCGGCCGATCCAGGGCGTATGCGAAAAGTGAGGTTTCCGTCGGCAGATCCGTTCGCCCATCCACGGCCACAATGACATCGCCATTGACGAACCCGGCCTTTTTGGCCACGGCATGTTCGCCGAACTGGCCGACATGCTTCACGTAAAGTGCCATGGCATCTTCGGGCAGCCCGCGATTGCGTTTTTCCGTATCCGGCAGCGTCTCAAGCCGAAGGCCGCCTGCCGCGATACGCCGCAAATTCCAGCTCGTCGGTCGCCACGAAAGATCCGATTTCGCCCGCCAGCCGGGTGCCAGTTTCATCGTCTTTTTGAGCGATTCACCCTTGCCGTTGCGAATTTCGAAAGCCAGTTCCGCCGTCTCGGGCGTGTTCTCGAGAATCCACTGAAAATCGGCCGGCGAAACCAGTGCCTGGCCCTGCAGACGCACGATCTCGTCGCCCGGCTTCAGCCCGATTGCAGCCGCTGGCGAATCCGGTTCGACGGACATCACTTTCGCGGCATGATCCGGCGAAAGCCGCATACCGACCACGTCAGGCAGAGGATATGGATAAAGCGATTTCGGCTCGATCGGCTTGCCGGTAAGGCGGATGGCGTTTCGCTCGGCATCACGAATCTGATGACAGTGGATGCAACTTCGGGCGATATTGCCCGATTTCGAAAGAGTCGAATTGTAAGTTCCCAGCAATGTCGGCAACAATTCCGGCCGGGCGTAACTGGCCTTGGCGACTTCCTTGCCCTTCACGGACAATGCAAGAGCCGCCTTGTCCTCCATCGATTGCAGCTCCAGCGCGGCCTGCATCGCGGCCCGGAAGCCTTCGGCCGTCATGTCTTCGTCCTCAGGCCGCTGGCTGCGTGTTCCGAACCGGCCGAGAATGCGGCCGTCCTGATCCATGAAAACCACATGAAACGACTGGTCCCAGTCGAATTGAAACCGCCTCAGGTCAAGGCCGTTGGCATAGGTGATCCGGGCCAGTACGAAACGGCTCATCCAGTCCGCCGTTGCCTTGTCGGGTTCGATCACCGACCGGTCGAAATGGCTGCAGGCCTCGCACGGAACGCAGCGGAATACGAACAGAACTGGCTTGCCCGCCTTCTTCGATTCGGCCAGAGCCTTGTCTACGTCGTTATAGATCCACTGGGGCAGGTTTTCGAAGGTTTTCACGTCCCGAGTCAGTTTTTCGTCGGGCGTCACCCGCTTCGCCTTGGCCTCTTGAGCCGATGCGGCATGCGAAACGAAGACCACCAGAATCGCCACGAGCGAGCAGATACAACCACGTCGCATTTCACCGCCCCTTCCGTTCATGGACACCCGCCGATCCGCATCGATTCGAAATCACGCACCACGCAGCGTTTCGACGACCTCCGCGTCTTCCACCTGGCGGAAATCGTCGTAAAACTGGCCCACAGCGTAAAAGTCCTCGGTGTCATAAAGACACACCGTGCGATCGGCCCAGCGACTGACCTCGGCCAGTCGCGAAGTGGCCGCCACCGGCACGGCCAGTATCAGCACTTTCGGGTTCCGAGTGCGAAGTTCCTGAAGCGCCGCGATCATCGTCGCCCCTGTGGCGATGCCGTCGTCGGTAACGATCACCGATCGCCCTTCGACCGGTGCCCGGTCAGCTCCACCCCGGAAAAGCTGTCGCCGGCGGGCGATTTCCGCTTCCTCATGCCGCCGGATCACGTCGAGTTCGTCTTCTTCGAAATGCACCATCGCGGCCACATCCGGGTTGATGACGACATGGCCGTCCTCGGACACCGCCCCCAGAGCCAGCTCAGGCTGACCTGGCGTCGGCAGCTTGCGGGAAAGCACGACATCGAGATCGGCACCAAGTGCCCGTGCGATCACGGCCGCGATGACGACTCCGCCCCGGGGAATTCCAAGTATCAAAGGATCGGTCAGATCGACTCCGGCAAGCTTTTCAGCGAGCTGATTTCCGGCATCGGTGCGGTCGCGAAATCGCATCGTCAGACCTCCTCGCGGCTGGTCAGCTTTTGCGTGAACCAATCGGCTGCCAGATCGGCCACTTGTTCCAGCGTTCCCGGCTCTTCGAAAAGGTGCGTCGCACCCGGCACCACCGCCAGCTCGCATTCGGCTGTCATGCGGTCTTGAGCATTCTGGTTCAGGGCCAGCACTTCAGTGTCCTCGCCGCCGACGATCAGAAGCGTCGGGCATCGCACAGCGGGCAAGGCCTCTTCCGCCAGGTCGGGCCGGCCTCCGCGTGAAACGACGCAGCCGAAAAGCTCCGGGCAAGCCGCCGCAGCCACCAGGGCCGCCCCGCCACCCGTGCTCGCGCCGAACGCCCCGACTGGCAACCCGGCCGTGGACGGATTCGCCGCCAACCACCGGGCCGCCCCGGCGACCCTTTCGGCAAGCAGCGGGATGTCGAACACATTCGCCCGGTCCTGAGCTTCGGTTTCGGTCAGCAGGTCGATCAGGAGCGTCGCCAGACCGGCTTCCTGCAATCGCCAGGCGACGAACCGGTTCCGCGGGCTATGCCGCCCGCTGCCGCTGCCATGGGCGAAAACGACGACCCTGCGCGCCCCCGCCGGAACCGAGAGCTGCCCCTGAAGCCGTACGGCATCGATGTCGATCGTCACATCTTCGCTTCGAACGGATTGCATTTGAGAAGTCTCCTGAAAATCGTCCGAACCGAAATGCCCAGTGGCCTCGCTCAGTTTTTCGGCTGTTCCTTCGAGGCGTCCGAAGCTGTTTCTTTTGAGGGAGTTGCGACAGGTTCCGCACCAGATTGACCCGGCTGCGGGTCAGCCGCGGCTTTCGTCGTTTCCGCCTTCGCCGTGCCGCGGGAATCGATGGAAGGCACCTGAAACGGCGCGAAGCCTGAAGGCGTCCGGGGCATCCGTTTCGGCGTGACTGGCGGCCGGGCCCTGGCCACGGCAGGCCGGGCCGGGACTGCTCCGACGCCCCGAAAACCGTCGGACACCATACCTGAAAGGCACGTCAAGATCAGCATGCCACCGACACCGAGCCCAAGAGCATGCCCGGCCGAAAACTGAAACAGGCCATAAAACACGACGGCCCAGATGATTCCGGAAACGATCACCCAGGGCAGGCTGGCGTCCATCAGCGATTCCAGCCGAATCCGGAAATACAACTGCAGCGTTGTGAATATCACGGCGGCCAGCGCCACGCGAGGCACGATCTGCCCCACAACGCTTTCGTACCAGATGCCCTGAAGCACCTCGGTGAGGAACCAGATTCCGGCAAGCACGATCAGGAACGTGACGAGGGCTTCGACAAACATGGCGGCGCGTGGCTCTCGGGTTTCGTATCGAGCGGAGGGTCGAGCCGTCGGGCGACGTTCGTTACGCTGACCACTGTAACACGACGGTGCCGGGATTCCACCCTCTGGTCATCCCATCGCACGAACGTTATGGTGATCAGAAGCCATGTGAGCGGAATCCGGCATCGCGCCCGCGCGAAGGCTGATTCCGCGCATCGAATCCGGCTCTTTCTCCATCCTGACCGCGACAATACCCATGATTACCCTGAGCGCCTTCGCCGACGAAATTTCGCCCCAGCCCGAGGAACAGATCGAAGTTCTCGCGCGCCATGGCATCAAACACATCGAATTCCGTTCGATTCACGGCAAGAATGTCCTCGACCTCACCGAAGACGAACACGCGCACTTTCGTGACCTCCTGCGGCAAAACGGCTTCGGCCTGAGCGCCATCGGCTCGCCGATCGGCAAAATCAAGATCACCGAACCCTTCGAGCCCCATCTCGAACGATACGCCATCGCGCTGAAACTCGCCGATTTCTACACCACGCCCCGCATCCGCATCTTCAGCTTCTATATGCCTGAAGGCGAAGACCCGGCCACCCATCGCGACGAAGTCGTCCGCCGCATGAAGGCCCTGGCCGAAATCGCCGATGCCAAGGGCATCCGCCTGTTTCTGGAAAACGAAAAAGGCATCTACGGCGACACCGCCGACCGCTCGCACGATCTCGTCACAGCCGTCGGCAGCCCGGCCCTGGAACACGCCTTCGACCCGGCCAATTACCTGGAAGTCGGCCAGAATATCGACGCCGCATGGAAGCTTCTCCGGCCCAAGGTCGGCCACTTCCACGTGAAGGATTATTGCACCAAGACCCACAAGAACGTGCCCGCCGGCCAGGGCGATGGGCAGATTCCCCAGCTCATCGCCGACGCCGTCGCCCATGGCTACAAGGGCTTCTGCACGCTGGAGCCGCACCTGGTCGTGGCCGAGAAGTTCTATGGCTTCACCGGGCCCGAACGCTTCGGCGACGCCGCCCTGGCCCTCAAAACCGAACTTTCCGCACGCGACGTTTCGTTTGCCTGATCCGACAAGCCGTCGCACCTGTGCCCGGCAACCCAGTTTCCACCGCTTCCGTCCGTCAAGTTCCCTGATTTTCCGGAGTTCGAACGCACCATGATCGACAGCCACATGAACCGCCGTGATCTCGTCCGCCTCGGCCTGGCCGCTTCACTTTCGCCGGCCCTGGGCCGATTCGCCCTGGCCGCCGACGAATCCGGCAAGCCCGCTGCCGGCAAGATCGGCGATTACAAGATCTCGCTGGCCCAGTGGTCGCTGCACAAGCGGCTCTTCGCCGACCGTTCCAAGACCGTCGCCATGAATCTCGACTTCCCCAAAATGGCGAAGGAAGAATTCGGCATCTCGGGTGTCGAGTACGTCAACCAGTTCTTCAAGGACAAGGCCCACGACGAAGCCTACCTGAAAGACCTCAAAAAGCGAGCCGCTGACCACGGCGTGACGAACGTCCTGATCATGATCGACGGCGAAGGCGACCTTTCCGTCGAAGATTCCGCCAAGCGGAACCAGGCCGTAGCGAACCACAAGAAGTGGGTCGATGCCGCCGCATCGCTGGGCTGCCACGCCATCCGCATCAACACGGGCAGCAACTACTCGCCCACCAAAACCCAGCCCGTCGCCGAAGCCTGCGGCGCCCTGGCCGAATACGGCAAGAGCCACGGCGTCGCGATCATCTGCGAAAACCACGGCGGACCGTCGTCCGACCCGGACAGCCTGATCGCCCTGATGAAGGCCGTGGGCAACCCGAACTTCGGCACCCTGCCCGACTTCGGCAACTTCCCCCGCGACAGGGCCACGAACAAGCACACGATCGACATCTACAAGGCCATCGCCCGCCTGATGCCCTACGCCCACGGCGTTTCGGCGAAGTCTTATGTCTTCGACGCCGCCGGCAACGAACGGGACATGGACTACGCCCGGATCCTGAAAATCGTGACCGACGCCGGCTACAAGGGCTGGATCGGCATCGAATACGAAGGCTCCGAACTGCCCGAACCCGAAGGCATCACGGCCACCAGGAAGCTGCTGGAAAAACTCCGCGGCTCGAATTACGCGGGGTGAACCGCCGAAGTGAGTGTCGTTCGAGCTTCCGGCCCCGATTTCCCAGGGGCCGGAATCATTTTTTGATCGGTTTGTCGTACGATCGATTCGTAGATTGCCAACGCAAGTTAGCCATATTGAAAATGCCTTCGAATTTCCGATGGATCCAAGTGTTATTTCGAAAGATCAGGCAAGCAAGTTCTCTCATTTTTTCAAGTGGTTCCCGAAAGATCGACTTCACCCAGATCCTTCCTCGGTTTCGAACCTCCGGCGAATCCACAAGGGATCCCTACGTGCATCGATCACGGCTATTACCGTCAATACTTCATCAATTTACTGGTAATAGATACAGTACGGAAATCTAGCTGAGAGCATACGATGGAATCCGAATGCCAGTTCGTGGATTCCGCCGTAGTAGGCGAGCGATTCGATGTCCGAGATCAGGCAACTTCGAAAGTATCCGCCGAGTCCTGGAGACTGAAGTTCATAGAACCAGTACCCCTCGGCATGATCGGTCTCGGCATCGGTCGAAATATGGATGATGTTCATTCGAGTCGCATAAGCCTCGCTTTCGCTTCGGCCCAGGTCGAGACTTTCGACACTCCGTCTTCAAGGCGGCGTTTCCGTTCTTCGAGAACCTCACGGTGCCATTCCGGAGACTGAACGTCGCCCGAATGGCGGCAAAGGCTTTGCCAGACCGTTTCGAGCAGCCTTACTTTTTCCGCGACGGTCATGGATTCGATCGCATTTTCGTTCGACATGGACTCCGCCTTCGCTTCGATTCCGCCGGTCATTCGAAAATTCGCACGACACTGTCCCAACATTCTGCCCCTCGCCACCGCACCGGCAATGGAACGTGGCTTAAGTAATCAATCTAAAGGCTCCTAGATTTTGTCATTGTATTCAGGACACGTGAAACGATCCTTGATCGTTTCCAGATAATGCCGTGATGCGGGTTGATTACAGAGGCCCCAGTCCGCTTTTAAGTCCACGAAAAATGAGCAGGTTCCGCAAAAAGACCGCTCTTCGTAAAGAATCCAGCAGGCCGGATCACCTGGCCAACCCAAACGAAAAAACTCCTCAGAATCCGGATTCGACCAGCCGTTCGTGATGATCACATTGCGATTTCCGGACATCTCTCACCCCCCGATCGAATGCATCAGCCGATCCGGTTTGATGAACCGGGCGGTGTTGATCTCGTGGCCTTCCCACTTATCCGCGACCGAATCGACGAACGCCCGGGCCAGCTTCGCGTCATCAGCGCCGGCGCGGATCAGGGCTCGAAGGTCGATTTCGTCCACGGCGAAGAGGCAGTTGCGGAGCTTGCCGTCGGCCGTGATGCGTACACGGTTGCACGACCGGCAAAATGGGTGCGAAACCGACGCGATGAAGCCGAGGCGGCCGATGCCGTCGTCGTAAGCGAACAAAGTCGCCGGGGCGTGCGGATCGTCGCCGGCCACGGGCGAAAGCGGGCCGATCTCGCGCCGGAGCGTGTCGAGAATCTCGTCCATCAGCAGCACTTTCGAACGCTCCCAGGCATCCTTTGCATCCAGCGGCATGTATTCTATGAACCGCAGTTCCAGGCCCTTCTCCCGGGCGAATTTCGCCAGTGGGACCAGATCGGGCTCCGAAAAACCCTTGATCGCCACGGCGTTCAGCTTGATCCGCTCGAATCCGGCGGCGTGGGCGGCCTCGATACCGGCCAGTACGTCTTCCAGCCCGGTGCGGCGTGTCATGGCCAGAAAGCGGCCGGGGTCGAGCGTGTCCAGACTCACGTTGAGCCGTCTCAGGCCCGCGTCATAGAGCTTCCGGGCCTGATCGGCCAGCAGGATGCCGTTGGTGGTCAGGCCGATATCGCGGATGCCGTCGATGGCCGTGAGACGCTCGATCAGAATCCAGAGACTCGACCGCACCAGTGGCTCACCGCCGGTGATTCGAAGTTTCGTCACGCCCAGCGAGGCCGCCACCCGGGCGATCCGTTCGATTTCCTCAAAGCTCAGGATCCCGGCCTTCGGCAGAAATTCGACCGACTCGGGCATGCAGTAGACGCACCGGATGTTGCAGCGGTCGGTGACGCTGATCCGGAGATTGTCGTGGGTGCGGCCGAAACGGTCGACAAGTCGGGACATGGCGTCGGTGTCTTCGCGAGCAGGGAAAATCGACGGAGCGTAGGGCGTCCGTCACAGGAATTATAATCGAAAGCACGCGGCCGGTTGACCGCGTGCTTGACTGAATCGGCAAAAATTTCGGGTTCAGGTCATGTCGATGAGTAGGGTGGCGGCGACTTTCGGGCGTCGCCAACAGTGAGATCCGGACTCGTTCTCAATACGAATCGCTGGAAATGACTTCTCCACTGGCCGGTGTCCCGAGAGCACGCCAGACGTCGCCGTTGACAGTGCTGCCGATGAACTCGACGGAACCATCGGCTTTCAGAACGTTTACGCCGCCCGGGTGATAGCTGCGTGAAGTCACGGCCGAATAGGTGGGCCCGCCGTTGGCTTCCCGGCGCGTGGTCAAGTCGACGTCGACATTCCGGTTCGCGGTGCCGAGGATTCGCTTATTGGGCGGAAAGGCCGTCGTGAAACCCGCCTGGTGCACGTGTCCGTCGACCCATTCGGTGTGGCCGGAAGTCTGGGGTGCGGTGGACGATACGAACTGGTTCGTGATCGAGACAGGATCGGCCGAGGGCGCGGGTATGGTCGTCGGAGTCATGCCCGAAATCGGCCCGGTATCGCGGTAATAGGCCTGATAGGCTTTGACTTCGGCCATCAGGACGGTATTGGAAAGGCCATCGGTGATGGAAGCGAACGTCCTTGCGGCATTTACGGTGAACGGAGCCCGCGAAGCGACGCCCGCCGAACCGCCCCAGACATACCAGTCGCCCATGTTCACGCCATAGTTGAGCACTCCGGCCAGGCCGAAGCCGTGCGTGGCCGGTTCGGGCCGCACCTCGCTCGGACAGATGAATGTCGAAACGTTCAGGGCCGAAATGGTCGTATTGACGGGGCTGGAATAGCTCAGGTCGAAATTGATGGCGTTAAACGCGCTGTTCTGCTCGACGAACGGCAGGATGCGGCCTTGAGCCGACCAGCCGCCGAACCACGTCACGACTCCGGCGGAATTGGTTCGCACAGTGAGCGAGGGCGGCAGGGTGCCGTGAATGCTCTCGTAGTTGTGCATGGCCAGGCCGAGTTGCTTGAGATTGTTGGAGCACTGCATGCGCCTGGCCGCCTCGCGAGCGGACTGGACCGCGGGCAAAAGCAGCGAAATCAGCACGGCGATGATCGCGATCACCACCAGCAGCTCGATCAGAGTGAATCCGGTCCGGGCTCTCTCGCGACTGAACATCTTGCGTCAACCCTCGTGTCTGTCTGGCATTCGTGACTAATGAGACTGAGTCTCAATCGCAATCATCCTAGACAATTTTTACGGATCGTGTCAAACGAATTTCGCGGCGGCGGTCGGGCAGCGAAATTGGATCACGTCTAAATGCCCGTTCAAGAAAGGTTTGCCCGAATACCGATTCGGACGGTTCCGGAGGGGTCGTATCGCCGCCGTGGGCGATTTTCCGCGAAATCGGGGCACATGACGCTTGACTGCTCCGCTCCGGATGTTGTCTTCTGTTCTTATGACCGCTTTCCGATGCATGCGAACGAATCTGGCGACGACCGCACTCGTCCGAAGGCGATGGGCCTGCGGATTCGTGCTGATTTTGTCGCTCTTCAGCGGTATCGCGGCCGATGCATCGACATATGCCGATCCGCGGGATCATGCTTCGTACTGCGACTGCGGACCGAAGTGCCGGCGCGATCGGTGCTGCTGCAGGCCTTCGGGCGACGAGACGAATGACATCGCCCTATCCGTCGCAGGCGAAACGGCTTCCGTCGCTTCGACCGGTGTGAAGTCGCTGTGCCGCATGACATCCCGGTGTCAGGACCCGGTCGAAACTCAAGTGAGGTTGAATTATCGTTGCCCCTGGTGCCATCCGGTGACGCCACGTCAGCCACAAGCCGGATGTGACCCGTCGGCCACGCTGGTACCGCTCTCCGAAATCCGGAATTTCCCGTTATTCGCATTCCGGCTCGAACGGCCACCGAAGGCCTGAAACCCGTAGACGCAAGAAGTTCCGATCGCGACGGGTCGAAGGCCCGGAATTGTCGCATCGGCACGGCTTCGCACCGCAGCCTCGTACGATAGTACAGGCAGAAGTTGTGCGCGAATCCGGCCAGCGACTTAGGCGCAGGAACGTCATTGCGTTTTTTCGAAATTCGACAAATTCGGCAGGACACAGCCAGGCCCGGGCCGGCCAAGTCCGTTCATGATTCCGCGGATAATACGAACCGAGGCTTTCCCCAATGTTTCGAGTCTCTCGCAAGGCTTTCACTCTGATCGAGCTGCTGGTGGTGATCGCGATCATCGCCGTCCTGATCTCTCTCCTTCTGCCCGCCGTGCAGTCCGCACGCGAGGCGGCCCGCCGTGCCCAGTGCACCAACAATCTCAAGCAGTTGGGCATCGCCCTGCACAACTATCACTCGACGAACGACAGTTTCCCCGTCGGTTTCCTTTACCCCAAGCCGGGCCAGGCCGCTCCGGGTATTCCGGCCCTGCATTACCGCTGGTCGGTTCTGGCCCAGATGTCGCCGTTTCTGGAGCAGACGAGCGTTTATAACGCTTTGAACATGGATTGGCCGATCGGCGCCGGACCGACGTCGATTTACGGTACCAATCCCTGGACACCGTTCGCTTCGAACGTCACTGTGATGTCCGCAAAGGTCAGCTTCTTCCTTTGCCCGAGCGATGGCCAGCAGCCGCCTTCGACGCTGCCGGGAAGCGTGCTTTCCGGGCCCAGCAACTATCACTTCTGCACCGGTGACGGCTCCCTGCTCTCAGCCGTCCCTGGCGACTCCGGAGCGACGATTCCGGCCAATGGCGCTTTCGTCCTGGGGCCAGCGTATTCCGTCGGCTCGATCATCGACGGATCGAGCAACACGGTGGCAGCTTCAGAACAGCTCATCGGCGCAGCGTCCGGCGGTGCGTCGACAGTTTCCGGAGCGACGGCTTACTCGGGCGACCGTCGCCGGGCGGCTGCTGTGGTGGCTGCCCCATTGAGCCTCGACAAATGTGCGGCCCCCACGGGCTGGCGGCTGGATCTCGGTTATGGCTGGTGGGACGGCGACTATCGCACAGGGCTTTACAACCACGCCCTGACCCCGAACTCGAAGCGATTCGACTGCTGGCAAACCAGCCCGCCCCACAATCCGGCGTTCAAGGCCGCCCGCAGCAACCACCCCGGGGGCGTGAATACGCTTTTCTGCGACGGCCACGTTCAGTTCGTGAAGGACACCGTCAACGAAGGCACCTGGCGTGCGATGGCCACCAGAAACGGCGGCGAAGTCATTTCGTCGGACTCTTACTGACCCGTCGGTCCGATGGGTGCTGCCTTGTGTCTTCAAGCGGCACCTTTTACGGACTTTCTCGGGCCAGGAGGCCAACTGATGCAAGCCGAATCGTTCTGGACACGCGTGCTCTTCATTGTCGTGACGATCGCCGTGATGTCGGCCTACGGATTCGTCGCGCTGCGTTCGGTGTTCGTCGGTCCGGTCGTTTCGATACCGCTCCTGCCGCTGAAACAGCAGGAAGAGCATGTGGCGACCGAGGCCATGATCCGTCAGGCCAAGAGCCAAGCCGCGAACCTCGCCCCGCGGATCGTCGCGACGGACGGCCAGGGCGTCGAGCACGACACGGAATCAGACCTGTCAGGCCGGTGCCACGTTCTGGTCTTCATCAAAAACGGTTGCCCGTGCAGTGTCGCGGCCCAGCCCTTTTTCGAACGGATCGCCGAAGCTTTCGCTGGTGAAGCGAGTTTCATGGGCATCATCGACGGAACGCCCGAAACGGCCCGGGCCTGGGGCGAGAAATACCGGGCGAAGATGCCGATTCTGGCTGATCCGAAACTGAAGATCGTGCGTGACTACGGGGCCGAGAGTTCGGTCTATGTCGTACTGATCGGCCCGGATCGCTTGATTGTCCGCGCCTGGCCGGGTCATTCCGAGGAGATGCTCGAAGAACTCGTGGCCCTGATCGAGCGTCTGACAGGCCGAAAGTCAGAAGACATGAACTTCGCGGAGGCACCCGGAACCTTGATGGCGGGTTGCCCGTTTGACCTATGAGCCTGTCGGCTGGCGGATCATGCGGGCGTCCCGAGAACGCCCGTAGCGAATGGCCAGTCGACAGGTTCGTATTTCGTCCCGGCGAGAAACTGCGTCGGCACGAGCCTGCCGCCTTCGCTGCGGCTTTGCAGCAGGGCGGCCAGAACGCCCGTGGTAATGTACGTTCTCTCTGCCGGATAAGGCGACTTTCCGGTCGTCACGAGGTGCTCGATCGCCCGTGTCAGATATCCGAAGTGGCCGTACCCGTAAGGGTTGCCCTCTTCAAGTTCGAACACGATCGGCCGGATGGTGCCCTGGCTATCTTCACCGGCGAAGCCCCAGATGGAGCCTTCGCTGGAAAACATGCCCACGTGGGCGATCAGGCCGTCGGCATAGCGGATTTCCCAGAGCACATCGCCATTGCGGCCGCCGGGTGGCTTGCGCTGCTGGGGGCGACCTTCGTAAGTGGCGGCGAATCGTTCACGTAAGTCGCGGGGCAAGTCCGGATGATTCCAGG
Source organism: bacterium (assembly GCA_016125085.1). Lineage (GTDB taxonomy): Bacteria > Planctomycetota > Planctomycetia > Isosphaerales > Isosphaeraceae > QWQI01. The sequence goes on from WGMM01000002.1 coordinate 34,507, forward strand.
CGGCTTCACCATCGCCCAGCGAACGCACGGCGACGACGCCCGTCTCACCACCACGCCGACGTTCCACCTGGCACTGCAGCGTTTCCAGCGTGTGGAATCCGTAAGCGTCCAGCCCGCCATAACCCTGGGCCCAGGCCCGTTTTATCGGCTCGCCGACCGGCCAGGCGGTCGAGGGATGCCGCCAGCCGACAGGCAGGCTCGACCCGGCCATGAGCGGGATGCCCATGTGGCGATAGGTTTGCAGGATCCACTGCGAAAACAGCGGTTCGTAGCTGAAATGCTTGTCGGTGAAGACCGGCACGATCTTGCCGAACTTGCGGAAGGCTTCGGCGACTTCGTCCAGAAACCGCCTGCGCGGGTACATCTGCTGGTCTTTGCCGTTATTGGCCGCAGGGCCATGTTCGCCGATCACCAGTACACCGTCGATGTCGATCGACTTCCCGCCTGCCGACAATGCCCCGGCGATCGTATCATGCAGGGACACGCCATGCTGCCGGGCCTTGTCGCGTGCCATGTCCTTCTGAGGGAAATGGTCGACGTACATCGAAACGAGCTTCATTTCGAACGGCCGCTTGTGACCCCAGGCCGAGGGCTCGCAAATACGGTCCAGGATGACGTCGGCGTGGCTGAGCCTGCGCCATTCGGTGATGACGGCTGCGATGCGTTTCAATGAAGTAGGCCTCAAGGCAGGCGTTGCGGCGGGAAGTCAGGGAGGGAATCTGGCGAAGAGTTCACGGATCGGCTCGCCTTTTTCGATCACGTAAACCGGGCGGCCGGTTTTGTCTTCGAAGGCGATCTCACGGCTATCGATCCCGAGGAAGCGATAGATCGTCGCGGCGACGTCCTGAGGGTCGAACGGCTTCTCCAGGACATATTCGCCCCGGGCGCTCGACCGGCCGATGACCTGCCCCATGTTCCAGGCACCGCTCGCGAAGGCCACCGAGAACGTATTGCCCCAGTGGTCGCGGCCGGCGTCCTTGTTCATGCGTGGCGTACGGCCGAATTCGCCCATGACGACCACCAGCGTCGAATCGAAAAGCCCCCGGGCCTCCAGGTCTTCGATCAGGGCGGCGACGGCCCGGTCGAGAGGCGGGATCAGCTTGTTCGCCCCCTCTTCCGTCTTCATCTGGGGCGGCGTGCCGTGATGGTCCCAGGGCACGCAATTGACGGTGACGAACGGCGTTCCGGCCTCCACAAGCCGACGGGCAAGCAGCGCGCTCTGTCCGAACGTGTGCCGCCCGTAGCGGTCTCGTGTGGCGGGTGCTTCTTTCGAAATGTCGAAGGCTTCCACCACGGCCCGGCCCGTGAGCATGTCGAACGCCTTCTGCTGATAGACGTTCATGCCGTCCGACCAGGTGTCGCCAGCTCGCCGCACCTGATCGACCAGGTTAAGAACCCGGCGGCGGTCTTCGAGCCGACCCATCGAAACGCCACCCGGCAATGTGAGGTTTCGAACTCTGTATTTCTCGTCGTTCGGGTCCGACTCTACAATGAACGGGTTCGCCCCACCTCCCAGATACGTCGCATAGTGGAATAGATTGTCCGTCCCGCCACGCAAATGAGGCACAGCGATATAAGGCGGCAGGCCCGGCGTGCGATTCGAACGCAATCGGGCCGCCACACTGCCCATCGACGGCCGGCGCTGCACAGTGTTGTCCGGCGCGTTGAACGCCGGCCCCTCGAACCCGGTGAGCATCCAGTGGTTGCCCTTCGTGTGATCGCCCGAGCCGTGCCGAACGGTGCGTACGATCGCCAGCTTGTCCATAATCCGGGCCTGTTGCGGCATCAGTTCGCCGAAATGGACCCCCGGCACGTTCGTCGGGATCGCCCCGAAAGGCCCCCGAAAGCCCGATGGCGCATCGGGTTTCGGGTCATAAGTCTCCATGTGCCCCGGGCCACCGCTGAGCCAGAACAGCACGACGCTCCGATTCGCCGGAACGGGCTCGACCAGCGAAGATTGCGCCGCTTTTGCCCTCAAGCTCAAAAATTGCGGCAGCGTGAGCCCGCCGATGACCCCCGTACGCAGAAAGCTGCGGCGAGTGCGGCCATCGCAGTCGCGTACGAAAAGGTCATTTTCGCCGTTGAATGTCCACATGGCCGAGGTACCCGGACGAGGTTCTGGGGGCTGGGGTGGTTACGGTATGAGTGTAGGCAATTGAGAGGGACAGCAGTCCGGATGCCTGGTAAGTTATGTCTAATCTCGAACATTTCGGCAGTGAAGTCAAGCGAATCCGCAGCAAAGGTGTTTCGCGTCATCCAACGAAAAAAACCAGCGAGGCTTGTGTTGCCCCGCTGGATTCGATCCGTTCCATGATTCTGGAGCGTAATTCACTCGCCAGCTTTGTCGTCCGAATCGCCGGATTTCGGGGCTGGCGTCATGATCCAGCGGGCTGATGACCCGTTGGAGTAATGAGCGAGGACGGGAATCGGCTTGCCGGCTTTGCCGAAGTCGTCGACTTTCGCGGTGAAGACGACGCCGTTCGACTTGCCGATGGTCCAGTGCAGGGTTTTGGTTTCGGCCTCGTATCGGCCATGCACTTCAGCGGTCGTGTCGGTGAGCAGATCGATCTGATTGCCCTTGAGTTCGCCCGATTTGTTCGTGGCGAGCTGGATCGCCCGGGTTACTTCGTCCGGGGTATTGTCGTGGGTCAGCGAGAACACGCCGAGCGGCAGCCAATCTCCGGGCGGAGCGGCATTCGCATCGGCAGCTCCGTTCGGTTCCGTGCCCGCGTCAGCCGGGGCTGCGTTCGCCGGATTTGCGGCGGCAGGTGCCGGGGTGCCCTGCACCACCGGAGCGGCTCCGCCACCTCCGACCGGGACAGCGCCTCGACCGGCCGAAGCCCCCCACCAGTTGTACATTCCCGGAGCGCCCGCGAAGGCGTATGCGTCGGCATCGGGGTGGTCGTAACGCCATGCGTCGGGGTGCGCGCCGTACCAGTCGCGGCTGAAGGGTTCGTTGCGGGTGGCCGCGTCCTCGACAGGGTTCCGGTCTTCGACGTCGCGGCGAGCGGCCGGGTCGTTTCGCAGATTCGCATTGCGATTGGCTGCGTTGGCCTGAGTTCCGGGCGTACGCGCCCCGGTGCCGCCGGGAGCCCCGCCCCGAATGTGCTGCATGGACTTCTGATAGTTCATCGAATTGGCACCCGGCTGAGCGAAGCCGCCCGAAGCACGGAGGCCGTTATTCATCGAGCCTGATCGGCCGCCTCTGGCGCCGCCGCCTTGCGGTGAACCGCCACGGGAGCCACCGCCTCGACGTTGGGCATGTGCGATATCGCCTGCCATAACCAATGACAGGCTGGCGAAAACGAAACAACGAGCGAGCATATGCATACCAGAATCCCTGATGAGGGTGAATTCGACCGTGCCGGATCCGGCGAAAATCACGTGAGCGGTGTGGGTCGCAGATGGCCGTTCGCCAGGCCGTCTAAACGCATACGACAAGATACCGTTCCTAAGTGATCCGAAAAGGATTGTCCCATACTCCCAAATAATTCGCGACGATTATTTTCATGAATTCTTCGATATGGATACTTCAAAATGTTGCGAAAAACCGATGAACCAAGACGTCCCTGGAAAGAGCCCGGGCGGTCAGCCAGACGTTTTCGATTCCTGCTTTTTTCGTCACCTTCTTGATTCGAAAAGTGCGATGATCAGCTCTGTCGCGGGGAAGCTGCGGGACTCCGCTGCCAATGGGAAAATCAAAGGGGACGGGGGTCTTTTTCGAAAAAGCCCCCCGTCCCCTTATTGCTTTTCGAAGTTCGAACTGGGTGGGAAAGGTTATTTGGTTTCGGTTTTCGCCGCATCTCCACCGAGGCTGACGCGGTTGGAGCCGTCGGCGGCGACGGTCATCGGCACTTCCCAGATGTAGGACTTGGGCAGGCAATAGCCTTCAGCGCCTTCTTTGCAGAGGAAGGCGGCCACGGAGACTTTCAGCGTGACGTTCTGGCCAGCTTCGAGGGGTTTTTCGAAGGTCGCTGTTGTGGTGAAGGCATCGGTGGGGGGCTTCACTTCGGCTCCTCCGACGGATGTGCCGCCGATGACTTTGCCCTCCGAGTCCTTGACCTCCACTGTGTAGGGCAACGGAGCGAGATCGTTGAGCTTCATGCCTTTATCGATCGGCAGGCGGATGTCCAGATTCAGCGATTTCTCGGGGGCCACTTTGGCATCGGCGACCCGAATGACCTGGGCGTTGGGGAAGCTGGGCGGCACGACCGGCTCTTCGGGTTTGGTGAGTCCCTTGAGCGACAGTGTGCTGACATCGCCGGAATTGAGGTCGGCGACGCGAAGAGCGTGATTGTTGGTGTCGGCGACGTAAAGCTTGCCCTTGGCGACCGCCACTCCACCGGGCTGATAGAAAGTGCTGGCAGCACCGTTGTCTTCCGACCCGGCCTGGCCGGTGCCGACGACGTTGACGATCTTCTTGCCCTTGATGTCGAAGGCTTTGATCCGGTTATTGTACGAATCCGCGACGTAGACGACGCCATCAGCGTAGGCGACTCCCAGGCAGTGCTGGAAGTAATAACGCCCCTTACCAATCGGCCCGACCGTATCGGAAAAGTCAAAAAGCCCTTTGCCGACGACGGTTTCGACCGTTTTCTTCTTCATGTTGAGAAAACGAAGGCTGGACGTTTCGCTGTCGGCGAAGTAGATGTTCTCGCCGTCCGACGCGAGTCCGCTGGGCTGGGCCAGTGCGGCGGCTTTGAAGGTGCCATCAATGATGTCTTCGCGTCCCGAGCCGGCCAGGACACCGACGGTGTCCTTATCCAGATTCAGCTCCCAGATCTGGTGCGGGCCGGCCATGGCGATGGCGAAACGATTCCCTTCGCCAAGAGGAACGATATCCCAGGGGCTGTTCAGGCCCATGATATCGGCCTTGCCGGATCCTTCCCGCCGATAAGACTGCACGCCTGTGCCGGTCACGGTCTTGACGGTCTTGTTCTTGAGGTCTGCGACGCGGATCGCGTGATTCTCGGTGTCGGCGACGAACAGAAAGTCATCTTTCATGTAGACGCCCTGCGGGCGGTTGAACGTAGCTTCCTGGAAGGTTCCGTTGGTGAAGCCCATGCGGCCGTTGCCGATGACGTCGACGACATTGCCGTCGAGGTCGGCGACGACGATCCGGTTATGGCCGGTGTCGGTGACGAAGATCCGGTTGGCTTCGGCGTTGACGTGAATCTTGCCCGGGTAGAGCAGCGGCTGGTCGTACGATTTTTCGTTCTCTGGGAAGAACCGCAGTGGCGTCAGGTTCAGCTCGTCCTTTTCTTTGTGTTTGGCGACGAGCTGGCCGATGGCTTTGTCGAGGAGTTCGTACTGGCCTTCGCCGCTGGCGAACCCCTGATAACGGCCGTTGGCGTCGATCAGGACGAACGTGGGCCAACTGTTGACGCCGAATTTGCGCCAGACGACCATATCGGCGTCATTGATGACGGGGTGTTTGATACGGTATTCGGCGACTTTTTTGCGGATGTTGTTGGTGTCGCGTTCGGCCGGAAACTTGGCGGAATGCACGCCGATGACAACCAGTTCCTTGGCGTATTTCTGTTCCAGGCGTTCCAGGTCGGGCAGAACGTGGTGGCAATTGATGCAGCAGTAGGTCCAGAAGTCGAGCAGGACGATTTTGCCACGGAGGTCTTCGATCCGGATCGGTCCTGCGGTGTTGATCCAGGCGATGCCGCCTTCGAGATCGACTTTGGGGCCATCCTGGAGGTAAGAAGCCTGGGTCACGAGCGGGATCCTCGAAAGGCGATCGACGGGCGGCGTGAGGCGGAGGACCGCCAGCCACAGGAGGGCGAAGCCGATCAGGCCAAGGGCGCAATTTCTGAAGAAAGGGTCCCGATCGGCGCGATGCGAGCGGAGATTCATTGGCTCCGAACCTTTCGAAGTGTGGTGAGAACTGGGCGGACGGGATCCGCGGAGGGTTCGTCGATCGCAGCATCGACATGCATTCCTTTATCTTATCCGCACGGATAGGCTCGTTCCAGCGTTCGGCGGTTCGAATCCTGTTCGACCGGCTCGCCGGGTTCGCCGGCAAGCGACAGCATCCATGAAATCCCCATGCCGGTCGTGCTTGAGATGCGATCCGGGATCATGGCGGAATCGCTGGACAAGGGCAGCCAAAACGGAAAACCCGAAGCGAATGCATGCATGAATGCCAGCTTGCATTCTTCACGCGAATCCTCCCAGTGAACCCTCCAGGCATTACAACCCGCACAAACTTCCTTGTACGATCTATTTTTCCGAATCAACCCACCTTGCCGCAAGCTGAGATACATAGGTAGCATAGCGAATCTACAAAAAGAAGGATCCCTCTTCTTTTCTGCCGGATCAGGCAATACGCAACATCGAGTTCGCACTAGCTTCTTCAGGAGCGGCTTCCATGTCTCATGGCATTGATCTCCAGCGATTTTTCGGATGGGTGAACCGGGACAGGAATCGGGTTGCGAACCGAGCGAAGGAGCAGCGGCTGTTCGCTCCGCTGGCGGACGAGCTGGAAGCCCGGCGGTTGCTGACGCTGAACGTGTGGATTGACGATTCCAATTTCGTGCAGATCGAGGCGGACGACAATCTGGCGCAATACGTCCAGTTGGTTTTCGACTCGAACACGTCGACATACACGGTCACGTCCCTGAATTCCGCATCGAACTTTTTCATCGTTTCGGACACTTCGAGCGGGTTGACGGTCTCGAAGTCCGATTACGGCGGGGTGGGCGTTCCCGCTCAGCTCACGATCGTCCAGAACCCCGGAGTGGTCGAGGGGATCGAAGTGACGACGGGCGACAGCCCGGATACGGTGGAGGTCGCATTCGCCTCGGCACCGGTCTCCGTGAACACCGCGGGCGGATCCGACACCATCGTTCACACGATGGACTTCAACACGGCAACGCTCAATGTCGATGGCGGTCCCGACATAGACAGCATTTACACGTCTTATGCCTTCACCGGTTCGTTCAACATCACGCAGAACCTGGCCGGCACGGGATTAGGATCGCAACTGTTCTTCGACACGGCCATCGGCGTCAACGCGCCCAGCAATTTCATCAATATTCGGGCCAACAACGTCGAAGACGTGATCGACTCCGTGAACGCGCCGAATTCGAACCTCACGATCACGATCAATGGATTCAACGGCAATCCGAACGGTGGATTTCTGGATCGAACGGCTCTCGACAACCTTTCGATCTCTTCGATCACTTCGAACAAGACCGTGCATCTGTTCGGTTACGAAACGAACGATGACATACAGGTTGACCGGGCCGTTTCCGGAGCGAACGATTTTATCGGCATCAATGGCTCCCGGCTGCCGAAGATCGACATCTACAACATGAACCCGGCTCAGGGCATCCTGAGGCTGAGGACTTTCGAAGGCGACGACATCGTGAAGGTCGCGCCTGGAGTGGAGAATCTGACGCGGATCTCGGTCGACGGCGGCGCGGGCGACGACTTCCTTTCGGCCGATGCCACGCTGATCGGCGGCCCCGGCAATGACACGCTTCAGGGCGGCCTCGGCAACGATTCACTGGTGGGCAACGACGGCGATGACGTCTTCCTGATTTCATCCGGCAACGACACGGTGGATGGTGGAGCGGGCTTCGACATTCTCCAGCTCATCGGCGCGACGGCGGCGCCGAATTTTTTCGGTATCCAGCAGGATAACGGCTCCCCGGCCTTCATTCAGCTGAATGCGACGCTTACGAATGTCGGCCTTACCGATGTCGACCTGATCTCAGTGCAGGGTTCGACGGGTCAGGATTTTCTCCTTGTCACGGGTAATTCCCTGGCACCGGTTCCGATCCTTGCGACGCTCGGTCTCGGCAACGACATCGTCGACACGAACCAGGCGCCCCAGGGCCAGTTGACGCAGGCCTATGGCGAAGGTGGCGAGGATTACTTCCTCACGGGCCCGGGCTCCGATTATTTCTACGGCGGCGACGATTACGACCTTTTCGACGTCATGTACGCCTCGCGCGATTCGTACGACTACATCGACGGTGGCGGCGGGTTCAACGATCTTTACGTCGAGGGCTCGGCGTTCGGCAATAACGTCGTCACGGCGATCCCCAGCGGCTTCCAGGTTTCGAACACGAACGGCATCGCATATACGACGGCCCTGAATATCGGCTTCGTGTTCGTGGATTCGGCGGGCTCGGGCGTGATTCTGAACGCTTCGGATGACGACAATCTCATCCGGACGTTCGACAGCGAGTCCGATCTGGTTCCGCCCCTGCCAGACAACGAACTTCTCGTGACGGGTATGCCCGGTGAGATCCGGGTGATCGGCATCGAGAGCGGTTCGTTCGTCGAAATCCATGGCCAGGGCGGGAACGACACATTCGAAAGCCTGGGCAACGCCGGTGCCCGCCTCAGCTTCTTCGGCGAAAGCGGCGACGACACGATGATCGTCGGCGAAGAGAGCAAACTGGCGACATTCACCGGCGGTGTCGGCATCGACAGCGTGGAAGTGACGACGACTCTGGGCAACGACACCGTGATCGTCGCGTCGTCGGTGCCGGGCGAATCGGTGAACGTCAACGGCACGGTTCTCGCGCAGATCGTTCAGGCGGAGCGGCTGGCGATCGACCTGCTCGCAGGCGACGACACGCTGACGATGACTTCGATCGGCGCCAACACCGGTCTGATCGATTACGAGTTCTCGGGTGGCGACGGTAACGACCAGATCACCATGATCGGATTCACGGCCCTCGCGGGCAGCGTGTTCCACGTCTGGGGCGGCTCCGGGAATGACGGAGTGCTCGCTGCGAACGTCAGTAACGCCCTGCTGATCGCTTTCGGCGGCGCCGGCGACGACTCGATGCAGACATCGCTCCGGGCGGAACTTTACGGCGACGAAGGCGACGACACGCTCATCGGTTCGGACCTGACGGACACCATCAGCGGTGGCGACGGGAACGACCAGATCATCGGTGCGGGAAGCCGCGACTTCCTCTACGGCGATGCGGGCCAGGACGTGTTCTTCTGGGACAGTGTGGACGACGGTGACGACGTCGTCGATGGCGGCACGGGTCAGGACGCGCTTAACGTCGCTCCGAACAACGCTGTTCCGAATGACTTCACCCTGACGAAGAACGCATTCCTCCAGAATCTCTTCGACGTCATCATCGCCGGCAATGTCATCAGCGGCGGCGAGGTCGAACAGGTCGATCTCCGGGGTAGCAGCTCGACCGACAACTTCACGGTCAACGACCTCACGGGGACTTCGATCACGGATGTCAATATCCGCCTCGGCTTCGATCAGGTGGCCGACAACGTCTTCGTTCAAGGCACGACGGCCAATGACTTCATCGTCATTTCCGGATCGGACGAAACCCTCATCAACGGCCTGCCCTGGCTGATCCGGGTTATGGACGCCCAGTTCTCGGCGACGACGCTCGTCGACGGCATCCTGTTCGACGGCCACCTGGGCGAAGACACGATCATCACGGCCTCAAACCTGATCAACCCGGTGCTCGTCACGATCCATGGCGGCGCGGGCGGCGACGACATCCGAATCAACTCACCGACTCTGGGAGACAACACCGATCGGGTCACCGTCGACGTCTCCGCGGATGTCTTCGCGGACGTGATCCAGCTTCGCAACGGGCGTAATCGCGTCGTCGGCGGCGATCTTGACGTGCTCCTCGTCTCCGGTACCGAGAACGACGATCTGATCACGGTGATTCCTGACGGCGGCGGCCGTATCGACATCAGCCTCTCGCCTCCCGGGTTCTCCAGCTCCAACGACCTGACCGCTTTCTCCGGTGTCGTCCATGTGGAAGGCCTGGGCGGGAATGACGAAATCCGGATGCTGGCCGATCTTCGGTCGACCATCTGGGGCGGCGACGGCAATGACCTGATCTTCGTCGGCCCCGGCGGAGCATTGGCTTACGGCGATTCCGGCAATGACCAGATGACCGGCGGCATCGGCAACGACACCTTCTACGGCGGGGCCGGCAACGACGACCTGCTCGGCGAAGAAGGCAACGACATTCTTTACGGCGAAGACGGCGAGGACCTGCTCTTCGGCGGTCTTGGCCTCGACCTGCTCTATGGCGGAGCTGACAGCGACCTCCTCCTGCCGGGCAAGAACGGCACTCTGGCACCGGAATTCGTCGACGGCGGATCGGGCCAGGACCAGATCCGGTTCGACCTCAACGGAACCGCGGGCATCATCGGCCGCACGGCTGGCGTGCTGAACGTCGGCGAATTCGGCGAGATCGGAGCGGCTACCGGATTCAACTCCGTGGATGCCGAAAATCTGCTTGTGATCGTCGACAGCACGGTGCCCGGCTCCACGGGTTTCGACCTGAACGTTCAGGACCTCACCGGCAGCCAGGTGAACTTCATCCGTGCGGAATTCGTCGACGAAACCGACGCCAATACCCTGGTGCTCAATGGCACGATCGCGGGCGACGTGATCGACGCCGACTACGTGCTTCCGCCCGGCGGCGAACCGAACGCTCAGGTGCTGATGCCCTGGGGCACGGTCTGGGCTTACAAGCCGGCTTCGCAGCTCGCCAATGACACGCTGCAGATTCAGGGCCAGGCAGGTGACGACGTCATCAAGGTCAGCGACGCCCTGAGCATCGGAGCTTTCGGCTGGAATATCGTGCTCGACGGCGGTGCCGGCAACGACTTCCTCTCGGCCGACGCGACGATCGTCGGCGGCGACGGCAACGACACGCTTCAGGGCGGCACCGGCGACGACCTGCTGGAAGGCAACGCGGGCGACGACGTCTTCCTGATCTCCGACGGTCTGGACACGTTCGTGGGTGGCGCCGGCTTCGATGTCGTTCGTGTCAGCGGATCGCAGAACGGCGACAACCTGTTCGGGGTCGATCAGACCGTCGGCCTGTTGACCTCGTTCGACGTGAATCTGCAGCTCTACACCGCCGACCTCGTCGATATCGATTTGATTTCGGTTCAGGGCGGCAATGCGAGAGATGAACTCTTCGTGACCGGCAACTCCGCTACGCCGGTCGCCATCACGGCTTTCCTCGGCACTGGTGACGACCTCGTCGTGACGTCCGGAAACGTCGCTCCGAACCAGATCGTGACCGCCTGGGGCGAAGCCGGCAACGACGATTTCATCTCCGGCCCGGGAACCGATTATTTCTACGGCGGCAGCGAATACGACATTTTCGTCGTCAGTGCGAATGCGTTCGATTCGAACGACTGGTTCGACGGCGGCACCGGCTTCAACGAGCTGGTCGTCAATACCCCGCCGGCAGGCACGACGACGGTCACGGCGATCCCCAGCGGATTCAGCGTCTTCAACTCGGATTACACCGGGGGGACCATCGCCCTGAACATCGGCAATCTGATGATCAACGGCGGCGGCGGAATCGTGATCAACGGCTCCAACAACGACGACACGATCCGCACGTTCGACTCGAATTCCGACCTGGTTCCGCCGCTCGCACCCGCGACTCTCCTGGTCGCCGGACTGGGCGCGGATATCTACATCAACGGCGTCGTGCCGAATCAGAGCATCGGAATTCACGGTGAGGGGGGCAACGACACGTTCCAGTCTCTGGGTAACGCGGAAGCCTTCCTGACCTTCTACGGCGACAGCGGCGATGACCAGTTCGTCATCACCGAAGAAAGCCGTTTCGCATCGTTCGTCGGCGGCGACGGCTATGACCGGATGTCGCTGCAGGGCAGTGCCTTCAGCGAAATGATCGAAATCTTCTCTTCGCCCCCGGCAACCATCTCGATGGCCGTCGACAGCACTCTTGTCGGCGATGCCACGGATGCCGAAGAGTTCTCGGTCGACGGCATGGGCGGATCCGACGACATTCGGGCCCTCATCGACCAGTTCGTCTTCAATTTCCTGAACTTCAAGATCTACGGCGGTGCCGGCAACGACATCATCGACCTGAACGTCGGCGGCGGTTCCTATGGCAACTTCACCGTCGACGGCGGCGCCGGCGAAGATTACCTCATCGGCTCGCCCCTCGCCAACACGCAGATCCTGCTCGGCGGTCTCGGCAATGACAGGATCGAGACCTACAGCGCCGCCGCGATCTTCGGCAACGAAGGCAACGACACGCTGATCGGCTCGATCGGCAACGACACCATGTCCGGCGGCGACGGCGACGACCAGATCGTCGGCGATGCCGGCAACGACGTCCTGTTCGGCGATGCCGGCCAGGACGTCCTCTCGGGCGGCGACGGTTTCGACGCACTCTACGGCGGAGCGGATTCCGACCTTCTCCTGCCGGGCTCTAACGACAGCATCACTCCGGAAATCGTCGACGGCGGTTCGGGCCTGGATCAGGTCCGGTTCGATCTCGCGGGCATCTCCGGTCTGATCGGTCGCACGGCTGGCACGGTGAATGTCGGTGGTTTCGGCGGAACGACGCTGTTCAACTCGACCGACGTCGAAGACCTGCTCGCTGACGCGAACACGACCGTCCCCGGCGCCACCGGTATCGATGTGGCGATTCAGGACCTGACCGGAAGCCAGGTCAACTTCGTACGTGTCATCTTCTCCGACCCGAACGACCGGAACCGGCTGACCATGCAGGGCACGATCGCCAACGACACGATCGACGCCAGTTATGTCCTTCCGCCCGGCGGCACGCCGAACGCCCAGGTGCTCATGCCCTGGGGCACGGTCTGGGCCTTCACTCAGGGTGCCCCTGCTCCGCTGAACACGCTTCAGATCGAAGGCCGCGAAGGCAACGATGTCATCAAGACGAGCCCTCTCCTTAACGAAGGGGCTTTCGCCTGGAATATCGTGCTGCATGGCGACGAAGGCAATGACTTCCTCTCGGCCGACGCCACGATCGTCGGCGGTGCCGGCGACGATACGCTTCAGGGTGGCCTGGGCGACGATTCGCTCGAAGGCGGCGACGGCGACGATGTCTTCCTGCTTTCCGCCGGCCTCGATACGTTCGTGGGCGGAGCAGGGTTCGACGTGGTGCATGTCGAAGGCTCGGTCAACGACTCCAATCTGATCACCGTCGACCAGAGCGCGGGCATGCCACTTTGGGTCGCCGTGAACGCGACGATTCACACCGCGGACGTTTCGGAGATCGAACAGATCTCGGTTCAAGGCGGTAATTCCAGGGACACGCTGTTCGTCACGGGCGACAGCCTCGATCCGATCGACATCACGGCCTTCCTCGGAGCTGGCGACGACGTCATCGACACTTCCGGCAACGATTCCCCGAATCAGGTCGTGAAAGGCTGGGGCGAGGCAGGCAACGATGTCTTCCTTTCCGGCCCTGGAACGAACTTCTTCTACGGTGGCGACGAGTACGACATTTTCGTCGTCAGCGAGAATTCGTTTGACTCGATCGACTGGTTCGACGGCGGCACAGGCTTCAACGAACTGGTAGTCGACACGCCGCCTCTCGGCACCACGACGATCTCGCCGATCGCGAGCGGCTTCGAAGTCTTCAATACCGACTATGCCGGCAAGACTACGGCTCTCAACATCGGAAGTCTCGTAGTCAACGGTGGCGGCGGTGGAATCGTCATCGACGGTTCCAACAACGACGACACCATCCGCACCTTCGACTCGACCTCCGATCTGGTGCCACCGCCGGCCGTCGGCACGCTCCTGATCGCCGGCCTCGGTGCGGACATCTACATCAACGGCATCGTGCCCGGGCAGTTCATCGGAATCCATGGCCAGGGCGGCAACGACACGTTCCAGTCGCTCGGTAACGCACAGTCGAACCTGAACTTCTTCGGCGACAGCGGCGACGACACCTTCGATGTCACTCACGAAAGTGCCCTTGCCCGATTCGTCGGCGGTGCCGGCCTCGACACCGTGAACGTCAGTGGAACGATGCAGAATGACGCCCTGATCTTCCAGGATTCAGGGTTGAACACCCTGAACTTCTTCGATGCCATCACGCTCCGGGCCGAGATCGTTCAGGCCGATTCGCTGACCGTCAATGGGCTGGCGGGCAGTGACCGCATCGAATTCCAGGGCGAAGGCCCGTTGACGGGTCTTACCCGATTCGAAATCAATGGCGGCGAAGGCGGCGATTTCATCCTGCTCGATGGCACGAAACTGGGCACCTATGTCGTCAACGCCGGCGAAGGTAACGATTCCGTGATCGGCCCCGACGGGTTCGCCAGGGCCGTCATCTACGGCGGTGCGGGCAACGACGAAATCCTGGGCGGCTCTGCGGCTTTGGAAGTCTATGGCGAATCCGGGAATGACACCGTATTCGGCTCGACCGGCGACGACACGATCTACGGCGGCGACGGCGACGATTCCATCATCGCCGGTCTCGGCAATGATCAGATCTTCGGCGGTGCGGACCAGGACGAAATTCGCTGGTCATTCGGCGACGGATCGGATTCCGTCGATGGCGGCACGGGCCAGGACACGCTCATCGCCGACGGCAATCAGCTGGGCTTGCCGAATAACTTCGAACTCCGCGCGAATCCGGTGCTTGCCAACCTTTATCGGCTGACGATTGACGGCTCGAGCATCGGCGGCGGCGAAATCGAACACGTGATGATGGGCGGAGGCATCTCGAACGACATCTTCTCGATCGGCGACCTCTCGACGACGTCGATCAACCTCGTGGACGTCAATTTCGGAACCGACGCGGTCGCTGACAACGTCTTCGTGCAGGGCACGATGAACAACGACACGATCCTGCTGACCGGCACGAACGGTCTCGCCAGCGTCACCGGCCTGCCCTGGCTCGTCCGGGTCAGCGACATCCTGGCCAATGGCGGCACGCTGGTCGACGGCGTCGCGATCGACGGCCACTACGGCGATGACTGGATTCGCTCCGGTATCATTTCCAGCTCGCCGATGCTGGTGACGATCAACGGCGGCCAGGGTGCCGACTTCCTCGAAGTCAACACCACGCCGCTGGGCGATAACCCGAACCGGGTGACCGTAATCGCAGACGGCGACGTCTTCGCGGACAGGATCCTCCTGACCAACGGCCGAAACCTGGTCTTCGGTTCCGCCAACGACGTGATCGAAGTCAACGGCACCGAGAATGCGGACACGATCACGGTCAGCGGCGATGTCGATCCAGGCCGCGTGGTCTTCGATGTGAACGGGCAGACAAGCTCGAACGATCTGACGAACTTCCTCGGCGTGATGCACATCGACGCCCTGGGCGGCAACGACCTTGTCTACACTCGTAACTACACGATCCCGACGAGCGTCTTCGGAGGCCTGGGCGATGACATCGTCGACTCCCGGACCATGAACGTGCCTGTCAGCCTTTACGGCGGCAACGGTGACGACATGCTGATCGGCGGCAAGTCGAACGACTTCATCGACGGCGGCGAAGGACTTGACCAGATCTTCGCCGGCTTCGGCGACGACCGCGTCGAAGGCGGATCTGGCAGCGACTCGATCTTCTATGCGGCCGGCGAAGGCCAGGATCTCGTCGATGGCGGCGAGGGCGTGAACAACCTCTACGTCTACGGACTCTCCGACGGCAACAACCAGTTCGTCCTGTACGCAGACCTTTTCGATCCGACGGCGATCGATATCGACGTCAACAACATCGCTCGCGCGGTCACGGCGGTATCGATTCAGGGCATCAAGCTGCAGGGCGGTGATTTCGGCGATGATTTCACCATGCACAACCTGGTGGGAACGCCGCTGCAGAGCCTGATCGTGGACGTGGGCATCGACACCGACTACAAGGACACAGTGAGCTTCGACGGCACCATCGGCAACGATACGATCGGCGTCGGCAGCGACGTCCTCCGCGACGTGCAGGTCACCGGTCTGAGCTACAAGGCCCGGGTCACCGGCTTCAATTTCAACCCGGTCGCTCCTGTGATTGACCGGATCGTCGTCAATGGCGATGCCGGTTATGACACGATCTTCGCCAACGCCAGCCTGACGTCTCCTGTCGAGGTTCGGCTCAACGGCGACATCGGCAATGACCAGCTCTTCAGCGAAGCACCCGACCTGACGAACCCGGGCGGCCGATTCCGCGTGACCCTCGACGGCGGCACCGGCAACGACGAATTCACGGTGTCTCAGGGCAGCGTTTACCTCGTCGGTTCAGGTGCCGATATCCTGCACATCGACGGCAACGTGCTGAACAACCAGATGGGTATCGTGATGGGCATCGACGTCCTGAACTACACCCTGGACGGCTCTCTGATCCAGTACAACGTGCGGGACTACTCGGGTACGCTCTCGATCGACGCCCAGGGCGGGAACGACACCGTCTTCCTCCAGGCTTATGCGTTCGCTTCCACGGTCCTGGGCGGCCTCGGCAACGACCGAATCGACGCCACGGGTCTGAACGTCCCCGTATCGATCTACGGCGGTTCCGGCGATGACTCGCTGACCGGCGGTTCGGCCGACGACTACCTGGCAGGAGAGGCCGGATACGACTTCCTGACGGGAGCGGGCGGCTTTGACCTGGTCGAAGGCGGCTCCGAAGGCGACTACATTTACTGGAACGCCGGCGACGGTGTCGATTACATCGACGGCGGCACCGGCGAGAATTCGCTCGTCTTCACGGGTGCAGCCGCCGATTCG
The DNA here is from genome assembly GCA_016125085.1 of bacterium. Lineage (GTDB taxonomy): Bacteria > Planctomycetota > Planctomycetia > Isosphaerales > Isosphaeraceae > QWQI01. Next base: position 50,996 of record WGMM01000002.1, read on the forward strand.
AATCACTTCGTCCTGCTGACCGACGATGACCCGGCCACCGGCGGCCGGTTGACTCTCATCAACGGCGGCCTGATCGATGGCCATGTCGATTTCGCCAGCGTTCAGCTCGTCCGGATGATCGGCGGCACAGGGAAGGATTCCTTCCTGATTCCGGACCTCACCGGAACGGACATCAAGGTGATCGAAGCCGACTTCGGTATCGACTCCTCCGCCGATGAGCTGATCGTCAGCGGCACCGACAACGCCGACGATGTGACCATCACCGGCTCCAGCAAAGTCACGGTCGCAGGCCTGCCCTGGAAGATCACGGCGAGCAATGCCGCGATCGACGGCACGATCCTGGTTGACAGCGTCACGGTCGATCTGGGCCTGGGCAACGACCGGATTCTTGCCGCCACAACCCTGACGGCTCCCGTTCTCCTGAACCTGAACGCGGGTCAGGGTGCCGACGAAATCCGGGTCGAGACCACTTCCTTCGGCTCGAATCCCTACCGCACGAGCGTCAATACGACGAAGGGCTTCTCACCGACACGGCTCTGGCTCGAAAACGGCCGGAACACCGTCATCGGCAAAGCGTCCGACGTGATCATGGTCGAAGGCACGGAAAACGACGATGCTTTCGCCATTATCGAAGGATCAGGCGTCGACACCGTCATTTCGATCGACGGCAACCAGAGCATCAATAACCTGACCCAGTACAACGGCGTGATTCACGTCAACCTGCTGGGCGGCAACGATGAAATCAAGCTGTCGGGCTACTCGACCCGCACCTCCGTCTTCGGCGGGGCCGGATCCGACTTCATCGACGCCGTGGGCATGGAAGTTCCCGTCAGCCTCTACGGTGGCGACGGCAACGACGCACTTTACGGAGGTGTGGCCAATGACGTCATCGACGGCGGAGCCGGTAACGACAGCATCCTGGGCAATCACGGCGACGATTCGATCTACGGCGGCGACGGCACGGATCGATTCTTCTGGTATACGGGCGACGGCCACGACAAAGTCGACGGCGGCACGGGTGACGATCGGCTGGTCTTCACGGCCGAAGGCTCAGGAGACCACAAGGTAACGCTGACGCCAGACACCTCGACCACGCCTTCAACGGCCAACGGAATCGGCTCGGGCAATGCCAACCTGATCCTCGCGGCCCTGGAAGGCAACGGCTCAGTCACGGGTGGCTCGATCGAGTCCGTCCTGCTCGAAGGCGGCAACGGCTGCGACCTGTTCGGCATCGGCAACCTGCAGACGACCGACGTCCGCGTCGTCGACGTCGTCATCAACAACGTCGAAGGCCACGCCGTGGTTTCGACCTACGCCACCAACCTGCCCGACGTGATTACCGTCACGGCCGATTCGCCCGACCAGATCGGTGTCAACGGCCTGGCCGTACCGGTCCGGGTCTTCGGTACCGTAGCTGACGCCACCGCGATCGTCGTTCACGCCGGTTTCGGCGGCGACACGATCGAAGTCGATCCGCAGGCCGAAGCCCAGGCCATCATCGTCATCGACGGCGGTGCCGGCAACGACACCATCACCGGCGGTTCGATCATCATCGGCGGCCCCGGCAATAACCTGCTCATCGGCTCCGACGGCCCGAACACGATCGTCGGCGGCACGGGCTCCGACACCATCTACGGCCTTGGCGCTAACGACACGCTCTTCGGCGACGCCGAAGTGCTGAATATCGACATTCTCGGGCCGAACTGCGAATACATCGGCAACCTGATCATCCTGCCGACGGCCACCGGTGCACCGGATTCGATCTTCGGCGGCGACGGCGACGACTTCATCAACGGTAACGTCGGTGCCGACTCGATCTACGGCGGCGAAGGCCACGACGACATCGGTGCCCTCACCTATAACGGCATCTTCTTCCCCGAAGCCGGCAACGACCTGATCGACGCCGGCGAAGGCGATAACTGCGTCTTCGCAGGCACCGGCAACGACACCGTAACCGCCGGCAACGGCAACAACCGGATCGTGCTGGACGAAGGCGACGATACCGCCACCACCGGCAACGGCAATAACTCGATCTTCGGCGGTGCCGGCAACGACACCGTCACGACCGGTGCCGGCAACGACGTCGTCGCCCTGGGTGCCGGCGACGACAAAGCCACCCTCGGCTCAGGCAACGATATCGCCTGGGGCGAAGACGGCAACGATTTCATCATCGGCCAGTACGGCAACGACAGCCTCTATGGCGGTGCCGGCAACGACATCCTCTGGGGCGGCCTGAAAGCCACCCAGCCGCTCAAGAGGGGCCAGAAGCACGCCCCGATCGAGCCCTCCGACGGCGACGACGTCCTGGCCGGGAACGACGGCTTCGACCAGCTCGACGGCGGCAACAGCAACAACATCATGGACGCCGGTGCCGATTACATCCGTGAAACGATGGTCGGATCGGGCGGCTGGGACACGGCCTACATCCACAAGGACGAAGGCAAGTTCCAGGACGTCCTCAAGAACCACTCGAAGCGGTACACGCTGATCCCCTACGGAGCCATGATGATCCCGGTGGTTCCGGCAACCCCGACCGACTGCGATTCGCCGATCCTCGTGAGCGTGCCGAACCCGCTGGCCGGTGCCCTGAGCTCGCCGCCGAAGAAGACCGCCGTTCCCAAGCCGACGGCCATCAAGAGACTCCGCGGCCGCTGATCCGGCCTGACGATTCGATTCGTCAGACACACGTAACTTCCGAAGCCGGCGGCTCGCATGAGTCGCCGGCTTCTGTTTTAGTTGGCATTCGAGCCCTAATCGCATGCGATCGACATAGCCAAAAGTCGATCGGCGAATCTTATCTCGGCCTTGGCAGCGACCTTCGCGAGATCGGCGTGGCATCGCCGCGGGCGGTCGAAGCGGAGCTGGGTGCCACGTTCAGGCTCGGGTTCACCGGGCCGACACGTCTGGGGGCAACGCCCTCCGGCGTCGGGTCACCCGGCAGGACACTCGGAATCTCCGGCGCCTTCAAGGGTTCGGGCTCCTTGAGCCGGGCCAGTGGCGGCGGGTCGGAGACTTTCGCAAGATTGTCCGACGGGGCGTTCCCGCTTCCGGCTGTCGCAGAAGGACGGCTTCGCTTCGATGCCAGCAGCCGAGGGTCGGAGATGTCGATGAACTTCTGCCCACGCTTTTCCTGCGGCTGGAACTGAGCCAGGCGGAATTCATCGTTGAAGGGCTGATTCACCTGAGGATTATGGAGCCGGACTTCGATCGTGAGCTGATCGAGGGCCCAGAAAAGCTTGATCTTCTCAGGCAGAAGGACAATCTCCGCGGCGGCAGAGTCGTCGTTCGACCCCGGCGGTGGCACGGCCGAACCGGCTTCGCGAGGCAGGGCGATCGTCTGCCAGCCTTCGATTTCGGCCGAGGCCAGCAGCTTGCGCGGAGTGTGATCCTCGAACAGCCGGTGGGCGACGACATCGCCGGCGGCGTCCATTTCCGTCTCCTTGATCCAGCGTTCACCGGCCGGCCCGTCACGCCGTTCGCTGAAGACCATGTGCCGGGTCGCAGGATCGCGGCGGATGTCCAGCTTCGCGATCTGCTCCGGCGTCATCACCTGCAGCCCCATCGCTTCCATCACCCATTGCGGGTCGATATTCAGCGGAGCCGACGGCTGGCCGTCTTCGGTGTAGCGGGCCAGGTAGACGCCTTCGGTGCCGTCCTTGACCCAGAACCAGATCATTTCGTCGTTCGAGCCGATATCGGCCACCTGGCCGAAGTTGGTCGAAAGGTCGAGCTTGAAGTTCCGGGGCCGTTCCATGGCCATCCTGCCGGAAACCCCGCCCGAGAATCGGCGGCGGCCATCGACGCTGGTGAGTTTGACGGTCGGCTGGGCTTTGAGTGTTCGAACCTTGGCGGCGTTGTCGGACCATTTCTCGACGATCTGAGTCGCTGCGGGCGAGAGCCTGCGCTGATCCGCCCCGGGTCTGTCCAGCCGGTTCGGGCTGTTCAGATTGAGCGTTCGGCACCCCGGCGCGAACGCCAGAGCCGCCATCAGAACGATGATGAGATACGAACCGCGACGCTCCAAGAAACGGGCCCTCGTCCCTGAGTGACCATTCCGCAAGATCTACTGATACCATCGGTCGCCAGCAGGCCCATCCTTGGGCAAAAGGCGAGAACCCGGATCTGTGGTTCAATCGAAGTCGCATACTCAGTCGAAGGTTCGGATTGGTTTCTATCCGAAATTTCCGAGTCCCTCAACCCCAATATTTCGCCCGATCTTTCCCGACCGCTACCGAAAACGAGAGGTTCTCGTTAAACTATTTCCTTGCGTCGTGGTTCACTGTCCGAAAGGGTGACTTTCGAACCGTCTCCTGTTTCCGCCCCTGTTCAGGTACCCCGAATGCGTCGGACCCGAGGCCGTGAAGTCGCCCTGCAAACCCTTTATCAAAAAGAACTTAACCCAGGCGTCGGTGCACGCTGGATCAACACCTTCGTCCGGCGCAGGCTGAAGAACACGCCCCAATTGCTGGACTTCACCAAGTCGCTCATTGCCGGCGTCGAGGAACACAAGTCGGAACTCGACCAGCGCATCCAGGCCATTTCGGAAAACTGGCGGCTGGACCGCATGCCGCCTCTGGACCGTAATATCCTTCGGCTCGGGCTTTACGAAATTCAGTTCGGCGGTGAGGAAACGCCTCCCCCTGTCGCTCTGGATGAAGCCGTCGAACTGGCCAAAAGATATGGCACCGATCAATCGGGCAAGTTCGTCAACGGGCTGCTCGACCAGTTCCTGCCCGGCAAGCCCGGGGCACTCCTGAAGTTCGACAATAATCCGGAACCTGCCGCCGATTCCGTGGTATCTTCGGATACGAGCCCTGAACCGCCCGCGGAAACTTCGACCGGCGAGGCGGATTCAAGCACATCCGCCGCCACAGGCGAAACCGGCGAGTGAGTCGCTTCTGGCTATAAGCCGAACGATTCGAACACGTTGCAAGTATCGGAATCGATCCCATGTCTTCCTGGTGGTCAAGAATCAAATCCGGCCTCGCTCGGACGGCGCGGCTCTTCGATGTCCGTAACTGGTTCGGCAAAAAGGTCGATCAGGATCTGCTGGACGATCTGGAAGCACGGCTGATCCAGGCCGATGTCGGCGTCAAGGCCACTGCCCGCATCCTCGACGAAGTCCGCGCGGAATTCGCCGGCAAGACGGCTGACGACTCGCTCGTCGACTTCCTCAAGGCCCGGCTGGTCGTGCTGCTGGAAACCGACGAAGCCGGCAAAGCCGCCCCCACGGCCACGAAGCCCGAACCTGATTCACCACTGGTGATCCTTGTCGCGGGCATCAACGGGGCGGGCAAGACGACGTCGATCGCGAAACTTTCGAAACGGTTCGTCGGCGAGGGGAAATCGGTCGTCCTGGCCGCATGCGACACGTTCCGCGCCGCCGCCGCTGACCAGCTCGGCATCTGGGCCGAGCGGATCGGGGCCGATCTTGTGCGCGGCAACGAAGGGGCCGACCCGGCCAGTGTCGCACACGACGCCTGCCAGCGGGCGATTTCGCGCAAGGCCGACGTCCTGATCGTCGACACCGCTGGTCGCCTGCATACGCAGGAACACCTCATGCGCGAGATCGAAAAGATACGTAACGTCATCGCCCGCAAGATTCCCGGCGCTCCCCACGAGTGCCTGCTGGTGCTCGACGGCACGATCGGTCAGAATGCCTTGAAGCAGGCGGAAGTGTTCACCAAAACCTTGACCTGCACCGGCGTCATTCTTACCAAACTCGACGGCACGGCCAAAGGCGGCATCGTGATCCCGATCCGCCGCCAGCTCGGCCTGCCGGTCAAATATGTCGGAATGGGAGAAGGTGTCGACGACTTTTATCCGTTCGACTCCAAAGAGTTCGTCGAGGCGATGATCGGATCCTGAAATTCCGGCAGCATAGGGTCTTGCATGAGGAGACGCCATCGATGCCCCTGTCTCTGGCGGACTCCGGTCATGCGGCTCCCGATCGATCACCTTCGTCCGGCATTCCGAACTTTCCGATCCGGCCTCTCCTGACCGCTTGCGCTTTCGCAACCCTCTGGCACATCCTGCTGCTTGCCTTCGGCAGCCGTGACTTCGAACCCCAGAAAACGGTCGACAAGCCGAGAAAACCGCAGGAAGTCGCGGCACGAATCGTTCAGGAAGAAACCAGCACATCCATACAAGCATGGTATCACTGGGATGCTCTCTGGTTCGTCCACTTGAGCCGATCCGGATATGTGCTCGAAACGGATCACGATGGCCGGATCGAACAATCCAATATCGCATTCACTCCGGGCCTCGCGGTCGTAGCGGCTGCTTCCGACCGATTCCTGCCTGATCCCTGGCGATTCCTGCTCGTATTCAACGCGTTCGCCGCCTTCCTCGCATCGCTGGCTTTAGGCGCGATCTCCTGGCGTCTGAACCGGTCGAAGGCCGCCATGGTCTGGGCCATCGTCGCCTTCAATGTCTGGCCCTGGCGGTTCTTCCTTGTCGCGCCTTACCAGGAAGCCGCTGGGTCGGCTCTTGCATTCTGGGCGATTTATGCGGCGATCTCCGGCTACGTCCTTCCAGGCTTCGTTTTCTCTCTTGTGTCGTCAGCTTTTCGGCTCAACGCCATCGGCCTGTTCGGCGGGTTCCTTGCGGGCAGCCTGGTGGAATTCCTGCGAAATCGCGAGCGATCGATGCAGTTGCGGAATATGATCGTCGGATCCGGGGCCCTCATCGGCTGGGGACTTCTACTGGCCTATTTTCAGTATCGATTCGGCGATGCCGGCCTGGGCGTGAAGATCCAGTCCACCTGGGGCCGCCAGCCACCCCACCTGACGGGCATCGTCGAAAGTCTCGCCGGGCCTCTGATGCATCCGATGACGGGCACCGAATGGCTGGACTGGGCCGCCGCCTGGACCGTTCTCGCCGCAATCCCCGTCGTTTACCGAAACTATGGCACGGCATGGGCTACGAGCCTGGCGGGGCTGACATTCCAGGCGATGTCCACCGGCCGTGTTCTGAGCTTCGGGCGATTCGCACTTCTGGCCTGTCCGTTTTTCATAGTCGCCGGGACGCTTGCCACAAAGCGGCCAACATTGGCGAAAGCCGTTTGTTCACTGAGCCTTGTGGCACAGATAGGCCTTGCCTGGCGTTATGGTCACGACTTGTTCGCCGGCTGAATTCAGGAGCACGGTCAGCAGCGTCAAAATTGTTGAATCTTTTGCGTCCAGACATTTTTTTGGTTTGACGATCTCTTGTCGATAACCGAAGATAAGATCATTCTACCGACGGCATCGGACTGCCGTTCCCGCCTTGCAGATCGTTCGGACTCGCCCCGGAACCGGAACTCTCCTCATGATGCGAATCGAACTTGGCCGCAGCGGCCCTTATTGCGATCGCGTGTCCCGCCGCAGCTTCCTTCAGGTCGGCATGGCGGGCATGGGCACGCTAGGTTTGCCGCAAATCCTGAAAGCCAAAGACGATTCGGCATCGCGATCCGGCAAGTCGAAGAAGGAAACTTCGGTCATCCTGATCTGGCTCGATGGCGGGCCAAGCCACCTCGATACTTACGACATGAAGCCCGATGCACCTGAGCTTTACCGGGGCATCTGGAAGCCGATTTCGACGAACGTTCCGGGCTTTGGCGTGACGGAACTGTTCCCTGAGCACGCCAAGGTCGCGGACAAGTTTTCCGTGATCCGTTCGATGCATCACGATACGGGCGACCACTTTGCGGGCGCCCACCGAATTTTGACGGCCAAGGCGATGGGCGTCAGCGGTGCGGACACGACTCAGAAGTTCCCTTCGCTGGGTTCGATCGTGACCCGGCAGATGGCCGCACGTCGGCCGGGCATTCCACCTTACGCATCCGTTCCGGTCGCCAGCAGCGTCGGCCTGGTGCCCGGCTACTTCGCAGGACACATGATCGGCATGCAGTTCGACCCGTTTCAGACGGGTGGCGACCCCAACGCCAAAGGCTTCGCGCCGGATGGGCTTGCCATGAGCCCGGGGCTTTCGATCGACCGGCTCGAGAATCGCAAGTCACTCATGGGCCATGTCGATTCCGCCAGGCGGCAATTCGAGTCGTGGTCCAAAGCCGAGCAAGTGGACAAGTTTACGGAACAGGCTTTCGAACTTGTCACCGGTCAGGCCGCTCGTGACGCCTTCAAGCTTGACAACGAAGACCCCCGGATTCGCGATAAATACGGCCGGCACACCTGGGCCCAGAGCATGCTGCTGGCCCGGCGTCTGGTCGAAGCGGGCGTGGCCTTCGTCACCGTGCACCTGGGCGGCTGGGATCACCACTGGGACCTGAAAGCCGGTTACGACAACTACCTGCCGAAAGTCGACAAGCCGGTAGCCGCTCTGTTCGAAGACCTTGAGCAGAGAGGACTTCTGGACACGACCCTGGTGATCCTCTGCGGCGAATTCAGCCGGACGCCGAAGATGAACGACGGCGGCAACGGCGGACCGCCCGGCAGCAAGGGAACGCCTGGCCGCGACCACTGGGGCAACGTCATGTCGGTGCTGATCGGCGGCGGCGGTGTTCAGGGCGGCCGGCTGATCGGTGCCAGCGACCGGCTGGGCATGTTCCCGCAGTCTCGGCCCGTGACACCTTCGAACCTGCACGCGACGGTCTATCAAGTCCTGGGTATCGACCCGAACATCGAACTGACCGACCCGGAAGGCCGGCCGATGACGGTTCTGGACGACCCGACACCGATCGCCGAGCTGTTCTGATAACACAATTCGGAAGGGCTGGCCGGTAAACGGGTCAGCCCATCCAGGCCTTCAGCCATTCGACCAGCCGGCCCGAAAATGAGCTATTCGGCAGAGCGTGATCGAAGCCAGCAGCTTGTGCGGCTGCAAAACGTCGCGTATCGACATGGGAGCCGAATCCGGCGAGCACGATCGGCCGGGGTGCGGTATCTCTCAGGCCAGTCCACTGATCCGCATTCTCCGGATCGAGCAGTTTCATGTCGACGATCACGGCCTTCACGCCGGGGCTCGAAGCCAGCACTGCCGGCAACTGCGAAGGCCCCAGGCACACCTTCATCGCTAGGCCCTGCGCCCTTGCCGTGGCCGTGACCGATGCCGTAAAGAACAGGTCCTTACAGACAAGAATTCCCGTAACCTCAGGCTCGCTCATATCTTGGGGCATCTCAGGCAGGATTGCGCAGTGATCAGGCTTTGGAAGCGGCGGAACGTTCGATGACCCAGTCGGCGAAAGCTTCCAGGTCAGGAACGACGGCCGAGGGGCTCGCCTCAAGCAACTTTTCGACCGGGTAGGAGTTAGGGATTCCCACCACGTGAAAACCAGCGGCCTTTGCGGCCTGGATGCCGGCGAGGCTGTCTTCGACCGCCGTCACCTGCTCCGCCCCAAGATCGGGGATCGTCTCCCGAATCAGTTGCAGGGCTTTGAGATACCCTTCCGGGTCAGGTTTGCAGGCGGCGGTATCTTCCGCGGCGACGATTCCGAGAAACTTGTCGGCGATGCCTGAGATCTCGAGCCCGAGACGGACTTCGGCCCTGAGGGCTCCCGAGCAAACCGCCAGAGCGAGTCCCGCTGCGGAAAGTCGATCGACGCAGGAAACGAGCCCTGGGAAGAATTTGAGCGAATCGCGAGCGGTTTCCAGGTAGCGTACGGCCTTGCGATCGATGAGAGTTTGAAGGAGACTTTCGTCGCAAGGCTTGTCGTGGTCGGACATCGCGACGGAGAAGCAGCCCCGGTCGTCGTAACCGAGGTATCGGTCGGCGTAGAGCTTTTCGGTCAGAACGATGCCCTGGGTGGCCAGTTGTTCGGCGAAGAGCAGGAAGTGGAGATGCTCGTCATCAACGATCAATCCGTTGAAGTCGAAAACCACGGCGCGAATCAAGGGAGGTATTCTCCACGGGCAAGCTGAAGCGAAAAAGGGCCCGCGCCACCTGGAGAGGAGGCGACGGAGCCCGGATTCGGAGAGAAGTCCTGGTCAGATGGCTTCGGAGCCGCGTTCGCCAGTCCGGATGCGGATGCAGTCTTCCAGCGGCAGGACGAAGATCTTGCCGTCGCCGATGCGGCCGTCGGGCAGCGTGCGGCCGGCTTCGATGATCGCGGCGATCGTCGGCTCGACGAAATCGTCGTTCACGGCAATCTGCAGTTCGATCTTGCGGAGCAGGTTCACCGTGGTTTCGGTTCCACGATAGACTTCCGTATAACCCTTCTGACGCCCGAAACCCTGAACTTCGGTCACCGTCAGACGGAAGACTTCCACTTTGGACAGAGATTCTTTCACAGCTTCCAGCTTGCTCGGCTGGATAATCGCAATGATCAGCTTCATGACGAATTGGATTCCGATTGACGAACCGAAGGGTTCGAAGGTCCGACCTGGTCGCTCTTATTCTGTATGGCCATGCGTTCATGGTCCGGCGTACGTTCTCAATCGATATTGTATCGAGGCAGTCGAAACGATGCCACGTCGGAACCTTACGAATTTGCTTCGAAAATCCGTAACGATTCGGCAAAAAATTCCTCTAGCCGAGCGGCGACTTCTACGATATATTATGCGTAGTTCCCCGGTGGTGTAACGGTAGCACAGGAGTTTTTGGTACTCTTAGTCCAGGTTCGAATCCTGGCTGGGGATTGAAAAGGCTCTCCGAATTTCGGAGAGCTTTTTTCGTTTCCCGACTTCTCGAATTGTCAGGGATTCCTGTCGGCCGGTTATCGTACGCGCATCGGAATCAGTTCGAATAACTGACGCCGCCGCTGGCGTGCGTCACTTTGTAAACCAGCTGTTCGAGCTGAATCGACAGATCGACCGAGATCACGCTGATTTCCGGCTGAACCCGCAAGGCAACGGGGGCGAAATTGAGGATACCCCGAATGCCGGAAGAGACAAGCTTATTGACGACATCCTGCGCGACGTCGGACGGAACCGTCAGTGCCGCGATCGACAGCCCGAGAGTTTTGACCGCTTCCGGCAGGGCGTCGATCGACTGCACTTCGTAATCCGAAACGACTGTGCCGACCTTGCGGGGATCGTTGTCGAAAACGGCCGCGATGCGAAATCCGTGTCGTTCGAATTCGCGGTAACGTATCAGAGCCCGGCCCAGATTGCCCAGACCGACCAGCGCGATCGGCCAGAGACGGTCGGTTCCGAGGGCCTTGCGAATCGCGGCCTGGAGATCGTCGATCTGGTATCCGATCCCCGGATGCCCGAATTGCCCGAAAAACGCAAGATCCTTACGGACCTGGGCGTCCCTGAGCTGGAGGACTTCCGCGATCTGGTTGCTGGAAACTCGTGACTGGCCCGCCGCCTGAAACGCTTCGAGCTGTCTCAGGTAAAGACTCAATCGACCGACCACGGCTCGCGGGGCCAGCTTCCGATCCATGGCTTTCTTTTTTCGCTCGTTCGGCATACCGTGCGAGTCCGTCGGGCCGCGATGCGAACAATCGGATCAGCCCACGGAATGATGCGAAACGCTGCGTTCCATGGACCATCACCGACTTCGTGAATTCCTTATCAAAGTAGTCGACTCACTTCGCGGGGGTCAAGAGACAGCGCATGCGTTCGGTAGGTACGGGGCCCCTGGCGAAGACATCGTCCACTGTGTTTCGTCATTCGTCGGCAAGCATCCCGGTTATCAGGACGCCACGGGGTTCACGGCCGGGCTGGACGATTCGGATCCGAAACCGCCGGCTGGCAGCGTCATCCCCGCGCAGGCCTCGGGCAGTATGGCGATCTCACCCGTCGTGACGTCGTAAACCGCTCCGACCACGGCGATTTTCCCTTCTTCGACCATTTTGCGGATCGTCAAGCTTTCCTCGAGGATATAGCGCACCGAGTGCACGACATTGCGGCGAATGACTTCGTCGACGACCGATTCGGATTTGGCCTGAGAAACCGCGCCACCCGGGCGGCCCTCCGGCTCGATCGAGTCGTCGATCCGTTTCAGAATGTGGTCGAGGTGCTGGCAGCCCGTGATCTCCGAGGCCGTCTTTTCGCCACCGTGAAACTGCACCGCGGCCGTCACGGCCCCGCACTTCGTGTGCCCCAGCACCATGATCAGCCTGGCACCCGCGACGGCCGTGCCGTATTCCATGCTGGCCAGCACTTTCGGGCCGACGACGTTACCCGCCACACGAATGCTGAAAATGTCGCCGAGACCGAGGTCAAAAAGCAATTCCGCAGGGCTGCGTGAATCGATACAGCTCAGGATCACGGCCAGCGGATGCTGCCCCACGGCCGTCGCCACGACTTGCCGGTTCAGGTCGCGGCTCAGCCGGTGCCCCGTGCGAAACCGCTCGTTACCTTCCATCAGAATGCCCAGCACCTGCGCGGGGGTCATCTGATTCTGCAATTCGCGGGTGGCGTAATCGACGTAAAGGATTTCGTCCTCAAGAGAATACATGTCCCTGAAGCCGTCCAGGCTGACCTGAATGCCGTGCTTCGGAGCGACGTGCGTCTTGAAATCCTGGATTACGTTGAGGATGTCCGAATCGATATAGCGCGAATTTCGGGCGTCGATCAGCACCTGAGAACCGTCCGGCAGCTCCTTCAGCACCTTTTCCAGCGAGGCCTTGTTGAGAAAGCTGACCTGTTCGCTCAACTCGATGTGCAGCACCTCGCCGCCGATGTGGTTCTCATGGATCAGCTTCAACGGCCGGTTCAGGTTCTCGTGCAGAATGAACCCGAGGCTGACGACCATGCCGATGATAATCCCCGTGAGCAGGTCCGTGCCGACGATCGCGGCGATCGTGGCGAGAAACGGCAGAAATTGCCTCAGGCCGCCGCTTTTCATCTCCAGAAAGATCTGGGGGCTCGCCAGCTTGCACCCGGTGATGAACAGGATCGCCGCCAGGCTCGCCAGCGGAATCCTGTTCAGCCAGGCCGGCAGGAACATGATGCACACGATCAGAAAAAGGCTGTGGATGATCGCGGCCCAGCGCGTTTTCGCCCCGGCGTTGATGTTCAACGAGCTGCGCACGATGACCGATGTGATCGTGATCCCGCCGATCGCCCCGGCGATCATATTGCCGACACCCTGGGCGACGAGCTCCCGATTCGGCGGCGACGTACGCCGCTCGGGATCGATCTTGTCGACGGCTTCGAGATTCAGCAGCGTTTCGAGCGAAGCCACCAGCGCGATCGTCAGCCCGGCCAGGTACACCGCGGGGTTGGCCAGGGCCGAAAAATCGGCCATGCGAAAAAATCCGAAGAATTCCTTGAGGTTCGCCGCCACAGGCACCTGAACCATGTGCGAAGCCTGAATCGTCCAGCGCCCGCCAAGCGAATTGAACACCGTCGACAACACGACACCCAGCAGGATCACGGCCAGGGCCGACGGAAACTTGCGCTTCTTCAGAGACTCGAACCGGTCCCAGAGAACGAGCGTCAGCACCGAAAGCACACCGATCACGGCCGCGCCGGTATTGATGTCGCCCGAGATCCGCAACAGTTCGGAAAAGGTCGTTTCACGGTCCGGCTGGAAGAACGACATTTCGCCTTCCGGGTCGGTATCGTGGCCGAAAAGGTGCGGTATCTGCTTGAGGATCAGGATGATACCGATCGCCGCCAGCAGCCCCTGAATGACGTTGTTCGGCACGAAAACGGCAATGGCACCCGACTTCATCAGCCCCAGGATGACCTGGATCACCCCCGCCACGAAGATCGCCGCCAGAAGCGTTTCGAACGATCCCAGATATGCCAGTTGTGCCGCCAGCACGGCCACCTGCCCTGGCGAAGGACCACTCACCGAAGTGTGCGAGCCGCTGATCGCACCGACGACCAGTCCGCCCAGAATGCCGGCGATCAGGCCCGAAAACAAGGGCGTGCCCGATGCCAGGGCAACGCCGAGACACAGCGGCACGGCAACGAGAAACACGACGAGCCCGGCCGTCCAGTCACCGGCGTGGATTTGCGGGAAGCCGAACGAGCTTCGCGGGAGCGATCGATCCATGAGTCATTTCCTGAATTTCTGAAGCGCCCGAAACATGTCGGGAGCCTGTGCCGCGGACTGACGAGCGTAAACGTCGTGCCGGAATGGAATCGAATCCGATTTTTGTCTCGTGCACATCGCACGATACCGGGCGATTCGCCTTCGAAATCGTCGGATGTGGCAATCGGCCCATGACCGGAACGGCAGACCTGCGAAAAAACTCGATCCAGGTCAGATCCTTAAAGGAGCGCGATCGCCATTGATCCATCGGTGCCCGCGAAACGATCGTAAGAAACTGTGCCGATCATCGCGGCCACCCACGAAATTTCCGATGCGCGTGCGTAATTCAGCGAGCCGATGCCGTTCGTGCACATCGATGCGGACCGACCGGTGATGTCCGCGCCCGATCCGAACCGGCTCGCACCGGATCGTTTCTTCGGCCGGCACGGGATCGACTCCGCTCTCGGCAGCCGATTCGACCGACATCAAGGAAACGGACCAAGGCGCCGAAGCCGAAATCAGGAACAGAACGACCGAAACGCATTTCGTGAGAAAGCGTATCCGCTCGATCAGGTTCGGATTCCGGCGATTGTGCACCACGAGATCGGTGTTCCTTGAGGATTTGGACGCGCCTGTGTCGCTGTCAACGACACTGAAAGCCATCCTAAAGGACACCATTCATAACCGTCAATCGAACATATATCCCGCGCGAACGGCGATCGAGCCTGAGACGACAGGATCGCCAGGTCGAATGCCGCTCGGCTTGCGGGCTCAGAACTGATTGCAAGGCAAGAAGATACGCTTCGCTACTTCGCCATGCGTTTCTCCGGATCCGAAGGGGCTTCGAACGATCGACTCGCCGGGCGAACGTTCATCCACCCGGCTTCGCTCGATTCGCCCGGAAGCATGTTGCCCCCGAAGCTTGCACGGCTTCGGGGGCGATCGGACGGCAGCGGCGATTCACGGAATCTGGAGGAGAACCAGAGCGAACCGGGCTGGGACCGATTTTTTCGGCAAACGTGTTCGATCAGCGAACGACCGGCTTCGTCCGGGGCTCCGAGCCATATCCTTGCAGGGGCGTGACGCGCGGGGCCCTGAACGGATCCCGGCATTCGTGTGCTGCCCCATGTCGTCGCCGTGAACATGACTCACCCCTGCCCTGCCGGTCGTTCTGAAGCAAGCCAACGCAAAAGGCCGAACGACCTGCCGCACATCGTGCGAGTCGTTCGGCCTGGTGATCTCGAGCGCGATACCCGTCTCGAAATCCGTCAGCTCATGAGTGTATGTTCGCGAAGCCCGCGGCTCGAAACCGTCCGCAGCCCCCGCATGGAAATATTCTGCACCCGATTCGCGTTCGTCGACAAGTCCGATTCCTCGGAATTTCGGAAGATGAGGAGAGCGATCCGGTTTCTTTCCAGGCTTTTCGCGGTTGCAGACGAGGAAATGCGAGAAATGCGGCACCCCATACAGTGACGGCCACGGCTATGCGATGCTGACATCGTATAGATCTGTGATAGGGATCGAATTCTCCATCCGATGATGGTTTTCGCTTGACGCCTCACGTCGGCTCGGAGAATCTGATTTTGATAAGCGATTTCTCTCCCTCGTTCGTCTTTCGCCCGTTCGCTTCGCATTTCCGGTCGTCGAGGCCCCAGGCCATGAATCACGCCCCCGGACATCCGCATCCGCCGTTCTCCGCCAGACTCATTCCGGCCCTTGCAACAACATGGTCTCAGGTACGATATGTGTGGTTTCAACGGGGAAGGACAAGAAATCGACCTCGACAGCACAGCTCTCGCATTCTACGAATAAGGCTCCTGCCCCCTTTTCTCCCCCTCATTCGGGGGATCGCCACGCTGCGTGGATGGCTAGAAGGCTAAAGCAATGAGTCTGAAAACCGCAGTCATAGCATTGCTGATCGACGGATTGACAGGAATGACGATTATATCGGCGATTCGTCAATATAGTATGAGAAGAGAAAGGTCAAAATGGACGCTTCGGATTGTTCATAGTCTTGCTGTAATAACCGCGTGGCTTGGCTCGATTATTGCTTTCGTTATCGGCGATTTAGAAAGACATCGCAACAAGACCGTGCTGGATGTAATTTCTGGCAATTATTTTATTTAACTTGCGATTTCGGTTGTGAGCCTGAGCTTATTGATCGTGGTACTGCTCGCAATTCCCCGAGAATCAAAGTGAACGACCACAACTCTCCGGCTATAAGTCGAACAGCTCCAACTGGTTAGAAAAGCACAATCCGGAATTTAGTTTATTCGGGCCGGGAAATCGGGGACACGGGCCGGGAAATCGGGGATCGGGGAAATCGGGGACATTCCTGATTATTTGATGTAAGTCCAGTATTCATAGGGTCATGAGCCGATCTTGCTTCTTTTGGCAATGGGGCTGAAATCAACTTATCGCCGCGACAGCTTCCCCATCCTCCGGACACTCCGATAAAACATCCTCCCAAAGCCTCCGTGCCGTTCGCAATTCGCCTTTTTCCTCAGCGATCCGCGCCAGGTTCCGCCGCGTCAGGTGCCCGTAGATCACGACGTCCACGCTCGAAAACCGCTCCGGCCGCTTCTGCGTCAGGATCCGGTTCCAGCACGCTTCCGCTTCGTCCCGTGCCCCCCGGCGTCCGCAGTCATTGGCTTGTCAGTTCGGATTCCGTCGAAACGTCGCAGTTTTCGGATTTCGCTTGACGCCGCCCGCCTGTTCAGCGAATCAGAACTCCGTAAACTCATTATCTCCCTCGTTCGTCTTTCGCCCGTTCGCTTCGCCTTTCCGGTCGTCGAGGCCCCAGGCCATGAATCACGCCCCGGACACCCGCATTCGCCGTTCTCCGCCGGACTCATCCCGGCCAACTCAACAACAAGGTCTCAGTTACCATATTTGTGGTATCATCGAGAAAGGATTACCTGCTCCCTTTTCTCAAAGGAGATTCGTAGGATGACATCCAAAGAATTCGCTTCTGAACTTGAACAGTTCCACAACAGTCCTCGAATGACGTCAGAAGAGATAGTTGCCGAACTTAAGCGGCTTCACGCTGATCAGGACACGACAAACTTCGGAGTATATGACTTTATATCTGCTTTCGGTACTCCTTTAGAGGCAGTTATGTATTCGAAGCTGTTTTGGCCTGATTTTATTGAGATTGAAGGCATGGTTATCAGAAGTGAAGTAATTGAAGACGAATCAGACAGATCCCGGATAATAAACTCATTACAGTTATGCAATTATGAGGCTCAGGAAGTTGAATACAGCTACAACAGAATGGATATTCCTTATGGAATATTTGCGACTAGAAGAGCGCTCGAATGTAGTGATAGTATTATGGGTGAAATGCTTAAGACACTGGTCGATATGTGGGCATCCCGGTTATCTCAATTGTTTCAGGACCGACGATTTAAGGTTGCACTTGAAATAGATGATGACGGGACATATTTTATAACGGCTTGTCAACATTCAGTCGGTCAATCCTAGGACTCATTTTCTGCGCTTTCCTTCCAACCATATTCTCCGGACAATCCTCAAGAATTCCTCCCAAAGCCTCCGAGCCGTTCGCAAGTCACCTTTTTCCTCGGCGATCCGCGCCAGGTCACGCCGGACCAGATCCAGCGGAGGCCGGGCCTTGATGGGCGAAACAGCATGGCAACCGACAGGCCGTTCAGTTCGGGTAGGCCCGTTCCAGCGTGAACACGATGATCCGTTCGCCGGTGCGGGTGCTGATGTCGGTGTGCAGGCTTTTGACCGGGATGCCGAGCGTCTCGCGGACGATGCCTTCGAGCATCGGCCGGCCTCGTTCGAGGAGTTGCTGGCGGAGCTGCTTGATGAGAATTCGGCCCCGCTCCGAGTCTTCGTCCGAGGCAAGCTGCTGCTCGGCGGGCGTGAGGACATTCTTGAGCCGGACGAGGACCATATCGTCGATGATCCAGGTGCGGGTTTCCATCGGCCCACGGCCCATGAATTCCTTCTCGAAGCGCACGATGGCCTGACTGATGCGGATTTCGAGTTCCGAGCGGTTCGAAGCGGGCATGGCGTGTCCAGGGCGGATGAATCCGGGGGGCGGAAGTGCCGGGGGAGTTGTCGAATCAGGAAAATCCACGTCTGTTCAGAACAAAACTTGCGATGTTGAGATAGCTCCCCTCCTTGCAAAGGAGGGGTGGCCGGAGGCCGGGGTGGTCTATTCGCATGAGAGATTTACCTTCGCGCCGAGCAACCCCCTCCCCGCTGCGCGGAACTCCCCCTTGGCAGGGGGAGAGTTGGCCTGGGTGCCGTGATTACGCCATGGCAGGGATTCAGCTTGCTCAGCAAGCTGAGAACCGAACAGGCGTGACCTGTGAACTTGTCAGGAACGCATCATGATAACGCCGACGCGAGCGGTATCCAATGCCGAAAGAGCTGTGGCGCAAGGCGGCGGAAGCACCGACCTGAGGGTGACCGGGCACACATTTGCAACGGAACTCCGGCAGGTCTATACTGTACTGCGAATCGAACGAATCCCGTGAGCCACGATGACGGCTGTCCGAATCGTCTCAGCCTCCGGGATCACCCGCATCCGTTCGCTGATCCTCCTTCCTCAGGTGGCCCGCCATGAACGACCCGACCTCCGGATTTTTCCGACAACTTCAGGAACGGTATCAGGAAAATCCGCTGGTGACGCTGGCGGTGTCGGCGGCGCTGGTGGCGTTCGCGTCGACGCCGATCGCGTTCGCGATCCTCGGGCGGATGGACTGGTTCGCGCCTCGCCGGGGCCGAACGTCGGTAAAGCCGACATTTCTGCAGATCGTGACTGCCATGCTGCTGGTCATGTCGATACCGGCGATCTTCACGGCGATCGTGATCAAGGCCAGTTATTTCGACGAGGACCGCTACGAATTCGACCCGAACCGGACTTGGACGGTTCTCAGTCAGGGCCGGGGCCTGGCGGACGTGCAGGCGGCCGACAAGGCCGTGGCCGAAGAGATGAAGCGGCTGGCGGAAGAGCGCAAGAACATTCTGGACGGGGTGAAGAAGCTGGACGAATCGCTGCTGGCCCTGCGGGTTGCGGCGGTGACGGCACCGCAGACGATCGCCCCGCTGAAGGACGTGCTGGAACGAGTCGGGCCGCTGCGCAAGGCCGTCGGCATCGACGCGCCGCAGCAGCTGGAAGACCTGAAGGCCCCGCCCGCTGAGATCTCGGCATCGCTGAGCCAGCCGGTGTATGTGGTCGCCAATGCGAACGTGCCGCCTGCGGCGGGCGTTCCGACATCTCCGGCAGCGGCGGCGGCACCAGCGGGATTGACCGCGGCCCAGCGCGACGCCGAAATCGGCACGGTGCCGGAGCCCCAGAAAGCCATCGCGGGAATGCTGCCACTGACCGACCTGCCCGCGGGCTGGACGATCGGCAAGCTGGGCGACAAGCACCTGGAGACGTTCAACGCCGAGAACCTGTTCGAAAAGATCGACGGCCGCGCCGAGAGCTTCATTCAGTATGACGTGCGAGGCATGGCCTACACCTATTTTCATCCGGTCGGCGACGATTCGAACGAGCTTCAGCTCTATATCTTCGAAATGGCCAACGACCTGAAAGCCCTGGGCAAGTACGGTTCGGAAAAGCCGGAAGAGACGAAGCCCGTTCAGGTGGGCACGGAGGGCTATAGTGCCTCGGGCTCGCTCTTGTTCCGCACCGGAAAGTATTACACGCAGATCGTTTCGACGAAGGACGACCCGAAGTTCAACGAATTCGCCCTGGCGATCGCGAAGCGTGTCGCCGCGGCCCAGGGGGCCGGTTCGGCCTCGGAGGGGACGAAAGAAGGCGGCGAGTCGATGGCGGGGCCGGACGCGATCTTCGCCATGCTGCCGCAGGGTCAGGGCAAGGCGAATCCGAAATACGTCGCCCAGGACGTCTTCGGCTATGCGTTCCTGAGCGATGTCTTCATGGCCGATTACGAGGCCGGCGGCTCGACGTGGCAGGGCTTCCTGCGGCCTTACGCCAGCCCGGAAGAGGCGAAAGCCATGTACGACAAGTATCTTGAGACGGTGAAGGCGGACGGCGCCGAGGTGAAGCCTGAAACGTCGAAAGACTGCGACGCGATGGTCGTGAGTTCGAATATCGGCCTGGTGGACGTCGTGTTCCTCAAGGGAAATACGCTGGGTGGCGTGAATGGTGCGACCCAGGCGAAGCCGGCCTTGGAGTTCGCGAAAGCGTTCGCCACGGCATTGCCGCCGAAAACGCCAGCGCTACCTCCGATGGAGAAATCCGCCGAAGGCGGGCACGAATGACGCTTTCGCTTCGGCGCGAAAGTGATAGAATCGAATGAGAGCGGCCGTTCCAGTCGCTTCCGCCGAAAATGTTTCGCACCGGATCCCGTGCGGTTCGACTCCGCCGAACATCGTATCGACCATGGCCCAGCGAGGAATTCGATGAGCGAGAAACTGACGGCCAAGCAGATATCGAACCTTCAGAAATTCGGCGGCGTGAACCCTGCCGACGAGACGTTCAGCCGGCGTGATTTCGCGAAACGCGTCGGCGCGACGGGTGCCGTTCTGACCGGTGCCGTGGCGACGGGCGTGGCGATCACCGACCCCTGGGGCATGCAGGGCGTGAAGCCGCCACCGCCGGTGAAGCTGGGCAATTATTCGGTGCGAGACGAATTGCCGGCATCCGCGCCTTCCGTGGTGGTTGTGCACAGCAATCCGGAAAGCCAGCCGCCGAGCGAGTCCGGCGAGAATCAGGCCCAGCGGATGATCGAGGCCGCCCTGAAGGCGATGGGCGGGATCGACAAGTTCATCAAGCGTGGCGACATCGTCGTTGTGAAGCCGAACGTGGCGTTCGACAAGAACCCTGACCTGGCCGCGACCAGCCAGCCGGACAGCGTGGCCGCCGTGGTGAAGATGTGCCTGGCGGCCGGAGCGCGGGAAGTGCGGGTGTGCGACAACCCGATCAACAACCCGGAAAGCTGCTTCTTCAAGACGAAAGTCGGCGACGCGGCGCTGCGGGCCGGGGCGAAGCTCATCCTGCCGCAGGAGAGCTACTTCGAGGATCTCTACATCGGCGGCGAGACGATCACCAATACCTGGCGAATGTTCTACAAGCCGTTCAAGGATGCGACGAAAGTGATCGGCGTTTCGCCGGTGAAGGACCACAACCTGTGCAAGGCGACGGTCACCATGAAGAACTGGTACGGCCTGCTGGGCAACCCGCGTAACCAGTTCCACCAGAACATTCACGGCATCATCACCGACTTCGGCCTGATGATGAAGCCGACGCTGGTGATCGCGGACGGCCGCAAGCTGCTGATGCGCAACGGCCCGACCGGAGGCAGCCTGAACGACGTGAAGCGGGGCGACACGATGGTCGTCGGCACCGATCAGGTGGCCGTGGACAGCTGGTGCGTGTCCAAGCTGCTGGAAAAGCAGCGGCATGAGATCGTCTATCTCGACAAGTCGATCGCCAAGGGCTACGGTGCCGACTGGCGGCCGCAGTGGACGAACGAGATCACGGTCTGAGTTCGAGCCATACAGGCAATTCCGGAAGGTCCTGAGAGGGGGAGAGGAGGTCATTCGATGAGCATTGCGACACGAATCGAGACGAATGACACCGTTACCGCCGATCGTTCCACGCTGCACTCTCAGCCCATCGCGATCGTCATCCCTGAAGGAACCCGATTGCAGACGAATTCCGCCGATTTCGAACGCCTGGCGGCGGCGAACCGGGATCTCAGGCTTGAGATGTCCGGGTCAGGAGATTTGATCGTCATGGCTCCTGAAGGCTCTGTCACTGGCAATCGGAACTTCGAAATCTCGGTCATGCTGGGGATTTGGGTTCGTACGCACGGCGGCGTCGGTTTCGGCAGTTCGGCGGGCTTCACCTTGCCGAACGGAGCGATTCGAGCGCCGGATGTGGCCTGGATTTCAGCGGATCGATGGCAAGGCTTGTCCGATTCTGACAAAAGCGGCTTCGCAAGAATCGCTCCGGACTTCGTCATCGAATTGCGTTCGCCGTCGGACAAAATCGAAGACTGTCGCGAGAAAATGGCGGAATACGCCGCCGTGGGCGTTCGCCTGGGCTGGCTGATCGATCCCGAGGCGAAAACCGTGACGGTCTATCGACCTGGTCAGGATCCGAAGATCGTGGAAAACCCTGAGCGAGTCTCAGGCGAAGATGTCCTTCCTGGTTTCGAGCTGGAAACCAGGCCGATTTTCAGTGGTTGAGAACCTGGTGGCCGAGTACGGTTCCGATATGCTTGGATCCGTCGCTGCGACATGCTAGATTGTGGGGGTCGAGTCTCGGGACCAGGAGTCGCCGACCGCCCCGGAGCCTTCCCGTCCGTGCCGTGGAGCTTTTCGAAAAATGGTCCAGATCCGACGTGCCTATGAGGTTCTCTTCCTCGGCCTGTTTCTGTTTTTCCTGCTCGTCACGGACCTCCGTTACCTGAAGGGCTGGCCGGTTTCGATATTCCTCGAAGCCACGCCGCTGGTGGCCGTGAGCACGGCACTCACGACTCACACGATCTATCGCAACCTGTGGTGGGGCGTTTTCATCCTCGGCGTGACGATGATGTTCGGCCGGGTCTGGTGCAACTGGATGTGCCCGTTCGGCATTCTGCACCACTTTTTCGGCTACATCGGCAACCGCAAGAACACGAAGCAGTTGATCGAAGTCAACCGCTACCGCTGGTGGTATTCGATCAAGTACTACATTCTGATCGCGA
Organism: bacterium; assembly: GCA_016125085.1. Taxonomy (GTDB): domain Bacteria; phylum Planctomycetota; class Planctomycetia; order Isosphaerales; family Isosphaeraceae; genus QWQI01. Next base: position 73,561 of record WGMM01000002.1, read on the forward strand.
TGCTCGTGATGGCCGGGGCCTGGATCATCCCGACCCTGATCGCCACTCCGGGCGAAGTCGTGACGGCCTGGAACACGGATGACGGATCTGTCGCAACCCGCCCCGTGCGGGCATTGGCGAACGGATTCGCGGCCGCCGCGGAACGCTACAAGGAGGGCGGATCGAACCTTCAGATCGGGCTTCTCGACCCGATCGCACTGACGGTCCGGTCGATGACGACGAGCGTGCTGCCTGTCGCGCACGTCGCGACCGAAAGCATTTACACCGAGCCTCGCGAATACTGGTATGCCTGGGTCGTCGGCCTGATTTTTGCAGGTTTTCTGGTCGCGAACTGGTGGATTCCCCGGTTTTTCTGCCGAGCGGTCTGTCCGCTGGGTGCACTGCTCGGCCTTCTCAGCCGGTTCTCGCTGTGGCGGATCGACCGCGACCCTGTCCGCTGCACCGACTGCGACCTGTGCCTGAAAAACTGCGAAGGCGCTTCGGACCCGCACAAGGACTTGCGCAAGAGCGAGTGCTTCGTGTGCCTGAACTGTATCGAAGACTGTCCGCACGATGCACTTACGTATCGATTCCTGCCACGTAAGGCGAGCGAGATCACCTGGCCTGCCGTGGGTCGGCGTCAGGTGCTGCTGGCTGGCATTTTCGGCTCACTGTTCTTCCCGATGGCCAAACTTTCCGGCGGCGTGAAGAAGAATTTCTCACGCTACGTGATTCGGCCGCCCGGATCGGTGGCCGAAGACGAATTTCTGCGCCGCTGCATCAAGTGCGATCAGTGTATCCGCGTGTGCCCGACGAACGTGCTGCAGCCGGCCCTGTTCGAGGCAGGCGTGCTGGGCTTGTGGACGCCCATCATGATCTCCAAGATGGGCTGGTGCGAACTCAACTGCACGCTCTGCAGCCAGGTATGCCCGACCGGCGCGATCCGGGAGATTTCGATCGCCGAAAAACTCGGAACCGGCCCGTTCGAGTCGAAGGGACCGATCAAGACCGGAACCGCGTTCTACAACCGTGGCCGGTGCCTGCCGTGGTCGATGGACGTGGACTGCGTGGTCTGCGAAGAAGTCTGCCCGACGAGCCCCAAGGCGATCTTCACACGCAACATCGAAATTACGGACCGATGGGGCAAGACCCTGCACCTGAAGCGGCCTTACATCGATCCTGAAAAGTGCATTGGCTGCGGCATCTGCGAACACGAATGCCCGGTGAAGGATGACCCGGCCGTTTATGTGACCGCGATCGGCGAAACTCGCGACAAGAGCCGTTCGCTGCTGCTCTCGCTGGTGGACGATCCCGCCGGATCTCAGGATCTCGTCAGTATCGGTTGATGGACGAATCGACCTGCCGCTGTAAAATAGGGAATAGGAATCCTGCGACGGAATGGAAAAGGATGGCCGCGCGTGACATGAGAGGTATCGATGCGTTTGCTGATCGACGGCTACAACCTGCTGCACGCTCAAGGGCTAACCGGGCCCGCGAATGACGCGGAGCGGCTGCGGAAGGCCCGCGAGAAGATGCTCAAGACGCTGTCGAAACGTCTCAGCCCGATGGACAGGCACGTGACCCGCGTCATTTTCGACGCCGCACAAAAGCTTCCGGTCGCCCCTCGGATGCTCTGGGTCGACGGTATCACGGTCGAATTCGCCTCGGAGTCTTCGTCGGCCGACGAGCGGGTCATTGACCTGATCGACCGGCACGACGCGCCGAAGAAGCTGGTCGTCGTCAGTTCGGACAACGAGATCGGCGAGGCCGCGAAACGCCGCGGGTGCAGGATCATCGGAGCCGACGAGTTCATGGAAATCCTGGAAGATCCCCGGCGGCCGGTCCTGGTGCCCCTGAACGCCGCGAAGCCGGCTTCGCTGGGCCGATCTTCGACACAGCTGCCCGAAGGCATGGTGCCCAAAGAGACCGATTACTGGCTTGAGCAGTTCGCCGACCTGGTGGCTGACGAATCGATCGCCCAGCGGCTTGACCGGGAACATACGATCCTCAAGTCGATCGATGTCGCGGCGATCGAACGGGAAATACGGGATTCCGACCCGTTCGAAAAGAAAACGCGGAAACCGCCGGCGAAATCTTAAAAGAAATCCGCTTCGAAGCCGAATTCCGATCGAGTAAGATTACGATAACTCTCCTGCCCCGACGTCAGTCCTCATGAAGCGAAGCCCTTGAGATACTCTTTGCTCCGTTTCGGGCTTTCCCCTGCTTCACGCTGACGATCGCCGCCCATCCCCGAACATTCCCTTCCGGGAGCCTGGCCCGCGATGAACGAACCCCGCCCGCACTCGCCCCACATTCGATCCCACGAGCAGGGAGCTTCTCTGTTTCGCCCTGTCGCATCCGACCTTCTGCGCGTTGGCTCGGCCTCACGCCGCTGGTTCCTTCAAGCCGGCCTGGGCGGCATCGCCGGGCTCTCGACATCCCGGATACTCGCCGCGGAAGCCTCGGATTCGAGGTCGCGCAAGCCCCCCGGGAACAAGAAATCGGTCATTCTCTTCTGGCTTTCCGGCGGCCCCAGCCACATCGACATGTGGGACCCCAAGCCCAACGCCACGGAACAGATTCGCGGCCCCTGGGGCACGATCGAGACATCCGTCCCGGGCATCCGTATCTCGGAGCATCTGCCGCGCCAAGCCGCGATGATGCACAAGATGTCGATCCTGCGATCCGTCGACTGCTCCGCCAGTAATCACACACCGATCACGATGCAGGCCGGCCATCCTCTGGCCCGGCGCACCGACGACGGCAAGGACGGCGGCGGCTTCCCGTCGATGGGCTCCGTCGCCGCGAAATTCGCCGGTCCAGTCGACCCCGCCCTGCCCCCGTTCGTCGCCCTGGCCGACAGCCTCCGGGCCGACGTCTGGGGCTCCGGCGATTTGGGCAGCGCCTTTCAGCCGATTCAGGGCACGGCCCTTGCCGGTTCGTTCGCACCGCCGAAGGGTGTCTCGATCGATCGACTCTCGCACCGTGAAAGCCTGCGGCGCAGCTTCGATACCCTCCAGCGTTCCGTCGACGAATCGGCTTCGGCAGCGAGCCTCGACCGCTATACCAGCCTCGCCACCGACATGATCCTTTCCGGAAAAGCCCTCAAGGCGTTCGATACCAGCCGCGAGGATCCCCGCCTGCGCGACTCTTACGGCCGCACCAGCGTCGGCGAAAAGGCCCTGCTGGCCCGTCGAATGGTCGAAGCGGGCGTGCGGTTCGTCGTCGTCAGCGGTGCCTGGGGCTATTTCGACCACCATGGTGACCATGTCCAGTGGAAGGGTATCGAAAAAGGCCTGAAGCCCCTGATGCCCCACGTGGACAACGCCTTCGCCACCCTGGTCATGGACCTGGAACAGCGCGGGCTGCTGGACGACACCCTTGTGCTCATGATGGGTGAATTCGGCCGGGCTCCTGTGATCAACAAGGAAGCCGGCCGCGAGCACTGGACGAACGTCATGTCGATGCTCGTCGCCGGAGGTGGCCTGAATCATGGCCAGGCGATCGGTGCATCCGACTCGAAGGGGCATAGCATCCTTGACCGGAAGATCACGCCCCAGGATCTGGCCGCGACCGTGTTCCGGCATCTCGGGATCGATCTCGACGCGACCTGGACCGATCCACAGGGCCGGCCGATTCCGCTGGTCTACAACGGCGGCCAGCCGATTCATGAGCTATTCGGGACAGCTTGACCGGTCGATTTCCGTCAGGTCCGCATCGACAGCCGCTTGACCCGGCAGCTCCCGCGCCGGATGATTCTTTCTGATCCTCTACGCACGAAACCGGTCCGCCTGGTGCCGGACATGCGTCGGTATCGGTCATTATGAATCGTCTCGAAGGAGCCGCTCATGGGCGGAAGTGGCATGAATCTGATCATGTTCCTGATCATCGGGCTCGCGGCGGGCTGGCTCGCGGGCCAGCTCATGAAAAGCGGCGAAGGCGGCCTGGTTTCGAACCTGATCGTCGGCGTGATCGGCGCGATCGTCGGCGGCGTGATCTTTCGATTCCTCAGCATCGCGGCGACCGGCGCCATCGGCGAACTGATCTCGGCCACGGTCGGTGCTATGGTCCTGATCTGGGGCCTGCGAATGATCAAGCGATAAACGGGCCTGGTTCCCAAAGAAAAAGACGGAATTCATTGGTCGGAGAACTGCGATATGCTTCAGCGATTGGCTTTGGGCGCACTTTTGCTGTTCGCGGGTATTCAAGTTTCGAATGCCGAAGATGCCACGAAAGCGGAGCTGAAAAAGCTCGAAGGCACTTGGCAACTGGTTTCGGCCGTGACGGACGGCAAGGCCGCCGCGGAGGACTTCGTCGCGAAAGTCCAGGTGATCATCAAGGACGGCAAGCATTCGGTCAAAATCGACGGCGAAACGGCCGTTAAGGAAATCCCGGTCGCGGTCGACCCGTCGACCGACCCGAAATCGACGACCGACACCCTGCCGGATGGCCAGACGATACTGGGAATTTACGAACTCGAAGGCGACAAGCTCACGAGCTGCGTGGCCAAACCTGGTCAGGCTCGGCCCAAGGCTTTCGCGGCCGAAGCTGGTTCAGGGCTCACGCTCAGGGTTTTTCGGCGCGTCCGCGACTGAAGCATCACGAGCATTGGCCATGGCCGACTTGCGAAGTGAATCCGACAGCAACTGAAGCAGTATGTACACTGGTGAAATCACGGAACTTGAGTAAAAGGCGATTCCGAGCCAGGGGTCGACGTAGAAATTCCCGAAGCCTCGAACCGGGATTCGATAATCGAATTCGCTGAGGGGCACCCGGCGGCCCCATTCCGGGATCGTCATGACGACACCCCAACAGAAGAAAAAAGCTGCGATTCCCACGAATCGAAAAAGAGCCGGAATCCGTAGATGATTCCATCGAGAAGACCGGTCGCCAGGATCCGGCTCAGGGGTGTCAGCGTCTTGCTCGCTGGTCATTCGAAAAAGTCCTCAAGTGTCAATCAGCCAACGGAAGACGCTCGATCCGCTGACGTCGACTCACATTCGCCTTCGAAACCCCGGGGATTCGAAGGCGAATGAGGCTTGCGTCCGAAGTTATGACGCATCCGCCGGAACCGGGAAGCTCTTGAGCATCTCGGCGACGGCGGCCGCAACCTTGGCCAGGTGCGCATCGTCGTCCGGGGCCTTGAGCGCTTCGATGATGTAACCGGCAACCTGGCGAATGGCCGATTCGTCCATGCCACGGGTCGTGAGTGCGGCTGTGCCCATGCGGATGCCGGAGGGATCCATGGGCTTACGCTGATCGAACGGGATCAGGTTCTTGTTGACGGTCACGCCGGCTTTGCCCAGAGCGGCTTCGGCGGTTTTGCCCGTCAGGCCCCGGCTTGTCATGTCGATGAGGATCAGGTGATTGTCGGTACCGCCGGAAATCAGGCGGAAACCGGCCTTCATCAGTTCATCGCCCAGTGTCTTCGCGTTGGCCACGACCTGAGCGGCATATTGGGCGAAGTCGGGGCGAAGCGCTTCGCCGAAGCACACGGCCTTGCCGGCGATGACATGCTCGAGCGGGCCACCCTGAAGGCCCGGGAAGACGGCCATGTCGATCTTCTTCTGCCATTCGGACTTACAGAGCACGATACCGCCGCGCGGGCCACGCAGGGTCTTGTGCGTCGTGGTCGTGACGAAGTCGCTGACCGGCACCGGGTTCGGATGCACACCGCCAGCGACCAGCCCGGCGATGTGGGCCATGTCCACGAAGAGCATTGCACCGACTTCGCGGGCGATTTCGGCGAAGCGGTCGAAGTCGATCTTCCGGGGATAGGCACTCGCCCCGGCCAGAATCATCTTCGGCTTGTGCTGGCGGGCCAGTTCGGCAAGCCCGTCATAATCGAGCTGCTCAGTTTCGCGGCTCAGGCCATAAGGCACGATATTGTACCAGCGGCCGGAAAAGTTCAGCTTCATGCCGTGAGTCAGGTGGCCGCCCTGGGCCAGGTCCATGGCCATCACGGTATCGCCGATCTCCAGAGCGGCGTAGTAAACGGCCTGATTGGCCGTGGCTCCGGAGTGGGGCTGCACGTTGGCGTGCTCGGCGCCGAAGAGCTTTTTGGCCCGGTCGATGGCAAGCTGTTCGGACGAATCGACGTGCTGGCAGCCGCCGTAATAGCGTTTGCCGGGCAGGCCTTCGGCGTATTTGTTGGTGAGAACGGAGCCGACGGCCTCCATGATGGCGCGGCTGGTGTAATTTTCCGATGCGATCAGTTCCAGCTCGTCACGCTGGCGATGTTCTTCCGCACGAATGGCGGCATAGACTTCGGGATCCTGACGGCGAAGGATTTCCAGGTCGGACATGGGGGCTCGTTCTCGATAGGTCGATGGACGGTCGGACACCCGGGCGATGCGTCCGCCGCGCGGTTGTTTGCGAACGGTCATTTTAGCAAGAAATCAGGCGGGTTTCACCCACCGGACGACATAATCCCACTGCAGCGTCCGTGCCGGCAAGGGCGTTTCGGAGGCCGCCGGATCATTCTGTGCAGGCGTCACCTGGAGCCTGAGCGCGGATCGCCCGGCTTCGGCGAGCGCCAGCCGCGAATTTTCCGCGGCTTCGATGCGCAGGACCACGTCCGAATCCGGCACGGCGATTTCCACGCAGTTCGTGTCAGCCGCGCGAATCTGAACAGGTACCGCGAATAAAGTGTATGTCGACCCGAGCCTTATCGGCGCAGGTTGACGAACGCGTGCCGCGATGCCGAAACGCAGCTCATCCGGCCGGTCGAAGCGATGTTCGATCACGGCGGAAAAATGGACTTTCGCCCATTGGCCCACGAGCATAAGCCGCAGGCTGGCGGCGTCCTTTTCGACATGCGACTCCTGAAACACGGGGCTGGTCGGGCCAAGCCCCTGTTCCGCAGGATCGAGATCGACGGATCTGAGCAGGTCGCCGGACGTGATCGGAACCAGCACATGGGCCAGCCGATCCTGGAGTTCGACGATCCTGAAAACCGCCTGAGGCAGAACGATCGTGTCCGGCCTCAGGGCACTTTCCGGCTCGGGCGCTTCCGACACTCCGGTTACGCGCCTTTCTTCACGGCGTCATCGCCCTTCGAAAGGCGGGTACGCAGCAGAGAATTGATAAATTCGTCGATGCGGCCGTCGAGGACGGCCTGGGGATTGCCCGATTCGCAGCCGGTACGCAAATCCTTCACGAGCTGATAAGGCTGAAGGACATAGTTGCGGATCTGGCTGCCGAACGAGATTTCGCCCTTTTCGTCGTAAGCCTTGGCGTATTCAGCCTCTCGCTTCATTTCTTCCATTCGGATCATCTTGGCCTTCAGGAGCTGAAGGGCCAGGGCGTCGTTCTTGTGCTGCGAACGTTCACTGCGGCTTTCCGCGGCGATTCCGGTGGGAAGGTGCGTGTAGCGGACGCCTGACTCAGTCTTGTTCTGGTGCTGACCGCCAGGGCCGCCGCAACGGAACACGTCGCGCTTGAGTTCGTCGTCACGCAGCTCGATGTCGATCTTGTCGTCGATCTCGGGCAACACGTCGACCGAGGCGAACGAAGTCTGCCGTTTGTCGGCCGAACCGAACGGGCTGATCCGGACCAGCCGGTGCACGCCCGACTCGCCCTTCAGGTATCCGTAGGCATTTTCGCCCCGGATCGCGATCGTGACCGTCTGAATCCCGGCGACATCGCCCGGCTCACGGTCGATCAGTTCGAGCTTGTACCGGTGCGACTCGGCCCACATCGTGTACATGCGATAGAGCATATCGGCCCAGTCGCAGGCTTCGGTGCCGCCAGCGCCGGGGTGGATCGTCACGAAGGCGTTGCAGTGGTCGTTCGGGCCGTTGAGCATGCTCTGCAGCTCAAAAGCTTCGAAGGCCTTTTCGCCTTCGGTCACACTGTAACGGATGTCGTCGTCGAGCGAGCCGTCAGCCGCCTCGATCGCCAGTTCCATCATCGCCTGAAGATCTTCCGCCGTCTGGCTCAGCCCTTCGAAGGGCTTCAGCACGGAGTTGAGCGTCTTGATCTCGTCGATCGTCGTTTTCGCGGCGTCCTGATCGTTCCAGAAGTCGGCCTGACCCATGCGGTCTTCCAACTCCTTGCGTCGTTCAATTTTGTCGCCGAGGTCAAAGAGAGTCTCGGAGATTGACGATCTTGTCGATCAGAGTCCGAGCCTCGCGCTTAAGTTCATCGTTCATATTCGGGCAACGTCTCTCACTTCAAGAGCAGTCGAACCGGCACCGCCGGAATGGAGGTGCGCGCAGTTGACCTTATGCCACTTACTACGCTTATTTATAGCGGAAAGTTCATGTCACCGCCAGTCAGGAAGGCCCGGAATGTCCGAAGCCTCGGTTCCCGACCGCTCATCGCCCGACACAATGCGATCGCCCGTCGTCGCCCGGCTCGCGCCTTCGCCCACCGGCGGGCTGCACCTGGGCAATGCCCGCACGTTCCTGCTCGCCTGGCTGCTGGCACGCCGAAGCGGCGGCCGGATCGTGTTCCGCATGGAAGATCTCGACGCCGGCCGGGCCCGGGCCGATGCCGCCGAAGCCGCGATCGCCGACCTGCGCTGGCTCGGCCTGGACTGGGACGAAGGACCCGACGTCGGCGGCCCCCACTGGCCTTACGTTCAATCGGCTCGCACGGAGATTTATCGAAATGCGCTGGAACGTCTGATCGCCACCGGCCTCGTCTACCCGTGCACCTGCACGCGTGCCGAAGTCGCCCGCATGGCTTCGGCGCCTCACGCCGAGGACGAACCGCCTGCCTATCCCGGAACGTGTGCATGGCGATCGGCCGACGATGCACGCAGGCTGACGGAGCAAGGCACACCCTTCGCCTGGCGGTTCCGTGCTCGGGGCCGGCGCGTCGCATGGACGGACGTTTTCTTCGGCCCTCAATGCCACGAAATGGACCGCATCGGCGGCGATTTCATCGTGGCGCGCAGCGGCGACGTATTTTCATATCAACTTGCCGTCGTCGTGGACGATGGCCTGATGGGCGTCAATCAGGTCGTGCGAGGGCGAGATCTCATTGACAGCACGCCGCGGCAAATCCTGATTCAGGAAGCCCTCGGGCTCGTCAGGCCGGAATATCGACACGTCGGCCTGGTGCTTGACCGGGACGGCAAGCGGCTGGCCAAGCGGGATCTGGCGGTCAAGATCGGCCAGATGCGGACGTCCGGGATTCGGCCTGAAGCGATCGCGGGCGTTCTGGCCCGATCACTCGGAGTCGAAATCGATTCGGCCACCCCGGAGCGTCTGATCGAAGCGAAGTGGCCGATCGATGCGGCAAATTTGACGCGGGACCGGACGATCGATCCCGCGGAATTCGTTTGACATCGGACGAATCAATACGCGTCGGCGGAGATAACCTCGCCGCCGTTGGCCGTGCCCAGGGCCCTCCAGGTGAAGATGTTGATCGTATTCTTGATGAATTTCACCGAACCGTCGCAGAACGCCATGTTCACGCCGCCGGGATGCTTCGACCGCCAGGCGTAGGTGGGCGGAAAAGCCGTTGTGGCGGCCATACAGGGCGGATTTTTGACCGTGAGATCGCAGTAGCCGGCCGAATTCTGAACGTCGGGCAGCGGCGAATTGGGCGCCAGATAAGCGCTGCTGCTCACGGCATCGCCCCACCAGGTGAAACCACGCAGATCTCGCCCCTGCCCTTTGATCACTTCACCTGCCAGCAGCGTGTTCGAAGTACCGTCTGTGAGGTTGCCGAAGCCGTAGCACATGCCACGTGACGGGTAGAAGCTCTGGGATTTGTCCGAGTCGGAGAACGGAGCACCCGCCCAGGGGGCGTTCGTGTATCGGCCGACGGCATAGCCGCCAGGGACGGTGCCGAGATCCTGATAAATGTCGCCCTGACCGAAATTGACGGTGTAATTGTGCCAGGTGACACCGTTATAAAGGGATGTGTTCGAAGGCTTCTGGTCATCCGACGGGCATAGCAGCGAATTGACCAGCGACCGGGTCACGGTCAGGTTGAAGACGCTGCCGTAGCGGATGCCGTTAGCCGGTCCGTTTCCGCCGCCGGAAGTCGTTCCGGGGGCCCAATAGCGGCCGTAGTGGTTATAGCTGTTCGAAAGTGCCGTCTGCTCAAGATAGGGCAGAACGAAGGTCTGAAACGTCCCGAATACGGCTGTGCGGTGGCCGGGAGGGAAGACGGAATTGGCGTCCGCATAGTTATGGCATGCCAGCGCAAGCTGCTTGAGATTGTTGACGCACTGGGCGCGGCGGGCGGCTTCGCGGGCCGACTGAACAGCCGGCAGAAGCAGTGAGATCAGGACGGCGATGATAGCGATGACGACGAGCAGTTCGATCAGCGTGAATGCGTGACGGCGGTGAGTCATGTTGGAGAATCTCCCATCGATAGAGTGCGGATCGGTCGCGAAACGATGGAGCCCGAAGAGCGGCCGTACCGGAGAAACGGCACCGGCGAAGTTCGATTCGAGAACCAGACCGGGCATTAAGGCCCGGCGATTCACTTGGAAGTCAGGGGAAAGTCAATGGTGTTGGTCGCGCCGGCTTTGACTTCGGCGGTCAGAGTGGTTTTGGCGTTGTATTTCGCCGGAAGCAATTCCTTGTCGTGTTTCGGGCCCGTGCCGGGCATACCATCGGACCCTTCCGGCGGGGCCTGTTCGCCCCCGGAGGCCGTGATTTGAACGGAATAGGTCCCGGGAATCGGTCCGATATCGCGCGGGATCGAATACGATCCGCCAGTGATTGTGGCCCCCGTCGCGATCGCGTCCTTGGCGTTGGCGGCGGGGAAGAACTGGATTTGCCCTTCTTTCAGCGGTGCTCCGTCGAACGTCACGGTTCCGGAAACCGGCTGCCTGTCCAGACCGTCGCCCCCGCCGCAACCGGCGATCACAACGATCAGGCAGGCCATCGAATGAACGGACGATAAGCGCAGGCGCATATATACCCCCTCTTCGTGGGAGACGAAAACAAGTCCAACGGCACCGCAACGGGTGACGACTCGATCGAAATGTCCGATTTTGCGATCACTCGCTAAGACGTCTTCGGATGCGATTCTGCGAAACGCATCAGGGGCCGGATCGATCAGGGTAAAACATGTCGATCCCATCGGCCAGTTATGACGAAAGCGGTCGAAGAAGGCGACTCCTCGCCAGATTCGACAACTTTCCATTGAATCGTCCTAGAGCCCGAAATGCGTGTCAAGAGTGCAATGTTCAACTTTTCCGAAAAATCCGGGATGAGCCTGAACCACATTTCGCAGTTGCACAATTCGGACATCGGGGTTCATGAATTCTTCGTATTCGCGATTCGGCCTGATGACCTCCGGCGTCCATTTCAGGTATCTTGAAGCGGTCGAAGGCATCGATCTCCCCCGAACGAGACGCGACGGAAGCACATGGACCAATCACTGATCTGTTCCGCGAAAGAATCGGATCCGTACGGCGAGCTGAAGATCTTCGCCGGCAGCGGCAGTCACAGGCTGGCCGACGCCATCTGCCGCAAGATCGGCGTGCCGCTGGCCCGCAGCGAAACCAAGATCTTCAGCGAAGGCAACATTTTCGTCCGCGTTCTCGAAAACGTGCGGGGACGCGACGTTTTCATCGTTCAGGGCACGGACAAACCGGTCAACGACAACCTCGTCGAACTCTGCTTCTGGATCGACGCCCTCAAGCGGGCCAGCGCCTCGCAGGTCACCGCCGTCATCCCCTACTTCAGCTATGCCAAAGGCGACAAGAAGGACGAACCCCGGGTTTCGATCCGGGCCCGCGTCGTCGCTGACATGGTCGAGGCCGCCGGGGCGGACCGCGTGCTCACGATGGACCTGCACAGCCCGCAGATCCAGGGATTTTTCAAGGTTCCCGTCGATCATCTGTATGCCATGCCGGTGCTGGTCGACGAATTCAAGCGCCGGAACATTCCGAACCTGGTCGTCGCTTCGCCAGACGTCGGCTTCGGCAAGCAGGCGTATCGATACGCCGAGATGTTCCGCTGCCCGGTCGTCATCGGCAACAAGACCCGCACCGATCACACCGAAAACGCCGAGTTGCTCGATATCATCGGCGACGTGGACGGCCGCAACGTGCTTATCGTGGACGACTTTACGATCTCGGGCGGGACGCTCATCGAAATGGCCAAAGCCTGCAAATTGAGAGGCGCCAACGACGTCTACTCATGCGTTTCGCATGCCGTATTCTCTCAGAACGCGGCGGCCAAGATCGCCGCGAGCCCGATCAAGGAGATCGTCGTCACCGACACGATCTTCCACGCCCAGGAAAATCTGCCGCGCAACTGCCGCGTGATCAGCGTCGCGAGCCTGTTCGCAAAGGCGATCCTGTCGATCCACCGCCGCGAATCGGTGAGCAGGCTCTTCGAGTCAGAAGAATCGCTCTTCTGATTTCCGCAAAACCGTCATCCTGAAGTCAGCCCTGCTGCAGGCGATAGACCTTCACGGCATTGTCGTGAAAGAGCTTGCGCCTGTCTTCCGCCGATCTTGGCGCGGCGATCTCGCGCAAGGTCGTCACCCAGGTCGCATAGGTGCCACCCAGCAGGCACACGGGCCAGTCGCCGCCGAACACGACACGATCCGGCCCGAACGAATCCCAGATGTGGTTTACGAACGGGGCGAGCTGGTCCTTGACCGGCTTGCCGGGATCGATTCCGGCGATAACGCCCGAGATTTTCCCGGTGACGTTCGGCAGCGCCGCCAGTTTGCGGATGTCGTCCATCCACTGCTTCGAGGGCCGCTCACGCACGTTCGGATTGCCGCAGTGGTCGAGGATGAATTTCGTCTCAGGGCACTTTTCCACAAGCTTCACGCCGTCAGCGAGTTCGGGCGATCGCATGCACAGGTCGAAGCTCAGGCCCCGGCGGCCCAGCTCACGAATGCCACGCACGAAGTCTTCGGACAGGCAATAGCCGGCGGGAGTCGTCGAAGCGTGCAGAACCTGGCGAAGCCCCTTGATATGCTGATCGTCGCGGAACTGGTCGAGGTATTTTCCGAACCCCGCCGAAGCCGGGCGGCCGGAGATCACGGCGGCTTTCGTCAGCCCCTTGCCCGAAGCGGCGAGGGATGAGACGAATTTCGCTTCGTCTGTCTGCTGTTCCGGCACGACGTCTACTTCCATGTAAACGGCGGCGGCGACGCCCAGGCCAGCGGTGGCCTTGTCGTAATCCTCAAGCAGGAAATTACGGTCGAGCACAGAGCCGGGGCTGATCCAGGCCAGCCGGAAGCGGGAACGATCCCAGAGGTGCTGATGGGTATCGACGATCGGCGGATGATCCTGCGATTCGGCGGCCGACGACAGCGGATTCCATGCGGCGACAGCAGCCACGGCGGACGATTTCAGCAGGGTGCGGCGATCGATCCGGTGCATCGGCGGAATTCTCCCAGGCGATTCGTTATCTTTCGTTCGGGCGTGACCAGCCTGCGGCCCGGGCCGAGCGGTCGGCCAGTTCGGCGGCATCCGCGGTGGATGCCCCCCGTTTTTGCAGATCGCTGACATTCGCCCGGCAGAAGGGGCATTCGATGAGTTCGAGGTGGAACTTAAGATAACTCGACAGTTCGGTGTCGAGCAATCCGGCAAGGTACTTCGACCACTGCGTGCGTGTCGGGCAAGTGAGACGTCCCGCGACCCAGGCCATACCGATACTGTGTACGGCGGAAGGCGAGGGCTCGCGGCGCAGCCTTTCGAGGAGCCTGTTCAGGGCAGGTTCCTCACGCAGCCGTTTTTCGATCCAGGCCATGCGCTGGGGGTCGAGGGCCTCTTCGAGATAAAGCCCGAGCCACTGCTCGTCGCCAAGTTCTGTCATGGTTCGTTCCGAAAGGTTCGCAAACCCGGGGCATTACGCGCCGGGAAACGCGGAGCGGCTGAGGGCCTTGTTCTTGAGACGGGCCAGGGCCTGGAACTTGAGCCCGGCGACGGCCGTTTCGGTCATGCCCAGGGTTTTCGCGATTTCCTTGTTCGCCCAGTTCTTGACGAAGATCAGCTCAAGGCAGCGGACGCGCTGAAAGTCGCCCTTGCCGAGCCATTCGCCGATCATTTCGCCAAGAGTGCGCTTGAGCCATTCGTGCTCGGCTTCGCGGCGTTCCTGGCTGTGCAGAAGGCTGGAGACCTGCCGCATGTCGTCGGGCAGGTCGTTCCAGGCATCGCCGCCGGAGTCGGATGAGGCCATCTGTTCCGTACGATTCCGGCCCATGCGGCGGAACTGATCGATCAGCTTATGGGAAGCGATCGTGAAAAGATAGGCTTCGAGATCCTGATCTTCCTGGAAATTCGGCAGACTCAGCATGAAGCCGACGAACGTTTCCTGAACGAGATCCTCGCAGGTAGCCCGGTCTCGAATCCGGGCGGCCACGAAAGCCATGAGCCGCCCCTGGTATTTCTGAACGATCGTGCGCCAGGCGTCCGAATCACCGGAACGGATTTGACGAATCAGCAGAAGGTCGGATTGTGAGATGGCCATCAGGAAGAACGCTTTCGCAACGGAAACGGTGCCCTGCCGTTCAAACAAGTCTCGTGTCGGTGGCAGGTGCCTCGGGACGTGATCGCCCGAGAACCAGGCGATCGACGCCGATGAGAAGGGCCACCAGGCCGAAGGAGAGCCCCATCAGGCCAGCGAACCGGTGATGAGCCGTCTGCTGGTTGACGAGTTCCAGTGCCTGACGTTCGAAGTTCTTGCCCATATCGACATCGGCAGATGCCACATAAAGAGGATAGCGTTCTCCGGCGACCTCACGAAAGCTCTCTTCGACTTCGAATTTCGGATTCAGCCGCTCGATTGCCTTTTCGAGATATTCGCCGTTCGAAAGCCCATATGCCGAAAGGCGGGCCGAGACGATCTTTTCGAGATTGGCGCGAGCCTCACGGATGGACTTTTCACGTGTCGCGCACGGGCCGCTCTGGACGTGAACCCGTGATTCGGCCACCTTCGCATTCTGTTGACTGTGTGCAGGATCGTTCGCAGCGGGCGGAACAGGCGGCACCGGCGGCACAGGGGGCACTCCCGGAACGGAAGGAAGACCGTTCGATGCGTGACCCAGAATGCGTGAGACGATCGCGTTGCGGGACTTCTCAGTCACTTTCGCACCGGCTCGTTCCGCGGCCGCACGGAGCTTCTCGCCAGCTTCCGAGAGCTTGGCTTCGAGTTCCTTCATGCGATCGTCCGCCTGGGCCGTCACGCCGGCACTCACGGCTTCGCTGATCGACTTGCCCCTGGCGTCATTCACGACGACCACGTGACGCTCGATCGGCCGGCCCGACAACCTGGATTCGGGCTTCGAATTCTCCGAACTTCCCCCCCGCATGTTTTCCGTAATGACGCTGCCGTCTTCATCCGCGACGATCACACGCGATCCGCCACGGCTGACGACCGCTTGACCTTCCTTACCGGAGAGCCGTGCGAGTTCTTCCGTATCGATCATCACCGGCGAGCCTTCGAACACGAAAGGCTCACGGGAGGAAACGATGCGGTCGACCATGACCGGCGCGGGCGTTTCTTTCTTCTTTTCGCGGCTGCGGTTCCGGCCGTTGTCGTTGTCGATGACGGCCAGGAATGCGATGAGCAGACCGATCCAGACCCAGCCGTTGGCGTTCTTGTCGTCTTTTTTGTTCTTGTCGCGGTCTTTCATGGCGAATTCTCCAGTCGATCAGAAGAACCGGCGCTTGGCCAGCTGCCGCAGTTGGGCGTAATCCGCCAATTCCTTGTCCCACGGGCCGACGAACTGGGCCACGACGCCGGTCACGGCGAAGACCGCAAGTGCGAGCGGAAATTCTTCCGTGGCGATGCCGCTGACGAACAGGCAGGCGAAACCCCATTTCAGAAGATTGCCGAAGCTCCAGCGTGTCGGACGGTCGCGTTCGACCATGCGCCACCAGCGAGGAACGCTCATGACCAGGCCGCCCATCAGGGCATACTGCAACCATTGCCCCGATTGCAGTACCTGTGCGAACGCTGTGCCGAGCGCCGGAAGCGGCTGATCCATGGCCCTGGGCCGCTTGTCGATCCCCAGCCAGTCAGCCAGCACCGAAGCGACGACCCCCAGAGCGGCACCGGAAACGAACCCGACGGCACGTTTGCGACCCGTCGTCACTTTCCAGTTTTCCCATGAGTTCTGAAGCCACAGCATGAGGCTCGTCAGCAGGCTCGAAGTCACGGCGACATAGGCCACCCGGTTCGGGGCGTCGCTCATGTTCACGCCGACCATGAAGCCTTCCGGCGATGCCAGAAGCCAGCTGCAAACGATCGTCCAGGCGACGGCACGAAGCAGCGAGCGGTTCCGCTCATGGTCTTCCGGCCACGGGGGCGCTTCGATGACGACCTCGTTCGCCGAAAACCTGGCCCTGGCGAACCGGCCTCTCAGACCGGCCGGTTTGGCTTCTGGCCGCTGACCGCTGTTTTTTCGCAGGCGTTCTGCCTGAGGGCCACGGACCAGAACGCCGAACCGGTTCGTCCAGGAATCGGGATTCACGGTCACGAATGGCTTCGGCTGGACGTCTTCCACGGGCTGAGTCGTCGCGGAATTCGTGCCGGCCGCCGGCCTGGCCGAATCTTTCAGCCAGGGGCTGGCGACCCGCTCCAGATTCGTACGGATGTCGCCCCAGAGGCCGGAAGCCGACATGGACTTCTCGACACCCTGAAGAATCTCCCGCACGTCATGCGGGCGCTTCGAGGGGTCCTTATCCAGACATTTCTCGACGATCGGGCGATACCGCTGCGGAATCGACGCCAGATCCGGCCGGTCGAACTGGTGCCGCATCAGCACTTCGGCGGCCGTCTGACCATGAAACGGCGGCTTGCCCGTGATCATCTCGAACAGGATCACGCCGATGGCGTAGATGTCGACCGGCTTGTCGTAACGGCCGGTCCGGATCTCGGGGGCCATATAGTGGCAGGTGCCCACGCTCACCGAATGGTCGCGGTCGACTTCGGTGATCGTCTTGGAAAGGCCGTAATCGCCGACCTTGACGAGCCCTTCCTCGACGAAGATATTCGCGGGTTTGAGATCCCGGTGCACGATCCCGGCGGCGTGAAGTTCCGCAACGCCCGAGACAAGACCGGCAAGGTGCGAACGGATCTCAGCGTCAGGAAGCCCGGCCGGGTGCCGTTCGATGACTTCTTTGAGACTTGGCCCGGAGACGTATTCCATCAGGACGAAAGAAGCCCCTTCGGCGTTCGTCTTGATGTCGTACAGGCCGACGAGATTCGGGCTTTTCAGGTTGATGCAGTGAGCCGCGCCGCGGCGTTCGACTTCGACCGCGCGAGTGATGTGCTTCAGCGCGATCCGCTTGCCGGCGTCGGTCACGGCGAAATAAACCTCGCCGAAACCGCCACGTCCGATGGCTCGCTTGATCGTCACGCCTTCCAGTGGCTGATCGCCCGCCTGGTAGTAGTAACGCCCCGGGGCCGCCGGCCCGTAGGAGTCATCGATATTGATCGTTTTGTTCATGTCCATGGGATCGGTTCTCACGAGTTGCCGCGTCGCAGGGTCATTCGTTCGAGAATCCGCCTTATTGACTAACGATTGTACCCGATCTACGAAATTCCCGAAAAAGGAACCGTCAGCATTCCCAGAATATTCCGACGGCTCCCACGCGCATTCTGCACGGTGGCTTGAGACTCGCATCGCCCGCGATCTCCTGGCCTTCGAGCGTCCACGATTTCCGTCGCTTTACGGCCCACCCATCAGCGGACCTGGCAAGTATCAATGGTTCGGTGATTTCCTTGTGCGGCACTTCCGCATCCGGGCCGCCGATCTGGAGCATCTCGCCCAGAAGAACGAGCCCCCGGACACCTTTCGAAGATGGTCGACCGGTTCTCTCCAGCCGGGCCGTGCCTGTCTCCATCCGTGGCTGCACGAATCGGAATTCCGTGCCTTTTTCATGCAATCGCAGCAGATTGCCATGAAACAGGCAGCCGCTGCGCTGCGGTTTGCCGTCGACGACAACGCCGGAATCGCTCGTGAACATCCAGCACCCTTCGGAATCCCGCTGGAGCCGGAAGCCGGAACTATCGGCCGAACCGAAAAGGTCAGCGAAACGAGCGTCGTCGGCAGTCGCGACGACGATCGTATCCTCCTGGCACACGAGCCACGTATCGGCCCTGTCGAGCGATATCTGACCGATTTCGATGCGAGCCGGCGTCGTGCCCGATGCGGCTGGAGTCTCCGGTGCCGCAGCCTGGGCTTCGATGAGCGGAGCCAGGTCGTCGGCCCCGCGCGGAATTTCGGTCACCAGGCCGCTGAAATCGGCCCGGATCAACGAAGGCGCCAAATTGCCCAGACGTTTCGCCAGAGCCTGCGCGCCTTTGTGCCTGGGCGCGATCGCGAGAATCCGCCGGGCCACGGCCAGCGATTCTTCGTAACGGCCGTCGTCCTCCAGAATTCGCATGGCGACAGTGCATTGCAGGAGCGTTTCGTGATCTTCGGCGATCCGTTCGCGCATCCTGGCCAGGGCCCGATCGTCCTGCCCTGCTTCAGCGATCAACTGGCGGGCACGGTCCAAGTGGCTGATGGCTTCGCGAAAGTCGCCTGCGACACAGGCACGTTCAAGTTCCCATAATCGGTCCGCAGCCTCGCGAAACGTCTCAAGCCGAGCGTCGTGCAACCCCCGGTCCGGAAACCGGTCCACCCGCCGCAGCCATCGCAGAGCCGTCGTACGGTTCAAATCCGCCCAGCCAGCGGCCAGAAAGGCGTCCGTCAACCTGCGCTCCCAATCGGGCAGCAGCAACTTCATCGTGGAGTCCGAAGGCTTCTCGCGAAGTTGTTCCAACAGGACCGCCGCACGATCCCATTGCCCGACCGCCAGCCACTGGGACCATTCGGCATGCGGCACGAAGGAGGTTTCCAGGGATTCGACGCCCCCTGACTTCTTCCAGCGCAGCAGGTTGCGATTACGTTCCAGCCATGCCCAGACCATAGCGCCACCTCGTCCAGATCGCAACTCGTTCGATGTTCGGTCATTGTCCCAAACGGACACATGTTTCGCCACTGATACGGCACATAAGCGTCGAGCCCTTGTCGATGCCTTCATCAGGCGGATCGCAAGGGCTCGGCGAAGATTATCGATCGTGTCGCACAGCCGTACTCATCGCTGCGTTCGTGTCAAAGCTTGACGGAAGCGGCGACTTTCGACTCGGACTGCTCAGGAGCGAACTTGGCGTCGAACTCCTTCGTGACATCGCCCACGGCTTCAGCCTTGGGCCCAAGGGTGCCGTCTTCGGCCATCCGGCCTTCGACTTCCGAAACCCGGGTGATCACGTTCAGGCGGCGATCCAGCTCCGAGACGCTCTGCTTGGCACGGGCCAGGGCCGAACCGTCGAAGTGATACTTGCTGCGAGCGTTGGAGGCTTCGATCGCCGCCAGCCGGGCCTGAATCTCTTCGAGCTTCGATTCCAGGGCCTTCTTTTGCGTGGCAATCGCCGTCAGGTGCTCACGGGCCGATTCCACCACCTTCTGGCGGCTGGTCAGCGTGGCCTTCTTCTCTTCCAGAATCCGTTCGCACCGGTTGTACGTATCCAGGCGATTCCGCAGCGATTCCTGAATCAGCCGCGAGTTATCCTGGCCGCCGGTCTTCGTCACGCCGGGGTTGCCGAGCTGCGTCCGCAGAGCGACCATCGTCGCTTTCTGCTTTTCCAGATTGGCCGTCGTTTCGGCGATTTCGTCCTCCAGCGTTCGGGCATCCTGCTCAGCACGAGCCATTTGCTCGATGTGCTGACGAATCGCAGGGGTCAGCGATTCGATCTCGCGCTTGGCACGATCGATTTCGAACTGAACCGGCACGGAATCCTTGGCCGCGGTGCGAACTTTGAAGGCCGCCGTGCGGACATAGCTGCCGGCCGGCGTACCGAAAAGCCCCACCATCAGGGCCGATCCGAGAAACCCGAACACCACAGCCTTCTTGATCATGGTCAGAATCATCTCAAGGTCCTCCTCAATCGCTCACTGACTTTCGTTCGATCGTCGATTCCGGTCGTCTCTTTTTTGCCGCCGGAGCCTTCTAAGGAGTTATTCGCCCCGCCCCGAAAAATATTCACGCCCCGCCATCGATTTTCGAAACGAAGACCTATCTCCCTGCAAACCAAAAGGATATGCACATAATCCCCCTTCCGCTCAGGCTTGAAACCGCGACGGGCGTCCGATTATTCTCAGGCTCACACGGCAAAATCGCCCGCTAGCCGCGAAGGATCGACCGATGGCCCGAAAACGGGCGGACAAGACTTCTCCGAAACGAGAGCCCGACGCGGTCGCCAGGCTGACCGGCAGTTCGATCGACTCCGCGACGATTACCGCTCCGGACGATTTCATCCGTGTCGTCGGCGCGCGAACGCACAACCTCAAGAACGTCGACGTTTCCATTCCCCGCGACCGGCTCGTGGTCTTCAGCGGCGTTTCCGGCTCAGGCAAAAGCAGCCTGCTTTTCGATACCGTTTACGCCGAGGGCCAGCGGCGATTTCTGGAAACGCTTTCCACTTACGCCCGTACCTACCTGGAACAGCTCGACAAGCCGGATGTCGACATCATCGAAGGCCTGCCGCCGACCGTCGCGATCGACCAGAAGATCGGCAGCTTCAGCCCCCGGTCGACCGTCGGCACGATCACCGAGATCTACGACTACCTTCGACTCCTTTTCTCGAAGGAAGGCACTCCTTTTTGCCCGAAGTGCCAGGTCGCCGTGCAGACACAGTCCGAGGACCGGATCGCCGGGAACGTTCTGGGGCTGCCGGAAGCCACGCGTGTGATCCTGCTGGCCCCTATGGTCAAAGGCCGCAAGGGCTATCATAAGGATGTGTTCGAATCGCTCCGCAAGGCGGGGCTGATCCGCGCCCGGGTGGACGGCACGATGGTCGAAATCGACCCGCCACCGGCCCTTGACCGCAACACACTTCATACGATCGAGGCCGTCGTGGACCGGCTCGTCGTGCGAGAAGGCATCGCCGCGCGGCTGGGCGAGAGCCTCAAGACGGCCCTCAAACTCGGCGAGGGTGTCGTCATCCTCAGCATCGAAAAAGACGGCGAATGGTCCGACACCCTCCTTTCCACGAAGGCCTCGTGCCCGGGCTGCGGCCTGAGCCTGCCGGAGCTGGAACCCCGCTCGTTCAGCTTCAATTCCCGCTACGGTGCCTGCCCGGACTGCGATGGCCTGGGCTACCGCGAACGGTTCGACCCGGAACTCGTTTTGCCGGACCATTCGCTTTCGCTCGGCAAGGGGCTCGTCGCTGTCTGGACCGATTCGGCCCTGATGGACCGGCTCGACCCGCCCTGGGACGCGATCCGCGCCTGGCTGAAGTCCCACGGCGTTTCGGATCGCGTAGCCTATGCCGAGTGGCCTGCCGATATCCGCCAGAAGTTCCTCGAAGGCGAGAAAGTCGACAAGAAATCAGGCCGGGCGAAATTCGCCGGGATTGAGGCGATTCTCGCCGGACAGCTCGAATCAGCCCGCAGCGAAAAACAGCGGCAGGCCATCGCGGCTTATCGAACTCGCAATATTTGCAAGACTTGCGAAGGGGCGAGGCTCAAGCCCGAAAGCCGCGCCGTGCGGCTGGGCGACGCGCCGATCGAGGAGATTGTCGGCTGGCCCCTGAATCGTACCGAGTCGTTTTTCGAAGCACTGCGATTCGAAGGCGAACGCCAGGCCATCGGCGGCCCCGTGGCCCGGGAAATCGCATCCCGGCTGAAGTTTCTCAACCATGTCGGCCTTACGTATCTTACGCTCGACCGTTCGGCCGAAACCCTGAGCGGCGGCGAACTACAACGGGTACGCCTGGCGGCCCAGGTGGGCTCAGGCTTGATCGGCATCGCATACGTCCTCGACGAACCGACCGCCGGGCTGCACCCGCGCGACACCGAAAAGCTGATCGAAACGCTGATCGAGTTGCGAAATCTGGGCAATTCGGTACTAGTGGTCGAGCACGACGAAGCGATGATCCGAAGCGCCGACTGGCTCATCGAAGTCGGCCCCGGCGCAGGCCCGGACGGCGGCTCGATCGTCGGCTGCGGCCGCCCTGAAGACGCCCATGCCTGGCCCGATTCCCCCACGGCGAAAGCCCTGAGCAAGCCCCCCGCCCTGCTTGCGGACGGCTCCGGCTGGTCGCCATCCACCCACCGTGAATGGCTGACGCTCAATGGCGCTGCCGAGAACAACCTCAAAAAGATCGATATCCGCCTCCCGCTCGGAAAAATGACGGCCGTCACCGGTGTCTCCGGCTCCGGGAAAAGCACCCTGGTTTACGACATATTGGCTCCGTCCGTGGGCCGGGCGATCGGCCTGAAAATGGCCAGGCCGGGCCGGTTCGAAAGTGCCGTCGGCACGGAGCCGGTCAAGCGGCTGGTTCTTGTGGATCAGTCGCCCATCGGCCGTACGCCACGCTCCACGCCCGCGACCTACACCGGCCTTCTCGACGAGATCCGCAAAGTTTACGCCGGCACGCGCGACGCCAAGCTCCGGGGGTTCGGCCCGGCCCGGTTCAGCTATAACGTGGCCGAGGGCCGCTGCCCGAAGTGCGATGGCCAAGGGCAGCTCAAGCTGGAAATGCAGTTTTTGTCGGACACCTGGATGCAGTGCCCCGAATGCCGCGGCCTGCGATACGACCGTGCCACGCTGGCGATCATGTTCAAGGGCTATTCGATCGGCAAATTGCTCATGACCCGCATCGACGAAGCCCTGAGCCTGTTCGAAAACGTGCCGCGTGTTCTCGACGGGCTCACGGCCCTGCACGACGTCGGCCTGGGCTACCTGACTCTGGGCCAATCGAGCACGACCCTTTCGGGCGGCGAGGCACAACGGGTGAAGCTTGCAGCCGAACTCGCAAAACCTTCGAACCAGCACACGCTGTTCCTGCTGGACGAACCGACCACAGGGCTACATTCCGGCGATGTCGCGAACCTGACGCGAATTCTCAAGCGACTGACGGAACAGGGCCACAGCGTCGTCGTGATCGAGCACCAGCTGGATCTGATCGCGTCGAGCGACTGGGTCATCGACCTCGGCCCGGAAGCGGGTGAATCCGGCGGCGAACTCGTCGCCATGGGACCGCCGGCCACGATCGCCGCATGCCCGGAGAGCCGCACTGGCTCGTGGCTCGCGAAACTCGCATGACATAAAAATTCAGAGAGTAGCGAGTAGGGCGGGCTTCCAGCCCGCCGCTTTCGCATCGCGGGAAAACCTGGTATCTGAAGCCTTCTCCTAATGCCAGGCTGGCGGGCTCAAGCCCGCCCTACCTGCACTTGGGTCACCTTATGGCTGTTCAAGCTTTCCTCTTGTGGAAAAGTCTCGAAGCCGTTTCGAAGCGCTTCCCCGGGAACGCGCCGAGCGATTTCGCATAGTTCCCAAAATGCTTGTTCAGAAGTCGCCCGAGGATTACGATGCGTGTGTCAGCGTGATCGGTACTGTTTGAGAATCCCGCAGCACTGCCAGGCTTCTCATCCCGACGGATCTCCACTTCGGTCCCGCCCCCATTCTCCGCCGAATCCGCATTGCCACACTTCGCACCGGAGCGTTGCCCACATGTCGCGCCATCTATTCCTTACGACGATACTTACGCTGCTTGTCTTCGCAGCTTCGACTCCCGCGAACGCCGAACTCAAAGCCGGGGCCGCGATCGTGGACATCACGCCCGAGAAGCTCCCGGTGCAGATCAATGGCGGTATGACGGCCGCCACGGCGACGAAGGTCGTCACGCGCATCCACGCCCGGGCCATCATGCTGGACGACGGCAAGGAACGCCTGGCGATCGTCGTCGCGGACAGCTGCATGATGCCCCGGCCGCTGCTGGACGAAGCCAAGCTGCTGGCCTCGAGAAAGTCGAAAATCAAGCCCGACCGCATCCTGATCTCGGCCACGCACACCCACACGGCCCCCGCTTCGATGAGCTGCCTGGGCACAGATCTCGACCCGAACTACGTGCCCTTTCTGCGCGAAAAGCTGGTCGAAGCCATCGCGGCGGCCGAGGCGAATCTCGAACCGGCGGAAGTCGGCTGGGCCGTGGCGAACGCCGCGGAATACACGGCCCTGCGTCGCTGGATTAACCGCCCCGACCGCATCGGCCTCGACCCCTTCGGTAACCCGACACTGCGAGCCAACATGCACGCCGGGGCGAACTGGGACAACGTCACCGGCGAATCGGGGCCCGAAGACCCGGCCCTGACCATGCTCTCCTTACGTTCACGAGCCGGCCGGCCGATCGCCCTGCTTTCGAATTTTTCCATGCACTATTTCGGCACTTCGCCGCCGATCCATTCCGACTATTTCGGGCTCTATTGCGATACCCTGCAAAACAAGATCCGACCAGCCAGCGCCGGAGATTCGGCGGCACCATTCGTGGCGATCATGTCTCACGGCTGCAGCGGCGACATCTGGCGGCGGGATTACAAAGTGCCCGCCGACAAGGCCCCGCAGTGGACGCTGGAACAATTCACGGCCGGGCTTGCGGAAATCGCTCTGAAGGCCTACGAATCCATCACTTACGAAGCGAATGCCGATCTGGCGATGGCTGAGGCCCGCATCCCCTTCAAGTACCGCGTGCCCGACGCGCAGCGGCTCGAATGGGCGAAACGGATCGTGGCCACGATGGGCGACCGGCTGCCGAAAACGACGGAGGAAGTCTACGCCCGTGAGCAGATCCTGCTGCACGAGAGGCAATCGACCGAAGTCGTCGTGCAGGCTCTGCGGATCGGCTCGTTCGCCATCGCCACCACACCGACCGAAACCTATGCCCTGACCGGCCTGAAGATCAAGCTGCGCAGCCCCCTGCCCAAAACCATGGTGATCGAACTGGCCAATGGCGGCGACGGCTACATTCCGCCCCCTGAGCAGCACCTTCTGGGCGGCTACAACACGTGGGCCGCACGTTCCGCGGGGCTTGAGGTGAAGGCGGAGCCCGTCATCGCCGAAACGGCCGTCAGCCTTCTTGAAAAAGTCACCGGCAAGCCTCGCACCCGATACGTGCAACCCCTTGGCCCGGAAGCGGAAGCGATCAGGAAGGCGAAGCCCCTGGCCTACTGGCGGCTGGACGAGATGGAAGGGCCCCGCGTGTTCGACCGCTCCGGCAACCACCGCGACGCGATTTATGAACCCGGCGTCGTCTATTTTCTCGATGGCCCGAAACCCGATTCCTTCAGCGGACCGGGCGAAATCAATCGTGCGGCCCATTTCGCCGGGGGCCGGATCGATGCGTCCATCGCGGATCTGGGCGAGAATTACTCGGTTTCGCTCTGGATCTGGAACGGGATGCCCGTGGAAGGCCGGGCCACTGCAGGCTGGTTCTTCTCACGGGATGTCAGTCACGGGCTCAGTGACCATGGCGACCATGTCGGACTGGGCGGGACCGCGACGAAACCAGGTGTCCTTGTCTATCGGAACGGTAAGTCGGAGCCGGTCACCGGCCAGACACCGATCGCCCGCTGGACGTGGAGTCATGTGCTCATCGTCCGTGAAGGCGAAAAAATGCGGGTCTATCTCAATGGGAGTCCGAAGCCGGAAATCGAAACCGTGGTCGGTCGGGGTTTGCCTGGCGATCCAGGTAGAATCTTTTTGGGCGGACGCTCGGACAATTCGGAAAACTGGGAAGGCCGGCTCGACGAAATCGCGGTGTTCGATCACGTGATCTCACCGGTGGAAGTCTTCGAATCAAGCAAATGACGATGACGGATCGATCATTCGGCCAGAGTTAATGCAAAAACCCTGCGAGAAATCGCAGGGTTTTCTTTTGTTTTCGCAGGCTGGGGCGAGACTGATCAGAGTCGAGAAGATCAGTAGGTGAACCGGTCCATCGTGCTGCGCCAGAGCGATCGCTTGGGGAAAAGGAGATCGCAGGCGACGGCGGCCGAAGCGTTCTGGAAATGCGCGGCCCCGGAGAGGACGAGCGACTCGATCGATTCCTGCCCAAGGGCGAGCAGAATCAGGGCCTTGTCGGTCAGAGTGATCGATTTGCGGCCGCTGCGGCCCGATTCGACCGTCATCGGCAGATTCTCGTCCCAGCGAAGTGTCCACCGGTGCGAACCGATCGACAGGCCCAACTCGCCGGAGGGATTGCCCGCAGCGCGAACACGGCGATCGAGTTCCGGAGCCAGTTGATTCAAAAACATGCCGATATTCGTGAGACGCATCATCAGGCAGTTCGGCTGATCGGACCCAAGTGTTCGGGAGGGACGCCCGTCGGTCGGCCATTCCGTCAGGTGCGACAGAACCGGGTGATCGGATGGAACATCAAGCAGGATCTCAGGATAGGCCCGCTCAAGACTTTCGGCCCGAATCCGTCCGAGGAGCATCTTGAAGACTTCCTGAGAGTCTTCGTCGGAACCGATTTCCAGGACATGGTGATCCTTGACGAAGGCGTAGCCCTTGACGTGGTCGCCACGGCAGGCGACCCACACGGCGTGCGCCAGCCGCATGCCGACAATCCAGCGCCAGTACGATTCGGTGCGCTGCACGGAACCGACGTGCGTGCGGGACATCTGCTGATCGTAAATCCGCATCAGGTCATTGAGTTCGACCTGCCGCCAGGGACGGACCGTCCAGCCACCACGTGCGGCTTCGATCTGCATCGTCTCTTCGGTGGGCAGATGGCGGGGAGAAACGGCCAGCGGCCGCGACTGCCCCACTTTCACCCAGCCGAGACGTTCGTAATGTTCAGGCGAGCGGGTCGTCAGGCCCATCAGCGAGACGCCGCCGGCATCCGACTTCCGGATCGTCTGGCGGATCAACTGCTCGGCAATGCCCTGCCCTCGGAATTCGGGCACCGTGCCGAGCCAGATCAGGCCACTCAGGGGGATTTCGGCCGAGTCGATGCGAATCCGCCGGCGTGTCATCAGAACATGACCGGCAAGGCGACCACCGACACGTGCCAAAAGGCGGTGCTCAGGCCGGTAATCGGGGTCGATCAGCGAAGTGTGAAATCGTTCTTTGTCCAGATTTCGCAACGTGTTGACGAGCATCTGGCCGACTTCGTCATGATCACCTTCGGAGGCTTCGAGAAATTGGGCGGAAGGAATGCGTTTCGTGGTCCCGAGTCGTTCCGTCACTGTGCCCGATTTCATGGGTTCGAACCTCTCTGGTGTAGTGCCGAAGACGTCAAGCCCCCGCGTATACCCTCATTTTCATGGGCTATGCGCGATAGGTCACCTCATTATATCAAAAGATTTCGTGAAAAAAAGAACCAAACGCATCTTGACAAAAACCGGCAGGGGAATTTAGGGAGACTCTGACGCCTGTGACCGTCCGGATTCGGCCATTTCGCGAATTTTATCGGCCAGACGCTTGACCCTGTCGGCCGAGTGAAGAACGATCGAGAACTCTCGCGAGCGGACAACCGCTTCCGCCAGCGAGCTCTGGCTCAACCGCTCGATTTTCGCCTCGGCGTCCCGAATCTGGGCGTCGAGCAGCATGGCGATTTCCCGATTGATCTTGCGCAACTGAGTGGCCCGCTGCCGCCGGTCGGTTCGCTCGACATGAGGGTGCTCAAGCCATCGCCTTTTCCGCTCGAATAGCTCCTGAAGCCGGGGATCCTCCGGCCGAATCCTCTCCGCCTGCCATCGCAGCCAGCGTTTCGAACGGATCTGCCGCTCTCGCTCATCGGCCGAATGTGCCGCCGGGAAATCCGCGAGCCGAAGCGTGGCCGTGAGCACGGCGTATCGCGGCATGCGGACACCGAAATACTCGCCGAACACGGCATCGCCAAGGACGTCGTAAATCGCCCCGCCGATTCCGTGCACGAACAGGTCCGTCAGCAGAATCCGGCACAGGGCCGTCGTCACCAGAGCCCTCGGCCGGATTCGGATTCCTCGACTTGCCCAGGACTTCCACATTTCGATCGCGTCATCGTCGATCCGGTCGCGACCGATCGGCAAAGTTCCGAGAACGGTCGATTCGCCCTCGATGCGAAGCTCGACACCCGAACCATCCGGGCAAGGCCGGCACCAGAGCTTCGTACGCAGCGGCGCGGCATCGCGCCAGACCCACAGAGGCGCTTCCCACCAGCCGCTGGCCTGGACAAGATCAGCCACGGGGTGATTCCGGCTGTGTATCTTCCGCTCCCGGCGGTAAGAGGTCAGCTTGTCGTCGTGAATGACGTGAAAACGCGGCAGATCAGCAAGGATCGCCAGAAACAGGCGGATGACCTCCGGCGTTTCCGACCAGAGTCCCATCGGCGATTCGACCAGCCCGAAGCCCCAGTCCGTTTCGATCTTGTGACGGGCCAGGGAAAACCGGCGCGCCCCCGAAGAGTCTTCCACGGCGCAGGCCATCGGCCAGAAAAGGTCGAGCAGCGAATCGGCGGACAATTCCGTGCCACTGGTGCGAACTGAGGACGCGAAACCACGGAAGACCTGTTCGTCCTGCACCTGCCACGCTTCGAACGGGCGGCCATCTTCGACGGTGTCGAACGGCACAGGCACGATTCGGGGCGAGTCCTTTCGGCCGGAGATCACTCGCACGGCATTCGACTTGATCTTGTCGGTATCCGCGACCAGATTCCCGCCGAAACCGCCGACGGACTGGGCAACCGCGGCGACGGCGAAATTCTTCGCCCAGACGCCCGGGTGATAAAGCTCCGGCTGGTGGCCGGTCATGAACCACAGTGCCCCTGCCGCGGAGCGAGCCTCGGAATCCTCCGGCCCACAGCCGAAGAGAGTGGCTGCCGCCAGAAAATCGGCACGGGCACGCGTCCGCATTGTCTCCAGGGGCATCCCCCCGATCGCCAGATCCCACTCATGCAGCAGAGCGCGATTCGATCGTGCCAGTTGCCCCCATTCGGCCATGGGGGGACTCGCGAACACGCCGAAATCCTCGGCCGGTGCACGTGGTGCGGAGTGGGATGTCATGACTGGCGTTTCCCGCCCGCCCTGTCGCGTTCGTCACGCGCGAGCGCATCGTCGAACACCTTCCGGTAATGCCTCAGGCGATATTCGGAGTCATCGAGCGAACCACCGAAGGAACGGCTGGCGTCCAGGTAAATCAGCGGCACGGCCATTTCGACGATCCGCATGTTCGCCCGCGCGGCCTGCACCCAGACTTCCAGCGGCATGGCATAACCAAGGTCATGAATCCGGAACGTATCCAGAATCGAAGCCCGATAGGCCTTGAACCCGCAGAACGCATCGGTCAGGTTCAGGTTCAGTTCGTTGCGGAGCCAATTGAGCACAGTCATGTTGATCCGGCGGCGATCCTCAGGGGGCGGCTGATTCGGATCGTATGTGTCGATATACCGGCTGCCGCTGACGATATCAGCGGATTGATTCCCGAGTTCCTCGATCAGCCGGGGGATGAGCTGCGGTTCGTGCTGACCGTCGCAATCGATCGTGACGAGGGCGTCATAACCGCCGCGAACCGTTTCCTGAAAGGCCGTGACCAGAGCGGCTCCATAGCCCATGTTCTTCGGGTGCCTGACGGTTCTAACGTCCGTTGTCCGGCTCAGGATGGCGGGCGTCGCGTCCGTCGAACCGTCGTCGACGACGAGCACGTCGCCAGCGTATTTCACGACGCGGGGCAGAACCTCGTCCAGGTATTTTTCTTCGTTATAAACTGGCAGGGCCGTCAGGTATCGCATGGAGGGGCTCTGTGACGGATCTCTCGGACGATCCGGTGAAGTGAGGCGTCGATACGAACCGCGGCCTGCGACGTTGATCAACGCCGCTACGGCCCGAACCAGGACTGCCGTCGAAACCGGGATCGATTCGGTCGTCGGTTCGAACGAATTCGACCTGAGGGACCATTGTGATTGAGAGATTTCCGCATTGTCAACGTCGTGTGACCGGTCGTGAACTCCGACAGCGACACCACCGCGAATTCCACGAGATCTCGCTGGCTTGCCTGTTCCTTACGGGATTCGCTCGGCGGACGAACCGAAAGCGAATTCGCGAATCCGAAATGATCTTCGCATTTCTTCATGAGGTTGCCCCTTTGCCGGTCCGAACACATGTTGTCTATACTGATGTCTTATGACGGGGTGCCCCTGTTTCGGGGAAGGACCGGCGATGGTCCGCTTCCGCCGAAGTTGCCGATGTTCCGCTTGCGCAACAGGACGAACCATGCGAATTCCGGTCATGTCGGTTCCGTTGATGTGTCTGGGATTCGCGTCCGGAACGGTGCTGGCGGATCGCGTTGCGATCGACCTTCGCGGTGGCGGCCGTATCGTCGGGGAACTGCTCTCGGAAAAAGCGGACGCCCTTTTCCTCGACCTCGGCCACGATGTGATCCGGCTGCCGAAAGATCAAATTCTCAAGCGGTCCGCCGGTACTGACGCCCCGGCACAGACGACAGAACCTCGCGGAGTCGCTGAGGACACGATCGGCGGTTTCTATCGAACCGGCGGTGTCGAGGGTCAGTCGGTCAAGCAACTCGTCGACCAGTTCGGCGAAGGGGTCATTTCGATCGACACTCCGTCCGGCAAAGGCTCTGGCTTCATCCTGAACGAGGACGGCCACGCGATCACGAACCATCACGTCATCGCCGGTGAAACCCGTATCTCGGCCACGCTTTACATCAAGAACGCCAACGGCGGCCTGCAGCGGGTGCGGGTGGAGGACGTCGAAATTCTGGCCATGAACCCGCTTATGGATTTGGCCCTGATTCGCCTTCCCAAGCGCAGCGATGTAACGTATAAACCTTGTCATTTGTCGGTTGACGAGCTTTCCGCTGGCGACGGCGTGTTCGCGATCGGCAACCCGCTCGGGCTGGAGCGTAGCGTCAGCCAGGGTATCGTCAGCACCAGGAACCGCAATTTCGATGGCCTTGTGTACATCCAGACCGATGCCGCCATCAATCCCGGCAATTCCGGCGGACCGCTGTTCAACCTCAAGGGCGAGGTCGTCGGCGTGACGAACATGAAAGCCACGGCGGGCGACAACCTCGGGTTCGCGATACCCACGCGCTACGTCAAGGATTTTTTGAGGAACCGCGACGCGTTCGGCTACGACAAGACGAACCCAAACGCCGGTTACAGATATCTGGACGCTCCCCGCCGGCTCAAGCCGCGCGACGCGTCCGGTTCGACGGGCAAGCCCGCCGCCCGCTGAATCCTGTGCGGATTCATGCGCGCCGGTCCGCTCGTCGCTTGGACGTCCTGATCGGATTCGGAACTAGAGAAATTACGGTCTTCCGCGGAAGCGCCGTGAACACCTGAAGGAGTGGATGACAAATGAGAGCAACGATCGCTTCGAAGAGGCTCTTGCGGCAAGCGTTGACGCTTGGGCTGATCTTCGCGACGGGCAGCATGTCGGTTCGCGCCGCCTCCCTGGAAGAGTCCCTGCCGAAGAACACCCTGGTCTTCGCCAAAGTCGTGAACGCCGCCGCACTTCGGAAGGCTTTCGAACAGACGTCCTTCGGCCGGATGATCCAGGACCCGGCCCTGAAAGACGTCGTCGAAGATGTCGAGAAGAACCTCAAGGAGTTCTCCAGCGACGTCAAGAAAGCCGCCGGCCTCTCGCTCAAGGAACTGCTTGACCTGCCGACCGGCGAAATGAACATCGCCATCATTCCGACGAGCGATCCGAAAATCCCCGCCGGCTACTACGCGTCCTGTGATGCCGGGACGAACGAAAAAGCCTTCGCCGACGCCATGGCCAAGCTGATCGCCTTCGGCACGGAAAAAGGCTCGAAGGTTTCCGACGAGGAATTCCAGGGCGTCACCATCCGCAAGATCGAAAGCGAAGTCAAAGACGAAGACGGCGAATCGGTCAAAATGACCTTCGCCGTGGCCAAGACCGGCACCGTTCACCACGTCGCTTCGACGGTCGATATCCTCAAGTCAGTCATCAAGGGCGCCGCGGCCGACAACCTCGCGAGCGTGCCCGAATACCGCAAAGCGACGACGAAGTTCCGCAAGGGTTCGCAGCTGCAGCTGTTCGCCAACGTGCCCTCGATCGTCAAGGTCGGCATTCAGGCCGCCGCCGCCAACGCCGACAACGCCCAGGTCGACGCCCAGCAGATCGAAACCATCGTCAACATGCTCGGTCTGGGTGGCGTGAAAGCGATCGCTTCGTCGGTCAGCCTGAACGACCCTGAGTTCGACATGGTCACGACCAACTCGATCATCCTCGAGAAGCCGGTCGAAGGGCTCCTGAAAGTCTTCAAGCTTCAGCCTTCCAAACTCGAACCGGAAGCCTGGGTGCCCGGCGACGTCGTGAGCTACCAGACCATGGGCTGGGACTTCGATTCCGCCTACAACGGCATCAACGACATCGTGAACATGTTCAATCCGGGCTTCCTGAACGTGCTGGAACAACAGCTCGTCGGCCCCAACGGCGGCGACCCTCTGAGCCTTCAGAAGGACATCTTCGGCCCTCTCGGCAACCGTGTCACGATCATTTCGGACATCACCAAGCCGGTGAAGGAAGACAGCCAGCGCACGCTTTTCGCGGTCGCCCTGGACGACCCGAACGGATTCGCCAAGACCCTCGAAAAGCTCTTCGATCTCGCCGAACTTCAGCCGAAGAAGCGTGAATTCCAGGGCACGACGATCTACGACATCGAGCCGGACCTGGCCGCCGCCGGTGGCGTGAACGTGGAAGCCGGCAAGCTGTCGATCGCGATCGCCAAGAATTCGCTGTTCGTGACCTCGAACGTCACCCTGCTGGAATCGGTCCTTCGCGGCGGTTCGTCCAAGCTGGCCGACTCGCCCGCCTACAAGGCCGTTTCGAAGCACTTCCCGGCCTCGACTTCTTCGATCAGCTTCTCGGCCGCCGAAGAAGCCTCTCGAGCCACCTACGAAATGCTCAAGCAGGGCCAGCTCGATCAGGCCCTTGACGCCGCCGCCCAGCAGGCCGGCCGTGGCGACGCGCCGGACGTCGGCCAGCTCTTCGACCCGAAGAAGCTGCCTGACTTCTCGGTTTTCGCCAAATACATGTCCAACGGCGGCGGCTACTCCGTCGTGGACGAAGACGGCGTCACCCAGGTCCAGTTCATGCTGAACAAGGAAACCCCCTGATTTCGACGATCGTCCGTCCGGCCTTTTCGAAGTCGCCCGGGCAGATTCCGATCGTTCCGAATATGACGAGGGCCACGACCGTTCCGGTCGTGGCCTTTCCGTTTTCCG
The DNA here is from genome assembly GCA_016125085.1 of bacterium. Lineage (GTDB taxonomy): Bacteria > Planctomycetota > Planctomycetia > Isosphaerales > Isosphaeraceae > QWQI01. Next base: position 106,506 of record WGMM01000002.1, read on the forward strand.
ATTTCCGTCGAACCCGCCCCGAACGGCCCGTCGAAGAAAAAGAAGTGACAGGACTTGACGGGGTGGGTATAGTTGCATGGATGCATGCATGTACTCAAGTCGTGCTTTAGGGAGGGATGATCCGATGGACCCGCTCGGACGATTTCGCAAGATCTGGACGAAGCCTCAGGATTCCGGGCGTACGACGAAAAGGCGGCACCTGACCATGGACGACATGGTGCAGTGTCTTGAAAGGCGCGACGTTCCGGCCACGATCGGACCGCTGCCCAACGTCAGCATTCCGGCGAATACCGGCATGCCGATCACGATCAACGGCGGTACGAATCCGCAGTCGTACACCGTCACTTCGAGCAACCCGCTGATCGCCCCCTCGATCGTTCAGGGCCAGTTCCTCACCTTCGACATCACGCACAACTCCAGCGGTGCGAACGATCCGCAGATCACCAACCAGAAGATGACGTATCAGTTGTTCGACCAACTGACGCCCATCACCACCGCTCGCATCAAGGAACTGGTCAACGACGGGTTCTACACCAACAAGATCTTCCACCGGATCGCCAACGGCTTCCCCGACTTGAACGGCTACATCCTTCAGGGCGGCTCGGTCAATGGCGACGGCACCGGTGAAGTGAACAAGCCCGGCTTCCCGTTCCAGGACGAATTCGTCCAGTCCCTGATCTTCGACACGAAGTATCAGCTCGCCATGGCCAACGCCGGCCCGGACACGAACAGCAGCCAGTTCTTCGTCACTACCGGCCAGCCCCAGTTTCTCAACTACAAGCACACGATCTTCGGCCAGCTCGTCCAGGGTTCGTCGCTGGTCGATCAACTGACGACGGTCGCCCTCAACGGCACCACGCCGAAATCGAACGTGACGATCAACTCCGCCACGCTCAGCGACTCCAACCTGAACGCCGTTCTGCTGCTCAATGCGAATAACGCGCTGACGGGCCAATCGGCCACGATCACGGTCACGGCGACGGATCTCGTCGACGGCTCCACGACCACTCAGACCTTCCTGGTCAACATGATCGACAGCCCCGTCGTGAACAGGCCGTTCCTCAAACCCGTCGAACTTCAATCGAGCTATAAGACCGACACGACCGCCAGCTTCTTCCTGGAAGTTTCGAACGTGCAGACCGGCTCGGTCTACAGCTATGTCGTCGCGAGCGGGATCCAGACGAATCCGGTCACCGGACAACAGGAATTCATCCCGGTCACGAACGCCACGGTCAACATCAATCAGGCCACGGGCGAGGTTCAGATCACGCCCCAGGCCGGTTTTACGGGTGCCCTCAACCTGCTGGTAGGCGTCCGTGATGGCGTCGACCGCTCCGGCACGGGCAACCTGAACAACCCGTCGAACTACGACCGGCAGAACATTACGCTGAATTTCTCGAACGACGCTCCAACTCCTCCCCTGGCGTCGCCACTCTCCATCGATCGTACGCCCTATCAGGAATATCAGGATATTCAGCTCGTCGGCACTCAAGGCAATCCCGACGCCACGTCGCTGACCTATACCATTCGCACCCAGCCCACCAAGGGCACTCTTTCGAACTTCGATCCGGCGACCGGAACGGTTCGCTACACGGCCAACGCCGGATACATCGGCAATGACTCGTTCACTTACACAGTGACCGACAACTTCGGGCTGACGAGCACTCCGGCGACCGTCACCATCAATGCCATCGGCCAGAACACCCGGGCCGTCCGGCTGCAGAACGACATCCTGGTCGTGACGCCCCCGCCGGGCAGGGCGAACAACGTCATCGAACTGCTTTCGATCGGCAACGGAATGATCCGCGTCGTCGTCAATGGCATCGCCGACGAGCAGCAGCCGTTCGAATCCAACATCCGGCGGATCGTTCTCTTCGGATCGAAGAACAACGACACGTTCGCGATCGATCCGTCGATCACCGTCCCCGCCACCATCAACGGCGGAATGGGCGGAACGAATACCCTGAAAGGCGGCGGCGGCCGAAATATCCTTCAGGGATGGTACGGCAAGCACAACACCCTCCAGGGCGGTTCTCAGAAGGACATCCTCACCGGTCGTGCGGGCAAGGTGCGATTCCTCAAGTCCGAGGGCAATGACATCATGTTCGCCGGGAACTCGGGCTCACCGAAAGCCGGGCCGAGAGGCACGTTCTATCGCTGGGTCGGCAACCGCCTGGTGCCGGTCCGACAAGTGAAATGAGTCGGATCCTGATCCGAATCTCAAAGATTCGGGTCTGATACGGAACCGACACCGGAAGCGATCGACCGAGCGTATCAATTTTGGGGGCGCTCGCCGATCGCTTTCGCTTTTTTCTCAAGCCTGGCCCGAAACCGGTCCACGTGAATCACAGCCCGCTTGTGAACGCCGCGTGCCAGAGGTTCGATCTCGTCGAAAGCTTCCACGGCGAACGTTACGAACGGCGGGCGGACAAGAATCACCCTGGCCCGGCATGTCACCCGGTCGCCGACAGGAGCCGGGGCAAGATGCTCGATATCGACCGTCACGCCCACGCTTCGCTCGTCGGCCTGCAGATAAGGCGCGATCGCCTTACGCGCGGCATATTCCATATGTGCGATCAGCCACGGAGTTGCCAGAACCGGCGGCATGCGGTCATCGGCGAATACGATCTGATTCTCCGGCCCCACGACGATCTGCTCGTCGAAACTCAGACCGGCTTTAATGGCGGGATTCAGACTCGGCTGCGGCTTCATGCCTTACGGACTCCATTGCGAACGATCGATTCGTTCATGACGGTCACTTCACCAGGCGGACGTTTCGGATTTCGCACACGACGTCCTGAAAATCGTCGTTGGTCGAATATTCCCATCCGATCAGGTAGGCATTCGGCACAACTTTGCCCGTCCTGGCGTCCTTGAGCGGATAGATCATGGCCTTATAGGGCTGCTTCGCCAGCCGGGCGTTCACGGCTTTCACCACAGCCGGCTGAGTGAACGCGCCGCCATCGTTGAGCCCGTCGTTCGAAACCCAGACTCCGAAAGGAGCATCGCCCGGGTCGAATTGCGTGAGCGAGCCAGCCTGAAGCGGCGGCGGCAGGTTCCGGTCATTCTCCAGATCGGCCGTCGTGTTCTTGAACGTGTAAACCCACGTGTTGACTTTCAATGGATGCGAAGGGCCATCGCCGACGCGATACCAGCCGCCCCGGTTCGTGGTTTCCAGGCCGAGGGCGATCACCGGAGCGTACGTTACCGGTCCATCGCCAGCCTTCACGAACAGCCCGGCGACCGCTTCGGGCGTCGTTTCGACCGGGTTGGCCAGATCGGCGTACATATCAAGCCCATAACGCGTTTTGAGCACCACGGACCAGTCCGGCTCATTCGGCCCTGGCGCGATTTTCGGCTGGTTCGGCGATTGGGCATGAACCTGGCCTAACCATGAACACACGAACATCAGGGCGAGTGTCGAAATGGTCGTGACTTTCATGGGATGCGATCCTCGAAGCAGTTTGGCGGGCTTGAGTCCGAAATCATTCTAGAAGGCATCGGGCCGGGGCACAAGCGAATCAGCGGTTGTCCGGGAACACCGTTCCTGGCGGAATCAGGCGTTTCCTTCCACGCCAAAAGCCCGTGAACGCAAGCCCCGCGGCGATCACGATCGACGCGCACGTGATCCGGCCGCCGACTCGAAACGTCGATGGGGCGTATTCGTAAACGATCTTGTGCGTGCCTGAAGGCACCAGGGCCCCGCGCATCATGCGGTTGGCTCGCACAGGCTCCTGGGCTTCGCCGTCCACGGTCAATTTCCAGCCGGGATAGAAAACGTCGGCCAGAATCACCAGCCCTGGCCGTTCGAGCGTGGCGGTCATCTCGACCCGCTGCGGTTCGTACTTGTCGATCGCCACTTTCTCGTCACTGCCGGATCGGGCCCTGCCGGCCATGAAGGGCCGCACCCGTTCCTGATCGGCGGCGTCGATCCAGGTCAATTTTCTCGGGTCGAACACCTCGCGGCCCACATCGAACCAGAAGGGGTCCGAAGGGAACAGGATTTCGGTCATAACACCTTCCCTGTCCCGGCGCGACAATCCGTGCACTGTCGGATAAACCCGCATCTCGTGCACGATCCAGGCACGCGGAAACGCAGCACGATTCCGGAAGATCTGCACATCTTCCTCTTTCGCCCAGCGTTCGGTTTCCGCCTTGTTCGCTTCGTCCTTGCGTCGCTGAGGATCGGGATAGAGCGGATCGCTCTCATAGATGAACGACGCGTAACTTCGTTTGTCGTCGCGCCAGTCCGAGGGCCAGCCGGGAACCACGAAATAGCGTGTGTTCCACATGTCGTAGCCGCGCCGCGGGTGATAGGCCAGTTCCGCCCCGGGTGTGCCGTTCAAGGCGCGTGCCGAGTCTTCTGTGAACCGCCGGAAAAACGGCCCGAAGAACCACCAATAGTCGTAAAGCTCAGTTGTGCCTTCGGTTATCGTGTATTGCACACCTTCGGTGATACCGTATTTCGGCTGGATCGTCGCACGTTCCCAGCGGACGAAGTCTCGGACTCGATCCGGCGAACCGGCGTTGTACCAGCCCGGCGGGTTCCAGAGCGGCATCCTGTGGATCCGGTACAACCCCCCGGGCGTGGGCGATTCCTTTTCAGCCTCTTCGATGAGCGCCAGGATTTTCGGCTTGCCTTCGAAAAGTGCCTGCGGAACCATGCGCACGTATCTTGCATTGGCCAGTGCCAGGTCGGCGGCCATCAGCAAGAGCATCGCAGGCACGGCCCAGCGGGCGGAATCGCTGCGACGCATCACGAAAAAGCCGGCCACCAGAACGACGAACGCCTGAACGAGCCCCAGGACACTCTCGGCCCAGGCCTCCTCAGCGATCAACGGGCCGTAGACCGAAGACGCCGCGGCCGGCTGACGACGCATCCAGTCCTGCCAGCCGCTCCGCATGGCGATGGCCGCGATCGCCAGAACGAGCGTGGAAATGGCCAGAATTCGGCCATATCGGCGAAACCTGCGACGGACTTTCTCTTCTTCTCGACGATCCCATGCCAGACCGGCCATCAGCCCCAGAGCCAACGACGTAAACGTGAGCAGCTTCGAAGGATACCGGAACGTCTTGAAACCCGGGAAAACCTCCGACATCAGTCCATAGGGGCTGCCTGCGCCGTCGCGGGGCAGACCGTCCTTGCGCAATGCCGCCTGTTCCGGGTTGTCGGGCGGGCCGACGAGGCTGCGGACCGATTCGATCGGAATTCGACGCAGAATCCACAGCGGACCGGCGAATTCGCCCATCGATCCGGCGAGACTTACCACGAGCAGCAGCGAAAGGCCGCGTGTCTGACCGTCCACCTTCCGCAACCCGAAAACGCATACGGTCAGGAGCAGTGCCAGGGTGCCATGATAAAGGGAGGGAACCCAGATCTTATGGTTCGAAAGGGGCGGCAGCAGTGTCAGCCACGAACGGTTTCCCGTCGTCATCGAACCGAAAAACTGGGGCCAGACGAGTTCCAGAACACGATATGGCTCAAGGCTGAACGGGAAGATGTCGTGTGGGCCTTCCGCGGCCGAACGGACAGAAAGGGCGTTGTATTCCATCACCGGCATCAACTGCACGGCCGATAACCCGGCAGCGAGCGCCATGGCGCCCCCGATGCCGAACATCGTCCTGGGTGTCGTAGCGGTGCTCCGGCGGCGCCACCAGTGGCGCGCGAAAAGCACCCCGAGCGTTCCCCAGCCGAGAGCATGCCAGAACCGGCGAGAGTTGACGAGACGCTCAAGAATTCCCGGGTCATCCAGGCGAACCTGCCTTGGCGGCATCGGGAACTGGCACGAGACGATCGCCCCGGCGGTCACGAGCAGCCCGATACAAACGAGCGAAACGGGATGCACGAACCGGGCGACCCGGCGCCGGCCCGAATCGCTCAGCCCTTCCCAGAAGGCAAGCCCGAAGAGACACAAAAGCGTCAGGTAGCCAGTCTGCGGATCGCCGCCCAGAATCTGCATGGCGATCGTGACTGCCAGACCAAGCAAGTCGTTCGACTTTCTTCCTGCGATCCAGCGCCAGCCGAACCCCATCCCGAACGGCATCCACGCGGCACCGATGAGAAAGATCACGTTGCAGTACTGATACAGTACCGGAACGCCGAAAGCGTAGATCGTCGCGGCAATCCAGGCACCAGCCTTCGAACGACCCAGTTCCCGGGCCAGCCAGCGCATCGCAAACCATGCAAGCACCTGGTGCACAAGAATGTAAACTCTTGCGGCCCAGGCATATGGCAGAAGGAAGAATACGACCTTCAGCGGATAGAAAACGGCTGCCGTGGGATTGCCCGCAAGGGGCATGCCGCCATTCTCCTCAGGCTCCCAGAGGGGCCAGCGGCCTGCATCCCATTCCATCTGAACACGCTGGTTCAGGGGGTAATAAAAATGACCGGCATCGCGAAAGCCGTATTGATGACCGGGCGATAGCCCCCAGCCGTGACAGGCCAGAAAAAGCCCGAGAAAGGCCAGGACCGGAAGGGCTCGAGAAACGAAAATATCGAGACCGCCGGAACCAGGGCCGGCGGTCTCGTTGGACATGGACATCGTTCGATCAGTCATCGATCGTACGCACAGGGGTCATTCGGACGACATCAGCCGGTGGGCCGTGGGCAAAGCTGCGGCCTTGGCAGCCGTCGGAACGGCCAGGGCAGCACGCGGGTCGGGCGAGGTTCCGTCAGGGCCGGGCGGCAGCTTGGGCAGCGCCACGGGAACCACTTCACCTTCCAGAGCTTTCATGAACTCGACCAGGTCGGCTTTTTCCTGAGCTGTCAGGTTCAGGGGCTTGATGTCCTTACTGAGGTAAGGATTCGCGTTGCCGCCACGGTTATAGAGCTCGACGACGGCCTCCAGCGTAGCTTCGCTGCCATCGTGCATGTAAGGCCCGGAACGGGTCACGTCACGCACGGTCGGAGTCTTGAATGCTCCGATGCTGGCCACATTTTTGGCACCCACGGGCTCCGCGGCCCAGCGGCCGAGATCAGCCAGTTTGCCGTTCTTGTCCGCACCGACACCAAGATTGTGAAACTGCTCGTCCGAGAAGTTCGTGCCGATATGGCAGCTCGTGCAGTTCGCCTTCTTCAGGACCACATCCTCCGGCTGATATTCGTCTTCCATATCGAGACGCAGGCCGAACAGAACCATGCCACGCTTGGCGGATTCGCTGAGGGCCTTGAAATCGCCGGTCACGTATTGGTCGTACTTCGAGTTGCCGGAGAGAGCCGTCCGCTCGAAGGCCGCGATGGCCTTCGCGAAGCCATCCATGTTCACGTCGGTGCCGAACACCTTCATGAACTGATCGCGGTAGCCCGGGATCTGACGCAGACGCTCGATGATCTGAGCGTGGGTCTGATTGCCCATTTCGGTCGGCGACTGCACGGGGCCCTGTGCCTGAGCTTCAAGGGAACCGGCACGGCCGTCCCAGAACATCGTCCTGCCGTAGACGGTATTGATCACGGTCGGAGAGTTCCTGCCATTGGCAGCTCCGCCGATGCCGATCGTCGTCACCTGACCATCCGACCACCCCTTCTCGGGATTGTGGCAGGTGGCGCAGCTCACGGTACCGTTCAGCGAGACGCGAGGGTCGAAATAGAGCTGCTTGCCAAGTTCGATCCGGCCGACGGTCATCGGGTTCGAAGCCGGAACGACAGCATTCGGAGTCAGCGGGGGCAACCCTTTGGGAACCTGGATTTCCGCAGGCTGATCCTGAACTTTCGACAAGTCAGGAATGGCGACGAACGGGTCGGACGCATCTTGAAAAGCCCACGAGGATTGACCGGCAAGTCCGAGCAGGACCAGACCGGCGAGCCATGATTTTCTCAACATCGGACAATTGCTCCGAAAGTCTATCCGCAGCGATCAATATGACGGACCACACCAAGGTCACATATTGCTCTTAGGTTGTATTCGACAGGGTGCCGATCGCCAAGCGAAAAAGCGAGATTTCACTTTTTGCCGGTCACGAGCACTTCCGCATTGCGATGGGCCATGTCGACCAGGTCGTCCCAGTGCTTCTCGACATATTCGGGCGGGCCGCCCTTCAGGGCCACGTGCAGGGCCACTTCCTGTGTCGGCACCATGTCGATCGCGTCCCACGGGCAAACCTGCGCACAGTGCTTGCAGCCGATGCAGCGATCCAGATCGATATCGCACCAGCCCTGAACGCTGGAGAACTCTTCGCCTGGAACCTTGTAGATGCAATCGACAGGGCAGACCTCGACACAAGCTTCGCAGCCCGTACAGCCGTCGGCATGAATGACGGCCATGATCTTGGGAACGACCTTGCGAGGTTTGCCCGCCAACGACTTGCCGGCCATTTCGATGATCACCTTTCGAATGCTGGACGAGGAACGTTCGCGAAACTGGCGGAAGACCGAATTCGCTCGCCACGCCCGATAAGGCTGATTATCGGTCAAGACAGGCGTCCGGTCAAGCGAATCAGGGCGAGGGCTTCGACGGCTCGCCCGTCGCGGGTTTGGCTGTGCCGGTCGGTGCAGCTGCCGCCGGAGCTTCTGGCACCGATACGCCAGCCGCCGGAACGGTCGCGGCAGGTTCGTCTGAAGCCTTTTTCGCGGCAGGCACAGGTTTGCCCATTTTCTCCAGATAGTACCGGGCGATCGGGCCGAATTCCGCATCGGGCTCCCGGGCCAGGGAATTCGTCAACGAATCCGCAGCGGCCGCGGGTGAGCCACTTTCGAGCTGGATCAACCCAAGCTCGAACTGCCGAAATGCCACGGCCCGCAACTGATCCGGCAATTCCATGAACGTCCGGGTCGCCGATCCGAGTTCGCCCGACAACCAGAGCTGCCCGGCCATCAGGCCCCGCCGCATTTCGTCCAGTCGTGCCACCGGGATCGACTCGTTGCCCCAGCCGAACACCGCGCCGGCATAATCGCCCAGCAGAGCCAAAACCAGCCCCTGGCGATACTTGCTGATCCCGGCCGAAGGCTCCATGCCCGTCGTGCCGACATTGCTCACGAAAGCGATCGCCTGATCCGGCATCCCCATCTGGCAGTAAAGATCGATCAGGATCGGCAGGATCACGTCCGGGCTCGAGCCGGTCCGCTCCGCATCCCGCAGGTCGGGCAGAGCCGAATTGACCATCCCCAGCCCCAAAGCCCGGTTGATGCGGACCATCGGATTGGCCTGCTCCTCGAGGCTCATGGAACTCATCTCGGTTTCCATCTGCTCAAGAGCCTGATTCATCTGGGCAAGCTGCGAACGCCTTTCCGCCGCCAACGCGGCTTCAGGGTCGAGTTCCAGCGAAACCCGCAGGTGGTCGCGGGCCAGGTCGACGAAGTTCGCCAGCAACATCAGCTGGGCCATCTCGGCATGCATCGATGCGAGATACACCCGCTCTTCGCTGATGGCGGGGTTCGGCGGCGACGTTTCGATTGCGAAATGCAGCGCCGCGACTCGCTGGCGGAACCTCAATCCCAGCGGACTCGGCCCAGCCTGCAGCGATACGATCTGCGGCGTGTTCTCCGGAGTCAGAGCAATGCCCGCCATCAGGGCGAGTTCCTGCAGGTGCAGCGACCGGTACGCGTCCGCGAGAATCCGATAGCCCTGCGATTGATCAGGCTTTACGGCGATAGCCCGGCGGGCTTCCCGAATCGCCGCGATCGCCTGTGCTGGTGTCGGAATCCGTGGCGTGGCCGAGTCGGTCGTCGTGCCGGGCGGAATCAGCCACCTCAGCGCGGCCTGGGCGTGCGGCTGAACCAGGGCCATCGACTTACTGGCGATCACCTGATCCAGCGAACTGGTGAACGCTGGCGGACGATCGAACGCGGGCAACTGGTCGTCCTGGCGGTAAACGATCCGGTCGGCGTCCAGAATTCGCGACTTGAAAAAGGCCAGATCCGCCGCCGGGGCATCGGATCGGCCGAACATGGCAACCACGCCATCATCGTAAAATGGAATCCAGTTCGGGCTCGCGTAAAGCCGCGAAAGTGTCAACGGCGCTTCTCGATCCGTGAAAGTGTTCATCGCCTGGATCATCACTACCGAGATTCCGTGCTTGTCCAGAATCGGCTTCCAGGCCTCGACGTCGTCGTCACGCAGTGATTCGCGCAGCTTGTCCCGCTCGGTGAAAAGCGTATCGCTGAAAAGGTTGCGCCGGCTGTCTAAGTAGGTCTTGCGTTCCGGAAAGGCTTTCCAAAGCACCGCATCGGCTTGTGAAGCATTCCAGTTGAAGACTTGCCCCTTGATCTCGGCCTTCTTGAGAAATTCGGCGGATTCGAACGCGAACCGGTCCGGGTCGAAGCCCAGGCCGAACGTCGGTGAAGCAAGAGGCAGGCCATAGCCCGTGATGTGCACGACCGCGAGACCGAAAAGGGCCAGGATCGTCAGCCCGCGGCCGCCGATCGAAAAAGTCGCCCATTCCCAGCCGAGATGCCCTTCCGTACCGAACGAATCGGTGAACCACTCCTCAAGATTCAGACCGACGATGACAGCCAGAACGATGGTGAATTCGCCCGCGAACCGATACCAGAGCCCCCACGCGAGAGCCGCGATAACGAAAGTCAGGAACCGATCGAGCCGGAACCGGTCCGAATTGAGCCAGAACGACACTGCACCGATCACGGCCAGCAGGGCAAGCAGCATCATGTATTCGAGCCGGAGGTTATCAGGCAAAGTGATCGACCCGAGAGGATTCCCGGGGATCATCGTGTACTGATTCGCCAGCCGGAACGAAGCGCCAAAACCGAAAATTGTCCAGGGGTTGATCAGGCACGCCAGGAACGATGCCCCGACCGGGCCGGCCAGCGACTTCGCCGCGACCGGCGGATCGAGCTTGTCACCCGCCACGAAAAGCCCCGCCAGCCATGCGGCCAGGATGAGCAGCCCGAATCCGGCCGAAGGAGCGAAATTCACCCAGACCACGAACAGAGCCGGTATCGCCCACGCCGTCTTCGGCTTCCTGCCGTCAGTCACGAGGAACATCAGCCGCAGCAGAACGGCCAGACACAACAAGCCCCAAAGTTCAGGCCCGACGAGCCCGGAACCGATCCGCTCGTAGATCGAAAGATAGATCACCGCGCCCAGCAGAACGCAACGGCCCCACAGCCCCTGCCGCGTGGACCCGATCCCCAGAAGCACGAAAAACGTGGCGAGTCGCACAAGAGCATGAAGGATCGTAACAGCTGACGCACCATACTGTTCAGTCTTTTCGGCCGGAGCGAACGAGCTTCCCAGGCCGTAGACTACGTACGAAACGGCTTCGTAAGCCCAGCCCAGGTTGATCCAGCGAGTCCCTTCGGCCGTGTACGAAAACGGATCTTTCGTGGCCGGAAAGCCTTGCGAAAGCGTGTAGGAACCGCTTCGCAGCGAAGACCAGACGGAGCTGTCCTCGAACAGGCTCAGGCTCGTCACGAACGCCAGAACCAGAAGCCCGGCAGCGACATAGAGATTGTAGTACCGATTCCATTCGACGACCTTCTCGGGCGTCCATGGCTCAGGCGGCTTTTTCTCCGTCGCCGCAGTCGCATCGCCCTGAGTTTGCACCGGGTCTTCGTTCGTCTGGGTGGTGTCGCTGGACATCGTTGGTTCTGACTTCGAGAGGTGATTCGACAACTCTTCGAAAACCGCCGCCGAAACCGACGTGAGAAACACGCCCGGCATACGATTTTCGCCACGGTGACAGTCTGGCTCGCTATTTCCGGATACTAAAGAACATAGACGCGCGGGGCCGCGACGGTCAAGTGGCGAAGCCCGTCACGAACGTGAGAGAAACAATGGACTCCGCCCCCTGCGAGCCCAGGATGCAGCAGGAATGACGCATTCGGTCGAAACCATACTTCGCGAAGCCGCCGCCTGATCGATACGAATCGGAACATTCGGAGAAATTTCGGATTCCCGAGCTTCGCTTCCAACGATCCAGTCATTCGAATCCTTCGAATCTGCGCGACCGGTAAAATTGGACGATTCAGCCTTGAACTCGAACCTGTGCCCCTGGATCACGGACTAGTTCAAGACCAGAACGTCCCCTGCCCATGCTCATAGCCACAAGCATCGATGCGGCTGACTGTTATGCTCTGTTTGCGAAACGGAATCCATTTCGACTGCCGAACTCGACCGGACTGAAACAATATCACGCATAAGCGACTGCATGATAATCACTTACGATTGGATTGCGAAACGAAACCCGACTCCACTGTCCGAATCTGGTGGCGATCTCTCTGCAGCATACTCTTCCGAGAAGATCGAGTCTGCTGAACGTAATACGTGAATGCCATGCCGCAGCCTTCGGCGATGCGACGAACGGAGCAGGCCGGCACATAGGCATCGAACCCGTAATCACTTGCTCTCCAGACGTTTCAGCGCGAATTACGAAACGGATTCCCGGCGTGGCCCCGTTCTTTCCCATGACTGGCCAGTTTCTTCGGATGCTTTTCGGCGATAGTTCTTTGGGGTGCCGTAGCAGGCTATGTCGATCTTTCTCAATTCGGCTGGAGACGAGCAGACGATGAGGCCCGGGCACGATCGAGCGACCATGCCGGGCCTGCGAAGTCTTCGTGTGGTACGGGCACCGACGGACCGCAGGTCAAAACGGAAGATCAGCGCGGCGGTGCCGACGGGCTTTGGAGATACCGGAACAGGTCCCGAATTTCGTCGTCTTTCAGAGGATCGAGAAGCCCTTCGGGCATGAGCGAAACTTCGGAAAGCTTCACTTCCTCGATCTCGGCGTTCGTGACTTTCGTCGTTTTCCGTTCGGCGTCGATGATGCTCAGCCCCGCGTCGTTACGGTCTGCCAAAAGACCATGCAGCACCCGGCCGTCCTTCAATGCGACCTGCACCGCCTGGTATTCGCTCCGGATCTGGGCACTCGGGTCGACCAGCGAGGTCAGCAGGAAGTCGAGATTGCCCCGGTCGGCACCGTTGAGTTCCGGGCCGAGTGCCGAACCGTCGCCGAAAAGCTGATGGCAATTCGCGCAGGTTTTCAGGAAAACGGCGCGCCCGCGGGCCGCGACGCCTTTGTCGCCTTCGGGGAGAATGCCACGAATTTCGGCGATGCGGCGGACGCGGGCCTCGCTCGTCGGCCGCAGCGGCCGCCCCCAGACCTTTTCCAAAAGCGCGGCGATTTCCTTATCCCCCAGCGAGTCGATCGCCTGTGCACCCTGAGCGGTCAGTCGCGATTTTTCGACTTTCCCCTCGGCAATCGCCGTAAGCAGGGCTTTCGCCCATGCTGGCCGCTTGACCAGAAGGCTCACGGCCTGTGCCTGCGACGCGGCCGGCCAGGCTGACATTCGGGCAAGCACCTTGCCGGCCAGAGCCGGGTCGTTCACCGCACCGGCCTGAGCCAGAGCTTCGGTCACGAGCGGCGCGGGTGTCGCCGGGTTGTCGATGAGCCGGCCGATGTCCTGGCCGATCGCCGTATCGCCCGACGCCCCAAGAGATTTCAGAAGCGACTGCCGCAGGGCCGGCGGGCGAGTTTCGTCAGCGATCATGGCCCGGGTGCGCCGGACGGCTTCCGGCTGACCGAATTTGAGTGCCGCCCGGAACAGGCTCGAATCGGGTTCGCCCGTGCCCGCGGCCGTTTCGATCGCCTTTCGCCAGGGCTCGGTCAGCTTCGCAGCGGCCGAAGCCCCCTGCTCAAGCTCGGTTTCGACGATCTTCCGCCGATCGGGGCCAAGTCGATCGTAAATCGTCCAGAGCCTGTTCCAGTCCTCGGTTTTGCCCCTGGCCACGAGCATCCGGGCCAGCCTGGGCAGAAGTGTCTGAACCACGACCGGCCTTTCCAGCACTGCCGAACCGGGCAGCCACTCCATGAGGATATCCGGATGTTCGAGAAAATGGGCCTGAAGCGTCCACCAGACCGTCAGCGGGATCATGGGATCCTTGAGGATGTCGTCCCGTTCGGTCAATTTGGCCAGGATCGGCAGCATCATGCCGGTCGGCCAGCGGCGGCAAGTGGCGGCCAGTTGCAGGAGAACCGCAGGCGTCTTCTCTTCGAAAGCCAGTTCTTCGAGCTTGTCCGCCAGGGCCCGATTGAGAATGTGGTCGTTGCCGAGGAACCGGATCGTCCATTCCCGGATCGCGGGCGAACGATCGGCCAGAAGATCCATCGCGAATCGTGCATCGATCGGGCCCATCGAACCAAGCGCCCAAAGGGACCGAAGCCGGGTTTCGTCGTCGAGATCCTGGCTTCGCACGTTGCTCATGAGCGGCTCGCGGGCCGATACGTCGGCCCGGAACAACAGTTCCTCACGCGCCTGTCTCGCGAAAAAGTCGCTGGGGCCGGCCAGTCGTCCGATCAGCTGGTCGATCGATTCGCGGGTCAGGTCATACTTCGGACTCGACGGCGTTCCCTTCAGGGCGACGCGATAGATCCGGCCGTTGGTCTTGTCCCAGTTGTCGCGCGGGTCGAGGTGGCTGGCGCGGCGGTCGTACCAGTCCACGACATATACGGCATCGTCCGGGCCGGTCAGCAGATCGATCGGGCGGAACCACGGGTCGTCGGCATCGATCAGGGTCGTCCCGAACTTGCCCTTGAACGTTGACCCGAGAGGTTCGAGATCATGCCTGTAAACCGCATTCGACAGCAGATTTCCGCCGATGAACGAGTTCATGTATTCAGGCGGCAGCGCTTTGCCGCGATAGATGATGCCCCCGGGCGTAACGTGGCCGCCCTTCTTCGGGCCGTCGTAGGCGATTGCGTCGAAGTAACCGTAAGCGTAAGGGTTATGCAGCGGGCCGTGCTTGGAGAAACCCTTCCAGTAATACCCGCCCTGGGTCATGTGAAAGGTGATGAAGGCCCCGTTCGAAGAGCCGAAAGCCTGGCCGGTGCGGTCGAAGTCGAGCCCCCAGGTGTTGCCGCCCCCTTCCGCGAACAGCTCGAAACGCTTGCCGGGATAGTGATACCGCCAGATGCCCTGCTGGAATTCGCTGCCCTGGATGCGTGCGGTAACCGTCGACCCCTGAGCGCCATACAGCCAGCCGTCCGGGCCCCAGGCCAGGCTGTTGACGACGGCGTGGGCGTCCTGCAGGCCGAAGCCCGTGAGCAGCACTTCCGGGTCGCCGTCGGGCCGGTCGTCGTGATTCTTGTCGGCGTAATAAAGAAGATACGGAGCCTGACCGATGAAGACGCCGTCATAACCCACGGCGATGGCCGAAGCCAGGTTCAGCCCTTCCAGAAAGGTCGTGACCTTGTCGGCCTTGCCGTCGCCGTCCGTGTCTTCGAGAATTTTGATCCGGTCCTTACCGCGCGGGCCACGCGGGGGCGGTTCGGGCACCTTGTCGTATTCCGTCCGCAAGTACACATCGACCGTGACCGGTTTGAGCCCTTCTGGTACCGGGTATTGCAGATACTCGATAACCCAGAGACGCCCCTTGTGATCCCAGCAGGCCGCGACGGGCTGGCGGATGTCTGGTTCCGAGGCGAACACGTTCACGGCGATTCCGTCAGGCACTTTCATCCGCCGCGCGGCCTCTTCCGGCGAATATCCCTGGGCGTTCGCGGCGACCGGTATCGTCAGGACAAACGCCGCGACGCGCAGAGCGGCTGACGCGAACCGGTGGAGCGGAAGAAGTGAATCGGTCATCGGCGTGTGCGTTCCGTGATGGGGAGGCGTTGGCTGTTCGCTCGAAGGGTCTGGGCAACTCAGGCGAGTGAACGGGCGCATCGCCGCTGGATCCATGATCGATCGGGCCAATCAGGCGGGCAAGTGTCCACGATTCTAAGACCCGAAGCGGCATGGCGAAACAGGCAATCGCCCCAAAACGGGAACTTTCGCCGATCGCTTTCGCGAGCCCCGACCTGATAATAATGTTGACGGGCACTCCGAACCACTGGCCCGGATTCCGAAGGCACATGTCTCGATCAGGATTTTGCCGATGACTGTCTCGCGACCGGTCTCAGTTCCGATTCATCCCGAGCCGCTGATTCTCGCCAGCGGTTCCCCCCGCAGGTCGGAACTGCTGAAAAAAGCCGGAGTACGGTTCCGGGTACAGCCGTCGGGTTTCGTCGAACCCGCCCCTGCCGCGGATCAGGACGTCCGGCACTACGTCTCCCAGCTCGCCTGGAACAAAGCCTGGGATGTGGCCCGGCATGAGCGATCCGGCTGGATCCTGGCGGCAGACACGGCTGGCGATCTGGAGGGCCTGGCGCTCAACAAGCCGATCGACCGGGCCGATGCCGAACGAATGCTGCGGCTGCAGGAAGGCCGCGAGATCGCGATCCATACCGGGGTGTGCCTGATGCGGGCCGGCGGGCGGTTCTGGCACGGGTTCGTCGAGACTTCAGTGATCCGGATGCGTCCATTGACCGACACGGAGCGGCTGGCGTATCTTGAATCTGGCCAATGGGAAGGAAAGGCCGGGGCGTACGGCGTTCAGGACGACGACCCGATCGTCACCACCGTTACCGGCACCTGGTCGAACGTCGTCGGTCTGCCGCTCGAATCGGTTCTGCAGCTTTTCGAACGCTGCTCCGAGCCGAATGACCCCGGCATGACGGGTATGGATTGAGTCACCTGTACGGGACCGCCACGTCGCATGAATACGAAACGCCCCGACATTCTCGCCGCCGTGCGGCACCGGTCGCTCCCCTGGGTCATCGTGGCCGCCGGAGCGGTCGTCTGGATGATGGCCGACCGAAGTCAAGGAAATCACGGTATCCTGATGCGACCCGCCGAAGCCCAGGAACCGGCACGGCCCCTCAAACCGGCCGCCGTCGATGGCGCCAGGGCTCTCGGTTATCTGAAGAAGATCTGCGACATCGGCCCCCGGCCCGCGGGCTCCGAAGCCAACGCCCGCCAGCGTGCCATGGTGGCCGAACTTTGGAAGGCCAACGGCCTGACCGTCTCCGAACAGCCCTTCACGGCGATCGACCCGGTCAGCCGCGAGAGCAAGAACCTCGTGAACCTGATCGGTTCGTGGAAGCCGGAACGGACCAAGCGGGTCGTCATCGGTGCCCACTACGACACCCGCCCGTTCCCGGACGAAGAGCCCGACCTGAACAAGCGGCGCGGCCGGTTCATCGGCGCCAACGACGGCGCCTCGGGCGTCGCCCTGCTCATGGAGCTTTCGCACCATCTGCCCAAGATGGAAACCGAATGGGGCGTCGATTTCGTCCTGTTCGACGGCGAAGAGCTGGTCTATGGCCGGAATGGCGACTACTTCCTCGGCTCGCGCCACTTCGCCCGCAAGTATCTGGCCGACAAGAAGTCGCGGAAATGGACGTACGAAGCCGGCCTGATCCTCGACATGGTCGCCGACAAGGACCTGCTGATCGAGCAGGAACAATACAGCCTGGAATATGCCGGGCAAGTCGTTCGCAGCGTCTGGGACACCGCCCGGGTCATGGGCGAGAAGCGTTTCCAGGCCACGATCGGCTCCGCCGTGCTCGATGACCACATCCCTCTGAACCAGGCCGGAATTCCGACGGCCGACATTATCGACTTCGACTACCCCCACTGGCACACGATCGAAGACACAGCCGACAAATGCTCGGGCGAAAGCCTGGCGGCCGTAGGGAGGGTCGTCTCCGCCTGGCTGGAGCTTGGGCCTTCAGCAGTCAAGTCGCGGCGCTGAGAAAACCCACGTGGACTCGGCGGACTCGCCCACGACAGCCGTAAGACTCATATGCCGGCGGTGCCTAAGTGCGCTGGACTGGCCCGGCCGAGATGCGACTCTCCTGTCTTGCACCTGCGGGGCAGAATATCCCTGCCTGTGCGGAATTCCGGATTTACGGACGACGGCCGACCCTTACTGCGGCAACGATCGTGACGCCGTAATCGCTGCCGACCTGAACGAAGCATCGCGTAATCTGACTTTCGCCGAGCTGCTCGAGAGATATTACTTGCGGCATTGCCCGGAACTCGGCCCAGCCGACGTCCAGAGGCAAATGAGGCATATTCTCGAAGGCCCGACACCGCTCGAACGATCGGATCAAGATACAGCGGCAGCCGTTCCGGTCCTCGACATTGGCTGCGGTGCCGGCAGCGGCCTGATCGCTTTCGCTCGTGAGTTGCCGTCTGATCAACTGATCGGGATGGATATCGCCATGCGTTGGCTCGTTCTGGCCCGCAGGCGGCTCGACGAAGCAGGCCTGGGCGATATGCGCCTGGTGTGTTGCGAGGGCGAAGCGATGCCGTTTACGGACAACGCATTCGGG
Organism: bacterium; assembly: GCA_016125085.1. GTDB lineage: Bacteria > Planctomycetota > Planctomycetia > Isosphaerales > Isosphaeraceae > QWQI01. Next base: position 124,614 of record WGMM01000002.1, read on the forward strand.
ACGATCCACGGCGGCGATGTCATCGAGCATGTGGCTGACGCCGAGGCCGTGCTCGGCGAAACGGCCCGAGTGCTTGAGCCCGGCGGCCGGGCACTTTTCCGGACACCGAACCGGATGAGCCTGACACCCGAGCCGCATGTGGGCCTGCCTTTTGCAGGCTGGCTGCCGCGCAAGTGGGCCGCCGGATATTGCCGAATGCTGGGCGCGCCGCCATTTCAGGGCATTTTCACGCGGACTCTGGCAGGCTGGAATCGGGCTGCCCGGGTGGTCTCAGGAAGGTATCCGGAAGTGGCGATCGACGTGCAGCCGGCTCTCGTGAATACCGGCCAGGAACGCAGCAGCGGGCTCGTGGGCCTTTACGATGCGGCCCTGAAACGTTCCGGAGCGTTTCGGGCCTTCGCCGTCAGGTTCGGCCCGGTTCTTGAGATTCGCATGGAAAAGCGACTCGAACGAGCCGTAACACCAGCCGGCCCATTCCGCGAAGCTCCAGGCCTTGAGCAGGGCAAGCGTCCAGGGTAGCGACCGCACCAGTAACCGGCGATGGCTGCGGCGGAACGCCACGACCCCGGCCAGCCGGACGAACTGGACGACCACGATCGCGTGGCCGCCATGCACCATTTTGAGCCTGCGGAGCACCCGCGCCCTGCGGCATTCGTCCCTGCCGAACCGGAAGCCCTGGCGAGCCCGTTCGACGATCGCCTCGCCCCCGCCGATTTCCCGTCGGCACCGCACCACGGCCTGATCGTTCCGCTCCGGCTTCTGCCCCTGGGCGACGAACCTGTGCGTCCACACATGTTCGTCGATCTCCGGCTCCGGAGCCGCCAGCCCCAGCCGCCCGCAATGCACGGCCCAGTGATTCCCGGCGACCCGCTTCAGCGGCAATGGGCTGCCGTGTCCGTTTTTCGGCACGAAAAGGCCATATTCGCAGAAGAAGACGCCGATGGCGGCACGGCTCAGGCCTGATTCGTCGGCCACGACGGTTCCGGTCGCGATCGTCCAGCCGCTACGGGCGGCCATTGCGTCCCACGCTTGCCACCAGCCTTTTTCGACGGTGGCGTTGTCCTCAAGAAAGATCCGGACCATTCCCCGGGCCGCCCCGAACGCCATCGCCCGCCAGGCCGGAACATCGGCCGCCCCGCCTGAAGCGACTGAAAGAACCGTGACGCTCAGCCCCAGTGTGCGAAGCCTGTCCGCCTGGGTATCCAGGTGCCGGTCATGCCTGTCTTCAGGCACGACGACCACCAACTCGACTCCCTGAAAGTCGTAAGGATCACGTGCCAGCGAACCGAGCACCCTGTTCAGGCTGCCGCCGCTTTTGGTGGGCGTCACAAGCACCGAGAGCCTGTGGGCGAACTCGGGCCGCGAATCGGCCCCGGTCATCGCACACGTTCCAGGCTTCGGCCCGGGCCGAGCAGATATCCGACGCACTCCCCTGCCGCCCCCACGGACATCACCAGAGCGATCAGGGGCCAGCTCTTCAGAAGCGTGATCTTGGGAACATGGCGGGACGCAAGTGTTTTCGTGGCCCTGAGGGTCAGGATCGCCGGCAGAGCGGCCGATCCGGCGAAATGGATCATCCGGCTGACCGGGCTCAGATGGTCGAGCCGCATTCCGGCGTAGGACCTGCCGAAATGCCAGCGAAGGTTGAGGAATTCGCCCAGAGTGAACCCCTTGCAATGGCTCACGACCATTCGGTTAGTGGAGATCAGCCGGTGCCCGGAAGCGGCCAGAGCATCATTCACCCAGCTCTCCCATTTGCCTTCGGCCAGGGCGTGGGCATGCTGAAGCAGGGCTTCACGCCGATAGGCGATGTTGTTTCCGGGCAGGTCGGCGTGGTCGCCTTCGGGCACGGGGCCGACGTACCGGGCGTAATCGGCCAGGAACAGGCCGCTGTCGACCCAGCCGGTACGGCCGGCCTCGACACGTCCGCCCACGGCCGAAACCGAGGCGTCCGCCATCGTTTCGAAGATGACGCTGGCCCAGTCCGGGGCGACGTCGACATGGTCCTCGATAATCGCCACGAAGTCGCCCGACGAAGCCACTACGCCACGGTACCGCAGTCGCGGAATGCCTTCTTCCGTCGAACCGCGGACGACCCGCAACGGGCCGGCTGCCTCCCGGGCGAAGCCGGCGCAATCGGTTTCGGCCGTTTCGACGAGGACGACTTCGATACGGTCCCGTTCAGGCAGACGATCGATCGACTCGAGCGTGGAACGCAGCGTTTCGGCCCCGTTGACGGCCGCGATGACGATGCTCAATCGGTGCGAACTCATGTTACCGCTTTTCCTTCCATGACTTCACGCGATTCGAATCCGTTCGACGACGCCAGGATTATGCTGGGAAATCGCCGATCGGTGAAGATCAATCCCGGACGGGACTAGAGGCCCGTGCGACGAGTGAGAATTGAACGGCCCTGAGGCCGGGACTTTCGACCGGCTATTTCCGACCGATATCGCCCGGGACTATAATCATGCGTATCTGGTTCGATTCGTCCGGAATCGAGCGATTCGACAACGCGACAACGGATACGACTCATGAGACGACATGCCTGGTGGTTTTGTCGATCCGCGATATTGGCCTTCCCCGGTTTCGCCATGTCGGCCGTGACGACAGGCTGCGGAGGATCGAATCCGGCGCCGCCGAACACGGTCGCTGCCCCGCAACCGGCTCCGGCACCCGCGACGAAGACCGCCTCGGCCGAGCCCGCGAAACCTGCACCGACCGAAAAAACGGCCGAACCGGCGAAGGCGAAGATCGTGGGCGACCGGCTCAGCGGCAAGGCATCGTCAGGCTCGGTCACTCCAGCGGCACGCCAGGAGCCCAGCCCGTTCCGGTTCACGGACATCACGAAGGAAGCGGGCATCGATTTCGTGCATAAGTCGGGCATGAACGAGAAGAAATACTTCCCGACGGCCAACGGTTCCGGCGTCGGCATTTTCGACGCCGACGGCGACGGCCTGCTTGACCTTTACTTTCTCACGTGCAGCGAGCTGCCGGTGGACAAAGCTACGGCCCCTTCGAACAAGTTCTACAAGAACCTCGGCAACGGCAAGTTCGAAGACCGGACGGAAGCCTCAGGCCTGGGTTATCGCGGGTTCTCGCACGGCGTGATCGCGGGCGACATCGACGACGACGGTGACACCGACCTGTTCCTGGCCACTTATCGCGACAACCGCCTGTTCCGCAACGAAGGCGGCGGCAAATTCGTGGACGTCACGGAAGCCGCGGGCATCAAGCCGGGGCCCTATTTCAGCAGCGGCGGCGCGATGCTCGACTACGACAACGACGGCGACCTCGACTTTTACGTGTCCAACTACGGCCTTTGGGACATGGCGACCGACGACGTCTTCTGCGGCGATGAGGATGCCGGCCTGCGCATGTATTGCTCACCCCGGTCGATCCGCACGGTGCCTCACCTGCTGTATCGCAACGAAGGGGGCGGCAAGTTCGTCGAAGTCGCGGCCACGGCGGGTGTCGCAAGAAGCGACGGCCATGGCTTCGGCGTGGTGACAGGCGACTTCAACGGCGACGGCAAAGTCGACATCTTCGTCGCGAACGACATGAACCCGAACTTCCTGTTCCTCAACAAGGGCGACGGCACGTTCGAAGACGCCACGGAATTCTCCGGAGCGGCCTTCGACGTCAAGGGCCAGGCCCAGTCGGGCATGGGCGTCGATGCCGAAGACTTCGACGGGGACGGCCGCTTCGACCTCTTCGTCACGAACTTCGCCAACGAATACAACACGCTGTATCAGAATATGAACAACAACGGCTTCTACGACGTGACCACGTTCGTGGGGCTGGCGGCCGACAGCATGCCTCTGGTCGGCTGGGGCTGCGGCCTGATCGACTTCGACAACGACAGCTGGCCCGACTGCTTCGTCTCCAACGGCCACGTGGACGATAACCGCACGGGAGTCAGCTACGCACAGCCTCCGCTGATCTGGGCCAACGTGCCCGTCAGCGGCCGGGAAATGGTCGTTCGTTCGACGGGTGTCGGAGCGGCCGAACGGCGCAAGCGGCGGTTCCGCATCGCCACGCGTGACGTCGGCCCCTACTTCGAGAGCAATCACGTCGGCCGTGGAGTGGCCTTCGGCGACCTGGACAACGACGGCGACATCGACATCGTCGTCAATCATAAGGACGCACCGCCGGCGATCCTCCGCAACGACACCCCCCGCGGCAAGAATCACTGGATCCGCCTGGAACTCAAGGGCGGAAAGACGAACCCCGACGCCATCGGAGCCCGCGTCGAAATCCAGATCGATCCGGACCGGGTGCTCGAACGTCAGGTCAAAGGCGGCGGCAGCATGCTGTGCGCCAACGACAAGCGACTGACGATCGGGCTGGGCGAAAAGTCTCCGATCGTCAAGGCCCGCATCCACTGGCCATCCGGAATCATTTCGGATCACGCCGGCCTGGAAGTGGACACAGCCCACAGGATCGTCGAGCCAGCTGGCCAGACGGAAGTCGAAGAGGCGAAAGTCAAGCCGCAACCCTGAGTCCGGGATGGACCCGCCGAAACCGCCAGCGGATCGTTCCACATCGTGATGAAAACAAGCCGATCGATGATTTCGACATTCTTCATTTCGAACCGTCGCAAGCGGCATGCGGCAGTCTGGCTGGGCACGATCGCGCTCTGGACCATGTCCGGCTGTGACTCCCAGAGCGGCAAAACTCAGGATCAACTGGCACAGGAGTTCGACATCGCACTGGCCTCGCGTGATTTCTCCACGGGGGCCGACCTTCTGCGTGCCTATACCGCGAAGGCCGCGCCTGACGACGCCTGGCTGCCCGTCATGAAGGGACGGCTGGATCTGGCCAAAGGCCGCGAATCCGACGGGTTGGCGATCCTCGAAGCGATTCCGGAGAACTCCCCTCACTACGCGATAGCGATGCAGATGGCCGGCCAGGTACATCTGCGGGCAGGCAGGCTCGTACCTGCCGAAAAACGATTCCTGGCTGCCATCAGGGCCGACGACAGGGCCATCGTGCCGCGCCGGGAGTTGATCTATATCTACGGCCTGCAACTGCGCCGGCGTGAACTTCGTGAGGTTTTCGCAGGTCTTGCCAGGGTCAGTCCACTGTCATTCGGCAACGTATTCCACTGGTGTCTGACGCGCGGCAACGACTGGGAACCGCAGGAAATCATCGACGACATGACGAAATTCCTGGCGGCCGACCCGACGGACCGCTGGTCGAGGATCGCCAAGGCTCGCAGCCTGCTGCGGCTTTCGAAGCGTGACGAAGCCCGCGAAACGCTGGCCCCGCTGGCCGAAGACGACCCGGATGCGATTGCCCTGAGAGCCCAGATCGCACTGGATGAGGGCGATTCGGACAAGGTGATCGAATTTCTTGCGAAGGGCCCGCGTGACCACTTCGATCTGGCCGTCATGCGAGCCCGTCTGGCACTGGCGGAAGGCGAACTCGAAAAGGCCCGCGACGAATTCGCCATCGCTTCGAAGCTCGATCCGGACAATCGCGACGCCGTCATCGGCATGGCGCGCGTCCTGGCGGCACTGGGTGATCAGACGGACGCCGCCCAATGGCAGGATCGCGCGGCGAAGCTCGACAAGCTCGCGGCCCTCGTCCAGAAAGCGGCCGAACCGAACGCGCAGAACGACATTGACCTGATGCGCAAGCTTGCCGCCGGTTGCGAGGCGGTCGGACACATGGCCGAAGCGAAAGCATGGTGGGATCTCGTCGCCGCGCGGAACCCTCTCGATCAGGAAGCACAGGCCGCCCTCTATCGCCTCAATTCGACGGCGAAGCAAGGCCCTTGACATACGCCTTTCCGGACCGCAGGATAAGCGAATCCGAAAGCGCTTATGGTTCGGCCGGATCCGCCGCGCCTGAAGCCCCGGAACCTCAAGCCGGAATGACGCGACCGGCATCGCCACCCTCTCCGACCGTGTACGACAGCACATTCGACTACCTTTGGCCATAGAGGTCGCTCGGCGCCATGATATCCCCATTGACGCGGTCGCGGGCGTTCACAGCATGCACTTCTGCATTAATGTCGTCCTGCCTGCTTTTCGTGACGATCGGCGCGGCCGGCCCGGGCGCACAGGAACCAGGCAAGGCCGCCACGAAAACCGACCCGCATGACAAGACCGCTCCCGCGGCCAAAACGCGGCTCTCACGTGAGGAAGAGCTTCGCAGGGAACGCATGCGTGCCCGGGGTGACAGCGGTTCGACAGCCCCCGGTACGGGCCTGAGCGTCATGACCGTCGGCGGCGATCTCGTGCTACGCAAGGCCGAGGGCGAACCGGAAACGCTGACTCAGACCCCGGGGGCCGAAATCGCCCCGCAACTTTCGCGTGACGGCAAGATGGTCGCCTATGTGCGTGATCATGCCCTCTACGCGATGAACCTGGACGATCGCAAGGAACGCCGCCTTTCGCCCCCCCCGGCGGATGGCCTGGGGTATGGCGAGGCCGAATTCGTCGCCCAGGAGGAAATGGACCGGTTCGACGGCTTCTGGATCGCGCCTGACGGCAAGACGGTCGTCTATCAGGAAACCGACGAGCGGGAGATTCCGGTCTATCCGATCGTCCACCAGGGCGATACGGAGTGGTCGGTCGAAACGCACCGCTATCCGTTCTCGGGCAAGCTCAATGCCAAAGTCCGTCTGGGTGTGGTGCCAGCCGCTGGCGGCGAAACGCGCTGGCTCGAACCGTTGCCGAACGCGGGCGAGCAGTATCTGGGCCGGGTGCACTGGGTCACGCCGAAGTCGTTTCTCGTCGAATGGCTTTCGCGGGATCACAAGAAGCTGAATGTCGTCAAAACGGACTCCGAAACGGGCAAGACCGAAGTGCTGTTCACCGAGACAGCCCCTGACTTCATCAATCTGCACGAGGATTTCCGGCTGATCGACGAAAACTCGGGCGAATTTCTCTGGGCGACTGAGGAATCGGGCTTCAAGCACCTGCAGCTGCGCGGCCGCGACGGCAAAGTCATCCGCAACCTGACCAGCGGCCCCGGCGCGGTGGACAAAGTCCTGAAGTTCATTCCCAAGCTGCGTGAAGTGTGGTACACGGCCTGGGTCGAATCGCCGCTGGAAAGCCATATTTTCCGCGTCAGCCTGGACGGTGACCCGCCCGTGCGTCTGACGAAAGAGCCGGGCATGCACGACGCGACCGTGGCCGACGACGGCCTGACGTTCGTCGACCGGTATTCGAACTTCACCACGCCTTCGAAATCGGTTCGCAGAAACCGTGAAGGCACGGAGGCGCCAGAGCCCGATGACGGCGATGAAACGGAAAAGATCTCCGCGAAAAGGCCGCGGAGACCGAATGTCACATCTGCCTTCAGCATGCTCGACGAAGGGGGCACGCTCTCCAAACTGGTGAGCTTCGAAAGCCGCGACGGAGTTCCCCTTCACGGCTGTTATTACCCGCCTCAGAATTTGCAGCCTGGCCAGAAGGTGCCGCTGGTGGTCATGGTCTATGGCGGCCCGCATGTACAGACGGTGACCAACTCCTATCGTACGGCCGCGGATCCCGCCGTTCAGGCCTACACATCGAAGGGAATCGCCGTCTGGAAGATGGACAACCGCGGCTCGAGCCGCCGGGGCAAAGCCTTCGAAACCGCCGTTTTCAAGAACCTCGGCACGCTCGAAGTGCGGGACCAGGTCGACGGCGTGCGGCATGTGGCCAAGACATTCCCGGAAGTGGATGCATCACGCGTGGGCATCACGGGCGGCAGCTACGGCGGCTACATGACCCTTCGAGCCCTGATGCTGGCGCCGGAGACATTCCATGTGGGCGTGGCCTTCGCCCCGGTCACCGACTGGGACGGCTATGACACCTGCTACACCGAACGTTATATGGAAACGCCGCAGACCAACCCGGAAGGGTATCGCGAAAGCTCCGTGCTGACCCAGGTGGACAAGCTCAAGGGCAAACTTCTGCTGGTGCACGGCATGATCGACGAAAATGTCCACTACCGTCATACGGCCCGGCTTGTTCAGGCCCTGATGGCCGCCGGCAAACCTTTCGACCTGCTGGCCGTGCCGCAGGGCCGACACGGCTTCCGCAGGCCCGCCGACGGTGCTTTCGCCCGCAACCGCACGGTCGAATTCCTCAGCAAGAACCTCCTGGGCGATACAGCCACGCCGAAATCTCCCGAAGAAGCCAAACCTGCCGCGGCCCCGGCCGCGGCAGCTTCGCCCCATTGACCCTCCCGCCGCTTCCCACCTCTCGCCTGCTCATTCACCGCCACTTCGCCGAGCCACGACAGAAACCATGCCGCAATCGAATCCACCGCCCGACGACGTTGATCCTGTCTATCTCAACAGCCTGAAAGACGCCCGTTTCGGCATGACCTTCTGGGCCATCGCCACGACATTCGTCTGCGGCAGTGCCTGGCTGACAGGTTATCAGCGGTCGGGCCATACGCTCACGACCGACGACATTCGCCCGATTCTGGGAATCCCGTACTGGTTCTTTTTGTCCGTGCTGGTGCCGTGGGTGGCCTGCTCGGTGATCTGCGTGGTTTATGCGGGGCTGATCATGTCCGACGACGATCTGGGCACGGATCATACCGAAGAGCTGGAACAAGAGATTCGGGAAGGGACGGACGTTCATGAACTCGCCTGAACCTGTCCGCGCCGAACTTGCCACCTTCCTGGCCCTCGTCGTCTTCATGGTGATCTCGCTGAGCCTGGGTGTGATCGCCAACCTGGTCGGTCGGACGAAAACCGGCTTCCTGAAATCCTACTTCCTCGGCAACCGGTCGCTGGGGGCGTTCGCCGTCGCTTTGACGGCCGCCGTCATGTCCGGCGGCACGTTCATGGGCTACCCCTCGCTGGTCTATAAGTTCGGCTGGGTAGTGGGGTTGTGGATCTGCAGCTATATGGTCGTCCCTGTGACAGTTCTGGGCGTTCTGGGCAAGAGGATCGGCCAACTTGCCCGGCGTACCGGTGCGATCACGCTGCCTGACTTTTTCCGTGAGCGTTTCGAAAGCCCGATGCTTGGCCTGATCACGAGCATCCTGGTGATCTTCTTCCTCACGGCCAATCTGGTGGCCCAGTTCAAGGCTGGTGCCCTGATCCTCAAGCTGACCCTGCCGCAATCGGTGCAGCGTGCCGTAGGATCCGACACCGATGGCGGCAGTGCGATCGACCGGATGGCGAAAGTCGCCGAAGCCGCAGCCGACGAACCGACCGAGAAGAAGGCCGAAACCAAAACGACCGCCGCGAAACCCGCGGCACCGGCCGACCCGACGGCCAACACCTGGCGCGACCGCACCTATGTGCTCGGGCTGGTGATCTTCGCGGTCACTGTCATTTTCTACACGGCTTACGGCGGATTCCTGGCCGCGATCTGGACGGACGTTTTCCAAAGTCTCGTCATGGCTGTGGGCGTGATGATTCTGTTCCCGCTGGCTCTCACGGCGGCGGGCAGCATCAGCGCGGGCACGGCAGCCGGGATCGCCCAGACCGGCGACTCTTCTTTCGCCTTCGGCCCTGGTGCCGGGCGTGCGTTTCACCCTGTCGGGCTGGCCGTTTCGTTCTTCGTGATGTGGGCCATTTCGGCGATGGGCCAGCCATCCACGCTGGTGCGGCTGATGGCGTTCCGCGATACGCGCACACTTCGATGGTCGATCATCTACCTGACCCTCTACAACCTGGTCATCTACATTCCCCTGATCTTTATCTTCATCTGCGCGCGGCAGATCCTGCCGAACCTGACCAGGTCCGATGAAGTCATGCCCCGGCTGGTGATCACTCTGGCCAATCCCTACATCGCGGGGCTGATTCTGGCCGCTCCGTTCGGGGCCGTCATGAGCACCGTCTCCGGCTGGCTTCTGATCATCAGCTCCGGAATCGTCCGCGACCTCTATCAGCGCTTCGTGCGGCCACAGGCTTCGGAAAAAGAGATTCAGCGGGCCAGCTACGCCGGCACGGTTCTGGTAGGCGTGTTCGTCGGGCTTCTGGCGCTCAATCCGCCGGAATACCTGCAACTGGTCGTGGTGTTCTCGTCTTCGGGCATGGCGGCTTCGTTCCTTGCACCGGCGGCCTATGGGGCCTTCTGGCGCAGGGCCAACGGGCTGGGGATGATCGCGGCCATGGTGACGGGCGCAGGTGTCACGCTGGCGCTTTACGCAGTGGGTATGGTCTGGGCACGAAGCGGCTATGACTCGGGCATCGGAGCCGGCGGGTCACTTGCACCGGTCTATCTGCTGGGTCTTGATCCGTGCGTCTGGGGCATCGGTTCTTCGTTCCTCGCGGGTGCCGTGGTGAGTCTGATGACGAAGCCACCCCGCACGGAACTGGTCGAACGGATGTTCGAGAAGGACCGCCCTCTCCACCTGCACGCCTGAAACGATAAACCATGAGCCGACCACGCATCGCGATCGCGGCCTTCATGCACGAATCCAACGGATTCGCCGCCGGCCGCACGACCGAGTCCGACTTCGCCCTCGGCGGGCTCGACACCGGCGAAGCCATCCGCGACCGCTGGGCCGAAGCCCATCATGAAATCGGCGGCTTTTTCGAAGCCGCCGATCGTTTCGGGTTCGACGCCCGCCCTGCTCTCACGGCCTGGGCGATGCCCTCGGCCATGCTCAACAGATCCGCCCACGAAGCCATACTCGACCGCCTGCTCGCGAGCCTGCGCGGCTGCGGGCCGGTCGACGGCGTTCTGCTGGCCCTGCACGGCGCGATGGTCGTCGACGGGCTGGATGGCTCGGCCGACGCACACACAGCGATGCAGGTGCGAAAAGCGATCGGCCCGAAGATCCCCCTGATCGTCACGCTCGACTATCACGCTAATGTTTCGCCCTCGCTTGCCGAGGCGGCCGACGGCGTGATCGTCTACCGCACTTATCCGCATGTCGATCAGCGCGAACGTGGCCTGCGGGCCGGCGAACTGATGCACCGGGCCGTCACGACCGGGCAAAAGCCGGTGACGTTCATCCGCCCCCTGCCGATTCTCGTGCATCTGCTGGCTCAGAATACGAATCGGGATCCAGTGCTCGCCCTGAACCGCGAGGCCGACGCGATTCGCGATTCGACGCCCGGCCTGGCCGATCTCCAGTTCGTCGCGGGCTTTCCGTATGCCGACACGCTGTCGACGGGTGCGAGCGTCGTCGCCGTCGCGTTCGAATCGGCCGACGTGGCAAGAACAGCTGCGGAAGCTCTGGCGGCGAAGGTCTGGTCGGTTCGGCAGGCTCTGACGTCGCAACCACCGGACGCCGAAAACGCCGTGAAGCAGGCCACGGAAAGCCATAACTGGCCAACGGTTCTGGCTGATCTGGGCGACAATATCGGCGGCGGCTCGGCAGCCGATTCGACCGTCATCGCTCAGGAGATCCTGCGCCAGGACGGCCCCCGGTTCGTCGTCGCTCTATACGACCCCGCCGCGGTCGAGGCCTGTGTCGCCGCCGGAGTTGGCAGTGAGATCCGCATCGAAGCGGGCGGGCGAATCGATCGCAATGCCCCGCCCCTGAAGATCAAGGGCCGCGTAAAATGCCTGCACGATGGCAGATACGAAGAGCCTGAAGCCAGGCACGGTGGCGTGCGGTTTCATGATCAGGGGCTGTCGGCCGTGATCGAGACCGACCGGGGCGATACCGTCGTGTGCACCTCACACCGGCATGCACCGTTCAGCCTGCGGCAACTGACGAGCCTGGGCATCGACCCGGGCCAGGCTCAAATCCTGATCGTCAAGGCGGCCGTGGCGTTTCGAGCGGCGTATGAGCCGGTCGCGGCATCGATCGTCGAAGTCGACACGCCAGGGCTCACGGCGGCCAATCCCGCCCGATTCGATTATCGCAAGGTGCAGCGGCCGATTCTTCCGCTTGATGAGATTCCGGGCGACATTCTATGATCGGTGATCCGACTTTCCCGACCTACACCGGAAGGCGATCCCCATGATCATTGCGGCCGTTCAGTGCGATTTCGTCCTTAACGACGTCATCGAGAATACGAAGCGGGTACGGCATCGTCTGAATATCGCGGCTTCCGAAGGGGCCCGGCTGATCGTGTTCCCGGAATGCGCTCTGAGCGGCTATTGCCAGGATTCGCGTCAGGAAGCGCTGGACGGCTCGCTGGACCTGAGTTCACGGCACCCGATCATCTCGGAGATCATCGACGATTGCCGGGCCGCGAATGTCTATGCCATCGTCGGCCTGCTCGAACGTGCCGGGTCGAAGGTTTACAACACGGCCGTCTGCCTGGGCCCGGATGGGATCGTCTCTCGTTACCGCAAGCTGCACCTGCCTTTTCTGGGCGTGGACCGGTTCGTCGATCCGGGCGATCTGCCGCTGGAGGTATTCGAAGTCGAGAACCTGCGTGTCGGCATGCATATCTGTTACGACGGCGGCTTTCCGGAACTCGCCCGCTCGCTGACGCTTCAGGGTGCGGACCTCATCGCCCTGCCGACCTGCTGGCCACCGGCGGCCGACATTTTCGCGAACCATGTGCCGATCGCCCGTGCGCTCGAGAACCAGGTCTACATGCTGGCGGCCGGGCGTGCCGGTGGGGAACGGGGCTACAGGTTCATCGGGCACAGCTCGATCGTCGCTCCCGGTGGCTTCCTGCTGGCTTCGGCCGGATTCGCCGAGGACACGATTCTCTACGCCGAGATCGACCCGGAAAAGGCCCGGAGCAAGCGGGTGATCCGCATTCCGGGCATCCACGAGATCAACCGGATCGCGGACCGTCGGCCTGAATTTTACGGCGAACTGGTCAAACCGAATCCGAAGTGGCCCCGTTATCTGCCGGGCGGACCGGTGCGGGACGATGGCTGAAGCCTTTTCGTCTGTCGCATCGAAAGAACCGTTTCCCGGCACGTCACGGCACATCGTGAAGCCCTTTTCCTGAACGGCGAGCCAGAAGGCCCCATGAGCGCACCGAAACCAGAGCGGCAAAAGTTCGGATACGAAGTTCTCGACTCTCTGCTGGGCGGCGGGCTTTTGCCCGGAAAGCTGACGGTCATCGCCGGCGCGACCGGCGCGGGTAAGACGCAGCTTGGCCTGTCGTGGGTCCATGAAGGGCTCAGGCAGGAGGGGCACTTCGGCTCGATCATGGACCTGACCAGCCGCGGCGATTCGCAGAACCACGCCGGTTATCTGAAGGATCGCTACGGCATCGATCTGCCCGTGTTCGACGGCCAGGTTCCGCACGACCTTTCCGAGCTTTTCGAATCCGATCACCCCTGGGGCGATTACTTCCACCCGTTCCGCCAGGCGGGCAAGCGTGTGACCAAGGGCGATCTCGACCCGGACGAATGGCACAACTGGAAAGTCGAGCTGGGGCGAACCCTGCGGCTGGCGGGTTATTATCTTTACGGATCGATGATCCGCGGTTCGCGGCGGGTGATGGTGGACGGTGTCGAACCGACGGACAAGTTCAGCGAGTCGATTCAGTTCGAATTTTTCGAATATGTTTATCACCAGATCCTGCGGCGTGAACACGACTGGGCCGCGCGTGAACTCCTGCGCGAGCAATTCCTGCGGAACTCCGGTCAAGTCGACAGCCATGCCTACGAACATCAGGACGTCGGCTGCCTTTATCTCTACACGACCCAGCACAAATTCCTGGAAGAGCTGATCGACGAACCGATTTCCGAGGGCGACATTTTCGCGAATGCGAATACGATCATCCTCATGGGCCGCACGCGTGAACAGGGGCGGCTGGGCCGTGCCCTGCACGTGATCAAGCACCGGGGCAGCGCCTGCGGCGACGAGATCGTGCCCTACAAAATCACCGACGCGGGGTTCGAATTCGCCTGATCCGGTCACCGGCCACTTGGGAAGGCCTCGCCGCTTTCCTATACTGAATACCATCGTCGCGATTCCGCGCGATTCCGGAGACCGTCATGTCCAAGCTTTTCCGCAAGGTGCTCATCGTTTTCGGTCTGTTTACGCTGATCGATCAATTGATGTGGCTTTCGGCGGAGCGGTCGATCCAGGCCCGGAAGGCGACAGCGGCTCCTCAGACGCTCTCCGACGAGTCGGAAGACGCCCTGAGCCCGGCGACGAAAAAGTTTCGCGAACTGGCGAAGCCTGAGGCGAAAGCCAAGGCCAAGGCCGACCTGGAACGCCCGCCTTTCGAATTTCTCCGGGCTCAGATCACGCCTTTCGAAGTTCTGCCCTTCTACAAGCCGAATCACTGGCTGCAGATGACGATCGAAGTGCGTTCCAGCCGCGAGGATTTCGCCGGCTCGGTACGAACGCAGCCGATTTCGATCTTCGGTTCGCAGCGGGATATCGTCTTCGCCCGACCGGTGGACATGGACCGGAACACGCCCACCCGCATGAGCTTTCCGATGTTCATGCCGCCCGGGTTCATGCCGCGGCGCACGTCGAAGCTGATCGACGTCGATCTCTACCGCGAAGGCGGCTTGCGGCCGACGGAAATCTGGCAGGCGAACGTGCGTGCCATGGAGCCGCACCAGATGGCCGTCGTCGTGCTGGCCCGCGACCCCGGCACCTATACGGGCTGGGGCAAGATGATGGCCGGTATCCCGTCGAGCATCAGCCGCGACGCGACGAGCCTGGACAAGGGCCGGTATTACCGCTTCGTGCTCAACGAAAAGCTGAACGCCAGCACGGAGGAACCGCAGACGACCAAACCCTTCCTGCCGCCATCGATGCTTTTCTGGACATCGATCAGTCACGTGATCTGGGACGGGCAGGATCCCGATACGCTCGACGTCGACCAGCAGCGGGCCATGATCGACTGGATCCACTGGGGCGGTCAGCTCGTGATCGTCGGCGGTGCCGATTCACGCATCGGTCTGCTGCGTGAAAGCTTCCTGGCGCCGTTTCTGCCGGCCGATCCGGGGGGCATGAACCGTCAGTTCGACGCGCAGACTTCGCGCCCTCTGGCGGAAGCTTACCGGCCGCCCTACAGGCCCGTCGACACGCTCAACGAAGAAGACCGCGAAAGCCTCGAACAGGAAAATCGCCGGGCCCAGCGCCCGGAATGGGCCGTGACACCCGGCCCGGCCAGCCCATACTACGATCAGGCCCGGCCGATCCTTCCCCTGGCTAACGCTCCCCTGTTCCTGACCGGCCTGCGGGCACGTCCGGGGGCGACGACGATTCCCTTCGGTACCGACACGGAAACGCCTCTGGCCATCGAAAAACGGGTCGGGCGGGGCCGCGTGACGATCCTTGCGACGAACCTGACCGATCCGGCTCTGACTCGCTGGCGCGGTCTCGATACGCTCGTTCGGCGCGTGGTTCTTCGTCGGCCGGAAGAAGTCCGCCCGCCGCCACGCTCTCTCAGCGGCGGTGATCCCAAGGCCCCGATGATCGCCGGCCCGGATCTCACCTGGGTCCGGATCGCGGCGCGCGACACGGGCGGGCCTTACTCGATCGCCAGCCCGCCGACGAACTCCGACGCGGCGCTATCGCGATTTCCCGGCGGCAGCGGCGTCCTTGCGGACGACGTCTATCCGCTTCAGGAAGCCGCCACCTGGACCGATTCGGCGATCGTGCCTTCGATCGCGCGGGAGATGCTCGAAAAAGCCTCGGGCCTGCGTGTGCCGGACTTATCCTTCGTGGCCAAGTCACTGGCGGCTTATCTGATACTCCTCGTGCCGGTCAACTGGCTCGTGTTCCGTGGCATGGGCCGCAAGGAATGGGCCTGGCTGATCGTTCCGCCCCTGGCGCTTCTCGCGGCCTTGAGCATCGAACGGCTGGCGGCTTATGACCTCGGATTTTCCCGCGGCCGCGACGAAATCGCACTGCTGGAAATGCAGTCGGACTATCCGCGCGGCCACCTCACGCGTATCGGTGCCCTGGCATCGACGGGGCGCGACAATTTCACGATCGCGTTCCCGAATGACCTGAACGCCGTCTGCATGCCTCTGGCCTATTCGGCATCGCGGGCCGAGCAGCGTGAGACAAGCACGTTTCAGTTCATGCCGGTGCCCGCCCTGACCGATTTCCGCGTTCAGCCCCGCAGTCTTTCGTACTACCGGTCCGAACAGATGGTCGGGCTGCCCGGACCGATCCGGCTGGTCGAAACCGAATCGGGCGAACGGTCGATCGAAAACCGCACCAGACTCGTCCTGCGGGACGTGACGATCGCCATGCCCGACGGCAAATCGATCGCCCTGGGCGAAATCGGCCCAGGCGAATCGAAGCCCTTAAAGCCCGATCAGGTCGAAGTCTCCGGAGCCCGCAGTTTTTCCGGAACACTCGGCGACCTGGATCCGAAGCCTTTTCTGGACGTCCTGCGCGATAACCCGTTCCGCAGCCCTGCCGATCAGGGCGCATGGCGCCTGATCGCCTGGTCGGACACCATGATCGAAGGTGTCAGCGTCGATCCTGTGCCGGATCGCGTGCGTGGCCTGACGTTGATCGTCGCGCACCTGAAAACCGGCGATGCCCCGAACCCGGGCGACAAGGAATACGACATGTCGAACAAGCCGTTCGTCGCGCCGCCGCAACCGCCCCCGGCCGAAGCACGCGGCATGCGGGCCCCCGGCTTTCGTGCCCTGATCGACGCCGCGACGGGAGCCGTTCCGAAGGCGACGACCACCCAGCCAGTTCGCAGGCGACCGGGGATCACCGAACCGCCGATGCCCCCGGAAAAGCAGGAATCGAGCCCCGCACAACCGGAAACTCCGGCAAGCCCCGCCCCATCGACAAGGAGCCCGCAGTGATCGAGGTGATCGACTTCACCAAGCAGTACGGTGACTTCATGGCGGTGGACGGCCTGAACCTTTCGATCGCCGAAGGCGAAATCTACGGGTTCATCGGTCCCAACGGCGCCGGCAAGAGCACGACGATCCGGTTTCTGGCGACTCTCCTGCGCCCGACTTCCGGCGAAGGCCGCATCGCGGGACATTCCGTAACGCAGGATCCGATGGCCGTGCGCCGGGTGATCGGCTTCATGCCGGACGATTTCGGCGTGTATGACGGCATGAAAGTCTGGGAATTTCTCGACTTTTTCGCGGTTGCGTACGAAATACCGAGGCTCGAACGCCGGCGGACGATCGGCGAAGTGCTCGAACTGCTCGACCTGACTCACAAGCGCGACGACTTCGTCAACGGCCTTTCGAAGGGTATGAAGCAGCGGCTGTGCCTGGCCAAGACACTCGTCCACAACCCGCCCGTGCTGATTCTGGACGAGCCTGCCTCAGGCCTTGACCCTCGGGCCCGGCTCGAGATGAAGTCGCTGCTTTCGGAACTGAGCCGGATGGGCAAGACGATCCTCGTCTCCAGCCACATTCTGTCGGAACTGGCCGACTTCTGTACATCGATCGGCGTGATCGAACGGGGCAAGCTGCTGGCCTCCGGCTCGATTCAGGAAATCCAGCGTGAACTCCGCGCGCACAGGGTTCTGAAAGTCCGCCTTCTCAACGAATCGCCGGAACGCTTCGCGCATGTGCTCAAGGAGCATTCGGCCGTGAAAGCGGAATCGGTCAACACGATCGACCGTACCCTCTCGGCCGAATTCGAAGGCGACGGGTCGGCCCAGGCCGATCTGCTCCGGCGTCTGATCGATTCCGGGGCGATCGTCGAAGCGTTCGACGAAGAGCAGCTGTCGCTCGAAGACGTGTTCATGATGATCACCAAGGGCGTCGTCAACTGATCGCTCGCGGCAGAAACCGCACCACGCACTGACCAGGACAGAATCGCCCATGGGCATGTTTCGCGACAATCCGGTGCTCTCTCGCGAATTGCTCGTGAATTTGCGGAGCCACCGGGCGTTCATCCTTCAATTCGCCTATGCCGGGATTCTCGCCGTCGCG
The DNA here is from genome assembly GCA_016125085.1 of bacterium. GTDB lineage: Bacteria > Planctomycetota > Planctomycetia > Isosphaerales > Isosphaeraceae > QWQI01. The sequence goes on from WGMM01000002.1 coordinate 142,331, forward strand.
GTGCTGGTTGCCTGGCCGAGGGTGGACGACGGCCGCCTCGGGGCGAGCGTCACGGCGGCCCGCCAGCTTTTCGACCTGTTCTTCTTCGGCCAGTTCATTCTGGTGGCGCTGGTCGCCCCCACGTTCGCGGCCGGGAGCATCACGGGCGAAAAAGAACGCAAAACCTACGAACTTTTGCTGGCGAGCCCGCTGAAGCCTTCGTGGATCCTGATCGGCAAACTGCTCAGTTCGCTCACCTATCTCGTGCTGCTTTTGGCTTCGAGCCTGCCGATGATGATCCTGGGCTACCTGCTCGGGGGCATACTGCTCTCTGAAGTCGCCCGGGCCTATCTTGTGCTGATCCTGGCGGCCGGCACGTTCGGGCTCGTGAGCCTGGCCGCTTCCAGCTATTTCCGCCGTACGAGTTCGGCTCTCGTCGTGAGTTATCTGATCATCCTGCCGCTGGTGATCGTATCGCTCTATCTGGCGAGCACCGAAGACATCACCCTGCGCAACTTCGTCTCGGTGACGCTTTTGCCGCCCTGGACGATCGCCGTCTGGTCGATCGTCATCGGCCTGATCAACCTTCGGCTCCTGAGGCCGCCGGATGTCGGCAGCGAGGGCAAGGAAGTCGTCGACGAAGAAGAAGAGCAGAAATACGCCATCGGCGTCGTGATCGACCGGGATCTGTTCCCCGACAAGCTTTTCGCCCCGGCGAAACGCACCGACCTCATGCCCGACGGCACGAACCCCGTTCTGGACAAGGAACTGCGTTCCGAAATCTTCAGCCAGGGCACGCTGATGCTCCGGGTGGTGATCCAGGTCAGCATGTTCCTGTCCATCCCGCTGATGGCGGGCTTCCTCTTCTGGCGGCCCATGCCCGGCTGGTACATCTGCTACGTGCTGACGTTCAACCTGCTCGTGGGGCCGGTGTTCAGTTCCGGGTCGATCACCCAGGAACGTGAACGGCAGACGATCAACCTGCTGCTCACGACCCTCCTGACCCCTGGCAGGATCGTCCGGGCCAAGCTGCTGGCGGCCTTGCGGGTGAGCACCGTGCTGACTCTGCTTCTGACCGAACAGGTGATCCTCGCCTACGCCCTCGTGCGTGACCTGCAACTCCAGTTCTGGACGATCATTCCGTTCTTCCTGATCATCCTCGTCACATGCCTGATGACATCGTCCATCGGCCTTTTATGGTCGAGCCTCGTGCGGAAAACATCCGTTGCCATGATCGCGACCTACATGAGCCTGATGGCCCTGTTCGTGCTCCCGGTCGGGCTTTACCGCTGGAGTTTGTCTGTCGCCCAGGGCGTATCGGACGAAGTGCTCCGCTGGATCCTCGTCCCCAGCCCTTACGCCGCGGCGATGAGCGTGCTGATCGTGGGCGACCGGCCGACGAACATGGGCGGCGACGTTCAGCCGATCGAACGGCCGCTGGCCTGGGCCGGCGTGCCGATCTGGGTCATCTCCATAGGCCTGTTCCTCGTCATCAGCCTCGTTTGCCATGTCGTCACGCTGATCGCGTTCCGATATCGCTGGTGGCGGGCTCGTGAATCGGTTTGAGCCGTCGAAAATGACAGACCAGGTTCAGGATCCTTCCGAATCGAAGCCTGCATCCTCTTTTCGGGTGTCGGACTTGCTGCTTTGCGTTCTCGCAGTCGCAATCGCAGCCGGGTTGCTGAAACGGCACGCCGAAGAATCGGCCATGGCTTACCGGCTGAAAGCCCACCCGCCGCTGAGCGTATGGACCCGCCTCGTCATTGGCCATGCCCTTTCGAGCTTCGGCCTGGTTTTCGGTCTGGCTCGCCTGACGGCGGCCATTCGCGAACGGAAACGGGCCATCACGTTCGGCACGTGGATCTGGTCGATCATCGGCCTGTATCTGGTTCTGTTCGTCAGCGCATCCGTGGCCTGGGCGATGGCGAACCGGCTGCTCAGGCCAATTCTGCAAGAATCGAATCCGGCAGGAGTTTCGCCGGGCGAGATTTTTTCGCGCGTCTCGCTGATGACATTCAATCAGGCTTGTTTCGACGCGTTCGCCTGGGCTCTGGCCGCGATCTGGATTGCGTCCGCCCTGTTCCGCGTGGGCGAAGGCGCCTCGGAAGAAGCCGAAACGCCCGCCCCGGCTGTCGAACGCCACGATATCGCGGTATCGGTTTTCACCGGGCTTGCGATCTTCGGCACGATCTTCCAGCGAATGCTGGAAAGCATGGGCTATTGAACGGGTGTGGATTCGATCGCTTCGGTCCGGTCGAAAAAAACCAGGACGGCAAAGCTCGCTGGATCCATGCGAGCGAAAGCCGTGTGCAGACATGTCCATGCGGCGTCTCGCCGCATTCGCGCGCGGGTCGAAGCCACTCTTGCCGATCGATGCCACTGGGTGTGTCGAAAGCGGCAAGATGCCGCTTCCACATGCCCCGCATGATCAAGCCCGCTTTGCCGTCCTTGAAAAAAATTGGTAATCAGGAAGAAGGGCGGCGGCCAGGCACGTCGTCCCAGGTTTTCGGCATGGTGCGCGTGCTGATGCCGGATGTCTGGCGAGAAATCTCGCCGCCCAGCTTTTCGGAGAGCCGTCCGAATTCTTCCGGCGTCAAAAGCCCTGAGGCGAAGGCGGCTTCGAGTTCCTTAAGCCGTGCGCGCGGGTCGTCGAAGTTGCAGCCTTCGATATCGGTATAGACATCTTCACGTGTCCGCGCGAACAGCCACAGAGCCAGGGCCAGGCAGACGACCAGAACGATCATGACGAACCAGTTCGGCAGTTGAATCATGTCCGTATCTTCGAATCCGGTTTCGTGGCGACTTCGCAAGACGTATGGAAAAAGGTGCGGACAATCCGTCCGCACCCGGGTTCACTCGTTCCTGTTCCGTTCCGTCACTTGGACTTCGCGAGGTTTTCGAACCAGTACAAGCCGCTCTTGCCAGGGGCGACGATATCCAGATCGCCATCACGATCCATATCGATCGTAGTGAGTTGCAGCCCCGTGCCGGCCGTGCCCCGGGGGAAGTCCCTCAAGGCGAGCCGCTTGGCGGGATCGGCCGGGGCGTTCTTCGCCGGTTCGCCCTGATAGACGAGCCTTCGCACCCACTTGCCGGCCGACTTGTCGAAATTGAAGGCCGCGATCACCGGAGCGTCGACATCGCCAGGCTCACGTTCGTGGGCGTAAACCCGCTTGCCCGTGATCATTTCGTCGGTGCCGTCGCCGTCCAGATCGGCCCACAGCAGCACGTGCACGGAAGCGATCGAATCGTCGATCAGCTCTTTCTTCCATTCGGTCTTGCCGTCGGCCGTTTTTGTCTGACGGGCCCAGTAAAGGCCCTTGTCGTGACCCATGCCCCAGATCAGGTCGGAAAGGCCGTCGCCGTCCATATCACGGGCCAGGATCTGAATGCCCGTGGCGCCAAGATTCCAGTCCGGGTGCCAGGTCCAGGTTTCGCTGGAAGGGTCGGCGGGTGCTTCGAACCAGCCCTTGGGCGTAAGAAGGTCGATGCGGCCGTCGCCGTTGATGTCGCCGGACCCGACGCCGTGCCCGGCCGCCGCGGTGCCGAAGTCATGCTTGCGGAACTTGGGCGTGGGGCCGACTTTCGTCAGTTCGTACCAGACAACGACGTTGGTCGGATTCGGCAGGATCTCCGGCTTGCCGTCGCCGGTGAGATCCACGGCCCAGGCAGCTTCACTGGTGCCGGGCACGTCCACTTCATGATACGTCCACTTCTCACCCTTCTTGCCAGGGTTTTTGACCCAGCCGACGTTGCGGCCGAAGTAGGAGACGGTGACGAAATCCGTATGGCCGTCGGCATCGGCGTCCATCGGCAGTACGGCGAAGCAGTTGTAGTAAGTGCCCTGGCGGACGACGTCGCGCACGTCGTGCTTTTTCCATTCCGGGGCTTCGTACCAGAACGCGCCGGAGACGATGTCCAGATCGCCGTCGTTATCGACGTCGAAGGCGCTGGCGGCTTCGAATTCGCTCTGGTCGTTGACGTCGTGCTTACGGAATTTCAATTCGTCGGCACCGGCCGAAAGGGCGATCTGCGTGAAGCCGATAGCCAGCAATCCGGATAGGCGCTGTCTTGATTTCGATCCACTCTTCAATCCGAACATGCTCTGGTTCTCCCTGGCGGTCGAGGTTCTCGGGTCAAGCGGGCTTCGCTTATCGTGCGTAACGGCGTCAAATCTCGTCCTGTTCGAAATCTTCGTCCCAATCGTCGTCGTCATCTTCGTCCGGCCCCTGCTCCCAGATCTCCCATTCCATGGAGATAGCCGCGAACCGGATACGTTCGCCATGAGCCAGGCGCGTTCCCGCGGGGATTTCGAAATTGATCGCTTCGACGAGGCCACGGTCGATGCTGACGAAACCGACGATGTCGTGGCCTTCGAAGTGAATCCACAGCCCTTCGACCTGCCGTTTCGCCTGCGGTTTCTCGCCGCTGGCGTTCAGGGCGGCCAGCCAGTCTTCGAGAGGACAGCCCTGGACTCCCGTCGGCGGAACGACGAGCCATTCGACAGGCCCTTCGGTCGAGTCCATCTGCGATTCGTCTTCCGACATGAAACTCCCCGAGTGACGGGCCATTCGCAATCCGCTGTTTCTCAGAATGCGATGTTCGATTCAGACGACAGGAAACGCCCAGGGGCTGCGATATTCGGCACGCATCAGGTGTGCGTTGGCGGCTTCGGAATTCGTGAACCGTTCGGCCTGGCCGTCCCATTCGAGACGAAGCCCGGTCTTCAGGGCGATGTTGCCCATATTACCGACGGACGTCACACGATGCCCATAGGCGAACCGGCACGAACATTCGTTCCTCGACTTGATCGCGTCGATCCATTCGCGGTGATGCCCGGGCGAACGGGGCAAAGTCTTCTCGGGCAGGGCGATGTCGGCGCCTTTTTCCGCGTAGATCTTGAAGTCGTTGTAGTGGCCGACCATGGTCGCCTTCGTGCCCTGGAACAGAATGCCGGCGGCCCGGTCGAACAGCTTGCCCTGGGTGCTCACGTCGGAGTGTGTCCAGTGCAGGTCCCAGCCGTCGGCGTAATGCCAGGCCACTTCGAGCGTATCGGGCGTTTCGGCGTTGTCCTTCAGGCCATAGCGGCCGCCCATGGCGACGACGGAAACCGGGGCGTCCACCTTCATGGCCCAGTGCACGGGGTCGACCAGGTGGCAGACGAAGTCGGACAGCATGCCGCCGCCGTAGTCCCAAAAGAAACGCCAGTTGAAAGTGAACCGGTTCTGGTTGAAGGGCCGCTGCGGCGCGGGCCCGAGCCACATGTCGTAGTTGCAGCCTTGCGGGGCCGGCATATCCTCAGGTTTGCCGAGACCGTTGGGATAATCACGGTCGGCGAACATCCAGACCCGGCATTTGGTGATCTGGCCCAGAACGCCCGACTGCACGATTTCGACCATCCGGTGATAGTTTTCGCCGGCATGGATCAGGTTGCCCATCTGCGTGACGCGCTTGTGCTTCGCCGCGGCGGCCACCATGGCCTTGCCCTCGCCGATCGAGTGCGAGAGCGGCTTTTCGCAGTAGACGTCCTTACCGGCCTGCATCGCCATGATCGCGATGTGAGCGTGCCAGTGGTCGGGCGTGGCCACGACGACGGCGTCGATATCCTTGCGATCGAGAATCTTACGGAAATCGCCGTAAACGTCAGGATTGTGCCCGGCCATTTTCGCGGCGTCGGCGGCCTTGCCGGAGTGAGCTTCGAAGACGTCCGCGATCGCGGCGACCTGCACGTCGGGGAACTTCGAGAAAATGTTCAGAAGCCCCGTGCCCATGCCGCCGGTGCCGATGAAGCCGAGTCGGACCTTTTCCGAAGGAGCCGCCGTGCCCTGGGCCATGGCGAGGGATCGCTGCAGCGAAACCGCGAACGGAAGCGACGCCACCGAGGTGACGAACTGGCGACGACCGAGCCAGAGACGTTCGGTGGATCGAGCTTTCATGGGAGAGGTCCTCATTTTTTCGGTTCCGTCGGAAAGTGCGGCGGGGTACGAGCGGGGCGAATCCGTAAGAAATCGGATCCGGACGGTGTCGATCGATGCGCCGGGATGACGCTTCGACCGGTTCATGCTAGTCGTGCGGCAATTCCGATTCAAGCCCACGAAGCGAGAGCTTCCCGTTTGCGGGTTTTCGCTTCCGGCCGGATCATACGCTCGCTCTCACCCAATTTTTTCGTTCAGGACGAATTGGCGAAACCCGACGACGAGCCACCGCACTGCGGCGGGAAAGCTGCCGCAATGCCATTACCATGTCGCCCGGATGCATCAGGACATACACATTTTTTCCGAATCGTTGCCTTTCGGGTTTGGATTCGGTCTCATATCGGACAAGACCTCCATAGAAACTACGCAGATCGCCAGGTTCGCGGCATCGCGCCCGGGAGGGTGTTTTGTCCGTCGAGCCCACGTGCGACGAATCGAAAATCATGCCTCAGGATACTCCATGAAGAACCCATCGAGCCGAAACGAAAAACGGCATCAGGCGACCACCATTTTCAAGCACTTTCAAGCGGGTTCGAAAACGCGGCGGAAATCCGGGCTCGCCTTCCACCCCGGTGCCGAAAGGCTGGACGAACGCGTCGTACTTTCCACCCTGGTATCGACGACGGTCGCCGGCAGCTCCGTCAATCAGACGCTCGCCAACGTCGTGAACAATACATCCCTGGGCGGTTTGACGGTCGAATCGACAAACGGTTTTTCGACGGCCGCCCCGCCCAATTTCCTGACGCTCACTAACGGCGGTTCGCCTTTCGCCACGGTCAGTTACATCACGACCTCAGCCTCGAATACAGCTTTTCAGACTCTGGCCCTGCCCGCGGGCAATTCGACCGTCCAGCTCACCAGTTCGACCGTGGTCACCCAGGCCGCGAGAGGTCAAGCCGCGGCCGGTAGCCCCCAGCAGCTCAGCGCCTCGCCGTTCGTCCTGAGCATGACCGGCAGTTCGTCGGATTTCACGCCCAGCGGCAATCTGTACGTGCAGGGAGCCAGGGGCAATTACATCATCTCTTACACGTCGGTCAGCGATAATGGCGGCAATGCCCAGTTCCAGGGCTGCAAGATCATCGGTTCGTTCGGCGCGCTTCAGGCTTCGCCGTTCGAGGATATCGTCAACGCCGGTGCTTTCATCGTGCAGTCGGTGGCCCCGGCCGGCGGGCAGTCGACGTCGATCAACCCCAGCGTGATCAATGTGCAGGCCAGTGTGCCGAACGATCCTTCGCAAAAATACCCATTCTCTCTGCCTGTCATCTCGGCGGCAGGTTTCGCGGCCGCGACGGAAAAGGATCCGAAGTACACGCTCGTCTACTTCTCGAACGGCTCGATGGCCGTCGTTTCCTACACGGGCATCGCGCCGCTCTCAACTGGCGGATATGAGCTGACCGGCTGCATTTCGCAGGTCGCGGGCACGATCGGCGCATACGGTGCGACGAGCGGCCCGACGGCGAACGTGCAGTGGACGTCGGCCGCGCCGATCGATTTCGAATTCACCAACAATTCCGGGCAATCGCCGGTTTTCGTCGCGATCGCGGGCCAGCAGATCGACCCGCTCACTGGCATACCCACTTACGGTTATCTCTCGCCTGCGGGCAACGGCTCGAACTCAGGCGACCTCTGGCGGTTTCAGGCCTTCGCCGGGCAGACCAGCGTGCCTACGACCATGGTCTTTTCCACATCCGACCCGGCCGGCGCCGTCAAGCACCTGCTCATTCCGAACGATCCCTACAAGCGGCTCGACTCGATCCGCATGATCTTCAGCGTCGGCACGCCGCCAAGTATCCCCGTGAACTCCGGCAAGCCCAGCTTCCCGGCCGCCGGCAATCCGCAGGATCCGAACGATTCGACCACCTATGACTTCGTTGAATTCACCGAGCGAAGCTCGCCCAACGACGGCATCCTGTTCATCAATACCACGCAGGTCGATCAGGTCGGGATCCCTTTCCTGATGCAGACGACACCGGCCGACTCGGTAAAGTCGAGCGGCGTCGGCATCACGGTCTCACGCTCACAGCTTTTCTATGATTTCGGACAGTACGTCACCCAGCAGTTCTCGGGGTTGACGGGCACCGCGGCGACCGATGCGGCACAGGCTTTCTCGTCGCTGACGACGCCGAATCGCCTGCTGAACCCCAGCGATTCGATCACCAACCCGCCGAATCCGCAGACGCCCGCCGCGTTCGAATCCTATTTCGACGCGGCCCTGACCACTTTCTTCAAGAAATATCAGCAGCCGGGTCAGTCCTTCAGGTTCCAGCGCGACGGCTACTTTTTCTCCGGCCAGACGGTGACCGGATTCACCCCGGCACCCTATTCGACGTCCGCCACCAACAACGGCTCCGGGCTATTGATTCCGCCGAACGGCAATGTTCCGACATCGCTGGTGTTTTCGATCGGCCAATCGCTCTCAGGGCCTGGAGTTCCCTCGGGGGCGACGATCACAGGAGTTTCGGTCGATGGGTCGAACGTCACCACGGTGACTTATTCACCGGCAGGCACTTCGCAACCAGCCCCGGCGACCTATACGTTCACTCTGCCCGGCACCTACACGGTGCTCCAGCTCAAAGAGACCGACTCGAGCTGGAACGTCAAGCAGGGCGGCCAGCAGTATCAGATTTATGCCCCCTACTTCAGCAACGGTTCGCCTTATCCGGCGGGCTTCCCGGCTTCGACGACGACTCCGCCCATCGCGCCGCCCTGGATCGCACAGGTGACAGCCGCCTCCTCGGGCCTCATGGTTTTCGGCAACCTCGGCGCTTTCGCTGACGGTTCGTCGCAGGCCGTCACCGGGCAGATCTCGGGCACGAACGCGAGCGGCCAGATTCTGCTGGATATCGAAAATTCGATCGTTTCGGCCTTCAATCGCGGCATCGCCAATACCGTTCCGGCCGGCACCGACGTGACCTCGGCCTGGAACGACAACACGACCTTCTACCCGACACCCAGCCAGGACGGCTCCAATTGGTCGAACTTCTACGCCGGATTCCTGCATAACGACACCGTCAGCGTGACCGCGCCGGGTTCGTCCGTCGGCCTGGCATACGGCTTCGCTTACGACGATCAGGGCGGCAATGACCCGACTCTCGTCAGCTACGCCTCGAAGGTCGCGATCACGCTCCAGCCGTGGACGGCAGCCACGTCGATCGTCGTCACACCAGCGCAGGTCAAGACGGTCGTCGGCCAGACCACGCAGTTCACCGTGACGGCCTATAAGGATAAGGACAAGAAGGTCGTCGATACGAATTATCTCGGCAAAATCTATTTCGATCCCAAGGAAATCGCCGACTGGCTGCCGGCATCGTACCAGTTTACGCCTGCTGACAACGGCACCAAAACCTTCACCTTCGTGCCGAAATCGGCCGGGAATATCCAGGCGAAGGTTGCCGATCTCGCGAACCGCCTCAGCGGCACGGCCGACTGGGAGATCGACCCCGCCCGCATCGCATATGCCGCGGGCACCGACGCCGGGGCCGCCCCGGTCGTCAAGCTCTTCGACACCAACAATGTCGAAGTGCTCGAAATCGTGCCCTTCGAGACATCCTTCAAGGGCGGTGTCCGCGTGGCCGTGGGCGACGTCAACGGCGACGGCTTCGAGGACGCCGCCGTAGTCAGCGGGCCGGGCCGGGTCACCGAAGTTCTCGTGTTCGACGGCCGCGACGGCCAGCTCATCAGCCGACAGGTGCCCTTCGGCCCGACTTTCAAGGGCGGCGGATTCGTGGCGGCGGGCGACGTGGACGGCGACGGCCGCGACGAGATCGTCGTCACCTCCGGTTCCGGTATCACGACTCGGCTCTTGGTCCTCGACGGACAGACCGGCCAGCCGATTTTCGGCCGGACGGCTTTCCATCAAGGCTTTACGGGCGGGGCGACGGTGGCCACAGCTGACATCGACGGCGACGGCGACGCCGAGATCGTCGTCGGCGCTGGTGCCGGCGGCGGCGGCCGGGTGCGGGTTTTCGACGGTCGAACCGCCAGAGTTCTCAACACGTTCCAGGCTTTCGGCACCGGTTATCGCGGGTCGGTCGCTCTTACGGCCGGCGACCTGTTCGGTGACGTCCACGACGAGATCGTCGTAGGATCCTCTCCGATCCATGGATCAGGCTCACAAGCGACGACGATCATTCGCGCGTTCGACGGACGCGGCCGGCTGCTTTCGAGCATCCGTTCGGGCGGCACTTCCGGCAACGCTGGCCCACGGCTCGGTACCGCGCCCGATACGGCCAGGCCCGGCAAGCAAAACCTGCTCGTGAGTGGCGGCCCTGGCAGCTCGGGGGTCGAATCGTTCCGAATCGTGAACGTCTCGCCGTATCCGAAACGTCCGTCGTACGTCTCGAACCTCGTGAGCGTCGTCTATCCACTGGGCAGCCCGAACGGGCCGGGCTTCTATCTCGGCGGACGTCAGGATTGATCCGGCGGAGAACTTCGGTCGCATCGGGCCGAATCGAACCGGGCCCGATGCATGATCACTTCATCTCGACGACGAAGCCCGCTGGATTTCCGGCGGGCTTCGCGGGTTTTCGTTTCGATGTTCAGCTCATCGATCGAGAGTATCGATCAGCTTAAATCAGTAACGCGGCACGGCAGAGTCGACATCGGCGGACCAGGCGTCGATTCCGCCGTTGAGATTCAGAACGTTCACGACACCTCGCTCAGCCAGCCAGTTCGCGGCCACGAGCGACCTCATACCATGGTGGCAATAAACGACCACAAAAGCATTTTCGCGGAGGGCCGAGTCCAGCTCGCCGACCCGTTCCATCAGTTCGCCGATCGGTATGAACAGGTCAACGACAGCACGGGCACCGTCGATCGCGGCATATGCCCGCTCGTCGGGATTCCGGACGTCCAGCAGGATCACCTGGGCAGGTGAGCCGAGCATTTCGTCGAGATCACGCGGATCGATCCCCGTCACGTTCGGCATGGTCTTAGATCTTCCGGAAACAATCATCGGCCGAACCACGGGTGAACGTGTTTCGGCCGCAAGAGGAAATCACTTCTTGACGGAGTTGCCGAAGTCGCCCAGCATGCTGCGCCAGAAGGTGTGAATGTGGTTGGCCGTGTTCTGGGTGTTGTTGAACTCGATCAGGAACGTCGGCCCCTGCACGCGGAAGGCGTGGGGCTGAGTCCGGTCGGCCGGGCCCATCCAGGCGAATTTGACTTCGTCGGTACCGGCGGCGATGATCTCGCCGAGCCAGGCTTCGGCCACTTCGGCCGGCATTTCGCGGGCGAACGAGTGCACCAGGTTCTGCATCATCTTCTTTTGATCTTCGTCCAGCTCGCCGTAACCCAGGCCGACGGCGGCATCGGTCGGTGCCTGCGGCGCATTGGCCGAACGCACGTCCGAAGGAGCCTTGGCTTCGACAACCGCCTTCTTGGCCTGTTCAGGCGTAAGGGCCTGAAAGACACGCAGGGCGGCGTCTTCCAGATCGCCCAGCGTCCGCAGACCCTGGCGCGGCCCCTGGCGGACTTCCGCCGGATTGGCCCCGAAGAAGATCGGCGTGGCAGAGACGATCTTGCCGTCTTCCACAGTCACGTTCATCGAAAGGTGGTGCCCTTCGAACCGCCAGCCCCACCGGCCCTGGGCGTTCGGATCGCCGAAGATCGAAACGAAGTAGAGTTCCGGATCCCGCACCGGCCCTGAGCCCTTTTCCTGATCCTTGAGGATCTGCTCCAGGCTCATGATCGTCGTGACCTTCTGGAAGCCCGACGAACCGAGCCCGCTGGCGACCAGGCCGAAAGCCAGCGACCGCTGAGCAGGTGTCATTTCCTTGATGGAAAGGCCCTTACGTTCACGCGGGATGAAGTGCCAGTTGAGTCGTTCGGCGTCGTCGAACTTGAATGTGGCCTTTTGCTTCTGGGCGTCGTCCAGAGAGTCCAGGAACCGGTCGGCCGAGACGGCCATGCGGCTGCCGGGCGTCTGAGCCAGGGCCGAGATCCAGACGATTCCGCCGACGAGGGCCGTCGAAATCGCCAGAAGCCCGAAACTCAGCGGGAATCGTCGAACGCCAGCGGCATTCGCGGTGGCGGGTGATGTGCTCATCGGCGGAAACTCCCTGGAATTGAGCAGGCGGCGTGACCGAAAAATCACGCAGTAAGGCAGGATGTGTGCGTCATCGGCCGGCGTGCATCCATCGATGGGCCGTTTCGGAATGATCGATTCCATGACGGCCGCCGGATACGAACCGGTTTCGTGCATCCTAACGGGAAAGCGATCGAATGCCAAACGGTATGGTGATTTTTTCGAGACTTGAATCAGAACCCTGAAGAAAAGACCATTTCCGCAAACAGAGACGATTATGCAAATCACGCAAGCGAGATCGAAATCGCCCGATCAAGCACTTCGTCGCGAGATCAATGCGGTCGAACGTTCCTCATAAGCGTTCGCAATGCCTCGTTCACTTCTTCATCCGTCGGGAATGCTTTTCGAACGTCCGGCGCGAGCAAGGCAAGATTCGTCCCCTGACGAAATCGCTCGAAATACTTCCCACGCACGCCTCGTTTCAATACCGAAGCATCATATTCAGGTCGAAGATCGTCATCCTGTTCGTGAAGTTCATCCTTCTTCATAGAGTTTTCTCTCTTTTCGGGTCGCGATCCTGGCACTGATCAGCCGGACGTAATCGCCACGGTCCGTATGCGAGACGACAAGCAGTTTACCTGATTGCGAATACCCGAACGTAAGAAACCTGTCTTCATCTGCAGAATGGTCGGGATCATGCCATGTGATCGAGAACGGATCGCCGAACACAGTAGCGGCCTCAGAAAACGCGACTCCATGCTTCTCGACGTTACGGACGGCTTTGGAATCATCCCATTCGAACAGCATCGATTGACCGCATCGTACTGTGCAATCTGAACCTCCTGACTATTGTAGTTCTTCAATTCGTGAATTGATAGAGATGACTTTACGACATTGTGCTCGCCTTGATTCGTCAGTCATCGTTCGGTGATCGAATGCCAAACGGTATGGTGATTTTTTGCTGACGCGCTGGTATCGTTAACTCCCGGACGTCGACTCCGAACGTCGCAACGCTCGCGGGCAAGCCAGGCCAGCAAAGCCGCACCGCGAACTTCATGGACCATCCGTAGAATTCCACACGCTGAAATCATCCGTTCGAGGGAGATGGCAATCGTTATGTCCTACGCATTCGCACCCGGGAAAACCCGTATCGGCTGGATCGGCACCGGTGTCATGGGCAGGTCGATGGTCGGCCACCTCATGGCCGCAGGTTACGAGGCGATCGTCTACAACCGAACGGCCTCGAAAACCGATGATCTGGTCGCTAAAGGTGCGAAACGGGGCGACACTCCCAAAGCCGTGGCCGAATCTTCGGACGTGATCTTCACGATCGTCGGCTACCCGAGCGACGTGCGAGAGGTTTACCTCGGAGCGGACGGCATTCTGGCCGGAGCGAAGCCCGGGGCCGTCGTCGTCGACATGACCACCAGCGAACCTTCGCTGGCGATCGAAATCTTCGAAGCCGCCAAGGCGAAAGGTGTCGCCTCGGTCGACGCGCCAGTCTCCGGCGGCGACATCGGTGCCCGTGAAGCCCGGCTTTCGATCATGATCGGTGGCGATAAGCCTGTCGTCGACGCCCTTGACCCGCTGTTTTCGATCATGGGCAAGACGATTGTCCATCAGGGCGGCCCCGGAGCCGGCCAGCACACCAAGATGGCCAACCAGATTCTGATCTCCACGAACATGATCGGCGTGTGCGAGGCCCTGCTCTATGCCTACAAGGCCGGGCTCGACCTCGAAACGGCCCTGAAATCGGTCGCCCCGGGCGCCGCCGGCAGCTGGAGCCTCTCGAACCTCGGCCCCCGCATGATCGCCGGCAATTTCGACCCCGGCTTCTTCGTCGAACACTTCATCAAGGATATGGGAATCGCCCTGGCCGAATCGAAGCGCATGGGCCTGGCCATGCCGGGCCTCGCTCTGGCCGAACAGCTTTACCGCGCCGTCGCAGCCCAGGGCATGGGCAAATTCGGCACGCACGCCCTTTTGCTCGCCCTGGCCCAGCTTTCGAACGTGAACTGGCCGACGGATCCTCGCCAGAAATGAATTTCGCCTGAATTCAAGGCCCGTTCGCCGTCGGAAAGCACCGGGAGACTTCGCATCATGCCGCTCGCTTCGGATTCTTCGATTCCCTTTCGCCGGTCGTTCCGCCTGATGCTGGGGCTCGCGTGCCTGTCGGCCTTCCTCGGCTCGGCCCGGGCCGACTTGCTCGTCGGTTCGGCCAAACGTGTCCTCACGCCCGAGCCGCTCCTGCCCGTTTCCGGCGGCCTCGGCGTTCCGAAACCGACGAAAGAGAAAAAAGGCGACATCACGGCCCGGGCCGTCGTTTTCCGCAAGGGCGACACCACCGTCGCCGTCGTCGGCCTGGACCTGCTCGGGTTTCCCGGCGTCCTGGCTGAACGGGTCCGTGCCAGGGTGCCGGCGATCCCTTCACGCAACATCCTGATCGGCTCCACCCACACCCACAGCGCACCGGACGCATATGCCTTCCCCGACGGCAAGGGCGGCCATACGGGTGACCTGAAGTTCATCGACTCGGTCGTCGACAAAACGGCCGAAGCCATCGCCGAAGCCCTGGCGAACCTCAAGCCCGCACACCTCAAAATCGCCACCGGCGAAGCCCAGGGCAAAATCGCCTATAACTATTATGCCCCTGACCTTTACGACCGCCGCATGAGCGTCGTCCAGGCCGTTTCGCCCGCCGACGGCAAGCCACTGGCCACGCTCGTCAATTACGCCATTCACCCGGAAGTGCTGGGTAACGAAGTCGGCATCCTCAGCCCCGACTGCATCGGGCCCATGTATGACCGGATCGAAAAAGAGACCGGCGGCATGGCGATCTTCATGAACGGGGCCCAGGGTGGCATGATCACGGCCGATAACCGCGATCTGGCCGCTCTCAAGGACGCCCAGAAGGGCTACTGGGACGACCACCGCCGCTGGGACGAATGCGAACGCATCGGCAACCTTATGGCGAAAGAAGCCTTGCGGCTCGTCGGGCCAGCCCCCGTGCAGAAGGATCCGGCACTTTTCTGCGGCTCCATCGACGTCCGGTTCCCGGTCGATTCCGACATCCTCTGGGCCGTCATCAACCATTCGCCGCTGAAATATCCGCATAACGCCGACCGGTCGATCGACGCCCGCGTCAATCTCGTCAATCTCGGCGACGCCCAGATTCTGACGATCCCCGGCGAAGCCCTGCCCAATATCGGCTTCTACCTGAAGCGCAAAATGAAGGGCACGCACAACATGCTCTTCGGCCTGACCAACGAGGCCTTCGGCTACATCCTGACCAAGGTCGACTTCAAGAGCTTCCCCCGGTACGACTACGTCTCGCGCACCTCGCTCGGCGAAATGACGGGCGAGATTCTGATCGAAAAATCGCTCGAATTCGTGAACCGGTCCCCCCTCCCCGACCAGCCGGCGAAAAAACCATGAATCGATTGAGCTTCACCCTGGCGGCGATCGCTTCGGCCGTCCTTCTGGTGACTTTCCCGATCGAAGCCCAGGCCGGGCAACTCAAGGCCGGCGCTGCAGCGATCGACGTTTCGCCGCCGAAATTCCCCGTGATCGTCAACGGCGGTTTCCTTCAGGCGATCGGCAGCAAGAATCTGGACCGGCTCCATTCCCGGGCGTTCGTGCTGGATGACGGATCGACGAAGCTGGCGATCGCAGTCGTCGACAGTTGCATGATGCCCCGGGACCTGCTCGACAAAGCCAAGGAAATCGCTTCGAAAGCCACCGGTATTCCGGTCGACCGGATGATGATCTCGGCCACCCACACCCACACGGCTCCTTCGGCCATGTGGGCCCTGGGCACGCCGCCGGACGAAGATTACGTCGCCTTCCTGCCCGGCAAGATCGCCGAAAGCATCATCGCCGCGCACGGGAAATTGCAGCCCGCCCGTATCGGCTTCGCTTCGGTCGACGACTACTCCCACACCCACAACCGTCGCTGGATCCGCCGGCCCGACAAGATGGTCCAGGACCCGTTCGGCAAAGCCACGGGCCGGGCCCACATGCATCCGGGCTATCAGAACCCGGAAGCCGTCGGCCCTTCCGGCCCCGTCGACCCGGGCCTTTCGGTGGTTTCGATCCAGACACCCGCCGGTAAGCCGATCGCCCTGATGGCCAATTACTCGATGCACTATTTCGGCATCGGGCCGGTCTCGGCCGATTACTTCGGCAAGTTCGTGACGGCCATCGCCGGCAAGATCGGGGCCGGCAGTGATCCTGCTTTCGTCGGCATCATGTCGCAAGGCACCAGTGGCGACCTGCACTGGATGGATTATTCGAAACCCAAGACCGACATGACGATCGACCGCTACGCCGAAGAAGTCGC
Organism: bacterium; assembly: GCA_016125085.1. Classification (GTDB taxonomy): domain Bacteria; phylum Planctomycetota; class Planctomycetia; order Isosphaerales; family Isosphaeraceae; genus QWQI01. The sequence goes on from WGMM01000002.1 coordinate 158,649, forward strand.
GGCGAAGGCCTTCGAAGCCTATGGCAAAATCGCATATCGCGATGACATTTCGCTCGCCATGGCCGAAACCGTACTGAACTTCGTTCGCCGTACTCCGGATGCCGCCCGGCTGCAATGGGCAAAAGACCTGAAATCGAAGATGACCGGACCGGTGCCGAAAAGCGTGCCGGAAGTCTATGCTTGCGAAGCGATCGCGCTGGACGAAGACCCCCGGCGCGAATTGAAATTGCAGGCGATTCGCATCGGCGAAATCGGCATCGCGGCCATCCCCAATGAGGTCTATGCCCTCACGGGCTTGAAGATCAAGGCCATGAGCCCCCTGCCCGCAACTTTCAATATCGAGCTGGCAAACGGTGCCGAGGGTTACATCCCGCCCCCCGAGCAGCACGCCCTGGGCGGTTACACGACCTGGCCTGCCCGTACGGCCGCCCTGGAAGTCCCTGCGGAAACGAAAATCACCGAAGCGATAGTCACGCTTCTGGAAAAGGTTTCGAACAAGCCCCGCCGGCCGATGAAAGCTCCTCTTCGACCCATCGACGATATCTTGCTGAAGCTCGACCCGGTCGGTTACTGGCGACTCGAAGAGACCGGCGAAATGAAGGTTGTGGATGAGTCCGGCAACGAAAATCATGGGTTGTATCTGGATGGAATCGCACGCTACTTGCCGGGCCCACAATGGCAGGAATCGCCGAACCCTGATGCGATCAATCGCGCCGTTCATCTCGCTGGCGGAAAGATCGTCGTTCCTGTCTTGAGAAAACAGGATTTCGCAAAGAGAACGAGTGAGTCCACGATCTCGTTCTGGATTCGCCCTGGCGTTCCCTGCGATTCGTTCGAAAAACCCATCAACCTGATCGACGCAGGAAGTTCATTCCGAATCGGCTTGAAGGGTGGTGGCGGCAACAACGCCGGCAAAATCTTCGCGAACCTCGGCTCGAAAGAAATCGTGTCGACAGCCAGGGCCACTCCCGGAGCATGGATTCATGTCGTCCTGACTCAAACGAAGAAATCCATGACACTCTACGTCAACGGTAGCCGGGCAGACGAATACGCATGGCCGATGGAATCCGCTCCACAAATTTCGTCGAATCTCGCCATCGGCAGTTTTGCTTCGTACCCTACGCGAGAATTGTCGATCAACGCGGTGACCCGTGGCGAAGTCAAATTCGATACGAACTACGAAGGCAAAATGGATGACATCGCCGTCTTCGACCGAGCCCTGACCGCCGACGAAGTCAAATCCATCTACCGCAAGCCCGTCCCGTTCGAAGGCGAACAGTGAGCCTGGATCCTGTCGAAACACCCGCGAAGCCCATGCCTGCCACCGATCGCCCGCAAGTCACCGTCCTGTTCTTCGCCTCTCTACGTCAGGCCATCGGCGTGGACAGGCTCACCGTCGATATCGAGCCGGGCGGTAAAGTCGACGACCTCCGGCGCGATCTGATCATCCGTTACCCGCACGCCGAACGCCACTTCGGCCACGTGCGCTGGGCCGTCAACGAACGGTTCGTCGAGCCGGACGAACCGCTGAACGACGGCGACACCGTCGCGGCGATCCTGCCCGTCAGCGGCGGCGGCGAGCCTCAGCCAGGCCAGGCTGAGGAAATCATCGTCGAACTGACGAGTGCCCCGATCGATTCCCAGGCCTTGATCGACCGTGTTTCGACCCCGTCCTGCGGCGCCGTCTGCCTGTTTCTCGGCACCGTGCGAGAATTCACGCAGGACAAAAAAACGACGCATCTTGTCTACGAAGCCTATCCTGAAATGGCTCTCAAGCAGATGCGGGCGATTCTCCAAGAAGCCGCCGCCCGCTGGCCCATCCCGCGGCTCGGTGTGATCCACCGCCTCGGGCCGATGGGCCTGGGCGAAGTCAGCATCGCCGTGGCTATCGCGACGCCGCACCGTGGCGAAAGCTTCGAAGCTTGCCGCTGGATCATGGACACGCTGAAGGAACGCGTTCCGATCTGGAAGCAGGAGCACTGGTCCGACGGCACGACCGAATGGGTGCACCCGGGCACGAAATAGAATAATCTTGAAACGAAGAAAGGAGCCAGGCGGCTCCTTTCCTCACTTGCCGTCAGGTATGGCTTCGTACGGTCACTCGTCGCTCGAACTGCCGCCGATCAGGCCGAGGCGGATCAGGTAATACAGCAGCGTGACGATCGCCGAAATCGTGCCGGCGACATATGTCATCGCGGCAGCGTTGAGCACTTTCCCGACTTCGCGGTCCTCTTCCGGGCGAATCATGCCCGTCATCAGAAGTGCGTTCCGGGCACGACGGCTGGCGTCGAATTCGACAGGCAGATTGACGACCTGAAAGATCACGCCCAGGGAAAAGGCGACGACGCCGAGAAGGATGAGATTGCCGAGCTGGAGCAGAAATCCGGCCATGATCAGCAGCATGGACGCGTTCGAGCCGATGCTGGCGATGGGCACGATAGCATTACGCAAAACCAGCATGGTGTAGCGGTTGGCGTCCTGAATCGCGTGGCCGGCTTCGTGCGCGGCGACACCCAGTGCCGCGATCGAATTCGAGCCATATACCTGCGAAGACAGACGCAGCACCTTGTGCGTGGGGTCATAGTGGTCGCTGAGCATTCCGTCGACCGGTTCGATGGCGACGTTGTAGATCCCTTCGGCTTCCATGATACGTTGTGCGGCCTGAGCACCGGTCAGCCCGGAAGACGCGCGGATCTCGGAGCCGTGCCGGAACGCCGAGGACACTTTCCACTGAGCCCAGCCCGCCAGCATCATCGCCGGTGCAAGCATAACGAAATAGAGGGGATCGAATCCGATCATCGTCTCCGTTCCAGCCTTTCATGAAGAAGAGTCGCGGCAAGACAGACTTCCCGCATACGACGATTATATGACCATACGTCGCTCGACGAGTGATTGTTCGCCGAAACCCGGGAAAGATTCGGACAATTGCGAAAAGTTCATGCTTCGGGGTCGTTGCCCGTGGACGACCACAACCCATACATCGTACACACCGGGCAACCCGCGTCGATGACCGTCCCCTCCCGTGGCCAGTCGGAGAAATGCCAGAAATCGGGCCAGAGCGACTCATCCCGGCCGAACGAACGAACCAGGGGATTGTGGCGAAAAATCTGACTTTCACGAAGTTTGCGTTCCGTATAGATCACGATCTTCCGCATTTTCCGACGGGTGCGTTCCAGAGCCCGCCGGCGTTCCCGCGCGAGATCGAACCAGGTTCGATCCTGTTCGAAGATTTTGCGATGCACATCGAAGAGCCCTTGCTTCACCACCAGCTCCAGCATTTCCATCGATGCCGACGGCCGCGGGTTGACCTCCAGAAGATACCAGTGACCTTCCCGGCGGTGATGCACGAGGTCGAAATTCCAGAGCCCCTTCAGGCCAAAGCTTATCGTAAGTCTTTGTGCCAGAGAATCGAGCGCAGGCATAGCACGACGTACGCAAGTATCGTGTACCGGTCCCACACTGCCGGAATACGCGAACGGCCTGCCTGGCGCGCCTCGAAGAGACTCACACAGGCCAATTAAAACGCTTTTTTCGCCATCGCTTGCGACCGTCGCGCCGAACGTCCTTCCTGGTATGAACTTCTGCCAGATCCCGGGGCAAGCCTCTTCGGACATATCATGCATGCGTGATCTGTCGACCCGAAGGGCACGCCGTGTCCGCCACCCGCCTGTGGTTTTCGAAGGTTTCCAGAGCCATTGCCGCAACTTTCGCGGGCGGTCTTCGAATTCACGCGTCTCGGGAAACCGGATGCTCGATCCCGCTTCACCCACAACCCGGGCCAGTGCGACAGGATCCCTCACGGCCCGGCATACGGATGCCGCATTGCCCCACAGCGTCGAGTCTTGCGAGGATGCATCGATCCAATCGGGCGCGTTTTCGAGCGGACCGGAATAAAGCCACGGCCGGTTTCCGACAATCGCACGGAACGCTTCGGGCGAAAGATCCGGCACATGATCTTCGAAGCCGATCACCTGCCCCCAGCTGCTCTCCAGGCCAAATTCATCGTCGCCATAAGCGTCGAAAAGTCCGACATTCAGACCCGAGCGGCGAACCATCGATGCCGTGGCACGGGCAGCCGCACCGATGACGTAGATTTCCGGATCGTTCATGCGGCACTCGGATCAGAAAAAAGAAAAGCGTTCCGCGCCGAAGGTCGGCCGGAACGCTTCGCGATTCGAAGTGGAGCCTGGTCGAATTACTTGACCAGCTCGATCGCCGTGACGTCGACTTCCAGCTTGCCGTCTTTCTCGGCGCAGCTGCCTTCGACCTTGGTCTTGTGCACGCCCTGGCAGAGGTTCTTGTGGAACGACTTGCTCTTGTCGCCGACGAGGAAGTAATTCGTCTTCTTGCCGTCCTTTTCGACGACCAGGACGTTCTGGCACTTGTCGGCGATGCCGAGCGAGCACTTGGCGCACTGGCCTTCACCGCTGAGCTTGACTTCCTTACCAGCGGCATGAGCCGTCAGGGCCATGACGGAAGCGAAAGCGAAAACGCTCAGAAAGCTGATGATCTTCTTCATCGAGTCGTGATCTCCTGGAACCGGAGTACGGAAACTCGTCCGGAAGGGATTCGGTTCGACATCGAAACGAACCATGGACGAGGTTGAGAATACGGGTCGAAAAGCTGTACGTTCCGACCGTCCAGGCGCATTGTAAAACAATGGCCACGGATGGCAAGCGAAATACGACAAGTCTTCATCGTCTACCGTCCGGGATCGCTCGCCGGCACGATTTGGCGATAGGGTGTTGCCACGGCGATCCGGTGGCGTTTATGATCGGCGATCGTTCCGGAAACCTGCCGGAAGCGACGACCGGTCTCTCCGATCGGTGAAGCCCGCAACCGCGAGCTTCGTGCCCCTCAAAGCAACGTAAACGCTCCAGGTTTCCGCCGGTTCCAATTCGTACGTATCTCGGCAACGGCCGAAATTCTGGGGAGTTCTGTTCGCATCATGTCTATGTACATCGGTGAAGGCCTCGTCGGCGACGGTAACGAAATCGCTCACATCGACCTCCTGATCGGCTCGAAAACCGGCCCGGTCGGCGTCGCCTTCGCGAACGCTCTGGCCAACCAGTCCCACGGCCATACCAACCTGCTCGCAGTCCTCACGCCGAACCTGGCCGTGAAGCCCGCCACGGTCATGATCACCAAGGTCACGATCAAGGGTATGAAGCAGGCTGTGCAAATGTTCGGCCCTGCCCAGTTCGCCGTCGCCAAGGCCGTGGCTGACAGCGTCGCCGAAGGCGTAATCCCCGCCGATCAGGCGGAAGATCTCGTCATCGTCTGCGGTGTGTTCATCCACCCCGCCGCCGAAGACGACGCCAAAATTCAGAAGTACAACTACGAAGCCACCAAGCTGGCTATCAAGAACGCCATGACCGGCCAGCCCACGGCCAAGGAAATGGTCGAAAAGCGCGACAGCGTCTCGCACCCGTTCGGAGCCAAGTGAGCAGGACCGAAACCGTCCTCGCGAACTTCGCAGCGAAACCATCGACGACACGAGTCGCCCCGCGCGACTCGTGTCTCGTTTCATTTCGCCATCCGCCCAACCCGTCGGATCGAACACTTTCGCCCGACTCGCAACACATCAATTGACATAGACTTGTACCCAGGTTCCCCAGTGAGCGATTCCCATGCCGGACCAACCGCCGCGAATTCTCATCCAGCTCGATCCGGACAAGCATCCGAGCGTTTTCGACCGGGTCGTCGCAGTCGACGCCGGGGTGGATCAGATTTTCTCCTACGGCTCAGTCAAGCCTGAGGACGTCGAGGCGCTCGTGCATGGAGCGATCTTCACGCGCGGTTTCGACCAGCTCAAGAACACGGCGATCTTCATCGGCGGATCCGACATGGAAGCTGGCGAAGTCCTGCTCGAAGCCGTCCGCAAAGCCTTCTTCGGCCCGTTTCGCGTTTCGGTGATGCTCGATCCCAACGGCTCGAACACGACCGCGGCGGCGGCAGTCCTGCGCGTGATCGAAGGTGTCGGTGGATCGCTCGATGATCATGACGCCGCCGTACTTGCCGCCACCGGGCCCGTCGGCCGGCGTGTGGCCATGCTGCTGGCTCAACAGGGAGCACGCGTGCGGGTAGGCAGCAGGCAGCATGCGAAATCGGCCGCCGTCGCCGAAAGCCTGGCGGAAATGACCGGCAACCGGTTCGTACCCTTCGAAACGAGTACGCCTGAAGCGCTGGCGGAAGGCCTGCATGGCACGGAAGTGATCGTCGCGGCAGGTGCCGCCGGCATCATGCTGTTGCCGAAACCGGTGCTCGAAACGTGTGACCAGCTCAAGGTCGCGATCGACCTGAACGCCGTCGACCCGGTCGGTATCGAAGGCATCAAGCCCCAGGACAAAAAGACCGAAAAGGGCCAATTCCTGGCCTGGGGGGCGTTGGGTGTCGGATCGCTCAAGATGAAAATTCATAAAGCAGCGATCCGCAAGCTTTTCGACGCCCCGGACCAGATTATCGACGCCCGGGAAGCCTTCGAAATCGGCAAAACTCTGGGCTGATTCGCTGGCCCGAAGCTCTGGCAACTCGGCCTGGATCCTCCAGATCGGTAAAAAACGAAGGAACGCTCCGAACGAAGCGGAGCGTTCCTGTTATTATCGAGATCGATTGCGATGGACAGGGACGTGCGAGGCGCAGATCACAGCGAAACGAGCAGCCGGCGGATTTTGGCCGCCGACTTCGATCGCTTACGGCTCACTTCTTGCGGTGACGGATACGGGCTCTCATTTTCCGTTTCTTCCGACCGACTTTCCGACGCCCTTTGCCTCGACGGCGACTGGCCATAGGACCTCCAAATGGATGATGATGTCGTCAAACGACGCGTATTGAGTCTACAAGGCTTGTACGACGTTGGGAGCACTTACGCCAGCGGCGGCCCCCGAACGGAAGTCACGTATCATAATACCTCACCCCGACCGAACGCAAGGCGAATGGTCCGATTTCCTTCGATGACATACCGGAACTGCCCAAGAATGACCATTGAACCGGCTGCGCCGATCGGTCATCATGAGCCGGACCACCGATCGGTTCCTCTCCCTATCCGCACCTGCTGCAAGGGCCTTCCTGCCATGATTCGACTTCGCCGTGACTCGATCGTCCGCACCCTGACGCTCGCGGCATTCTCCTCCTTCCTGCCGCTCGCGACGTTGCCAGCAAACGCCGCGGAGCCGCTCGAAATCGTTTTCGTGGACGTCATGGGCGGCGCTGCGACGCTCATCAAAACGCCGGAAGGCGAGACGATCCTGATCGATTCCGGCTGGCCCGGGCTCGACGACCGAGACCCGAAGCGGATCGTCTACGTTCTCAAGGAAGTGCTCGGCAAGTCGCGAATCGATCACCTCGTCACGACCCACTGGCATACGGACCATTACGGCGGCGTGAAAGGCCTGGCCGAACGGGTCGAGATCGGCCGGTTCTGGGACCGTGGCCTGCCGGAAGATCCGGGCGTCGATCCCGCCAACTTCCCGGACGGCCCCAAGCCCGAAGACAAGCTCGGCATCGCCTACCGGGCCGCGTCGAAAGGCAAGCGAACGGTCATCAAGGCCGGCGACACGCTCGCTCTCAAGGGTGGCATCAAGGCGACCGTCCTTGCGGCCTCCGGCAAGGTCATGCCAGCGCCGGCCGGAGCGAAGCCGAACCCCCTGTGCGAACATGCTCCTGAGGACAAGCCGAAGGACGACAGCGACAACGCGCTTTCGACCGTCATCAAATTTTCGCTGGGCAAGTTCGACTTTTTCGACGCCGGCGACCTGACCTGGAACATCGAGAAAAACCTTGTCTGCCCGCATGACCTCGTCGGACCGGTCGACCTCTACCAGGTCACCCACCACGGCATGGACATTTCCAACCATCCGACCCTGCTCAAAACACTCGACCCGACGGTCGCCATCATGAACAACGGCCCGCGCAAGGGTGGCTCGGCCGCGACGATCAAGCTCCTGCGCGAACTGCCGAACCTGAAGGCCGCATTCGCCATGCACCGGAATCACGCCCTGAGCGAATCCGAAAACATGCCGGCGGAATTCACGGCCAATTCGGACACGACCGGCGGCGAATTCATCCGTGTGACGGTCGATCCGGACGGGTCGAAGTACCGCGTCCGCATCGGCGCTTACGGCAAAGAGAAGGAATTCGAATCGAAGTGACTGTTCGGAATTGACTTGCGTGAATGAAACTTCAAGAGCCGGCAGGCAACGCCCCGCCGGCTCTTTCGATTCATGAACGTGCCGTCACGCCAGGTCGATCGACCACTGGCTGTTTTCCAGGAACACCCGCCAGCTCTGATACTTGCGGCTGCTGAGCTTGGTCGTCAGGAGCGGGCTGGTGCGCGGCCGCTCGGGCGTTTTGGCCAGCGGCATGCCCGCATCACGGGGCGTCCGGCCACCCTTGCGGACATTACATCGCAGGCACGCAGTGACGATATTCTCCCAGTTAGCCGGGCCGCCCCGGCTGCGCGGGATGACGTGGTCCATGGAAAGCTCATGTGGCGCGTATTTCTTGCCGCAGTACTGACAGCGGTTGCCGTCTCTCGCGAAAAGGTTGCGTCTGTTGAACTTGACTCGCTGACGCGGCAGGCGGTCGAAATCCAGGAGCCGAACGATTCTCGGTGCTTCGAGTTCGAACCTCACGGAACGAAGCACGTCGTCGTCGGGATCCCAGCGGCCCGTTCGAACCAGCGACCGCTCGAGCCAGCGGTCGAACGTGTAGGATTCGAAGTAGCCTTCCTCCTGAACGTGCACGACTTCGGCATCGCCCTTGTACAACATGGACAATGCCCTGCGAACAGAGATCACCTGCACCGCCATGTACAAGCGATTCAACACGAGCACGTTGGCCTGCAAAGCTGCGGTAGAGACGGAACTCATAGGCTGAGAACCTCTTGCGTCAACGGATCGGGCAGTTTTTCGAGACGAATACCTGTAGCGACCTTGCTGCACTTGCGTTCGAATTCCGTTCGAAGTGCATGTCGTTTCGACGCTGGCTTGCCTGTTTAGGTTCGCTGGTCGAATCTGGTTCGTTTCATCACTCGCAGCAGCGGAGCGCTGAGAGCAGGATCGTCGGCAGTGTTACCGAGCGATCAAGCCTGATGTCGATTCCCGCAATCGTGTCGTGAAGTCCTGAAGTCGTTGCACCTCTCAGTTCCGGGGGCAGGTGTCGAAGTCGTCCAGCTCAGTCGAATCTACGAAAAACGGGGCCAGAAGACCCCGTCGAGCGAATCAGGATAGATCGGAGAAAGCTTGTCTGATCGCCTCTCCGACCGCTCGGGTCGAGTCTTTGCCGCCCAGGTCGGGAGTCTTCACCTTGCCATCGGCCAGGACTTTCGCCACAGCCTTCCGGAGCAGATCTCCGGCGGCCGTCTGGCCCAGATGGTCGAGCATCATGGCTACGGTCAGGCAGGTCGCGACCGGGTTGGCGATTCCCTTGCCGGCGATGTCCGGCGCGGAGCCGTGCACCGGTTCGAACATGCTCGGGAACTGTTTGTCCGGATTGATGTTACCGGAACCGGCGACACCCAGGCCACCCTGAAGAACGGCACCAAGGTCGGTAATGATGTCGCCGAACATGTTGGTGGTGACGATCACGTCGTAACGTTCGGGCACGCGAATCATGTGCATGCAGCAGGCGTCGACGTGATTGTAGTCGGTCGCGATATCCGGATAACCGGCGGCCATCTCGTCGAAGGCCCGCTGCCAAAGATCATGGGCATAAGTCAGCACGTTGGTCTTGGCGACCATCGTCACCCGGCCGATCTTGCCGGCCTTCTTCTCGGCTTCGGAAAGCCCGGGGAAAACCCGGCCCGTGCCGCGGCGGCGTGCCAGGTCGAACGCGTAGCGCAGGACTCTGTCCACGCCGAAACGCGTATTGATGGATGTCTGGATGGCGACTTCTTCGGGCGTGCCCTTGTAAGTGAAACCACCGGCACCGACGTAGAGGTCCTCGTTGTTCTCCCGCACGACGACCATGTCGATCTTTTCGGGAGTGGCATTCTTCACCGGCGTTTCGACGCCCGGATAAAGCTTGATCGGTCTGAGATTGATGCATTGCCGGAACGAAAACCGCAGATCCAGCAGCAGCCCCCGTTCGAGCACGCCCGGTGGCACCTTAGGCGTGCCGACGGCCCCGAGAATCACGGCATCGCAGGCCCGTACGGCTTCCTTTTCGGCCGCCGGCAGCACTTCGCCGGTACGAAGATACCGTTCGCCGCCCAGATCGAAGGGGACGGTTTCGACCTGGAACCCGCACTTGCGGGCGACCAGTTCCAGAGTTTCCACTCCTTCACGAACGACTTCAGGCCCGACACCGTCGCCCGCGATGACACCGATCTTGAACACGACGAACCACTCCGGCTGCAAAAGGATCCGACTCGGTAAGCGATCTCATGCCAGGACATGCCGGATCGGCATCTGGCGGCAGCTCGTAATCCCTGTATGAGGAACAGTTTCCGATAATACAGGAATGAGGCATGGGATCATTCTATCAACTTCGGGCGGGGATTTCGACTGGACGGAATCGATTTTTGATCGAGTCAAAGACCCTCGCCAGCGAGGTTTCCAAAATGGCTTCCAATCGGCAGGACGATTCTAAGGCTCTCAGCCGATCCTGACCCGGATTCCTGGCGAAAGTTGCCGAAGAGACTCGATTTCCCATTCCGCCCGCAACGATTTTCCGGATTCCCCACTGCGATTCTCGGGCAAGGATTCGTACAATGCATAAGTATGAAGAGATGACGAAGCCGCCGACTTCTTGCACTCGGGATCGGTCCGGTCATTCCGTCGGTATCCGGAAACTGGAGATTCGCCGGACGATGCGCGGTTTCGAAACCATACTGCGATGGGCGTGGAGCGATCCGGCTTGACGACACCTTCGGAAGTGAACACGGGTGAAGCACCCGGCACGAGAAGCGCCAAGGATCCGCTTGCACAGTTGGAGCGGGCCCTGCTGGCCCGTGGCCTGGCATCTCAGGACGATCTCAGCAAGGCGAGATTGAGCCTGACCGTCGCCGACCCGATGAATTCGGATATCGGCACTGGTCCGACAGGAACGGCGTTCCTCAACACGCTCGTGACGCGGGGCGTCATCACCACGGCACAGTCCGAACGCCTCGGCCGCGAACTCGTCAGCGACACGCCCAAACGGATCGATATCCCGGGCTTCCAGGTCCTCGAACGGATCGGCCGGGGCTGCATGGGCGTGGTCTACAAGGCACGGCAGACGAGCGTCGACCGCATCGTGGCCGTCAAGATCCTTTTGCCGAGCCTGGCGAAGCATCCGTCTTACGTCCAGAGATTCGTGCGCGAAGCCAAAATGGCAGCGGCGCTGTCGCATCCGAATCTGGTGAGCGTCATCGACGCCGGGTCAGCCAACGGGCTTTATTACTTCGTGATGGAATATGTAGACGGCAAGACCGTCGGCGAACGGCTGCACGATATCGGCCGCTTCGACGAAAAAGAGGCCCTGCATATCGCACTTGACGTCGCTGAAGCGCTCCAGCACGCCCATGAACAGGGGCTGATCCACCGCGACGTCAAGCCGGACAACATCATGATCCATCGGGATCGAGCCAAGCTGGCCGATCTCGGTCTGGCCCGGCCCACGACCGACGAGCGCTGGGCACTGGCCGAAGCCGGCCTTGCCGTGGGCACTCCATTCTATATCAGCCCCGAACAGGCACGCGGCGAAGTGCAGATCGACATCCGGACTGACCTTTACAGCCTGGGTGCGACGCTCTATCACATGGTCACCGGCCGACCGCCGTTTCAGGGCGAGACTTCGGCGGAAGTCACCCGGCAACATGCCGACCTGAACGTGACCGCCCCGCCGCCGGATCACATGAACGACAACATTTCCAGCGGCTTCGGCGTCGTCGTCGAAACCCTGCTTTCGAAGGACAGGAAGCTGCGTTATCAGCAGCCGCGAGACCTGATCCACGACCTCAAGAACCTGATCGCCGGCCAGCCGCCCGACATCGCCCAGCAATCGGTCAGCGATTTCGGCAGCCTGCGCGAGGGCGAAAGCCTCGACGATACCGATCAGTTACTCGAACTTCAGATCGAGCTGGAATCGCGCGAAACTCGAATCCGCCAGCTGGTGCAGTGGAACAGTGCCCTGGCGATCCTCTCCGGGCTACTGGCTCTGGTCACGATCGCGGCGATTCTGATTTGACTCGTCTTCGAGTCACTTCGTAACAGTGCCTCTCAGAGAAAAAGTATCGATCGTACGGATTACGCCGAGAGGAAGATGCATTTTGGAATCATTTCCCTGAAAGTCATAAGTTCCTGCCTGAAAAAGCCTAAACAAGCCTTGTGCGGTTTGACGAAGAGGAGATGACACACCCGTCGTCTTCCTGGAGCGAACCCCCATGTTTCTGCGATCCGTGCTGACCTTCGCACTTGCCCTCGCCACCTGCACAGCCGCCACAGGCGCTGATCTCATCAATACGCTGGATGCCACGCAAGCTCTGGCTGGGACTGGACTGAACGGATTCCGGGTTTCCCAGTCCTTCCGGACGACTCTGGTCGACACGATCGTGACGGATGTCACACTCAAGATGTTCACGGACGCCACGACCGGCACCTTCCGGATTTCCATTTTCGATGCGACGGGACCAGGCGACAGGCCAGGCACTCAGGTTGCCCAGATCTATTCGGAAACCGTCGACAAACTTCCGACAGGGGGATACACGAATTTCCATCTTGGCGGTCTGTCCGTGAATCTTTCGCCTGATCGCATGTATTACATTGTGGCAGATGCGACCACGCTCAATGCCGAGGACAAGTTCGTCTACTGGCAATACACGGATTCCCCTCCGCCCGGCAGCCACGGAGACACTTCGATTTACTGGCAGAGCTTCGACGGATCGACCTGGCAAGACGAATACGTCGGCAGCCCGCAGTTGATGCGCGTGGTTGCCGTACCGGAACCCGGCACTTATGCCCTGGCCGGCCTGGGAACGCTCGTCCTGGGCGTTTTCGGCAGGCGGCAGCGCCGCAAGTCCTGAGCGGGCAGGCGGCAGGCTTCCCGCGGGCGAAATCGCTTCGAACCGAAAAAACCGAACGATCGGCGAACCTTGTGTCCGCCGATCGTTTTGCGATTTCCGCAAAACGGATCGTCTTCCGAAAAGTCACTTCTGCCATCGAAGTTTCCATTGGCAGGCCTGATCCACTATAATTCATGCTCAGTCTTCACGCGATCGCACCGAAAGAAGTCGTTCGCCATTGCCCCCGGGAGTTTCAACGCACCGTGTCCGCCACATTGTTCGACAAGGTCTGGTCCCGTCACGTCGTCAACCGCACGGAAGAGGCGACGCTTCTTTACATCGATCGTCACCTGGTTCATGAAGTGACGAGCCCGCAGGCTTTCGACGGCATGCGGCTTTCCGGCCGAAAAGTCCGCCGCCCGGACCTTACCTTCGCCACTCCGGACCATAACGTTCCGACGGACAACCAGTTCGACATTCGCGACCCGCTCTCGCGCCGCCAGGTGGAAACCCTGCGGGCGAACTGCAAGGAATTCGGCATTACCCTGCTCGACATCGGCTCGGGCCGTCAGGGCATCGTGCACGTCGTCGGCCCTGAACTGGGGCTGACTCTGCCTGGACTCACGATGGTCTGCGGCGACAGCCACACATCCACGCACGGCGCTTTCGGCGCGCTGGCCTTCGGCATCGGCACCAGCGAAGTCGAGCACGTTCTGGCCACGCAGACACTCTGGCAGGGCCGCAAGCCGAAAAGTCTCGGCGTCGAAGTGACCGGCACCCTGGCCCCCGGCCTGGAACCGAAAGACATCATCCTGGCCATCATCCGTAAAATCGGCACCGGCGGCGGTACCGGTCACGTGATCGAATACTACGGGCCGGCCATCCGGGCCCTGACGATGGAAGGCCGAATGACGATCTGCAACATGTCGATCGAAGGCGGTGCCCGTGCGGGTATGATCGCCCCCGACGACGTCACGTTTCAGTACATCTCGGCCGTCGACCGGCAGTACGCTCCCAAGGGCGCGACGCTCGAAGCCGCCATCGCCGACTGGAAAACGCTCGTCACCGAGGACGAAACCGCCTTTGACCGCAAGATCACGATCGAGGCCGACAAGCTCGTCCCGCAGGTGACCTGGGGCACGAACCCAGGCATGACGGTCGACATCACGGGCCGGATTCCCGAGCCTCATGAAGTGCCGTTCGCCACGGCCGACGATGCCCGCCGGTCGCTCGAATATATGGGCCTGACGCCAGGCACGCCGATTTCCGAAGTCCCCGTGGACGTCGTCTTCATCGGCAGCTGCACCAACGGCCGGATCGAAGACCTCCGCACAGCCGCCAAAGTCCTCAAGGGCCGCAAGGTTTCCCCGAACGTTCAGGTGCTGGTGGTTCCGGGGTCGGAAAAAGTGCGTGACCAGGCCGTGGCCGAAGGGCTGGACAAGATCTTCACCGAATCCGGAGCCGAATGGCGTCAATCGGGCTGCTCGATGTGCCTGGCCATGAATCCGGACAAGCTCAAGCCGGGCCAGCGCTCGGCGAGCACGTCCAACCGCAACTTCGAAGGGCGTCAGGGGCCGGGTGGCCGCACGCACCTGGTAAGCCCATCGATGGCCGCCGCGGCCGCCGTCGCCGGACACTTCACGGACGTGCGCAAGCTGCTGTCCTGAAACGGCAACCGCGCCTGACGACATATCGCACACGAAGCACAGACAGAAAGAACTTACGCATGGAACCTTTTCGTACGCACACCGGCCGAATGGCCGTTCTGGACTGGTCCGACGTCAACACGGACCTGATCATTCCCGCCCGTTACCTGAAGCGCATCGAACGCGTCGGCTACGGCCCCCTGCTCTTCGCGGACAAAAAGTATGTCGCTGGCGGTGCCCCGCAGCCCGACGAGCCGGAGAAGCATGGAGCGCTCGATCCGGATTTCCCCCTGAACAGGCCCGAATACGCCGGGGCGACGATTCTGGTCGTCGGCCCGAACTTCGGCTGCGGCTCCAGCCGTGAGCACGCCGTGTGGGCCGTGCATCAGGCGGGTTTCAAGGCCGTGATCGCGCCCGTGCCCGACGAAGGCTTCGCGGACATTTTCGAAGGCAACTCACTGAACAACGGCCTGCTGGTCGTGGAAATCGCTGAAGCGGACTGGAAGCGCCTGGTCGCACTCGGTCAATCCTCGCCGCAGACTGCGATCACCGTCGATCTGGAAAAGCAGGTCGTCGCCTATCCGAAAGACGGCGGCTCGGGCGAAGCATCGTTCTCGATACCCGAATCGGCCAGGCACCGGATCCTCAATGGCCTGGACACGATCGGCATCACCATCGCCGAAAACGGCCCGGCCATCGACGAGTTCGAAAAAACACGTCCGGCCTGGAGCTGAAGTCTCCGTCATCAGCCCGTTTCACGATCAGGGATCGATCCATGAGGGGCAAAAAGACAGCCCAAAAGGCGGACACCCGGTCTCGCCAAATCGATGTCCATGATTCCTGGTACGTCAAAGGTGCCCCCGATGCCCCCGTCGCCTGGTACGGGGGCAAAATGTACTATGCCCGCTGGATCATCGAAAGGTTCGCCAACCACAGGGTTTATGTCGAGCCTTTCGGTGGTGCCGCGAATGTACTTCTGCGCAAAGTGAAGAGCCAGGTCGAGGTCTATAACGATCTCGACTCGCGCATCGTGAACTTCTTCCGTGTTTTGCGCGATCCGGACAAATTCGTGGAATTCCAGCGCAAGTGTGCCCTTACGCCCTACGCCCGCGAGGAATTCGTCCAGCTGATCGGCCTGGCCGAGCCTCAGGACGAAGTCGAGCGGGCCTGGTGGTTCTTCGTTCGTTGCCGCCAGGCTCTCGGCGGCCTTGGCATGTCGAAGCTGACGCCCAAGAGCTGGTCCGCCAGTATCCGCACCAGGCGTAATCTTCCGGAAGGCGTCAGCAAATATCTTTCGGCCATCGACGGCCTGGAAGACATCGTGACCCGATTCCGCGAAATCATGGTCGAATGCCGGCCGGCCATCGAAACGTTCGATAAATACGATAGCGAAGAGACCCTGTTTTACGTTGACCCGCCCTATCTGCCCGAGACTCGCCACGCCGGCCTGGCCGCTACTTATGGTGTGGAAATGACCAGGGCCGACCACGAGGAAATGCTGGGCGTCATCAAAAAGGTCAAAGGCAAGGTCCTTCTGAGCGGCTACGATTCGACGCTCTATTCCAAAGCCCTGAAATCGTGGAACCGGGCCGAACAGACCGGCAAGAGTCACTTGACCAACTCCGGCCAGACCCGCGTCGAAGTGCTCTGGATGAACTATTGAGCGATGCCGGGGCCAGTGATTCGCGCCGCGTCGAACCGCTTCGAATCACTAATAGCGAAAGCGCTTCAAGGATCTGACCGGAAAGCCTTGCGAGACTTGAACAGCTCCAGCCTCTTCTCGGCTTCCGGCCGTTCCGGATTGTCCTTCGGGTAAAATTCAAGTGCCCGAGTCATCATCGCCAGGGCTTCGTCGAACTTGCCGTCCTCAGCCAGTGCGGCGGAGAGAGTGTCCATAACGTCAGGATCCTTCCCTTCGGCGATCTGGTCGGCCTGTCTGGCATATCCGACGGCACGGCGGCCGTCGCGGAATTTGGCCTCGGGAACCGTTGCCAGCAACCAGGCCATGTGGTTAAGCGTTTCCTTGTCGGCCGGAGCGAGCTTCAGCGCCGACTCGGCCGAGTCATAAGCACCTGCGAAATCCCTGAGCAGAAACCGCACGATGCTGAGATTCAGAAACGCCTGGGCCGATTCAGGGTCGAGATTCACTGCCTCGTTCAGATCCGCAAGGGCCCAATCGAGCTGCCCCTTCTCTTTTCGAGCGATCGCTCGTTCGAGAAATGCCCTGGCATTTCGCGGCGCAAGCCGCACCGCCGCGTTCGAATCCGCGATCGCATCGTCCAGGCGATCCTGGTCACGCCGGACGATCCCGCGCATGAGATAAGCTTCGACGTCGTTCGGGTCGAGCCGAAGCGCCTCCGCGAAATCCTCGTCGGCTTTTTCGAGCTGTTTCTTTGCCTGGCGTGCGGCCGCTCGATAAAGATAGGCCCGGGGATTCGAGGGAGCAAGGGCGATCGCCTTGTCCAGGTCCGTGATCGCGGCATCGAAATCGCCTTTCACGGTGAGCACCCTGCCACGTAGAGCCAGAGCGGAAACGTCCGTCGGTTCGCGGGCGAGAATCGAGCTGAGATCGGCCTGAGCCTTCGGCAGGTCTTTTCGGTCCAGAAGCACGGCCGCCCGCCAGAGCCTGGCCCAGGTCAGATTCGGATCACGTTCGAGAATCGCGGTGAGGTGCCCCTCCGATCTTTCGACCGGGACGACCTGATCATTGCGAACCCAGCCCGCGGCGCGGTCTGAAACCAGATAAAGCCAGTCATTCGCGATCCGACGCACCTGATACTTCACGAACTCCCGGCCGACCGGGATCGCCCGGTTCCCGCTCCGAAGCGTCACGTCCGGGCCTGTGAGACTGACCGATGCCCCCACGGCGATCGCCGTATCCCCGTCAGCGGCGAACGCTGCTGATCCGGCAATCGACCAGATCAATCCGAGTATCGGTGTCATCAGGCGAATGTTCTTGAACATGCTCGACTTCCGGTAATGCGATTCTGCAGGCGGCATCTGGAGTAACATGAATCAGTCCGCGCGGATCGTGAATTCGAATTCCTGAACATCCGGGGCCCTGTATCCCTCGTCGGGCACGCCCAGCGGCAAGTCGGCATCCCGATACGTCAGCCAGCCTTTCAGGTCCGCTGCATCGACGGCGTAAAGCCGGACCTTGTCACTGACATGGGTTTTCCCCTGGAAAGAAATGACGGCCGATTCGTCGGGTTCGAACTGGTAGTTCGCCCATCCTTCCTGATCAGGCGGTGAGGGTGTCCAAGTGGGCTGACCATCGTCCCTCACGCCGTGGAATTTCAGGTAGACCGTGATCTTCTCGCCGGTTTTGTTGGTAATACGCAATGTTCGCCCCCGGCGAACCGGCACACGTGCGTCGGCGAATTGGGCGTCGACTTTGGCGACAAGTGCATAGGCCAATTGCTCAGCGGCCAGATCTTTTCGTTTATGATGCACTGCGCCCAGGCTCAGCAGACGCTCCAGCAAATCGGCTTTCTCGTCGGTTCGTTTGACGCTTTCGGCATAGTCCGCCGCGGCTGCGTCAAGCTGGCCGGCGTTTTCGTGCACGATGGCCCGATAGGCGTAATATTCCGGATTTTGCGGCTCGATCTTGATCGCTTCCGAATAGTCGCGCAAGGCGTCTTCGTGATGTCCCTGGTCCGAATGGATCAGGGCCCTTCGGGCATAATGTGCGGCCTCGCCAGGTTCGATCCGGATCGCCTCAGTCATGTCCCGCACGGCTTCGTCGAACATCGACTTCGCCTTGTAGGCATCGGAGCGGCTGGCACGCAGCGAGGCATCGCCTGGCTCCAGGCCGATCGCTTGCGTAAACGACTCGATCGCTTTGTCGTAATCTTCCTTACCGATATGGCACAGACCAGCAATATCGTGCAGGAGCATCGTATTTTCGCCAAGTGCCTTGGCCTGCTTGAGATCGGCGAGGGCGGAATCGTATTCCTTTTTCGAATGGAACGCGTTCGCCCGGTTCACATAGGCGATCGCCAGCTTCGGATCGATTTTGATCGCTTCGGTCAGGTCGGGGATCGCTTTATCGTAAAGGCCGAGTTCGTAATACTGGACGCCGCGGTTGTTGAAATCGTCCGCAGTGCGTGGCCGGACAAAGGGCCGAACCTTCGCCAGATAATCCTTCAGCTCGCTGACGTCGATGAAGATCGTCATGAGCTGGGCTTTCTGATTACCGGCCGAACAGATAGCCACGACTTGCCCACGGCCATTGACGACCGGGCCGCCGCTGTCGCCCGGGTTGGCCGGCGACTGGGTCTCGACGATCGTGGCTTCCACCTTCTGCCCGCCGCCATATTCCCGCTTGCCGCGATAAATCTGCCGCACCGTACCTGACGTGTAAACGAACATTCCGCCGCTGGCACCCGGGTTGCCGATTGAATGCACCTGCGAGCCAGGCTCGGGCATGCGGGCCGAAAGCGGCAGCGGCACGACCCCTGCCGGAATGGATTCGAGCCTGAGCACGGCCAGGTCGATCGTCGGGTTCGAATCGATGACGGTGGCCTTCACGAACGTACCCTGGCGCAGATACTCGGACCGGTCCGAGATCAGCCGGCCGTCACGTGTCCAGGGGAAATAGACCCGGAGATCCTTGTCGGCCACGACGGCGTTCACGTTCGATTCGTCATCGGCACTGACGACATGGTGGTTCGTGATCAGCAGCCGGTTCGGGCCGTCGACGATCCAGCCCGTCCCCGAAGCGTATTCGCCCGAACCGTCCGGCTTGACGTAAACCACCCAGGCCGAACCCGCCACCAAACGGCGATAAATCTCGGGGCCTTCGAGCTTTTCTTCGACAGGGTCAGGCGGCGGCGTGTCCTGGCACTCGGCTGGACCGATTCCGGCAAGACTTGCCAGAAGTGCGAGCGGAACCACGAGACTTCTTCGCATCGTCACCCCGAACCGATTCCGAGGCAGCAGCTTCGGTACGAACGAGCGACGATCGCATGTCGGATTCGCCCAGAGTGATTCGCTTTCGCCGTGTGATCGATGCACGCGATCCGCAGTGCGACGCATGGCCGGCATGTCGTTGGCCTTGAATATCGGGTCGGAGTGAAAGAGGTTCTACAGGTCCAGAATAGGGATATCCGGTTTCGCCCACAAGAGTTCCGTGATCGATTCCACCGATTCGGAGGCACGGAACCGGTATGGATCAAGAGCGAGATGGCGATCATGGGTCACGTGCGGTCGTCGACTGATGATTTCCGTCTTGGCAAGTTTCGGCGATTTGATATTCTGCCGGGCAGTCCAGCGAATCCCGGGGTGGTCCGCGCTCACGCGAAGCCGTGAACCGATCGCCCCCAATTGGGTGAAATCAAGGAGGATCGCACCCATGCGGCGTGCCCGAGTCACTGGTCGTTCAAGGATGACCGAATCCCGCCGGGTGATGGCACTCGGCCTCATTTGTTCCGCGGGTTTCCCCACGTTCTCGTGGGCACAGACCGCCCCCGCCCCCAAAGCTGCCGCACCAGCCCAGGCGCCAGCCGCAGCTCGCCCGGCATCAGGGCAAGCCCAGCCACAAGCCGCGCAGGGGCAGGCGGCTCAGGCCAAGGCAGCTTCTGCGAAGACGCCGGAAGAACTCGCCCAGCTCGCGAAGCGTATGGACCAGCTTCTGGCAACGTGGGAGCAGCGATCGGCCCAGGTGAAGGAACTCGATGCCGAGTTCACCCGCAAGGATCACTCGCCCGCCTGGCAGGAAAACACTGAGTACAAGGGCCGCGCGCTGCTGAAAAGCCCGGACCTTGCCTATCTCGACTTCCTCAAGTTCGACGCGGCCGAGAAAAAGCATAACCATTACGAACGGATCATCTGCACCGGCAAGGAAGTCTATCACTACCAGACGGCCAGCCGGCAGATCTTCATCTTCCCGCTGTCGGCCGAAGAGCGGTCTCGGGCTTTGGAAGAAGGGCCCCTGCCGTTCCTGTTCAACATGAAGGCTGATCGGGCCAAGCAGCGTTACAAGATGCTGCTGCGATCCGAAAACGAGCAGGGAGCCTGGATCGAGATCCAGCCCCTGGAAAAGATCGATCAGGAGAGCTTCAGCAAAGTCTATGTTCTCCTGAACAAGGAAAAGTTCCTGCCCGACCGGCTCGTTCTTTACGCCCCGAACGGCAAGGACACTCAGGATTACAAGTTCGTCACCATCAAGATGAACTCCGGCGTCGCCGATGCCAACTTCCAGGGCGTCATTCCCAAAGAAGGCTGGGACGTCGTCCGCAACCCGTCGGGGAACGGTCAGCCCAGCCCTGGGGCTACGAATCAGCCGGTGCCGCGTGTCGGCCAGCTCACACCCGGTGCGAATCGCCCGTCGAATGGCCCGGCAGCCGCCACGAAGTCTGCCGTACCGGCGGCGAAAACCGCTGCACCTGGTGGCCTGCGTCGTTGATTCCTCGAGTGCTCGAACGATAAACTCCGAAAGCCCCAGCAATTCGTTTGCTGAGGGCTTTCGACATTTTCTCGGCCTTTTCCCGGAGCCGGCACGTATGGCCTTCGACGCCCGACTGGCGGAACGTGTCCGCTTCATGTTCTCCGGCAAAATGGCTGTCACCGAGCGCAAGATGTTCGGCGGCCTGGTTTTTATGATCCGGGGGCACATGGCCGTCGGTGTCGATGGGCATTCGCTCATGGCCAGGGTCGGGCCTGAAGTCTACGAACGTGCCCTGGCCATGCCGCATGTCTCGGCCGAAGTTTTCGGCGATCAGCCGGCGAAGGGTTACGTGATGGTCCAGCCGGATGGCCTGCTGACCGACGGCCAATTGCGTGCCTGGGTAGAGCTTTGCTGCACCTTCGTCGATTCGCTGCCGGATAAGCCACCCAAGCCGAAAAAGGGCGGTAAGGGTTAAATTCGACTGGTTCGACTGTTTCATTCCGAACTCGCCTTACTTAGCCGAAGAGGTTCCGGTCCTTCCGATCCCGATTGAGACAAGCGGCTCAGTCGGTTGGACTGCATTCGAGCATTTGCCGCACCCGCTGCCACAGCTTGAAGCCTTTCGACCAGATCGTAGCCCGAGGCTGGCGAAGACCGTTTTCTTCAGGAAGAACACGCCAGCGGCGAACACACAGCCGATTGCGATCACGTCCTGCATGCCCATGGCCTGAACCTCCCGAAAGCAGAATCGACCACGATTTCGACCGTCCAGCTGCGATCAGGCACCGAGCAGCATTCCGATGCGATAGGTCGCGAATGCCGCCGCATAAGCCAGGCCCGTCATATAGACGAACGCGAACACGGGCCATTGCCAGCCGCCCGTCTCCCGGCCGATGACGGCAAGCGTGGAAATGCACTGGGCACAAAGGGCGAAGAAGACCATGATCGACAGAGCGACGGGCACGTTGAACAGCGGCTTGCCGGAATCGGGCCAGGTGGCATTCCGCATGGCGCTCCGCAAGCTTTCCTGACCGGCATCTTCTTCCACGTCGGCACCGACGTCGAAAATGACGCCCAGCGTGGCTACGACCACTTCCCGTGCGGGGAACGAAGCGATCACGGCGCTGCCGATCCGCCAGTCCCAGCCGAGCGGCCTCACGACCGGTTCGATCAGTCGGCCAGCCCTGCCCAGTAAGCTCTGCCGCTGCTGAATACCCGCCAGCTTGTTTTCGGCCGTGCGGATCGATTCTTCGATTTCTCCGACTCGGGCCGAATCACCGGCGGCTTCCGCCTCAGCCAGATTCGATTCGAAAGCCTGCATCTGTTCGGAGATCGCGGCGAACTCGGGCGAGGACGCACGCGGATAATACAAGGCACCCCACATCAGGATCGATACCGCGAAGATGACTGTGCCGGCGTTCTTGACGAAGTCCAGCCCGCGCTCGACGGCCCGCGCGACGATCACCCGCAGCGACGGCCACTGGTATTCCGGCATTTCCATCACGAAGGCAGGCGCTGCGCTGCGCAGGACGGTGCGCTTCAGCAGCCACGCGACCACCGCCGCGACGACCACCCCGACGGCGTACATGGCGAACAAAGTCAGCCCCTGCAGGTGCAGCAGGCCGCCCAGCAGGGATCGCTGCGGGATGAAAGCCGCGATCATCAGGGTGTAAACCGGCAAACGGGCGCTGCAGCTCATCAGCGGGGCGATCAGAATCGTCGTGAGCCGGTCGCGACGGTTTTCGATGACCCGGGCGGCCATTACGCCAGGAATCGCGCAGGCGAACGACGACAGAAGCGGTATGAACGACCTGCCGCTCAAGCCCACTTTCAGCATGACCTTATCCATCAGGTAAGCCGCGCGGGCCATATAGCCGCATTCTTCCAGGGCCGTCAGGAGAAGGAAAAGGATCAGAATCTGAGGCAAAAAGATGACGACCGCTCCGACTCCGCCGATCACGCCGTCGACGATCAGGCTGCGCAGGGGCCCTTCGCCCATGCGGCTTTCGACCGCCGATGAGATCGCCGCGATACCGGAATCGATCCAGTCCATCGGCACCTGGGCCCATGAAAACACGGCGCTGAACATCACCAGCAGGACGGCCGCCAGGATCAGCGAGCCCCAGATCTTGTGCGTAAGCACTGCATCGAGCCGGTCAGCGTAGCTGGTCGCGGCCGCATTCCGATGTTCGATCAGGCCTTCCGTCGATTTCGAAACCCAGGCGTATCGAGAAACGGTCTCAACTTCCGGAACACGGCAACCTGCTGCCGCCAGGCGACTTCGAGCGGCTTCGAGAGTTTGTCGAAGCTCGCTGGCCTGAGCTTCCGGAAGCGCGAACTGCGTCTGCATGTAGGAGCCGACATCGAGCAGCAGCCGTTCGACAAGATAGCGGGGAACGGTTCCGTCCGAATTCCGACCGTGCGTTCGCCCGGCGAGCATTGCCTGAACTTGTGACGCCAGCCCATCGACTTCGCCGCGGAACGCTTCGGGGAAAAGGCTCGGCGGGTTCGGGCAGTTCTGGTTCGCCGCGACCTGTTCGACAGCGGCTTTGAGTGTTTCGAGGCCTTCGCCGCGGCGGGCGTTCACCGGTACGACAGGCACGCCGATCCGCTCGGAAAGTCTTGCCAGGTCAAGCTTCAGCCCATCGGCATCGGCAAGGTCGTTCATTGTCATGGCGACGACCACCGGACGCCCGAGTTCGAGCACCTGGCTGACGAGGTATAGATTGCGCTGAAGGTTATTCGCCGCGACCACGCAGACGATGACGGAGGGCGGCGGCAGTTCATCGATTCGGCCGAGCAGGACGTCAACGGCGACCATTTCGTCCGGCGATCTCGGGGCGAGGCTGTAAGTGCCAGGGAGGTCGACCAGTAGCCACTTCTGGCCCTTGTGTTCGACTTCGCCGATCGTCTTTTCGACCGTAACGCCCGGGTAATTGCCCACACGCTGCCGGACACCCGATAAGGCACCGAAGAGTGTGGATTTGCCCGTGTTCGGATTACCGATCAGTGTGATTGTCCGACTGCCGTGTTCCGTTGCGATCGCCATCACATGACCGAAAAAGTGGAGCTGGAGAGGAAAAAGCGACGCAATCGCGCAGACGGGGATCAGAATTCGCGGGCCGGCACCTGCACGAATATGGAGGCCAGGTCGTCGCACCGGATGCCGAGACGTTGCCGCCCGAGACCGATGATGCACGGATTGCCGGGCCGGATCATGCGGATCGGCACGCCAGCGTAAAGCCCCATCTCGCGAAGCCGGTGCACAAGGTGCTCGTCGCCCATCACGTCGCTGACGTAGGCGTCCTGGCCGGCCTGCAGAAACATCAGCGGGACCGTTTCGACACCGTCGTTCTGATCGATCACGAGCGATTCCGTCTTCATGCCTGGTGCCCCGTCGCGATTGCCGAATGCCCAAGGATCGTCCTGTCTCAGCGAACAGAATCGACCGATGACGCCCCAGCCTGCAACTCGAAACCGAGTTGAGACTGAGTCTCAACATCAGAATTATAGCAGTTCGGAATCGTACCGACAAACGGATTTTCGATTCGCGTTCACGAACCTTCGCGGGCGGAACGTTCCGGGCGATCGACTCGTATAATGCCGCATCGGGACCTGTTCGCATAAATCATTCCCAAGCAAGGACTTTCTATTCCGAACAACTGAAGACGCAAGAAAGAAACAAAGAAAACGAATGGAAAACTCGAACCGTTCGAAATGCCTGAACCGCCACGGCATGATCGCATGGCGGTTCAGGGAGTAAATTGGTCGAAAACGGACGAATCCGTTTCGATGCCTCAGTTCGAAGGCGGAATGATCGAAGGCAGCTCCAGGCGCTGGCCGCCGCTCATGTCCTTGAGCATCTGGTGCTTGGCCTGGGTCGTCTGCGAAAGCCCGTGGATCTTGATGAAACCCTGCGCGGCCGAGGCGTCGTACTGGTCGCCTTCTTCATAGGTGGCAAGTTCGTGGCGGTAAAGCGAGTTCTCGCTCTTCCGGCCAGCGATCATGCAGTGGCCCTTGTAAAGCTTCACACGGGCCACGCCGCTGACATACCGCTGATTCGACGCCACGAAGGCCATCAAGTCCTGGTGGAAGGCCGAGAACCAGAGGCCGTTATAGATCATGTCGGAATAGGCCTGGCTGACGTAAGTCCGGAAACGCAGGGCGTCTTTGGAAAGCGTCAGGAATTCGATCTCGCGGTGTGCCTCATGCAGCACGATCGCGCCCGGAGCTTCGTAGATCTCGCGGCTCTTGATGCCGACGAGGCGGTTCTCGATGTGATCGATCCGGCCCACGCCATGGCGGCCGGCGATCGCGTTGAGTTCTTCGATGATCGCCACGGCGTCCTTCTCGACACCGTTGAGCGACACCGGCTTGCCCTTTTCGAAGCCGATCTCGACCTCTTCGGGCTTATCCGGAGCCTTTTGCGGGTCGGTCGTCCACTGGAAGGCATCGGCCGGGGGTTCGACCCACGGATCTTCCAGAATGCCGGCCTCGATCGACCTGCCCCAGAGGTTCTGGTCGGTCGAATAGATCGATTTTTTGGTCGCTTCGACCTCAATGCCGTGCTTGGCTGCGTATTCGAGTTCCTGGGTGCGCGTCCACTTCCATTCACGCACCGGGGCGATGATCTGCAGGGTCGGATCAAGCGTCTGGAAGGTGACGTCGAAACGGACCTGGTCGTTGCCCTTACCCGTACAGCCGTGAGCGACGGCCGATGCACCCTTCTCTTGCGCCAGCAGCACCATGCGCTGGGCGATCAGCGGCCGGCCCAGGGCCGTGGCGAGAGGATATTTGCCTTCGTACAGGGCTCCGGCCATGAGGGACGGAATGCAGAAGTAATCGGTGAACAGGGCCCGCAGGTCTTCGGCGGTGGCGTCCACAGCGCCGGTGCGCAAGGCCTTCTGGCGGATCGCTTCAATATCCTGCCCCTGGCCCAGGTCGCAGGTGTAGCAGATCACGTCCATGTCATAGGTTTCGTTGATCCACTTGACGGCGACCGAGGTGTCGAGTCCGCCGGAGTAAGCCAGAATCACTTTCTTGCGTGCCATGAGAGCGAGTCGTTCCTTGGTAAGTCTTGTCAGTGATACCGAATACGTTCGTTGAGACTGAGCCTGGCGCCGAAATCAGGCGATGGAAGTGGTGACTTCCGCCGCCGGTTCATCGATGTCGAATGCCTTGCGAAGAGCACGCAGGCCCTGCACGCCGTGGGCGGCGTCGGTGGCGACATTGATGCGCACTTCGCTGGTGTTGATCATCGCGATATTGATGTGCGCTGCGGCCAGGGCGGCGAACATGCGGGTGGCGACACCCGTATGCGAGCGGATGCCGACGCCCATGACGGAAAGCTTCGCGACGGGGCTCTCGACGACGACATTTTCGCGGCCGATGAGCGGTGCCAGGGCATCCAGAGTTGCGGTCACGCTGGTCGCCGGAATGCTGAACGAAAGATGGGTGTGGCCTTTGCGGCTGATGTCCTGAACGATCATGTCGACGTTCACGCCCGCACCGGCGACGGCCTTGAAGACGCTGGCCGCCTGGCCCGGCCGGTCAGGCACCCGCAACAGCGTGACAAGTGCCTGGCTGGCGTCAAGTTCCACGTCGCTGATGACGAGATCTTCCATGCCTGGGGCGGACGTATCTCCGTTAAGCTCCGTCGATTCACCTGTTTCGAGCGACTTCGACCCGATCTCGGCGAACCGGGGCGGATCCTCGCTGAACCGCAGATCCGCCGGCACGACATGAAGGTCGAACACGGCATGCACGGCCTTCATCGCTTCCGCGGCGAATTGCTGATCGACCAGCACGCTGATCTTGATCTCGCTGGTCGTGATCATCTGAATGTTGATGCGGGCATCGGCCAGGGCGGCGAACATGCGGTCCGCCACGCCCGTGTGGGTCTTCATGCCCGAACCGACGACCGAAACCTTGGCCAGATCGCTGGCGTGAATGACTTCGCCGGCTCCCTGGCTGCGGGCGGCGCGGGTGGCGATCTCCAAAGCGCTCGGCAGATCGTCATCGTCAACGGTAAAGCTTACGTCGGCAAGGCCTTCGGTCGCCACGTTCTGGACGATCATGTCGACCACCACATGCGCTTCGGCCAGTTCGCGGAACAGCCCGTGCACCACACCTGGCTTGTCGGGCAGGTCTCGCACGGTGATCCGCGACTGTTCCCGCGCAAGAGCAGCGCCGGTGACGACGGCCCCCATTCGGCGGGCGGAGCGTTCGTCGACGATCCAGGAGCCAAGCGTGGGGCGGCCGGCATGGCGGACATGAATCGGAACGCCGTACTTCTTGGCGAATTCGATCGACCGGGAGTGCATCACGCCAGCGCCCAGGCTGGCCATTTCGAGCATTTCGTCGTAGCTGATCGTATCGAGCTTGCGGGCGTCGGGCACGACGCGCGGGTCGGTCGTGTAAACGCCGTCAACATCTGTGAAAATCTCGCAGGCCGCCGCGCCCAGCACGGCCGCCAGTGCCACGGCCGTGGTGTCGGAACCGCCGCGCCCGAGCGTGGTGATGTTGTAGTTCGAATCTACCCCCTGAAAGCCGGCGACGATGACGATCTTGCCTTCGTCAAAAGCCGACTTCATCCGCTGGGTCGAGATGTTGCGGATGCGGGCTTTGGTGTGGAAGCTGTCGGTGACGATGCCGATCTGGGCACCCGTAAAGCTGATCGAGGGCACGCCTTGCGACTGAATCGCCATCGCCATGAGGGCGACGGAGACCTGCTCGCCGGTGGAAAGCAGCATGTCCAGCTCGCGGGCCGGGGGCCGGGGCGTGACCTGACGTGCCAGGGCGATGAGTTCGTCCGTGGAATGGCCCATGGCCGAGACGACCACGATCACCTGATGACCGCGATTGTGCTGATCGATCGCACGCCGCGCGGCTTCCTGAATCTTGGCGGCCGTGGCCACGCTGGTGCCGCCGAATTTCTGAACCACGATCGCCACGAAAGCGCTCTCCCTGTCGATAGATACGACTTTGCCCGCAACATCCGGAAAATCGATCCGGAAATTCTAACCGAAATCGTCCGAAAACGATATATCACGATGGATACGACCGAGCAGGAACAATCCTCCTTACCGGTCATCATGATCGCCGGGAAGCGGATCTTCGGAAGCGAATACCGAGTTCCGAATCGCCTGGCAGAATTAGGGCCGGATCTTTCGCAAATTCATCCGAAAGCACTATCGCCCGAATCTGCCCAGAGAGACTTGAACAAGTCGAAAATCGTTCGGAGCCGCTCCGCCTTCCGTTTCGCAATCCGTTCTGAAACTATGATTTCATCGAGTGTTGCGGCGACGCAAGCTGAAAGGAATCAGATCTGGAACGAAAATGCGGTTCAAGCCAACCGGCGAGTTAGATTTCGTTTTGCAATCGAATCTCATCTTATGAATTATGTGCAACTTACGACCGAATTACGAAACGAGATCCGGGCCTGTCACAGGCGTGATCGCTATAGAGGCAACCGGTACGATGCGGAATCGTGGCCAGGGACGAAACGGCCAGAAGAATTCCGTTTCGCAATTGAACCGCATCATATTACTCTAAAGCATTTTACGCCTGAATTACGAAACGAGATCGGGTCCGTTTTCAAGCTCTGGTTCGAGCTTCGAAATTCATCGAATGCGATGAATTTATCGATCTTCCGGAATTGGTCGAATCGATCGATTCGGATGCCTGACGGGGTTTGGTCGACGATTCGTCTTGTCATGCCTTTGACGGTCGCTTAAGCTTCGAAGCGTCGTTTCGTTGCCGAAATTCACGGAATTCCGCCCATGCCAGATCAGCCTCCCGGCCGCGTGATCATCGAAAATCTCGAACCCGACGTCGACAGCGGACGATTCCCTCTGGCTCGCTGCGTGGGCGACGAGATCGCCTGGTCGGTCGATCTGTTCGCGGACGGGCATGAGCACCTGGCAGGCGAAGTTGTCGTAAAGTCGCCTGAAGGATTCGTAAGAGAGTATCCGCTGCAAAGCGTCGGACATGGCATCGACCGCTACCGATCGCCGGAAATCAAATTCGAAAAAGTGGGTACATGGACGATCGACATCCATGCATGGATCGACCATTTCGCCACATGGAAGGACGAACTGCTCAAGAAGTACGAGGCTGAAGTACCGATCGGGCTTGAGCTTCGGGAAGGTGCGGCGATTGCGGCCCAGGCACAGGCCAAGGCCGTGTACAACGGCGACTACGAGAGTGCGGCCCACATCAGGAGCTGCAAAGAAGCTCTGGAAAATGAGACTTTGCCGCTGGCAGAACGAGTTCGCACGGCCGAGGATCCGAAGCTGGAAGAACTGATGCGGATGTTCGCCCCGCGCGAACCGCTGAGCACCCTGGAAAC
The DNA here is from genome assembly GCA_016125085.1 of bacterium. GTDB lineage: Bacteria > Planctomycetota > Planctomycetia > Isosphaerales > Isosphaeraceae > QWQI01. The sequence continues at coordinate 188,015 of WGMM01000002.1, forward strand.
GCCCCGAAAGGTGCGGGTCGATCGCGAACGTGCCGTTTTCGGAGCCTGGTATGAGCTGTTTCCCCGGTCAGCGGCGTTCGAGCCTGGCCGGCACGGCACGTTTCGCGACGTGATCCGCCGCCTCGACCAGATCGAGGCCATGGGCTTCGACATCATCTACCTGCCGCCGATCCACCCGATCGGGCGGAAGTTCCGCAAAGGGCCGAACAACTCGCTGGAAGCCGGCCCGAACGACCCGGGCAGCCCCTGGGCGATCGGTTCGGAACTGGGCGGGCATACGGCGATTCACCCGGAACTCGGCACGGAAGAGGACTTTCGGGATCTGGTACGCGAAACTCAGGCGCGGGGCATGGAAATCGCCCTGGACATCGCGTTCCAGTGCGCGCCGGACCACCCCTGGGTGCGTGATCATCCGGAGTGGTTCCGCATCCGGCCCGACGGGTCGATCCGCTACGCCGAGAATCCGCCGAAGAAGTATCAGGACATCCACCCGCTGAATTTCGAATCGGCAGACTGGCGGAACTTGTGGAATGCCCTGCGCGACGTGTTCCTGCACTGGGCCCGGCAGGGGGTAAAAGTCTTCCGGGTCGACAATCCCCACACGAAGCCGTTTCCTTTCTGGGAATGGTGTCTGGAGGAAGTGCGCCGTGACCATCCGGACGTCATTTTCCTTTCCGAGGCCTTCACCCGGCCCAAGCTGATGAAGCGGCTGGCCAAGGCGGGGTTCACGCAGTCCTATACCTACTTCACCTGGCGAAACGACAAGCAGGGGCTGACGGAATACTTCACGGAGCTGACGCGAACGGAATGCCGCGAATACCTGCGGCCGAACCTGTTCGCCAACACGCCCGACATCCTGCACGCTTTTCTGCAGGATGGCGGCCCGGCGGCGTTCCGGATCCGGGCGATTCTGGCGGCGACGCTGGGCGCGACATACGGCATCTACGGGCCGCCGTACGAGTTATGCGAAAACGTGCCGGTGAAGCACGGCAGCGAGGAATATCTCGATTCGGAGAAGTATGAGGTGAGGTTCTGGGACAGGGAGCGTCCGGGGAACATTTCCGGCCTGATCGGTCATTTGAACCGGATCCGCAAAGCGAACCCGGCCCTGCACCGCAACGATTCGCTGGCGTTCCACGAAGTGAACGCACCGGAATTGATCGCCTATTCGAAAATGACGGCTGACCGGAACGACCGGTTACTGACCGTGGTGAATCTCGACCCGCACTGTACGCGGGCCGGGATGGTGACGATCCCGCTGACCCACTTCGATCTTTCCGCGGAGCGCGATTATGCCGTACGCGACCTGCTGACTGGCGACGTCTACCGCTGGCACGGGCCGACGAATTATGTGGAACTCTCGCCGGAACGGACGGCGCATGTGTTCCGGATCGAGGAATGAAGCGAAGGGCGTCTCGAAACGGCTTCGGATCGATATCGAAGGATGGGCGCAGGTCGAAGATGCGAAACGAATTCCGCCTGAACACGAACGATCCCGAAGTGGTCGCCTGGCTCGAAAAGACGGCCCTGCCCGACTGGATCCGCAAACGCCGCTGGTTCGCGGGCGACCGGACGGCGGTATCGCCCCGGCTCCGGTTCGAGGAACTCGGGCAATCGGCCGACGGATTGATTCTGGGGCTCGTGGCGACGATGTTCGAGCCGCACGCATCGGCCCCTTATCTGCTGGCACTGTATGCGCTTCCGGCACATGAGGCCGCGGCGATCGATCCACACTCCCGGATCGCTGAAATACCGGACGGATTCATGGCTGAGAAAGCCATTCTGACCGATGCGGCGTTTTCCGATCCGGGCCGACTGGCGCTACAGCGACTGACGACGGGCGAGTCTTCGCTGAACTGGAGCTTCGGCACGGTCAAAGGACGTGTGTTCGAGAGACGCCACAGCGAAAGCCAGCCGCGCGACTGGCAAGGAAATTCGAAGGCTCTGGCGGGGACGGAGCAGTCCAATACGAGCCTCGTCTACGGCAATGCGGCGATTCTGAAGCTGCTGCGCCGCCCAGGCTCGCCCGGGTTCCCGAACCCGGATGTGGAAATCCCCCTGGCCCTGAGCGTGACCACGGCCGAGCCGCTGACGCCGCCCGTGATCGGAGTCATTCAGGCAGGCGACGATTCGGCGGGGCTGATTCTGGCTACGCTGTGCCGCTATCTGCCCGATGCGACGACAGGCTGGGACATGGCCCTGAAAGCCGCGAAAGCCGCTTTGACCGCACCTGACGGATTGATCGAGCAAACGGCCGACGACGCCAGGTTAGGTCGGGATCTGGCGATACGGACGGCGGAACTTCATCAGGCCCTGAGCCGGATCCCAGACAACGACGCCTTCGCCCCCGTGCCGATTCGCCCGGCGGACCTAAGAAAATTGAGCCAGGATCTGAAAAACTGGAGCCAGGGAATCCTGACGAAGATCGATTTGCGGAAAGATGCCTGCGGCTCGGCTGGAATCACTGAACGCCTGGAATGGGTCGTCAGGAATTCGGCCAAAATCGAGGCGATTTTCGACCGGCTTGCCCCGGGCGACCGGTTCGACGCTGACAAGACGCTTTTCTTCGCGGCCCGGCATCATGGCGATTATCACCTGGGGCAGGTTTTATGGAGCGAAGACCTCGGCTGGCAGGTGATCGACTTCGAAGGTGAGCCGAACCGCGACATCGAGGAACGCCGCCGCAAGGCGATCGCCTTACGCGACGTGGCGGGCATGGTGCGATCGTTCGATTACGCCGAGGCCGTGGCGTGCCGCGAAGCGAATGCGGACGCGTCGCAGAAGGAAAGTGCCCGAAACTGGCGCGACCGCGTGAGCGACACCTTCGTGCACACCTGGTTCGCGATGGTGGGCGATGTGGAGCACGAGATTTTCCCCCTGATCCCGGCGGACTATCGGCTGCGGAAGGCGGTTCTCGATGCCTTCGTGCTCGAAAAGAATCTCTATGAACTGGTTTACGAAATGGACTTCCGGCCGGACTGGATCGAAGTGCCCTTGAACGCACTCATGGAACTGCTGGAGATTGACTCAGGCTGAGCACGGGCGAAGGCTGTCTATTTCGAACTCGCTGTCAAGATGGGCGATGCGCGTCAGAATCGAAAAGTTCCCGCGCCGGTCGAAACCGATTCGTTCCGATTCGGGCTCGACAAAATTCGATAAAGGATTATGAATGATCGTGCGAGGATCGTGCGCGGCGACGGCCATGATGGCTGACGGCAGCCGCGGACGCTTCAGGACGATTTCACGGACGAACGACGGACCAGACCGCCATGATGCGCTGGGGAATCCTGCAACGCTACGTTGCCAAAGAAGTGTTCAGGTCATTCCTGATGGCCCTGATCGCGCTGACGACGATTCTCGTCCTGTTCGTCCTGGTCGCTAAGGCCGCGACGGCGGGGCTTTCGCCGATGGATATGGCCAAGCTCATCCCGCTGGTCATACCCGGCACGGTGCCCTATACGGCTCCGGTGGCACTGCTGTTCGCCGTGAGCGTGGCCTATGGCCGCCTGGCCAGCGACAACGAAGTGATCGCCGTGAAGGCTTGCGGACTTTCGGCCATGACCGTGATCTGGCCGACTTTGACCATGGCTACGGTCATCAGCTTCGGCCTGCTGGTAATGACTCAAGACCTGATTCCCAAGGCGAACCGGCAGCTGGCCCTGACCCTGTTCGGCGAGCTGGAATCGAACTTCTACAAGGTGCTGAAGAAGCAGCGGGAATTCGATAACCCGCAGATGCCGTTTCTGATCAAAGTGCGTGACGTGCTGGAAGACAACACGATGGTCGAGCCGATCTTCAAGCACCGGGCCCCCGGCGGCAGCGCCGATCCGAACGAGCCGAAGCGGTTCGATCTGGTGGTTCAGGCAAGTACAGCCAAGCTGAATTTCGACTTCGACAAACGCGTGGCCCGGGTGCACCTTGTCGACAGCGAAACGCAGTCGAGCGCCATGGGGGAAGCGGGCGGCGAAGTCAGCAGGGCCCTGATCAACGACGAATATCTGGAAATCCCTCTGCCCGATAACTTCATGAAGGGCGGCATGGCCGATCAGAGGCCCAAGCAACCGCAGGAACTGACCAGCGGCGAGCTGGTGGAAAACATCGAACGCTTCGACCACCTCATGAAAACCGAGCGGGCCAAGCATGCCGTGGCGGCCGCCATGTGGATCGCCTCGGGACGGATCGGCCGGGTGGACTGGTACCACATGAAGAGCGTGTCGATCGACTATGCCTATTGGGACGGCGAAATGGCCAAGGCCGAGACCGAACGCTACATGCGGTCGGCCCAGGCGTTCGGGCCGCTGATGTTCGTCCTGATCGGCGCCCCGGTCGGAATCCTGTTCGCCCGGCGCGACTTTCTCAGCGCCTTCATGACATGCTTCCTGCCGATCGTACTGCTCTACTACCCCCTGCTGCTGCTGGGCGTGAATCTGGGCAAGGAGCAGATCCTCCACCCGATGTATTCGATGTGGATGGGCAATGCCGTTCTGGCCGCCATCGGCCTGCTCTTCGCCATGCCGCCGGTGACGAAGCACTGACGCCCGAATTGTCCGAATCGAAGAGGTTCCCGAAGGTCATGGACGCAGTGTCGCTCACGAACGAAAGGCCCAGGCGATGACGATCCTCGACCGCCAGCGCTACTGGGCCTATGCCAAGGCTTACGTGATCTGCTTCACGTCGATGACGAGCCTTTACGTCATCATCGACGCGTTCACCAACCTCGACGAATTCACCAAGATCAACGACACGCCGGGTAAGCTCGCCGCGTTCATGTCGCGGTACTACGCCGTGCGCACGACGATGATCTACGACAAGCTCTGCGGCGTGATCGGCATGATGGCCGCGATTTTCACGGTGACATGGGTGCAGCGCAACAACGAACTCCTGGCCATGCTGGCCGCCGGTATCAGCGCGCCACGGGTCATCCGCCCGGTCATGATCTCCGGGGCACTCGTGAGCACGATCGCCGTAGCCAATCAAGAATTGCTGCTGCCCCGATTCGCCAACGAACTGCAGAAATATCCGGACGACGACGGCCGCCAGCTCGTGCGCGTCTACGGCCGATACGACTCGAACCGGGTCTACCTGCACTCCTCAGGCCCGTTCGCCGACCGTAACAACCTGACGATCGCCAACCTGTACGTGACCTTCCCCGTCTCGCTCTTCGGCGTGACTGGCGAAATGTCTTCGCGCATGGCCTATTACATTCCGCCGGACCACCCGACAGCGCCTATGAAGGGCGGCTGGCTCATGCGCAGCGCCAAGCTCACGCCACCCTCGCTGACCGGCACCGAACCTGTCCTGGTGAAGCTCGACGCCAAGAATCTCGAAGGCTTCCCGCCGCCCAAGAACGCCTCGGAAGAAGTCGGCGAAGTCTACTTTCTTCAGAGTTCCGCCAACTTCTTCACTCTGATCCGCAAGCCCTCGGAATGGTACCAGTTCGCAGGCACCGCCGAGCTGATCACGGCCCTGAACGACCCTTCCAACGAACACGAAAAGAAAGACATCGCCATCTACCTGCACCAGCGCAACCTTCGTCCCGGCCTGGCTTTCGCCCTCATGGCCCTTTCCATGCCCCTGGTGCTCGGCGGCTTCGCACGCAATACGTATCTGAACCTCGGCTTCTCGGTGGCTACTTCGGCCGCGTTTTACGCCAGCCTCTTCGCCTGCCAGTATCTGGCCGGCCATGGCATCTTCCGGCCGGAAATGTCGGCCTGGATTCCCATGATCGGCTTCGGCACCCTGGCCGTCGCCCGCTGGGACAAGATCAAGACCTGAGCCAGCGACCGGTCGGTACTTTCGCCAGGCTTTCGATCATCCGAATCGATCGGTTTCTTCGCCGGGCAGACGCTTCGGGTCTATGGACCTTTCGGTATTTCGCGTAAGATTCAGTTCGATCATGTACATCGAACCGGATGGAGATCGCGACCGATTCATGACTGCATGCATTGGTTCATGGCGATTCGTCCGGAAATTCGTTTCGTGGCCTTCTCAAAACGCGAAAGATTCCCATGGACCTTCAGACGACGGCCCTGTTTCTGATCGGAATCGTCCTGCTGATCGCCGGGGCTGAAGCGATCGTGCGGGGGGCTTCGCGTCTGGCCGCGGCGTTCGGCATTTCGCCCCTGGTGATCGGGCTCACGATCGTGGCCATGGGGACGAGTGCTCCGGAACTGGCCGTGAGCGTTCAGGCGGCCTTGAAGGGCTCTGCCGATATCGCCCTGGGCAACGTCGTCGGCAGCAATATTTTCAATGTGCTGATGATACTCGGGTTAAGTGCGGCGATCGCCCCTCTGGTCGTGAATCAGCAGCTGATCCGGCTGGACGTTCCCCTGATGGTCTGCATATCGATCCTGACCCTCTTCTTCGCCCAGGACGGCCGAATTGGACGCCGCGAAGGGGCGATTCTCATTCTGGGGCTGGTCGCTTACACTTCGTTTCTCATTCGCATGAGCGTTCGGGAATCGAAAGAAATCCAGAAGGAATACGAGCAGGAATTCGGCGAAAAGCCGAAAGGCAGCGGTCAACTGATTTCGAATCTCATTCTGGTGATCGTCGGTCTGGCGATGCTCATGGCCGGTTCGCGCTGGCTGGTGGCCGGGGCAGTGGCCGTGGCGCAGTCGATGGGCGTAAGCGAGCTGATCATCGCCCTGACGGTGATCGCCGGCGGAACGTCGCTGCCGGAAGTCGCCACTTCCGTCATGGCTACCTTGCGGGGCGAGCGCGATATCGCCGTCGGCAATGCCATCGGCAGTTGCCTTTTCAACATTCTCGGCATTCTCGGATTCACGGCGATCGTGGCCCCGGGGGGCATATCGGTTTCCACGGCCGCGCTTCGGTTCGACATTCCCGTCATGATCGCCGTGAGCATCGCGTGCCTGCCCATCTTTTTCTCGGGCTTTCGCATCGCCCGCTGGGAAGGCATTCTCTTCCTGGCATATTATGTCTTCTACACAAGTTATCTGATTCTCGACGCCACCGATCACGACGCCCTGCCCGCCTTCAGTTCGGTCATGCAGGCGTTCGTCCTGCCGCTTACGATGATCACGCTCGGAGTGCTGGCCTGGCGCTCGATTCCGAAACGGGTGGAAGCCTGATCGACCCGGCGGCGGCGAGCGAACGAATTTCGGACGATCGCTGCGTCACGGACGTGAACATCGCTCGTAAAAGCTGCGTTGTCCAGCATGGCGTGGACGCCGCCGGGAAATACGTTCGACATTCGCATTGCGATTCAGGATCGATAAAAATGGCAACCGCTTTAATCATGCTGGGCACGATCGTCGATGCAGCCACCGTGAAGGCCGATCTCGAAAAAACGATCGCCTCGCGGAAACTCGAATATCCAGGATCATACACGGAATGCGTTTCTTACGCATTCGAAGAACCCGCGAAGCAGAAGGCTCTCGTTCTGCCGCAAGGTACGGTGATCAAGGGCGACCTGCTCCTTGACTGGTCGAAGGCCTTCAGCGAGAAAAACATCGTGGCCATCGTGGCCGAGGGGGACCTGACGATCGAAGGCGCCCTGATTAACGAAAATCTGGACGGCGGACCATTCCTGTTCGTCAAGGGTGACTTGAAAGCGAAACGCATCGACAAAGGCGGCGCGTACGTCATCGTTCTGGGCGATGTCCAAGCTTCAGGCCCGGTGCTTTGCGAATACAATCACGGCGGCCTCAGGGTCGCCGGCGATTTGAAGTCCGAATGGCTGCTGAACGTCGACCACGATGTGATCGTGTTCGGCAAAACGCACGGGGGCAGCCTGAACGGCGACGAAGACGACTTGCGCGAATCGCTCGTGCCCGAAGTCTTCGCCGACGACGATCCTGATACGATCTGGCCCGAGTGCGACATCATCCGCAAGCGCATCGCAGCGGGGATGCCGGTGTTGAAAAAGAAAACGTGATATCCCGACAAATCCGGCCTTCCGCGAAGATCGCGTTTCCCGGGAACCGATAGCAAGGGCTTTGACGCATCGGTTACCATCTGTGCGTCAAATGCCTTGTCTGGTTCGAATTCGGAAATCGTCGCGAATTCGTTCCCGCCGCTATTCGAGAATACAACCGACCGGACTCCCAGCCATGCCGAAGCCTCAACGTCGTGAATTCCTGCTCGGTGCCGCCGGTCTTTCCGCGGTACCGTTTCTGGGCGACACCGCCACGGTTCAGGGCGGCGATGTCAGCTTTCAGAACAACGTGCCCGATCCGGCCGTTTCGGGCAAAGAACTGCCGACATTCAAATATGCGCTCGAGAAGTCGACGGGCAAGGTGATGCGATCAAGCTACGGCAAGGAGGCTACCGTCACCCAGCTCCCGATTTCGAAAGGCATCGCGGGCGTATCGATGAAAATCGAGCCCGGCGGCATGCGCGAAATGCACTGGCATGCCACTGCGGCCGAATGGGCCTTCGTCATTTCAGGCCGCGTGCGGACGACCGTCATCGACCCGGAAGGCTCCGCCGAAACGAACGATTTCGAACCTGGCGATATCTGGTATTTCCCTCGTGGGCATGGCCACATGCTCCAGTGCCTGGGCAACGAGCCATGTCATTTCATTCTGATTTTCGATAACGGATACTTTTCCGAATTCGGTACGTTCAGCGTGACCGACTGGATCGGCCACGCGCCGAAAGAGCTTCTCGCGAAAAACTTCGGCCTGCCTGAAGCCGCTTTCGAATCGTTCCCGAAGGATGAGGTCTATTTCGCCTTCGGTCCGGTTCCGCCCGAACCGGCGAAGCCGCCGCTTCAGGGCCTGAAACCGCCGCCGCTCACGCACAAATACCGTCTGCTGGCCCAGCCGCCGCATCGCACGTTCGAAGGGGGCCGGGAATGGCGGGTCGATTCTTCAAGCTTCCCGATTTCGAAAACGATCACGGGGGTCGTTCTGGACCTCGACGCCGGTGCCCTGCGTGAACTGCACTGGCACCCGACGGCCGATGAGTGGCAATATGTCATTTCCGGCTCGGTCAGCGTCACCATGTTCGGCTCGCACGGGCGTTATCGCGTCGAGTCGCTCGAAGCCGGCGATGTCGGCTATGTGCCGCAGGGCTATGGGCATTCGATCGAAAACACTGGTCCGGGGCCTGCACGCATTCTCATCGGTTTCAATACGGGCATTTATCAGAATATCGACCTGTCGCAATGGATCGCCGGCAACCCGGCCGACGTTCTGGCGACGAATTTCAGCCAGCCCGCGGCCCTGTTCGAAAAGTTCCCGAAAAAAGATGTCTTTCTCACGGACCGTGATGGGCCGAACGGTTGACGAACCGGACTTTCCATGAGTTCGGAGCGTCGCTCGTGTTCCCGGACAATCATTTTGCGCCGAATCTCCGTTCAGCACGATTGACCCGGCATGCCGACACAGTCATGCTTAACGGACCAGGCGCGTAAGGCAAGGCCTTCAGACGAGATCCGCAACAGCGGCGATCCTGGAACCCCGGCAAAATGCAAGTATCAGGGCACCGATCATGAAACCTTCGAGCATCGCCACGCTTTTGCTCATTACCGGATGTCTGGCCTCAGCCCGACTTGCATTTTCACAGGATAAGCGTGTGGCGGAGGGCGACGTGGCGATGAGCTATCCGATCCTCAATGCCACGCAATTATCACCGATTCGGGTCGAAGAAATCGACGTGGCAGCCGGCAAAGCGAAATTGACGTTCGACCCGAATCTCGGCGTCCTGGTGATCATCCCTCGCGGAGAGACTCTGCTGCTGGCGCAGGATGCGGATTCAAAAAGGATCACGCGGGCGATCCGGGCGAACGTGACGGAAATGCTGGAGAAGGGCGAGGCGATCGTCACCTTCGGTCCTGAAGCGGCGAACGTCATTCGGTCGGGGCCGGTTCTGCTGGTCTATCCGTTCGAAGGGCTGGCGGAAATCGGTTCGAAACCTGTGTTTCCGGTTTCGTCCCGCAAATTCCGCCAACTTCCGGAAGTGATTCCGATGGCAGCGGGCAATGCCGGGGATGGCAGAAATGCGATCGCGGCCGTCCGCGAAGCCACGTATTTCGCCCAATCTGTGATCAATATGAAGCAGATTATGCTTGCATTACATAATTTCGAAAGTGTATACGGCTTCTTTCCTCCAGCCGTTATCTACGGCCCGGACGGCAAACCATGGCATTCGTGGCGGACGCTGATATTGCCGTTTCTCGGGGAGAACAAGCTTTACGGACGCTACGATTTTTCGCAGCCCTGGGATTCGCCGAAGAACAAGGCCGTGGTCGAAACGGTGGTACCTGTTTATCAGGAACCCGTTTACGGCAAGTCGGGGCTTCCCGTGACGCATTATGCCGCGATCGTCGGCGAAAAGGCTGCGTTTCGGCCAGACGGGGCGAAAATTACCGATACGGCCCGGCCGATGGACATCAACATGGAGCTGGGTGCACGCTCGCTGGCGGAGATCACCGACGGGACTTCGAACACGATCATGCTTGCACCAGTGTCGCCTGATCGGAAAATCCCCTGGGCGAAGCCTGAGGACATCGTCTTCAACGCCGATTTTCCGGATCTCGGCGCACCTGAAGGCATCGCTATGCCCTACGGAAAGGTCGAGGAGAAGAACCGCAGGGCCCCGGTAGCCCGCGCGGACGGCTCGGTATTCGCGCTTCCGCAGGAGACTCCGAAGGATACGGTGCGTGCGATCATCACGATCGCTGGCGGCGAAATTATCGATCAGCGCGGGCTCAGCTCCATGCCGAACCAGAATCCCGCGCCGAAATTCCCGCTTTTCAAGATCGTCCGCAAACCGGACGGGTCCGTCACAGGCTCGTTCGATTGAAGTCGAAATTGCCAGGGTTCGAATGCGACCTGAAAGCGAGAGAGCGTGAGAGTCGATGCCGATGGAAACGAAATCCGACGCTCGGCCCCTGGAAGACGACACCGGGAGATCGACGCGAGACTTTCCTCTGCCGCTACCTGGAGGGGAAGGATTCGGAGTCATCGGGATTTCGTTCCTGCTGGCGACTTTCCTGTTGGCGGTGTCGAATCTGACGATTTTCGAACCGGCCGGGAGGCTTCCGAAAATCTCGAGCGCGCTGTGGATATCGATGTTGATGTTCATGCTCGTCATGGATATTCATATCGCGGGCGGAATCGCATTTTGGGCGAAATGTCAAGTCGCACGATTCGCGAAGGTTCACTGGGTACGTATCGTTCGGAACGATCCGTGGCCCTCGACGATTTCGATCGGCTTCGAACTGTTCGGACGCGATTTCGACCGGTTTCGGATCGCATTGCCGGACATCACGAAGATTGACTGGACATCCGGACAGGCAACGGAACTGGCGGGGCGCGACATGAATGACTGGCACGTTGCCTTGTGGTATCGCAAGAAACGCAGGTCGGGAAATGCGATTCGATCCGCCGACGAACCATGCGATCTCGTGCTGATCGGACCTCAAGGCACGAAGGAGGAAACGGCCGAACTCGGCGAGCGGTTGGTCAGGTTCCTGGTCGAATCCGGAGTCGACCTGATTCAGGTTTCCGAAGCTGAATATCGGCGAAATTCGAGCGAAGTACTTGTGAAGTTTCAGCATCGGCTTCACGACGAGTCTGTCGGCACGTGATCCCGATACTGGCGTTCCGTTCGCGAATTTCCTTCACGGAGAACGATTATGGCAGGAACGACATCCCCCGTACCGGCGATCCTGATCGCCCGCAAACGACGGAAAATTATCGAAGCGTTTCGCGCGGCCGGAGCCGATCGCAAGGAGAAGGCGGTTACGCTTGACAGCATCGGCTTGCCGAAGAGTAATCTAGTGCGATTGATGACGCTCAAAGGTGCACTCGTGGAAGTCGCCCCAGGACAGTATTATCTGGACGAAGCACGAGAGGCGGAATTGTCGAGGTTTCGCCACACGATCATGATCGCCCTGGCGATTCTGCCGCTGGCGATTTATGCCATCACCCGGCTGCTTTGATGCCGGAACGGATTCGATCCACGTCACCCATTCGAAATCGGACTACGCACGATGGCAGGGTCTGGACAACGACTTGTCGTACTCTTCGACGGCACGTGGAACGATCACCACAAGGAAACGAACGTCTATCGAATGGCCCGGAGCATCCGGGATTTCGACGGCGGCACGCAGCAGCATTTTTTCTACGACCCTGGTGTCGGCACTTCGAAATTCGAACGGCTGCCGGGTGGCCTTTTCGGCTATGGCCTGAGCCGGAACCTGCAGGAAGGTTACGACTGGCTGGCACGGCGATATCGTGAAGGCGACGAAATCTACGTTTTCGGATTCAGCCGCGGGGCCTATACGGCGCGCAGCCTGGTGGGCATGATCCGCAAATGCGGCCTGATTCATATCGTGACTCCGGCCCTGCTGCAGGAAGCCGAAAAGCTGTACCGGTCGGACTTCCATCCGGACGACGAACCTTGCCGCAAGTTCCGCGACCATTTTTCGGCCGAGGTCAAAGTACGCATGATCGGCGTGTGGGACACGGTCGGCGCTCTGGGTATCCCGCACACGAGTTTCTCGGTAAGCGGGAAATACAAATTTCATGACACGCAGCTTTCCGGCATCGTCGAGAACGCGTATCAGGCACTGGCGCTGGACGAACATCGCGCGGCCTACGACGCCGTACTCTGGACAGGCAAGGAGAAGCCGGGGCAGCAGGTGGAGCAGCTCTGGTTCGTCGGGGCACATGCCAATATCGGCGGCGGATACCCTGAAGACCCGCTGGCTCGCATTTCGTTCGACTGGATGCAGCAGAAGGCCGAGGATGCCGGATTGAAACTGCGCCGGACGCCGGTTCCGCCGGACGCTTTTCTGGCGAAGCCACGCGACCCCTTCGCGGAGATGTTTCACGGCGGATACGCACTGGCCAGCAGGATCTTTCGCAAGGGCGACGGCCGCCATTACCGGAATTTCGGCCGAAACGCGCAGAGCAGCGTCGAAGGTGACGGCAAGCCGTACGAGCCGGCAGTGAATGTGGGGATTCACCCGTCAGTGAACGATCGGATGGCGGCGGACAGTTCCTATCGACCACCGACTCTGGCGAACGCCGGACTGATTCCAGGCACCGACCTGAAGTAGAATCATGAACCGGCTCGGGTTTTCTGTTGATTCGGAACCTGGCAGGGTTTAATTTCGAGGTACGGCATTCCCGCCCGGCCTGGATCGATGACCGATCGATCGACAAACCCGACTTCGGACCCCGCCTTATGCGAATCGCCCGCCCCCTCCACTTCGCGTCGCTTTCGATCATCTTTTTCTCTGCCGCATTGCGTGCCGATGAATCGAAGCCGGTTTCGAATCTGAAAGTCGGCGTGGCCAAAGTCGTGATCACGCCGCCTGATTCGGCACCGACCGTGGGCCACCCCCGGCCGACGAAAGGCGCACGCGACCCGTTGCGTGCCGGCGTGCTGATTTTGGACGACGGCAAAACCCGGGCCGCAATCGCTACGTTCGACCTGGTCGACGCCTTCGACTCGCTCGTGAAACGCACGCGGGCGGCCATCGCCGAAAAGGCCGGCGTGCCGCCCGAAAACATTCTGGTGAATGCGTCGCACAATCACTCGGGGTCCGACTTCGACAAGAATCCGGAATGGGCCGACGACGTGATCGCCAAAATCGCGAAAGCGGCATCGGAAGCATCAGCGAACATGAAGCCGGTGACGGTCGGTTATGGCGTGGATCACATCGGTTTCAGCATCAACCGGCGGAAGGTCATAAACGGCCGGGCCGTCGTGAGGCTCAATCCGGAAGGGCCGAACGACCAGCGAGTGAAAGTGCTGAGGTTCGACGACGGCGAGTCGCTCACGCCCGTGGCTGTGCTCATGCACGCGATCTGCCACCCCTGCTTTTTCACATGGGGCGATAACGCCACCGAGCCGCACCCGAACGGCTTTCCGATGAAGAGCGCCGACTTCCCGGGCGAGGCCCAGACGTTCATCGAAAAGGCCTATGACAACGGCACGAAAGTGATGTTCCTGCAGGGCTGCGCTGGCGACATCCGGCCGAATCTGCCTGGCGACCCGTACCGATGCGCCGACGAAGCCGACATCCAGTGGGCCGGCCGCGACCTGGGCGGTGCGGTGCTCAAGGCACTGGCGAAATCGATGATCCGCGAGGAACGATCGAAGCGACAAACACACTACAAGCTGAAAGTCGCGTCCGAACGGATCGCATTGCCCACGAAGGACGGCGGCAAAATCGAAGTCGAGCTGATGGCGATGAAGATCGGTCCGTATCTGCTGCTGGCAATGCCGGGCGAGCCGATGGTCGAATATGGCCTGAAGCTTGAAGAGGCGATCGCGGACAGAGCCGTACCGATCGTTCTGGGTTATTCGAACGGCAAGCTCGGGTATATCGCCACGGCGGCGGCGCATTCGGTCGGCGGTTACGAACCGACGCAATCGCCGGTGACGCCGGAAGCCGAAGAGATTCTGCTGAGGGGCCTGAACAGGATGGCCGACCGCGTCGTCGGCGACGTATTCGAGACGTTCAACAAGCACCCGGCCGAGGTGAAAATGCGAGTCGAGAAAGAACGTTGAGAGGTCGCTGGCGGGATTTTCCCGCCAGGGTTCTCGCCTGAGCGGCTCAGGAAATCCCCAACCACTTGCCGGCCTGGAACGCCACGAAGCTGACGGCCGTTGTCAGGGCCATGCCCCAGGCCAGGTCGACCATGGTCACGATCGGCGGCCAGTCTTTGACGGTCGCATGATTGGTCAGGTCGTATGTGGCGTATGTGACGAGGCCGAACAGGGCAGCCCGGCCCAGGGTAAATTTCAGCGAATCGGCCTTCAGCCCGGGCTGAACGACGAAAACGACGACGCCGAGGATAAAGATCAGATAGAAAGCGAACGCGGCCAGCCAGTTCGGCTTCGGGGCGAGCAGAAAGCCCAGATGTCGAGCGTAGAACTTACGCGCGACCAGGCCGAGCCAGACGGCATCGATCGCCAGAAATGCGCCGAAGGTCGCGAGATAGAGCTTGATGAAGCCTGCCATGAAGCGAGTTCCTGACGACCGATAGCACTGCGCTGGAATCACTACGCTTCTCATGATTTACGACGAATCGGCGATTCGTAAAGACCCTGTGGCTCATGACCGGGCAAAAAACTGCGGGGATCTTCAAGCCGCGCCCGTCTTCTCGACCCGATAGGTGAGCTGAACGAATCCGAATTCGAAAACGCGACTGGCTTCGAGAGAAAGTCGCACGTCGGCCGTCAGGGGGCCGAACAGCGGCAACCCGCTGCCGAGAAGGATCGGAATGAGGGTAACGGTCAATTTGTCGATCGCACCGGTCTCGAGAAACGATCCGATCGTTCGGCCGCCGTCGACGTAGACGTGCCGGAATCCCTCGGCGGCGATGCGCTGCAGCAATTCATCAGGGGGTGAGTCTGCGAACTGGACAGTTTCCGGCAGTTCGGCGGATGTTTCGAAAGGGTTTCGCGTCAGGACGTAAACCGGGCGATCGCCTTAGGGCCAGTGGCCGAAGGTGAGGACTTTTTCGAACGTGGATCGGCCCATGACAATCGCATCGACCGTCGAAAGGAACGCCGCGAAGCCGCAATCCTCGTCGGGCGGTACCAGGGCATTCGCTTCGTCGAGCCAATCGAGTTCGCCATCAGGGCGCGCAATGAAACCGTCAAGGCTCGCGGCGACGAAAACCGAGCACCTCGACACCATGCGATCGCTCCTTGCGCTCGTGTGAGTTTCGCGATCCGGATCGGTCGATCGGGCTTCCGCAGTATTGGTCGACATACCGTCACTCCCTTCGAACATCGTTCGCCGGGTACACTCCTCGCGACGCTTTGTGACGCTCGAACCGCTCGGAGGCAAACGAACCTTAACCCGTACGGCCTGGCGAAGGCTCTGTGACTCGAAAACCGCGAGAATTTGCAACGCTTCTCATAAGCATTTATTGAACAACCACTTATGCGCAGTAATCAAATGGGTGCGCGGGCGGCTCGGCTGCATGCAGCCATGCACTTTTGCCTTCAGCTCGCTTCCAGGCGGCCAGGGCGGCAGCGCAGGCGGCGACGTAATGACTTGAGGGCAAGTCTTTTGCGACACCCCGCATCCCCTGTCCTTCAAGCCAGTGCAGGAGTCTCGCCCGCGACCCGGAATCACGCGAAAATTGCCGAATGTCCGCCGCGGGTGCTCCCCCCAGAGCGAGCGCCGCCCCGGGGTGGACTTCGACGATGGTGGGGGGCGAACCGTCCGCCATTCTCAATCCCCGGGCCACCGCGATACCTCGAGCCGTCAGGTAAATCATGCGGTGGAGCGTGGGCGGCATGATCGATCCGGAGAGAAGCCCTGCCGCGACCGCCAATTTGCGCAAAGCCGCATCTGCCGGACGATCGCCCCCGCCGGGATTGTAGGAAAGAGGTGCATCCAGGCCGATCGTCACGCGAGAACCGCCTGGCAGACTCCGAACGAGTTCGAAAATGTCGAAGTCCGATGCCGCGTCGATCGTGCGGATCATCCGCAGACGATCATGGCAGTTTTCGAAAGCGACGAGGACGGTGTCGCCGATGTTCGCGGGTCCGGAAAGATCGACGCCGATGACGAAGTTTCTGCATTCGTTCATGAACAATGCACTTATGGATGCCTGAGACGTGAAGGATCATGACCCGGACTTTATTTCGACATGCTTCGATGATGGATGCGAAAACGCCGGTCGCCGCGATTCGTCCCTGAGGAGCGAACCCGGCGACCGGCAAGTTTCGGTTTTTCGAGAGTTCGCAGGCTCAGAAGGTCACGATCACGTCGAAACCGAACGTGAACTGCTTGTTCTGGCTCTGGTCAATGTACGCCGGCTTGAACTGGGACCAGTCGTAGCGGACTTCCGGACGGATCCAGAGCCATTCCTTCGGCTTGTAGATCAGGCCGAGGGTCTGTTCGTAGTAGTTGTTCTGGAGACCGGTGCGGGCACCGGAGGGATCCCAGAAGACTTCCGAACGCCAGACGCCGGTCAGCTTGTCGCTGAAGTTGTAGAGGAACCAGTTGCCGAAGCTGTACCAGGTGACGTTCTTGCCGGGATAGTTGTCAGGAACGTTCTGTGACTGGCCGAACGGACCGACGCCGGCCACGTTGTTCTCGAAGCCCTGGTCGGTTTCCATGACCTGGGTCAGTTTGTCGGACCACTTGTAGCTCATGACCGTGGTCAGGAAGTTCCGGTAGCTGCCGGAATAGTAGATATTGTTCTGACCGGGGCGATATCCGGCCCACGCCTGGCCGTAGGGATAGGTCGGCGTGTTGGCGTTGAAGAAGTCGGGGAACTGGCCGCTGGAGAGCGAGTAGATCATCGTGAGATTGAACTTCTCGTCTTCGCTCGTCCAGGCGAAGCCACCCATGTAGCCCCACTTGTACTTCGAGTTGAAGAATCGGTCCCAACCCGGTGTCGTGCCGTTATAGATATTGAGCTGATCGTTCACGTGCCAGGTCGTCATCAGGCCCGTATGGGTGAATGGCTGACCATAGGCGAACATATAGGGCACCGAGAGCAGCGGACGGCCGGTCGCAGGGACCACTTCGTAGCCGTGCAGCGTGTACCAGCGGCCGAACTTGACGTCCACCCCGCCTTCCGTCAGCATCGGCAGGTGTACTTCGCCGTAGAACTGGGCCGGATCCCATCCTGCGAAATAGGGAAACGGATAGGCGTTGTTCAGAACGCCGACCATGTGGTTCCAGTTGGCGTCGTGCCCGAAAAGGCTATCCAGGCGGAAGCCGAAATTGATTTCGTCTTCCTGCTCCAGAGCGTTTTCCAGGACGAGGTAGTACTGGTTACCCATCCACTGGTTAGCCAGATAGTTCGGATTCACGCCGAAATTGAAACCGTCTCTCGGCTGGCCGGGGTTGCCGGTGAAGCTGTTCTGGATCCAGCCGTAAAGCTTGACGGGGCTGTCTTCCAGCCCGAAGATCCGGTTCAGGAAGGTCGGTTCTTCCTCTTCTTCAGCGGCGGCTTCGGCAGCGGCTTCGGCTTCGGTCGGACCACCGCCGCCGAATTCACGTTCAGCCGCGGGTAGACCGAGTTCGAGTCCACCCGGGCCTGGCGATTCGATCGCCGGGATCGAAGCCGAGGGCAGCGAGGGCGCGATCGCTTCGTCCTGGAACAGGACCTTCTTAACGGAAGGATCGCTCTGGGCTGGAGCGATGGTCTTGCCCAGAGTACCGTCCAGACCGGTGTTCTGGATCATCTTCTGGCCGGTCGCATCGCGCTGAAAACGTGAAGCGAACCGGGATATCAGGCCGTTGCGTTCGCCCTCCTGGGCTTCGGCATAACCTTGGGCTCCGAGCGATGCCGCGGCGATCGCGAGCAGCCGTGCGTAACGCCTGACCGATTCTCTCCGCCCTGCTGCAGGCGCACCAACGATAGTTCTGTATGAATTCACGGGCAATCCCCTTTCGCTTCCTACGTTCTGGGTGATTGTCAATCAGACGAATGGTCACGGGTGGAGAGAACCCGATATGAGTCACGGAATCCACGCGGCCTGCGACGATTCCATGGCCTTCATCCTCAGTAACTTCGTCATTTTTGCCGTAAGACTTGACAAAGGTCGCAAAACATGCATGACCGTCAAAAGAGCGAATCGAAGCAGCGAAACGAAACCAGCGTCACACACGAACGCCACGAAGATCATCCGCGAATCCGTATTCGAAAGAACGACCCGATAAAACTGAGCGAATCTGTGCGACAGGCGCCGGACGCGCCGGCGGCTTCAGCGACGGGTGTAGCAGTGAAATCCTTCCGCATTCCGGAAAGCGATTTCGAACCCGCCGAATCGATCCCCCATATGAGCATCATTCGTGTCCGAAATTCCTCCGAAAATTTTCCGTCGCTATCGTTTCAGGCTCGTCGGAATCGATGCGGGCTCAAACTATGTGCCGAACGGATGCGGGGGGATCTTCTCGATTCGCTCAGGAATTCGAGAAGCGGTTTGGTCGTAAAAAAATCGAACCGGATGCGAACGCTCCGGAACCACCTCTCCCATGGTCCGAAGTGAATTCCCATCCGGCTCGATTTCGAACCGTCGTCCGGATTCTTGCCGGAACCGGCTCAAATGAGCCAGGTGATCCGGACCCGCCCGGACTGCACAAAATCCATGCAGACGATCCTCAATTCGTCGAATGCAATCGCCGTGCCACTTGCTTCGCAAAGGATGCTTTGACGAGGAACACGATCTCGAGCAGGATCGATCACTGCCATTCCTTGTCGATCGTGTAGGGAAGGACCTTTACCCCGCGGGCTTTCGCGGATTCGAACGTAAGTTGATGGAGCTTCCGAACCTCGGCCGCGTTGTCGTCGCGAATGCCAAGCTGGCCCCGGATCGCACCAGCCGCCGTTTCCGCGGCATCGAGCAGATACACGACCGTGCCAGGCCGCCAGGCGATCGCTTCGATCCGCTTCGCAGATTCTTCGACGTCTTCCGGCCATGCCGAGCCGCCCGAGCCGACGAGCCAGACGGCCGAAACGGGCAGATCCGCTTCGGCGGCGTTGTCGAGCCAGCGCTGGAGCTGACCGATTCGCCAGGCACGGCCGTAAGCCTGAAGCACTTCCTCCCGCCACGATTCGACGCCGATCGTCAGGTGCACGAGCCCTCTCTGGCGATATTCGCGGAACATTTCCGGTGTCGGCGGTTCGGCCTCCAGATGATGGGTCATCATGTGGATGTCCGACTTACGAGGCGATCGCGGCGGGTCGATCACCTGACGAACGACATCGAGAGTCACGTCGCTCATCAGTTTTGTCGTCGTTTCCAGGGCGTCGATCACTTCCGGCATGGGTCGGCCGATCATGTCCGACCCGGCCAGATGAATGCCGCGTGCCTGGGCAAGACGCCGGCCCCAGAGTGTGACGACCCGGCCGATGTGCCTTTCGAATTCTTCCGCGTTACGGACATAAAGCGGTGTCGTCCGGCTGCCGCCGAAGCCGACTCCCTTGTCGCCTGAATCCCCCAGAGTGGCCTGAAGAACGACCGGGCCGGGGCAAATCGGCGGGCTCATCGGCTGGGGGCCGAATGTCGCCATATAGTTTTCTTTCTGGCGAATCCAGGCGGTCGCATCCCAGGAAGCGACGCGATCGAAAAAGTCCAGAAGTTCCGAGATTTGCAGCGGCGAGCCCGCCGTACGGCCTTCGCGGGGCGGGTCGATCGGCTGGAGACGGCCAGAAGTGATACCTTCGTAGAGCGACATGGCCACATGCCGGATCCGGTCGTCGAGCTGCACGGATTCTGCGAAGCCGAGCGCACGGCGGCGGATTTTGATTTCGTTGCCTTCACGCAGCCGGACGAGTGCGGTCGACGAAGTGTCGAGCGCCTTGAGGTAATGCGTTCCGGGAACGCCCGCCAGGTTTTTCGGCGTGTCAGGTGCGTTCAGGTCGGCACCGATGAAAGCCCGCTGCCAGCGGCCGTCGAGATCGAAGTGATAGATCGGGGCATCGTCGTAATAGATCGAGCAGGCACCCGTCTTGAACCCGATCAGGATGGTGCCGCCCGTCGCGGTGTTCCGAAACCCCTGGCGGTAAGGGAACATGGCGCCTTGTTCGATAAGGCATTGCGCTTCGGTCAATTGTGACATCACCGTGCCGCTTTCCGTACGATCCGTTCGTCGATTTCCGAATGTGGCGGCGAAGTGGCCTCAACCAATCGCCCGATTCATGCTATGGTAACGTCTCGAATCGGAAACGTCAGGCACGTTCCCGGCTGAAGCGAACCGTTCACGAGCATCCCCGGCACGGAGGCCGCACAAGATGACGCGCGAATCGTCGTGGGTCGACAGATTCCGGCATTTTTCGAGCTGGGCGACTGCCCCGGAGCGGATTCGCTGCACGATCTTCTTGGTCCTTCTGGTAACGGGGCTGGCCGGATCGGCCCAGACCGGGCTGTTCGATCGCGACGAACCCCGTTATGCCCAGGCCACGCGTGAGATGATCGCCTCGGGCGACTGGTTCCTGCCGTCGTTCAACGGCGAACCGCGGCTGCACAAGCCCGTGCTCATTTACTGGCTTATGGCCCCGTTCTATTACGCTATCGGCGATTCGCCGCTGGCCGCACGGATGCCTTCGATCCTCGCGGCAGCGATCTCGGGCGTCCTGGTGTACTCACTCGCGAACCGCTGGTGGGGGCTTCGCGTGGGCCTCTGGGCGACGATCGTCTGGGCCACCGCACCGCTGACGGTCGTCGAATCGCGCATGGCCACGACGGACGCCGTCCTCAACGCCCTCATCCTTGGCATGACGCTCTGCCTGACAAGGCTTTACGGCGGGCCTGAGGCGCGATCCGCCCGGGCTTTCTGGGTACTCGCCGGCGTTTCGATCCTGACCAAAGGGCCTGTCGGACTGCTGTTCCCTCTGGCGGGTCTGGCCGCCGCCCGGTATTTCACAGGCGTACGTATGCCGGCCGCCTGGCTGCGACCGCGGGAAGGGCTGGCGATCGTCGCGGCGATCGTGACACCCTGGCTGGCCGCTGTCACCTGGCGCACGCAGGGCGAATTCCTCCGTTTCGCCGTCGGCCGCGAATTTCTGGGCCGAACCGTCGCGCCGGCCGAAGGTCACGGCGGATTTCCGGGATACTACCTGGCGCTGCTGGTTCCGCTGTTCCTGCCCTGGAGCATCTTTCTGCCCGGTGCCCTGAAAAAGGCATGGTCCGCCCGCACGGAAGACCCTCGCGTGGCCTTTCTGCTCGGCTTCGCCGCCGGGCCGCTGGTCGTGCTGGAACTCGTCTCGACGAAGCTCGTGCACTATCACTACCCGGCATATGCCGCGCTGGCGATGCTTGTTGGTGTCCAGATCGCGGAACTCGAACGCAGCACTCTCCGACCAAACCTGCAGAATTACGGCCGTTTTCTGCGGATCTCGTTGAATTCGTTTTCGGTCGCCCTGATGCTGGCCGCATCGGGGCTCGCATGGGCTTTTCCTGGAACGGCCGCGGCCCCCTGCCTGATCATCGTATCGGCAATGGGCTACGCACTTTATCGCAGCATCCCTGCGATTCGTGACGGCCACTGGGGCGTGGCCATCCGCACATCTTCTCTGGGCTGGGCCGTGACTCTCGTCGCGATCCTGGCCTGGCTTCTGCCGGCCTACGAATCCAAAAGGCTGGCGGTAAGGGTCGCGGAGACTCTACGGGAGAATTCCGAGCGGTTCCCCGTCAGCGTGGCACTTGCAGAGTTTCGGGACCCGAGCGTGATCCATGCCCTGAAAAGCGACAAACCGATACCGATCGTGCGGCGGCAGAAGGATATCAAGTCCCTGATCGAGAGTGAGGGCGCGATGATCGTGCCGCTCAGCCCTCGGGAGATCGAAAAACTCGAAGCGGACGGAGAACTGCGATATCAGGTTCTGGCCGATATCGAAGCTTATGACTGGGACCGCGGCAAACGACGGAAGATCGCCGTGACGCTGCTTACGGCCGATCCGGCAAATCGTCTGGCCCGACTTCCCGGTGGGGCTCTGCGGCAGGCCCTGCTCGAAACGGAGCCTGTTCGGAGATAGGTCGGGGTCGATCAGTCGCGGATGCCGGCATTCGATCCGACCTCCGCGACGTTTCGGATGATCCAGTGACTGGCCGCAGCGATTCAGCTCTTGCGCGAGAGCGCACGCAGACTCAGGATCACGTAAACCAGGCTGAGCACGACGGTGGTGTAGCCGGAGTGCTGGTGAGCCTTCACGAGGTTCACCCGTCCGGAAAGAATCAACTGACCCAGAACGAGCTGACCGATCAGGAACAGCCCCGCCACGATGCCCAGCAGCATCAAGAACACTCGCCCCGAAGACATGGCCTTACGCCTTTCCTGAGATTCGATTCGTCGCGGGGCTTACCCGATCCCGCGTTCGCTCGATAGTATATCCGTTCGAACGCCGTTCGTGTCGAACCGGTCGTTCGATCCGCCCCTGTTGCAGTCGTTCCGAACCATGCCGCCGCTCACCAGACTCGACGAAAACCTGACTCGGGTTCGCGACCGGATCGGCCGTTCTGAGGCCGCGTCCGGCCGTGCGGCCGGCTCGGTGACGCTCATCGCCGTGACCAAACGGACCCCTGCGGAATTCGCCGCCCACCTGGCCGGAATCGGCCAGCTTGACCTTGGCGAAAATTATCCGCAGGAACTTTGGACCAAGGCCGCCGAACTGGCTGGCTTGCCCGGCATTCGCTGGCACGCCATCGGCCACCTGCAGACGAACAAGCTGAAGAAGACGCTGCCGCTGGTGACGATGATCCATGCGGTAGACAGCCTGAAACTGCTGGCGGAAATCGCCGCCGGCATGGCATCCGCGAACCGGCTCGAACGGGTCTGCCTGCAGGTGAACATGTCAGGCGAAGCATCCAAACATGGATGGTCAGCCGAAACGATTCGGGCCGATGCCGATCGCATCAGGGAAATCATTGCCCGGTCAGGAGTTCCGGTGACTGGCCTGATGACGATGGCGGCCCTTGGCACTGATGCCGAAACGGCCAGGCCCGCCTTCGCGGCACTTCGAGAGCTGCGCGATCGATTGACTCAGGAGACAGGGCTGAAACTGACGGATCTTTCGATGGGCATGTCGGGAGATTTCGAGGCTGCGATCGCCGAAGGGGCGACGCACGTGCGGGTCGGGTCTCTTCTGTTCGAAGGGATGAATCCGTCATGACGCCGCTGCCGCAAATTCGGGCGACGGCCGATGGCGTTTCCCTCGCCGTGCGGGCACAGCCGGGGGCACGCAAGAGCCGGATCGTCGGCTTGCATGACGGTGCCCTCAAAATCGCCGTATCCGCACCGCCTGAAGACGGCCGTGCGAATGACGCCCTGATCGAACTGCTGGCGGAAGTGCTGGGCGTCCGCGAGAATCGAATCCGATTGTCGCAGGGGCGTTCCGATCGGCGCAAGGTTTTCGATATCATCGGAATGACGACCGAAGAACTGGGGCGATCGCTGCTTGCGATCCTGCGGGACATCGATCCCGAATCCACTGGAAAACGAACCGAACCGAGCGTCTGAAGAACATGTCCGAATCCGTCGATAGTCTTGCCATTCGCCCGTTCGAAGGATCGAACCTGAAGGCCACCGTCCGCGTCCCCGGATCGAAAAGCATCACGAATCGCGCCCTGATCGTCGCCGCCCTCGCCGAGGGCAAATCCCGCCTGACCGGGGCCCTGGACAGCCAGGACACGCAGGTCCTCATACGGGCCCTCAACGAAGTCGGCATCCCGACGACCCACAACCCTGCCAAACGCGTCATCGAGGTGGAGGGTCAGACCGGTGGCATCCCGGTACAATCGGCGGAACTCGACCTGGCCAATTCCGGCACTTCCCTGCGGTTCCTCACGGCGATGCTGGCCGTCGGTCATGGCAAGTTCCGCCTGGATGGCACCGCCCGGATGCGGCAGCGGCCGATCGGCGACCTGCTCAGCGCCTTGAACCGGCTCGGTGCCATCGCCCGCAGCGAATCCGGCAACGGCTGCCCGCCCGTCGCGCTTGACGCCGACGGCCTTGACGGCGGCTTCGTCACGGTACGCGGCGATATCTCCAGCCAGTTCCTGTCCGGGCTATTGATGGCGCTGCCCTATGGACGCAACGCTTCGGAGATCGAAGTCGAGGGCCAGCTCGTCAGCGTACCTTATGTCACGATGACTCTGGCCGTGATGAAAGCCTTCGGCGTGCGGGTCGACAATCGGAAGAACAAGCGGTTCGTCGTGAAGCCAGGCCATTACATGGGCCGGGAGTACGCCATCGAGCCGGATGCCTCGGCCGCTTCCTACTTCTTTGCCCTGGCTGCGATCACAGGCGGCAAGGTGACGGTGGAAGGATTGGGCAAAGGCAGCCTTCAGGGCGATCTCGACTTCGTGCAGGTACTTGCCCACATGGGCTGTCAGGCCGAGCTGACCGACACGAAAACGACGGTCTACGGCGGCCCGCTCAAAGGTGTCGACGTGGACATGAACGCCATCAGCGACACAGTGATGACACTGGCCGTCGTCGCCCTGTTCGCCAGCGGCCCGACACGCATCCGCAACGTGTCGCACATCCGGCATAAGGAGACGGACCGTATCGGGGCCGTCGCGACCGAGCTGCGAAAATTCGGGGCCGAAGTCATCGAGCATTACGACGGCCTGACGATTCTGCCTCCTTCGCCTGATTCGATGAAGCCTGCCACGGTCGCCACTTACGACGATCACCGCATGGCCATGTCGTTCGCCCTGGCCGGCACGAGAATTCCGGGCACGGTAATTCTCGAACCCGGTTGCGTCGGCAAGACCTATCCTGAATACTGGAAGGATCTTGAGAAGGCTCTGGGCAGATAAGCCGTCCATGTCGGAGAGCCAGGCCGTCTTCACCGTGATTTCGATTTCGTCAACCGGGGGATTTCGTAATATGTCTCGTCCTGGCTTCTGGTTCACCGCGACACTGCCGACGGCAATCGCACTTATCCACGCACCGCTGCCTTCGATTCAGGCACAGGGCGTGCCTCAGAACAAGCAGGAAGCCGTTCTGATCGTCGATGGCGTGGTCAAGGAAGTCTTCCGCAGCGCCCGGCAAAGTCAGGCGGACATTCTCGTCGAAATCGCAGTGGACGACGCCCGCGTCGGCCCGCAATCGCGCAATCGCGGCCGGGTGCTCGTGCCCGCACCCGACGAACGGATTTACGTCCACCTTCAGGAACTTCCCGGCGGCCTCGGCCATCGTCAGCCCCCGGCGGAGCGTACGAAGATTCGGGCGTTTCTCTATCCTCGCAATCAGGGCGGCTGGGTCGGATCGTTCCCGGACTGGTTCGACGTGACTTCGAACGAACTCGCCCCCGCAAGCCCCGACGACCCCGCCCCGGCCGCGGGCGGTGCGCCGGAAGTCGCTGGCGGTCAGTCCATGCCCCGGCCCGCGGGTGCTCTGGAGACGCTCGGCGTCGGTGGCGACATCATCAATGCCGGCGGCGACCGGATCGTTGTCCGGATCACGTCCGTCAAGCCGGATGGACCTGGCGCCGCAGCCGGATTCGAAGTCGGCGACGTGATCATCGGCGCCGCCAATTCGCCGCTGACGAGCCTCGAAGACCTGGCCGAACTGATGCGAGACAACGCCCCAGTGGTGCCGATGATCATCGTCGGCAAGGGTGAGCAGCGTGCCACGGAAGTGAAAGTCAACCTGGGCGGAAAAGTCGTCGCAGGCCGAGTACCCGCCGACTCTGGCCGGCCCACCCCTGCCCCGCCGGTCGAGCCGGTTCCGGCGAATCCGGGTGGTGCGGTGGAACGTCTGGGCGCGACCCTCGAAAGCGTGCCCGTCAACGGCAAGCCCGGCTGGAAAGTGACCGGCCTGACTCCGGGCGGCCCGGCTCAGGAGGCCGGCTTTGAGCTCGGCGACCTGATCGTTGGCATCGACGGCAGGGTCGTGGCGGATCTGGCCAGCCTGAACCGCGTTCTGGCCCAGGCTGGCGGCCAGGCCACACTGACGGTGCGCGACGTGCGTTCCGGCAAAAGCGTGCCCGTGAAAGTTGCGCTCGGTACCGCGCCTGGAGCTGCGGCCCCTGTCAACCGTCCGAACCTCGCACCCACTGTGACCGGCCCGCTGGGAATCACGGTCGAGTCGGTCGATTTTCAGGAGATCCCGACATTACGAATTTCTCAAGTCGATCGCAGCAGCGCGGCTGATCGAGCGGGCCTGAAGGTCGGTGACATTGTCGAAGCCGTCAACGACACCATCGTTTTCAATCCGGAAGAGTTTGAAAGCATCGTGAACCAGTCGCGCGGCTCCGTCGAGCTGATCCTGAAAAAAGGCAACAACCGGCAGAAAGTTCAGGTTCCGTTCGGCAGATGAAATAAGCGGCATCGTCCCCGGGATAAAGCGAAAGGCATCGCTTTTTCCCGGGCGAAAGCCGGCCTGAGAAAGCCCCGAGGTGGCATGAAAAACAACGAGCGTGTCACTTACTTCCCCCAATATTTCCTGCTGCGAGAAGCAATACGCTCGTTGAGTTACGCCATTCGGCCACATCCCTACACCTTCGCCGCTGGCGAGAGAAAGCGTGCTTTCGTATTCTCGATCTGGGGCATTTTCTGGATCGGGCTGATTCCTCTCGTGCTTACGTTCGGTCGATTCAGGTTCATGGTGAACGACCTCGCCGGCAAATTCGGCCAGATGCCGCTTTCCCAGTGGCCTGGTGCTGAGGCCTTCAGAGTGATCGCACTGTCGCTTTTCGCCTGGCTGGTCAGTTTCCTGGGCACTCCGTTTTACACCTTGACTTCGAAACCTTTCCTCACGAAATCCAATCCGGGTGATTCGCGTTCGGATGAAATTACGCCTGATTAGGCAGAGCCATGCCTGATCAAGACCGATTGCTTATTTCGGCCGTTTGCGACAATTAATTTCGAATCGAACAATTGCGAATTCGGTATCGTAACGGATTCGTCAGCAAGGTGTTTTGAGCTTCTCTTCCCGAACGGGAAAATCCGGCATGTTCCGCTTCGACCCACATGGTGCGAATCCGAATCATTCGAGTCGAAGTCACTGACCGGATTGAGGTAAGCACGTTACACTATTCCGGAAATCCAATCTCCGGGGCTCTGCCCGAAATGCCAATCGATAAAGGGAATGCGCATCCGATGAGCAACGAAAATCCGTCTGGTCGTATCAGGGAGCGACAAAGTCCGAAACGCGGGAAAGCTCGAATTTCGGTCGAGGGTCTCGAAATTCGATCGCTCATGACGGTCAATGTCGCCGATGCTCCCTGGGTTCAGGCCGTCAACGTGCCGCCTCCTCGCACGTTCGGCACGAATCAGGCGATCTCGTTCGTACTGAAGTTCGACGAACGTGTGAATGTCGACCCGGACGCCGTGATTCCGGTCGAAGTCGGTATCGGACGCCGGGAAGCCGCCTATGTTTCCGGCAGCGGCACCCGTTCGATCGTCTTTCGGATGCTCGTCACGGATAACGACATCGACACCGACGGCATTCGCCTCGGCAGAAAGGACGACACCACCGGCTTCTACGATTTCGACTTCGGCGGCAGCGTGCGAAGCCTCGGCGGCCAGGCGGCCAGCGACGCCATTCCGCGCGTGCGGACCGGCCACCTGAAAGTGGACGGCACGGGCCCGCAGATCGTCGAAATCGGCGATTTCGTCACCCACGGCAATCGTCTTTCGGTCGTGGCGCAATTCGACAGACCTGTCGCTGTGAGAAACAGTGGGGACGCTCAGGCAGCGGCTTTACCGACGATCAAGGCAACCGTCGACGGCCAGGAAGTCGAGCTTCGATACGTTCGCGGCAGTAATGGGAACCGCCCCTCACGGCTGGCCAGATTCGTTTACATGGCCGACAGAAATCTGAACGGTGCCGAAGTCGCCCTTGTCGGCGAACCTGCCCGGGCCATCCAGGTGCCCGGCGAATCGGTCGTCCGCGACGCGTTCGGCAATGCGCTCGATTACGACCTGACTCGCTCTGGAGAAATCGTGATCGACGGCAAACACAGACCGGTCGAGGTCACCGGCGGTTCGTCCGTCACGGTCACCGAAACCGGCAGGGTCTCTGGTGATCTTGTGACCGAAAAGGGCGTGATTTACGGTAATGGCGACCTGATCACGGTCGTCAACGATGGTGTCATCGATACCGTGCTCGGCAACAACGCGCCGGCGGTCTTCATCGAAGGATCGTTCGCGAAAGTCACCAATAATGGCGAAATGCACCTGGGCGGGAACAATTCGCCCGGGATCGAAATTCGCGGCGACGATGCCGTCGTCGAGAATGCCGGCTACATTCACTCGGAAGTCGTCGGTCTGGCGGCAGCCGCCGACGAGCCTGGCCGCGATCTGGGCAATAACGAGGGCATTTCGGTCGTCGGCGACAGGTCGAAAGTCACTGTCATCGGCCGCTTCGAAGGTCGGGCCGGCAATGCTGAGTATGTGTCGATGTCGGGCGACGACCTGACGCTCATCGCCGCGGCCTCCGCCGAGACGTTCGGAGTTCAGTCCGAGATCTTTTCGATCTCGGGGCTGAAGAGTTCCGACCCGGCGCATCGCTTCACGGCCAGCGTTCAGGGGGAATACAAAACCCACGAACAGGAATCGGAATTCATCTCGATCACGGCCCTGGGCGGCACGCTCAACGTGAACGCCAATTTCGAATCGGTCGGGAACGACTCGGAAGGCATATCGATCTCGGGCGGCGATATCGTTTCGACCATCGCCGGATCGATTTCGACGCTCGGAGAAAATTCCGAGGGCGTCTCCCTCTCGGCACTTCCCGACGGCACCGGCGGCAACCTCACTTCGACGATTTCCGCTGAAATCCT
Source organism: bacterium (assembly GCA_016125085.1). Classification (GTDB taxonomy): domain Bacteria; phylum Planctomycetota; class Planctomycetia; order Isosphaerales; family Isosphaeraceae; genus QWQI01. The sequence goes on from WGMM01000002.1 coordinate 217,210, forward strand.
CACAGGCGGAAAGAAAGCCGAAGGCATTTCGATCACGGCTCAGGGATCGACCCTGAACGTCTCTTCGGACATCACCACGAGAGGCGAAAATTCGGAAGGAATTTCGGTCACCGGCAACGGGATCACGCTGAACATGACGGGCGGCTCGATCTCGACCAGCGGCTACGACTCCGAAGGAATCTCGATCACGGGCCTGGGAGTCTCCATGACTTCCGCAAATATCGATGGCGACATCCAGACCAGTGCTGCCGACTCCGAGGGTATCTCATTCAGTGGCGTTTCGATCGTTTCGAGAACGACCGGCAAGATCGTGACCGCCGGCGTGGGTTCCGAAGGCATCAGCATCATCGGCAACGACATCTATGTCGAGATCGACGGGTCCGTCGTCACCACCGGAAGTGGTGCCCCGGGCATCCTGATCGACGGCAACAACATCACCGTTCTGATTACCGGTTCGATCTCGACCAGCGGGCCGGATTCGCCCGGCATTCTCGTCGCGGGCGGTTCGAACATCACGATCAATCGTGGACTGAACACTTCGGTGACAGCCGCTCAATCGGAGAAGTTATCGAACCCGAAAGGCGTGACGATCGGCGGCGACTGGTCGCCCGACGTCTGATCCGAGCACGAAAGAACCCGCGGCGTCCCTTACGCCGCGGGTTTTGCGATCATGCCCGCGATCGTCATCCTCCGATTTCGAATTCGGCCACCAGCGGAAGATGGTCGGACGCCTCTCGTGCCAGACGGAACCGGGGCACATGGGCATGAATTCGGGCGACTCCGCGCCGCACGAAGATTTTGTCCAGCGAGGCCACGGGCATCCAGGCGGGGAACGACCGGCAGCGGACGACAGGCAGGCTCGCCTGCCAGAATCCGCCTGATGCCAGCGTCTTGCGCAGCAGCCGATTGCCCCAGTCGTTGGTGTCGCCGGCCACGATCATGGGCACTTCATTCCACATCGGTTCGTGGCTGTGTTCGAGGAACATGCGTGCCTGCATCACCTGTTCGGCATGCGTGAGCCCGAGATGCCAGTTGGCCAGAGCCATCGGGCCATGAGGCGTGGCGATGCGCGCGATCTGAAGGCCACGCGGCTTCCGCCGACCGATACGAAGGGAGTGCTGCCGGCTGATCTCAAGCGGCCAGCGTGACAGGATCAGGTTGCCGTAGCCGCCTGATCTGCCGACCGGAACGTTCAGCTGAAAGAGCGAATGAAATCCGAAATGATCGGCCAGCATCGCAGGCTGGTCGTGCAGCGATGATCGCGGTACATGACTGTCGACTTCCTGGAGGCAGACGAGGTCAGGGCCAATCGATTCGATCACGCCAAGAATTCGGCCCAGATCGTATCGCCGGTCACGCCCGCCGATCCCTTTATGAATGTTATACGTCAGTAACCTGATGCGTTTCATGGCCGATGCTCGCGCTGGTCAGGGGCTCCTGGCTCTCGTCATTCGGACGGTGGGCCTGCCGCTTCACTTCCACTTCGATCACGCCTGATCGTATCCGCTTGAGCCCTTTCACGATACGCCAGTGATGCCAGGCGAGATACGCCAGCGGAATTCCGACGATATTAGGACCCGGCAGAATGGTCAGGACCATTGCAGGCAGCACGGCAAGACCGGCCACGATCATTCTGCGAGAGTGACGTGTCTGCCGCGTTTTCCAGTATTCGTCCAGTAATTTTCCGAACTGGTCAGAGGTGGTGGTCCCTTCTTCGATGACGATTTCGAGACGATCGGTCCGATGTAGCCTGCGGAGCATGCGGATCTCGTCTTCATAGGCCCCTATCCGGCGGTCGACCCATCGTTTCAGCTTCAAGGCCAGCTCTGTCGCCCGGGAGTCGGGCAGACCGATATCGACAGTTTCTTCGACGTCATGGACCCGGGTCCACTCGAGTTTCGTCAGGCCTGCGGTGCCTGACCTGAGATGCGCAGCGACCCGCAGTGGCGGCACTTCGTGAGAGCGTTTCATAGGAGTGGGGTGAATAACCTCGCGAATCCGTTTCGAAGTTCCTTCCATACGGGGCGTTCGCCAGTGGCCGGGCAATTCCAGAGGCTCGAGGACCGGATTTCATGATCCCAGTACGCCTCGAGCGTTTTCGCGAGCGTCTCGCTGTGACATTCCAGGTTGAATTCGAAATTCAGCCGCAGGCTTCGCGGATCCCAGTTCGAAGAACCGATCAGGGCCCAGCGGCTGTCCACGATCATCAGCTTCGAATGGTTGAAAGGCCTTCCATCGGCCCAGATGCGGCAGCCGAACTCCTGAGCCTTGCGGAGAAAGTCCTGTGAAGCCCATTCGACGATGGGACTGTTGGTCGGCGAGGGTACGAGCAGTTCCACCCGGACACCCCGCATGACGGCGATTTCGAGCGCCGACATGATATCCGCCGGCGGCAGGAAATAAGGCGTGACGATCCGCACGGACCGCTCCGCCGTGGCCAGGGCCGCGAGGATGAAATTCCTGGTCAGACGCTTGTCGGAATCGGGGCCGTCGGGAATCCCGCGGGCAAACATCGTACCTTCATCCCATCCGGAGATCGACCAGACGTCCGCATCGAAGTCCTCACCGGTCATGAACTGCCAGTCCTGCTCGAACGCCGCCAGCAAGTCGGCCAGAACCGGCCCGCGAAGCCTGAAATGGATGTCTTCCTTCGGCATGACGCCATCCGGCCGGATCTCGGGCCAGAATGCGACGTCGATATTCATGCCGCCCGTGAATCCGACTTTGCCGTCGACCAGCAGTAGCTTGCGATGGTTTCTCAGGTTGGCGAACCGAAAGAACGGCAGCCCCAGCGAAGGCATGAACCGCCGCACGTTCAGGCCACGCCGCCGCAAAAGCCGATAAACGCTGCGGCCTCCATGGGTGGACCCCAGTGCGTCGATCAGAACCCGCACATCGACACCACGGCGGCTGGCGTTCTCCAGAGCGTCGGCGAAGCGCCGCCCGCAGACGTCATCCTTAAAAATATAGCTGGAAAGCGCGACCGATTTCTTCGCCGAATCGATTGCAGCCAGCATCGACGGATAAACCTGGGTGCCGTTGACGAGCAGTTCGACGTCGTCGCCGCAAAACAGCGTGTTGCCCAGAATATGATCGCCCATCTTCCGCAGGGTCGGCATCGGCGGTTCGAGGCGGCGCGGGGGCTCGTCGTCCAGCTCGATCCTGGGTCTGACGGGCTTTCGGCGGCGGCGTTTGGACAGGATCGCCTCACCGCTGGCACGCTTGTCCCTGCGAATGACGTTCACGCCCACAAGCAGATAGATCAGACTGCCGATCAGGGGGTAACCGAGCCAGAACAAGCCCAGCCAACCCAGCGCCGTGCGGTTTTCGCCTCTTTTGAGCAGCACGTGGATCGTCGCCGCGATGGCTGCCACGACGCTCAGCCCTGCAATCGCTTCGACGATCAGAATGTGCGTTTCGGTCAGAAACAATCGCATCCGGCAGTGAGACCCTGAAGACCGAATTCTCGATGACCAGGAAGCACGACATCCCGATCGCATTATCCGAATTCGTGGCGCATTTACAGAGTCACGAATTTTCGGCGACACGCAATTCTATACGACTTGCCAAACGTTGTTGCGCGATTTAGGATAAGTTCTTCTCACGATGTCCGCATTGACCGGTTGGCCGTCGTGTTCCGCTCTTCTCACTCTTGCCGCAGATTTTCCGGTTTCTCCGGAACCGGAAACCCGCCGATCGGGAGCCGCAATCGTCGCGGTTTTCGCCCCTTTCGCTACGAACCGTCACGTACGAGTCGGAGGACCTTCCTCATGAGTTGCCCAGGTTCCGGAAACGGCCATCGTCGCCAGTTCATCAAAACGACCACAGCGGCGACCGCCGCAGCCAGCGTCGCCACCACGGCCAGCGGCAAAGCCAAAGCCTATCAGCAGGACAACGGTGCCCGCGGCGACGACGCCGTACCCCGCGCCACTCTGGGCCGCACCGGTGCCAGCGTCACCAAGCTCGGCATGGGAACCAGCTGGGCCCTGAGCCCAAGCTTCGTTCAGGCCGCACTTTACGCCGGCGTTCGCTATATCGACACGTCCGAATCGTACGAAAATACGAACTCCGAAAAAGTGCTCGGCCAGGTGCTCGAACGCACCAAGATGCGTGACAAGGTCTTCCTCGTCACCAAAAATTCGAAGAGCAAGGCCAGTGGCGACGACGCCCCCAAGGCCTACCGCGACCGGCTCGACGAAAGCCTTGCCCGGCTTCGCACCGATTATGTCGATGCCTACTACATGCACGGCGTCGGCGGCCCGAAAGAGCTTGATCAGCTGAAAGACCCGGGCGTCAAAAAAGCCTTCGAAGAACTGAAGAAAGCCGGCAAGATCAAATACGCCGGGTTCTCGTGCCACGACGCCCTGCTGGTCGAGTTCATCAACGCCGCCGTTGACTGCGGCTGGGTCGACCAGATCATGCTGAAGTACAACTTCCGCGACAAGATCGACGCCGCCGGCCTCGAAAAAGCCCTTGACCGGGCCCACAAGGCCAACATCGGCCTGATCGCCATGAAGACCCAGGGCGGAGCCGAAGTCAGCTACCCGGACCGCCACGCGGACTATGTCCAGAAGGGCTTCAAGAAGGAAGTCGCCGCCATCAAGACGGTCTGGGCCGACCCGCGGATGCAGGTCGTGGTGAGCGAAATGACCACCCTGAGCGACCTGCGCGAAAACGTCGCAGCCAGCCGCCAGCCCCTTACCGCCATGGAGTCGAAGCTCCTTGAGCAATACCGGGCGAGCACGGCCAATCTTTATTGCCACGGCTGCGGCCACCTGTGCGAAACGGCCTCGAAGGGGGTCAAGGTTTCCGAAGTCATGCGCTACCTGCGCTACTACGAAGCCTACGGCAAACGCCAGAACGCCCGGGCTCTCTACCAGGCCCTGCCGGCCGAAGCCCGCATGATGGCCGACCTGGAAGTCGACAAGCTCGACGCCGCATGCCCCCACGGCCTGCCTGTCGGCGACCTGCTCAAGAAGGCAGACCGCCTGCTGTCCTGATTCGGGCTTTTCGATTCGCTCACCAGAACTTTCTGACGTTCTGGCTTTCCGACCAATCCAGGAATTCCCGGCTCGCCGGGAATTCCTGTTTCGTTTCGTGACCTCAGGAACTGCGAATTCGCTATCCGGGTCCCTGCTCGAGCGTGGCATCGGGTTCCGGATTTGACTGACCGGTCGAGATCGATACCTGCGCTCAAGCTCAGAGCGCCCGGGCGATGGCATTCCGATCCAGCGATCGTTCCGCACCCGGCCTGTCGAGCTTCGAAGTCATTTCCACCGAACTGCCATTCTGGCAGACACTCGCCCCTTGACACGACCGCGAATTTACTCCATGTCATGGCATTGCAAATACTTACAATTTGATAAGACCTGTCGGCACGCAAATTGCATGGATTAGCAGCATCTTGCGAGATTCCGGCCGGAAGCGGTTCGGAGTCATCGCGGTTCGGAATGCGATCTCGTGGAATGTTCCACAGGAATTGGTCTTTTTCGAAGTCCGCAATCGTTGAGGAGTAGTTCGCCGTGGCGAAGACGCTTGCCTACAACGAGGAAGCTCGGCAAAAGCTGGCCGTCGGTGTCGGGAAACTGGCACGGGCGGTACGCAGCACGCTGGGGCCTCGTGGTCGTAATGCCGTGATCGACAAGGGCTGGGGAAGCCCGAACGTGACCAAGGACGGCGTGACCGTCGCTGAGGAAATCGAGCTGACCGACGCCTACGAGAACATGGGCGCCCAGCTCGTGAAGGAAGCGGCCTCGAAGACCAACGACGCCGCCGGTGACGGCACCACCACAGCTACGGTTCTGGCGGAAGCGATCTACAAGGAAGGCCTTAAGCATCTGGCTGCCGGCGCTGACCCGATGAGCCTGAAGCGGGGCATCGACGCCGCCGTGGAAGCCGTGGTCGCCGACATCAAGAAGCAGGCCCGCAAGATCAGCACCAAGAAGGAGCGGATCGAAGTCGCCACGATCGCGGCCAACAACGACCTGACCATCGGCGAAAAGCTTGCCGAAGCCTTCGAGAAGGTGGGGCCTGACGGCGTCATCACGATCGAAGAAGGCAAGGGCGCCGAGACGGTCGTGGACGTCGTCGAAGGCATGCAGTTCGACCGCGGCTACCTGAGCCCTCACTTCGTGACCGATCAGGACCGGATGGAAGTGGTTCTCGACAACCCCTTCATCCTGATCCACGAAGAGAAGATCACCACTCCCAAGGTGTTGATCCCGCTGCTGGAAGCCATCGCCAAGTCGTCGCGGCCGCTGCTGATCATCGCCGAAGACGTCGAGAGCGAAGCCCTGGCGACGCTGGTCGTGAACAAGCTGCGTGGCATCCTGAACGTGGCCGCCGTGAAGGCGCCCGGCTACGGCGACCGCCGCAAGGCCATGCTGGAAGACCTCGCCGTTCTCACCGGCGGCAAGGCGATCTTCAAGGATCTTGGCATCGATCTGGAATCGGTTGACCTGAACGAACTCGGCCGTGCCCGCAAGGTGGTCATCACCAGCGAAAACACGACCGTGATCGAAGGTGCCGGTACGCCCGATGCGATCAAGGGCCGCACGGAGTTGATCAAGAGGGAAATCACCCAGACGACCAGCGAATACGACAAGGAAAAGCTCCAGGAGCGCCTTGCCAAGCTGGCCGGTGGCGTGGCCCAGATCAACGTCGGTGCCGCCACCGAAACCGAAATGAAGGAAAAGAAGGCGCTCGTCGAAGACGCCCTGCATGCAACCCGCGCCGCCAATGAAGAAGGCGTCGTCTCGGGCGGCGGCACGGCCCTGATTCGCGCCGCGGCCACGCTCGACTCGCTCAAGCTCACGGGCGACCAGGCTCTGGGCGTTCAGATCATCCGCAAGGCCTGCGAAGTGCCTGCCCGTTCGATCGCCGAAAACGCCGGCATCGACGGTGCCGTGATCGTGAACCGGATCGCCAAGAACAAAGACGCCAACTACGGCTACAACGCCGAATCCGGCGAATGGGGCGACATGTTCGCCTTCGGCGTCGTCGACCCGGCCAAAGTCACGCGATCGGCCCTGCAGAACGCTGCCTCCGTGGCCAGCCTGCTGCTGACGACCGAAGCGATCATCGTCGAAATCAAGGAAAAGAAGAAGCCCGGCGGCGACCACCACGACCATGACCACGGCGGTGGCATGGGCGGAATGGGTGGCATGGGCGGCATGGGCATGCCCGGCATGATGTGATTCGGTCCGGGCCGACCCGGCCCGGGCTTCGGAAATCGCAAGTACGCACACGTCAGGAGACCGGACAGGACGCGAACGACCAGCTCGAAAACCACGCTGCACCGTTGCCTTGTCCGGATATCTCAAGTCTCGCAAGCATCACACGAAAGGAAGTTTCGGAAATGGCCGTTCTGCATCCCCTGGATGACCGCATCGTCGTCGAGCAAATTCAAGCTGAAGAAAAGACCGCCGGCGGCATCGTTCTGCCAGACACCGCCAAGGAAAAGCCCCAGCGCGGCACCGTGATCGCCGTGGGCCCCGGCCGCACGATCGACTCCGGCGACCGGATTCCGGTCGGCGTGGTCAAGGGCGACGAAGTGCTCTTCGGCAAGTATTCGGGCACGGACGTGAAGGTGGACGGCAAGGAAGTCAAGATCCTGCGCGAGTCGGACATTCTGGCCAAGGTCGTCAACTGATCGGGCGAAGTCAGCTTCGGCCGAACCCGCTTTGAGGCGTTCGGCCGGAACTTTCGAATAGGAGAATCGGAAACGTGGCGAAACAGTTGATCTTCTCCGACGCCGCTCGACGCAAGTTGTTCGACGGTGTCGACGTCCTTGCCCACGCCGTGGGCACCACGCTTGGGCCCACCGGCCGAAACGTGATCATCGACAAATCCTTCGGCGGCCCATCGGTCACCAAGGACGGCGTGACGGTCTCCAAGGAAATCGAGCTGGACGACCCCTTCGAAAACATGGGCGCCAAGCTCGTGAACGTGGTCGCCTCGAAGACTTCCGACGTCGCTGGCGACGGCACGACCACGGCCACCATTCTGGCCCGGGCGATCTACCGCGAAGGCTTGAAGTCGGTCACCAGCGGCTCGAACCCGACGGCCATCCGCCGCGGTATCGAAAAGGCCGTGGAAGCCACCGTCGAATTCCTTCAGACCAAGCTGGCCAAGCCGGTTTCGAAGAAGGAAGAAATCGCCCAGATCGGCACGATCTCGGCGAATAACGACGCCACCATCGGCAACATGCTGGCCGATGCCGTCGAACGGGTCGGTCGCGACGGCGTCATCACGGTCGAAGAAGGCAAGTCCTCTTCGACGACGCTCGAATTCGTCGAGGGCATGCAGTTCGACAAGGGGTACCTGAGCCCTTACTTCGTGACCAGCCCGGCCACGATGGAAGCGATCATGGACGACCCGTTCATCCTCCTTTACGAAAAGAAAATCTCCAGCATCCGTGACGTGATCCCGGTTCTGGAAAAGGTCGCCCAATCGGGCCGTGGTCTGGTGATCATCGCCGAAGACGTCGACGGCGAAGCCCTTTCGCTGCTCGTCGTCAACCGTCTCCGCGGCCTGCTGAACGTCGTGGCCGTGAAGGCCCCCGGCTTCGGTGACCGCCGCAAGGCGATGCTGGGCGACATGGCCATCCTCACGGGCGGCACCGTCATCAGCGACGACCTGGGCGTGAAGCTCGAGAACGTCGACCTGAACCAACTCGGCACGGCCAAGCAGGTCAAGGTCGACAAAGAGTCGACGACCATCATTCAGGGCAGCGGCTCGAAGGAAGAGATCACCCGCCGGATCGACCAGCTCCGCCGGCAGATCGAAGAAACCGAGAGCGAATACGACCGCGAGAAGTTCCAGGAACGCCTGGCCAAGCTCTCCGGCGGCGTGGCTCTGATCAACGTCGGTGCGGCGACCGAAGCCGCCATGAAAGAGCTGAAAGCCCGCGTGGAAGACGCCCTTCACGCCACCCGCGCGGCGGCTGAGGAAGGCATCGTCCCCGGCGGCGGCGCGGCTCTGCTGAAGGCGATCCCGACGATTCAGGGTGTCGTCGAAAAGCTCACGGGCGACGAGCGCATCGGCGCTTCGATCGTCCTGCGGGCCGTCGAGGAACCGATCCGCCACATCGCTTCGAACTCCGGCATCGACGGCGGCGTCGTCGTTGACGAAGTTCGCAACAGCGAAGGCCCGATCGGCTTCAACGCCAACACGGGCGAATACGTCGACATGTTCACGGCCGGCATCATCGCCCCCACCAAGGTCACCCGCTCGGCCCTCGAAAACGCCGCATCGATCGCCGGCCTCATGCTGACGACCGAAGCGATGATCACCAATCTCAAGGAAGAAGACGAAAAAGGCCCGAAGGGCGAAGGCGTCGTCCGCTGAGACTGGACCGATCCGGTTCGGAATCCGGCGAATTCCGGTCATGACAAAGGGGAAGGTCGCAACGACGGCCTTCTCCTTTTTCGCTACAATGACCGCTTCGAAATCGATGCCGTGGCGGATCGTACTTATGGAACGGTTCGTGATGGCGACGGATTCGAGCCCCATGCCTGCATGGGGCGAATCCCGAAGACTTGTGCGGGGCGAGTCGACGCAATTTCCCGATGTGCGATCCCATGGGGCTCGTGCCGCACCGTAAAGCGGCCTGACAGGGCGGAAGATGGCCACGAAACGCGATTACTACGAAATTCTCGGCATCCGGCGCGAAGCCACGATCGAAGAGATCAAAAAATCCTATCGCCAGATGGCGATGAAGCATCACCCGGACCGCAATCCGGGCGACGCCGAAGCCGAGGCCCGGTTCAAGGAAGCGGCCGAGGCTTACGAGGTGCTCTCCGACGAGTCCACACGCCAGCGTTATGACCGCTACGGTCACGCCGGGCTTCAGGGTGCCGGCATGCACGACTTCCGCTCGACGGACGACATCATGTCGGCCTTCGGCGAGATCTTCCAGAGTGCATTCGGCGACATGTTCGGCCAGCGCCGGCGAGGCCCCCGCCCCGGTGCCGATCTCGCGATGAAGCTTGAGATCGATCTTCTCGAAGCCGCCCGTGGCGTTACCAAGACGATCACGCTCAACCGTGGCGAGCCGTGTCGCACTTGCAGCGGTTCCGGCGCCCGCAAGGGCACCGTGGCTACCACTTGCACTTACTGCGGCGGCCAGGGCCAGGTCATTCAGTCACGTGGCTTTTTCCAGGTCGCCACCACCTGCCCGGCCTGTGGCGGCGAGGGAATCCGGATCACCGACCCCTGCCCCGACTGCCGCGGCACCGGACGGACATCCGAAAAAGTCCAGCTCGATGTGGAAGTGCCTCCAGGCGTGGATACAGGCGTCTGGCTGCAGATCCGCAATCAGGGCGAACTGGGCGACCCCGGTGCCCCGCGCGGGAATCTGAGGATCCAGATTCAGGTCAAGTCGCACGATGTGTTCGACCGTCGTGGCAACGACATCATCTGTCAGTTCCCGATTCACTTCACTCAGGCGGCCCTTGGAGCCGAGATCGAAGTGCCTACGCTGGACGGCCGCGAGAAGCTTTCGATTCCCAGGGGAACACAAAGCGGCGAGATTTTCCGGCTGCGCGGCAAGGGCATTCCTGACGTGAACGGCCGGGGGCGGGGCGACGAATTGATCGAAGTCGTCGTGGAAACGCCCAGAAAGCTCTCCGAAAGGCAGGAAGAACTGCTTCGTGAGCTGGCCGAACTGGATCACGAATCGGTCATGCCGCGCCAGAAGAGCTTCTTCGAAAAGCTCAAGAGTTATTTCACCGAATCGGACGAGGATACGGAAAACAGCGAATCCGAAGAACGGGACTGACATGTCACGATGGCCCAGACGCTTTCGAAGACCGTCCCAACCCAGCGACGAGAGGAACGACATGAACGCCGAAGAAAATCCGGAAAATCTGACATCCGAAGCCTTTGTCGACCAGGCCGGGAATGCCGGCGACGATCCGCTGACGCTCGTGACCCGCGAACGGGACGAACTGAAAGACCAGATCCTGCGCGTTCAGGCTGAGTTCCAGAACGCCATGCGCCGCGAACGTCAGATGATCGACGTGCGCCGGGCCGAGGCCATCGGCGCGGTCTCGCGTGACGTGCTCGAAGTCATGGACAATTTCGACCGGGCCCTCGAGTCGGCCCGTTCCGGCGGCCCCGCCACGGCCAGTATTCTCTCGGGCCTGGAAATGGTCCAGAAGCAGCTTCTGGCGGCCCTGGCCAAGCACAATGTCGTGCCGATCGAGGCCCAGGGCCAGCCGTTCAACCCGGACGAACACGAAGCCGTCATGCAACGCCCCAGCGCCGATCACCCGGAAGGCACGGTCATTCAGGTACTTGCTCAGGGCTACAAGCTGGGCGACCGCGTCCTGCGTCCCGCGAAAGTGATCGTTTCGGTCGCCGGCTGAAACCGCCCTTGTCCCTGCCCGACGATTCCGTACGAATACCGCGTTCGAATCACGCTTTTCGAGGTTCACTGAACATGCCGACCTACGACTACATCTGCGACAAGTGCGGGCACGAGTTCGAAGCCTTCGAATCGATCACGGCCGATCCGCAGAAGCATTGCCCGAAATGCGATACCGACAACCTGCGGCGCAAGATCGGCCCCGGGGCGGCCATCCTGTTCAAGGGCAGCGGTTTCTACATTACGGACTACCGCTCGGATTCTTACAACAAGGCTGCGAAGGCCGACAGCAGCTCCAGCGCTTCATCGTCCAAATCGAGTGACAGCGGCTCGTCCAGCTCTTCCTCCTCAGCTTCGAGTTCTTCGTCCAGCTCTTCAGCGAGTTCGAAATGAGAACGGCCGCCTGCCCCATCTGCAAAAAGACGATCCGGTTCGAACGGCTGAGCGATCAGCCGTTCTTCCCGTTCTGTTCCGAACGCTGCAAACTCGTCGACCTGGGCCGCTGGATCGACGGTTCCTACACCATCTCCAGAGAACTCAACGAAGAGGAGCTGGAGATGGTGGAGGAGTTGATTGAGGAGCAAGTGAGGCGGATGGAAGAATCCGAATACGACCGCTCAGAGGATTGATTCGAAATTTCGATTCATTTTTCCGGATGCCGAAAGGACGGTAGCGACCGCGATGAGCGAAAGGGTGTGCCGCCCCCATAAAATTCAGAAAAGTTATAACGGCACCTGAATCGTCACGATGTGATTCGGATCTCCCGTGGCCGGGTCATATTGCACCTGAGGCGGATTCGTCCCTGGTACCACCCAGTAGCGAGCCCCGGCAGGAACCTGCACGGATACCGTTCCAGCCGATGAGGCTGGTCGTAATTGCGTATTCGAAGGGACATTCTGTACGTACTGCACAGGCATTTCCTGCGGCACATAGCCCCCGCCGGATTGCACATATCGATACTGCTGGTTCGGCTGTTGCACATATTGAACCGGTTGCTGCACGACCTGGTTCGGCTGGACATAATGAATGAGCGGCGGTTGCTGCTGGTAAATCACTTCGCGTTCCTGAACGTAAGGACGCTGAGATTCCTGCATCATTCGGTAATACGTTCGATCAGCCTGCCTTCGGTTATAGTCCGCTTCCATTCCTGACAAGCCGCTTTGAAGCATGTTGTAGAACGCGGCATTCGTATTGCCCATGGCTGCAGCCTGCATCGCTTGCTGGCCATAGATATCCGACGCCATCGTGGCGTTATTCATATTTTGCATTTGCATCATCATCGTCGCTGGCCCGGGTGGAGTTCGTGATGGCCATCCCCACTGGGCCTGTGAACTCCTTTGCCCCAATGCCCCAATCGCCAACACTGCCAGAAAAAGCCTGAAACCGTTTCGAAGCGTGCTCATGTTGACCTCATCATAGGTGCAGGAATCACACCTGCCGCGCCTTCTCTTCCAGAATCGCACGAGATGCGAAACTTCTATGTCATAAATGTACGAACCCGTCCGATTTGGACACATTTTTCCGAAAATCGCGATTACGCCCGCAATCCTAATCCTGAAAAGGACTTAAGCAACGGACACCGCAACTGTCACGTGCAGATCCGAAGCATCAAGGACAGAATCAGGCACTTGACATGAGTTCGGGAAAACGGAATAAGTTTCTGCATCGTACATGCTCCTGTCACGATCACCGGCAAGTTTTGAGCGGTTCCCGTTTGTCTTTATCGCATGCTTTCGCACACGGTCCACCATCGGGATCACTTCTATCGAAACACGGTCTCTGCGAGTCACGACCATGTCCCATATCATCGAAAAAATAGAGCGTCTTTCGACTTCGAAAGAACCGATATTCGACTGCCCTGAACAGGATGTAACTCTCGGCGATTTATCTCAGAATCACTCGCCCGACACCCTCAACGCCCATCGCACCTATCTGCTCAAGGTCGCGGGTGATCTGCTCAAGCCTGAGCTGCGGCCCAAGGTTTCGCCTTCGGATCTCGTCCAGGAATCGATCGTCATCGCCATCCGCAAATTCCAGAGCTTTCAGGGATCTTCGCCTCAGCAGCTGCGGGCCTGGCTGGAATCGATTCTGCGCCGCAAATACTGCAACCTCCAGCGCGTTTTCTACAGGAACGCACGTCATGCCATCCGCCGCGAAGTCTCCCTCGATGCCGTGCGTTCGGACCAGCCGGGCTGGGAGATTCCCGACACTCATGAGACGGATCGTAGCGGAGACGTGAACTGGCAAATCGCGATGATCCGCCAGGAATTGAGACATCTCACGCCTGCCGAGGCCGAGGTCTTCTCACTGCGAATGGAGCAGGATCTTCCCGTAGCCGAAATCGCCGCCCGCCTCGGCATCACGGAGGCTTGCGTCCACAAGCGATACCAGCGAGCGATCAAGCATCTTTACGAGCGACTTCACAATGCCGTCGATTCTGATCTGGACTTGAGTTAGACTCTTACATACATTCCCGGGAAGGAATCCTTCCCGGGCTCGATATCCGCTGCCCGCGTGTCGCTATCCGCATCGTGACTCCCATGACGCCTCAGGAATTCGAACGCTTTCTGGCCAGGCTCTATGCATCGACGAGATCGCGAGGAGACGGCAGCGGCACGGACGAACTTTTGACGAATCAGGCGTCCGAGGTGGCGGAAACTGACGAATCGCACGAAGTCTTCCGTTTCGGTCCGTTCGAGCTGAATACCGAAATCGGGCGTGGCGGTTTCGGGATCGTTTATCTGGCACGTGACACCCGGACCGGCACGGACGTCGCTCTCAAGCTCCCGATGCCGTTCGTCCTGATGTCGCAAACGGCGCGTCATCGGTTCGTACGCGAAGGGCGGGTCGGCGTAACGCTCGAACATCCGGGGATCGTCAAAGTTCTGGAAACCGGCGAATTCGGCGGCATCGTCTACATCGCGTCCGAATTCGTTACCGGGCCGACCCTTTCGACCTGGCTCGCCGATCGAAAAACGCCTGTTCCATGCAGAATCGGGGCCATGCTGGTCGGAAGAATGGCCGATGCACTCGCACACGCGCATGCCAACGGCGTCATCCATCGCGACATGAAACCGGCCAACGTGATCCTTCAGCCGACAGGGAATTCAGGCGAATCGGGTTCCGGTACGGTCTGCCCGTTCCAGCCTCGAGTGACCGATTTCGGACTCGCCAAGGTTCTCAATGAAATCCGAGACGAACAAACTTTGACAGGCTCCGCCGAGATCGGATCCACCGCGTACATGGCTCCGGAGCAAGTTCTCGGCTTGGCCGATGCGATCGGGCCGTGCACGGACATTCACGCAATGGGGGCGATTCTCTATCGGATTCTCGCAGGGCAGGCACCGTTTCCGGGTCAATCGCGAGAGGAGGTGCTCCGAAAAATCGTGCATGAGATACCTCCATCGCTTCGTACGATCCGGCCGGATGTGCCTGAGGAACTCGAAATCATCTGCGACAAATGTTTGCGAAAAGATCCCGCGAGTCGATATGCCTCTGCAATTGAGTTGAAATCAGACATTCAGAGGTTCCTCGACCGGGAGAGTATTCTCGCCCGGCCAATGTCATATTTCGAACGAGGGCGGATCTGGGCTCGCCGGCACCCTGCGATCGCCACGGCGGCCACCACGGCGGTAGCGTTCATGATGGTCGTCATCGTGATTCAGGCGATGCAAAATCGAAGGCTGCGCCAGATCAACCGGGAACTCGAGATTTCCGAAGATCGAGCCGAGGTTCAGACGATCCTTGCCGAGCGGCGAAAATCGATCGTCGATCGATCGTATTACGAAACCCGCCTGAACTCGGCCTTCGCACTGTCGCAGAGCGGACTCGCCGTTCGGGCCCAGCAGGCACTGACGGAAATCGATCCCGGGCCAGGCCGCCGTGACTTCGCATGGAACCATTTGTGGATGCGTTCACGGGAAGAGCTGGAAGTCGTGGCATTTGCGGATTCCGACCATAAACTCATCGCGGTTTCGCCGGACGGAAACACCCTGGCGACTTTCGACAAAGCACGGAACGTCGTCATTCGAGACATTTCGAGCGGCAAGAGTCTGGATCGGTTCGAACCGGTCAAATCAAGTTCGAACATCGTTTCGCTTCGATTTTCGCGAGACGGCCGTAAGCTTTTTGCTCTCACGAACGGCATGCCGTCCGACCAGCCAGGATTCAACGAACATCGATTTATCGTCCGGGAAAATGGCAATTCGTCCGAATCGAATTTACGGAAGAAAACGAACGAATCGATTTTGGATTTCGTAGAGTCTGCCGAAGGCGATCGAATTCGCTTCGTGTGCAATGCCCCGGCTTCGGGCGTGAGCCGGATCGACTTCGTTTCGCTCGCGGATCGTGTAATCGGCCAGACGCCGCTGCCGCACGTTTCGAACTTCGTCAGGCTTCTTCCGGATGGCCGCCATGCGTTGGTTTCGAATAAATCGGGATTATTGCATGTCATTTCATTCGATGATTCGGAAGTCGACATTCCGTTCGCACCCATTCGGGACATCGTGACGAAATCGATTGTGATCGATCGCACTTTCGCTCGAATCGCGGCATCCAGCTTAGATCGCCGCTCAGTTCGCATCCTGATGATCGATCCGGTTTCGGGAATTACGGCCAAAAATGTCGACATCCCTTTCGAAATTGAAGCGATCCGCTGGATCGAAGGCATGGAGAGCCTGCTACTTTACGATAGCCGATGGAACGCCGCGATCGTCGACGTCCGCTCCGGGGCGATCGTGCCTCTGAAATCGAATGTCACGAACGATCCGAAATCCATGCGTCTCGAGGAAGTCAGTCGAGTGCGATGCATCTCGATCGGAAAACTATTATTGACTTACGGATACGTCAAGGACCCCGGGGGCAGATCCCAACAGGCCTGGAATCTCGAATCCGGTGAGGAATTGCCGTTTCCTTTGACAGGGACGATCGTCGACGCTCAGCCGCTGCCGGATGGAAAATCGGCACTGATGACGAACGGACGGCTGATCGATCGCTGGTGGCCAGGCGGGCGTTCGATTTCGAATCGTAAACTGGCCGGGCACTCGGATGAAGGCTGGGGCGCGTGTTTCGCCCCGGACGATTCCGTGCTCGTGACATCGAGCGACGATACGGACGATCCGATGACGGTGCGAGTCTGGGACTGGAAATCAGGCAAGATGATTCGCGGTTTCGTGCCGCACAAAGCGACCGTATCGTGCGTCGCATTTTCGCCGGACGGTCGCTTCATTGCGACGAGTGCTCTTTCCGCCAGAGAGAATTTGACGCTCTGGGACGCGAAAACCGGATCGAAAGTCATCGATCTCGTCGGCCACTCGACGCCAGTCTACAACCTGTCGTTCTCGTCTGACGGCACAAGACTGGCATCGGGAGACAACAAGGGCTTCGTGATCGTGTGGGATATTGCGACCGGCGAAGCGGTTTCGAATACGAAAGCGGATCGGGACAGGATTCGGGGCCTTGCCTTCATGCCGGGCAGCCGAACCGTCGTCGCGACAGCGAGCGAATCCAGACATGTACGCATCTGGGACACAGCCAGGAAACGGATCTTGCAGGATTGGGAGACTGGAGGAGAGATGACGACTCTGGCGTTCGTTCCGAATTCCGATCACATTTGTGCCGCGGAGTCGAGCGGGCGGCTTTTCGTCTGGGATTTCGAAACCGGTGAGATGATCCGCCTGATCGAAGGCGACGGCAACCGAATCCGACACATGAGTTTTCTTCGGGATTCCTCGTTTCTGGCCGCTGGCGACGTGACCGGTCAGTTGCATTTATGGAACGTCGAAACCGGTATCGAGATATTCTCGCTGCACGGTCATGAAGCCCCGGTCAATCGGGTCGCCTGTTCATCCGACGGAAATGCGATCGCCACGATCGCGCATGACGGTTCCGTACGACTCTGGTTCGGGCAGGAGAGCCGTTGAATCCCGTAATCGAATCGTCGATTGCTCCATCGGAACATCTCCGCTAAACTTTGGCTAACCCATGACTGCCCGGTGTGTCCTGCCTGGCTTCCGATCTGACAAAGTCTCGCTGACAGCTCTCCGGTCCGAAGTTGCAATCGTCTCCGTCCCCCCCTCGATCGAATCTTCATCGCACGTGCCGGAACGACCGAAAGCCTGAGGGCCCCGCTCGAGATCGGGAATTGTGCGATTCGAATCCAATGGCCGAAACCATCTATCACATCCCCGGCGATCTGAGACCGAGTGCTCGATCGTTGATCACTGTCGAGACACAAAACTCATGAATCTGCCACTTTCGCTGAGCTGCATAAGCCTGAATTTCTTCACGCTCCTTGCGGGATGCCTTTCATTTTCGCCCGCCTCCATCGCACTCGGTCAATCGGGGGAACCGGCTCGCTCGATCGACGCTTCGAAATTCGCATCGCTCCAGGCAGCGCTGGATGCCGTACCAGCCAGCGGAGGGATCGTTCGGATCCCGCCTGGCACGTTCGAACTGAAGGAGCCTCTTGTCGTGAGGACCGGCGATACGCGTATCGAAGGCTCAGGCACGGCGACGCACCTCGTGAACAAGAGCACGACAGGCCAGCCCGCGATACTCATCGCTCCGACGAATCTTGCGAAAGACCCGAAAGCGGAGCTGTGGCGAGTTCAGATCGCCAGTCTGCGCATCAGCGGCAATCGCGAAAGCGGCGATGGCATAATGGCCCGCAAGGTGCAGGAAATTCTTGTTCATGCCGTGGCACTCGATCACAACGGCGGTAACGGGATTCATCTGGAGAATTGCTTCGAAGATCCCCGGATCAACGACAATATCCTGACTTACAACGGCAAAGCCGGCCTTCAGATCACGGCGGGGCACGATATCGTCGTCAGCGGCAATCAGTTCGAGGAAAATCAGGACGCCATTCGCTGCATCGATTCCTATAACCTGTGCGCCACCGGCAACGCCATCGACGATCACCTCCGGCACGGAATCGTGATCGAGGACACCTATGGCTCGGTCGTCAGCGGCAACATGATCGAGGAATGCAACGGCACGGCCATCATCCTGGACCGCGATTGCTACGGCATCGCTCTGAGTTCGAACGTGATCGCGCACCACCTTGGCGGCGGAATCGACCTGAAGGATGCCAATGGCTGCTCCGTAAGCGCGAACAGTTTCGTACTTTGCCACGGTTTCGCAGTGCGCATGGGGCCGGAGAGCGGCCGTAATGTCGTCAGCGGCAATGCGTTCGCGAACACCTATATCGGCGGCGGAAAGCTCAAGCGGCCGATCCGTGAACACAAGGATCCATTCCAGATCGACACCGGGGCTGGCGTCGTTCTGGAATCGGCCAGCGATGTCGCCATTACGGGCAACACCTTCACGGGTCTGGACACCCAGGCCGTCAAAGCATCGGGCACCAGCAGGAAAATTCTGGTCACGAACAACATTCTGACCGATTGCGCCCGCAAAATGTCGCCTGGCTCAAGCTGGATCGACCTGGCCGGAGCCCTGGATTCGATTCAGAAAGATAATCCAGGGGCGAACTGATCCGCCCCTGGAAACGATCAGAATGGCGGCAGGGTCGAGCGCGGCATCGACGGGACGAACACGCTCCCGGGCCTTGCCCGCGGCCACGTTCCCCAGCCGTCCCAGGGCGAAAGCGGCGCAGGACCGAATCCGCCGAACGGGCGATATGGCTGTGGCCGCCATCCAGGCCCGACCGGGGCGTAATAGTTCGCGTAAGGCACGTAACCCGGATTCCTGTACGTCACAGGTGGGGCATATGAAACGACAGGAGGTGGTGCCGCAGCCTGCGAAGCCGCCAGCAGCATGGTGCCATTGCCTTGAGCCACATAATTGTAGCCGCCATAGGGAATCAGCGTGCCGGGCGGCACGCTGGCGTACATCGACGGCACCTGGTAGGCGACACCGGCGATGGGGGCCTGAGCCAGTGTTACAGGGCTCAGGGCTAACCCACCGATCAGAATTGACGCGGCAAGGCCGAAACGCGGGGACATGTTCGCCTCCTTCTGTCAGATCTCGGACCAGGTCATTCAGGTACAAGGCTCTCCCGAATACGGAACTGTCCTGTCAGCATGCCGGCGAATGAGTCGTCAAAATTTCGTGATGCCGACTTCTTCATTGCTGGCCAGCACGTCGGCGGCGGAACCGACGAGGAGCGGATCCGGAGCGCAGGCCACGGCCGGATCCTTGTCCGGATAGGGCAGAGCGTGCAGGAAGTGGCGCATGCAATTGAGCCGGGCACGTTTTTTGTCGTCCGACTTGATCACGACCCAGGGAGCGTCGGCGATATCCGTGTGGAAGAACATGGCGTTCTTCGCCTCGGTGTATTCGTCCCATTTGTCGAGCGATTTGACGTCGATCGGCGATAGCTTCCAGTGCTTCAGGGGGTCGTCGCGTCGCGATACGAACCGCCGCAACTGTTCTTCACGACTGACGGAGAACCAGAACTTATAAAACAGAGTGCCGCTCTGCACGAGCATGCGTTCGAATTGCGGAGTCTGTCGCAGGAATTCGAGATATTCCTGAGGCGTACAGAACTTCATGACCCGTTCCACGCCCGCACGGTTATACCACGATCTGTCGAAGAAGACCATTTCGCCAGCGGTCGGCAGATGTTCGACGTATCGCTGAAAATACCACTGGCCTTTTTCGGCCTCTGATGGCTTTTCCAGGGCGACGACCCGCGCGCCCCGGGGATTCAGGTGTTCCATGAAACGGCGGATGGTGCCACCCTTGCCCGCTGCGTCGCGGCCTTCGAAGAGCAGCACGATTTTCTGCCCCGAATCCTTGACCCAGCTCTGAACCTTCAGCAGTTCGATCTGAAGTTTCATTTTGGCGGCTTCGTATTCCTTGCGCCTCATACGAGTGCGATAGGGATAGTTCGCCGGAAGTGGAGCGGAGGTGCTGTCTTCTTTCGTTCCATGCGGCGCCTCAGCCACCTGGACGGCCACAGGGTCTCTGGAGATCGCCTCGATCTCGCTCGCGGCTTTCGGGTTCGACAACTTTCTGGAATTGGCCTTCGGCTTCGTGCCGGCACCATTGCGGCTGCCGTTCTCTTCGACCGCTTTCAAAGGCCGCGAAACTGTGCTACTGGCATTCGCCGCCGGATCGTCGACGAGTTCCGATTTCTTCGAAAATTGCGTTCCGTCCGTGTTATTGTCCGAAGTCCTTTTCGAATCATCGCCGGCGCGCGACATATCAGGAACTCCACGAAAATAGGGCATTTCGATCCGGATCGGATCGGTCTGCGACTGGACTTTACCGGTGCATTGGCAGTTGAGGATGGAGCGGATCGTTCGGAAATCAACGTCTATCGGCCGCCAGGCAGCCATTCACGGATTCTTCACATAGTTGATTCTAAACTGTGCCTGCCGCGATTCAAGTAGGTTGCCCGAAAATTCGGAGTGCCACGTGCGATTTTGTGCCGGCGTTATCGATCCGTTCGTTCACGAGATCGCAATGACGGCGATATCCCTGGATTCGAGATCGCGAACGGTTGAGGTGAAGTGAGAATCCTCGACGATTTTCCGACCGATCGGCATGTTGCGATCCTGCGGAAGATGCCGCATGATACGCAAATCGGACGACGCACCGTTTCGCAATCACCCCGGGAGATCTCGATGAATCGTTTCGCCTTCCTGACACTCACTCTCGCCCTCACAGGCCTGTCGATCATGTCGACTCCGATTCCGGCCGCGGATGTCATTACTCTCTGGCCCAACGGAACGCCCGGCGCCAAAGGCACCGAACCGGTCGACATTCCGACGCTGACCGTCTACCGGCCCGCGGAAGGCAAAAATGCCGGCGCGGCCGTCGTCGTCTGCCCCGGTGGCGGTTATGGCGGCCTGGCACCGCACGAAGGTCAGCCCATCGCAGAATGGCTCGCTTCGAACGGCATCACGGCATTCGTGTTGAAATATCGTCTCGGTCCGCGCTATCAGCACCCGGCCATGATCGATGACGCCAACCGGGCCATTCGCACTGTCCGAACCAAAGCTTCGGAATTCGGAATCGACCCGAAGCGGATCGGTATCCTCGGATTCTCCGCGGGCGGCCACCTGGCTTCTACGGCAGGTACACATTACGACGCCGGCAAACCCGACGCGACCGACATCGTCGAACGTGCCAGCTCACGCCCCGACTTCATGGTTCTGCTCTACCCGGTCATCAGCCTCGGCACGAAATACGGCCACGGCGGATCGAAAAAGAACCTTCTGGGGGAAAACCCGCCCGAAGACCTTGTGAAAAACCTCACGAACGAACTTCAGGTCAACAAGAACACGCCGCCGGCCTTCCTGGTGCACACCAACGAAGACACGCCCGTGCCGGCGGAAAACTCCTTGTTCTTCGTTCAGGCCATGCGAAACGCCGGTGTACCGTGCGAATTTCACATGTTCGAAAAGGGTCGTCACGGCCTCGGCCTGGGAATGGGTGATCCGGCCTTCTCCGAATGGCCGAAGCTGTGCGAAATCTGGTTCCGCCAGCGCGGCATCCTGCCGAAAGCGAACTGATCGATCGGCCGATCGGCCGGCGTCTGGCTCTTGACCACGCCGGCCGATGCTCATTCCAGCCAGTGCCACAAATCGCTGCGTGCCGAATCGATCTCGCCGTTCGAAAGATTAAGGCGAACCTCCCGCAGCGAACGGGCAAGGGACTCGTCGAACACGACGGCACTGCGCTCCGCAAGTTCTATGGGCGCAACAGTCTGCACAATGCGTTCCATGAGCCCTTCCAGTCCGTCGCCTGCCTGAGCGCTGACGATCACCGGACCACTGGCCATTCGGGCCGCACGTTCGATCTCCTCGTCCGTGGCGAGGTCGGCCTTGGTCCGGACGTCGATCGTGCGAGCGTCGTATTCGCACAGATCCGGTTCCGAACTGCATTCGGTCATCTTCAGGACGAGATCCGCTCGCCGATGCTCTTCCCGGGCGA
Organism: bacterium; assembly: GCA_016125085.1. GTDB lineage: Bacteria > Planctomycetota > Planctomycetia > Isosphaerales > Isosphaeraceae > QWQI01. The sequence goes on from WGMM01000002.1 coordinate 239,480, forward strand.
TTCGGATTCCTTCAGCTTCAAGCGGATCGGCAGTCGCGGCACGCAAACCTGCCGTGTCGGTCAGAACGATCGGCCAGCCGTCGAGGACCACGGCGACGTCGACGGCGTCGCGTGTCGTGCCAGGCGTTGGGCTGACGACGGAGCGTTCGAAACCCGCAAGGGCATTGATCAGCGTCGATTTGCCGACATTCGGCGGACCCGCCAGGGCCACGCGGAACCCGCTCGCCAGCCGCGTGCCGAAATCAGCCGTTCGCAGAAGATCGTCGAGTTCGAGGGCCGCGGCCTCGATGTCGTTCGCGTCGATCGCAACGCCGATTTTTTCGAGATTCGCCCGCATCGCCCCGCGTGATTGGCGATAAAGCACATTTGCAGAACGAGTTGTCGTCGATTGGCCAAGTTTCTCGATCGCCAGTCTTTCGAGCCTTCGAATTCCATGTGCCTTGATGTAATCGTCTCGTGAGGCACTGGCGATTCGGTGCTTCGCGAGCAACTCGATCAAGGCATCGAGCAGCAGTTCGCTGCCATGACCCTGAATTTCGACTTCCATGAGCCCCGTCGATTCCTCCTGGATCAGCACTGCGACAACTTCGTCGCCACCGAACCAGCCGAGACGGAGTTCTCCTGGAGCGGAATCGCGCAGAGGCCTTCGGCCGATCCTGGGCCTGAAGACCCGATCGGCGACTTCGAATGCTGATGCCCCCCAGATCCGCAGAACGCCGATCGCCCCCGGACCTTCGGCCGTCATACGCGTCACGAATCCAGCGGGGAGTGCGTGCCCTGCACCCATTTCACGTTCCAGATTCGCTATGAAACCGTTCGGCGGCCCAATCGGCCAGCCCCATCAGAACCAGATCGTCGACGACTTCAGCCTCCGGTAATCCTGCCCAGCGAGCCAGCATGGGAGCATCGCCGCCAGTCCAGATCTCCCAATGCTCATGGCCTCCGACACTTCGGGCGATCAATTCTCGAATCGCACCGACCTGGCCCCAGAACAGCCCCGCCTCCATCGCGGTGCGGGTTTCGGTGCCGAAGGCCAGTGGTTCGCGGCTGACCGTGTCCACATGCATCAGCCCCGCCGTGCCATGTTCGAGCGCCTCGGCACAAAGCCTGTATCCCGGCGCGATCGCTCCGCCGAGCCATTCGCCGTCGGATCCGATACGCTCGACCGTGATCGCAGTTCCGCAAAGGATAACCACACCTGGCCCGGTGCGGCCCTTCAATCGTCCGGCGGCACGAACGGCCAGGGCACGGTCCGCACCCGACTTTTCCGGACGAGTCAGGCGGCCGATCGTGCCTGTCGTCAGGGCACTGTCCAGCACCACTCCGGGAGCGTCGGGCCCCGTGCGGGATTCCAAAGCCCGGTCGAGCGTTTCCACCAGCTCGAGCACAGCTTGAGGCCTGACGCTGGAAATCCAGATTCCGCCGATCGCCTTGTTTTCCAGCCATCCCGCCAGCGCAGGGGCGTTCGCTTCGATCCGGTCGACAGGCAACGTGAGCCGTTCGTCCCAGGCTTTTGGGCCCCGGTCGAACAACGCATTGACCGCCGCGGCACCATTTTCCAGCCAGGCCAGCTTCACGCGAGAATTGCCGACATCGGCCAGCAGCCATCCGCCCGGGGCACTCATGAGCCGAGTTCCGCTCCGTCTTCGCCCGCGATCGTGTCGACCGGCGTTTCGGACGCCTCGGATTCAGCTTCCGGCGATTCGGGGCGATCGGGCATCTCAGGCTCCATGGCGGGCGCTTCCAGCTCGCCAAGCATGTCGCTGATCTTACGGATCAGCTGGTTCACGCCCCGGCCCGTAACCGCCGAAATGGCCATGACTTCCCGGCCAAGCCTCTTTTCGAATTCGGCCTGGATTTCGTCGGCGCCAGTCAGATCCATCTTCGTCAGAACGACGATCTCAGGCCGTTCGGCCAGCAGCGGGCTGTACAGCCGCAGTTCTTCGCGAATCGTATGGTAATTGTCCCAGGGGTCGGTATTGTCCGGGTTTTCGCAGGCCACCAGGTGCACAAGCAGACGGGTACGTTCCACATGGCGGAGGAATTCGTGGCCCAGGCCATGCCCGGCATGGGCTCCTTCGATCAGCCCTGGAATGTCGGCGACGACGAACGAATCTTCCCGGCCGGCATGCACGGTGCCCAGGTTCGGATATTTGGTCGTGAAGGGATAATCGGCGATTTCCGGATGGGCATGTGAGATGCGTGAAAGCAGCGTCGACTTGCCGGCGTTCGGCAGGCCCACAAGCCCCACGTCAGCAATGACTTTCATCTCCAGAGAGATCCACCGCTCTTCGCCCGGGAAGCCCTTTTCGAACTGCCTCGGCGCCCGATTGGTGCTCGACTTGAAGTGGGCGTTGCCGAAGCCTCCCTTGCCCCCTTTGGCTATGTAGACCTTTTCGCCTGGTTCACGCAAGTCCTTGATTACGTGGCCCCGGTCCCGGTCGCGGACAATCGTCCCCACCGGCACGGGGATCACCAGATCTTTCGCCGTTTTGCCATGGCAATCTGCCCCTGTACCATGATCGCCCCGGTCCGCTTTCCAGTGCCTTTGGAAGGAAAGGTGGGCAAGGTTCGAGTGGCTTGGGTCAGCCACGATGATGACATTACCGCCATGGCCGCCATCGCCGCCGTTAGGGCCGCCCCGGGGGGCGTACTTTTCACGGCGGAAGCTCAGACAGCCGTTGCCGCCGTCGCCACCCTTGACGTAAATGGTCACTCGATCGACGAACATGGGGAATTCTCAGGAGCTATTGTCGAACCGCGCGGAGGCTTCGAATATCGAAAACCACCAAAAACGACGACCGGCAGAGCACCTCTGAAGGCACCGCCGGTCGGTAACGATCGGATTGCCGCATGCGCGGCGACTCGAAAGTCTGGTTAGTTCGGAAGTTCGGTCAGAACATTGATCCGGCGACCGTTCTGATCGTAGCTCACGATACCTTCCTTGAGCGCAAACAGGGTGTAGTCACGGCCGACGCCGACGTTACGGCCAGCCACCCAGCGCGTGCCGACCTGGCGGCAGAGGATGGAACCGATCGTGGCGAACTCGCCGCCATACTTCTTGATGCCGCGACGCTGGGCATTCGAATCGCGACCGTTACGGCTGGAACCCTGACCTTTTTTATGTGCCATTGTCTCGACCTGCGTACCTTCCGAAGGAGCCACAAGGGGCCCGTCAACGACGAACGACCACGACACGCTCTGTATGTCGCGGCCACGATAGTATCGAATTATCAGGCATTATGACATGAGGCATGGCCTGAGAGCAAGTCCATTTCGTCCAGATATCATGCTCGCGCGTATCTCAGCCTGCGAACAGGTTACAATAATCCGATCGAATCCTTTTAGCCGAACCCGGGCAGCACAGGCAATGTCGACCGATCTGCTGATTCGCGACGAGCGTGGTTTTTATTGCCCGCCTGGCGACTTCTACGTCGACCCCTGGCGACCGGTCGAGCGTGCAATCATTACCCATGCCCACTCTGACCATGCCCGCTGGGGCCACCGCCAGTATCTGACGACCCCCGAAGGGGCGGGGGTCCTGCGTGTCCGCATGGGGCCCGCCGCACAAATCGACACCGTCGCCTATGGCCGGTCGATCGAACGTAATGGCGTGCGGATCTCGCTTCACCCGGCGGGCCATGTGCTCGGATCGGCACAGGTGCGCATCCAACATCGAGGGCAGGTGGCCGTCGTCAGCGGCGATTACAAAACCGAGGCCGACGCGACCAGTACGCCCTTCGAACCTGTCCGCTGCCACCTGTTCGTGAGCGAATCGACCTTCGCTTTGCCGATTTATCGCTGGAAGCCTCAATCTGCGATCTTCGACGACATCAACCGCTGGTGGTCGGCCAATGCCGCTCGTGGCCTCGCCTCCGTATTGCTCGCCTATTCGCTCGGAAAGTCGCAAAGAATTCTGGCCGGACTCGATTCATCGATCGGCCCGATCTACGTTCACGGGGCCGTCGAGCCCCTCAATGCCGCCTATCGGCGATCCGGCATTCGTCTGCCTCGCACGGAGTATGTCGGCGAAACGGTCAAGTCGGCAAAATCGACAGGTTCGCGTCTCGCCTGGGCCGGCTCGATGATCGTCGCCCCCCCTTCGGCCATGGGAACGCCGTGGATGCGCCGGTTTCAGCCCCTATCGGCGGCATTCGTCTCAGGCTGGATGACGATCCGCGGCACCCGAAGGCGACAATCGCTCGACAAAGGTTTCGCGCTGTCAGACCACGCCGACTGGCCCGGGCTGCTCTCGGCCATCGCAGCCACCGGTGCCGAACGCGTCTGGCTGACGCACGGCTATTCGGCCGTGCTTGCCCGGCACCTGACCCACATGGGGCTCGACGCCCGATCGATCGACACCCAGTTTCGAGGTGAGGCCGACGTCGCCGACGCGGACGAACCCACTGCCACAGGCCAACCTGAAGCGGAAGTCGCCGGAGCAGCGGAAGTCGAAGAATCAGGCGAGGATGTGGCGGCATCATGAAACGCTTCGCTGATCTTTACTCAGCCATCGACGAATCAACCCGCACGACCGTCAAAGTCGCCGCCATGGCGGAATATTTCCGAACGGCGGACCCGGCCGACGCAGCCTGGGCCGTCTCGTTCCTGATCGGCCGAAAGCCCCGGCAACTCGTTCCGACGAAACTCCTGCGAGCCTGGGCCGCCGAGGCCGCGTCGATCCCGGAATGGCTCTTCGAAGAGTCGTATCACGCCGTCGGCGACCTGGCCGAAACCATTGCCCTGCTCTTGCCTTATGGCGAATCCGCCCAGCGTGTCGACCGCCCCCTCGCGGACTGGGTCGAAAATCACCTGCTGCCCCTCGGCAATATGGACGAAACGGATAAACGCGAATCGCTTTACCGTTCCTGGGCGGCAATGGACCCCGCGGAACGGTTCGTCTGGAACAAGCTCATCACCGGGGCGTTTCGCGTCGGCGTTTCTCAGAATCTCGTCACTCGCGCACTAGCTGAGGTCGCTGGCGTCGACCAGGCGCGGATCGCTCACCGGCTCATGGGCGAATGGAAGCCGACGGCGGAGTTTTTCCGCTCGCTCGTCAGTTCCGAAACGCTGGCAAGCGATCCCAAACAGCTTTACCCCTTTTATCTTGCCTATCCTCTTGAAACCGCTCCCGAACAGCTTGGCGATCCCGCCGAATGGTTGGCCGAATGGAAGTGGGACGGCATCCGGGCCCAGCTCATCCGCCGCAGAGGCGAAACCCACATCTGGACACGCGGCGAAGAACTGGTCTCGGAAAGGTATCCTGACCTTCACGAAACGGCCGCCGCCCTGCCCGACGGCACCGTGATCGACGGCGAACTGCTGCCCTGGAGCTTCGAAGACAACGCCCCCCTGCCCTTCGCCCAGCTCCAGAAACGGATCGGCCGCAAGAATCTGGGCAAAAAGATCCTGGCTGAGGTGCCCGTGGTCCTCGTTGCCTACGACCTTCTCGAAAACGCTGGCGAGGACATTCGCGAGCGGCCGTTTTCGCAGAGAAGAACACTTCTGACCGACCTTCTGGAACGTCTGCCTTGGCAGGATCGACTGAGGATTTCGCCCGAGGTGCCATTTTCGACCTGGGGCGAATTGACGCACGCCCGGAGCGGGTCACGCGAAAAACGCTGCGAGGGCCTGATGCTCAAGCACAGGCATTCACAGTATCGCGTCGGCCGCAAGCGGGGCGACTGGTGGAAGTGGAAAGTCGACCCCCTCACGATGGACTGCGTTCTGACCATGGCCCAACGCGGCAGCGGCCGCCGTGCAAGTCTCTATACGGACTACACCTTCGCTGTCTGGGATCGCCCCGGCGGATCGCTGTTGACGGTCGCCAAAGCCTATTCAGGCCTGACCGACGCCGAAATCAGCCGAATCGATGCCTTCGTGAAACGCAATACGACCGACCGATTCGGCCCGGTGCGCGCCGTGAAGCCCGAGATCGTCATGGAACTCGCCTTCGAAGCCATCCAGATCTCGCCCCGGCATAAGTCGGGCATCGCGGTGCGATTTCCCCGCATCGTGCGCATCCGTGACGACAAACGCCCGGAAGACGCCGACACGCTCGATCGCCTCAAAGGCCTGCTGGCCGTTTCTCCTGCACTTTCCGCGAATGACGAGACCGGCATATGACCGCCCCCGACCCGAACCGGCCGCAACCTCGCGAATCGCTTGCGGCGCTGGATGACGACTCGCTCCAGGCCCAGTGCGAAATTCGTTTCGAACGCCGCAGCGGCCCGGGCGGCCAGAACAAGAACAAGGTCGAAACAGCAGTCATCCTCGAACATCGGCCCACGGGAATTCGTGCCGAGGCCAACGAAAAACGCTATCAGGGCGAGAATCGCGAGGAAGCTGTGCGGCGTCTGCGCATGAAGCTGGCGATTCAGGTGCGCAGGCCTGTGGGGATCGAAGAGCCGCCCTCGGCCCTTTGGAAATCACGCATCGGCAAGGCGGGCAAAATTCAGGTGAACCCGAAGCACGCGGATTATCCTGCCCTGCTGTCCGAATCTCTCGACTTCGTCGCCGGCTGCGGGTGGGACGTCAAAACTGCAGCTCTTGTGCTGGGCTGCACTACGTCACAACTCGTGAAATTCTGGAAGGACGCCCCTGGCGCATTGCAGGTGGTCAACACGAAACGCTCCGAACGTGGCATGCCGACTTACGCTTGACTGTTTTGGCCGGGTTGCGATCGCATCATTTCATTTCGGCTCGGCGCTGAGCCGCGGATCGGCAAGATCGAGTTCATAGAGAATCTGATTGTAATCGTTTCTGGGCGTACCCTGTTCAAGGCCTGAAAACAACGTCGTATAAGTACCTTCGAAGCGAATCTTGCGACCATCCGGCGAATCCAGTTCCGGGTGATGTGCCACATTGTAAAAGCTGTATTTGTCGTGAGTGACGATTTTGACGGCTCGATCCCATGGCCCGGTCAGGTTTTCCGATTCAGCGAACCAGATTTCGCCGAGCACGGACTCCTTCGCAATGGTTTGCCCGAAGATCATGATCCACTTCCTGCGGAACGCATTCCAGGCGACCGTGCCTCGACTCACTTGCATTTCCTTGCCGTCTGAAGTACGGAACCGGATCGGGCATTCCTCAGGCTTGAGAAGCCCCTTCGATAGCAATAGCTGCTGTCGTTTCTGGTCGAAATCCGAACCGCCACGCCGCCAGCGAAACACAGCCTTGCCCTGCGAATCTCGTTCGACGACAGGTTCCGTGAGCGTCGAATCGGCCGTCTCGCATGTCCAACGTTCGTAAGCCGCCGGATCGACATAATCCGTGAACCGCGCGCGAACCCTGGCGAACGGAAACGGATCAGCGAAATAGAGCCAATCCGTATCGACTTCCTTGAGCTTCAAGTCATGAGAACCATCTGGCGGGCCGACTGGCTCCGGCCCGAACTCCTGCGCGCTTTCGAAACGATTCGACTCGTCATTCCAGACAGCCACGCCCCGGCGATACGTTTCCATCGGCGGCTTGATTTTGGCGTACCAGCAGACGAGCTTTTCCGCGCCCTTTTCGTCATGGACAGTCGCCAGTGCGCCGGCCCAGGTCGGTCCATCGCCCGCCATCCGGCAGGTTTCAGCTGCGAATCCCGTTTTCGGATCTTCGAAATAATTCAATGGAATGTCATGCGACGGATTCCATGATTCCTGGCCTGGCATTGGCGTTCTTGCCGAAGGCACATGAAAATTGCCGAGCGGATACGACAATCTGCTTGTATCGCCCCAGAGCCAGTGCAGTTCGCCCCGGTACGGAACCATCTGCACACTGTCCTGCCCCGTGACCTTCGCTCGCGTGACGGCGCGAGGGTCGTCGGCACCGACAAGCCCGGCGGCCTGGCTTTCCGCAAGCCGCCCAGCACCGGTAATGCGATAAAGCCTGCGTGCGATCTGGGTGCGATTCAGCTTCCAGACTGCGGATTCGCCAGGCACGACGCGAACTCGACCGCCCCGGATGCCGAACCCGTCGGGTTTCATTTCGTAGCCGTGCGAGCGCACCTGAAAATGCACGTCCTGCCCGACGAGTTCCGGCTCAGTCCAGGCAGTTACGCCGGCATTGTCGGAATAATGCACGACACCGTGCACCGTACGAGCATCGACCAGCGGCACCGGTTCGCCCGTCGCTTCGTCCACGAATTTGAGGACGAAAGAGGCGGGCTTGCGGTCTTCGCCGAAGCAATGGGCGTTGAAGGCGAAGACCATGACACTCGACAAGATCGCCAGATTCGAAAACCGCCAAATCCAGCTGTGGTTGAAGTCGAGAATCATGGGAATTCGCTCCAGAAGCCCTCCGCGATCATTTCACGTCGAGCAACCAGCTTGCGATCGACTCGCCGGACGAAGCCGGTTTCGAATCATCGGTGACGGAAACGTTCGAAGGCACGCCTTCGAGATCGTAGGCACGCCCCACAATTTCCGCCGAAACGGCTTTCGGCCCTGTTCGTTCGACTTTCAAAATCCCAGGCGAGATCGCCTGTGCCGCACCAGTCAGCCCGCCGGCCTGCGCTGAACCGACCAGTAACTGCGTTCCCAGCGGTTCGTTCGCGCCTGCCAGGTCGACATACGTCCGCCCGAGGCCGGACAGCGATGGGCGAGCCCAAAGGACGTGTTCCGCCGCTGCGCCGAAGCCGGCTAGGTGCACGGCCCGAGTGTCCCGCCGGCTTTTGGCCAGGGCGACGACATTGGCCAGATCCTGCAGCCGATCCTGTGTCAGACTCTTGTTATAGCAGGAATAATGGGCTGTGTCGGGGCGGGTCGTGCGGCCGGTGGCCGGGTCGAACGCCGCACCGACGAACAGCGGATCATAAGCATAGACCGTGGTACCCTTCGCGAGAAGTGCCTTGACGACCGGCTTTGGCTGGCCGTCCGCCCCAAGGATGCCAGCGATTCCGGCTTCGTCGGCGACGACGACGCTTACGCCCGTGGCACGGTTGGGGATCAATTCGACGACCGGCACGGCTTCACCTGTGCCCGCCCGGCCGACGTGCAGCTTGCGCATCTGCACGCCTTCGGAGAACAGGTCGGCGCTGACCGTGTCGACCATCAACTCGCTGGCAGCAGGCTCAACGACGCCTGTCCGCACGTTCAATGCCGTCTTCAGCACCTTTTTCGCAGCTTCACGCTCAGGGCTGCTGTGCGTCGCCAGGAAAAGCCATTCGTCGATCTGTTTCGCACGCATTTCGATCAACTGTTTCTCGATCTCTTCGCGTGATTTCCGCTTCGCTTCGAACGGCTTCGAATCGGTCAAAGCGAGCAGCGTTTCGGAAGTTTCGTAATTGAGTTCAGGCTCGCGGAGAGCGTCGGAATCCGGCACGTTCTGAAGCCACTTCGCGAAGAAGGGATAGACGGCATTCCGCGACACGCGATTGTAATTGTGTTCGAAATTGAAGATCGTGGCCGTGACGAGGTCCGGACGGCCGTAGAGGCCGTAAACACTGCGAATTTTCGGAAGCACGGCCGTCATGGTGTTGGCCGTCCAGTCGCCCGTTGCGCCGACGAGCCGCATCGGTTTGGGAGCGAACGCGGCACCGATTTCGACATTATCCGTTCCCACTCGCATTCCTGCGGCGTTTTCGCACGTGCAGCCGCCCTGAAAAGCTTCGGAGATCATGACGACGGGTGCAGCGGCTGCGATCCGGTCGTCGACAGCGCAGAGGAAGAATGTCTGCGTTCCCCCGCCCGATTCGCCGGTGCAGCCGATCCGGGCAGCGTCGACTTCCGGAAGGCTCTGGAGCCAGTCCAGCGCGCGGATCGAATTGAATGTCTGAAAGCCGACGAGGTTCAGGCCATATTTGTCGAGCGTTTCGTTGGTGAACGAATGGCCGAACGGTTTCGAATCGTTGTAGCCGACCATGTCATACATGAAGACCAGAAAACCCATTTTCGCGAGCCGGATGCAGCGGGCCTGGACGTCGATGTTCATGCGACCGTCAGCATAGTGGCCATGCGGCGACAGGATCGCCGGCAATTTTCCTTCGGCGAATTTCGGTCGAAAGACGTTGCCGCACAAATAAAATCCGGGTACTGTCTCCAGTGCGACTTTTTCGATCGTATAATCGCCGCGATCCATAATGCCGTAAACTTGTGCATTCAATGGCGTTTTCGGCCACATCGGCCAAAGGCCCTGGGTGATCAGCAATTGATCTTTGACAGCCGCTTTCCGGCTTTCCCAGACCGTTCGTGAATTCGGCGGCGTGAAATTCGCACCCTGGGCGTTGGTCCGGATCGTCGTATGCCGCGAATCTTTGACTTCGATCGGGAAGCCGGAATTCAACCGGGCGACAACCTTTGCCTGAGATGCATCGCCGACGATCAGGAATGAAGGCGTCGGCCTGGCGACGACTGCCTTTTTCTTGTCATCAGCCGTATTTTCCGCAGCTGGAATCGCAACGGAATAGGACTGACCGGATTTCAATTTTACGGATCCGGCGGATCGCGGAGCGTTCGAGCCACCAGCGGCAATATCCCCCGGTTTCAATTCGACGCGGTTTTCGATCACGGACGCTGACCAGCTTCGACCGGTCGGGTCGATGACGGTCAAAGCACGCTCGAATTCCGAGCCGTTTTCGCCTTCGATCTTCAATATCGCCCGCCCTTCCGCGATGGCGAACCCGGTCACGATCGCCCCATCGGCAGCCATCGACACATGCGTCTGCGAGCCGACGAAGGCCAGCCCGATAGCCGCGAGAGCGATCCGAAGGAACGATTTTTCTGGCAAGGATGGGATATTCATGACGAATGGGATACCTGTTGGGACGGTGGCAGGTTCGAAAATGTGCCGGTGGGGGGTATCATGCGACCTTGACTCACGCATCTTATGGCCGTTCGAAGACCAAGGCCAGATGATACCCCTCCGAATCGCGAGTCGTTTCGGAGATTGTCTTATCGAGCACCGACCGAAGCGACGCGCCCGGAGACCGCAGATCATGCACAGATTGTTCCGATCCGTACTGCGCACTTTACCGGCGATCGTCGCCGCGTGCTTCGTTCATGCCCGAGCCGCGGACTGGCGGCCCGACTTCCGCCCGCCGGCGCTGGCGATCGAAGGGGCCAAAATCGTCGTCGCCGCTGACAAGACCATCGATTCCGGCACGATCGTCATTCGGAAGGGTATCGTCGAAGCGGTCGGAAAAACCGAAGATGTCAAAATTCCGCCGGACGCCTTCGTCGTCGCGGGCAAAGGACTGACGATCTATCCCGGCTGGATCGACGCCTACACGCTCACGGGCCTTGGCACGGGAGTACCGCGGTCTCGTACAGGCAGCGGCCGCACCATGCCGCTCAACGAATTCTCGTCGCCGTTCACTCCGCCGGATGACCGTATCGGTATCACGCCCGAGTTCGCCGTGGCCGATTCGCTCAACCTCGGCGATCCGACGGCTGAAGGCCGACGCAAGCTCGGGTTCACTTCGCAAATCGTGGCCCCTGGCGGCGCGATCCTGACCGGCAAGGGGGCGCTGGCTTCGACGACCGGTTACCCCCGGCGCGAAATCCTGATCGTGCCTCACGTCGGTCTTAATGTGAATCTGCGAACGCCTTTCGACCCGAACCCGAGCCCGCCTGTCGTCGACAGCCCGTCGCTGGCTCCGCCGCGGTTTCGTGGGCGTCAGCCTGGCGGACCGAGCGGATATCCTTCGGCCCTGATGGGGGTCATCGCCCACTTGAGGCAGCAGGTTTCCGACGCCGCGCATTATCGGCAACTTCAGGAGCATGCGCGCCGGCATGGCGGCCCTCGCGTGCCAGTAGATCCATCCATGGAAGCGATCCTGGAAGCCATCGACGGCAAACTGCCGGTGTGGTGGCAGGCAGAATCGCGTGATGAAATCCACAGGGCCCTGGATCTGTCGGCCGAATTCGGATTCGAGCCGGTCATCGTCGGCGGTCGCGAAGCGGCGAAGGTCATCGACAGGCTCAAGGCCGGCAACGTGCCCGTCGTGCTGCGGCTGAACTATCCCGGCAAGCCGAAGGTGCCGACGAAGGCCGAATTCGCCAAAAAGCAGGCTTCGGACAGAATCGAGCCTCTGCGTGTCACGGAGCGGAAGCTGGAAATCTGGAAAGAATACGTGTCGACCGCTGCCGCCCTGCACAAGGCCGGTGTGAAGTTCGCTTTTTCGACCGATGGCCTGCAGCGGCCTGAGCAATTCGCCGAGAAGCTGCGGGACGTCGTCGCCGAAGGTCTGCCGGAAGCCGCCGCGGCGGAAGCGCTCGCCGCTGGCGGGGCCGCGATGGCCAAAGCTTCCGACCGCCTGGGAACGCTGGAGCCCGGTAAATTCGGCCACCTGGTCGCACTGACCGGCCCGATCTCTGATTCGAAGACGAAGGTTCGGCTCGTCGCCGCGGATGGCGTCCTGTTCGACTTCGACCCACCGACGATCCTGCCTAAGGAAAGCAGCCCTCAGGGCCGCGCCGGCCGTTCGGGCGAAATGGCCAGGGCCGACGCGGGCGACAAACCGGCGGAAACGAAACCGGCCGAAAAGCCGGAAGCCGGAGAGCCGGGCAAGGCAGAAACGAAACCGGAAGACGCGGGCAGGAAAGAGCCTGGCAAGGAAGGTTCGGAAACGAAATCCGCCCGGGCCGAGGCCGGAAAAGAAGCTTCGAAGAAGGACGAAGCGAAATCCCCTGAGGCGAAGAAAGACGAGCCGAAATCGAAGGAAGAGCCCGGCAAATCCGAGCCGAAGAAGGACGAGCCCGCGAGAGAAGAACCGAAATTCGTGGATGTCCTGACCGAGTTGGACGCGGACCGGAAAGTCGCCTTCAAGACAGGCGGAAACGTTTTCCTGCGAGGGGCTACGGTCATCACCGTCAGCGGCCAGGGCACGCTCAAGGACGCCTCGATCCTCGTCAGGGACGGCAAGATCGCCGCAATCGGCACCGATATCAAGAAGCCTGACGGCGTGAAGGAAATCGACGCAAAGGGGCTTTATATCATGCCGGGCATGATCGACACCCACTCGCACATGGCGATCGCCGGGGGCGTGAACGAAGCGACGCTGTCGATCGTGCCGGAAGTGCGGGTGACCGACGTCGTCAACGGCACGGATCCGACGATCTACCATGCTCTCGCGGGCGGTACGACGGCCGCACGTCTGCTGCACGGTTCGGCCAATACGATCGGCGGCCAGGATGTGATCATCAAACTTCTCCCCGGCCGCCCAGGTCGGGAATTGATCTTGAAGGACGAAAAGCGGCCTCAGGGCGTGAAGTTCGCCCTGGGCGAAAACGTCACCCGGAGCACGGGCCGGTTCCCCAACACCCGCATGGGTGTGGAAGCGACGATCGAACGTGCATTCCGCCAGGGCGCGGCCTATGCCGAAGCACGCAAGCGCTGGGAGGCCATGCGTGACCAGAAAGGCGAAGCCGCCGGCCCGGCCCCGAGGCGCGACCTCAGGCTTGAGGCCTTGTCCCGCATCGTCGCCGGCGACATCAAAATCCACAGCCACTGCTATCGGTCCGACGAGATCCTCATGCTCCTGCGCACAGCCGAACGCCATGGCGTGAAGGTGCAGTCGCTGCAGCACGTGCTGGAAGGATACAAGGTAGCCCCGGAAATCGCGGCCCATGGCGCAAGTGCGTCGACATTCTCGGACTGGTGGGCGTACAAGATCGAGGCCTTTGACGCAGTTCCGGCCAACGCCGCGATCATGACCGAAGCCGGAGTCAGTTCGGTGATCAAGAGCGACGACCCCGAACTGGTCCGCCATTTGAACCTGGAAGCCGCCAAGTCCGTCAAATACGGCGGCATGGACGAAGACGCGGCACTCGCTCTGGTGACGATCAACCCGGCGAAGGAACTTGGCCTGGCACACAGGATGGGCTCGATCGAAGTCGGGAAGGACGCCGACCTGGCCATTTTCGACGCCCACCCGCTCGATACGTTCAGCAAGTGCCGGATGTCGCTCGTCAATGGCGAAGTCGAATTCGCCCTCGGCAAAACGGCTGAAGAAGCGGCGCGGCCCAAAGTGCTGGGTACGCTGGCCCGTGCCGAAACAGCCACCGCCGCCAGTGCCGCGAAGTTCAAGGACGATCTGGACAATCGCAAAACCCGGGCCTTCGTCGGCGCCAGGGTTCATCCGGTCGACGGCGCGGCGATTGCCGATGGCGTCGTAATCGTGCAGAAGGACAAGATCGTGGCCGTCGGCGGCAAGGAAACGGCAATTCCCGAAGGTGTTGAAGTCATCGACCTGAAAGGCTATGACCTCTGGCCCGGCATGATCGAAGCCGGCAGCCAGGTCGGCCTGTTCGAAGTCGGCAGCTTGCGGGAAACTCAGGATGTCAGTGATTCGGCCACATTCCAGCCCGAACTGACGACCTCCACGGCCATCAACCCGGAAAGCGAGTTGATTCCGGTCACTCGAGCCAACGGAGTTCTCACAATTCTGGCGCAGCCTTCGGGCAACGGCATCGCGGGCCAGAGTTCCGTGGTCAACCTGCACGGATGGATTCCGACCGAAATGGTCCTGCAGGACAAAGTCGGCCTGCACGTGCAAATCCCGACTTACGTGCCGCCCCGCGATAACGCCGAATTCGGCCTGACATACGACTTCGACCATTATTGCGGTTGCGAGGACATGGCTACGGCCGACCATGCTCACCGCCACGAAGCCATGGCCGACGATCCGCCTGCCTCACCCGCCCCAGCGGGGGGTAACGAGGGCGAGCGGTCGCAGGCCGGCACCCGCAGAAGGCAGCGACTGGAAGATATCGGCGAACAGTTCCGCATGGCACTTCGATACGACGCGGCCCGCAAAGCCGCCGCCGAAGGCAAGGCTGAAGCCATCGACAGCGACCCTCGCATGGAAGCTCTTTTGCCCTACGCCAGGGGCGAAAAGCCCGTGATCTTCGAAGCCGACCACCGGGGCGAGATCCTCGACGCCCTGGCCCTGGCCAAGGCCCTGAAGCTGAAGGCCGTCGTCAGCGGCGGGCGGGAAGCCTGGAAAGTCGCCCCGCAGCTCAAGGAAGCTGGTGTGCCCGTGCTCATCGGCGGCGTTCTTCAACTCCCGGGCGAAAATTACGACCCCTACGATGGCCCCTATGCGAATGCCGCGAAACTCCATGCCGCAGGCGTGAAGTTCGCGATCCAGTCCAGCGCAGGCGGCCCGGATCAGGCGACCGCGGCGCGGAATCTGCCCTTCGAAGCAGGCACGGCCGTAGCGTTCGGGCTTCCTGAGGAAGAGGCCCTCAAGAGCGTCACGCTTTACCCGGCCGAAATCCTTGGAGTGGCCGACAAGCTCGGTTCGATCAAGCCCGGCAAGAAGGCGAATCTCGTCGTCAGCCGTGGTTCGATTCTGCAAGCCACGACGCCCGTCGACCTCATCGTCATCGACGGCAAGGTGCTCACGCCCCAAAGCCGCCACACGCGGCTCGCCGACAAATACCGCGAACGGCTCCGCCAGGTCAAAGACGGCCTGGTTCCGATCGGCGTCGGCACGAAATGATCTCGAAATGCCCGTCAGCCTGACCGATTCAGACGGACGGGATTTCAATTCGATCGACATTCGAACAGGCGGCCCAGGCGGGTCGCCCGTTCTTTGTCGATTTCGAATCAGGAGTTCAGTATTTCGACGACTCGGCCGGCAATGGCTGAAGTGCCGTTCGCCAGAATGCTCAGGCCGATGGCTTGAGGAATTGAAACTCGCAGGCTACGCCCGATCGGCCAGATTTCGGCGATAGCCACAGCCGATTCCACGAACCACCAGTTCCAGCCGAGTTCGCCATAGGCGTAGTTGGCGGCCGGGTTGGTGAGCAGGTTGATCCAGAAAAGGTCGATCAATGATTGCCACCGGAATCGGTCACGCATGATCAGCCGGATCATGGCCGATTCGATCGCCCAGGATGCCGTGACGAGTGTCAGAGTACGGACGATATCAGGCATCAGCGATCAGCGATCGCCTGCCCTGTTCGATTTCGGAATCGCGATAACAGCGTGCTGGCGGCTACGACAGTCGTGAGAATGGCCGTCGCACCAGCCCCGAACGAATTCGATTTCACGCGATCTCGGCGCATCGGTTCGTCGTGTCGAATCAGACCGGTCTGCAGTTTGCCGTCCATGATCCTGACGTGATAGACCGTCCAGAATTCGTCCTTGTCCTCTTTACGCACCGCTCGAATCTGGCCCACAAGCCGCTCAGACTTGAGAATCCCCGGCGGCGGCTTGAGCAATTCCGCTGGCGATACCGTGCCGTTCTGGTCGAGCATGGCGATCGGCACGGCGACAAGATAAAGCCCATCCGCACGGGCGACCTGGAGGGGATTGATCCCGCTGACAGAAATCACGCCCGTTTTGGCGAATTCAGCCTGTGCCTTCACCCATTCCGGGCCCTCTCCCTGATTCATCGGCAGGAAGAAGAATTTGTATTGTTTCTCGTACTCTTTCAAATTTTCGAACTTGATTTTGTGCGAGACGAATTTCGACCCCGGCAGCAGGATATCGGCCCAGACCGGTCGTGCCGAAATCACTGCCCCACCGAGACCGAATGCCAGAACGTGGCGACGCGAACCGTTTTTCATTTCCGAGACTCCTGAAATATCGATTCCCCGAGTCGACCGGCCTGATGCGGTTCGCGAATCGCCACACTCGGCGACAAAATCACTCCACGACCCGCACGTAAAGCTCGCGCAGCTGCTTGAAATCGACCTCTCCGGGGGCGCCTGTCATCAGGTCGTAGCCCCGGGCCGTCTTCGGAAATGCGATGCAATCCCGAATGTTCGTCAGCCCTGCGAAGAGCATCACCAGCCGGTCGACACCCAGAGCGATGCCCCCGTGCGGCGGTGCGCCGAACGACAGTGCCGAAAGCAGGAAGCCGAACTTTTCCTGTGCCTGTTCGGGCGTCAGTCCGAGCAATTCGAAAATCCGGGCCTGAATGGCAGGATCATGGCACCGGATCGTGCCGCCGCCACATTCCTCGCCGTTGATGACCAGGTCATAAGCCTGGGCACGGACTTTCGAAGGATCCGTCTCAAGCAGCGGCAGATCTTCCGGCAGCGGCATCGTAAACGGATGGTGTTCCGCCACATATCGCTTTTCTTCGGCATCCCAGTGCAACAGCGGGAACCGCACCACCCACGAATAGTGGTAGCTCTTCGGGTCGTAAAGCTCCAGCTCGGCACCCAGGCGAATCCGCAGGTTCGAAAGGGCCTGATGCGTGACGGCCTCGGGCCCGGCCACGGCGAAGATCATGTCGCCCGTCTTGGCGCCGAAGCGTTCCTTCATTTCGGCCTGAACTTCGGCCGGGAAGAACTTGGCCGTCGGTCCGGCGAAGCCTTCGTCTTCGACTTTCAGCCAGATCAGGCCCTTGGCGCCGAACTCGCCGACGTAAGCCGTCAGGCCGTCCAGATCCTTCCGGCTGTATTTGGCACCCGCCCCCGGAGCACACAGGCCACGAACGCGGCCGCCATTGCTCAAGGCGATCTGGATCACCTGAAACGTCGTCTTCGGCGCGATATCTGCCAGGTCATGAATCTCAACGCCGAAACGCAGGTCGGGCCGGTCCACGCCGTAGCGTTCCATGGCGTCCTTGTAATCGATGCGCGGCAGCGGCAATGTCGGGGCCGAGCCGGTGAATTCCTTCGCCAGATTGGCCACGAGCGGCTCCATGGCCGTCATGATGTCCTCGTCCTGAACGAACGACATTTCCACGTCAAGCTGCGTGAACTCCGGCTGCCGGTTGGCACGCAGGTCTTCGTCGCGGAAGCAGCGGGCGATCTGGAAATACCGGTCCATTCCCGACATCATCAGAATCTGCTTATAAAGCTGCGGCGATTGCGGCAGGGCATAGAAGTGCCCCTTGTGCAGCCGGCTGGGGACCAGGAAGTCCCGCGCGCCTTCGGGCGTGGACCGCCCCAGAATCGGCGTCTCGAATTCCAGGAAGCCCTGGTCCGAAAGGCTCTTGCGCATGACCTGATTCATCGTGTGCCGCATCACGAAGACTTGCTGCAGCTCGGGCCGGCGCAGGTCCAGATACCGATACTTCAGCCGCACTTCCTCGTTGGCGTCGCCGGCCTGAATGTCGAACGGCGGCGTGGCGCTCTTGTTGAACACGCTGAGTTCCGTCACCCGCACTTCGACTTCGCCGGTGGCGAGCTTCGGGTTTTCCTTGCCTGCCAGGCGTTTGGCGACGACACCCTTGACGCCCAGGCAGAACTCGCTGCGCAGCTCACGGGCGGCATTCATGAGTGCTTCGCCCTGATCCGGCTCGAACACCACCTGAGTGATGCCGTAGCGGTCGCGGAGGTCGATGAAGACCAGCCCACCGAAGTCGCGATAGGCATCGACCCATCCGTTGAGGATGACCGTCTCGCCGACCTGTTTCGCCGTCAGTTCGCCACAATTGTGCGTTCGCTTGAGCATTTGCCACTCGTCGAAATCGGCCGTCAGGCCGAACTTTCCATGCCGCCGGAAGATCGAAACGAACTCCGCTTCGCACCCCGCCAGGGCACCTTGCCGAAACCTGCTTGGACACGACACTTTAGCCGTTTCGGGCCTAATTCACAAGACGCGAAATTCGTCATGAGTATTTCGGAGGCCGGAACAGAATGCGATAGCCCTTGAACATCGAACATTGACATGTGCACATATATTCACTCGCGTGGAATCGCCTTCCCCGAAATGTCAACAATCGCGGTAAGGAATTCATGAATTTCGTCGTCGACCCTATCAGCGGGCATATATTCGATCAAGGTATGATAATCCGATTTCTGCATGAGATTGGGCAACTCAAAGCTTGAGAAAAACAGTTTGAACAATGGGCCGAAAAACTCATCACTGACCTTGAAATTACTGTCCCAAGGATTTTTATCCAATTTCATTAATGCATCGCTTATCTCCTCAATCGCTTTTGCCATTTTGGCTCTCCAAGTAGGAGCGAACAACGCGCCTTCTTGACGTTTTCCAAATTCCTCGGCATAGTTCAGTAACGTATCTTTGTCAGCAAAATAATTTTCAAATTCCCTTCGCCTCCACATTTTCAGATGAAAGTTCGTCTCTTTCGGTAGATCTCTTTCAAGCCGATCGAACACCCCTATACCCTGTAAGTCTGGCTTTGCCTCTCGAATCGCATAAAAGTGTTCTTTGGCTTTTACCGGCTGATTGGCTACGTAATGCACGAACGGGCTTTCTAAGCATTCAATCGCCGGATGAGACAACTTTCTGGCAAATGCACGTAGCATCGCGAGATCTGTTGCACCTTCCAAATAAAGAACCCAACCACGCTCCTCAGCAGAATAATATTGATCGAATCCGATTTCCTTCAAAGACTTCTTTAGCTGTGCTCCACGATCATCAATCCTATGAGGCTTTCCAACGAACGCGATTACGATATCGCGATCCGCAGCCTCATTCAATATTACCTCCGAATGACTTGCAGCGATGATCTGGCTGCCTGTTTCTCGGGCATGATCAGTCAATTCCTGGTAAATTTGTCTTTGTCGCAAAATTTCCAAATGAGCGTCCGGTTCGTCCAACAATAATACCGAGCCAGGATTGACAGCCATGTGTGCTAACAATAGCAATGTTTGCTGCTGACCTCTACCACTGGAGGAGAGATCCAGTTTTGTTCCTTGCCTCGTTTCGAAGTTCATAGCGATCTCGCCTCTCTCCCGGACATATACAGGATCATTCAATTTTACTCCGAACAACGATTCCATTCTCGTTATAATCCGCAGCCAATTTCTGAATCCATCATTCGATTCCAACGACTGATAACAGAGGTTTCTCAGCACCTCCGCTGTTCTCCCCTCGCCAAGCCTCACGTTAACCGCACCTGCTTCCAATCGATCCTCTCTCGCCGCAAGACCTGACATTGGAGGAAGATACGCCATTTTTAATTCTGCCATCTCATCCGGAACACTCATTCTCTCCCCATCCTGTGTTCGTAAGGGACGACAATAAAACGACTCTTCATTTGCATAATCGAATTCCAGACCGCATTGCGTACACTTGCCATTGATAATGGCTTCCACAATGATTTCGATCAAGACATTACGAGTACGTCTCTTCCCTTCCGACTTTGTCGATTCCCGGACATGTCGATCACGCCACAATAGAATAGAAGATGGTACAGGTATTGCAATTAAATCTCTCCTGTTGATCGTAACTCCGGGACGTTTTTCAGGAACACCGGAATCTCCACTTCGTTTTTCGATCCATCTCTTCACACCCACATCCCAAAGAGCCAAGGCCTGGAGTGCGGAGGATTTTCCAGAATTATTTGGACCGACGAAAACAACTGATTCTCCGAGCTCGATATCGATCTCCTCAAATGGCTTAAAATTCCGGACGATGAGTCTGGTCAACAAAGGCATCGTTTTATGCTCCCACAAAGTTGCATAGATTTGATGAATAGTTCAACCTTGGACCGAACGAAATCGAAACATGAATGATTCCTCGTTCGTTTCGCCGGATGGAATACATGATCATCGAGTCGATTTTTGGCATTGCACTTCACAACCATCGGATTTAGGACTCACTCACCCGTCGCAATACGGAAGATAACATGAATTCGGATGCGTGCCCACATGACACACAGAACAAATCTCTGACGAATTTGTTCTCAAGTTGCTGGTCGATATCACCCGCAAAGCACATGCTGCCGATCCAATGCGATCAGCAAGACAGGCAGAACTTACGTCCCCATAAATCCCTATTGCCCAAAGCTGCCCCCGACGATCATCTGCAGCTTCACGTAAGCCGCGAGCATGGGACCAAGTGTCACCCAGGCCGCGACATTCAAGAGCCGCCACAGGCTCAACCGATGCGGATGGCCTGATTCGGCATTCCGTGCCCCGCCCCGAAACGCCAGAAACGTCGCCGAAATGGTCATCAGAGATATGCCGATGGCCATCGTCACGCCATCGGGGGCCTGGACCGAGCATAGAAAGCCCGCGATCCAGACGATTCCGACAGCCAGATCACGTAAGGTTTTGCGTACCCGGCCCGCATGGCCGGCTGTGTGAGGCGACACGGAACTCATCGCCAGTTGAAGACTTCCGGCCGGGCGTTCGCCGGATGTTTCGGGTCGAGGGCGTTCAGAGTGAGAACGGCGCCACCCTGAATCGGCCGGAATTTCGTCCAGCCCAGAGGTTGGGCGGCATTGAATGGATAGGCCACGGCGGGCAGGTTGATCAGCTTGATCCCTTCATGCTGGCCGAACGGGTTCCAGACATGCGTGTGGCCGAAGATCATGGCCTTCACCTGGGGCCGGGCGACGATCGCTTCATAAACGGCGGCCGTGTCGGTCAGCCCTTGTGTCGGAATCAGGGCCGGGTTGTGATGCACGAAGACGATGGTCGGTACATCATCATGGTTTTTCAGGGCATCACCCAGCCAAGCGACCTGGGCCGGGCCGACCAGCCCTGGCGTGAAGTTCGGCCGCTGCAGCGAATCGAGCACCAGGAACCGCACTCCGGCGACGGTCACATCGAGCGTGTGGTGGCTTTCGACGGCTTTCGCCCGTCCCGGTTCGGCCAGGCCCGCCGCGCCGACGACCTGACGGAAATTGTCGCGGTCATCATGATTACCCAGTGCCATGTGCACTGGGATGCCGGCATCGGTGAACGGCTTGAGCAGCTTGAGAAGCTGGTCGTAATCACCCGCCCTGCCGACGCCGTAAGCCAGATCGCCGTCGATGAACACGGCCCGGGGCTTCACCGGTTCGGCCAGAATGCCGGCGACGACGCGTGTCAGGTTGTTCGTCATGTTGTTTTCGCGAGCCACGGCACCCGGGTTCTGGTCGATGTGCGTGTCTGAGACCAGTGCGACCCAGTCGACGGCCGGAGATGCGACCGGAGCTTTCGTGTCGTCGAAGGTAGCCAGGGCCTCGGAAGTCATTCGTCCTGAGAGACCCAGCGCGGCCGCACCGGCCATGGCCAGGCCGGATTTGAGCACGTCGCGACGGTGAGCGGATCGTTCGCCTCGTGAATGGTCATCGGAAGGAATCAGGCTGAACGGCATGGGCGAAGTCTCAATGGCGGGAACTCGGTTCGTATCGTCGCCTGCGGCAGTGTTCGGCCGACTTGGCGAAATCGCTTGCGAGCTTGATTGTACCGCCATCGCAGGGCGAATTCGAAGCCGGGGAGCATGTGACCGTTTTCCCCACGTTGACGCCCGAATCGTCCCCGTTTATGATGTTACGATTCCGGGCATGCGTCGAAACGGGTCCACATTAGGAAGGGCATTCCGTTTCGTTCGTTCATTGGCCGCACGCCCACGAGAGTCGAACGAAAGCCACGGACCCGATGAAAGCCACCGAGAAAAAGACGCAGGAACCGCACGCCGAGCAACTTCCGGAGCACATTCTGGAACACGCTACCGAAACGCATATTCATGACCCGAATGCGGACCGCACGGCTCTTGAGATCTGGATCCGGTCGAAAATCGACGGCGGCCCGACTGCCTGGGGTCCGTGGGTCGGCGGCCTTCTGGCGATCATTCTGGGAGCAGCCTTCCTGAGCCAGACTTCCGGCAGCGGAAAGTCCGGTGAGCAGGCCTGGACGAAGCTCCTCACAGCCACTTCCGCCCCGGAATACGTGGAAATCGCCGACGAAGCGAAATCGGGTGCCGCTGCGACCTGGGCCAGCTACATGGCCGGCCAGCAATATTACACCCAGGCGATCGCCAGCCTGTTGGTAAACCGCGAAACGGCCGATCTGAACCTGAATCGTGCCAAAGATGCCTACCAGAAGGCCGTCGAGCGTGCTCGCGGCCTCAACGACACCGAACTCGCCAGCACGGCCGAACTCGGCCTGGCCCGTACCCTGGAAATGCAGGGCAAGCTGACCGAAGCCATCGAGCTTTATGACAAAATCGCCAAGGCCGCCACGGGCACCACGATCGGCGAAAAAGCCGCCGCCTGTGCCGCCCTGCTCCGCAAGCCCGAGGCGACCACCTTCTACCAGTCGCTGGCGACCTACAAGCCGCAACCGGTTTCGACACCGCCGGGCTTCGGCAATCTGGGCCTGCCTACGGACCATCCGCCGCTGGACGGCCCGACCATCAATACCCCTCTTCCGGCCCTTCCCGACCCGGGCGACCTGCTACGCGACATCGCTCCGCCCCCTTCGAGTTCACCCGCGGCCCCGACCGGCGATGCCCTGAAGGATCTGGCTCCCCCGCCAGCATCCAAGCCTGCCGCCCCTTCGGCACCGGCCACGCCCGAACCACCGAAGTGAATTGACCGGACGAAAAATACCCACAGGGGGCCGAGCCTGCCGGAACAGGGGCTCGACTCCCTGTTCCATTTTTACCGATGAAGGAAGCCAACGATTTCGATGAAGCGGGAGCTTTCCGAAAACCCGGAAGAATTCGTCGTCAAAAGTTTCCTCATCTCGGAACCGAGGCTGGACGCCTATTTGACTTCCCGCTACCAGGATTTTTCCCGCTCGCTCATCAAGAAGATCCTCGACGCCGGCGGTGTCACCGTCAACGGAGTTCAAGTCAAGGCTTCAACGAAAGTCCGTCAGGGCGACCTCATTCGTGTTCGTCTGCCGGATTTGCCCGAAACGGCCATCGAGCCTGAGGACATCCCGCTGGATGTCCTGTACGAAGACGAATGGATGACCGTCATCAACAAGCCGGCTGGAATGGTCGTGCATCCGGCAAAGGGCAATTGGGGCGGCACTCTGGTCAACGCCCTGGCGTTTCGTTACAGCCGCCTTTCGACAGTCTCCGGTGAAAACCGGCCTGGCATCATCCACCGGCTGGACCGGGACACCACGGGCCTGGTCCTGGTCGCTCGTGACGACGAAACGCACCGGGGCATCGCGGCCCAGTTCGAAGAGCGATCTATCGAAAAGAACTACCTGGCTGTCGTTTACGGCGAGCCGAGCCGCGACCGGGACTTCATCGAAAAGCCGATCGGCCATCACCCGACCGTCCGCGAAAAAATGACGATCAAGACTGTGGCCGATGGCGGCAAGGAATCGAAAACGCTTTACGAAGTGAAGCGCCGCTATGGCCGTTACGCCCTGCTCCGCTGCGAACTGTTCACAGGGCGGACGCACCAGATCCGTGTGCACCTGCAATCGATCGGGCACCCGATTCTTGCGGACAAGCACTACGCCGGCCGGGAGCGGGTGACGCTCTCCGAACTGAAGGGCCTGATTCAGCCCGGCAGCCTGCCGGAAGGCGAAGAGCCGCTCATCACCCGCCAGGCCCTGCATGCACACACGCTTGCGCTCGTGCATCCGCGCACAGGCAAGCGGCTTGAGCTGGAGGCCCCGATTCCGCCCGACCTGACCAGGCTCATCGCCGAACTTGAGACGATGGCTCCGACCCTTGTGCCGAAAAAACGGCCAGGGAAGCCCTGATATCCGTTCGATTTACGGATTCGAGCCGACGTATGCGGCCAGAGTTCGTACATTTTCGCAGAAAGTTACCGACGAAATGACGGAACCAGCCGGGCGCTTGTCGATTTTGCCAGGTTCGACCCATGCGCCACGAAGGTCGATCGAGCCGACGATTTTCGCCACATCGGCGGGATCAGCCTCGAACGATTTGCTGCGTTCAATCTTATCGCGTTGCCGGGCCATTTCCTTATCGCTGGCATTCATCAGCGTTTCGAATCGCTTGCGTAATGACTTCGCCCGATTCCCGACCTTGAAGGCGTAATGGGTCGGCACGTCCGAATCGTCGTAAGTCAATTCGTAGCTTCTCGTGAAATAAAGCGGCCGGTCGGTTTTCAATTCGTAAAACCTGGCAAGGCGACCGTCAGGCAATGCGACACGATCCAGCCAATCGAGAGCTAAGGAAATCGGCCGCAGGTATTTCTTGTCGTCTGTGACGACATACAGATTCATGAGCGTTTCGATCAACCGCTGGCTTTCTCCGCCCGAAATCGCCGGGGGCTCGAACTTGCGGGCCCACACGGGTTGCATTTCGAAGTCGGACTGCTGCGCCCAGGCCGGCTGAGGGGCCGGCATTTGTGCCGCAAGAACAAAATCTCCGGCACGAATCGCGGCATCGCGGTATTTCGGGTCGCCCGTAAGCCGAGTGGCCAGCAACAGCGTTTCGATCGTGCGATCGACATTACCGTCGTTGAAAGTGTAGTAACGCCAATATTCCTTGTAGGCTGGCCAGGTTCTCGACCATGTTTCAGGATACCTGGCTTTCGGATCCGCCGGTTTCGAAGAGCCGGCCGGCTCGGCCCATCCCTGGGCGAAACCGCCATTGGGGTATTGAGACTTGAGGATCGACTCGAGGGCGAATGTCACACTTTCGTGCACGTCCGCGAATTCTCCCGGAAATGCATGATCGAAATGCAACAGGAATCGAACGGCCGACTGGGTCTTGTCGTCGTCGAACGTGCTGACGTCGAATCCCGGCTTCTTCCGCGGCGGATCGATACGATACGCGATTTTCGATCGAGCCTCCGGCGCGAATTCGATCTTGTCGGTCCAGCCGCCGCTGCGAAGCTGGCCCCGAACAAGACAGCGGGCCGCGGCCAAAGCACCTTCACGAGCCTTGGGCAACTGCGTCATTTCGAAAACGTCAAGCAGCGCCTGCCCGACCTCAGGCGTGCCCGGCGGCTGCACCCAGACCGTATCCGGCCCGGTCACCACCTCGCCCTGCGAATGTGCCAGATCGTCGGAATACTTGTAAACGTAGCCGCCATGGCGGGCGATCCTGTCCACGAAAAAGCCGACGGCCTTTTCCAGCGCGGCACGAGCCTGGGCTTTGTCCAGCGATGCGGCGAAGCAGAGGCCACGACCGAGCGAGGCTAAAGCCGTGAGGGCTAGAAATTCACGTCGTCCAGAATTGCGGGTCATGATCGTCCTGCCCCCGTACCGTCGATGACATTTCGATGCGAAACATCATTCATAGCGCCATTTGGATAGCCACGGGTCCGCAGTCTCCGTTTGAAATTTCTTCAGCCGGGCCTTGAAATCGGCAAGGGTCCGGGCGTGTTTCTGATCGTCGGCCAGGTTGCGGGCTTCGTCCGGATCGGCCTGAAGATCATACAGCTCCCATTCCGGCCGATGGCGGATCGCTTCGGTCGACCGGGGGCCATATCGCTCAAGTTTGCGAGTGAGTACGTCCTGCCATGTGGCGGATTCGAAAAGATCCGAAGCCGAAGGGACTTCCAGAGGCCAGGCGAGATTGTGAATCAGCTTGAAGCGGCCGTCGGTGACGGTTCGCATCGGATAATACATTTGAATTTCGTGAAATGTGTGCGAAAGAAACACGGCCTGGACGAAATCCGGATTGGCCGGATTCTTGACCCATTCGAAAAGAGAGCGGCCGTCCAGCCGGTAGCCCTTCGCCGGATCTGGGGCGGGCGAACCGGTAAATGAGAGAATCGTCGGCAGAATGTCGGCATGCGTCATCAGGGCCGAGCAATCGCCGGGCTGATAATCTCGCTCGGGCTGACGGATCAGCATCGGCATGAGAACGCCAGGCTCATAATGGCTGCATTTGGCCGCATGGAACGGCGGACCGTTGTCCGAAGTGAAAATCACAAGCGTATCGTCGCGGTGGCCAGTTTCGTCGATCATGTCGAGCAAGCGGCCCACGCCTTGATCCAGGCGATTCACTGCCTGCAGATAATCGGCCCACTCGGCACGCGCGGCGGGCGTGTCGGGCAGAAATGCCGGCAGTGCAATTTTGTCAGGATCGAAGGTCTTCGCCTCCACTCCCGGCATCGGCTGATTGCCGAACCCTTTGGCCGCCCGGTGCGGGTCGATCGGGCAGAAGTACAGGAAAAACGGCTGTTTCGACTTTTCCTCGAGCAGCGGTCGCACCGAATCGGCCAGGGCAACCGTGTTATGACCGCCGCCGGGCAGCTTCTGGCCGTAAACCGTGTCGAACGGATACACCGAATCGGGCTGAACGTGCAGCTTGCCGGCCCGGGCGACACGATATCCGTCCTTTTTCAACAGGGCCGGAAGCGACTGGATTTTCTCGAACGAATGAAAATTGGCCGGCATGTGCTGATGGCCGAACTGACCATTGGCGTGGTTCTGCTTGCCGGTGAGGATCACCGAACGGCTTGCGGAGCAGCTTGACGTCGTGCAGCGGGCCTGGGTAAACCGCACGGCGGATTCGGCGAATTTGTCCAGCCTGGGTGTCGCTCCGCTTTTGTCGCCATAAGCCCCTAATTGCAGGCCCAGGTCGTCGGCCACGATCAGAACGACATTTTTGTCAGGTCTCGCGCCATGTGCCGTAACACACAGGCCGGCAAAGCAGATGACCGACAGGCATCGTATCGAACAGGCGCGAACCCATGGTATGTATTTACGGAAAGGCATCGTCGGTCGATCCCGGAGCGTCTGATGGAGAGGAAATTCGCCTGGCGAGAGTGTCTCCGGCCGATGCCGGAAACGCGAGAACACCTGGCCACGATACCACGTGCGGGTGTCGCGACCAAGTGTTCGGAGAATTCGTTCAGCGATTCGCAAGCGAGGGCCGGATCACTCCGCCGGCTTCGGAGAATTTCCAGGGGTTGCGGCGTCAGCCTTCTCGACGGACTTTCCGGCATCCTTGCGGATCGGGAAATCGATGTCGATATAGCCGATCATCATCTCTTCCCAGGTCTGCTCGCCCCAGCGAACCATAGCTTTAGGGTCAGGGTTCGCCCGATTCTTCTCCGAATTGTCGAAGGTCGCATCGCACTTGATCACCGTGCCCGGCTTGAGCACCAGCGGCTCTGTAAGCGTGTAATAGCTCTGCCAGCCAAAGTCATAGGCCGGCACGCTTAGCATGACTTCGGGCTCCCGGCCTTCTGCCTGAAGCGTATATTTGAACGACTTGCCACGCAGGTGCATGTGGGGCATGAACGAAAGCAGCCGAACTTCGTTACGGAATTTCTGTTCCGACTTGACCGGATAGTCATCCGCACCCGGCGGAATCTGGAAGCCGGGGTTGGCGATGCCCACGGTAAGAGCTTCACGTGTCGGCGGCACTTTCGAAACGATCAGCCCAACTTTCGAACGATCCGAAGTTTGCTTTCCGTTCGGCGTATAGTGCATCTGAAATACGAACTTGCTGCCGGCAGGAATCCGCTTGGCCGTACCCTCGGGATACACCGAAGGCATGTCGCCTGGAGCGTATCCGCAAAGATGCCCGCGGCCCTCGCCGATCGTTCGGCCCCGTTCCGCACCCGGCGGAATGACATAGACGATGATGTGGTGCACGACGGCCGCATCGCCGGGCCGGGCTTCGGCGGCCTGCACCCAGACATCTTCCTTGAAACCCGGGTCGACCGTGATGTGGTAGTAGGGCACTGTGCCCTGGGCTGGAATCACGTTCGTTTCAGGCAGTTCGAAAACATGGTCCGGAGTGCCGATCGTCCAGCCTTCGGTAAATGCCTTTGCCGATGGCACTTTCGCAGGGTCGCCCAGAGGTGTGCCCTGCTCTGCCCAGGCAAGTAGAATGGCACGTTCGCGGCCCGACAGCTTGCGGTCGTTCGAAAAATGACCATAACGCGGGTCAGCGTGCCAGGGAGGCATGCGGCGTGCGTCGACGACTTCGGCGATCATGCCCGAACGTTTGCGGGCATCGTCGTAGCTGAGCAGCGAAAACCCGCCGACCTGCCCCGGGCGGTGGCACGACTGACACTTGTTCTGCAGAATCGTCGCGACATGTTCGGCATAATTGACCTGGCCGACTTCCGGCATGGGATCAGTCTTGTCGAGATACTGGGCGATTTCGTCCGAAACGCCGCGGACACGGTCAAGCCCTTCAAGCTTCGATGGCTCCGGCGCGACACGCGTCAGTTTGCATCCCGCGACTTCCGTGCCCTTCACAACGATCGGCTTGCCCGCGAGGACGGCTTCGAGAGTGTCCTTCAAGTACCGGTTTTTCGGCTCAGGGCTGGTCGTGGTATAGCCATATTGGTCGTCGATGGCCCCGCGATAGCGAATCACGGCTCGTGAATCGGCCACGATGACTTCGTTGGTACGCTCGATGAGCAACGCGTCGGCCTGAACATTGCGCGAATCGTGCAGGATCGGGAATGCAAGTTCGTGCCTCTCGGCCCAGGCTTTTAACTCTTCCGGCGTATCGCCGTCGTTGGACGCGATGCCGAAGAATTTGACGCCCCTGGAATCGTATTCACGTGCCAGTTCGTTAAGCCTGGGCAGGTATTTGTCGCCGATCGGACATCCGGGCGAGAGAAAAACGAAGACGACGGCTTCGGTTTTGCGAATGTTCAGAAGGCTGCCCAGGCCCCGATTGGCCATCGCCAGGCCGTAAAGCCAGACTTCCTTGCCGGTTCGGACGTCCTTGAGCTTGAAATCGCCGACCCGTTTGCCGACGAGCCGGTCAAGCGGCAGTTTCGGATCGTCAACAGGTTGATCCGCAGCGCTAATGACCGACATCGCGCTGAATGCGACGATCGAGGAAATCAACACGATTGACCGTACGTACAGATTCCGCAACACGATCCGCCTCCCGAGCCGAACGCCGAAACACGAACTTACCCTTGGCCGGTCAAAAGTCATGATATCCGGAACAGGGCCGGCCGGACAGTCGAATCAGTCAGTTCGAGCGATTGATGATGCATAACGCGACCCAATCCGTACGACCGGCAATCCCGACATACGACCGAATCGAAGAGTCTTCGACCGAGCAAATGGTTACGACGAGAAAACCTTTCGTATACGACCTTCGCTCAGAAGCGATTTCGCATCATTGGTCGAGTGTCGAATGTCGGTTCGCAGATACGATCCGCTGACGTCCGAATTTCGCGAATTTCGACTCTCCCGGATTCGCGGATTATGGTATGATGAAGTTGTGTCGCCGAGGACTCCGTGAAAAGAGATCCGCCGGATGACTTGAATACCGGTTCGGGTGCGAAATGACCTCAGCTCGCCACGGCAGCGAAATACGCGTTCGTGTGCCTGATGGTGCGGGTTCGGACGTCTCGACCGACATTCGTGTCTGCCTGTGGCTTTGCAGCCTCGGCCAAAACGTTCGTGAGGGTCAGCGGATGATCGAACTGATCATCGGTCCGATGACTTTCGTCGTCCACGCGCCGTGCGATGGGCGACTGATCCGCCGCTGCGTGTCCGAAGGTGCCCTGGTTCGTCCCGGGACACTTCTGGGAGTGATCGAAACGGATGGACGCGACTCCTCGTCGCAGTCTTGATCTGACCAGCACCAATCCCGGACCCGATCGAAAGAGCGGTCCGCCGGATCGGGGACCGATCGGTATGGTCGCCGTGCTCGAACTCTCCGCCGGCGTCATTCCTTACCGGATCGACCCTTCCGGCCAATACCATTATCTCGTCCTGCATTCGGCCTCCGTACGTAACCCCCGTGCCCGCTGGGAATTCCCCAAGGGTGGCATCGAGATCGGCGAAACGCCCCGCCAGGCCGCCCTGCGCGAGCTTCGCGAAGAGACCGGCATCGCCGAACCGATCCTGTGCGAAGGCTTCGAACGCTCCATCAGCTACACTTATGTCCGCAAGGGCCGCAAGATCCTCAAATCGGTGACGTATTACCTCGTCGCCGTGACGACCGACCGCCTCTTCAAGTCGGTCGAGCACATGGAAGACAACACCGGCCACTGGTTCCACTGGGGCACGATCGACGAAATCTCGCGGCTGCTCTATCACTCGAAAATCCGTCAGCTTTTCGAAGAAGCCGACGACTGGCTCCATCACAACCGGCCCATCCCCGAAGTGAACAAGCCCGCATGAGTGCCGCAGCCGCTCGTTTCGATGGGCTCACGTGGCGGCTCTCGCAGCCGCCCCATGGCATTTTCTTGTGTCTCGACGGGGCCGACGGCGCCGGCAAAACCACCCTGGCCGCAAGGCTTTGCGACGACATCAAAGCCGCCGGCCGGGAAGTGCTCGCCGTGCGCGACCCCGGCGGCACGGGCCTGGGCGACCGGCTCCGCTCACTGCTCCTCGACCGCCACGCGATCGAAATCGGCCCCCGGGCCGAGATGCTCATGTTCATGGCCAGCCGGGCCCAGCTCATGGCCGAACGCATCCTGCCCGCCCTGGAACGTGGCGCCGTCGTCGTCACCGACCGCTTTCTGCTCTCCACGGTGGTCTATCAGGGCGTCGCGGGCGGTCTCGACCCGGCCGAAATCTGGCGCGTCGGCCACGCCGCGACTGCCGGGCTGATGCCGAATCTGACGCTTCTGCTCGACGTCTCGCGAGAAGTCGCCCGCGGCCGGATGGATCGCCAGAAAGACCGGATCGAAAGCCGCCCGGAGACCTATCAGGAAGCCGTGCGCCAGGGGTTTCGCGACGCGCTCGCCCCCGGCGCGTTCCCCGCGCCGATCCGCCGTGTCGACGCCGACTTCGATCCCGCAACCGTTTACGAATCGGTCCGCCGCGAGGTGTTCCATGTCCTGGAAGAACATTCGCGGGCATGACGCCCAGGTCGATCACTTCCGCAAACTCCTGAAAGCAGGCCGTTTGCCGCATGCCCTGCTCTTCGTCGGCCCGCCCTCGGTCGGCAAGACGCTCTTCGCCCGCACCCTGGCCCAGGGCCTTCTGTGCGACACGAACCCGCCCGAAACGATTGCCCCCTGCGGCCATTGCCCCAGCTGCAAGCAGGTCGAAGCCGAAACGCACCCGGATTTCATCGTCGCACGCCGGCCCGAGGACAAAAGCGACCTGCCCATCAAGGTGATTCGCGAAGAGGTCTGCGCGAAGCTCGCACTCAAGCCCATGATGGGCAAATACCGCGTGGCGATCGTCGAAGACGCCGACGAACTCACCACCCAGGCCGCCAATGCGTTCCTCAAAACGCTCGAAGAACCTGGCCCGGGGTCGGTGCTGATCCTTATCGGCTCCAACCCCGATGCCCAGCTCGAAACCATCGTCAGCCGCTGCCAGGTCGTCCGGTTCGAACCGCTCAGCGTCGACGACATCGAAGCGATCCTCAAGCAGCGCGGGCTCGTCACCCAGTCGGCCGAGGCCCATCAGCTCGCCCTTCAGGCCGAAGGCAGCGTGTCCCGTGCCCTCGCCCTGGCCGACCACGATTATCAGGACGCCCGCCGTGCCATCCTGCACGAACTTTCCAGCGACTCCGCCCCCTCGGGCCCCAGGCTCGCCCGCCTGCTGGAAGATCATGCCAAAACCGCCGGGAAGGAAGCGGCCGACCAGCGCCGGCGTGCCGTCGCCGTGCTCGAAGATCTCACCCGGTTCCTACGCGACGTCCTCTGGACCGGTGCCGGCCTGACCGCACCCTCCGGCGACGCCGCCATGGCCGAAGCCGCCGCAGCTCTCGCTTCATGGTGCGAGCCGGAGAACGTCTTCGCCGCCGCCGACCGCTGCATGACGGCCATCGACCAGATCCAGGCCAACGCCCACCTGGGCACCGCCCTTACCGCCTGGGCCCACGACCTCTGCCGCATCCTGGCAGGCCAGTCGCCATCAACGCCCGGCCGTTGAAATCGTTGCCGCAGGTCGTAACCGGCTTGCAATTTCATTCTGATGCAACAGATCAGACCGTTCCGAAGCCCATCCGGCAAGGCATGCCCTCATGCCGGCCACGGACCAGACGATCATCGCCGGTTCCCACGGCAAATGAAATCGAGGGGCAGTAATCGTCAGCGCATGAAACGCCGCGACCAGCGCAAATGCAATGATCATGAAAGCCATCTTGCGGCGCATCACCGTGCCCATCGTCACAAGCCCCGCAACCGCGCCGATCGTCAGTCCCCCATGGGGAATGCGATAAAATGCCGTTGCAGTTTTGGGGTTCGTGTCGTCGAACCACAGATAATATCTGAGCCGCCGCAGGCACAATTTCGCATACCGCCCGGGTTCGGCGGCCAGGTCAGCCCGAGCCCGCCGCATCAGTTCGGCCGATCGCTCCGCTTCAGGCAATTCTCCGAGAGTTTTCTTGGCTTCGACGCTCAAAGCGATGTCGTCCACGCAGCCGGCCTCGTGCCGGGCCTTCCAGAGCCGGTCATGCAGGCCCGAAAGGCCGCCGGATGACTTGGCCAGCGCCGCTTCCACCGATTCTCGGACGACTTTGTCCGTCCCTGAACTCAGCCGGTTATTGCCCTGCCAGAAGGCATAGCCGAACGTGCTTTTCACGAACACCGGCCGCCCGTGAACTTGCCAGTTGCGAATGGACCAGGGCAGCAGCACGCCAAATGAAACGATGACGAGCAAGGCCCAGCCCCTTGCCAGCGAAATCGCTTCACTGCGGCTTTTGGGCCTGTCGATTGCAACCCAGGCGATCGTCGCCCCGACGCCCGCCAGAGCCAGAATCGGGTCGGTCAGTGCCAATAGCCCCATGAGCACACCGGCGAAAATAGCATCGCGCGGCTTTCGAAATTCACGCAGGTCGTATAATGCGACGAACACCCAGACGAGTAGCGCTGTGGCTGTCGCCACGACCTGAATATGCGTGGCCGAATAGACAAGCGGCGGATAGACCGCTACGCCCAGGCCCGCTAGGATCGCCCAGCCCGACCGGCCAAAATACCGGGCCGCCAGGGCGATCGCACCAGCGGCCAGAATGCCCCCTTCGACGGCCTGAATCGCGAAGAAAAGTTGATGCGCCGCTGAAGTCCCCGCCCCGGCAACGGCATAACAGCCTGCCAGCAGGAACGGCAAGACGGGTGCCTGTTGCGAAGTCAGCCCCCAGGTGCCCAAAAGCCGCACGGAGAAGCCGCGCCCTTCGAGCAGGTTTCGGGCAATTTCGCCATGTTCGTAAGCGTAAACGCCGGAAGCGTCCGTGCCGATCAGCACAGCCACGGCCGCGATTCGGGCCAGGACCGCCACGGCGATCGTCAGCCGGAATGCGGTTGCGAACGACATTTCCGGCCATTTCGGCTGCTGCGCAAGCCTGTCCATAAGCGTCTGGCCCGATTCGCCCATCCATGAATTCGTCGACACCTCCCCAGTTTCGCCATTCCGGCGGATCGATCAAGGCCAAGTGAATTTCGGGCGAGCATGAGCCGTAAAACTGAGTGACGTTTCGATCGAAAACTACCAGGCAAATCGATCTCGTCAAATCGGCGGAACGCCGATGTTACGACAAAGTGGAAGCGGCGTCTCGCCGCTGGCGCGCGACCTGAAGGCTCGGAGTTTTCGCAATATCCCCACGCAATCATCCCCTGTATCCGATCGCTCGATGATCCCGCGAAAGCGGCGGGACGCCGCTTCCACAGGGGCTGGATCAAAAACTGAACTCTTTCCCATTCGAACCCGCCTTGACCGTTTCGGCAAAACTGATAACTTGCACATGCACCAGAGGCCCGAGACGGAATTGGGCTGAACGAGTCTTTCCTGAACTTCACAGTTGGCTTGCCGGTTCGGAAACGAATGGTTCATTCCGGCAAAAAAGCCGGGGTTCCGTACGATCGTCCTTCGCAGTTTGCCCGCTTTGGGCTTCCTGGTTCGCTCAGGAGATTCCGGAAATGCCGCGCCAGCCCCACAGGAGAAACCGGTCATGAAGCCCGACCGATCGATGACCCGAACCCTCGGCCTTCTGGCACTAGTTCTGCTCGCAGCCTTGACTGCCGCCGAAGCCCAAGCCGATTCGATGCAGCCTAGTTATAGGCTCGAGGATCTTGGGCCGGCGGAGGAATTTCTCGGTAGGTCGCCGATTCTTTTTCCTGACGGAACCTTCGATAAATACACCAACCCTACCAATAAAGAGTATTGGCGTCGCGGGGATTATAGATTTTCTAATGTGGAAATAGGTGGAGGACATATTTCTGGATATACACTCTACAAGGATGGTAGTGATGTGAATCTTTTGGCCGATTTCAACTCTTCGATCAATTTTGTACAGAAAATCAATGCGGTCGGTCAGGTTCTTGCTGACGACCTTGGTAACGGGGATGTATTGGGCCCCTATATTTACGATTCCGCAACCGGCATGAAGACGTACGTCAACTTGTCCGGCCTCAATAGTGCGAGGCAAACTGTTTACGGCTTAAATTCCTCAGGAAACCTTGTCGGGTATGCTACGCTACCCGGTGGATTACTCGGAGCCACGTTTTATCAATCAGCCACGACCGAGGCAATTTTGCTGAACACGCTCATTGATGGGGCGTCGAACTGGCATTTGAGTACAGCCGGCGACATCAACGATGCAGGCGAAATCGTCGGTATCGGATCCGATTTGAACAATCCGACACCTGGCGGCCGAGCATACAAACTCGTTCCC
The DNA here is from genome assembly GCA_016125085.1 of bacterium. GTDB lineage: Bacteria > Planctomycetota > Planctomycetia > Isosphaerales > Isosphaeraceae > QWQI01. The sequence goes on from WGMM01000002.1 coordinate 274,553, forward strand.
ATCACTCCTGTTCCCGAGCCTTCGACCTGGCTGATTTTCGCGGCTTGCGGCGTCTGGGCTCTCCGCAAACGACTCGCCGACTGATCGATCCCGAATTCAGCGAAACACCACGCCTTCAGAAAGCTCCCCTCCTTGAAGAAGGAGGGGTGGCCGAAGGCCGGGGTGGTTGCTTCGATTGCCGAGCGAAAACCTCACGCGAAGCGACCCCCTCCCCGCTGCGCGGGACTCCCCCTTCGCAGGGGGAGAGCTTTTCCTCATAGCCGTGCAGAACCGTAATGCGAGCTAACGCAGATAGCTCCCCTACTTGAAGAAGGAGTAGTGGCCGAAGGCCGGGGTGGTTGCTTCGATTGCCGAGCGACAACCTCAAGCGAAGCGACCCCCTCCCCGCTGCGCGGGACTCCCCCTTCGCAGGGGGAGAGCTTACTTTGGCTGCCATGCACTTCCGTGAACATGGCGAGTCATGCCTCATGCGGCGAACGCAAGGTTGCATTGCCAGCCTCGATCGGTGACAATCCGGTTAGATCACGAGCTTCGCGGCGGGCTCGGAAAGGGCACAGATCACTACGGCTGGCGAAAACGAACGATGAGCGGACCGGACGGTGGCGGCAAGGCCTGGGGCGGGCGATTCGACGGCGGCACGGACAAGCGCGTCGAGGCCTTCAGCGAAAGCGTTTCGTACGATCGCAGGCTGTTCCGGCACGACATCGCCGGATCCATCGCCCATTCCCGCATGCTGGCCGCCGTGGGCGTGATGACTCCGGCCGAGGCCGACGCGATCGCCAGGGCGCTCAAGGAGATCGAGGCCGAGATCGAGTCGGGCAAGTTCGCTTACGATATCTCCAAAGAAGATATCCACATGCACATCGAGTCGGCCCTGATCGCCCGGCTCGGCGACACCGGCCGCAAGCTCCACACCGGCCGCAGCCGCAACGACCAGGTGGCGACCGACTCCAAGCTTTGGACACGCGACGCCCTGGACCGGGGCGACGGCCTGCTCGTCGGCTGGATGCAGGCCCTGGTGCGTGCCGGCCGGCGGCATCAGAACGCCGTCATTCCCGGCTATACCCACCTGCAGCGGGCCATGCCGGTGCTGGCAGGGCATTACTTCCTGGCCTGGGTGGAAAAATGCCATCGCGACCGTGGCCGCCTGGCCGACTGCCGCAAGCGGCTCAACGAAAATCCGTTGGGTGCCGCCGCACTGGCCGGCACGAGCCTGCCGATCGACCGGCGGATGACGTCCGAGGCACTCGGCTTCGACCGCCCGGCGGCCAACAGCCTGGACATTTCCAGCGACCGTGACTGGGCCGTGGAGAGCGTGTTCGTGCTGACGATGATCCAGCTTCACCTTTCGGCATGGGCCGAGGAGTGGATCCTCTGGACGACATCGGAATTCGGCTTCCTGTCGCTGCCGGACGCCTATTGCACCGGCTCGTCGATCATGCCGCAGAAGAAGAACCCGGACGTGCTGGAGCTGACGCGCGGCCGAGCCGCCCGGGTGATCGGCGACCTGACGACCCTGCTGACGCTGGTAAAAGGCCTGCCCCTGGCCTATAACCGCGACCTGCAGGAGGACAAGGAACCGCTCTTCGACGCTTTTGACACCGTCGAGGCCTGCCTGGCCCTGGCGGCCCTGATCACCGACGGAGCACGGCTGCGGGAAGACCGGATCCGGGCCCGGATCGACGAAGGCTACCTGGACGCCACAGCCCTGATGGAAGCCCTGATCAAGCGGAACATTCCGCAGCGGTCGGCCCATGAACTCGTCGGCAAGCTCGTCGGCCTGTGCGAGCGCAAGGGCTGCCGCCTGGCCGATCTTTCGGAAACTGACCTGAAGGCCGTGGACACGCGGCTGGACGGCTCCCTGCGCGACGAGCTGGGCGTGGACCACGCCGTGGCCGGCTATCGCAGCGAAGGCTCCAGCGCCCCCGGCGAAGTCGACAATCGCCTGGCCCACTGGGAACAGGCTCTGGGGCTGGCGAAAGCGGCGAAATAAGCGTCGTATCACGGTGCGGCTGAACAGCGGCCGTCGGATCCTGACGCAACCTTCCCACCACCTCGATTCGGGCCAAATTCGTGCGAGCATTGATCACAGGCATCACGGGCTTCGTCGGCGGCCATCTGGTGCGTCATCTGGTCGAATGCGGCGATGTCGTCATCGGGCTTTCGCGTTCCGGCATCTGGCCGGCCGAGACGAAGGCCGAGATGGAACGCCTGGCCCGGCTGGAGAAGATCGACCTGGCCGACGCCGACGATTCCGAAGCCCTGGCCGAGCTGATCGACCGCAAAACGCCCGAAGCCATCTATCACCTGGCGGCCCAATCGAACCCGCATGCGAGCATGGATGACCCGCGAGGCAGCTGGGCCGTGAACCTGGGCGGGACGATCAACCTGCTGGAAGCCGTGCGGGAATCGTCCGTGCGGCCGAGGATTCTGGTCGTCAGTTCGGGCGTGGTTTACGGCAACCCGCCCGTGGACCGGATCCCCGTGAAGGAAGACTGCCCGGAGCGGCCGCTCAATCCCTATTCGGCTTCGAAAATCGGTGCCGACATGGCCGCCGTGCAGGCGTTTCTGGGATATGGCCTGGCGGCGATCGTCGCCCGGCCGTTCAACCACGCAGGCCCCGGGCAATCACCCCGCTACGTGCTGCCGGCCCTGGCGAAACAGGCTGCGGAAGTGGCCAGCGGGAAACAGGCTGAGCTGAACACGGGAAATCTTGACATCGTGCGTGATTTTACGGACGTGCGCGATATTGTTCGCGGTTATCGCATGCTCATCGAAAAAGGCACCCCGGGCGAGATTTACAACCTGGGCCGGGGCACGGGCACGCGGCTGGCGGATGCTCTGGAAGCCCTGCGGGCGATCTCGGGCCATGCCCTGCCGCAGAAGGTCGACCCGGCGAAGCTGCGGGGCGTCGACCTGCCGCTGCTGGTGGCTGACGTCTCGAAGGTTCTGGCCGACACGGGCTGGAAGGCCGAGATCCCGATCGAAACAACGATGCGCGACCTTTATCACGAGTTTCGGGCGGCGATTGCGGGCGAATGATCGGCATTTGTGGTTCGATCACGTCTTCCCCTGCCTGAAACCGCCGCGCGGGCTTGTTCCCGCCGACGATTGCCATTAGGCTGATGCGATCCCGCTGAACACGAAATCCGGTCGAACTCGCCACAGGAGCCCTGACCCCATGGCTGCAGCAACCACTTCCGACTGCGTTCTGGTCATCGATCAGGGAACCACCAGCACCCGGGCGATCGTGTTCGACAAGCAGGCTCAGCCGCTCGGCTCGGGCCAGTTCGAAATTCGCCTGCAATATCCGCAAAGCGGCTGGGTCGAACAAACGCCCGACGAAATCTGGGAATCGGTCGCCTCGGCCGTGGCCGCGGCACTGGCTGACAGCGGCGTGGCCCCGGGCAGAATCGCGGCGATCGGCATCACCAACCAGCGGGAAACGACGATCCTTTGGGACAAGGCCACCAGCAAGCCCGTGGCCCCGGCGATCGTGTGGCAGGACCGCCGCACAGCCGACACCTGCCGCAAGCTGGCGAGCCACCGCGAAATGGTGCGAAGCCGCACAGGCCTGGAGCTTGATCCTTACTTCTCAGGCACCAAGATCGGCTGGATTCTCGATAAGGTCACCGGAACCCGCCAGCGGGCTGAAGCCGGCGAGATCCTCTTCGGCACGGTCGATGCGTTTCTCATCTACCGGCTGACTGGCGGCAAGCGGCACGTGACCGACGTGACCAACGCCAGCCGGACAATGCTTATGGACCTGGCTTCAGGCGAATGGGACGACGAGCTTTGCAGCATCTTCGGCGTGCCCCGGGCGATTTTGCCCGAAATTCTGCCCAGCGTGGCCGATTACGGCGTGACCTCCGGCCTTGGCTGGCTGCCCGATGGCTTGCCGATCCTGGGCGTGGCGGGCGATCAGCAGGCCAGTTGCGTGGGCCAGGCGTGTGTCGCATCCGGCCAGACCAAGTGCACCTACGGCACGGGCGCGTTTCTGGTTTCACATACGGGCGACAAGATCGTGCGATCGGCCAACGGCCTGCTTACGACTCGTGCGGCCACTCTGACTGACGGCCGGGCCCAGTTCGCTCTTGAGGGCAGCGTGTTCGTGGCCGGTGCCGCCGTCCAGTGGTTTCGCGATGGGCTCAAGGCCATCGGGGCATCGCCCGAGATCAATCCGCTGGCGAAAAAGTCCGAGTCGGACGACATCCTGTTCGTTCCCGCGCTCACGGGCCTGGGTGCCCCTTACTGGAACCCCGAAGCACGCGGCACGATCTTCGGGCTGACACGCGCGACAGGTCTCGCGGACCTTGCCAGGGCCACGCTTGAAGGTGTCGCCTATCAGGTGGCCGACCTGATCGAAGCCATCGCGGCCGACACCGGCAAGCCGCTCACGGCCATGAGCGTGGACGGCGGCATGACCGACTCCGATCTGTTCCTGCAGCTCCAGGCTGATATTCTCGGTTTCGAGCTGCGCCGAAGCCTCCAGCGCGAGGCCACGGCCCTGGGCGCGGGTGTGCTCGCCGGGCTGGGTGCGGGGTTGTGGACGAGCGTGGAAGACGCCTTCACCACCCACACGGCCGCCCAGGCGAGATTTCGCCCTGAGCGGGACGAGGCGTGGAGAAAATCCGCCATGGACCGCTGGCATAAGGCGATCGCGGCCGTGAACGGTTTTTACGGTTGACGATTCGGCATGCGGCCGATTCGAAATCGCTTCATTCGTAGATCGGAAAGAACGTCCCGAAGGCCGCTTCGCAGAAGACGCCCGGGTCGTTGAAACGCCGATTGCGGTCGAGCGCCGAAATCGCCGTCATTTCGGCTTCCGACAATTCGAAGTCGAAGATGTCGAGATTCTCCGTAAGCCGTTCCGGATTCGAAGTCTTGGGTATGACCGATGTTCCGCGCTGCACGCCCCAGCGCAAGAGCACCTGGGCCGGCGATTTATGGTGCCGCCGTGCGGCTTCGACGACGACCGCTTCATCCATGGCATTTTCATTTGGCCCGGCCATGCCCAGCGGTACGTACGAAGGTGACCCCAGCGGTGAAAAGGCCGTGACGGAGATGTTCGCCCTACGGCAGAACCGCAGCAGCTTTTCCTGCGTCAGATACGGATGCAGCTCCACCTGCAGAACCGCAGGCGGAATCGCCGCGTAATTGAGCAGATCCCGCAATAGCGAAACACCGAAATTGGCCACGCCGATGTGCCGCACCAGCCCGGCACGGACAAGATCTTCCATCGCGGCCCAGGTTTCGGCGATCGGCACACGCGCGGCCTTCATGCAGGGCCGTTCGGCCTTCTCGTCAAAAATCCAGCCGGCCGGATAGCGCGATTCGAAAGGCACGAATTCCAGCGCGATCGGAAAATGAATCAAATACAGGTCGAGTGAGTCGACATGCAAGTCCCGCATCGACTTCTCGCACGCCTGCCGCACGTGTTCGCGGCGGTGATACGTGTTCCAGAGTTTGGACGTGATCCACAGCTCGTCGCGGCGAATCACGCCGTCATTCAGAGCCCGCTCGATCCCCTGCCCGACTTCGGCCTCGTTGCCGTAATCCGAGGCACAATCCAGGTGGCGATAGCCGCGAACGAGCGATTCATAAGTCATCCGAGCGGCATCGGCGTTCGGCACTTTCCAGAGGCCGTAGCCCACCGCGGGCGGATTCGAAGCGGCTGACGTCATCTGTGGCATTCCCGACATTTCCGGCATTCTCCAGCATCATTCCAGGATCGCCCCCGAACAGATCGTCAATCGAATCCCGATCGGCTCGCCCTTTCAAGATTATGACGACGTCATCGATCCGAAGCGATCGGCTTCTCACTTTCGCACGGAACGATCGCGGCAGAAGCCGCCGGAATGTATGATGAAGGCGTACTCGACAGACGAAAACGCACCCATGGACCACCAGCGAGCCCCGACGCACATGTCCACCACCATTCTGACCGACCTGTCGCGAAACATCGCCGCGGACCACGCATCCATCCAATCGCCGGGCGGCGTTTCGGCCAGCCTGAAAAGCCTGCATGGCGGCCGACGTAACGGCGTGCAGCTTCTGGATCTCTCCGACGGACACTTCTGCGTTTCGATCATCCCTACGCGTGGCATGGGCCTGTGGAAGGCCCGTATGGGCGACACCGTCATCGGCTGGGCCTCGCCTGTGCAGGATGGCCCTGTGCATCCGTCCTTCGTCAATCAGGCGGCCCTCGGCGGCCTGGGCTGGCTGGATGGGTTCGACGAAATGATGGTCCGCTGCGGGCTCACTCAAAACGGCCCGCCTTCGCCGGTGACCGACCCCTTCGCCATCGGCCTTCACGGAGTCATCGCCAACCGCCCGGCCCATTATCTGGCCGTGCACGAATTGCCCGACCGGCTGACCGTCGAAGGCCATGTCGACGAAACCTGCCTGTTCGGCATGAACTTGCGGATGATCACGAAGATCACGCTGGTGAAGGACACCCGCCGCATCGAAGTCGAAGACGAAATCATCAACATGGGCAATCGCGAGGCCGACCTCGAGCTTCTCTATCACTGGAATTTCGGCCGCCCGTTCCTCGAAGGCGGGGCCACGTTCGACGCCGCTGCCGAAGAAGTTTGCCCTCGCGACAAAACCGCCGCGGCCGGAATCCGCAGCTACGACGTTTACGACGAACCGACCGTCGGCTATGCCGAACAGGCCTTTTTCTTCCGACTGAAGTCGGACTCGGAAACTTCGAATACGACCGTGATGCTCCGGAACAAAAACGGCGACAAGGGCCTGGCCTTGCGGTTCGATACGCGCCAGCTGCCGTGCTTCACCCTGTGGAAGAACACGGCCGGCTATGATGACGGCTACGTCACGGGCCTGGAGCCGGCCACGAATTACCCGAATCCGAAGGCTTTCGAAAAAGCCCATGGGCGGGTGATCTCCCTGCCGCCGGGTGGCCGGCATCTGGCGGTGACGTCGCTGGAAGCCCTTCCGACCGCCGGCGACGTCGAGCGTGTCGCTCACGAAATCGCCCGCCTTAGGGGCGATACCAAACCGACGCTCCATCACGCCCCGGTCGAGCCTTTCGCCGCTGGTTGAGAAACTTTCCGGGCGTCACTTGTGTCGATTATGAGTGCGCGCACGGCCGAATCGCCTTGAACGTGGCCGTGCGGATGCCCTAAAATCCGAAAGACGACGCGAAAATCGATGCTCAGCCTGGGCCTGAATTCCAATGGCCCGGCTCGTTCCCGGAAAGTCCGCACATTCATGATGGTTTCATTCCCTGGAATTCGGCGTTTTCGCCCTGTTTTCGCGCTTGCGCTGGTCCTCACGCCAGCCTTTTCCGCTCTGGCCGCTGATACTGCCCACGACGCCGCGAACCACGCCCACGAAATTCCGAACCCGATCTGGACCGCACCCTTCCTGATGATCCTTGGCGCGATCGCCCTTTTCCCGCTTCACCACAAAACCGCCCACGCCTGGGAGAAGAACAGTTTCAAACTGTCTCTGAGTATCGCCCTTGCACTGGTCGTACTGGCGTATTACGGTTCACGCTCATTCGGCTTTCATGGGTCAGGCACGGGGTCGGAGGCCGTCAGTGCCGTGCTTGAGCACGCTCTTGTGCAGGATTACGCGCCGTTCGTCATCCTGCTGTTTTCGCTCTATGTCGCCGCTGGCGGCTTGAGGTTCGAGGCTGACCTGATCGCCAGCCCGACCAACAATACGATCATGCTGGGTATCGGTGCCGTCCTGGCCAGCCTGATCGGTACGACGGGCGCGAGCATGCTGATGATCCGCCCGCTGCTCCAGACCAACTCGGAACGCACGAAAGTCACTCACACCGTCGTCTTTTTCATCTTCCTCGTTTCGAACATCGGCGGCCTGCTGACGCCCATCGGCGATCCGCCTCTGTTCCTCGGCTATCTTCAGGGCGTGCCGTTTCTCTGGACATTGCGGCTTTTTCCCTTCTGGCTGGCCTGCGTCGCCACGCTCCTGGCGATCTATTGGGTATGGGACTGGTCCATCTATCGCACCGAGCCGTATCGCGCCCTGATCGCGGACAAAACGATCCTGCTGCCACCCAAGGTTCGTGGTCAGGTGAATTTTCCGATCCTGGTCCTCATGGTTCTCTCGGTTGCATTTCTGGTTCCCGATCGCCAGTTGCTGGGCTGGACGATCCCGCACCACGCGCGTGAAGTCGTTCTGCTGACACTGGCCGCCATTTCGCTCGGTGCGACTCCACGCGGCATCCGCTCGGCCAACGACTTCAATTATCACGCCATTATCGAAGTCGCTGCACTGTTCCTCGGCATTTTCGTCACGATGCAGGTGCCCATGGAAATCCTCAAGGCCAAAGGGCCCTCCCTCGGACTGAGCCAGCCGACCGACTTTTTCTGGGCGACGGGTTTCCTTTCCAGCTTCCTTGATAACGCCCCGACATATCTGGTGTTCCTCGAAACCGCCAAAACCCTGCCGACCTCACAAGGCATGACCGAACTGGCCCTGGGCGCCGGTCATGTGGCCGAACACTTGCTGGCAGCGATTTCGCTGGGCGCCGTGTTCATGGGCGCGAACACCTACATCGGCAACGGCCCCAACTTCATGGTCAAATCGATCGCCGAACAGTCCGGCGTGAAAATGCCCAGCTTCTTCGGCTATATGGCCTACAGCGTGGGCATTCTCATTCCGCTGTTCATCTTGATCAGCCTGGTAGGACTTTGATTCGCTGGCTCGAAGTCGCTTCGAAACGTGCGTCTCAGCGCGATCGATAAACGCTGCCAACCGGCAAATGGGCAAGAGATGACCTCGGCCGAAAGTCGGAACAGATCGATTGCGCTCGATGCCCAAATCAATCGCCAGGCGTAATCGGCTGAACGACCACCGGCAGATGAGAGGCATCTTCGCAAGTCATCCTCCCGTCAGAATTTTGAGAGACACTTTTATGTTCCTTGTCATAATTTCTTCCGTTCTGTTAATCCTCCATGAGAAACGAATAATTGGAGGTCATTGCGGTGAACGACTCGGTACGGATGGCGACACGGCTCTGGACTCTCGCGTTGCCGAGAGTTTCGGCCTTCGTCGGCGCTCAGGTCCGCGATGTTCAGGATCGGGATGACATCCTGCAGGATACGGCAATCGCAGTGATCGAATCGATCGACCGATTCGACGCATCGCAGAACTTCACCGCGTGGGCGATCGGAATCGCTCGGAACCAGGTGAGGCTCCATTTTCGCCGTACGACCCGTAATCGAAGTCAGCTCGATACGGATTCTCTCGACTCCCTGCAATCGATCATGGCCGAACCTGACTTCGCCGACGATCAACTTTACGTGCACCTCCGCGAATGCATGGAAGCCCTGGAAAGCCGGGCACGCGACATGTGCCGGCTGCGATACGACGAAGATCTCAAGCCTGCCGCCATTGCCGATCGACTGGGCATGACGGCCAATCATGTCGCCAAAAGCCTTCAGAGAATTCGTGACCGCCTGAGGGACTGCATGAACCGCAAGGCTGAAATGGGGTCTGCCACATGAGTGCCGACGACGATCGTCTCATCGACGATTTCCTCGATGATCGCCTGAGCGGCGGCCAGGTTGACGAACTGAACCGCAGAATCAATACCGACCCGCAATTCGCCAGAGAATTCGCCGAAGCCCTTTACCTGCACGATCGGCTCTTCGACATGGCTCGATCAGGGCGTGCGTCGGAACGAGGAAAGCCTGAAATATCAGGATCACAGCTCCGTTCGTATCGGAAACCCGTGACCCGACGAATTCGAGTCTGGGGCATGCTCGCAGCGGCTGTGGCGTTCCTCGTGTTCTCGACACTTTGGAATTCCACTCGAACTCTGAACGCCGCGACGGAAATCGACCGGCTGATCGCAAAAATCGACACGAGTCCCGATCGCCGGTACGAAATTCGAAATCTTGACCAGGATCCGGATTCGAAGCCTGACAGGCAGCCCCCCATCGACGGAGCGTCTCTCTACGTACGTAACCCGGATCGTTACATGCTTGAGCGTCGATATCCGGACGGCCGCCGATTCCTCACCGGCAGCGATGGCCAGACAAGCTGGGCGATTGCTCCGGACGGACCGGTTCGAGTCAGCCCTGACCCCGAGAGATTCCGGGGTCCAGTTCCCGGCCATCAGCATGGCCTTCCGTTCGTGGACGTTCGCGGAGATTTGAATCGATTTCGAAGCAGCTACGACCTGAGTGGACCGAATTCTACCGATGACGGGCTCCGAAAGATCACCGGCACACGCAAACCTGGTGTCCCGCGCGGGCCTCGCTCTTTCGAAATGACATACGATCCAGCCTCAGGCTCGATCCGGCGTATGATCTTCGACGGCTTGCCGCAAGCCCGCGGTGGCCCCAGGCGCGTGGCTGTCGATCTGATCGATTCGAAACCGTTGCCTGACGATTTCTTCGTCCACCAGTCCCATCACACGAGCGACCGTGAAGTCATTGAGGAACTCTGATGCGATACGAAAAAGCAGTGCGGTCGATCCTCGTCTCGCTGGTTGCATTTCTTCCGGCAGCAAGTTCGAAATCGGATGAGTCGAAACGCCCGAACGTCGTCATCATCGTGACGGATGACCATGGCTTCGGCGATATCGGATGGAACGATCCGAAAATCAAAACGCCGACTCTTGACCGCATGGCTGCCGAAGGATGCCGGCTTGACCGATTCTACGCCAATCCGATTTGCAGCGTCACCCGCGCGGCTCTGATCTCCGGCGTCGCATCGACCCGCACCGGCGTGAACAATCGCAGCGGCCTGCCTTCGAAATACAGGACTCTGCCCCAGGTGTTTAAGTCCGCCGGATATTCCACCTGGATGGTCGGCAAATGGCATCTCGGCGGATCGGAAGACAACAGTTTGTTCGCACCTGATTATCTGCCGCAGAATCGAGGCTTCGACCACTTTTACGGACACCTTCATGGCGCTATCGATTATTACACGCACGAGCGGAAAGACCTCGGGAAGCTTGACTGGCAGCGAAACGGCAAGCCTGTCGAAGAAAAAGGTTTTTCGACCGATCTGATGGCTGACGAAGCCGTGCGACTCATCGAAACGAGAGATGCGACAAAGCCATTCCTGCTCTATGTCGCCTTCAATGCCGTACACGGCCCGCTGCAAGCGCCACCTTCAGCTCCCGACACCAACAGACGCGACAAAAGAGCGACTTTGATGGCGAATGTCAAACACATGGACTCAGCCGTGGCCCGGATCATGAAAGCGATCGATTCGAATGGCATCGACAGCGACACGCTCGTAATCTTTTTCGGCGACAACGGCGGTCAACTTGCCAATGGTGCTTCGAACGGAGAGCTACGTGGCGAAAAGGGTACGACTTTCGAAGGCGGCTTACGGGTGCCGGCGCTGATTCGCTGGCCGGGAACGATCGATCCCGGCCAGCGCAGCGTCCAGTTCATGAACGTCGCCGATGTTCTTCCGACGCTGGCTTCCGCCTGCGGAATCCTGACCGGATTGCCCGATGGCATGGACGGTGTCGATCTCTGGCTCGCATTGAAATCGGGCAAAGCCAAAGAACGGCCCCCCTTCGTGATGGGTTACCGTGACACCGCCGTATTCTCTCCGCCCTGGAAACTCATCTCGCCAGGCCGTGGCGAAAAATCGCTTCTTTTCGAAATCGAAGCCGATCCGAACGAGACGCGTGACGTCGCTTCCGAGCATCCGGAAATCGTGAATCAACTCATGGAATCGATCCCTCGAACAGCGCGGCCGCAAGGTAACGGTGCCGCCCGGGAGAAGGACGCACCGGCAAAGAAGAAGGGCGGAGAACGCCGCAAACGTCAAACGGATAAACCGTCGAAGTCCCCTGAATGACATTCAGTGACACGAACCAGAGGAGGATACGGGAATGAAACGTGGCATTTCGATGGTGACTCTACTGATGAGCCTCGGAGGTTGCGTCTGGATGGCCCACGCAGCAAGTCAGATCCGCAAACCTTCGATGGACGACACCATTCGCGCCACGATCTATGCCGACAACTGGTTCGAAATGTACGTCAACGGCGAACTTGTGGCTGTCGATTCCATACGATTCATCCCACATAATGTCATCGCCGTCGACCTGCTTCCAGCCTATCCGATGACGATCGCCGTTCTTGCGAAAGACAACGCCGACCCGAAAACCGGGATGGAATATGCGAACACCAATATCGGCGACGGGGGATTTATCCTCAAATTCTCGGATGGCACCGTGACCGATGCCCGCTGGAAGGCGAAAGCCTTCTCACGGGGCCCGCTCGGCGGCGACACGAAGAATCCCCGTGTCGAGGACACTCCGATTCCTCCGAACTGGTACGCTGTGGATTTTGACGATTCCTCGTGGCCTCAAGCCCGGGTTTTCAGCCTGGAAGATGTCGCCCCGAAAGCCCCCTTCTTCGAACACGATTTCGAAGGCGCCAAATTCATCTGGTCCGATGACCTGGCTCTCGACAACACCGTCGTTTTCCGGCTGAGAGTCGCAAAACCGCCCGACGGCAAAAGCCGCATCGACTTCCGAAATCTCAACGACTTGATCCCCGACGCTCCCAGGGCCAAAGACGCTTCCAAAAAGAAGAAACGCGGCCGATGAGACTTCGCCGGTTCCCGAAAGCTGTAGGAGTACCCGAGATGAACCCGATTCGACATTGTTCATGGATTCTCTGCCTCTTCATCGCCGTTTCGGCAGCCGCCCATGAAGGTGGCCATGGCCCGGCGGACATGCACGAATCCCGTATTTGGACGACGAAAGCGGGAACACTGACGTTCCAGGGTGTTTTCGAAGCCGCCCGTGATGGCAAAGTCTTCGTGCGATCGACAGAAGGCAAAGTCATTTCGCTCGATTTCGAAACGCTTTCGAGCAACGACAGAAAATGGGTCGATGCGAAAATGGCCCGGATCAGAGAAATCAATGCGAATCGGGTGCCACTTCGGCTTGTTTCCCGTTCGGAACAGGCCCTTCCTGACGATTCTCCCGCACATGTCCTCCGAGCCGCCTTCGCGCCTTTCGAAAAGGCACTCGGCCTCAGGTGGGACGACCGTTACTTCTACGTCGAATCCGATGGCATGCCCGATCATCCAATGATGATCGGCATTACGGCCTGGCAGCAGCAGGTGCCCATTCCGCAGAATTACAAGGGCACGAACGCATGGCGAATCCCACTTTATCCTGTTCCCGCCCGCAAACCGATGTCCGCGAAAGACAATTTCTTCCGCGGCGCGATCGCCCTTGCAATCAACGGCATTCCGATTTTCAACCCAATCAAGAACGACGGCGTCACCGATACGAATCTCGCCGGCGAACTCGACAAGTTCGGCGGCCACTGCGGCCGGGCCGACGATTATCATTATCATCTGCCGCCCACGCACCTTCAGGATAAAGCCGGCAAGGGCCGACCGATCGCCTACGCCCTCGACGGCTATCCGATCTTCGGCTTCGACGAAACCGACGGCACTCCCGCCAGGGATCTGGACAAATTCAACGGCCATAAGGATGCCGAGGGGAAATACCATTACCATTCGACGAAAGATTATCCCTACCTCAACGGCGGCTTCTTCGGCGAAGTGACCGAAAGGGACGGCCAGGTCGACCCGCAACCGCATGCCGATCCCGTCCGCCCGGCACTGCCGCCCTTGCGGGGTGCGACGATCACGGGTTTCGAACGCACTCAGAATGACAAAACGATGGTCGTGAAATATGACCTGAACGGAGACAAACGCGGAGTTCGTTACACTTTCCGCGAAGACGGATCGATCCATTTCTCGTACGACGAAGGGACCGAAGGCGTTCGCACGGAAACGTATCGCCGCGACGGCAGGAACAGGGGCGATCAGCCGAAACGCAAGGACCAGCAGAAAAAAGACGCTCGCAAAAAAGGCGGCCCCCAAGGCAAGAATGAGCCTCGCAAGAAAGGCGACCGCAACCCGCCCGCGAAAAATGGCGGCCCCCAGGGCGATGCCCGTAATGAAGAGCCCAACCCGGAGCCGAACGATTCCGTGCAAATCGACGCGCCCCGATCCGGCAAGTTCCTGCTGAAAAGTCCGGCTTTCGCCAGCGGTTCGAAAATGCCGCTCGAATTCACGGGCGATGGAGCGGGCGTGAGTCCGCCTCTCAGCTGGGAAGAAGCACCGGCGAAAACGGCGAGCTTCGCGCTGGTTATGGACCACATCACACGCGACGGCGAACGTAAAGTCTACTGGGTTCTCTGGGATATCCCGGCCTCAAGCCGATCGCTGCCCAAGAATTCTAGCGAAATCGGCACCACGGGAGCGACCTGGAAGCCGGGTGAGGATTACGTCCCGCCCCGATCCGCCGGCCCTGGCGAAAAGACATATAAAATCACGCTTTACGCACTGTCGGAAAAGCCGGCCCCTCAAGCTCGCGGTGGCAAGGTCACACGCGACGAACTGCTCGCCGCCATTCGCGGCAAGGTGCTCGACAGCGCTGAAATGAAAGTTCTCTACGAACGGCCGGAATAAGGTCTCGACCGGAACGGTCATCCGAACGAAATCAGGAACCATCGAAGGAGCCAGCGAAATGGTGTGCAACGATCGTACGTCCCGAATTAACGGACAACCGTCCGAAACCGAATCGATTTCGAATACGATGAGTTCGAAATGGCGGGCTGTCACGTTTTCCACAATCGCTGCGTTCGTGATGATTTTTCTGACAGATTCAGGTATTTCGCTGGCCCAGGATCCCGAACGGGATCGCCAGTCCTCGGACTCGAAAAACCCGGCCGATCCTGCTCGCAAACCGCGTCGTAAAGCCGAAGGCAGGGGTCAGGCCAAAAAGAAAGGCCAGGAGGACAGCAAGGCCCGTACCAGACAAGGCCCGGAACATCGCTTCGAAATCGAACCGCCGGTCCGGGATTACGACATCATCCTCGGCCGTCCGACGGACTCATCCGTCACGGTCAGCGTCATGGCCCAGAAACCGATTGAGATTTATCTTCGATATTCAATCGCCGGCAAAACCGAACAACTCGAGACTTCTCGCAAATCACTGCAACCCAACGAACCTGCCGAATGGATTCTCGCTGAACTCGCACCCGATCAGGAATACGAGTATGAATTGCTCGTGAAACAAGACGATGCGGCGGATTTCGAAATGCGATCGGTCCATACGTTCCGCACCGCCCGTAAACATGGCAGTGCTTTCGCTTTCGCTATTCAGGCCGATTCGCATCTGGACCAGGCAACTCGGGCCGAAGTCTACATGCAATCGCTCGAAAAGATTCGATCCGAAAAGCCGGACTTTTTCGTCGACCTGGGCGACACCTTCATGACCGACAAATTCCCCCAGCACCGCGACGCTCTGCCGCAATATCTGGCCCAGCGATACTTTCTGGGCCAGGTCGCGCGCTCCAGCCCGCTATTCTTCGTGCTGGGCAATCACGACGGCGAACGGGGCGACCGATTCGATGGCACGACCGAAAGCATGCCAGGTTGGTCCAACACGCTCCGCAAGAAACTCTTTCCCAACCCCGAGCCGGACCGGTTCTATTCCGGCAACGAGATCGTTAACCCCACACTCGGCCGCCTGCAGAATTATTACGCCTGGACGTGGGGCGATGCCCTGCTCATCGCCCTCGACCCCTTCTGGCCCACTCACGAACGTGGCCGTGGCGATGCCGGAACCGATGCCAATTGGGCCCGCACCCTGGGTGATGATCAATACCGCTGGCTGAAATCGACTCTGGAAACTTCGAAAGCGAAATACAAGTTCGTTTTCATCCACCACCTCGTCGGCGGTCTCGACCGCTCGGCACGCGGCGGTGCCGAAGCGGCCCAGCTCTACGAATGGGGCGGCAAATCGGCCGATGGAACGGATGAATTCGCGAAACGTCGCCCCAATTGGGCCATGCCGATCCACGACCTGCTCGTCAAACACAAGGTATCAGCCGTGTTTCATGGTCATGACCATTTCTACGCCCGGCAGGAACTTGATGGCATCGCCTATGTGCTCGTCCCCCAGCCAGGTCACTCAGGCGGCGGCAATGCCGAACGATCCGCAGAGCAGTACGGATATGAAACCGGTGTCATGAAATCGTCGCCCGGGCATATGCTCGTCAGTGTCCAGCCCGAAGCGGTGACGGTCGAATTCGTGCCCACCGAGGTGCCTCGCAACGGCAACCGCCAGCAAGCCCCCACCAAATCGGGCGACAAATTCACGATCGCTCCGAAGTGAGCTTTGCAACCTATTCTGCTCCTGCCCCTCTCTCCTTCCCTGACATAAGAAGGCCCAGGCTCATGACCTGGGTCCTTGCGCTTCGATTACGGTTTGGTGGGTTTCGCTGGTTTCTTTTTGAGGTGTTCGGCGTATTTCTTGCGAAACTTGGCGACCTTGGGTTCGATGACCGCGCGGCAGTAGCCCGCGTTCATTTTGAGCACAGCGGGGCCGCGTGCGGTCTTGAATTTGCGATAGTAGTCCTGATGGTAGCCCTCGGCGGGGTAGAAGGCTCGGAGGGGTTCGATGGTGGTGACGATCGGGTTACGCCAGACTTTGGCGTCGGCGACTTCCTTCATGATTTTCAACGCCCGCTCTCGTTCTTGTTCGTTAGAAACGAAAATGACCGAGCGGTATTGGGTGCCGAAATCGGGCCCCTGCTGGTTGAGCGTGGTGGGGTCGTGGATGGTGAAGAAGACGTGCAGCAGGTCTTCGGGCTTGATGACGGCCGGGTCGTAAGTGATTTCGATGACTTCGGCATGGCCCGTGATACCGGAGAGGACTTGTTCGTATGAGGGATTGGGAACGTGTCCGCCGGCGTAGCCGCTGGTGACTTTTTCGACTCCCAGGAGTTCTTCATAGACGGCTTCGGTGCACCAGAAGCAGCCGCCGCCGAGAACGATCGATTCGAGCTTGGCGGGTTGATCGGTGGGAGCGGGCGTTTGTGCCGGAGCGTCAGGCGCGGGCTTGGAGTCGTCGGACATGTTCGTGCCCCCGAGGCCAATCAGGATGAGTGCAAGAGAGAAGACTGTCACGCGGAGTTCTCCTTCGAATGCGATGGCTCGGAGTAACGCCCCCCGGGCTTAAGGGTAATTTTATGCTATCGCGCATTGTGGGGAAGTTATAGTGGATTTCGAACGGAAAGGGCGAAATAATTGACCAGCAGTCGATTTGGATTTCCAGGAAAGTTCCGGGGCAGCCCCGTTCGCTTCACGGCAACTCAAAGATCAAGTAGTCAAACGACTTATACCCAGCGGCTTCGTCGCTCACCAAGCTACCTTCGGCGTCGGAAGCGAGTGTCGCGGAACCCACGCCGGTGACCTGATTCTGGGCGTAGTACGTGCGGCTCTGCCCGGTGCCGTTGGTGGCGAGCGACTGCCGCTTGCCTATCGCGTCGAGGTCCCAGGCCTGGGTCCGCGAGGGCGAGGCGACAGGATCGAGAATACCGTCGCTGTTGGAGTCGAACAACACGCAACGGGCGAAATCGGTGAGTTGGATGAGGTCGTCATGGTTAGGGATGAGCCCCGAATCATGATCGAGCAAAGAGTGTGACGATGACTTGAGAATGCTGACTGCACGTATCATAATGGCCTGATGAGGGATAGGCTAGAATGAGATGCCGGATACGAAGAATGTCCGGCTCTGTAGAGAACAACGATTTAGCCTTGATGGATTCTGGATTTATGGCAAAAATATCATTCATGAGCATCACCAGCAAATCCCCTCGTGCCATTCTCGTCACGGCGTTCGAAATCGCCGCCGACGCTTTACCAGCCTATTCGCACGTGAACAGCCCTAAAAAGTTCACGCAGCATCAGATCTTCGCGTGCCTGGTCCTCAAAAGCTCCATGAAGCTCGATTATCGAGGCGTTCATGGGCTGCTGCGCGACTCGGCGGATCTGAGAAGTGCCATCGGGCTTTTCAAAACGCCCCACTGGACGACCTTACAGAAAGCGTGCGATCGGCTCCTG